>NZ_MSXW01000026.1:0-83926 GCF_001945445.1 Pseudomonas sp. PA27(2017)
GCAGAAGGTTGGCTGAGCTGCGGGGAGGTATCGGAGGAATGTTTCTGGATCACCGTCCAAGGCCGGGAAGACCCAGGACGGTGAAGATTTCCAAAACCCGATATCCAGTGGATCGTAAGGCTGCTCCGCTTAAGTGAACAGCATTACGACGTGTCGGGGCTTTTTCTTGTCTGCCGTCAGATCACTGACCGCTGAGAATCTGCCCCAGGGTCGGATCCTTGAAGGCTCGGGTCAGGGCATCGCTCAGCACGTCGCTGACCAGCTTGGTGTTGGTTTCCTGGTTAGGCGCCATGCCGAAACGCTGGTTCAGCGAAGCGCCATAACGGCCACTGTAACGACGGTTGCTGTTCTGCACATCGGCACGGAAGCTGGCGGTCATATCGGCCTCTGTCACGTACATGCCTTCCTTGGGCGACTGATACTTCAGTTCGGCCAGGGTCAGGGTCAGTTGCGGCGCGTTGTAGGCATTGGCCGACGGGGTGAAGCCCAGTAGGCGTACGGCTGCCTCGGCCTGAGCCTGCAGCTTGGGCAACACGTCCTGGCCCGATACGCTGATGGCGCTGGTCTCCGGATACAGACCGCCGCGAGTGCCCAGTACCGGAGAAGGACGCCCATCCACCACGCGCACCACCACCGGCTGGCCTTGGCCAACGGGAGTAAGTGACCCAATCAGCCTGGGCTGTGGGCTGAGCTGTTGCGGGCTGTGGGCACAACCGACAAGAGCCAGACTGATAACGGCAACCAGACCAAACAACAGGCGATTCATACTCGGTTCTCCATGAGGGGCGCTTAAGGCTCGCGAAGTATAACGAATCGACCTGCAAACGGTGAGCGCGGTTCCGCGTCACGCTCTCGTCACATGCTGGAGGTATAAGACTTTGGTCGCTTTGCATGAACGGAGCTTGTTTGATGCGCGCACTTCTGCAGAAATTTGCCGCCACCCCGAACCCACGCATTTACGCCTGCCTGGATGAGCATGGCATCTGCCGCGCGTTTCGCCAGAGTGCCCAGCCACCGGGCCCCGCGGGCTGGCACGAGGTCAAGGAGCAGCGTCTGACCTGGCTCGGCGCGCCCTTGCCGAAAAGCGCATTTGCCCGCCATTGAGCGCCAGCTCGGGCATCCGCCTGCTTCGCTGCATGTGCAATAAAAGTCACACGCACCTGATCACTTCCCCCGCTTTCGCCTTATAATCGCGCCCCGATTATAAGGACGCCTCCTGATCGGCATCGCCGTACCGCTGATGCAGTCATGCCATCGGCAACGCCACAGAGAGTCGCCCACTTCGTGCTGCTCGATATCGAAGGCCCTCCTCCATGCGATGGCCGCGTTTTCGCGGAACATCTGCCGGCTGGAACGGCCCAACAGGCACATGAACTTTTGAGGTTCGCGTTCCAAAAGGACGTGAAAAAACGGTTTCAATAACTTCACAAGAGTGTGGCGAACATATGAATCATCTTGCGGCAGGACACGGCGACCTCCTCCCGTTATCCCAATCCTCAATACAGCTCGGCAACCGCTGACAGGCGCCTTTGCCGCCCAGGCCGACGGCCTATGACTGGACGCTGATTTTTTGGAGATGTGGTAATGGCGCAGAACGATTACGAAGCTGTAGATGTAGTGCTGGTCGGTGCCGGCATCATGAGCGCAACGCTGGCGGTGCTGCTCAAGGAGCTCGATCCGGGTATCAAACTGGAAGTCGTCGAGGCAATGGACTTCGGTGCGGCAGAGAGTTCCAATCCGTGGAACAACGCGGGTACCGGGCACGCCGGCCTGTGCGAACTCAACTACACCCCCGAGTCTGCCGACGGCTCCATCGATATCAAGAAGGCAGTGAGCATCAACGCGCAGTTCGAGGAGTCCAAACAGTTCTGGGCCTACCTGGTCAAGAAAGGCACCTTCGGCTCGCCCAAGTCCTTTATCAATCCCGTTCCGCACTTGAGCTTCGTCCGCGGCCAGAAAGGCATCGACTACCTCAAGAAGCGCTTCGAGGCGCTGCATGTGCACCACGCCTTCGAAGATATGGTGTACAGCGAAGACCGCGCCACCATGAACGAATGGATGCCGCTGATGATGCCGGGCCGCGACCCGAACGAGCCAATCGCAGCAACCCACGTGGCCAACGGCACGGACGTCAATTTCGGCGCGCTCACCAAGAGCCTGCTCGACCATCTGGTTCAGCAGAACGAGGCTCGGGTGACCTTCAACCAGCGCGTTACCGACCTCACTCGTAATGAGCACGGCTGGCGCGTGAGCACCAAGGATCAGAAGAGCGGCAATCACCGCCAGATCCAGGCCCGCTTCGTGTTCCTCGGCGCTGGCGGCGGCGCTCTGCCCCTGCTGCAGATGTCCGGCATCGCCGAAGGCAAGGGTTTCGGCGGTTTCCCGGTCAGCGGACAGTGGCTGCGCTGCGACAACCCGGAAGTGGTGAACCAGCATCAGGCCAAGGTGTACAGCCAGGCTGAAGTCGGCTCGCCGCCCATGTCGGTGCCGCACCTGGATACGCGCGTGGTCGACGGTAAGAAATCGCTGCTGTTCGGGCCCTATGCCGGCTTCACCACCAAATTTCTTAAGAAGGGCTCGTTCCTCGACCTGCCGATGTCGGTGCGCCTGAACAACATTGGCCCGATGCTGGCGGTGGCCCGCGACAACTTCGACCTGACGCGTTACCTGGTCAAGGAAGTCATGCAGTCCCAGGAGCAGCGCCTCAATACCCTGCGCGGCTTCTACCCGCAGGCCAAGGCCAGCGACTGGCGCCTGGAGATTGCCGGCCAACGCGTGCAGATCATCAAGAAGGACGCCAAGAAAGGCGGCATCCTGCAATTCGGTACCGAGCTGGTGGCCGCCCAAGATGGCTCCATTGCCGCCCTGCTCGGCGCTTCCCCTGGCGCCTCGGTGACCGTCTCGATCATGCTCGACCTGATCCGCCGCTGCTTCCCCGAGCAATCGGCGTCAGCTGAGTGGAGCAGCAAGCTGAACGAGATGTTCCCGGTACCCGCCGCGACGCTTGTCAGTGACGCCGAGCAATACCGCGCCGTTCAGGCACAGTCGGATACGCTGCTGCAGTTGCGAGATGCCCTGCCGGCCTGATCAAGGCCTGTCGAAAACGGCGCCCTGGAGGCGCCGTTTTCATTTCTTCAGTTCAGTGCCCGCGACAATAAAAAAGCCAGTCAGCAAGCTGACTGGCCGAGGGCCTGGCAGGCCGGGTGTTACTGGAACAGCGAGTCGGCGGAAAGGCCGTTCTTCTCGAGTATCTCGCGCAGTCGCTTGAGTGCTTCGACCTGAATCTGCCGCACGCGCTCACGCGTCAGGCCGATCTCCTGGCCAACCTCCTCGAGCGTGCAGCTTTCGTGGCCACGCAGACCGAAGCGTCGTACCACAACCTCGCGTTGCTTCTCGGTCAGCTCCGACAGCCATTGGTCGATGCTCTGGGATAGATCGTCGTCCTGCAGCAACTCGCAAGGATCGGTGGGGCGATCATCGGTAAGGGTGTCGAGTAGCGTCTTGTCGGAGTCTGGCCCCAGGGATACATCCACCGAAGACACCCGCTCGTTGAGGCCAAGCATGCGCTTGACCTCGCCCACCGGTTTTTCCAGGAGATTGGCGATTTCCTCGGGGGAAGGTTCGTGATCGAGCTTCTGGGTCAGCTCCCGCGCAGCACGCAGGTAGACGTTGAGTTCCTTGACCACATGAATGGGCAAACGAATGGTGCGGGTCTGATTCATGATCGCCCGCTCGATGGTCTGCCGGATCCACCAGGTGGCGTAGGTGGAGAAGCGGAAGCCGCGCTCCGGGTCGAATTTCTCGACGGCGCGAATCAGGCCGAGATTGCCTTCTTCGATCAAGTCCAACAGCGACAACCCGCGATTCACGTAGCGCCGGGCGATCTTCACCACCAGCCGCAGGTTGCTTTCTATCATGCGTTTGCGCCCGGCGGGATCGCCCTTCTGCGCCAAACGCGCGAAGAACACCTCTTCTTCAGGAGTGAGCAGTGGAGAGAAACCGATTTCGTTGAGGTACAGCTGAGTGGCGTCGAGCGCCCGGGTGTAGTCGATGTACTTGTGCTGCTTGCTGCCGGTAGGCTGCTTGGCCTTGCTACGCGTGGCGACCTTGGCAGTAGCCGCCTTGTCGTTAGCCTCGTCAAGATCGATGTCCGGCTCCATCAGGAGCACTTCGTCATCGATGTCAAACTCCGGCGCTGCCTT
This sequence comes from Pseudomonas sp. PA27(2017), assembly GCF_001945445.1. Classification (GTDB taxonomy): domain Bacteria; phylum Pseudomonadota; class Gammaproteobacteria; order Pseudomonadales; family Pseudomonadaceae; genus Aquipseudomonas. Next base: position 4,203 of record NZ_MSXW01000026.1, read on the forward strand.
GGTATTGAGTGCCATTTTATTGTTCCGTCCCTTGCTGAGTTCGACCAGCAAGCTCCGATGTGCGCTTGTCCTTGGCAACATCAGAGCCCGTCCATCCCACGTGAGCGGGTGAACGAGCGACAGATCAACGACGTGGCAGGTATTGCATTGGATCTACAGGCTTACCCTGGCGGCGAATTTCGAAGTGAAGCTTCACCCGGTCAGTTCCCGTGGAACCCATCTCGGCAATCTGTTGCCCGACTTTGACCTGCTGCCCCTCACGTACCAGCAGCCTGCGGTTGTGACCGTAGGCACTCACGTAGGTATCGCTGTGCTTGATGATCACCAATTCGCCGTAGCCCCGTAACCCACTCCCGGCGTAGACAACGGATCCACCAGACGCAGCAAGGACAGGCTGTCCCAATTCACCTGCTATATCAATGCCTTTATTCAAACTACCGTTTGAGGAAAAACGGCCGATAATCGCACCGCTCGCCGGCCACGCCCAACCTGTTGCGGAACGCTGAACCGGCTCCACGGGGGTGGTGGCAGGAGTCGTCACGATCGGCGTCGTTGGACGAGTGGTGGTTTGTGCCGGAGGCGCTTGCACCGGCGTGGAAGGCCGACCTGGCGTGGTTGCGACGGGTCTCGAGGCAGGCGGCGTGGAGGCGGTGACGGGCCCGCCAGAACTGCCGGAACCGAAGCGAATCACTTGGCCCACGCGGATCATGTACGGAGGCGCGATGGCATTGTGCGCAGCCAGTGCTTTCCAGTCCCATCCATAGCGGAAGGCGATGGAGTAAAGTGTGTCCCCACGTTGCACTCGGTATTGGCCAGAGGTGACCGGCTGGCGCTGCGAAGCAGCGCTATTGCGATCGACGACCTGCACACCACCCGATGGCGAGCTGGCGCAGCCGGCCAGCAGCGCACCTACGGCAGTCATCACCAGCAGGTTGCGCAGCATGCCCGAGGAACGATGTCCTTGTTTGGCTGTGGAACTCACCCCAATCTCCCTTGCAGACGGCCTCGAGCGACCGGTAAAGAACGCCGAAACGTCACACCTCTTCAACCTGGCGGCGGCGCGCCAGCCACTCAACGCCCAATACCAACGCGATAGCGCACAGGCTCAACACGATGGCCAGCAGCAATTGCGCGTCGTCTCCACTGACATCGGCGAACTGCCACGGCAATAGATTGACCTGTTCGAGTGGAAACGATTCACCATGACGATTGGTTTGCCATGTGAGGGTTTGTTTCCAGGGCCAGACCTTGACCAGCGAGCCGAGCATCAACCCGGCCAGAAAGGCCATGGTCAGGTCGCGCATGTTGGCGAGCAGCCAGCTCAACACCTTCGAGAAGGTCAGCAGACCTAGCACGCAACCGGCGCAAAACACCGCCAGCACGGCCAGATCGAAATTCTTCACGGCCCCTAGCACTACCGGGTAAAGACCGAGCAGCACCAGGATGAAGCTGCCCGAGATACCCGGCAGGATCATCGCGCTGATGGCGATGGCACCGGCGAAGAACAACATCAGCGGGTCGGCGGACAGTTGCATGGGCACTGCGAGGGTAATCCACAATGCGAATGCCAGGCCGACGGCAAAGCCGACCAACCGGTTACCGCGCCAGGCCTGCACCTCGCGCCCCACCAGATAGACGGATACCAGCACCAGCCCGAAGAAGAACGCCCAGAGCGGCACCGGGTGCTCGTTCATCAGGTAGCTGATGGCCCGAGCCAGGGTGAAGATACTGCTGAGAATGCCCAGCAAAACCACCAGCAGAAAACTGGCATTGCAAGCCTGCCACGCCGCGGCGATGCGCCCGCGTGCGAGCAGCATCAAGGCCTGGGGCATGGCGGCGAACGAGGCGAGAAGCTTGTCGTATATACCGGTGATCAGGGCAACGGTGCCGCCGGAGAAACCAGGCACTACATCGACCGCGCCCATCGCCATTCCTTTGGTATACAGCAGCAAGGTCTTCTTCATGCATCCTTCCGTTCGATTCGAATCAGGCCAGCGGGCCGTTAAGCAGGGGCACGAACCGTACTGCGTCGAGTACGTGCCGGGAGAAACCCTGCTCCTCGCGAATGATCAATAACAATTGCTGAACGTCACCTGAACCGACGGGAATCACCAGACGGCCGCCTGGAGCCAGCTGATCCAGCAGCGCCTGGGGCACTTCCGAGGCCGCGGCGGTAACGATGATCCCGTTGTAGGGCGCCAGCGCCGGCCAGCCTTCCCAGCCATCGCCCCAGCGAAAGACCACGTTGCGCAGGCTGAGTTTGACCAATCGTTCCTTCGCCCGTTCCTGCAGCCCCTGAATGCGCTCGACGGTGAACACCCGCTCGACCAGTTGCGCCAGGATGGCCGTCTGGTAACCGGAGCCCGTACCGATCTCCAACACCTTGTCCAGCGGGCCGGCGGCGAGCAGCAGCTCGCTCATGCGCGCCACCATGTAGGGTTGCGAGATGGTCTGGTTGTGCCCAATCGGCAGCGCCGTATCTTCATAGGCGCGATGGGCCAGGGCTTCGTCGACGAACAGATGACGCGGCGTGCGCCTGATCACCTCGAGCACGCCGGCGTTGGACAAGCCTTCTTCGTAGAGTCGCTGGATCAGGCGTTCGCGCGTGCGCTGCGAGGTCATGCCAATCCCGTGGCGGTCATGCTCCCGATTCATTTCATCAACCCCTCCAGCCAGGGTTTGAGGCGGTTGAGTCCATCCTGATAAGTGCGGTCGAGCTGCAACGGCGTGACCGACACGTAGCCCTGCATGACGGCGTGGAAGTCGGTGCCTTCAGCGCCATCCTCGACATCCCCGGCAGCAGCGATCCAGTAGCCGGCCTTGCCTCGCGGGTTGACGTCCTTGACCGGTGCGGCGGCGCGGGCACGATGGCCCAGGCGGGTCAGCTGCACACCACGGATACGCTCGAGCGGCAGGTTAGGCACGTTGACGTTCAGCACCGTACGAGGCGGCAGATCGAGCTGTTCGTGAGCCTCGACCAGCTTGCGGGCGAAATGAGCCGCGGTGGGCAGATTCTCGGCCGAACGGGAGACCAGCGAAAAGGCGAATGCCGGGCGGGCTAGAAAGCGGCCCTCGAGCGCGGCGCCTACGGTGCCGGAATACAACACGTCATCACCCAGATTGGCGCCCATGTTGATGCCCGACACGACCAGATCCGGCACATCGGGCAGCAGGCCGTTAATGCCCAGGTGCACGCAGTCGGTGGGCGTGCCATTGAGGCTGATATAGCCATTGGCCTGGGTGCAGGGGTGCAGCGGGCGATCCAGGGTCAGCGCGCTGCTGGCGCCGCTGCGGTCGCCGTCGGGGGCGATCACCGTGCAGTCGGCGTAATCAGCCAGCGCAGCGTGCAACGCGGCGAGGCCCGGTGCGGCCACGCCGTCATCGTTAGAAATCAGAATACGCATGGGTTGTCCGTCTGCCCTGCCGGTAAAAGCTCGACGATTTCGCGCACCAGAGCGGTGGCGAAACATCCAGCCGGCAGGACGAATTCCAGTTGCAGAATGTCAGGCTCGGGATAATGCCACGTCAAACCGCTAATGGGGAGGCGCAGGATACGCCGTTCGTGCGCCATGTCCGCTTGTGCGAGCCAGTGCGTGAGCTGTGCCTCAGCAGTGGCGATACGCTGTTCGAGATCGCCCGTCGCGCCCTGAGCAGGCGAAGCGCCCTCACCCCATAAAGGCCCGGTGGAATGCAGATCGAGCGCATCCAGGCGGGGATCCTTGCATTCGGCCTCACCAGCGGCGAAAAAGCTGCGGCTGTCGGTGAACGCCAGAAGATCGCCAGGCAACGCCTGGTTCCAGGTGCCGGCTGCAACACGCTCGGCGAGCACCCGATTGAACACGAAGCTGCGCGCCGCCGAGAGCACCCGCGAACGCACGTTACGCTTTTCCGGCAACTCACCGCGCTCGGCGAAATGCCGCGCATGGGCCACGTTGCCGCCGTCGAAACCGAAGCGCTGGGCACCATAGTAGTTGGGAATGCCCTGCTCGCGAATGATGTGCAGGCGCTGGTCCAGGGTGGCCTTGTCGGCCTGCAACCCGGTCAGGCGCAGAGTGAAGCCATTGGCGGCATGAGCACCGCGCTGCAGCTTGCGGGTATGTCGCACCTGCTTGAGGATCGCCAGGGTTTCGTCCTGAGCCGTCGCCAAGTCAGGGTCTTGCTTGCCCGGCAGATGCAGGCTGAACCACTGCCGGGTCAGCGCCTGTTTGTCCTTCAAACCGGCGTAACTGATCATCCGGATCGGCACACCTGCGGCCCGCGCCAGGCGACGCGCAGCATCCTCGGTATTCAGCCCGCGCTTTTCGACCCACAGCCACAGGTGCTCGCCCACCCCGGACAACTCGATGTCGAGCACCTCGTCGACCTGAAAATCCTCGGCGGTGGCCTTGAGCACGGCATGCCCGCAGGGTTCGCCATGGGCGCGCGGGCCGAGCAGTTCCAGTTCCGTCATGCGCTGACCAGCAGCGCGACGGCGTGTACGGCGATGCCTTCCTCGCGGCCCACAAAACCTAGCTTCTCGGTCGTCGTGGCCTTGACGTTGACCTGATCGAGCTCGACCTGCAGGTCTTCGGCGATCAACGCACGCATGGTCTCGATGTGCGGCGACATCTTCGGCGCCTGGGCTTCGATGGTGGCGTCGACATTGCCGACCTTCCAGCCCTTGGCATGCACCAGACCAAGCACATGGCGAAGCAGCACACGGCTATCGGCGCCCTTGAAGTTCGGGTCGGTGTCGGGAAAATGCTTGCCGATGTCACCGAGCGCCACGGCGCCAAGCAACGCATCGCTCAGCGCGTGCAGCACCACGTCGCCATCGGAATGAGCGACCAGGCCGAACTTGTGGGGAATGCGTACGCCGCCCAGGGTGATGAAATCCCCGTCGCCGAAGCGATGCACGTCGTAACCATGGCCGATCCGCATGAGCCGTTGCCCTCGCAAAAAGGTCGATTCTACCCGAAACCGCGGGCCGAGGCGGACTTGCCCGGCAAGCGAGGAGGCCATGAACCTGGAAATCTCCGGCCGCCGGCGATCTGCCGGCAAGCGCGGCGCCATCAGCCCGCACCTACGCCATACGCCGCGAATGGGCCACGATGAAAAACATGGGAATGTTTTGCCGTTTGCAGGAGTCGACAAGAGGTAGCAGAGATTTCCCGCAACCATGGAGAACATCATGGCCGTAGCAAAGAAACCGGCAGTAGCTAAACCCAAGGCAAAAGCAGCGCCGAAAACCGCACCATCGAAACTCAAGGGCGATGGCCTGAGCATCAACACCAGCGTCGACCGCGGTGCGCGCGAGAAAGTCGCCGAGGCTCTGACCAAGGCAGTGGCCGACAGTTACACCCTGTACGTGAAGACATTGGGCGTGCACTGGAACGTGCAGGGCGGCAACTTCTATGGCCTGCACAAGCTGACCGACGAGCAGTACAACGAGCTACACCAGGCCGCCGACGAGATCGCCGAACGCATTCGTGCGCTGGGCAAGCTGGTACCGACTGGCGGGGAAACCTTCCGCTCGCTGACGGTGATCGACAACGAGGCGCCCCACGGCACCACGCCGCAGATGATCAAGCAACTGGTGCTGGACAACGAGACCCTTGCCAGACGCATGAGCGAGTTTGCGGAGTTGGCCGAAGAGGCTGGCGACCTGTTCACACATGACATGCTGGTAGCGCGCATCGGCGTGCATGAACAGAACGCCTGGATGCTGCGTTCTAGCCTGGGCGAATAATCGTCCGGCGATAGAAAAAGGGCGCTGCAGATCTGATCTGCAGCGCCCTTTTTTCGTTCTATGCCTTCGCTATCGCTTCGCGCGCATGGTGCACTCCCACAAAAGCCACTCAGCAACAATCTGTGGGAGCGGGTGGGGACGCCTATTTCATGCCCGAGAAAGTCTCTCCTATCGAAGAACTACTTCAGCCAGCCAACGCTTCGGCATGGTGACGCAAATGATCCTCGATGAAGCTGGCAATGAAGTAATAGCTGTGGTCGTAACCCGGCTGCAGGCGCAGCGTCAGCGGGTGATTCGCTGCCTTCGCCGCCGTTTCGAGCGCATGGGGTTTTAGCTGGCCGTCGAGGAAATCATCGCGATCGCCCTGATCAACCAGAATCGGCAGCTTCTCCGAGGCCTCGGCGATCAGCACGCTGGCATCCCACTCGCGCCAGCGCGAGCGGTCCTCACCCAGGTAGTTGCTGAAGGCTTTCTCGCCCCACGGGCAATTGACCGGATTGGCGATCGGTGAAAACGCCGAAACCGACCGATAGCGCCCCGGATTCTTCAGCGCACAGATCAGCGCGCCGTGGCCACCCATGGAGTGACCGGCGATACCGCGTTTGTCCGAAACCGGGAAGTTGGCCTCAATCAGCGCCGGCAATTCCTGCACGACATAGTCATACATGCGGTAATGGCGGGCCCAGGGCTCCTGGGTGGCGTTGACATAAAAGCCGGCGCCAAGGCCGAAGTCATAAGCACCATTGGCGTCATCCGGCACGCCCTCGCCCCGCGGGCTGGTGTCCGGCGCGACGATGATCAACCCCAGCTCGGCGGCCATGCGCTGGGCGCCGGCCTTCTGCATGAAGTTCTCGTCGGTGCAGGTCAGGCCGCTCAGCCAATACAGCACCGGCAACCTGGCGCCCTGCTCGGCCTGGGGCGGCAGATAGACGGCGAACACCATGTCGCAGTTGAGGCTGGAAGAGCGGTGCTTGTAGCGCTTGTGCCAGCCGCCGAAGCTCTTGTTACTGGATACGATTTCCAAAGTCATGGCAAATCCTCACGGGCGGTGGGCAAGCCGTCCTGGGACGGCGTTGCCTACCCCACTGATCAGTAGTGGATGACGGTGCGGATGCTCTTGCCTTCATGCATCAGGTCGAAGGCGTCATTGATCTTGTCCAGGCCCATGGTGTGGGTGATGAACGTATCCAGCGGAATCTCGCCGCTCTGCGACTTCTCGACGTAGGTCGGCAGCTCGGTACGGCCTTTGACGCCACCAAAGGCGCTACCGCGCCAGACGCGACCGGTCACCAGCTGGAACGGACGGGTGCTGATTTCCTGCCCAGCGCCGGCCACGCCGATGATCACGCTCTCGCCCCAGCCCTTGTGCGCGCACTCCAGCGCAGCACGCATCAGTTGCACGTTGCCGACGCACTCGAAGCTGTAGTCCACGCCGCCGTCGGTGAGCTCGACGATGACGTCCTGGATCGGCTTGTCGTAATCCTTGGGATTGACGAAATCGGTCGCACCCAACTCCCGAGCCACGTCGAACTTAGCCGGGTTGATGTCGACGGCGATAATGCGCGAGGCCTTGGCCATCTTGGCGCCGATGATGGCCGCCAGGCCGATGCCGCCCAGGCCAAAGATCGCCACGGTGGCGCCCTCTTCCACCTTGGCGGTGTTGAGCACGGCGCCAATGCCGGTGGTCACGCCGCAACCGAGCAGGCAGACCTTTTCCAGCGGCGCTTCTTTCGGGATGACGGCCAGGGACACTTCCGGCAGCACGGTGTACTCGGAGAAGGTCGAGCAGCCCATGTAGTGATAGATCGGCTCGCCGTTGTAGCTGAAACGCGTGGTGCCATCGGGCATCAGGCCCTTGCCTTGGGTGGCGCGCACCGAACTGCACAGATTGGTCTTGCCGGACAGGCAGAATTTGCACTTGCGACATTCGGCGGTATACAGCGGGATCACATGATCGCCGACAGCCACCGAGGTCACGCCCTCGCCGATGGCTTCGACGATGCCGCCGCCTTCATGGCCGAGGATAGACGGGAACACGCCTTCGGAGTCAGCACCGGACAGGGTGTAGGCATCGGTGTGGCAAACGCCGGTGGCGACGATGCGCACCAGCACTTCGCCGGCCTTTGGCGGCTCGACATCCACTTCGACGATTTTCAACGGCTCATTGGGGGCGAAGGCTACAGCGGCGCGCGACTTGATCATGTTCCGGCTCTCCAGATGAATTGCGATAGCGACGAGTGTAGTAGAGCCATCGACTGAGATAATCAGGCAGAATGCAAAACATTATTGCCCTACAGGGATAATCCATGAAGCGAGAGATGCGTTGAACCGCTGGGAAGGGCTGGATGAATTCGTCGCCGTTGCCGAATGCGGCCAGTTCACGGCAGCGGCAGAACGCCTGGGCTTGTCGTCCTCACAAGTGAGCCGGCAGATCGCCCGCCTCGAAGAACGCCTGCACACCCGCCTGTTCTACCGCACCACGCGCAAGGTGGCCTTGACCGAGGCCGGCCATACCTTCTTGCAACACTGCCAGCGCTTGCAGGACGCTCGCGAAGAAGCGTTGAACGCTATGGGCGATCTAGGCAGCGAGCCCAAAGGCCTGCTGCGCATGACCTGTGCGGTGGCCTACGGCGAGCGCTTCATCGTGCCGCTGGTGACCGCATTCATGGCGCTTCACCCGCGTCTTTGCGTGGAAATCGAGCTGAGTAATCGCACTCTCGATCTGGTGCAGGACGGTTTCGACATCGCCATTCGCCTGGGCCGCCTGCAGGACTCGCGCATGCTGGCAACCCGACTGGCGCCAAGGCGCATGTACCTGTGCGCGTCGGCGGACTACCTGCAACGCTACGGACGCCCGCACAGCCTGTCGGAACTGGCTCGGCACAATTGCCTGATCGGCAGTAGTGACGTCTGGACCTTCCAGCTGGAAGGCCGCGAAGCTTCACAGCGAATCAATGGCAACTGGCGCTGCAACAGCGGCCAGGCCGTTCTGGATGCTGCGCTGGCTGGGCTCGGCCTGTGCCAGTTGCCGGATTACTACGTGCTCGAGCATCTGCGCAGCGGCGCCCTGGTTTCGCTGCTCGACAATCATCAACCGCCCAACACCGCAGTGTGGGCGCTGTATCCCCAGCAGCGGCACCTGTCGCCCAAGGTCAGGCAACTGATCGACGCATTACGTTACGGTCTCGCTCAGCGCCCGGAATACGCCTGAAAGCCTGGTTTCGCGCACCGCGCTCATAGAATGTCACAACCGCCAGCGAACCCTGCCGGTGAGGTTCCGTCGTAACCCATGAGGCCCCTTTTCGGGTCGATGCGAACCCCCAGCATGAGGACATGGTTATGCAAGTCATGGTCAACAGCGGAAAACACGTCGACACCTCAATGGCATTCAAGACTGACATTCGCAGTCGAGTGCGCGACAAACTCCAGCGCTACGAAGAGCATCTCACCCGGGTGGAAATCCACCTCTCGGACGAAAACGCTCTCAAAAGCGGCCCCCAGGACAAGCGCTGCAAGGTCGAAGCACGAATGAAGGGTCGCGACCCGATGTCGGTTTCCTATGACGCCTGCGAGCTGCAGCAGGCCATCGATGGCGCCATGAACAAGCTGACGTCGGTGCTGGAGCGCAACATCGGCAGGAATGCCAAGAAATGGATTCACTGAGAGCGGTCCACCTGCGCCTACAGGAGCGTCGCCCCGGTACTAATTGAAGGAGGCTTTGCCGCATTTCGGCGCCGCCTGCACCATTCGCCCCGGGACGGAGCTCCTACAAGATAGAGCAGCGGTGATTGCGTGAGAGCGTCGCCCTCGGCGCGAATCGGTGGAGGCCTTACCGCGGTGCCTGCGTCGCCTGCACCATTCCGAGGGTAGGGATCCTACAAGTAGGGCAGCGGCGTCAGTGACGGCCTCGCCAGAGGCGCTCCAGGTAATGCAAGTCTTCCGGGCGGGTGACCTTAAGGTTGTCCGCCCGGCCTTCGATCAGCCGCGGCGACTGCCCCGCCCACTCCATGGCCGAGGCCTCGTCGGTGACCGCCACATCCGACACCAAGGCTTCGGCCAGTGCCTGATGCAGGGCACCGAGACGGAACATCTGCGGCGTATAGGCTTGCCAGATAACTGAACGATCGATGGTCTCACGCACGCGACCATCACTGCCCACGCGCTTGAGCGTATCGCGGGCCGGCACGGCGAGCAGCCCGCCCACGGCATCGTCAGCCAGTTCGGCGAGCAGAAGGTCGAGGTCGGCTTGCGCCAGGTTAGGCCGGGCGGCGTCGTGCACCAGCACCCAGTCCTGTTCACCGGCGCCCAGTTCGGTCAAGCGCAACAAGGCGTTGAGCACCGAGTCGGCGCGCTCGGCACCGCCGGCGGCCGTATGGATTCGCCCGTCACGGGCGTATTCGAGCGATGGCCAGAAGGGATCGTCCTCGGCCAGGCTGACCACCACGCCATGCAGGCATGGATGACCTAGAAAACAGTGTAGGGTGTGTTCGAGAATGCTCTTGCCGGCCAGTTGCAGATACTGCTTGGGCCTGTCGGCACGCATGCGGCTACCGATGCCGGCGGCCGGAATCACCGCCCAGAACGACGGCAGATCAGGTTTGTTCATTCTGCCAACTGATAGAGGGTTTCGCCGTCCTTGACCATACCCAGCTCATGGCGGGCACGCTCCTCGACGGTCTCCATGCCTTTCTTCAGCTCCATCACCTCGGCTTCGAGGATGCGGTTGCGTTCGAGCAGGCGTTCGTTTTCGCCTTGCTGATCGGCAATATCCTGCTGAAGCTCGGTTACCTGCGCCAAGCTGCCCTCACCCACCCACAGACGGTACTGCAAGCCAGCAAGCACGAGGATCAGAACGAGAAACAGCCAGTAAGGACTACGCATGGCAGGTGATGCACTCGGGTAGGAAATGGTCGCTGCGGCGGACATCCGTGGATTCTCCCTGCGTCATCGATATCCGGCAAGGCCGCCAGTGAGACCAGCGGAGCTCCAGAGAAGCCCGCGCGGCGACAGATACTCATCTGCGCCGCGCGCCCCCGACTCAGCCGCGGAACTCGCTGCGACCGCGGTACGGCGCCTTGGCGCCCAGTTGCTCTTCGATACGCAGCAGCTGGTTGTACTTGGACACGCGGTCGGACCGGCACAGCGAACCGGTCTTGATCTGACCAGCGGCAGTACCAACGGCGAGGTCGGCGATGGTGCTGTCTTCGGTTTCGCCCGAACGGTGAGAGATCACCGCGGTGAAGCCGGCGGCCTTGGCCATCTGGATGGCTTCCAGGGTTTCGGTCAGCGAGCCGATCTGGTTGAACTTGATCAGGATCGAGTTACCGATGCCTTTGTCGATGCCCTCCTTGAGAATCTTGGTGTTGGTCACGAACAGGTCGTCGCCGACCAACTGGACCTTCGCGCCGATCTTGTCGGTGAGGATCTTCCAGCCCGCCCAGTCGGATTCGTCCAGGCCATCTTCGATGGAGATGATCGGGAAACGCTCGGTCAGGCCCTTGAGATATTCGGCGAAACCTTCGGCGTCGAACGATTTACCTTCGCCGGAGAGGTTGTACTTACCGTCCTCAAAGAACTCGGAAGCCGCGCAGTCCAAGGCCAGGGTCACGTCGCTGCCCAGTTTGTAGCCAGCATTGGCCACGGCTTCGGCGATCGCGGACAGAGCGTCTTCGTTGGACGCCAGGTTCGGCGCGAAACCGCCCTCGTCGCCCACCGCCGTGTTCAGGCCACGAGCCTTGAGTACGGCCTTGAGGTGATGGAAGATTTCGGTGCCCATGCGCAGGCCGTCGGAGAAGGTCTTGGCGCCAACCGGCTGCACCATGAATTCCTGGATGTCGACGTTGTTGTCGGCGTGCTCGCCGCCATTGATGATGTTCATCATCGGTACCGGCATGGAGTACTGGCCCGGGGTACCGTTGAGGTTGGCGATGTGCGCGTACAGCGGCAGGTCCTGATCTTGAGCGGCAGCCTTGGCGGCGGCCAGGGACACGGCGAGAATGGCGTTGGCGCCCAGCTTGGCCTTGTTCTCGGTGCCGTCGAGATCGATCATGGTCTTGTCGAGGGCTTTCTGGTCAACCGGGTCCTTGCCCAGCAGCGCATCGCGGATCGGGCCATTGATGTTGGCCACGGCCTTCAGTACGCCCTTGCCCAGGTAACGGCTCTTGTCGCCATCACGCAGTTCCAGCGCTTCGCGCGAACCGGTGGAGGCACCAGACGGCGCACAGGCGCTGCCAACGATGCCATTGTCGAGGATTACGTCCGCTTCCACGGTGGGGTTGCCACGGGAGTCGAGAACCTCACGACCCTTGATGTCGACGATCTTTGCCATTCTTGTAAGCTCTCCAGAAGTTATCGAAAACGCACTGCAGCATTCGGCGCCCGCCAACGGCCATGCTCGATGGCGGTCAGGCGGACATACAAACCCGGCCAACAGGCCGGGCGGTGGAACAGACGAAACCGGGAAACGCCATCAGGCGGTTTCGATCGGATCCTGACTCTTGATCAGATCATCCAGCTGCTTGAGCTGGGCGAGGAAAGGCTCCAACTTGTCCAGGCGCAGCGCACAAGGGCCGTCGCACTTGGCGTTTTCCGGATCCGGATGCGCTTCGAGGAACAAACCTGCCAAGCCCTGGCTCATACCGGCCTTGGCCAGCTCGGTGACCTGGGCGCGACGCCCACCGGCGGAGTCAGCTCGGCCGCCCGGCATCTGCAGGGCGTGGGTGACATCGAAGAACACCGGGTATTCGAAGGCCTTCATGATGCCGAAGCCGAGCATGTCCACCACCAAGTTGTTGTACCCGAAAGAGGAGCCGCGCTCGCAGAGGATCAACTGATCGTTCCCGGCTTCGACACATTTGGCGAGAATATGTTTCATCTCCTGGGGAGCGAGAAACTGCGCCTTCTTGATGTTGATCACCGCGCCGGTCTTGGCCATGGCGACAACCAGGTCGGTTTGCCGGGACAGGAAGGCCGGTAGCTGGATGATGTCGCAGACATCGGCCACCGGTTGCGCTTGGTCGGGTTCGTGAACGTCGGTGATCACCGGCACACCGAAGGTCTTCTTCACTTCCTCGAAGATCTTCATGCCTTCTTCCAGGCCAGGGCCGCGGAAGGAAGTCACCGAGGAGCGGTTGGCCTTGTCGAAACTGGCCTTGAACACGTAAGGGATGCCGAGCTTGTCAGTGACCCGCACGTACTCTTCGCAGGCACGCATGGCCAGGTCACGAGACTCCAGCACGTTGATGCCGCCGAACAGCACGAAAGGCTTGTCGTTGGCGACGTCGATCTTGCCGACACGGACGGTCTTCTGTGCCATGGATCAGGCCTTCTTCGCTTGATGGGCGAGCGCCGCGTTGACGAAACCGCTGAACAGCGGATGACCGTCACGGGGCGTGGAAGTGAATTCCGGGTGGAACTGGCAGGCCACGAACCACGGATGGTCGGCGCTCTCCACCACTTCGACCAGCGCGCCGTCACCGGAGCGGCCGGTCACCTTGAGGCCCGCTTCGATGAGCTGCGGCAGTAGGTTGTTGTTCACTTCGTAGCGATGGCGATGGCGCTCGACGATCACGTCCTTGCCGTAGCAGGCATGCACCTGCGAGTTCGGCAGTAGCTGGCAATCCTGGGCACCCAGGCGCATGGTGCCGCCCAGATCGGAGGCCTCGGTGCGCGACTCGGTGACGCCGGTCGCGTCCTGCCATTCGGTAATCAGGCCGACCACCGGGTGGCCACTGGCGATGTCGAATTCGGTGGAGTTGGCGTCGCTCCAGCCCAGCACGTTACGGGCGAATTCGATCACCGCCACCTGCATGCCGAGGCAGATGCCCAGGTACGGAATCTTGTTCTCACGGGCATATTTGACCGTGGTGATCTTGCCTTCCACGCCGCGCAGGCCGAAACCGCCCGGCACCAGAATCGCGTCGACGCCTTGCAGCAGATCGGTGCCCTGGTTCTCGATGTCTTCGGAATCGATGTAGCGAAGGTTGACCTTGGTGCGGTTCTGGATGCCAGCATGGCTCATCGCTTCGATCAGCGACTTATAGGCGTCCAACAGCTCCATGTACTTGCCGACCATGGCGATGGTGACTTCGCTCGAAGGGTTCAGCTTGGCATCCACCACGCGGTCCCACTCGGAAAGGTCGGCGCCGCGGCAATCCAGGCCGAAACGTTCGACGACGAAGTCATCCAGGCCCTGGGCATGCAGCACACCCGGGATCTTGTAGATGGTATCCACGTCTTCCAGGCTGATCACCGCACGCTCTTCGACGTTGGTGAACAGGGCGATCTTGCGGCGCGACGACACATCGATCGGGTGATCGGAGCGGCATACCAGTACGTCGGGCTGCAGGCCGATGGAGCGAAGCTCCTTGACCGAATGCTGAGTCGGCTTGGTCTTGGTCTCGCCGGCGGTGGCGATGTACGGCACCAGGGTGAGGTGCATCAGCATGGCGCGCTTGGCGCCCACTTCCACGCGCAGTTGGCGGATGGCTTCCAGGAACGGCTGGGACTCGATGTCACCGACCGTGCCGCCAATCTCGACCATGGCCACGTCGGCGTCGCCAGCACCCTTGATGATGCGGCGCTTGATCTCGTCGGTGATGTGCGGGATTACCTGGATGGTCGCACCCAGGTAATCACCACGGCGCTCCTTGCGCAGCACGTCTTCGTAAACGCGGCCGGTGGTGAAGTTGTTGCCCTTGGTCATGGTGGTGCGGATGAAACGCTCGTAGTGACCCAGATCGAGGTCGGTCTCGGCGCCATCGTGGGTGACGAACACCTCACCATGCTGGAACGGGCTCATGGTGCCCGGATCGACGTTGATGTACGGATCCAGTTTGAGCATCGTGACCTTCAGGCCCCGCGCCTCCAGGATTGCCGCCAAGGATGCCGAGGCGATGCCTTTCCCCAATGAAGAAACAACACCACCCGTGACGAAAATGAAGCGCGTCATGAAAAACCCTAAGAAGTCAGCAGTGGCGGTCGAGCCGCCGGGGAGCAGAGAAGGCCTTGGTTCACCTTAGCAAACATGGCGAACCATGCCGGCAAATAGCAAACATCCACCGCTTCTGGAAGAAGCAGCGAATACCTGAATAGAGACGGGAGCGTAGTCTACCGGAAACGTGCTGAGGGGGGAAGAACGGCAAGCCAGTGCAGCGCTAAAACGGCTGCCGACAGAATACGGATTTCGCAGGAAATACCCAGCGAATCAAAACCTTGCATGCTGACTCGAGCTGTTCCGTGATCAGCTTGACGCGACTGGCCGCACCCACGATAAAAACTGCCAACGCAGTTCACCGCAAGCGGGATCGAGCGGCAAATTGGCGACCGCTATCACCTGACCATCGCGCCGCAACAACGGCAGCCGGGGTCGAATGAACCCGGGTATACCGGCCTCCTGCAGCAAGCGCTTGAGATCACGCCGACCTCGCCCCGGAAGATCGAGCACCTCACCACCCTGCCGGTAAGCGATGCTCAACCGCCCAGCAGGAACCTGCCCGATAAATTCGACCATGCCGTTGCCGGGCAACTGGAGCGGCTGCCGACCATCCAGCCAAGGTTGCTCCTGGTTCGCCCAGGGAGCGTTCCACGCTGCCTCCAGCCACAACAACCGCTCACCATGGCGACGCAGCTCGCCGCTTTCCAGCCGCCAGACCGGCGACGCATCCGCAGCAGCATCACGCAAATCAGCCCAACCCTGCCAATGCCGGCTGTCCGGCAGGCGAGTCCGGTCGCCCAGCCAGTGCCTGAGCAGATTGCGCTGGCGAGCCTCGGAGAGTTGGCGAAGCAGCTGCAAGTCGAGACAGGGGATGCTCAACCATGGAAGACCGAGCGAAGCGCATGAACGCTGCAGATCGATGTCAGCGAGCTCATCGAGCAGAGCCTGGGCCTCGGCCTGGTGGGCTGCCGCACGGGCCAGCACCGTAGACGCGCCAGGCCAGTGGCCGGCCAGACGCGGCAGAATGTCCTGACGCAGGAAGTTGCGGGCGAAGCCACTGTCGCCGTTCGAGGGGTCTTCCACCCAGTGCAGCCCATGACGAGATGCATAGGCCTCGAGCGTCTTGCGGGGCACATCCAACAGCGGCCTCACGGCATGCCCCCGCCCCAGCGGACGACTCTGTGCCATGGCCGCCAGCCCACGCACCCCGGCTCCGCGCAGCAGCCGATAAAGCAGGGTTTCCGCCTGGTCATCCTGATGCTGGGCCAGCACAAGCGCCTCGCCCGGCACCATGAGCGCGGAAAAAGCCGCATAGCGCGCCTCGCGAGCGGCGCGCTCCACGCTGGCGCCCGGCTCGACCTGTACATGCCGGACATCCAGGGCGACACCCAGGCTGTCGCACACCCGCTGACAGTGCGCAGGCCACTGCTCGGCAGCCGCCTGCAACCCATGATGAACATGGACAGCGCGAATGGTTGGCAGACCATGGCGCCGGGTAGCACTGGCCAGCACGTGTAACAGGACTGTGGAGTCGAGCCCACCAGAGAAGGCTACACGCCAGGCAGGTGCATCTCGCCACGCCTCGAGGCGTGACAGCACGGCGGATTCGAGAGACATGCAGAGATCAGTGAAGCGACCCCGCAAGCATGGCGGCCATCGGGGCGATTGGCCTGCTTGCGGGGTGAAACGGCATCAGGCGATACCGTAGCTCATCAGGCGCTCGTAACGACGGGCCAGCAGCGCGTCGGTATCGAGTTTGTTCAGGTCCTCGAGCTGAGCGACCAGTGTCTGACGGATCGATTCGGCAGCGGCGGCCGGATCACGGTGTGCGCCACCCAGGGGCTCGGCGATCACCTTGTCGACGATACCCAGGCCTTTCAGGCGCTCGGCGGTGATGCCCATGGCTTCGGCGGCTTCCGGCGCCTTCTCGGCGGTCTTCCACAGAATCGAGGCACAGCCTTCCGGCGAGATCACCGCATAGGTCGAGTATTCGAGCATATTGAGGTTGTCGCACACACCGATGGCCAATGCGCCGCCGGAGCCGCCCTCACCGATCACGGTGGAGATGATCGGCGTTTTCAGGCGTGCCATGACGCGCAGGTTCCAGGCGATCGCCTCGCTCTGGCCACGCTCTTCGGCGTCGATGCCAGGGTAGGCGCCCGGGGTGTCGATGAAGGTCAGGATCGGCATCTTGAAGCGCTCGGCCATTTCCATCAGGCGGCAGGCCTTGCGGTAACCTTCCGGGCGCGGCATGCCGAAGTTGCGGCGCACCTTCTCGCGGACTTCGCGGCCCTTCTGATGGCCGATGACCATCGCTGGCTGACCATTCAAACGCGCGACGCCACCGACGATGGCCGCGTCGTCGGAGAAGTGGCGGTCGCCATGCAGCTCGTCGAACTCGGTGAAGATGTGCTGCAGGTAATCCAGGGTATACGGACGCTGCGGATGACGCGCGAGGCGAGCGATCTGCCAGCTGGTCAGATTGCTGAAGATGCTCTCGGTGAGCGTGCTGCTCTTGTCCTGCAGGCGGGCGATTTCGTCGCCGATGTTCAGAGAGTTG
This sequence comes from Pseudomonas sp. PA27(2017), assembly GCF_001945445.1. Taxonomy (GTDB): domain Bacteria; phylum Pseudomonadota; class Gammaproteobacteria; order Pseudomonadales; family Pseudomonadaceae; genus Aquipseudomonas. The sequence continues at coordinate 21,426 of NZ_MSXW01000026.1, forward strand.
TCGTTACCAACCAGACGAAGCTCTTCGATCTTGGCTTGCAGGTCGGCAATCGGCTGTTCGAAATCGAGATAATTCGGGTTCATAGGCATCCGTCATGCGTCGACGGCCAAAAAGGCCGGGGAGCGTGTATCCAATTGGCGCCTACCTTATAGGAACAGGCGCCTTCAGGTCGACACCTGCTGTGCACTTCCGGCGAAAATGCCGGCAAATGCGCCAGGCATTCGCTCGGCAGCCAGATCACGCGGATCTGGTCGCAGCGGAGGCAAGCATGCGGTGTCAGGGCCGAAAGACAGGGCCTGAGCCCGGACTTTCAGCGCCGCTATTCTAGCGGTATTGCAGGAAGACGTTTTCTCGCCCGAACTGGTCACGCAAAGCTTGAATCAAGCTGTCGGCCGGGTCGATTCGCCAGTCCTCACCGAACTGCAGCAGCGCCTTGGCATCGGCGCCGGTGTAGTCCAGGGTGATCGGGCAGGCACCGCGATGGCGCTGGCACAACTCGCCCAGCCAGCGCAGCCGGTCGCCCTTGAGCGCCGTGGCCTGCACCTTGACGCGCAGGCTTTCGGCCAGGCCGGTACGCGCTTCTTCCAGGCTCATCACCCGCTTGGCGCGCAGGCGCATGCCACCGGAGAAGTCGTCGTTACTGACCTCGCCCTCCACCACCACCAGGGCGTCGCTCTGCAACAAGGCCTGGTTGCTGGCGAAGGCATCGGCGAACAGCGAGGCTTCGATACGCCCGGAGCGGTCGTCCAGGGTAATGAAGCCCATCTTGTCGCCCTTCTTGTTCTTCATCACCCGCAGGTTGACGATCAGACCGGCGATCGTCTGGGTGTCACGGGCCGGTTTGAGATCGACGATGCGCTGGCGAGCGAAACGCCGCACCTCGCTTTCGTATTCGTCGATCGGGTGGCCGGTCAGATACAGGCCCAGGGTGTCCTTCTCGCCCTTGAGGCGCTCCTTGAGGGACAGCTCGCGCGCCTTGCGATGGTTGGCATAGACGTCCGCTTCGGGGCTGGCGAACACGCCACCGAACAGGTCCATATGGCCGCTGTCGTGGCTGCGTGCGGTCTGCTCGGCGGCCTGTACCGCCTCTTCCATCGCCGCCAGCAGCACGGCACGGTTGCGGTCGATGTTGGCTTGGTAGGCCTTGATCTCGTCGTGGAAGTGCGGGCCGAGGCGATCCAGCGCGCCGCTGCGAATCAGCGCCTCCATGGTGCGTTTGTTGATGCGTTTGAGGTCGACACGCGAGCAGAAGTCGAACAGGTCCTTGAACGGGCCGTCCTGACGAGCCTCGACGATGGCCTCTACCGGGCCTTCGCCCACACCCTTGACCGCGCCGAGGCCATAGAGGATGCGCTGGGTCTGATTCGCGTCGTGGCTGACAGTGAACTTGAACTCCGAGGCGTTCACATCCGGCGGATCGATGCGCAGCTTCATGCTGCGGCATTCCTCGATGAGGATCACCACCTTGTCGGTGTTGTGCATGTCCGCCGACAGCACCGCGGCCATGAAGGGCGCTGGGTAATGCGCCTTGAGCCAGGCGGTCTGGTAGGACACCAGGCCATAGGCGGCGGAGTGGGATTTGTTGAAGCCGTAACCGGCGAACTTTTCCACCAGGTCGAAGATGTTACCCGCCAGATCGGCATCGATACCGTTATTGGCGCAACCTTCGATGAAGCCGCCGCGCTGCTTGGCCATTTCCTCGGGCTTCTTCTTGCCCATGGCGCGGCGCAGCATGTCCGCCTGGCCGAGGGTGTAACCGCCCATGACCTGGGCAATCTGCATGACCTGTTCCTGGTAAAGGATGATTCCGTAGGTCGGCTTGAGCACCGGCTCCAGGCCCGCGTACTGGTAATCAGGGTGCGGATAGGACAGCTCGGCGCGACCGTGCTTACGGTTGATGAAGTCGTCCACCATGCCGGACTGCAACGGGCCGGGGCGGAACAGCGCCACCAGTGCGATCATGTCTTCCAGGCAGTCGGGCTTGAGCTTCTTGATCAGCTCCTTCATACCGCGCGATTCGAGCTGGAAGACTGCCGTGGTCTCGGCCTTCTGCAGCATCTGGTAAGTCGGCTTGTCATCGAGCGGGATGAAGTCGATGTTGACCAGATCCTCTTCGGCGACGCCGACCGCGCGCTGGTCGCGGTGAATGGTTTCCAGTGCCCACTTGATGATGGTCAGGGTGCGCAGGCCGAGGAAGTCGAACTTCACCAGACCGGCCTGCTCGACGTCGTCCTTGTCGAACTGGGTCACCAGGCCGGCGCCCTCCTCGTCACAGGCGATCGGCGCGAAATCGGTCAGTTTGGTCGGCGCGATCACCACGCCGCCGGCGTGCTTGCCGGTACCGCGCACGATGCCCTCGAGTTTGAGGGACATGTCCCAGATCTCGGCGGCCTCTTCGTCGACCTTGAGGAAGTCGCGCAGCGGCTCTTCCATCTCGAAGGCCTTTTCCAGAGTCATGCCGACTTCGAAGGGGATCATCTTCGACAGGCGATCCGCCAACCCGTAGGACTTGCCCTGCACCCGCGCAACGTCGCGCACCACCGCCTTGGCCGCCATGGAACCGAAGGTGATGATCTGGCTCACCGCATTACGCCCGTACTTCTCGGCAACGTAATCGATGACCCGGTCGCGACCGTCCATGCAGAAGTCGACGTCGAAGTCGGGCATGGAAACCCGCTCGGGGTTGAGGAAGCGCTCGAACAGCAGGTCATAGGCCAGCGGATCGAGGTCGGTGATCTTCTGTACGTAGGCCACCAGCGAACCGGCACCTGAACCACGTCCCGGCCCAACTGGCACGCCATTGCTCTTGGCCCACTGGATGAAGTCCATCACGATCAGGAAGTAACCGGGGAAGCCCATCTGGATGATGATATCCAGCTCGAAATTCAAACGGTCGATGTACACCTGCTTCTTGGCGTCGTAATCCGGCGTGTCCTTGGGCAGCAGTACCTCAAGGCGCTCCTCGAGGCCGTCGAACGAAACCTTGCGGAAATACTCATCGATGGTCATGCCTTCCGGTACCGGGAAGTCCGGCAGGAAGTATTTGCCCAGCTGCACCTCGATGTTGCAGCGTTTGGCAATCTCGACGGTGTTCTGCAGGGCGTCGGGCAGGTCGCTGAACAGCTCGGCCATTTCCTCTGGCGATTTCAGGTACTGTTGGTCGGAGTAGATGCGCGGGCGGCGTGGGTCGTCGAGGATGCGCCCCTCACCGATGCACACGCGGGTTTCGTGAGCTTCGAAATCGCTCTGCTTGAGAAAGCGAACATCATTGGTGGCCACCAGCGGCGCGCCGGTCTTGTCGGCCAGGGCCACGGCGGCGTGAAGGTGTTCTTCGTCATTGACACGGCTGGTGCGCTGTACCTCAAGGTAGAAGCGCTCGGGAAACACTGCCTGCCATTCTTGCAGCAGCGCTTCGGCCTTGGCCGACTCGCCATCGAGCAGCTCATGGCCAATCTCGCCTTCCTTGGCGCCGGACAGGGCGATCAACCCTTCGCTGGCGGCTTTCACCCAGTCGCGCTGGATGATCACCAGGTCGTTGCTCTGCCCCTCGCTCCAGCCGCGCGAGATCAGTTCGGTCAGGTTGCGGTAACCCTTGGGATTCATCGCCAGCAGGGTCATGCGCGTCAGCGGGCCGTCTTCGTAGGCGCTGGCCAGCCAGATGTCGGCACCGCAGATCGGTTTGATGCCGGCGCCCATGGCCGCTTTGTAGAACTTCACCAGCGAGCACATGTTGCTCATGTCGGTGACCGCCACGGCGGGCATGCCGCCACCGGCCACGGCTTTGACCAGAGGTTTGACGCGAACCAGGCCATCGACCAGGGAGTACTCGGTGTGCAGGCGAAGATGAACGAAGGAAACAGCCATGAAGAAGCCCTGCAGGAAAAGCGACAAAACGCGGATTGTACCGTAACTGGAAGGATGGACAGCGGCCTGAGTACGCTCAGTTGTCGCTCGTGGCTTCCAGCAGGCGGCGGACCGGCGCGAAGGAGCGCCGGTGGATGGGAGTCGGCCCCAGACGGGTCAGGGCCTCAAGGTGAACGGGCGTCGGATAGCCCTTGTGCAGCGCAATGCCGTACCCCGGGTAGAGGGCGTCCAATTCGCGCATTTCGCGATCGCGGCTGACCTTGGCGAGGATCGAAGCCGCAGCGATGGCTGGCACCTGAGCATCGCCGCCGACCACCGGCGCGCTGGGCACCGAGAGTTTAGGGCAACGATTGCCGTCGATCAGCGCCAGTTTCGGCTGCACGCTCAGACCTTCGACCGCGCGCTGCATGGCCAGCATGGTGGCGTGCAGAATATTGAGCCGATCGATCTCTTCCACCTCCGCGCGTGCGATGCACCAGGCCAACGCCTTTTCGCGGATTTCATCGAACAGTTTCTCGCGCCGCGCCTCGGTCAGTTTCTTGGAGTCGTTGAGCCCGAGGATCGGCCGCGCCGGGTCGAGAATCACCGCAGCGGTCACCACCGCACCACAGAGCGGGCCGCGGCCCACTTCGTCGACGCCGGCAACCAGCTCCTCGACGGTAGCGAAATCCAGCCCCAGCTGCATCAGCCACGCCCCAGCAGATCGAGCACCGCCGCCGCAGCACGCTCGGACGCGTCACGGCGCAGGGTACGGTGGATGGCATCGAACCCTTCGGTCTGCACCTCGCCGTCCACCAGCAGCGGCGCCACCGTCTGCGCCAGGGCATCGGCAGTAGCCGCGTCCTGGATCAGCTCGGGGACCAGCAGCCGCTGGGCGAGTAGATTGGGCAGCGAGATGTACGGGCTCTTCACCAGACGCTTGAGAATACTGAAGGTCAGCGGCGCCACCCGATACGCCACCACCATCGGTCGCTTGTAAAGCAGTGCCTCGAGGGTCGCGGTGCCGGAAGCGATCAGCACCGCATCGCAGGCGGCCAGCGCCTCGTGAGAGCGGCCATCGAGCAATTGCAGCGGTAGATCGCGATCGCCAAGCATCTGTTCGAGCTGCTGGCGACGTTCCGGGCTGGCACAGGGCAGTACGAAACGCACGCCGGGACGCAGCGCCCGCAATCGCTCGGCAGCATCGAGAAACAGGCTGCCCAGGCGCGACACTTCGCCCCCCCGGCTGCCTGGCAGCAACGCCACCACCGGCGCATCGACCGGCAGGCCCAGCTGTTCCCGGGCTGCAGTGCGATCAGCCTGCAGGGGAATCGCATCGGCCAGGGGATGGCCTACGAAGCAGACCGGCACCTGATGCGCCTCGTAGAACTGCGCCTCGAAGGGAAACAGGGTGAGCATCAGGTCGCAGGCATCGCGGATCTTCAGTACACGCTTCTGCCGCCACGCCCATACCGACGGGCTGACGTAGTGCACGGTGCGAATGCCGGCCTGACGCAACTTGAGCTCGACGCCCAGGGTGAAATCCGGCGCATCGATGCCAATGAACACATCGGGCTTGCGCTCGATCAGGCTGGCAATCAGGCGGCGGCGGCGCGACAGCAGCTCGGGCAGCCGACCCAATACTTCGACCAGGCCCATGACCGCCAGGCGCTCCATGGGGAAATCGCTGACCAGCCCCTCGGCCTGCATGCGCGGGCCGCCCACGCCGATGAACTCGACGCTTGGGTGTTTGATCTTGAGCGCCTGCATCAGGCCTGCACCGAGAATGTCGCCGGATGCCTCGCCGGCAACCAGCGCGACACGCAATACCTCAGCCATGGTTCAGCGAGTAATGCCGCGGCTGGACGTCAGGATCGAATCGCGGAAAACCGCCACTTCGGAGAACTGGGCAGCCACTTCTTCCAGCTCGACCAGCGCTTCTTCGATGGTGAAGCCCTGGCGGTAGACGATCTTGTAGGCACGGCGCAGCGCCTGCATCGACTCGGCACTGAAGCCACGACGGCGTAGGCCCTCGAAGTTCATGCTGCGCGCTTCGGCCGGGTTGCCGGATACCGTCACGTAAGCGGGGACGTCCTTGCCGATCGCCGCGCCCATGCCGGCAAAGGCATGCGCGCCGATGTGGCAGAACTGGTGCACCAGGGTGTAGCCGGACAGAATCGCCCAGTCGCCGATGTGCACGTGCCCTGCCAGGGCCACGTTATTGACCAGAATGCAGTGATTGCCGACCACGCTGTCGTGGCCGATATGGGCATAGGCCATGATCAGGTTGTGGTCACCGATGGTGGTTTCGTCACGATCCTGAATGGTGCCGCGGTGCATGGTCACGCCTTCACGGATGATGTTGTGATCACCAATGACCAGGCGCGTAGGCTCGCCCTTGTACTTGCGATCCGGGGTGTCTTCACCCAGGGAGGCGAACTGGTAGATCTTGTTGTGCTTCCCGATCCGGGTAGGGCCCTTGATGATCACATTGGGACCCAGCACGCAGCCCTCGCCAATTTCTACGTCGGGCCCAATGATCGACCAAGGGCCGACGACGACGTCGTCTGCCAGCTTGGCGCTGGGATCGATGATGGCGCGAGGGTCAATCAAACTCATAACTTGCGTTCCGCACAGATGATTTCGGCCGAGCACACTTCTTTACCATCGACCGTGGCCTTGCATTCGAACTTCCAGATGCTGCGCTTGCTGCTGAGGAACTTGGCCTCGAGGATCAGCTGGTCGCCAGGCACGACCGGCTGACGGAAGCGTAGCTTATCGGAGCCGACGAAGTAGTAGAGCGTGCCATCGGCAGGCTTCACGTCCATCATCTTGAAGCCGAGGATACCGGCCGCCTGAGCCATCGCCTCGATGATGAGAACGCCCGGCATGATCGGGTGCTCGGGAAAATGGCCGTTGAAGAATGGCTCGTTGACGCTGACATTCTTATAGGCACGAACGCATTTGCCTTCAAGATCCAGATCCGTGACCCGATCCACCAGCAGGAACGGATAACGGTGCGGCAAGTACTCGCGAATTTCGTTGATTTCCATCATTTCCAGAGAAGCCCGTAATAAAAAGAAGAGAGCCAGCCATTGGCTCAGGCATCAGATGAGGCATTCCCGCTCGAGGTCACGGCAGCGAGCTGTTTTTCCAACTGCTTCACACGCCGCGCCATGTCGTCCAGCTGGCGGATACGCGCCACGCTTTTCTTCCACTCGGCTGCAGGTTGCATGGCGGTACCCGATGAATAGGCACCGGGCTCGGTGATCGAACGCGTGACCATGGTCATGCCGGTCACGAATACGCCATCACACACATCGATATGACCGACCATGCCGACGCCGCCGGCGATCATACAGTTCTTGCCGATCGACGTGCTGCCGGAAATCCCGACGCAGGCAGCCATCGCCGTGTTGTCGCCGACCTGTACGTTGTGCGCGATCATGATCTGGTTATCCAGCTTCACGCCATTGCCGATACGCGTATCGGACAGCGCACCGCGATCGAGGGTGGTGTTGGCGCCGATTTCGACGTCATCACCGATGCTCACGCCGCCGATCTGGGCGATCTTCTGCCAGACGCCCTTCTCGTTGGCGAAGCCGAAGCCCTCACCACCGATCACCGCACCGGACTGGATGACCACACGTTTGCCGATACGCACGTCGTGATACAGGGTGACCCGCGGCGCCAACCAGCCGCCCTCACCGATTTCGGATCGCGCACCGACCACGCAATGGGCACCGACGGTGACACCGGCAGCGATCTTCGCGCCCGCCTCGATCACCGCGTACGGACCAATCGCGGCGCTCGGGTCGACCTGCGCATCGCCGGCGACCACGGCCGTCGGGTGAACACCCGGCGCAGCCTTAGGCTTGCGATCGAACAGGTGGGACAGCGACGCGTAGGCCAGGTAAGGGTTGGCGACAATCAGCGCATTGCCAGTGAAGCCTTCCGCATCCGCCGCCGTCAGCAGCACCGCCGCCGCCTGGCAACTGCCCAGGTGCTTGCGATACTGCGCATTGGACAGGAACGTCAGCTGAGACGGGCCGGCATCCTGCAAGGTTGCCAGCCCGTCGACCATCTGATCAGCCGCGCCGCGCAAGGTGGCGCCCAGCTGCTCGGCCAACTGGCCGAGCGTGAATACTGGTGTGGACATCATCAACGCATCTGGTTCATGCGCTCGATAACTTGGCGGGTGATGTCGAACTGCGGTTTGACATCGATGACCGCGCCGCGCTCGAGCACCAGGTCGAAGTTGCCATTCTTGATGACTTCTTCAACGGCCTTGTCCAGGTTGGGTTTGAGCTTCTTGAGCATGTCGCGATCGGCAACGGCCTTGGCTTCGTTCAACTCCTTGGACTGGAACTGGAAGTCACGGGCTTTTTGCTTGAAGTCCAGCTCGAGACGCTCGCGCTCGGCGGTCTGCATCTTCTCGCCATCTTTGACGATGCGATCCTGAATGCGCTTTGCGTCGCTTTCCAGCGTCTTGAGCTTGTTCAGTTGCGGGCCGAATTTCTTCTCGGCGTCGACGGCGTAGCGCTTGGCCGCGTCGGACTCGAGCAGGGCCATCTGGTAGTTGAGCACGGCGACCTTCATTTCCGCGAAGGCCGGAGTGGCCAGCATGGTGACGCTTAACAGAACCAATTGAGTCAACTTACGCACGGTGCAACTCCTGCAGAAAAACTGTCTTGGTGATTCGTGAGCAGACGCTTAGAACGTCTGGCCGAGGGAGAACTGGAATACCTGGGTATCGGCATCGTCCGGCTTCTTGACCGGCATCGCCAGGCTGAAACTCAGCGGGCCGAGTGCCGTGATCCAGGTAACGCCAACACCCACCGAGCTGGCCAGGTTGCCGAAATCGATGTCGCAGCTGTCGCCACGGCGCTTCTGGCCGGCGCTGCAATCGGTGTCGAAGACGTTACCCACGTCCCAGAACAGCGCGGTACGCAGCGAACGCTGATCCTTGACGAACGGCAGCGGGAACAGCAATTCGGCGCCGCCCTGGATCAACACGTTACCACCGAACGGCAGCGGATCCTGATCCGGGTCAGCCAGCGTACCCGGATTGGTACCGGTACTTGGCGTACTGCGTGGGCCCAGGCTGCTGTCCTCGAAGCCACGTACCGAGTTGAAGCCACCAGCGTAGTAGTTCTCGTAGAACGGCAGCTTGTCGGTCGAACCGAAGGCGCCACCGTAACCCAGCTGCGTGTGGAAGCGCATGGTGTAGGTGTCGGTCAACGGCTTGAAGACCTGGCCGCGATAATCGAGCTTGTAGAACGACAGGTCGCTACCCGGCACGGTGGTCTCGAAGACCAGGCTCTGGGAATGACCGCGGTTGGCCAGTACGCCACGGTTCAGGGTGGACTCGGACCAACCGACGGAGGCCTTGAAGTTGAGATACTTCTCGCCTTCCTGACGGGTGAAGTCGAAGATTTCGTCGACGGTGTAGCGGCCGGTGTTGATTTCGTCCTGCTGCACGGTCAGGCCGTAGGTCAGGCGCGCGGTCTCGCTGATCGGGTAACCGATGTTGATGCCGGCGCCGAGGCTGTCGACCGAGTAGCTGGATACGTCGACATCGAGTTCGTCGTAGTCGGTGGTGCGATAGAAGGCGTTGTAGCCAAGGCTCACGCCGTCTTCGGTCCAGTACGGGTCGGTGAACGAAAAGTTGTAGCGGCTCTGGTATTCGCTACGGGTCAGGCCGAGGCTGACGCGGTTACCGCTACCCAGGAAGTTGTTCTGGGTGATCGAACCGCCGAGGATCAGACCGGCGTTCTGGGCGAAACCCACGCTCGCGGTGATCGAGCCGGACGCCTGCTCCTCGACGCTGTAGTTGACGTCGACCTGGTCGTCGGTGCCCGGCACTTGCGGGGTTTCGACGTTGACTTCCTTGAAGAAGCCCAGACGCTCCAGACGCGTCTTCGACTGGTCGATCAGGTAGGTCGATGCCCAGCCGCCTTCCATCTGACGCATCTCGCGGCGCAGCACTTCGTCTTCGGTCTTGGTGTTGCCGCGGAAGTTGATGCGGTTGACGTAGGCACGCTTGCCCGGATCGACGACGAAGGTGATCGATACCGAGTTGTCGTCGTTGTGCGGCTCGGGCACGCCGTTGACGTTGGCAAAGGTGTAACCCTCGTTACCCAGGCGGCGGGTGATCAGTTCGCTGGTGCTGGTCATCACCTTGCGGGAGAAGACCTGGCCCTCTTTGACCAGCAGCAACGCGCGCACTTCTTCTTCCGGCACCTTGAGGTCGCCGGACAGCTTCACGTCACGAACGGTGTACTTCTCGCCTTCATCGATATTGACGGTGATGTAGACGTGTTTCTTGTCCGGCGTGATGGATACCTGGGTGGAGGTGATATCCATGTTGATGTAGCCGCGGTCCAGGTAATAGGAACGCAAACGCTCCAGGTCACCGGAGAGTTTTTCGCGGGCGTACTTGTCGTCGTTGCGGAAGAACGACAGCCAGTTGGTGGTCTTCAGCTCGAACAGGTCCTGCAGGTCTTCATCGGAAAAAACCTTGTTGCCGACCACGTTGATGTGCTGAATGGCCGCGACACTGCCTTCATTGATATTGATCTTCAGTGCCACGCGGTTGCGCGGCTGAGGAATCACTTCGGCATCGATCTCGGCGGAGTAACGGCCCTGGGCCACATATTGGCGCTGCAGCTCGTTACGCACGCCTTCGAGGGTCGCACGCTGGAAGATTTCGCCTTCGGCCAGGCCGGACTGGTTCAGCCCCTTGAGCAGATCATCGCTGCTGATGGCCTTGTTGCCTTCGATCTCGATGCTGGAGATCGACGGGCGCTCGACCACGGTGATGACCAGCACGTTACCGTCGCGGCCCAGTTGAATGTCCTGGAAGAAGCCGGTCTTGAACAGTTCGCGCGTCGCTTCGGTGAGCGTGCGATCATCGGCCGACTCGCCGACGTTCAGGGGCAGTGCGCCAAACAGGCTGCCCGCGGACACGCGCTGCAGGCCGTTAACGCGAATATCGGAGATGGTGAAGGACTCGGCGTGAACTTCGGCGATCATCAATGCGGAAAGAACCGCAGGTAGCAGCAGACGTTTCATGAAGTCCTTTCTTATTCCAACTAACGATAAGAAATCAGTCGTTCGAGACGAAAGATATATAATTCAGCTGAGCTCACAGGCGACCAAGGTCGTTGACCAGAGCCAACAGCATCACCCCGATCACCAGGCTGATACCAATCTGCATCCCCCAACCCTGCACCCGTTCGGACAGTGGGCGGCCTCGCACCCACTCGACCAGGTAATAAAGCAGATGTCCGCCATCCAGAACCGGGATGGGCAGCAAATTGAGAACGCCGAGGCTGATACTCAGGTAGGCGAGGAAATTCAAAAAGTCCCCAAGGCCCGACTCGGCCGAAGCGCCCGCCACTTTAGCAATGGTTATCGGCCCGCTCAAGTTTTTTACCGAGAGCTCACCGAAGAGCATTTTCTTCAATGAATCGAGGGTCAGAAGGCTCATCGTCCAGGTTCGCGCGCCCGCCTCACTGACCGCCTCGAGTGGCCCATAGCTGATTTCGCGAAGCATCTGCGCCGGCCATTGTGCCGGCGCCACGCCGGCGCCGAGGTAACCGTTGGCCGCTTCGCCCTCGCCTTTCGAGGCCAGGGTCACGGGTACATCCAGGCGCTGACCATCACGCTCCAGGGCGATGCTTACCGACTTGCCCGGCAGCCCGCGTACGCGATCAACCAGATCCTGCCAATCGCTCAGGGATTGCCCGTCCAGCGCCAGCAGGCGATCACCGACTCGCAGGCCGGCGGCCTGGGCCGGCCCTTGCGGGTCGAATTCGGCGAGCACCGGCGCCAGGCTCGGACGCCATGGACGGATGCCCAGCGAGGCGATCGGATCAGGCTCATTGGCGCCGCGCAGCCAGTTGTCCAGTTCGACGCGATGGGCCGTGTCGGCACCACCATCGGGATGCCGCGTAGTGATCAGCAGCTCACCACTTTCACCGAGACGACGCACCAGTTGCAGGTTGACCGCCGACCAGCCCGTGGTGGCCTTGCCGTTGACCGCAACGATTTCCTCACCTGCCTGCAGGCCGGCAACCTGAGCAAGGCTCCCCGCCTCCACAGCGCCGATGACCGGCCGCACTTGCTGACTGCCGAGCATGGCCACCAGCCAGAAGAACACCAGCGCCAAGGCGAAGTTGGCCGCCGGGCCCGCAGCCACGATGGCGAAGCGCTGCTTGACGGTCTTGCGATTGAACGATTGCTCGACCAACTCCGGCGGCACGTCGCCTTCGCGCTCGTCGAGCATTTTCACGTAGCCGCCCAGTGGGATGGCGGCGATCACGAACTCGGTGCCCTGGCGATCATGCCAGCGCACCAGCGGCGTGCCGAAACCCACGGAGAAACGTAGTACCTTGACGCCGCAGCGGCGAGCTACCCAGAAATGGCCGTATTCATGGAAGGTCACCAGCACCCCAAGCGCGATCAGGGTGCCAACGATCATATAGAGTGCGCTCATGCCACTTCTCCGCGATTCAACCACTGCCCGGCCAGCTCCCGCGCACGGCGGTCGGCTTCGAGCACGGTATCGAGGCAATCCACCGCAACGACCGGCTCGGCCTCGAGAACGCCGCCAATGATACGCGCGATATCGGTAAAGCGAATCCGCCGCTCGAGAAATGCCGCTACCGCCACTTCGTTCGCGGCATTGAGCATCGCCGGCGCGCTGCCGCCCGCCTCCGCCGCCTCACGGGCCAGACGCAGGCAGGGAAAGCGAACGTCGTCCGGGGCCTGGAAATCCAGGCGCGCCACGGCGAGCAGATCCAGCGGTGCGACGCCCGAGTCGATACGCTGCGGCCAGGCCAGGGCGTGGGCGATCGGCGTGCGCATATCGGGATTGCCCAACTGGGCGAGCACCGAGCCGTCGACGTAATCGACCAGGGAATGGATGACGCTCTGGGGATGGATCAGCACCTCGACCTGCTCGGGGCGTGCGTCGAATAGCCAGCAGGCTTCGATCAGTTCCAGACCCTTGTTCATCATGCTGGCCGAGTCGACTGAAATCTTGCGACCCATCGACCAGTTAGGGTGGGCACAGGCCTGCTCGGGCGTTACCGCATGCAGCGCCTCGGGTGAGGACTGACGGAACGGCCCGCCGGAAGCGGTGAGCAGGATGCGTCGCACGCCGACCGGCTGCAGACCGCGCGCGTAATCCTGAGGCAGACACTGGAAGATCGCATTGTGCTCGCTGTCGATCGGCAGCAGGACGGCGCCACTCTGACGCACCGCGCGCATGAACAGCGCGCCGGACATCACCAATGCTTCCTTGTTGGCAAGCAGCACCTTCTTGCCAGCTTCGACAGCCGCCAGGGTCGGCTTGAGCCCCGCCGCACCGACGATGGCCGCCATCACGGCGTCCACCTCGGCATGGGCGGCGACCTCGCACAATCCGGCCTCGCCAGACAATACGCGAGTATCCAGCCCAGCCTGCTTCAGGCGCGTTTGCAGATCGGCTGCCGCTACGGCATCGGCGACCACGGCGAAACGCGGACGATGGATGACGCAAAGCGCTTCCAACTCGGCCAGGCGACTGAAGGCGGTCAGGGCAAATGCCTGGTAACGCGACGGATGGCGCGCGATGACGTCGAGGGTGCTCAGGCCGATTGAACCGGTAGCCCCCAAAACGGTGATCTGTTGAACCTGGCTCACAATGCGCCCCAACCAGCCAGCCACAGCAACATGGCGAATACGGGAACCGCCGCCGTCAGGCTGTCGATGCGGTCGAGCACACCACCATGGCCAGGCAGCAGGTTGCTGCTGTCCTTGATGCCGGACTGGCGCTTGAACATGCTCTCGGTAAGATCACCGACCACCGAGATCAACACCACCAGCGCAGCGGCCGGCAGCGCGAGAAGAAACTGCGCGAACGACCAATCGCGATAAAAGCCCACCACTACCGTCAGCAGTAAACTCAGCAGCAGGCCACCGACCAGGCCTTCCCAGCTTTTGCCGGGGCTGACCCGCGGTGCCAGCTTGCGCTTGCCGAAACGCTTGCCGGAGAAATAGGCGCCGATGTCCGCCACCCAGACCAGCGCCATCACCGCCAGGATCAGCCAGTTGGCCAGCTGCCATTGCTTGATCACCACCAGTCCTTGCCAGGCCGGCAGCAGAATCAGCAAGCCGATCGCCAGGCGCCCCAGCAGGCCGCCCCAGTAGCGGCTGCTATCCGGGTAATTGAGCACCAGAAAGGTCGCGAAGGCCCACCACAGCACGCCAGCGACCAGCAGCCACGGCGCCAGCACGGGGGCGCTGTAAAGCAGATAAAGCAGTACAGCCACCAGGGCGGCATAGGCGACACGCAACGGCTGAGCTTCGAAGCCCGCCAGACGGGCCCATTCCCAGGCACCGAGCACGACCACGACGGCGATGAACAGCGCGAACGCGCCACCTTCGAGCAGGAAGAACCCTGCCAGGGCGACCGGCAGCAGGATCAGCGCCGTAATGATTCGTTGCTTGAGCATCAGGCGCGGGCCTCGGCTTCGACTTGTTCACTGGTTTTGCCAAAACGTCGCTGACGCTTGGCGAAATCGGCCAGCGCCGCGCGCATGGCGTCGTGCTTGAAGTCCGGCCACAGCAGGTCGGAGAAGTACAGTTCACTGTAGGCCATCTGCCAGAGCAGGAAATTGCTGACCCGATGTTCGCCGCCCGTGCGAATGCACAGATCCGGCAGCGGTAACTCACCGGTAGCCAGGCAGCCCTGGAGCAGGCGCGGGGTGATGTCCTCGGGTTGCAGATGACCGCCCTGCACTTCACGCGCCAGACGCTGCGCGGCCTGGGCGATATCCCACTGACCGCCGTAGTTGGCGGCGATCTGCAGGATGAAGCGTTTTTCGCCGGCCACGCCAGCGGTCGCCGCTTCGGCTTCGCGCATGGCGGCCTGCAGCTCGGGATGGAACCGCGAGCGGTCGCCGATGATGCGCAGGCTGATGCCGTTCTCGTCGAGCTTGCGTGCCTCGCGACGCAAAGCGCTGAGGAACAGCTCCATCAACGCACCGACCTCATCGGCCGGGCGCTGCCAGTTCTCGCTGGAGAAAGCGAACAGGGTCAGCACTTCCACGCCCGAATCGGCGCAGACCTCGATGACCGCTCTTACCGCATCGACGCCCGCCTTGTGCCCGGCCACACCGGGCAGCAGGCGCTTGCGCGCCCAGCGGTTGTTACCATCCATAATGATCGCCACGTGCCGTGGAACGGCCATCACGGCACCGACTTTGGAATTGTCCATGGCGACTTCCTGGCCGTCAGACGGCCATCAGGTCCGCTTCTTTCTGCTTCACGGCGACGTCGATCTCGGCCACGAACTTGTCGGTCAGCTTCTGTACGTCGTCAGCAGCGCGACGTTCTTCGTCTTCGCTGATTTCCTTTTCCTTGACCAGATCCTTGAGCTGGCTCATGGCGTCGCGACGGATGTTGCGCACCGCAACACGGGCGTCTTCGGCGGCATCACGGGCCTGCTTGGTGAAGCCCTTGCGGGTTTCTTCGGTCAGTGCCGGCATGGTGACCAGCAGCAGCTCGCCCAGGTTGGTCGGGTTGAAGCCCAGGCCGGAGCTCTGGATGGCCTTGTCGACCGCGCTCAGCATGCTGCGCTCGAACGCCACGACCTGCAGGGTGCGCGAATCCTTTACGGTTACGCTGGCGACCTGGTTCAGCGGGGTGTCCGCGCCGTAGTAAGGCACCATCACGCCGCCGAGGATGCTGGGGTGAGCCTGACCGGTACGAATGCGGCTGAATGCGTGAGCCAGCGATTCCAGGCTCTTCTGCATGCGAACCTGGGCGTCCTTCTTGATTTCGTTGATCATTCTTTACCTTCCTCGACCAAAGTTCCTTCGGCGCCGCCCACCACGACATTGAGCAGGGCACCCGGCTTGTTCATATTGAAAACACGCAGCGGCATGTTGTGATCACGGCACAGGCAGATGGCCGTCAGATCCATCACGCCCAGCTTGCGATCCAGCACCTCGTCATAGGTGAGGCGATCGAATTTTTCCGCATGCGGATCCTTGAATGGATCGGCAGTGTACACACCATCCACCTTGGTTGCCTTCAGCACCACATCGGCGTCGATTTCGATACCGCGCAAGCAGGCGGCCGAGTCGGTGGTGAAGAACGGATTACCAGTGCCAGCGGCGAAGATCACCACCTCACCGGTTTTCAGATGGCGCATCGCCTTGCGGCGATCGTAGTGGTCGGTAACGCCGACCATGGAGATGGCCGACATGACCAGCGCGGGAATGTTCGAGCGCTCCAGGGCGTCACGCATGGCCAGAGCGTTCATTACCGTGGCCAGCATGCCCATGTGGTCACCGGTGACCCGATCCATACCGGCGGCGCTCAGCGCTGCACCACGGAACAGGTTGCCACCGCCGATCACCACACCCACCTGCACGCCGATACCGACCAACTGGCCGACTTCCAGCGCCATGCGATCGAGCACCTTGGGATCGATGCCGAAATCTTCCGAGCCCATCAGGGCCTCGCCGCTGAGTTTGAGCAGAATGCGCTTGTAGCGCGGTTGACGACCACTCACCTGCTGAGCCATTACCATTCTCTCCTGCGGCGTAAGAAAAACCTGCGAACCGAGTGGCTCGCATATCGAGCGCTTCGACAGCGCTCACGACCGTGAGTGCCACGGGCACCAACCATCGTTTCGAAAAAAATCCCCTTTGAAAAAGAGGCCGCGCGCGTGAGCGGGCAGCCTCTTCTGGGGCGCTAGCGAGGGTCTGTTGCCATTTCAACGCGAGCCGCGTTGCCGCGAGAAATCTCGCCAGGCGAGGCGGAGGACGCAGGGAATGGTGTTCCCTTTTCAAGTCCTCCAACGACGCATGGCGAGATTTCTCGCGCAACCCGAAGGGCCGGGCTCGTTTTGCCGCGATACTGCGTTTCTCGCCGGCTCATTTGGCCAGCCAAACTTCGCGGCTCGTGCCTTGCCTCGCGGCAAAACGGGCGCCGGCGCGGCCGTGCGTGAAACGGCAACAGACCCTAACAGCTATCACTGCTTGCTGGCAGCAACCTGAGCAGCAACTTCGGCAGCGAAGTCGGTCTCGGCCTTCTCGATGCCCTCGCCCACTTCGTAACGAACGAAGGAAACGACTTCGGCACCGGCTTTCTTCACCAGGTCGCCGACCTTGACTTCAGGATCCATGATGAAGGCTTGCTCGACCAGGCTGGCTTCAGCCAGGAACTTGGCGATACGGCCCTTGACCATGTTCTCGACGATGTTTTCAGGCTTGCCGGCGATCTTCTCGGCGTTCAGCTGCAGGAAGATTTCCTTTTCCTTGGCAACCAGCTCCTCGGAAACCTGGTCGGCGGAAACAACGGCCGGGTTGGACGCAGCAACGTGCATGGCAACGTGCTTGGCCAGCTCGTCATTGCCGCCCTTCAGGACGACCAGAACACCGATGCGGTGGCCGTGCAGGTAGGCACCAACGGTGTCACCGGAAACAGCGGTCAGACGACGAATGTTGACGTTCTCGCCGCACTTGGCAACCAGGGCTTCACGAGCGGATTCGCGCGAGGCGATCAGCGGAGCGGCTTCGGTCAGGTTCTTCTCGAAGGCTTCATCCAGGCTTTCCTTGACGAAGGCCTTGAAGTCGTCCTGCAGAGCCAGGAAGTCGGTCTGCGAGTTGACTTCGATGATCAGGCCGCGGTTGCCTTCGACGCGAACGGCGATGGAACCTTCGGCAGCGATGTTGCCAGCCTTCTTGGCAGCCTTGATGGCACCCGAAGCGCGCATGTCATCGATCGCTTTCTCGATATCGCCACCAGCGGCAACCAGGGCCTTCTTGCACTCCATCATGCCTTGGCCGGTACGCTCGCGCAGTTCCTTGACCAGTGCTGCAGTAATCTCTGCCATCTTGAAAATCCTCTTGGTAGGTCTTCAACCATCACCCGCAAGGCGGGCGATCAAATCTTTGAGTGACAAAAAGGGGGCCTAGCCCCCTTTTTGCGCAGCGCATAACACTAGATGCTCTGCGTTACCGCTTAGCCTTCGGCAGCTTCTGCAGCCGGAGCTTCTTCGACGAACTCTTCGGTAGCGCCGCCGGTGTTGCTGCGACCACGGATCACGGCGTCGGCCATGGCACCCATGTACAGCTGGATGGCGCGAATGGCGTCGTCGTTACCCGGGATGATGTAGTCAACGCCTTCCGGGCTGCTGTTGGTATCGACAACGCCGATGACCGGGATGCCCAGCTTGTTGGCTTCGGTGATCGCGATGCGCTCGTGATCGACGTCGATGACGAACAGAGCGTCCGGCAGACCGCCCATGTCCTTGATACCGCCCAGGCTGCGATCCAGTTTTTCCAGATCACGGGTGCGCATCAGGGCTTCTTTCTTGGTCAGCTTGCTGAAGGTACCGTCCTGGGACTGTACTTCCAGATCGCGCAGACGCTTGATCGAGGCACGGATGGTCTTGTAGTTGGTGAGCATGCCGCCCAACCAGCGGTGATCGACGAACGGCGAGTTGCAACGAGCCGCTTCTTCGCGAACGATCTTGCCAGCGGAACGCTTGGTGCCGACGAACAGGATCTTGTTCTTGCCAGCAGCCAGCTTTTCAACGAACGACAGCGCGTCGTTGAACATCGGCAGGGTCTTTTCGAGGTTGATGATGTGAATCTTGTTGCGCGCGCCGAAAATGTACTTGCCCATTTTCGGGTTCCAGTAACGGGTCTGGTGGCCGAAGTGCACACCGGCCTTCAGCATATCGCGCATATTGACTTGGGACATGATAGTTCCTTGATAAGTCGGGTTAGGCCTCCACGCATCCCAATTTCCAACCCTTGCGGGCACCCAGGAAATCGTGTCGATACGTGTGTGGGGTTAGGCTTTCGGGGTCTACCCCGCAAAGCGGCGCGTTTTATACCATGAAAACCGGATTTGGGCTACATGCACATTCGGTATCGATGATCGGCCCCGCCAGGCGCGGGCGCTTCAAGGTTGCCGGCGCAAACTGTTAACATGCTGCCCTTTACAGAGCTACCGAGATCACCATGACCGTCACCCTCAAGACGCCCGACGAAATCGAGAAAATGCGCATCGCCGGTCGCCTGGCCGCCGACGTGCTGGAGATGATCGCCGAGCATGTCAAACCCGGCGTCACCACGGACGAACTCAATACCATCTGCCACAATTATATCGTCGACGTGCAGAAGGCCATCCCCGCCCCGCTCAACTATGGCGCAGCACCGGGTCGTCCGGGTTTTCCGAAATCCATCTGCACCTCGCTCAACCATGTGGTGTGCCACGGCATCCCCAACGACAAGCCGCTCAAGGAAGGTGATGTGATGAACATCGACATCACCGTGATCAAGGACGGCTACTACGGCGACACCAGCCGCATGTTCCACGTCGGCAAGGTGCCGGAGTGGGCCGAGCGCCTGTCGCGCGTCACCCAGGAATGCCTCTATAAAGGCATCGAAGCGGTGCGCCCTGGCGCGCGCCTCGGCGACATCGGCGAAGTGATCCAGAAGCACGCCGAGAAGAACGGTTTCTCGGTGGTTCGCGAGTTCTGTGGCCACGGCATCGGTTCTGTGTTCCACGAAGACCCGCAAGTACTGCACTACGGCCGCGCGGGCACCGGCATGGAGCTCAAGGAAGGCATGACCTTCACCATCGAGCCGATGATCAACCAGGGCCGCCCGGAAACCCGTGTACTGGGCGACGGCTGGACCGCGATCACCAAGGATCGCAAGCTGTCCGCCCAATGGGAGCACACCCTGTTGGTCACCGCCGACGGCTACGAGATCTTCACCCTGCGCAGCGACGACACCATCGCCCGCACCTCAGCCTGATACGAGCCCCCACCTATAGATGAAGGAAGGCCGCCGCATGTCGCTGCTAGACGCCGAATTGTTCGATCGCGGCCAGTTCCAGGCGGAACTGGCCCTCAAGTCCAGCCCCATCGGCGCCTTCAAGAAAGCCATCCGCCGCGCCCACGAGGTGCTCGATGCGCGCTTTCGCGACAACCGTGACGTGCGCCGCCTGGTCGAGGATCGCGCGCGCTTCACCGACCAGATCCTGCTCGAAGCCTGGAACCGGTTCACCTGGAGCAGCGAAGCGGAAATCGCCCTGCTGGCAGTGGGCGGCTATGGCCGTGGCGAACTGCACCCCTATTCCGATATCGACCTCCTGATCCTGCTCGGCGGTGACGATCAGGAAACCTTCCGCGAGCCCATCGAAGGCTTTCTCACCCTGCTCTGGGACATCGGCCTGGAGGTCGGCCAGAGCGTGCGTTCGGTGGCCGAGTGCGGCATCGAGGCCCGCGCCGACCTGACCGTCATCACCAACCTGATGGAAAGCCGCACCATCGCCGGCCCCGAACACCTGCGCGAGCGCATGCAGGAAGCGACCTCTACCGCCCACATGTGGCCGAGCAAGGCGTTCTACCTGGCCAAGCGCGAGGAACAGAAGGCCCGCCATGCCAAGTACAACGACACAGAGTACAACCTGGAGCCCAACGTGAAGGGCTCGCCGGGCGGTTTGCGCGATATCCAGACCATCCTGTGGGTGGCGCGGCGGCACTTCGGCACCCTCAACCTGCACGCCATGGTCGGCCAGGGCTTTCTGCTGGAAAGCGAATACGCCCTGCTCGCCTCCTCCCAGGAGTTTCTCTGGAAGGTGCGCTATGCCCTGCACATGCTCGCCGGGCGTGCCGAGGACCGGCTGCTGTTCGATCACCAGAGCAAGGTCGCCGAACTGCTGGGCTACAACGAAAGTGACACCAAGCGCACCATCGAGCGCTTCATGCAGAAGTACTACCGCGTGGTGATGGCCATTGCCGAGCTGAGCGACCTGATCAACCAGCACTTCGAGGAAGAAATC
The DNA here is from genome assembly GCF_001945445.1 of Pseudomonas sp. PA27(2017). Lineage (GTDB taxonomy): Bacteria > Pseudomonadota > Gammaproteobacteria > Pseudomonadales > Pseudomonadaceae > Aquipseudomonas. The sequence continues at coordinate 42,129 of NZ_MSXW01000026.1, forward strand.
CTCCGCGCTGGCGACAGCACCCCGGCCAAGCCGCTGAACAGCCGCTTCCAGGTGCGCGACGGCTACATCGAAGCGACCCACGCCAACGTCTTCAAGCGCACGCCGTTCGCCATCATCGAGATCTTCGTGCTGATGGCCCAGCATCCGGAGCTCAATGGCGTGTGCGCCGATACCATCCGCCTGCTACGCGACCATCGTTACCTGATCGACGACGAGTTCCGCCGCGATATCCGCAACACCAGCCTGTTCATCGAGTTGTTCAAGTGCGAGCAGGGCATCCACCGCAACCTGCGGCGCATGAACCGCTACGGCATCCTGGGGCGCTACCTGCCCGAATTCGGCCATATCGTCGGGCAGATGCAGCACGACCTGTTCCACATCTATACGGTCGACGCCCACACCCTCAACCTGATCAAGCACCTGCGCAAGTTCAAGTGGCCGGAGCTGGCGGAGAAGTTTCCGCTGGCCAGCAAGCTCATCGACAAGTTGCCCAAACCCGAGCTGATCTACCTGGCCGGGCTTTATCATGACATCGGCAAGGGCCGCGGCGGTGACCATTCGGAGCTCGGCGCCCTGGACGCCGAAGCCTTTGGCCAGCGCCATCACCTGCCCGCCTGGGACACCGGACTGATCGTCTGGTTGGTGCAGAATCACCTGGCAATGTCGACCACCGCCCAGCGCAAGGACCTGTCCGACCCGCAGGTGATCAACGACTTCGCCGCCTTCGTGGGCGACCAGACGCATCTGGATTACCTCTACGTGCTCACCGTGGCGGACATCAACGCCACCAACCCGACACTGTGGAACTCCTGGCGCGCCAGCCTGATGCGCCAGCTTTACACCGAAACCAAGCGCGCCCTGCGCCGTGGCCTGGAGAACCCGGTGGAACGCGAGGAACAGATCCGCCTGACCCAAAGCGCCGCGCTCGACACCCTGGTCAATGGTGGCACTGACCCGGATGACGTCGAGCAGCTGTGGTCGCAGCTGGGTGATGACTACTTCCTGCGCCACACCGCCAGCGACGTGGCCTGGCACACCGACGCGATCCTCCAGCACCCGGACGATGGCGGGCCACTGGTACTCATCAAGGAAACCACCCAGCGCGAGTTCGAAGGCGGCACGCAGATCTTCATCTACGCACCGGATCAGCACGATTTCTTCGCGGTAACGGTGGCGGCCATGGCGCAGCTGAACCTGAACATCCACGACGCGCGGATTCTCACGTCAACCAGCCAGTTCACCCTCGACACCTACATCGTGCTCGAGGCCGAAGGCGGCTCGATCGGTGACAATCCCAAGCGCATCCAGCAAATCCGCCAGAGCCTGGTCGATACCCTGATGCACCCGGACGAGTATCCGAACATCATCCAGCGCCGTGTCCCGCGCCAGCTCAAGCACTTCGCCTTCGCGCCTCAGGTGACCATTCACAACGATGCCCAGCGGCCGGTCACCGTGGTGGAACTGACCGCGCCGGATCGCCCAGGCCTGCTGGCCAAGATCGGGCGCATCTTCCTGGACTTCGACCTGTCGGTGCAAAACGCCAAGATCGCCACCCTGGGCGAGCGCGTGGAAGACGTGTTCTTCGTCACCGACGCCAACAACCAGCCGCTGTCCGACCCCGAGCTGTGCGCGCGCCTTCAACAGACCATCATCACCAAGCTATCAGCGACCAGCAGCACCAGTCCGTTACAGATCAGCATCTGACGACAGGAGCGGCGCCCGCCGCACACTTCAGTGTGGGAGCGTCGCCCTCGGCGCGAATGGATACCAGGTCATTGAGCAGGAGCAGCGACATGGCCGCCATTCGCCGCGGGGGCGCTGCTCCTACACGAGGGCATTTGCACCGAGCGCGGCGCGAGCCCGGTGGTCACCAGATCAGATCCGGAAGCTGTCCACCAGTTGCTTGAGCCGCCCGACCTGCTGATCCAGCTCGGTACAGGCACTCAGGCTGGCCTGCAGGTTGCGTACTCCATCCTGGTTCAGCGTGTTGATCTCGGTGATGTCCATGTTCAGGCTTTCGATCACCGAGGTCTGCTCTTCGGTGGCGGTGGCCACGGACTGGTTCATGCCATCGATCTCGCCGATTCGGCGGGTCACACCACGCAGGTTCTCACCGGCCTGGCCGCCGATGCGCACGCTGTCGTCGCTGAAGCGGCGGCTCTCGCCCATGGTCGCCACGGCGTCGCGGGCGCCGGCCTGCAACTGCTCGATCATCTGCTGGATTTCCTGTGCCGAGCTTTGCGTACGCTGGGCCAGGTTGCGCACTTCGTCGGCCACCACGGCGAAACCGCGGCCCGCCTCGCCGGCGCGCGCCGCTTCGATGGCCGCGTTGAGCGCCAGCAGGTTGGTCTGCTCGGAAATGCCTTTGATGACATCGAGGATCTGGCCAATGTCGTTGCTCTTCTCGCTCAGCAGTTCGATATGGCTGCCCGATGCCTGGATCTTGTCCGACAGGTCGCCCATCGAACCCAGGGTGCGCTCGACCATGCCCTGACCTTCTTCGGCATCGCGACGCGCCTCGCTGGCCTGCACCGACGCATCGGCGGCGTTGCGGGCGATTTCCTGGGCAGCGGCGCCAAGCTCGTTGATCGCCGCAGCGACGCTGTCGGTGCGCGCGGCCTGCTCGCTGGAGTTGCCCATGGACGCGTTGGATGCCTGCACCACGGTGCTGACCCGGGCATGCACCTCGCGGGTGGCCGACGCTACCTCGCGGATCGACTCGTGGATGCGTTCGACGAAACGGTTGAAGGCCCCGGCCAGTTCGCCGAATTCGTCGCCCGAGTCGATCTTCAAGCGCTGGGTCAGATCGCCCTCGCCCTCGGCGATGCCGCTCATGGCATGGCTCATCACGTGCAGCGGGCGCAGCAGGATGCGGATCAGGGCACCGAGCAGCAGCAGGATGGCGATCACCCCGATGACCGTGGAGGTCAGCGCCGAGATGCGGAACTCATGCAGCGCCGCGAACGCCTTGCCCTCGTCGACCGACAGGCCGACGTACCAGCGCACGCCTGCCAGGCCCTGCACCGGCAGGAAGGTGACGATGCGCGCACTGCCGTCGGCAGCCGAAACGTCCTGCAGGCCGGGCTCCAGGCGCGGCGCACCGCTCGGGAACAGGTCGGCGAGTTTCTTCAGCACCAGGCTCTTGTCCGGGTGAACGAACACCGTGCCCTTGTCGTCGACGAGGAAGGCATACCCCATGCCGCCCAGGTCGAAGGAGTTGAGGATGTCGTCGATGGTCTGCAGCTTGAGGTCACCGCCGACCACGCCTTGCAGCGTGCCGCCGACGCTGACCGGACGGGTGATGGTGATCAGCAGGCCGTCACGCGGGTCGGCTGCCAGGTAGGGCTCGGTCAGGCCCGGGCCACTGCTGCCCGCGGCACTTTTGTACCAGGGGCGCTGACGCGGATCGTAGCCGGCCGGCAGCTCGCTGGGCGGAAACTGGGTGTAGGTGCCGTCGTTCTGGCCGTAGTAGGCATACAGAAAAGCCGAGGCGACGCTGCGGTGCTGCAGGTTTCTGGCCAGCGGCGCTGGCGAGCTGTCGTCCTGCACCGACTCGGCCAGATTGTCGAGCAACTGCATGCGCCCGGAGAGCCAGTGCTGGATGTTGCCGGTGGAAACCTGGCCAACATCGTTGAGGTAGTTGGCCAGGTTGTCGCGAATCGACGTGCGCTGCAGGTAGTCGTTGTACAGCGCGAAGGATGCGAAGGCCGCAATGACCACCAGGGAAGCAGCCAGCATGATCTTGTGGCTGAATTTGAGGGTGCGCATGAAGGAGCTCTCGCTGAAAGGGATGCCGGGAGGGATTACCCACAGGCTATCGACCCGAAGCGGTGCGTCTTTAGCGTGTCTGATGAAAAATCTGACCACCGCGTCAGCCAAAATAATGGCGACGGGAAAGCGCGCTCTTGAGCGCCGCACGCGCGTTTTCGCTGACCAATTCCGCCCGGATCGATAGCTGCCAATCCATTGCCTGCTAACAGGCGACTCGCCGCGTGTTTACGACTCCATCGGCCGGTAAACGCCTGTCGCACCGATAAGCAATTTTCCTCGGCCGGCCCACGTGCTAGTGTCGACAACTTTGTCGTCGCCTCACAAAGGACCCGTCGGATCATCATGAACCACGCCCTCGCCCAGCTGCAGCCCTACCCCTTCGAGAAACTGCGTGCCCTGCTCGCCGGCGTCGCCCCCGCTGCGGATCGCTCGCCCATCGCCCTGTCGATCGGCGAACCCAAGCACCGTTCGCCGGCTTTCGTCGCCCAGGCCCTGACCGACAACCTCGACCAGATGGCGGTCTACCCGACCACCCTGGGTATTGCGGCGTTGCGCGAAGCCATCGCCGCCTGGTGCGAGCGACGCTTCAAGGTACCGGCCGGCTGGCTGGACGCCGCCCGCCACGTGCTGCCGGTCAACGGCACTCGCGAAGCGCTGTTCGCCTTTACCCAGACCGTAGCGCAGCGCGATGTGGACAGACTGGTGGTCAGCCCCAATCCGTTCTACCAGATATACGAAGGCGCAGCGCTGCTCGCCGGCACCCAGCCCCATTACCTGCCGTGCCTGCAGGAACATGGCTTCAACCCGGACTTCGACGCCGTGGCGCCCGACGTCTGGCAACGCTGCCAGATTCTCTTCCTGTGCTCGCCGGGCAACCCGACCGGCGCCCTGATCCCGCTGGAGACCCTGAAGAAGCTGATCGCCCTGGCCGACCAGTACGACTTCGTGATTGCCGCCGACGAGTGCTACAGCGAGCTGTATTTCGATGAGCAAAATCCACCTGCCGGCCTGCTGACCGCCTGCGCAGAGCTGGGCCGCAGTGATTTCAAGCGTTGCGTGGTGTTCCACAGCCTGTCCAAGCGCTCCAACCTGCCGGGCCTGCGCTCGGGGTTCGTGGCCGGTGATGCGGAGATTCTCAAGGCCTTCCTGCTGTACCGCACCTACCATGGCTGCGCCATGCCGGTGCAAACCCAGCTGGCCAGCATCGCAGCCTGGCAGGACGAAGAGCACGTGCGCGCCAACCGCGACCTGTACCGCGAAAAATTCGATGCCGTGCTGGCGATCCTCGAAGGCGTGATGGACGTGCAGCGCCCTGACGGGGGCTTCTACCTGTGGGCCAGGACACCAGGCGATGATGCCGAATTCACCCGCGCGCTGTTCGCCAAGGAACACGTCACCGTGGTGCCGGGCTCGTACCTGTCTCGCGACGTGGATGGCTTCAACCCGGGCGCCGGGCGCGTGCGCATGGCGCTGGTCGCACCACTGGCGGAATGCGTGGAGGCGGCGCAGCGCATTCGCCGCTTCATCGAAAACACCTGATACGTGGGGTGCTGAGGGCAAGCGAAGGCCCTCAGCGCCACGCCGTCAACCTGCCGTACGGGTAACGGTCAGCACCACCGCCGCAATGCGCTCGACCTGCTCGTAGCCGGGCTTGAGCAATTCCTCGCCGAACACGTCCGGATCCACTTCTTCGTAACGCCAGGCCAGCGACGCATCGCCCAGGGTGCGCTCGATATAAGCCAGAAATGGGTCGCCTGCCGCGGTCATCGCCACGCCGGTGTACAGCAACAGGCTGCCACCTGGTGCCAAGCGGCCAATCGATGCTTCGACGATCGCCTTGGAAAGCCCGGCGCCCAATTCACCACCGCCATCGCGATAGGCACGGCTGTCGGCATCGAGCATGTAGGGCGGATTGGCGACGATCAGGTCGAACTGGCCGTCGACGTTTTTCAACAGATCGCTGTATTGCGCCTCGACGTTGTCCACCCCGGCCAGCGCTGTATTGATTCGGGTGAATTCCAGCGCCCGCGGGTTGATGTCCACCGCCAGCACCTCGGCGGCGGGCCTCGCCTGGGCGATGCACAGGGCGCCCGGCCCTGCGCCGCAGCAGATATCCACGGCCCGCGATACGGTCGCAGTCGAGGGCGTGGCGAGAAAGGCGTCGATGGCGCGCACGAAGCGATACGTATCCGGCCCGAAGAACACGGCGTCGGCCTGTACGGTCGGGTAACCCGAATGCACGAACAGATTGTCACCGAGGCTTGACCAACGTACTGCGCTGGACAGCTGATGGCCCTGCGACTGCAAGACGCCGCCCACGCGCATCAGCTCGAGCAACTCGCCACCCACCACCTGTGCCTCGAACGGCCTGCTCCATCCGAACACACCTGCCAGATCCTGCGCCTGCCGGTTTTCGGCACGGGCGTTGACCCGCTCGTGGGTCAACGGCGTACCGGTGGTGAATCGATAGCCCTGTTGCCCGAGGGCCTGACCAAGGCTCAAAAGTGCCTGCCGTTGTGCGGTGTTCTGCTCGCTATGCATCGATGCCCCGGACATGGTTATTGGAGATAAGCGTTGAACAGCCGTGTGGCCAGCAAGCCTGCCGGCGTGAAGTGGCTGGCGGGCGACATCAGCCCGATCAGCTTGCTGGCCTGCTGCTGAGGCGGCAGAGCACGAAGTGCGGCGTGCAGCGCCTGCGCTTCATCATCCAGGCCCCCGGCCTGCTCGGTGCTGGCCGCTGCCGGGCGGCGACGCGGCCGACCACGACCCCGTGCGGGTGCCCAGCTATCAGCGATCCAGTCGTGCAGCAATTGCTGTTCGTAGCTGCTGAACACCCCGAACATGGCCGCGCGATCGCCCTGCACCAACTGCCAGAAACGACTGTTCTGGGGGTCTTCATCACGGCGAATCCAGCCACGCTTCTGAAGTGCCTCGAGAAAGGCGCGCACCTGGCCGGGCTCGCTGAGCCATTCGTTGACGGTACGCCCCTCGATTCGGCAGTAATCGGAGTGCACCTGGGTAGCCACTTCACGCTTGCGCTCGAGCATGGCGCAGACTTCGTCCTCGAGATCGAAAGCGGCGATCACTGCCGTAGAGCCGATGCCCAGCTCGTTGAGCTGATAGCCGCGGATCACGCGGCGGTAGAAGTCCTCGCGATCGCCGACCAGCGGCAGATTTTCCAGCACGGCCTGCACGGCTTTCTGGGCATGGCCGGTGCTGGCGTTGTCGATGGTCACGTGCAGCTGGAAATAATAGGGGTCGATATCCAGCTCGGTCAGCTCATAGCTAGTGATCAGCAGATGCAGTGGCAACTGCTCGTAGCCCAGGTTGTAGCCGATCACTTCAGGCAGGTAATCATCGGCCAGATGACCGAGCGCCAGTTGCTGGGCGCCCTGCAGAAAATGCCCGTCTTCCAGTTCGGCCAACTCGTCGCAACCGTGCTGGGCCAGTAGCTGCTTGTACAGCACAACATGATTCATGACGGGAACGCCGTCGCCCAGTTCTTCGAGATAAGTGCGCAGCAACGGCCGCAAGCGCTGCTCCTGCCAATGCCGCAACAGCCCGTATAGCCAGGCGCCGTCGACCAGTTTGGTGGGCGCGACATGGCGTAGAAAATACAGGGCATGGGCTCGATTGCGGAAATAGCGCCGCGGCGCGCCCTGGCGTCGCGCCTGCAAATATTGCCCATAGGCCTCGGTGGTGCGCTGGGCGGCGGTACGCATCCAGTCGAGCAGCGCCTCGGGCTGGGTGGGAACGTCACAAGGCAGCTCCTGGGTCTTGGCCAGCTGGCCATCCAGAAAGCTGCGCGCCTCGCCTAACGCCCCCTCGTCCAGTTCGGGCTGCATCAGTCGCTCGTACAGCACGCGTGCCGGGCCGGCCTGGAGAAAATTGCAGCGCTGGCTGGGCGTGGTGAAAATCGGCATCAAAGTCGTCATGGTCGGGGCCTTGCGTGGGCAGTTCGGAGGCGCCGTGAAACGAGGTGGCGCTCAAACGATTCTTGGAATGGCCGGCGACGCGCCATGGCCTTATGGAATAGGGAGAATGGCGCGCGATAAAAGATTCAACCTGAAGGATCAGCGGCAGCTAGCCCATTGCCTCAGGCACGAAAAAGCCAGGCCGAGCAACGCTCGCCTGGCTTCATCATCAGGTTTTCTGGAGATTGGTAGCTATGAGCGGGTAATTGACCCTGTCAAACCGTGCGGCACAGCACCCAATCGTGCAGCAGCACGCGCAGTTCGTCGAATTTCACCGGTTTGGCCAGGTAATCGCTCATCCCGGCCGCCAGGCACCGCTCACGATCCCCTGACTGGCTGTGGGCAGTGATCGCCAGCACCGGTAACGCGGTACACGCCGGCAACTGACGTATGGCGCGGCAAGTGGCGAAGCCGTCCATCACCGGCATCTGGCAATCGAGCAGCACCGCGTCGATGGCCTCGCGCTGCAGGCACTCCAATGCCTCGTTGCCGTTATCCGCGGTGCGCACGCGGTAACCGAGCTTGAGCAGCATGCCGCGAATCACCAACTGGTTGATGGCGTTATCCTCGACCACCAGCACCGTGCACTGCTCGGGCGCACGCACCGCCGTGCCGGCGCTACGCCGCACGGTGGGTTCTTCGGCGAGCGTCTTTACAGGTAGTGCCAGCGAGAGATCGAGGCGGAAGATGCTGCCGCCCGCTCCGGCGCGATTGGGCTCGTAGGCGAGACTGCCGCCCAGTAGATCGACCAGTTGCCGGCAGATGCTCAGGCCGATGCCCAAGCCGCCGTATTCACGGGTCATCGAAGTGTCGAGCTGATGAAAACGCCGATACAGGTCGGTCTCGCGGACGTTCTCCAGACCGATGCCGGCATCGATCACCTCGAAGCTCAGCGGCAGGCTGTCCGCGACCTGAGCATTGCTGCGCACGCGCAGGCGAACCTTACCCACTGCGGTGAACTTGATGGCGTTATCGAGCAGGTAGCCCAGCGCCTGCGCCAACTTCTGCCCGTCGCCCTCGACGGTATCGGGCAGACGCTCGTCGAGGTCCAGCTTGAAGTCCAGCCCCTTGGCGCGGGCCCGGCCCTCGAAGTTCGCGCACAAGCCGTCGAGCAGCCCGCGCAGGCTGAAGGTTTCCCGCCGCGGATAGAGCCGGCCGGCCTGCAGTTCGGTGAGCGCCAGAATGTCGTTGACCATCTGCATCATGTCCCGCGCAGAACGGGTCGCGGTCTTCTGATATTGCTCGACCTCGGGGTCCAGACGCAGGGTCTGCATCAGTTCCAGCGAGCCGATCACGCCGTTCATCGGCGTGCGCAGCTCGTGGGTGACGGTGGCCAGGAAGTCATCCTTGAGGCGGTTGCTGTCGGCCAGTTCGTGGTTGAGCATCTCCAGCTTTGCGCTGGCGCTCTGCAGGATGCGCGCGCGCTCCTCTTTCATGCCGTTGATACGGTCGGCCAGGGCCAGGGACAGCAGCGCCACCTCGATGGCACTGCCGATCTGGCTGGCGTACATGGTCAGGAACACGTTGGGCAGGTAGCCGAGCACCATCAGCGTATTGACCACCCCGCCGAGCAGGAATGCCGCCCAGGCGATCAGGAAATATCGCGCCACCCGCATGCCGCGCCACCAGGCCAGTGCGCCGGCGATCGGCACCACCAGAGTGAACACCAGGGCCAGCACCGTGGCCAGGCGCAACGACAGGGCATAACTGACGCACAGCGCCAGCACCATCACCAGGGCACCCCAGAGCATCAGCAGCAACAGGCTGCGGTCGACCCACGGGCTGTGCTCGCGGGTGTGCAGGAAGCTGCGCGCGAACTGGCAGCCGAACAGCGCCGTGGCGCCGATCAGAAACGGCGTGGCGGTGTTGGCCCACCAGGGATTGTCCGGCCAGAAGAACTCGATGCCGGCCCCATTTACCGACACCTGATACAACCCGAACGAGGCGATGTAGAAGATGTAATAGAGGTAGCTGGTGTCCCGCACGCTGATGAAGATGAACAGGTTGTAGATCGCCATCACCAGCAACACGCCGTAGATGATGCCCAGCACATAGATACGCGCCGGCTGTTCTTCCAGGTAGGCGGCTGGCGACCACAGGCTCAGCGGCGCCTGGATCGAACCCTGGCTTTCCAGGCGCAGGTAGACGCGGCGCACCTGCTCGGGCTGGAACTCGAGGGCGAACAGGTAGTTGTTCTGGCGGATCTCGCGGCTGGAGAACGGCAATGCATCGCCGGTGCGATGAGTTAAGCGAAAGCGGCCATCGGCACCCTCTTCATAGAGTTCCAGATGATCCAGCGGCGGGTAGGCCAGTTCCAGCAGCCAGCTCTGCGGGTTGACGCTGGCCGCGCCGCGAGGCTGGTACCGAAGGTCGATGCGCAACCAGAATGCCGAACGCGAGTAGCCGGCATTCAACACTGCCTTGTCGTGCTGCCGGAAGCTACCCTGCAGGGCGCTGGAGGTCACGTCGTCGATGCTCTTGTCGCCGCGCACGTCCTCGAATACCGCGATGTGCTCGCCGAGCGGTAGGACGCGAGTGCGCTCGTCGAAGACCGCCGGCCCGGCCGCACTGGCCAGCAACGGGCAAAGCGCCAGAAGAAGGATCAGGAAAGAACGCATGCAGCCCCGCAGATGACCATGTTATGCGATATCGGAAGGCCCCACGCCTTCGAGATGACAACGCCGTTCACAGCTCGACATATGAATGCCGGCAACTCTAGGGTTCTGGCTTGCGCATCGCAAGGGCGATGACGACCAAACGTCAGGTCAGGGCGCCGGCAGGCTCAACAGCGCCTTGGTGATGGCCTCGGCCAGATACTGGATGGAAAACACCCCGCCGTGGGCCCAGGTATCGGGCATCGCCGCGAAACGGTCGGCACGCACGAACGGCATGGCCCGCCACTCGCGCGTCGCGAACAGCTGCGCCTGCCCGGCGAACGGCTCGATGTACAGCACCACGCCCTCCTCGATGCTCGCCAGGGCCTGCACCGGTAACAGCGCCTCACGCGGCTGCGGGTAGGCAGGCTGCAGATGCAGTTGCTGCAGGGCGTGGTCGATCATCGAGTCGCCGCCGTCGACGCGAACCGTGCTCGCCGATTTGAAACGGATCACCGCCACCTTGGGCAATCGACCGCGAAAGTGCTCGACCAGTTGGCGATGCAGCTCATCGACCTGCACCTGCATGGCCGCCAGTTCGCGCAGCGCGTGATCCTCACGGCCGAAGCGCTGGGCCAGCGCCAGGTAGTCGTCACGGGCGACCAGATAACTGTCGTGCTCCTGGGACGGGCTGCCATAGGCGGTGACGGGGGCGATGCGCGCCAACTTGTCGCGCATGCCTTCCAGCGGCTCGCCGATGACGATCAGGTCCGGCTTGAGTGCCGCCACCCGCTCGAGATCGGGCGCACGCTGCGGCCCTGCGCTGGGTACCTCAGCCGGCAACGGCGGGCGTGCCACCTGGGCGCGATACCGATCGGCATCGGCCACGGCGACCGGCGTGATGTCGAGTTTGAGCAGATGCTCGGTGGCCTCCCAGCTCAGCGCCACCACCCGCGGCTCGGCCTGGGCGAGGCCCGCCAGCAGGCAAAGCGACAATGAGACGCCACGCAACAGATTGTTCATGTCAGGCGCCTTCTTCCCTGTCGATACGTAAAAGTGCAGGCCTCGCGATCCGCGGGCAAGGCCATCCTACAAACACCCCTGGCGGGCCTCAAGACCATCGCGTGCCCGGTGCCCCGACCGCCGAACCGGCCTGGCCTCATCGCCGCCCATAAAATGATAAGCTCGCGCCCCATCCAAATGCCGCCTGCCATGTGCCGGTGCGAGCCCGATCAACCCGGTACCGCGGCCACCGCCGTACCCGTAAACCGGAACCCGCGACACAGATGATCGACTTTGGCCTCCCCGATTACCCCCGCAGCACCGCCCGCCTCGCTCCATCGCGCCCCGTGGTGCTGTGCCTGTCCGGTCACGACCCGAGCGGCGGCGCCGGCCTGCAGGCCGACATCGAAGCGCTGCTCGCCCAAGGCTGCCACGCAGCCCCGGCAGTCACCGCGCTGACCGTGCAGGACACCGTCGACGTCAGCGACTTCCGAGTGCTCGACCGCGACTGGGTACTGGCCCAGGCCCATGCGGTGATCGCCGACATGCCGGTGGCCGCGGTCAAGCTGGGTATGCTCGGCTCGGTGGAGATGGTCGACACCGTGCTCATGATCATGGCCAAGCTGCCCGGTATCCCACTGGTCTGCGATCCGGTGCTGCGCGCTGGCGGCGGCGGCGCCCTGGGCAAGGAGGATGTCGGCTACGCCATGCGCGAACGCCTGTTCGCCGCCTCCACCATCGCCACGCCGAATCTGCCCGAGGCGCGCATTCTCGCCGAGCTGCCCGATGGCAACGCTGACCAGTGCGCTGAAAAGCTGCTGCCCCATATCGAGCACTTGCTGATCACCGGCGGTCACGGCGACGAAAGCGAGGTCCATAACCGCCTGTACCTGCGCGACGGCAGCCGCCATGATTTCACCTGCCCACGCCTGCCCGGCAGCTACCATGGCTCGGGCTGCACCCTGGCCAGCACCCTGGCCGGCCGCCTGGCCCTCGGTCAGGATCTGATCGGCGCCGTGCAGACCGCCCTGGATTACACCTGGCGCACCCTGCGCGATGCCGAACAGCCAGGGCGCGGCCAGTTCGTGCCGCGCCGCCTGCCACTGGATCTCAACTGATGGCCACGCACGGCAAACTGCGCGGCCTCTACGCGATTACCGACAGCCAATTGCTCGCCGGCGGCAAGCTGCTGCCCTATGTAGAGGCCGCTTTGGCCGGTGGCGCACGACTGTTGCAATACCGCGACAAGTCCACCGACGAAGCACGCCGCCTGCGCGAAGCCGAGGCACTGCGTACGCTGTGCGAAAACCACGGCGCCGAACTGATCATCAATGACGACGCCGAACTGGCGGCGCGCCTTGGCGTCGGCCTGCACCTCGGCCAGCAGGACGGTTCGCTGGCAGCAGCCCGCGCCCTGCTCGGCCGCCAGGCGATCATTGGCGGCACCTGCCACGCCCAACTCGCCCTGGCCGAACAGGCGGCCGGCGAAGGCGCCAGCTACGTGGCCTTCGGCCGCTTCTTCAATTCACTGACCAAACCCGGCGCCCCAGCCGCCACGCTGGATCTGCTCGAGGCCGCCAAAGCCCGCGTGGCCCTGCCGATCGTCGCCATCGGCGGCGTCGACCTGCACAACGCCGCCCCGCTGATCGAACGTGGCGCCAGCATGATCGCCGTGATCCACGCCTTGTTCGCCGCCGATTCACCCGCCGAGGTCGAGCATCGCGCGCGTGCCTTCAGCGCCCTGTTCGAATCGAACTGACTGACCTTTTTTCAGGAGACCCCAATGTCCCGCTCCGAAACGCTATTCGCCAACGCCCAGAAACACATTCCCGGCGGTGTGAACTCGCCCGTGCGCGCCTTCAAGAGCGTGGGCGGCACGCCACTGTTCTTCAAGCACGCCGAAGGCGCCTACGTCACCGATGAAGACGACAAGCGCTACGTCGACTACGTCGGCTCCTGGGGCCCGATGATCCTCGGCCATAGCCACCCGGACGTGCTCGACGCCGTGCGCCGCCAGCTCGACCACGGCCTGTCCTACGGCGCGCCGACCGCCATGGAAACCGAGATGGCCGACCTGGTCTGCTCGATCGTGCCGTCCATGGAGATGGTGCGCATGGTCAGCTCGGGCACCGAAGCGACGATGAGCGCCATCCGCCTGGCCCGCGGCTACACCGGCCGCGACGCGATCATCAAGTTCGAAGGCTGCTACCACGGCCACTCCGACAGCCTGCTGGTCAAGGCCGGCTCCGGCCTGCTGACCCAGGGCGTACCCAGTTCGGCGGGTGTACCGGCGGATTTCGCCAAGCACACCCTGACCCTGCCGTTCAACGATATCGCCGCGGTCGAAAAGACCCTGAGCGAAGTCGGCCAGACCGTCGCCTGCATCATCGTCGAACCGGTGGCCGGCAACATGAACTGCGTGCCGCCAGCGCCGGGCTTCCTCGAAGGCCTGCGCGAGCAGTGCGACCAGCACGGCGTGGTGCTGATCTTCGACGAAGTGATGACCGGTTTCCGCGTCGCCCTCGGCGGCGCTCAGGCCCACTACGGCGTCACCCCGGACCTGTCGACCTTCGGCAAGATCGTCGGCGGCGGCATGCCGGTGGGTTGCTTCGGTGGCAAGCGCGCGATCATGGAGCGCATCGCGCCGCTCGGCCCGGTCTACCAGGCCGGTACGCTGTCGGGTAATCCGCTGGCCATGGCCGCTGGCCTGACCACCCTGAAACTGATCAGCCGCCCGGGCTTCCACGCCGAGCTCGCCGACTACACAAGTCGCCTGCTGCAGGGCCTGCAGGATCGCGCCGATGCCGCCGGCATCCCGTTCGTCACCACCCAGGCAGGCGGCATGTTCGGTCTGTACTTCAGCGGCGCCGACGATATCGTTACTTTCGATGACGTGATGGCCAGTGACGCCGAGCGCTTCAAGCGCTTCTTCCACCTGATGCTCGACGGTGGCGTGTACCTGGCACCGAGCGCCTTCGAGGCCGGTTTCACCTCCATCGCCCATGGCGAAGCCGAGCTGAAACTGACCCTGGACGCGGCCGAGCGCGCCTTCGCGGCCCTCAAGCAGGCGTGAGCGAAGTGGCGCCGTTCGGCGCCTGAGGTGAACGGCAGGTGGCCCGAATGGTTCTCTGGTAGGCCACCGCCGCGCATCGACGCACTCTATCGGGCACCGGTAGCGACTGCCCTTGCGCCAGCTTGGGGCAGAAAAGCCGGCAAACACTTTGTAAGAACGGTGTCGCTTATTTCATAATGTGATGCCGAGCCCAATTGGCTTCGTCATCCATCCACCTGTCAGCCTGTCGAGGTATCCGGATCTTCATGAAGCGCACCGGCCGCACCCTGTCCCTGGGCTGCCTGTTGCTCCTGCTGCCAACGCTCGGCGTGGCGGATGGAAACTCATTGCTGATCCCGGCGACCGGGAGCTGCTCGCTCAACGTCGCCGCCGAAGACCTGCCCGCCGCGCTGCAAGCCTGCCAACAGAGCGCCGAAGGTGGCGATGCGCAGGCTCAGTACGAGCTGGGTGAATTCTACTACGAAGGCCGCTCCGGCGAACGCGACCTGCCCCAGGCGCTGAGCTGGTTCGAACACGCCTCCCTGCAGGGCCATGCCCAGGCGCAATATCGCCTGGGCATGATGTTCTTTCGTGGCGAAGGCGTGGCAGCCAACAACGTGCAGGCCTACATCGTGCTGAAGATGGCCGCGGTCAACGGCTCGGACGAAGCGATGGACGGTGCTGACGAAGTGGCCATGCAGATGCCCCGCGCCGAGCAGGAAGTCGCCACCCAGGTGCTGGGGCAGATCTTCCGCAATTACCTGCAGGAGCTACAGGCTGCCGACAGCCTGTCGCCCTTCGCCCCACTCAAGTAATCAATCGATCAGCGGCGCTTTTCGCCTCTCACTTTTCCGGCAAGGGCGGCATCGGAAATGGCATGACGTTGCCGCCGCCCTTGGCCTCGCTGATCTTTGGCGTACCCAGGCGCTCGACCTCGTCGATCCGCACGATCGAATGCATCGGCACGAAGCTGCGCACTACCCCGTCGAACTGCGCCTTGAGCTTCTCTTCGCTGGGGTCGACCACCAGTTGCGAGCGCTCACCGAATACGAACTCCTCGATTTCCAGGAACCCCCACAGATCGCTCTGGAAGATCTGCTTGGCGTACATCTCGTACACCTGGCCCTGATTGAGAAAGATCACCTTGTAGATGGGGTCGCGCTTGGTCATGGGTAACGAACGGCTGGCTGTGCTATGAAAGGGCGCGAATCTTAGCACGCCGCTGCATCGCCTCGTCGCCCCTCCCGTCCTGCGCCTGTGGCCTCGAACGGCCAACCCACCTATAATCCGCGGTCATTTTTTCACCGCCGACGAATCGCCATGACCAAGAAGCTCTATATCGAAACCCACGGTTGCCAGATGAACGAGTACGACAGCTCGCGCATGGTCGACCTGCTGGGCGAGCATCAGGCCCTGGAAGTCACCGATCGGCCGGAAGACGCTGACGTCATCCTGCTCAATACCTGTTCGATCCGCGAAAAGGCCCAGGACAAGGTGTTCTCCCAGCTTGGCCGCTGGCGCGAGCTGAAGCTGGAGAACCCCGATCTGGTGATCGGCGTCGGCGGCTGCGTGGCCAGCCAGGAAGGCGCGGCGATCCGTGACCGTGCGCCCTACGTCGATGTGGTGTTCGGCCCGCAAACCCTGCACCGCTTGCCGGAGATGATCGACGCCGCACGGGTGACCAAGACCGCCCAGGTGGACATTTCCTTCCCAGAGATCGAGAAGTTCGATCGCCTGCCCGAGCCGCGCGTGGATGGCCCCAGCGCCTTCGTTTCGGTGATGGAAGGCTGCAGCAAGTACTGCACCTTCTGCGTGGTGCCCTACACCCGCGGTGAGGAAGTCAGTCGCCCGCTGGACGACGTGCTTGGCGAAATCATCCACCTGGCCGAGAACGGCGTGCGCGAAGTGACCCTGCTGGGCCAGAACGTCAACGGCTACCGCGGCGAAACCCGTGATGGCGGCATCGCCGACTTCGCCGAACTGCTGTATCTGGTGGCGGCCGTCGACGGCATCGACCGCATCCGCTACACCACCAGCCACCCGCTGGAATTCTCCGACGCGCTGATCAAGGCCCACGCCGAAATCCCCGAACTGGTGAAATTCCTGCACCTGCCGGTGCAGTCGGGCTCGGACCGCATCCTGGCGGCCATGAAGCGCAACCACACCGCGCTGGAATACAAGTCGCGCATCCGCAAGCTCAAGGCGGCGGTGCCGGACATCGTCATCAGCTCGGACTTCATCATCGGCTTCCCCGGCGAGACCGAAAAGGACTTCGAACAGACCATGAAGCTGGTGCAGGACGTCGGCTTCGACTTCTCCTACTCCTTCGTCTACAGCTCGCGCCCGGGCACGCCGGCAGCCGATCTGGTCGACGACACCCCGGAGGAGGTCAAGAAGCAGCGCCTGCAGATCCTGCAGAACCGCCTCAACCAGCAGGGCTTCGAGAACAGCCGGCGCATGGTCGGCAGCGTGCAGCGCATCCTGGTCAGCGACTTCTCGAAAAAGGACCCGGGCAAGCTGCAGGGCAAGACCGAGAACAACCGCTTCGTCAACTTCCCGTGCGACAACCCGCGCCTGATCGGCCAGTTCGTCGACGTGCATATCGACGAGGCGCTTCCGCACTCCTTACGCGGCACACTCATCGAACGTCATTGAACAATCAGCCGGCTGTCCGCATATCGTGATGACGCGCCAGGTGCAGCGCGGCGGTCAGCCGCGCTT
The DNA here is from genome assembly GCF_001945445.1 of Pseudomonas sp. PA27(2017). Classification (GTDB taxonomy): domain Bacteria; phylum Pseudomonadota; class Gammaproteobacteria; order Pseudomonadales; family Pseudomonadaceae; genus Aquipseudomonas. The sequence goes on from NZ_MSXW01000026.1 coordinate 59,243, forward strand.
TCACTCGTCCCTGGCTAGCGCTATTCTCTCCCTTCCATTCAGCCGACGGCGGCCTTAAAACGACCTTGAATACCACCTCGACACCTCATCGCTTCACCCTCGAGCCCTTCGAAGCCAAGCGCTTCGCCAACCTCAGCGGGCAATTCGACGAGCACCTGCGCCTGATCGAATCGCGCCTGGGCATCGAGATCCGCAACCGCGGCAACCAGTTCGAGCTGCTTGGCGAGGCCGGCCAGACCCTGTCTGCCGAGAACCTGCTGCGCCGCCTGTACCGTGAAACCGACAGCACCGAACTTTCGCCTGACATGGTGCACCTGTTCCTGCAGGAATCGGGTATCGAGGAACTCAACAGCCCCAGCAGCCACACCGACGTCGCCCTGCGCACGCGCAAGGGCATGATTCGTCCGCGCGGCGCCAACCAGCAGCGCTACGTCAAGGCGATCCTCGACCACGACATCAACTTCGGCATCGGCCCGGCCGGTACCGGCAAAACCTACCTGGCCGTGGCCGCCGCCGTGGACGCCCTGGAGCGCGAGCAGATCCGCCGCATCCTGCTGGTGCGCCCGGCGGTCGAGGCTGGCGAGAAGCTCGGTTTCCTGCCTGGCGACCTGTCGCAGAAGATCGACCCATACCTGCGCCCGCTCTACGACGCCCTGTACGAGATGCTCGGCTTCGAGCAGGTGGCCAAGCTGATCGAGAAGCAGGTGATCGAAGTCGCTCCGCTGGCCTACATGCGCGGCCGCACGCTGAACAACAGCTTCATCATTCTCGATGAGAGCCAGAACACCACCATGGAACAGATGAAGATGTTCCTGACCCGTATCGGTTTCGGCTCCACCGCGGTGATCACCGGCGACGTCACCCAGGTCGACCTGCCGCGCGGCACCAAGAGCGGCCTCAAGCACGTCATCGAAGTGCTCAGGGACGTGCCGGGCATCAGCTTCACCCACTTCCTGCCCAAGGACGTGGTGCGCCACCCATTGGTGCAGCGCATCGTCGAGGCCTACGAGCGCTTCGATGCCGACCACCAGCCGTTCGACCGCCGCCCGGCGGACAACGATCCGGGAGCGCGCTCCGAGCCATGATCGAACTGGATCTGCAGGTCGCGAGCGAAGCTGGCCGCCTGCCCGCGCAGGCCGATTTTCAGGCCTGGTGCGCGATCGCTCTGCGCCAGCGCAGCGCCGACTCGGAACTGACCATCCGCCTGGTGGACGAAGAGGAAGGCCGCGAGCTCAATCGCACCTGGCGCGGCAAGGACTACGCCACCAACGTGCTGTCCTTCCCGGCCGATGTACCCGACGAATTACTCGATATTCCACTGCTCGGCGATCTGGTGATCTGCGTGCCAGTGGTCGAGCGCGAGGCTGTCGAGCAAGGCAAGACCTTGGATGCGCACTGGGCGCATCTGGTGATTCACGGCTGTTTACATCTTTTGGGCTACGACCACATCGACGATGCGGAAGCCGAAGAGATGGAAAGCCTGGAACGAATACTGCTCGCCGAGCTGGGTCATCCCGACCCGTATGCCGGCGACGAATGACTATAGGGATCCCGAGTAAAACGCCATGAGCGAAGACCGATCGAGCAACGAGCAGAAGTCCTGGTTGAACAAACTGACCCAGGCTTTTGCTCATGAGCCGAAAAACCGCCAGGAACTGCTGGAAGTCCTGCGTGATGCCCACCAGAACAAACTGCTCGACAGCGAGGCTCTGGCCATCGTCGAAGGCGCCATCCAGGTCGCCGACCTGCAGGTTCGCGACATCATGGTGCCGCGCTCCCAGGTGGTGACCATCAAGGCCAGCCAGCCCCCCAAGGAATTCCTCCCGGTGATCATCGAAGCGGCGCACTCGCGCTACCCGGTGATCGGCGAAACCCTCGACGACGTGCTCGGCATCCTGCTCGCCAAGGATCTGCTGCCGTTGCTGCTCAATGATCAGCCTGACTTCAACATCCGCGACATGCTGCGCCCGGCCACCTTCGTGCCCGAGTCCAAGCGTCTCAACGTGCTGCTGCGCGAGTTCCGCGCCAACCACAACCACATGGCGGTGGTGATCGACGAATACGGTGGCGTCGCCGGCCTGGTGACCATCGAAGATGTGCTGGAGCAGATCGTCGGTGATATCGAGGACGAGCACGACGTCGAGGAAGACAGTTACGTCAAGCCGCTGCCCAGTGGCGACTTCCTGGTCAAGGCGCTGACGCCCATCGATCACTTCAACGAAACCTTCACCACCGATTTCTCCGACGACGAGTTCGACACCGTTGGCGGCCTGGTGATGAGCGCCTTCGGCCATCTGCCCAAGCGCAACGAAGTGACGGTGATCGGCGAGTTCCGCTTTCGCGTGCTCAACGCCGACAGCCGCCGCGTGCATCTGCTACGCCTGACGCCGCTGGCCCGCTGACCCGACACCCCGCCATCTGGCGGGGTGTTCGCTCTCCCTTATCGTGAGTCCCTCGATGAACCGACTGTTCCAACCCGGCTGGGCCGGCAACCTGATCGCCCTGCTGGCCGGCGCGCTGACCACCCTGGCGCTGGCGCCCTATGGCATCTGGCCGCTGGCGCTGCTGTCCATCGCCCTGCTCTACCGCGGCCTGCGTGCGTTGACGCCGCGCCAGGCGGCCTGGCGCGGCTGGTGGTACGGCTTCGGGCTATTCGCCTCGGGCACTAGCTGGGTTTACGTGAGCATCCACGACTACGGCGCGGCCTCACCGCCGCTGGCCGCCTTCCTGACCCTGGGTTTCGTCGCCGGTCTGGGCCTGTTCTTCGCCCTCGCCACCTGGCTGTGGGCGCTGTGCCTGCGCCGCGACAGCGCGCCATTGGGCGATGCCCTGGCATTCGCTGCGCTGTGGGTGGCCCAGGAAGCGTTTCGCGGCTGGTTCCTCACCGGCTTCCCGTGGCTCTATGCCGGCTACAGCCAGCTCGACGGTCCCATGGCCGGCCTGGCGCCGATTGGCGGCGTGTGGCTGCTGTCGTTCGCCCTGGCATTGAGCGCAGCGCTCTTGGTCAACCTGCCGCGCCTGCTCGGCAACAAGCCACAACTGGCCGAGGCGCTGGTGCTGCTGATCGCGCCCTGGCTGCTCGGCGCTGCATTCAAGGATCACGCCTGGACCGCACCGGCAGGCGAGCCGCTCAGCGTGGCGGCGATTCAGGGCAACGTGGAACAGAACCTCAAGTGGGACCCGGCCCAGCTCAACGCCCAACTGGCGCTGTACCGCGACATGAGCTTCGCCAGCAAGCCGGTGGATATCCTGGTGTGGCCGGAGACCGCGGTGCCGGTGCTCAAGGAACAGGCCATCGGCTACCTGAGCATGATGGATCGCTTCGCCAGCGACCGGAAAAGCGCACTGATCACCGGCGTGCCGATCCGCCAGCCCAATGCCGACGGCGACATGCGCTACTACAACGCCGTCAGCGTGATCGGCCAGGGCAGCGGCGATTACCTCAAGCAGCGCCTGGTGCCGTTTGGCGAATACGTGCCGTTGCAGGACATGCTGCGCGGGCTGATCGCCTTCTTCGACCTGCCGATGTCCGACTTCGCCCGCGGCGAGCACGACCAGCCGCTGCTCGAAGCCAAGGGGCACCGCATCGCCACGTTCATCTGCTACGAAGTGGTCTACCCGGAATTCGCCGCCGAGATGGCGGCCCAGAGCGACCTGCTGCTGACGGTCAGCAACGACACCTGGTTCGGCAAGTCGATCGGCCCGCTGCAGCATCTGCAGATGGCGCAGATGCGCGCCCTGGAGGCCGGCCGCTGGATGATCCGCGCCACCAACAACGGTGTGACCGTGCTGATCGACCCGTTCGGGCGTATCACCGAGCGCCTGCCGCAATTCGAACAGGCCACGCTCTACGGCCAGGTGCAGCCAATGCAGCACCTGACGCCCTACCTGCAATGGCGCTCGTGGCCACTGATCATTCTCTGCAGCCTGCTGGCCGGCTGGGCGCTGGTGCGGCGGCGTCGGGACGCGAAGTAAGCAGGGTCGAACTGAGTGGTGGGCTGATGCGAATCGGCATCCTGCCCACCCTTCTTGTCTTTTCCGGATAGGCGTTACAGCCTGTGGGAGCGCGCTGGGGCGCCTAGTCCATGCGCGCGAAAATCACGGGCATGGCCCGTTCCCACACTTGAGAAGCGGCGCACTCCACAACGTAGGGTGGGCTTTAGCCCACCACTTAACGCTACCTCCCGTAAACCAGCGGATAAGCCAGCGCGCCTATCACCTCGTTGAGCAGCAAGGTGCTTTGCCAGAAGGCCTTGCCTTCCGGCAGCCAGCCCCCCATCGGCCGGCCATTGGCCACGCCGAGAAAGCCCACCGGCGCCGTCATCACCTCGAAACCGGCCTGCTCGAAGCACCAGCGTGAGCGCGGCATGTGCCAGGCCTGGGTCACCAGCAAAACCCGACGGATGCCTTCAGGCTCGAGCAGCGCAGCAGTTTCGGTCGCATTTTCCCAGGTGGTGCGGCTGCGCTCCTCCTGCCAACGCACCTCGACACCCAGATCCTCGCGCATCACCTCGGCCATCAGCGCAGCCTCGCTGGGCGGGCGACCGAAGTGCAGGCCGCCGGTGGTCAGCACCGGCAAGCCGGAGGCTTTGGCCAGCCGCGCCGCATAGCGGGTGCGCTCCAGCGCCATGGCGCTGGGCTGCTCGCCGCCCCAGGCGGGGTCGTCCGAATCGCGCCCGCCGCCGAGCACGACGATGACATCCGCCTGCTGCGCCAGGGTGCTCCACTGTTGCTGGGCGATTGCCGGCTCGCGCTCGATGGCCCTGGCCATCCATTCCACCGTTACGGGCAGGCTCATCAACCACAGGCCGCCCAGCCCGAGTGTGAAACAGCACAGGGCCAGCCGCGGGAAACGCCGGCGCAGGAACCAGCCCAGGGCGATGAGCAGCAACAGGACGCCGGGCGGCATGAAGAACTGCTTGAGCAGATAGCGCAGCGGCATCGAGCACCTCCAAAAAGGCTCGAAGCCTAGGGCCTGTTGACGTTTCAGCGCAAGCGGACGGAGCGACCTGCGGCCAGGGTCAGGACTTGTGGCACTCGGGCTCGCGACAGGCCAAGGCCGGCTGACGCTCGAATGGCGGCTGCGCAACCGCCGACTGGTATTGACGCGCCGCCGTGGCGTGCCAGCCATTGAGCCAGGCGCGGTCCTTGGCGAGGTATGCGGTAATCAGCGCCAGCTCGTCGGGCGACAGGCCGCGCACCTCCATGTCCGGAGGCGGCTGGCTGGACAGCTGCGCCAGGTTGTCGGCTTCGTCCAGGGCCACGGTCAGGCGTTCCAGCAACCGCCCATAGGGGTCACTCTCGTTATGGGTATCTACGGGGACTTGCATCGCACACCTCCAGGCAGGGCGCCTTCCACTGAGCGTAGCCGCCACCCCGCATCCGGCTTGCCGCAACGACAAATGGCGCCGTCGACGGCGCGCCGCGCAATCAGCGTTTCCCTCTGCCGAGGGGGGTCATGTATGCTACGGCGTTTCCCGAAAGCCCCTTTCCCTAGCGCAAGTAGCCATGCACGAACAGTATCAGCCACGTGAAATCGAAGCCGCCGCGCAATCCCACTGGGACGCGCAGAACTCCTTTGCTGTCAGCGAACAGCCCGGCAAGGACACCTTCTACTGCCTGTCGATGTTCCCCTACCCGAGCGGCAAGCTACACATGGGGCACGTGCGCAACTACACCATCGGTGACGTGATCGCCCGCTACCAGCGCATGCAGGGCAAGAACGTGCTGCAGCCCATGGGCTGGGACGCTTTCGGCATGCCGGCGGAAAACGCCGCCATGAAGAACAATGTGGCGCCGGCCAAGTGGACCTACGAGAACATCGAGTACATGAAGTCCCAGCTCAAGAGCCTGGGCCTGGCCATCGACTGGTCTCGTGAAGTCACCACCTGCAAGCCGGACTACTACCGCTGGGAACAATGGCTGTTCACCCGCCTGTTCGAAAAAGGCGTGATCTACCGCAAGAACGGCACCGTCAACTGGGACCCGGTCGACCAGACCGTACTGGCCAACGAGCAGGTCATCGACGGCCGTGGCTGGCGTTCCGGCGCGGTGATCGAGAAGCGCGAGATCCCCATGTACTACTTCAAGATCACCGCCTACGCGGATGAACTCCTGAGTAGCCTGGACGAACTCGATGGCTGGCCGGAACAGGTCAAGACCATGCAGCGCAACTGGATCGGCAAGTCCCGCGGCATGGAAGTGCAGTTCCCCTACAACGTCGACTCCATCGGCGAAGCCGGTGCGCTGAAAGTGTTCACCACCCGCCCGGATACCCTGATGGGCGCGACCTACGTCGCCGTGGCCGCCGAGCACCCGCTGGCCACTCTGGCCGCCAAGGAGAACCCCGAGCTGCAGGCGTTCATCGCCGAATGCAAGGCTGGCAGCGTCGCCGAAGCCGACATGGCCACCCAGGAAAAGAAAGGCCTGCCGTCCTCCCTGTTCGTCGAGCACCCGCTGACCGGCGAGAAGCTGCCGGTGTGGGTCGCCAACTACGTGCTGATGCACTACGGCGACGGTGCGGTCATGGCGGTTCCGGCCCACGACGAGCGCGACTTCGCCTTCGCCCGCAAGTACCACCTGCCGGTCAAGGCCGTGGTGCGCACCAGTGCTGGCGATGAAGTCGGTAGCGAATGGCAGGACGCCTACGGCGAGCATGGCCAGCTGATCAACTCCGGCGAGTTCGACGGCCTGGACTTCGAGGGCGCGTTCGACGCCATCGAGGCGGCGCTGCTGCGCAAGGAGCTCGGCAAATCGCGCACCCAGTTCCGCCTGCGCGACTGGGGCATCAGCCGCCAGCGCTACTGGGGCTGCCCGATCCCGATCATCCACTGCGACAGCTGTGGCGACGTACCGGTGCCCGAAGACCAGTTGCCGGTAGTGCTGCCCGAAGACGTGGTACCGGACGGTGCCGGCTCGCCGCTGGCGCGCATGCCAGAATTCTACGAATGCAGCTGCCCGAAATGCGGCGCACCGGCCAAGCGCGAAACCGACACCATGGACACCTTCGTGGAATCGTCCTGGTACTTCGCCCGCTACGCCTCGCCGCACTATACCGGCGGCATGGTCGACCCGGCGGCGGCCAACCACTGGCTGCCGGTTGACCAGTACATCGGCGGCATCGAACACGCCATCCTGCACCTGCTCTACGCGCGCTTCTTCCACAAGCTGATGCGCGACGAAGGCCTGATCACCTCCAACGAGCCATTCAAGAACCTGCTGACCCAGGGCATGGTGGTCGCCGAAACTTACTACCGCGTGCTCGATAACGGCGGCAAGGACTGGTTCAACCCGGCCGACGTCACCGTCGAGCGGGATGCCAAGGGCAAGGTCATCGCTGCCAAACTGGCCAGCGACGGCCTGCCGGTGGAAATCGGCGGTACCGAGAAGATGTCCAAGTCCAAGAACAACGGTGTCGACCCCCAAGCGATGATCGATGCCTACGGCGCCGACACCTGCCGCCTGTTCATGATGTTCGCTTCGCCGCCCGACATGAGCTGCGAGTGGTCGGATGCCGGTATCGAAGGCGCCAACCGCTTCCTGCGCCGAGTCTGGCGTCTGGCCCAGGGCCATGTCAGCCAGGGCCTGCCGGGCGTACTGGATATCGCCAAGCTGGACGACGCCGGCAAGGAAATCCGCCGCGCCATTCACCTGGCCATCAAGCAGGCCTCCCAGGACGTTGGCCAGCACCACAAATTCAACACTGCCATCGCCCAGGTGATGACCTTGATGAACGTGCTGGAAAAAGCCCCTCAGGACAACGACCAGCAGCGCGCGCTGATCCAGGAAGGCCTGGAAACCGTCGCCCTGCTGCTCGCCCCGATCACCCCGCACATCAGCCACGAGCTGTGGCAGGAGCTGGGCCATGAGGAAGCCATCATCGACGCCAACTGGCCGGTGGTAGACGAGTCGGCCCTGGTGCAGGACAGCCTGACCCTGGTGATTCAGGTCAACGGCAAACTGCGCGGGCAGATCGAGGTGCCGGCCGATGCCAGCCGCGAAGCCGTCGAAGCCGCAGCGCGCAGCAACGAGAACGTACAACGTTTCACCGAAGGGCTGACGATCCGCAAGGTCATCGTGGTGCCTGGCAAGCTGGTCAATATCGTCGCCAGTTGAGGCGACAGGGAACGGCCGGTTGCCACTGGCGACCGGCATCCGGTCTAGAGTTTCGGCCATGCCGGCCAGCGGAGCCGGCAGGACAAGGGGATACGAGATGATCAAGCGCAATCTGTTGGTAATCGGCCTGGCTGGCCTGCTCGGCGCGTGCGGCTTCCAGCTGCGTGGCACCGGCGACGTGCAGTTCGCCCTCAAGGAGCTCGACGTGAGCGCACGCGACACCTACGGCGACACCGTGCGTGACGTCAAGGACGTGCTGGAGAACAACGGCGTTCGCGTGTTCCCGGGCGCAGCCTACAAGCTGTACCTGGCCCGCGAGCAGGAAAGCCAGCGTTCGGCCAGCTACACCAGCTCGGCGCGCAGCGTCGAATACGAGCGCACCATGAGCCTGGATTACGAGATCCGCGGCGCCAAGAATCTGCTGTTGCTGAGCAACAAGCTCGAAGTGCAGAACTACTACGTGCAGGACTCCAACAACCTGATCGGCAACGACCAGCAGGCCAATCAGCTGCGCACCGAAATGCGCCGCGATCTGGTTCAGCAGCTGGCCCAGCGCCTGCAGCAGATCACCCCGGCGCAACTGGATGAGCTGCAACAGACCGCCGAAGCCAAGGCGAAAGCCGAAGCCGACGCCCTGGAAGCAGCCCGTCAGCGTGAAGCCGCGCAGCCGCAGCAATCGCCCATCGAACTACCTGCTCGTTAAGCCAGACGGGGCCACTCAGGTGGCCCCTCGGCTCTCTGCCCCATGAAACTCGCTCCCGCCCAACTCGGCAAACACCTGCAAGGTACCCTCGCCCCGGTTTACGTGGTATGTGGCGATGAGGCCCTGCTTTGCCAGGAAGCCACCGACGCCATTCGTAGCGCCAGCCGCGCCCAGGGATTCACCGAGCGCGAAGTGTTTCATGCCGAGGCCAATTTCGACTGGGGCATGCTCTACGAAGCCGGCGCCAGCCTGTCATTGTTCGCCGAGAAACGTGTCATCGAGCTGCGCATCCCCAACGGCAAGCCAGGTGACAAGGGCGCGGCAGCGATTCTCGAATACCTCGGCCGCCCGCCGGAAGACACCCTGCTGCTGATCACCCTGCCCAAGCTCGACGGCAGCACCCAGAAGACCAAGTGGGCCAAGGCGCTGATCGACGGGCCCAACTGCCAGTTCGTGCAGATCTGGCCGGTAGATGCCAATCAGTTGCCACAGTGGATTCGCCAGCGCCTGGCCCAGGCCGGCATGAACGCCAGTGCCGATGCGGTCGACCTGATCGCCGCGCGGGTCGAAGGCAATCTGCTGGCCGCCGCTCAGGAAATCGAGAAGCTCAAGCTGCTCGCCGACGGCCAGCAGATCGATGCAGGCACCGTGCAGGCTGCCGTTGCCGACAGTGCCCGCTACGACGTCTTCGGCCTGATCGACGCCATCCTCAACGGCGAGGCCGCCCACGCCCTGCGTATGCTCGATGGCCTGCGCGGCGAGGGGCAGGAGTCGCTGTTCATCGTGGTGATGCTGGCCCGTGAGCTACGCCAACTGGCCAATATCGCCTATCAGCATGGCCAGGGCATCCCGCTGGACAAGGCCTTCGCCTCCGCCCGCCCGCCTGTTTGGGACAAGCGTCGCCCGCTGGTCAGCAAGGCCCTGCAGCGTCACACGCCGGCACGCTGGAATGCCCTGCTGATGGATGCCCAGCAGATCGATGCACAGGTCAAGGGCCAGGCGCCGGGCGATCCCTGGGCCAGCCTGTCGCGCCTGGTGTTGATGATGGCCGGCCAACGCCTGAAGCTCGGCGCTTAACAGGCCGTTGAAAAACGTAGGCGAGGCAGACAGCGCAATACCGGCGGCGGCCCCATAAAACATCAAAACAGGCGAAACGTAGCGCAGCGGAGTAACAGCCGAAGGCTGGCCCGCAGGGCGAACGCAGTGAGTCAAAAGCGGAGTGTACGAGTAGTACATGAGCATTTTGAGTTTGTTTTTAACGCTGCGATGGCAACGCAGCTAGTTTTTCAACAACCTGTTAACGCCTACCTCGCGTATGGACATTGTCTGCCCAACGGCGCATGATTCGCGCCGCTCGCTATCCGGGCGGGCACCGATCGAGGATCTGCCATGAGCAAGAAGAAGCGCCCCAACAAGGCCAAATCCATCATCGCCCAGCCGCTGTTCCGCTCACGCCAGGAACGCCCCGGCAAAGGAAAAGGCAGCTACAACCGCCAAGCCTCCCAGCAAAACTGGGAGGCTTGTTCATTTGTGGCGGCTTGAAAAACTCGCCCGGCCCGAATTTCCACTCATCCGTGCTAAGGTGGTCGCCTGCAAAACGTGTTGAGATGACCATGCCCAACCTGTTCATTCGCGGCCTGCCTGCCACCGCTGCGGCCAGCTTCCTGCTTTTGCTCACGGCTTGCGCCGATGCCCCTGCCCAACCATTGGCTTCCACAAGTGGCGTGCCGAACGCTACGGCCAGCAACGCTGCCCCCAGCCAGCCCGTCGAAGAGCAACTGAGCTTCGAACAATGGCGCGACCTGCTGCGCAGCGACGCCATCGCCGCGGGCATCAGCCCGACCCTGTTCGACCGTGCCTTCGCCGGCGTGGTGCCGAACCCTGATGTGGTCAAGGCCGACAGCAGCCAACCCGAATTCAGCCGCCCGGTGTGGGAATACCTCAAGGGCGCGGTGTCGCCGAGCCGGGTCGCCCGCGGGCGCATCCTGCTGACCCAGAATCGCGCCATGCTCAACCAGATCGAGCAGCGTTATGGCGTCGATGCCGAAACCCTGGTCGCCATCTGGGGCCTGGAGAGCAACTTCGGCAGCAATATCGGCAGCCACAACGTGGTGCGCTCGCTGGCCACCCTGGCCTACGAAGGCCGTCGTCAGGCCTTCTGGCGTGGTCAGTTGCTGGCCGTGCTGCAGATTCTCCAGCATGGCGACATCGCCCCCGAGAGCCTGGTCGGTTCCTGGGCCGGCGCCATGGGCCAGACCCAGTTCATGCCCACCACCTACAACGAGCACGCCGTGGATTTCGACGGCGACGGCAAGCGTGACGTGTGGACGTCCACCGCCGACGCCCTGGCGTCGGCCGCCCACTACCTGCAGAGCTCCAACTGGCAACTGCGCCAGCCCTGGGGTTTCGAGGTACAGCTGCCGAAGGGCTTCGACTACGCTCTGGCCGACCCGGAAGTGCGCCGCAACATGGCGCAGTGGCGCGAGCTGGGTATCCACCCAGTCGGCCAGCCGCTGAGCACGCCTCGCGACGACGCCAGCGCCACGCTGCTACTGCCAGCCGGGCACCGCGGGCCGGCCTTCCTGCTGTTCAGCAACTTCCGCAGTATCCTGCGCTACAACAACTCGACGTCCTATGCTCTGGCCATCGGCCTGCTGTCCGACAGCCTGCGCGGCGGCAACGCCGTGCAAGGCAGCTGGCCCGAGGGCGACCGCCAGTTGGGCCGCAGCGAGCGTGTCGAACTACAGGAACGCCTGAACGCCCGCGGCTTCGACTCCGGGCATGCCGACGGCATCATCGGCGCCAACACCCGCAAGGCCATCCGCGCCTTCCAGCTGCACCTGGGCTGGCCAGCCGATGGCTACCCGGATTTCGACCTGCTCGAGCAGTTGCGTCAGGCGCAGTGACCCTGCCGCGTGGTGACGCCCGTCACCACGCCTTTCTTCGACGTTTGCGAATCGCCCGTTCCTGGGCGACTCTGTAGCCAGGCACTTGCTGTGATCCAGAAATGCCCGGCTACCCGCCTGCCGTGATCCGGCGCGGGTCAATGACAACAGAGAGGTCGCTATGCACGACATCGAGCTGAACGAAGAACAACGCATGATCCGCGACTGCACCCGGCAGTTCGCCCGGCGCGCCATCGCGCCCCACGCCCAGGAATGGGAAAAGGCTGGCTGGATCGACGATGCCGCGGTGGCCCAGATGGGCGATATGGGCCTGTTGGGCATGATCGTGCCGGACACCTGGGGCGGCAGCTATCTCGATTACGTGGCCTATGCCCTGGCCGTGGAAGAAGTCTCCGCCGCCGATGCCGCCACCGGCACCCTGATGAGCGTACACAACTCGGTAGGTTGCGGCCCGCTGCTCAATTACGGCAGCGATGAGCAGAAGAGCGAATGGCTGGCCCGCCTGGCCAGTGGCGCGGTGATCGGTTGCTTCTGCCTGACCGAACCTCAGGCCGGCTCCGAGGCCCACAACCTGCGTACCCGCGCCGAGCTGCGTGACGGCCGCTGGGTACTCAATGGCGCCAAGCAATTCGTCAGCAACGGCCGCCGTGCCGGGCTGGCGGTCGTCTTCGCGGTAACCGATGCGTCGCTCGGCAAGCAGGGCCTCTCGGCCTTTCTGGTGCCCACCAACACGCCGGGCTTTCGCATCGAGTGCAGCGAGCACAAGATGGGCATCCGCGCCTCGGACACCTGCGCCATCACTCTGGACGACTGCAGCATTCCTGCCGCCAACCTGCTGGGCGAGCGCGGCAAGGGCCTGAGCATCGCCCTGTCCAATCTCGAAGGCGGGCGCATCGGCATCGCCGCCCAGGCGGTCGGTATCGCCCGCGCTGCCTTCGAAGCCGCCCTGCTCTACTCCCGCGAACGGGTGCAGTTCGACAAGCCGATCGGCGAACACCAGAGCATCGCCAACCTGCTGGCCGACATGCACACCCAGATCAACGCCGCCCGGCTTCTGACCCTGCATGCCGCGCGCCTGCGCAGCGCCGGCCAGCCATGCCTGTCGGAAGCCTCCCAGGCCAAGCTGTTCGCCTCGGAAATGGCCGAGCGGGTGTGCTCCAAGGCGCTGCAGGTGCACGGCGGCTATGGCTATCTGGAAGATTTCCCGGTGCAGCGTTACTACCGTGATGCGCGCATCACCCAGATCTACGAAGGCGCCAGCGAAATCCAGCGCCTGCTGATCGCCCGTGAGCTCAAGCACTACGCGCTATAAGAACCTGTTCAAAGTCTTATCTGCGCATGAAGCGGCAACTACAAGGCAGAAGCAGACACTCAAACCAACCTGTGGGAGCCCCGACCTCGGGGCGAAACGATTGCAGCCTGACTGCCTATTTCGGCGGTGCCTGAGCGATTCGCCGCGAGGTCGCGGCTCCCACAATGGATCGGATAACGGCCGCTCCCGCCACTTTGCCGCCGAAATCGACGAACCTGGGCAAGATCATGAACGGTTTCTAAGCACGCCCCTAGCCCTTGAGTAACCGCGCCTCCGCGTTATCCAGATCGCGGAGGATCTCTGCCAGCATGTCGTCGTCCAGCTGGTTTTCCTTGCGCATCCGGTAGAGCTCCAGGCGCTGGGTGCGCAAGGCGTGCAGGCGCATGCGATATTCCAGCTGGTCGGCCTGGCGCTGGTACTCGCGCGACTCCTCGGCACGGCGGGTGCGGGTGCGTTCGAGCAGGTCGCGGTACTCGCTCATCAGCTTGGCGCGGATCTCTGCCGTGGCGATGGCGCTGTCGGTATCGGCGGCCTTTTCGTCATCGGCTTCCAGGCAGCGGATCGCCGCCTGCAGCACCTGGGCGCGGTGCTGGTTGAGTTCCGCCTCCTGCCGCGCGACGTTGTCCTGAGGCAACAGCGGCAGCAGTCGGGGCAGCACCACGCTGGCCACCAGAAGCGACACCAGAATCACCCCGGCCGCGATCAGGATCAGCAGGTCCCGCTCGGGAAAGGCCTCGCCGCTGTTGAGCAACAGCGGCAGCGACATCACGCCCGCCAGGGTCACCGCACCGCGCACACCACCGACGGTCAGTACGGCGGTCAGGGCGATGCGCGATTGCCCGGCAAAGCGGGTCGACTTGCCGCGCCAACGGCGCAGCATGCCCGAGGTCCGCCAATAGCAGTAAACCCAGGTAAAGCGCAGCGCCATCAGCACCGCATACACGGCCAGCACGTATCCTAGCGCCGGCAGCAACAGGTGCCAGGTATCGGCGTGCTCACCGATCACCGCCTTGATGATGTCCGGCAATTGCAGGCCCAGCAGCAGGAAGATCAGGCCATTGAAGGTGAACTCGAGCATCGCCCACACGCCGCGGTTGAGCAGCCGCGTGGTGGTTTGCCGCGGCAGCAGGTCGAGGCGGCTCTGCATCATGCCGGCCGCCACCGCCGAGAGAATGCCCGACAGCCCCAGGTGCTCGGCAGCCACGTAGGCGGCGAAAGGCAGCAGCAGCATGAGCAGCACATGGGGCGCCGGCTCCTCCCAGCCACGGGCGATCATCCAGGCGCGCAGACGACCGAGCAGGTAACTCAGCGCCATGCCGATCAGCAGGCCGCCAGCGGCTACCAGCACGAACTGTAGGCTGGCATCGGTGAACGAGAACACCCCGGTCAGGGTGGCCGCCACGGCGAACTTAAATGCCACCAGGCCGGAGGCATCGTTCATCAACGCCTCGCCTTGCAGCAGATTGTTCAACGTGTTGGGCAGACGCCCATGGGCGATCGCCGATACCGCCACCGCATCGGTTGGAGACAGCACCGCCGCCAGGGCGAAGCAGGCTGCCAGGGGAACCTGGGGCAGCAACCAGTGAATGAAATATCCAGCGCCCAGAATGGTCACGAACACCAGGGCGAAGGCCAGGAACAGGATCGGTGTGCGCAGCTTGCGAAACTGCCCCTTGGGCATGCGCCAGCCATCGACGAACAGCAGCGGCGGGATGAACAGCAGCAGGAACAGCTCGGGGTCGAGGCGTACGTGCAGGCCCAGCGCCGGCACCGCCAGCAAAGCGCCGATGAGGATCTGCAGAATGGGCAGCGGCAAGGGAATGAACTGCGCACTGATACGGGTGCCACTGACCACCAGCAACATGATCAGGATGGTGTAGAGAAGCTGCATGAGGGGAGAGATCCTTTGCGATGACGGCCGCCTGGCGAGGGCCGGTGCATTCTAACGCCAGCAGCGTGCAGGCGGATGCGCCGCAAGCCGAATCGACGTGGCATAATCGGCGGCCTCGGTATTCACAAGTAGCAACGGGGACTCGACGAGTGGAGTCCTCCAGAGGTAGACCAATGAGTTACGTGCTTTATGGCATCAAGGCCTGCGACACCATGAAGAAGGCCCGCACCTGGCTCGACGAGCGTGGTGCCACTTACCAGTTCCACGATTACAAGACCGCCGGCATCGACCGCGGCAACCTGCAGAAATGGTGCGACGAACACGGCTGGGAAACCATCCTCAATCGTGCCGGCACCACCTTCCGCAAGCTCGACGACGCGCAGAAAAGCGATCTCGACCAGGCCAGGGCCATCGACCTGATGCTGGCCCAACCGTCGATGATCAAGCGCCCGGTGCTGGACCTTGGCACCCGCACCCTGGTCGGTTTCAAACCCGAGCGTTACGCCGCCGAACTGGCCTGATATCGCCTCCCCAATCGAATTCGCTGCAAGGAAAAGCTCATGTCCAATACTCTGTTCAGCCTGGCCTTCGGGGTCGGCACCCAAAACCGTCAAAGCGCCTGGCTGGAAGTGTTCTACGCCCAGCCACTGCTCAACCCGAGCGCCGAGCTGGTCGCCAAGGTCACCGAGAAACTCGGCTACAGCGGCGGCAACCAGGCCATCGCCCTGACCAACCAGCAAGCCGGTGAGCTAGCCAGCGCCCTGAAAGGCGTCGACAGCGTGCAAGCAGCATTGCTGACCCGCCTGGCCGAAAGCGCCAAGCCGCTGGTCGCTACCCTGCTGTCCGAAGACGCCGCCCTGACCAGCACGCCCGAGGCCTACCTCAAGCTGCACCTGCTGTCCCACCGCCTGGTCAAGCCACACGGCCTGAACCTGACCGGCATCTTCCCGCTGCTGCCCAACGTCGCCTGGACCAGCCAGGGTGCGGTCGACCTGGCCGAGCTGCCGGAGCGCCAACTGGAAGCTCGCCTCAAGGGCGACCTGCTGGAAGTGTTCTCGGTGGACAAGTTCCCGAAAATGACCGACTACGTGGTGCCGAGCGGCGTGCGTATCGCTGACAGCGCACGGGTTCGTCTGGGCGCCTACATCGGCGAAGGCACCACCGTGATGCACGAAGGCTTCGTCAACTTCAACGCCGGTACCGCCGGCCCGGGCATGATCGAAGGTCGCGTGTCCGCCGGCGTGTTCGTCGGCAAGGGTTCGGATCTGGGCGGCGGCTGCTCGACCATGGGCACCCTGTCCGGTGGCGGCAACATCGTCATCTCCGTGGGCGAAGGCTGCCTGATCGGCGCCAACGCCGGTATCGGCATCCCGCTGGGTGACCGCAACATCGTCGAAGCCGGCCTGTACGTCACCGCCGGCACCAAGATCGCCCTGCTCGACGACCAGAACAACCTGGTCAAGGTGGTCAAGGGTCGTGATCTGGCTGGTCAGGCTGACCTGCTGTTCCGTCGTAACTCCCAGAGCGGCGCGGTCGAGTGCAAGACCAACAAGTCGGCCATCGAGCTGAACGAAGCCCTGCACGCTCACAACTGAGCCCTGGCTTCGCCCGAACGGGCTGTGCGCGCGATAGACTGACGTCTTCGTGGGCACAGCCCGTTTTCACATCCAGCGTGACGAGATCCGGATGACCCTGATTTCCCCCTGGCGCGCCGACTTCCCCGGCCTCGGGGCCTTCGACGCCGACGGCCAGACCTACCTCGATAGCGCCGCGACCGCGCAAAAGCCGCAGGCCGTACTCGATGCCCTGCTGGCCTACTACGCTGGCGGCGCTGCCAACGTGCATCGTGCCCAGCACCTGCCGGGTGAACGTGCCACCCGCGCGTTCGAGGCGACCCGCGACAAGGCAGCCCGCTGGCTGAATGCGGCCAGCCGCGACGAGATCGTCTTTACCCGCGGCGCCACCGAATCGCTCAACCTGCTCGCCTATGGGCTGGAATCGATATTCATGGCCGGCGACGAGATCGTCGTCAGCGCCGCCGAACACCACGCCAACCTGCTGCCCTGGCAGCAACTGGCCGGGCGCAAATCCCTCAAGCTTGTGATACTGCCGCTCACTCCCGCTGGCGATATCGACCCGCAGGAGGCCACCGCGCTGATCGGCCCACGTACCCGCCTGCTCGCTCTCAGTCAGTTGTCCAACGTGCTGGGGCGCTGGCAGGACGTGCAGCCGCTGATTCGCCAGTCGCAGGAATACGGCGCCCTGACCGTGGTGGACGGCGCCCAGGCCGTGGTGCATCGCCGCCAGGACGTGCAGGCGCTGGGCTGCGACTTCTACGTGTGCTCCAGCCACAAGCTGTATGGGCCCGATGGCGTCGGCCTGCTCTACGGCCGGCGCGACGCGCTGCAGCGCCTGAACCACTGGCAGTTCGGCGGTGAGATGGTCCAGCAGGCGGATTATCACGCCGCGACCTTCCGCCCCGCCCCGCTCGGCCTGGAAGCCGGTACGCCGGCGGTATCCGGGGTGATTGCCCTTGGCGCGGCCCTGGACTACCTCGAACGTCTCGACGCCGACGCGGTCAGCCGCCACGAAGCGGCGCTGCATCACCTGCTGCTCGCCGGCCTGCAGCGTTATCCAGGGCTGCGTCTACTCGGCGAGCCGCACACGGCGCTGGCCTGTTTCACCGTCGATGGCATCCACAGCGGCGACCTCGCCCACCTGCTCACCGAGCAAGGCATCGCCGTGCGGGTCGGTCATCACTGCGCCATGCCGCTGCTACAGCGCCTGGGCGTAAACGGTGCGATTCGCGTATCCCTCGGCCTTTACAACGACGAGGCCGACCTGCAGCGCTTGTTCGCCGCCCTGGACAAAGCCCTGGAGTTGTTGCGATGACCCTGCCGACCACCGCGCAAGAAGCACTCGACGCCTTTACCGCCTGCCCCGGCTGGGAACAGCGCGCGCGCCTGCTGATGCAATGGGGCGAACGCCTGGAGCCGCTCGCCGAAAGGCATGAAGCGGATCGCGTACACGGCTGTGAAAGCCAGGTCTGGCTGAGCGGTGAACGACAGCACGACCGTTGGCACTTTCGCGCCAGTAGCGATGCGCGCCTGATACGCGGCCTGCTGGCCGTACTGCTGGCCCGGGTCAACGGATTGCCTGCAGGCGAGCTGGCCGGGCTGAACATCGCCGACTGGTTCGCCCAGCTCGGCCTGTCCCGTCAGCTGTCGCCCTCACGGGCCAGCGGCATGAACGCCGTGGTGCAACAGATGCGCCGGCTGATCGACGCGGCTTAAACCTTCGCGGCCACACGCTCGCTGGGGCGGCGCGCACCGGCCACCAGCTTGTCGACGATACGCGCGGCGGCGACCATGCCGAAGGTCGCCGTCACCATCATCACCGCGCCGAAGCCGCCGGCGCAGTCGAGCTTCACGCCCTCACCGACGAATGCCTTGCTCTGGCACACACCGCCGTCCTCGCCAGGGTAGCGCAGCTGCTCGGTGGAGAACACGCAGGGCACGCTGTAGGTGCGCCCCGGCGTGCGCGAGAAGCCGTAGTCGCGGCGCAGGGTCGAGCGCACCTTGGCGGCCAGGGGATCGTTGAAGGTCTTGTTGAGGTCGGCGACCTGCACCTGGGCCGGGTCGATCTGCCCGCCGGCGCCACCGGTGGTCACCAGGGCGATCTTGCGGCGCTTGCACCAGGCGATCAGCGCCGCCTTGGCCGCCACGCTGTCGATGCAGTCGACCACGCCATCGAGCTCCACCGTGATGTACTCGGCCATGGTCTCGCGGGTCACGAAATCGGCCACCTCGTGCACCACGCACGCGGGGTTGATGGCTCGCAAGCGCTCGCCCATCACCTCGACCTTGGCACGCCCGACCTGCCCTTGCAGGGCATGGGCCTGGCGATTGGTGTTACTGACGCAGACGTCGTCCAGATCGAACAGGGAAATCTCGCCCACCCCGGAGCGCACCAGCGCTTCGGCCGCCCACGAACCGACGCCGCCGATACCGACCACGGCCACGTGGGCGGCGGCCAGCCGTTCTGCACCTTCGCGGCCATACAACCGGGCGATGCCGGCGAAACGCTGTTCATCGAACGACATGGGGGCTCCTCTTTTCAGGGCGCGCATTATAGAAAGGCTGGCAGCGCTTCCCAAGCACCATCGGGCCGGTACCTGCAGAGCGCCAGTGCACAGCGTTCGAACATCACCGGGCAGCTCCCCGGAGCTGTGCTATACAGTCATTCATCGACGGAGTAGCATGCGCGCCAGCCGGCGTTCGCCGGTCTTCTCCCCGTTCCACCCTTCGGAACCTTACACAGCATGCTTTCGCGCAAGTTCGGTCTCAATCTAGTTGTTTTCCTGGCTATTGCCGCCCTGTTCACCGGTATCTGGGCGCTCTACAACCGCCCGGTCACGGCCCCGGACTGGCCGGAACAGATCTCCGGCTACTCGTTCTCGCCGTTCCGGCAGGGGCAGAGCCCGCAAACTGGCGTCTACCCGAGCGATCAGGAGATGCGCGAGGACCTCGAGTTGCTGTCCAAGCAAACCGACAGCATCCGCACCTATTCGGTGGACGGTGACCTCGACAAGATCCCCGCCCTCGCCGAGGAGTTCGGCCTGCGCGTGACCCTGGGCGTGTGGATCAGCCCGGACGAGGAGCGCAACGAACGGGAAATCACCAAGGCCATCGAAATCGCCAACAACTCGCGCAGCGTGGTTCGCGTGGTGGTGGGCAACGAGGCGCTGTTCCGCCGCGAAGTCACCGTCAAGCAGTTGACCGCCTACATGGACCGCGTGCGTTCGGCGGTCAAGGTGCCGGTCACCACCTCCGAGCAGTGGCACATCTGGGACGAATTCCCGGAGCTGGCCGACCACGCGGACCTGATCGCCGCCCACGTGCTGCCCTACTGGGAATTCATTCCCATGAAGGACTCCACCCAGTTCACCCTGGACCGCGCCCGTGACCTGAAGAAACTGTTCCCGAAAAAGCCCCTGCTGCTGTCCGAAGTGGGCTGGCCGAGCAATGGCCGGGTGCGCGGCGGCGCCGAGGCGACCCAGGCCGACCAGGCCATCTACCTGCGCACCCTGGTCACCACATTGAACGCCCAGGGCTACAACTACTTCGTCATCGAAGCCTTCGACCAGCCATGGAAGGCCGGCGACGAAGGTTCGGTGGGCGCCTACTGGGGCGTCTACAACCTCGACCGACAGCCGAAATTCAACTTCGAAGGCCCGGTAGTCGCCATTCCGAAATGGCGCATGCTGGCCGTCGCCTCGGTGGTCATGGCGCTGCTGTCGCTGGCCCTGATGCTGATCGACGGCAGTGCCCTGCGCCAGCGCGGCCGCACCTTCCTGACCTTCGTGGCGTTCGCCGGTGGGTCAGCGCTGGTGTGGATCGGCTACGACTACAGCCAGCAATACAGCACCTGGTTCAGCACTCTGGTCGGCGTGCTGCTCGGCATCGGCGCCATCGGCGTGTTCATCGTGCTGCTCACCGAGGCCCACGAGTTGGCCGAGACGGTGTGGACGCAACGCCGCCGGCCATTCACGCCGGTGGTCGGCGACAGCCATTACCGGCCCAAGGTGTCGATCCACGTGCCGTGCTACAACGAGCCGCCGGAAATGGTCAAACAGACCCTCGACGCCCTGGCCGACCTCGATTACCCGGACTTCGAAGTCCTGATCATCGACAACAACACCAAGGACCCGGCGGTGTGGGAGCCGGTGCGTGACTATTGCGAAGAACTCGGCCCGCGCTTCCGCTTCTTCCACGTCGCTCCGCTGCACGGCTTCAAGGGCGGCGCGCTGAACTACATCCTGCCGCACACCGCGCCGGACGCCGAAGTGGTGGCGGTGATCGACTCCGACTACTGCGTCGATCGCAACTGGCTCAAGCACATGGTGCCGCACTTCGCCGACCCGTCGATCGCCGTGGTGCAGTCGCCGCAGGACTACCGCGACGGCGAGGAAAGCACCTTCAAGAAACTCTGCTACGCCGAGTACAAGGGCTTCTTCCACATCGGCATGGTGACCCGCAACGACCGCAACGCGATCATCCAGCACGGCACCATGACCATGATCCGCCGTACCGTGATGGACGAGCTGAAGTGGGCCGACTGGACCATCTGCGAGGATGCCGAGCTGGGCCTGCGGGTGTTCGAGAAAGGTTATTCGGCCGCCTACGCCCACGACAGCTTCGGCAAGGGCCTGATGCCCGATACCTTCATCGACTACAAGAAGCAGCGCTTCCGCTGGGCCTACGGCGCCATCCAGATCATGAAGGGCCACGCCCGTCAGCTGCTGGCCGGCAAGGACAGCGAGCTCAAGCGCGGCCAGCGTTATCACTTCATCGCCGGCTGGCTGCCGTGGGTCGCCGACGGCCTGAACATCTTCTTCACCGCCGGTGCGCTGCTGTGGTCGGCAGCGATGATCATCGTGCCGCAACGGGTCGACCCGCCACTGCTGATCTTCGCGATTCCGCCCCTGGCGCTGTTCCTGTTCAAGGTCGGCAAGATCATCTTCCTCTACCAGCGGGCGGTGGGCGTCAACCTCAAGGATGCCTTCTGCGCGGCGGTGGCCGGGCTGGCGCTATCGCACACCATCGCCAAGGCGGTGCTCTACGGCATGTTCACCAAAACTATCCCGTTCTTCCGCACCCCGAAGATGCGCTCCAGCCATGGCCTGATGGTCGCACTGGCAGAGGCTCGCGAAGAGGTGTTCGTCATGCTGCTGCTGTGGGGCGCTGCCCTGGGTATCGGCATCGTGCAAGGCCTGCCCAGCTACGACGTGAAGTTCTGGGTGATCATGCTGCTGGTGCAGTCGCTGCCCTATCTGGCCGCCCTGATCATGGCGCTGCTCTCCTCGCAGCCCAAGCCGCTGGAAATTCCGGTGGTACAGGACGACGCCGAGAACGAGGCGCAGAAAGCCTGATCCGCGGCAACGCGACCTGAAAACGGCGGCCATTGGCCGCCGTTTTTCTAGGTGTCGAGACGCCTTGCACCGACGTCGATGCTGGCTGCGCCGCAGCCCGACCGTCCTTACGCCTACGAGCCCCGGGCGTTTTGCTTTAAGCTATGCGCCCTTCTCGCCCTGCACTGTTTTACCGGAGCTCCCATGACGGCCCTGTCCCCCACCCTCGAACTCGCCTGCGACCTGATCCGCCGCCCTTCGGTCACCCCGCTGGACGAGGGCTGCCAGGAGCTGATGATGCGCCGTCTGGCGGCGCTGGGCTTCGCCGTCGAGGCGATGCGTATCGAAGACGTGGACAACTTCTGGGCCAGCCACGGCAATGAAGAGGGCCCGGTGCTGTGCTTCGCCGGCCATACCGACGTGGTGCCGACCGGCCCGGTACAGGCCTGGCAGCACGGTCCGTTCGACGCCCTGATCGACGAGCAGGGCATGCTTTGCGGCCGCGGCGCCGCGGACATGAAAGGCAGCCTGGCGTCGATGATCATCGCCGTCGAGCGCTTCGTCGCCGAGTACCCGAACCACAAGGGGCGCATCGCCTTCCTGATCACCAGCGACGAAGAAGGCCCGGCCCACCACGGCACCAAGGCGGTGGTCGAACGCCTGGCCGCGCGCAACGAGCGGCTGGACTGGTGCATCGTCGGCGAGCCGTCGAGCACCACCCTGGTCGGTGACGTGGTGAAGAACGGTCGCCGCGGCTCCCTGGGCGCTACCCTGACCGTACGCGGCGTCCAGGGCCACGTGGCCTACCCGCACCTGGCGAAGAACCCGATCCACCTGGCCGCGCCGGCCCTCGCCGAGCTGGCGGCCGAGCATTGGGACGACGGCAACGCCTTCTTCCCGCCAACCAGCTTCCAGGTCTCCAACCTCAACTCGGGTACCGGTGCCACCAACGTAATTCCCGGCGAGCTGACGGCCATCTTCAACTTCCGCTTCTCCACCGAATCGACGGTCGAAGGCCTGCAACAGCGGGTCAATGCCATCTTCGACAAGCACGGCCTGGACTACCACATCGACTGGGCGCTGTCGGGCCTGCCATTCCTCACCGAGCCGGGCGCGCTGCTCGATGCGGTCAGCACCAGCATTCGCAACGTGACCGGCCGTGAAACCACGCCGAGCACCAGCGGCGGCACCTCCGACGGCCGCTTCATCGCCACCCTGGGCACCCAGGTGGTCGAGCTCGGCCCGGTCAACGCGACCATCCACCAGGTCAACGAACGCGTGCTGGCCAGCGATCTCGAGGTGCTCACCGAGATCTACTACCAGACCCTGGTCAAGCTGCTCGCCTGATGCTCGCCTGCCCGATCTGCCAGGCGCCACTGACCGCCGTCGACAATGGCGTGGCCTGCCCGGCCAACCACCGTTTCGATCGCGCACGCCAGGGCTACCTGAACCTGCTGCCGGTGCAGCACAAGAACAGCCGCGACCCGGGCGACAACGCCGCCATGGTCGAGGCCCGTCGCCGCTTCCTGAGCGCCGGCCACTATGCGCCGCTGGCCGAGCGCCTGGCAGCCCTGGCCGCTGGCTATCAGCCACAGCGCTGGCTGGATATCGGTTGCGGCGAGGGCTACTACACCGCGCAGATCGCCGATGCCCTGCCGGATGCCGACGGCTATGCGCTGGATATTTCCCGCGAGGCGGTCAAGCGAGCCTGCAAGCGCGCCCCGCAGTTGAACTGGTTGATCGCCAGCATGGCCCGCGTGCCCCTGGCCGATGCCAGCTGCGGGCTGTTGGCCAGCGTATTCAGCCCACTTGACTGGCAGGAGGCCAAGCGCCTGCTCGCTCCCGGCGGTGGCCTGCTGCGCATGGGCCCGACTCGCGAGCACCTGATGGAGCTGCGCCAGAAGCTCTATGACGAAGTGCGCGACTACGATGACTGCAAGCACCTCGAACTGATCCCGCCTGGCATGCACCTGGCACACAGCGAAACCCTGAGTTTTCGGCTGCCGCTCGAGAACGAGCAAGCCCGCGCCGACCTGCTGGCGATGACGCCCCACGGCTGGCGCGCCAGTGCCGAGCGCCGCGCAGCGGTGATCGCCAAACGCTTCGAAGTGAGCGTCGCCATCCGCTACGATTGGATCGAGCGAGACGCGTCCTGAACGCCCCGACCAGATGAGAACCCACATGCGCCAACCGGATATCGAAATCTACCTGAAGGACGCCGAGCACCAGGCCGTGGCCGCCTGGCTGACCCAGGCACTGGGCCCCTGCTCGGACTGGCAGCAGAAAGGCCAGACGTTCCAGTGCCGCGCCGGCGACATTCCGGTGACCTGGCTGCCCAAGGCCGTAGGCAAATGGCACAGCCTGTACTTGGAAAGCGATGCCACTCCGTGGGAAGACGACCTCGCCTGCGCCCAGGCAGCCTATACGGCTCTGGGCGTGGAGGTCCGTTGCGCCCCCGGCAGCTGGGACGAGAACGAGAGCGATGAGCAGGCCGACCAATGGCTGCGCATCAGCGCCGATGGCGTGCAGGAAATTACCTGGCGCACGGGCTGATAACCGACGCTACCAGCGCTCATGGCGCCGCCGGTACCGCCTGCCAATACCGGGCGCTTGTATTCTCTCAGCTACGCGCGCTCCCCTAAGAACCTGTCCATAATCTTTAAGACCAGGTTCGGCGACTTTGGCGGCTAAGTGGCGGTAGCGGCCGTTATCCGATCCATTGTGGGAGATTCTATGTCAAGGATCCCCCTTTTTCGGGGTTGTAATCGACCTGCTTCTGCATCAGCGCAAAGGCGATACGAGCGAGTTTACGGGCCAGGATGGTCAGGGCTTCTGTTCGCTTGAGCC
>NZ_MSXW01000026.1:83936-429104 GCF_001945445.1 Pseudomonas sp. PA27(2017)
GGCTTCGGCCGGGTTTTTTTATTGCCCACTCGAACCCCAGCTTGCCCCCTCGTTCAGCGGCTTGCCCAACGAGCAGCAGACAGAGCCCCCCACGCAAGCCGCCAGCAGATCAACGCCCTCCACCGTAGCACTTAGCATCCTGTACGCCACCAGCCACGCGCCGTACAATGCCGAGCCATAAAAATCCCTTTGCAAACGACAGAACGGCCCATCATGCGTACCAGTCAGTTCCTGCTTTCGACCCTCAAAGAAACGCCCTCCGATGCCGTGGTGATCAGCCATCAGTTGCTGCTGCGCGCCGGCATGATCCGCAAGCTCGCCTCAGGCCTGTACACCTGGCTGCCAATGGGCCTGCGCACGCTGCGCAAGGTCGAAAGAATCGTGCGCGAAGAGATGGACGCAGCCGGCGCACTGGAGGTGCTGATGCCCGCCATCCAGCCTGCCGAGCTGTGGCAGGAGTCGGGCCGCTGGGTGCAATACGGGCCGGAGCTGCTGCGCGTCAAGGATCGCCACGACCGCGAATTCTGCGTAGGGCCGACCCACGAGGAAGTGATCACCGATCTGGCCCGCAACGAGCTGAACAGCTACAAGCAGTTGCCGCTGAATCTGTACCAGATCCAGACCAAGTTCCGCGACGAGATCCGTCCGCGTTTCGGCCTGATGCGTGGCCGCGAGTTCATCATGAAGGACGCCTACTCCTTCCATGCCGACCAGGCTTCCCTGCAGCAGACCTATGACCGCATGCACCAGGCCTACTGCAACATCTTCACCCGTCTGGGCCTGAACTTCCGCCCGGTGGTGGCGGACAACGGCTCCATCGGCGGCGCCGGCTCCCACGAGTTCCACGTGCTGGCCGAATCCGGTGAGGACGATATCGTGTTCAGCAACGCCTCCGATTACGCTGCCAACATCGAGAAGGCCGAAGCCATTCCTCGCGAGTCAGCCCGCCCGGCGCCGAGCGAAGAGCTGCGCCTGGTCGACACCCCGAACGCCAAGACCATCCAGCAACTGGTCGAGGGCTACGACCTGCCCATCGAGCGCACCATCAAGACGCTGATCGTGCATGCCGAAGAAGAAGGCAAGCTGATCGCGCTGATCGTTCGTGGCGATCACGAGCTGAACGAGATCAAGGCCGCCAACCAGCCTGGCGTCGCCAGCCCGCTGGTAATGGCCTCGGACGCCGAGCTGCGCGATGCCATCGGAGCGGGCGCAGGCTCCCTGGGCCCGCTGAACCTGCCGCTGCCGATCATCATCGATCGCTCCGTAGAACGGATGAGCGATTTCGCCATTGGCGCCAACATCGACGACAAGCACTACTTCGGCGTCAACTGGGAGCGCGACCTGCCGGTACCGACCGTCGCCGACCTGCGCAACGTGGTGGCAGGCGACCCGAGCCCGGACGGCAAAGGCACCCTGGAAATCAAGCGCGGCATCGAAGTCGGGCACATCTTCCAGCTGGGCACCAAGTACAGCGAAGCGATGAACTGCCAGGTGCTGGGTGAGAACGGCAAGCCGGTCGTGCTGAGCATGGGCTGCTACGGCATCGGCGTATCTCGTGTGGTGGCCGCTGCCATCGAGCAGAACAGCGACGAGCGCGGCATCATCTGGAACGATGCCCTGGCACCCTTCCAGATCGCCCTGGTTCCGCTGCGCTACGAAACCGACGCGGTACGCGAAGCGACCGACAAGCTGTACGGCGAACTGACCGCAGCCGGCTTCGAAGTTTTGCTCGACGACCGTGACAAAAAGACCAGTCCGGGCATCAAATTCGCAGACATGGAACTGATCGGCATTCCGCATCGCATCGTGGTCAGCGACCGCGGACTGGCCGAGGGTAACCTGGAGTACAAGAGCCGCCTGGAAACCGAGGCTCAGCCAGTCGCCGTCGGCGAGATCCTGTCGTTCATCCAGAACCGTATCCGCCGCTGACCCGCAAAGAGCCGTCATGTTCAAGCGAAGCACCCTACGCCTTTTCGGCGCCACCACCTGTGGCGCCTTCTTTCTCGCTGGCTGCGCCAACCATCTGCCGCAGCGCAGCGAGCATGAGGAACGCGTCGAACGCAAACTGCTGAGCCACAGCCTGCAGATCGACGTAGGGCAGCCCGAAGTGCTGGAGCTGCCCCAGCGCAGGGTGCGCGTGCATGAGCAGAAGGTCTTCGAGGTGACGCCGTTCGAGGTCACCCGCCATTACGACCGCTACACGCCTTACCAGCCGTGGCGCGAGATTTATGAAATCCCGTTGGGCGCGGTGGCCATCGTCGGTGGCGTCGGCGCCAACGTGCTCAACGTGGTCGCGCTCGGGCGCATTCCGGACACCGCCACCAAGGATTGGATCAGCTATGGCGTGGCGGGCATCAACCCGTTCATGAACGTCGAGTCCAACGGTCGCTCCCAGCAGAACCTGGCCGGCATCGACGAAAAGCGCCAGGAAACCCGTACGGACTACTCCAGCCTGCCCTGGGCCGAACGCCCCGTCACCATAAAGGCCGGCGCGCAAACCCACGAGCTGCTCACCGACCGCAATGGCGTACTGCGCCTCAACCTGCTCGATGGCCCGTTCGCCGACCAGGACATCGCCCGCGTCGGCACCCTGCTGCTGACCGTGACCGACGAGCAGGATGCCACCAGCGCCGAGGCGACCCTGATGGTCAGCCGCACCCTGCGTGGCAAGCTGCGCGAAGCCCATGACCTGATCTACGACGACCTGGAGGGAGCCGAAGTCGAACAATGGGTGCATCGCGTCAAGCGTCTGTCCGACCTGGGTCTGGAGGAAGAAGCCAGCGAGCTCGAGCAGAGCCTGATCGAACTGACTCGCAACGACCCGGAGCTGCAGACTGAATTTCTGCGCTCGCTGACCCAGAACGCCGGGCGCCTCGCCGCCGACCCAGGTGAAGACTGACACCTAGCGCTGCACGATGAACCCCTGAGCGCCCTCGATCGGGCGCTCCTGCAGCGTCACGGCAAGTACGCGGGCACCGGGCGGCCCATGCTCCAGCCATTTGGCCAGCGAGCGGACTGCATCGCTTTCACCCTCGAACAGAACTGCCACGCGACCGTCAGGCAGATTGCGCACCCAGCCCGATAACTGCAAACGCGTGGCCTCTGCGGCCGTACTCTGGCGAAAGCCGACACCCTGCACGCGCCCTTCGACATATCCGTGCAGACAAACGCTGGTCATGAAATCAGCTCTCCTGGCGCAGCGCTGCAAGCCGCGCCTTCAGGCCTTCGGCGTCCTGCTCGCCGAGTAGGCGCTCACGCACCTTGCCCTGATCATCAACGATGTAGGTGACCGGCAGCGCATCGCTGGGCGGCAGTCCGTAACGCTCCGCCGGGTCCTTGGCCAGCACCGTGAACTCGATGCCCAGCGCCTCGGCCGCCTTGCTGAGCTCCTCGCCCTGCAGGCCATCGAAGTTCACGCCGAACACACCGATCGACTGTTTCTCCAGTTCCGGCGCCAGGGCGTTCAACTCGGGAATCTCGGAGCGACAGGGGCCGCACCACTCGGCCCAATAATTGATAACCAGCCACTGGCCTTCAAGGCGCTCAACCGCTACCTTCTGCCCATGCTGGTCGACACCGACGTCATCCGTGCAACCTGCCAGCACCACGCCGGCGATGAGCACCATCATGAGCCGAATGACTGACGGAAGTCGCTTTACCATGGAAATGGTCCTCGTACCGATAAGGTTGCTATGACACTGGATGCACTGCAGCTCGATGTACCCGACGCTATTGACGCTGACCCGCTCGACCAGGCAACCCTGGGCAGCAGCCTGAGCGCGGCTCGCCAACTGCCAGCCGAGGCTGGCCTGCTGGAGCTGACAGCCCTGCTCGCGCGCTTCAATCGCAGCGCGATGACCTTACTCGAAAGACAACGGGCGCTGCAAAATTTCAGCGATGAGTATCGCCACTATAGTGCGCAGCGCTCTCCTGCAGCAGCCGCCGAACAAACGCAGCTGTGCAGCGAGCTCGCCATCGGCTACAAGCGCCTGCTGCTGCAGATATTGCAGGGCCACAAGCCCTCCCAGCCGCACTTGGCCTGGTGCCTGTACATGGCTCAGCACTTCATCGCCCAGACTCTGCTGCGACATTTTCAGCAATACCGTGAGCCGAATGCCGACCTGTGGCGCGACAGCCATCTGCTGTACTGGCTTGGCGAGCGCCATGGCTGCCTTGACGAACCGGTGGCGGCAGCATTCACCCCCACGCCCGCCGACACCTTGCGGGGGCTCTATCAGCAGACGCTGCTGCTGGCGCTGAGCAATCCCCCGCACCTGCACCCGGATGAATGCCTGCGACTGTTCGCTGCTCTGGCGCCGCTGGCCGCTCTCGCGCGCCTGCTGCCCTGGGACGCGGAGGACAAATCCGAAGGCCCGCTCATCGACCTGCAACGTGCACAGGCATGCCTGACCTACCAGCAACGCCCCCAGGCAGGCAGCGAAACCGTGCGGCGCCTGGAGCTGGGCGCGCTGCTCGTCGCGCTCGGCGAGCCCGCACCACTGCGCAGCGCTGGAGAGCGCGACCTGCTCGAACGCGTGCACCATCACTGGCTGGGTACCGAACAGCGCCGACATTCGCGCACCCCGCAACAAAGCGACTGCCGGCTGGCCATCGGCATCCCGGCCATCCACGCACAGCTTCTCGAGCAGCGACCGCAGTGCACAGCAGCGCAGATTCTCGATATCGGCCCGGGCGGTGCCCGCCTTCTGTGCCCAGCTCACGCTGCCCACAGCTTACCAATCGGCCAACTGGTGCTACTGATCGCCGACAGCGACGTGCTGGCATTGGTGTGCTGGCGTCACCTCAATAGCGAGGGCCTTCACCTGGGCCTGCGTTACCTGAAGGGTCTAGCGCAGCCGACCTGGCTCAGGCGCGCCCCCAGCAGCCAGCCGCACCTGGGCATCCTGCAGAGCACACCCAAACCTCGGGAGGGCTGGCACCACGGACTGTGGGTGCCGCACAACCAGTTCAGCGACGGCGAAAACCTTTGGCTGCAGTTGCCCAACGCGGTCAACCAGAACCGCCTGCAGTTGCCCACATGCAACCTGGCCAGTGCCACGGTAAGCCGCCACCCCCTGGAACTGCCCTGATTGAGAACTCGATCACGCGCAAGGGCGGCCTGGCGCACAGTTTGATCGAGAGCATCCTTCTTATACTTCCCCGCTGACGTTCTTCGCCAGCCAGGGAATTCGCATGCCTAACGCCCACGACACACTGATCGGCCAAGTACCCGCGCACCTCATTCAGAGCGCTCAACTACAGTTGACCGAGTACGACGG
Source organism: Pseudomonas sp. PA27(2017) (assembly GCF_001945445.1). Taxonomy (GTDB): domain Bacteria; phylum Pseudomonadota; class Gammaproteobacteria; order Pseudomonadales; family Pseudomonadaceae; genus Aquipseudomonas. The sequence continues at coordinate 89,216 of NZ_MSXW01000026.1, forward strand.
GCGGGTCGCGGAGTTCAACGTGGCCGCCTGGCTGCACCTGCCGGGCCAGGCAGGCAGCCTGGTATCCCTGCAGGTTCGCTATCGCGATGGGAATCAGCTGCGTTCGATCAATCTGGATCACGCCAAGGTAGGCGTTCAGGACAGGATCCTGCTTTCCGGCATCGCGCGCCTGCCGGTGACCCAGCGCATCGAAGACATGCAGATACGCCTGCGCTCAGCGCAGTCCCAGGTCGAAGTGAAAGTCGAGGAGCTTTTCGTGCAGGCCGCCGAGCCCACGATCGCGCAGACGCGCGCCAGTCAGGCCAACGCCTGACCAATTCTCGCCGGCGACTCGCACGGCTCGCGCGGCGCCTCGCCTGTTAGCGGAACATCATCCACTGTGCCTGCCAGCGACTCGGGCCAGCTGCTGAAGCGCAGCCCGGTGATCCGGTTGAGATTCTCCAGCGCCCGCTCGCTATCTCGCCCATGGAGCATCACGACCTTGGAGGATGGTTTTGGCATTGCACGTACTCTTGGTGAGGCGAGATCGACTGCACGTAGCATAGCCAGAAACATGCCATGTTACTGACGCCAACACGCCGGCACCAAAGGATGGCATCGGGCTATCAACCTGACATCCGTGAGTGACGATAAACGTCACTTCCTGTCACTGCCCCGCCCCTCCAGCCAATGGGCCAAGCTGTCACCGAATAATAGGCTTTGCTCTTCATGCAGGCGCTTTAACGCTTCACGCAGTGCCGGATACCAGGGCTCATCCAGCTCGTCGGGCAGCTGGCTCAAGTGCGGCAATAGCCACGGGCTGCGCTCGAGCAACTGCTGCAGCGAGTAATGCGACAGATCGCGACTGAGCATCCAGCTATCGCCGCCGGTGCTGGCGACCAGGCGCTGGCTTTCCAGAAAGCTCAGCACCTCTTCCCACTCATGCTCGGGCAGCAACCAACCCTGGCGCTGTATATCCCGGTGGCGAACCTTGAGCCCGGTGCGCTGGCGCGCGTGGAACACCCGCAGGATGCCCAGCAACACCAGCGCCCTGGGCATCGCGCGCTTGCGCCATTGATGGGAAACGCCGAGGTTGCACACCAGCTCGGCCCCCAGCAGCACGATCAGCCAGCACAAGAAGATCCACAGGAGAAACAGCGGCACCGTGGCGAAGGCACCGTAGATCAACTGATAGCCCGGGAAGAACCGCACGTAGAAACCGAAGATGGCCTTGGCCAGCTCCAGCAATATCGCCGTGAACAAACCGCCCCACAGGGCGTGACGCAACGGCACCCGGGCGTTGGGCACCGCCGCGTACAGCAGAGTGAACGCCGCAACGCTGAATAAAAGAGGCGTGAAGCGCAGCAACGTCTGGGCACCGACCACCGCATCCGGACCGCTGAGCAGCGACAACGAGGCAACGTAGGTGCTGATCGCGAAGCCGGCGCCCAGCAGCATCGGCCCGAGGCTGAGAATCGCCCAGTACAACAGGAAGGTGGCGATACCGCGACGCGGCTGGCGCACCCGCCAGATGGTGTTGAAGGTGCGCTCGATGGTGACCAGCATCCAGAAGGCGGTGACCGCCAGCACCGCCACCCCGATCCAGGTCAGCTGCCGCGCCTGGGTGGTGAAATTGCGCAGGTACTCCTGCAGCGTCTCGCCAGCAGACGGCACGAAATTATGAAAGATGAACGCCTGGATCTGCTCGCCAGTTCCCTGGAAGGCCGGTACTGCGGAAAGCACGGCGAAGGTCACCGTCATCATCGGTACCACGGCGAACAGCGTGGTATAGGTCAGCGCCGCCGCGTTATCGGCACCGCGATTGTCGAAGAAGCGCTGCCAGAGGAATCGCCAGAATTCGAGCCAATCGTGCAAACGCTGCTGCATACCCACCTCACAAGGGCAGTCGGAAACGTGCGCATCATCGTCAGGCCGGCGCCATCAGGGCCGCAGGCAATGCAGACGAGCGGGAGAAGCTGGCCACAAGCCATTGTGACCGACGCATTACAGACGCTGGCTCGACACTTAGGTTCGCCCTGATTGCCGCACCCCGTTCAGCGCGAGCCGCCGACGCGGTTAGAATAGCCGCCATCTGCCGCCAGAAGCGACGACTGCCATGACTGAATTGACGCTTTATCACAACCCGCGCTGCTCGAAATCCCGCGCTGCCCTGCAACTGCTCGAAGAGCGCGACCTGCAGCCGGTCGTCGTGCACTACCTCGATACGCCGCCCAGCGCCGCAGAACTGCGTGAGGTTCTGAACAAACTCGGCCTGCCGCCCCGCCAACTGCTGCGCAGCGGTGAGGACGAGTATCGCGAACTTGGCCTGGCCAACCAGGCGCTGAGTGACGAGGACCTGATCGAGGCCATGGCCGCCCATCCGCGCCTGATCGAACGCCCGATCCTGATCGCCGGGGAACGTGCCGCGATCGGTCGGCCGCCGGAAAACATCTTGGAGCTGCTGCCATGAGCACGCCTTACATTCTGGTGCTGTACTACAGCCGCCACGGCGCCACCGCCGAGATGGCCCGACATATCGCCCGTGGCGTAGAAATGCAGGGCCTCGAAGCGCGCCTGCGCACCGTGCCGGCGGTTTCTGCCGAATGCGAAGCGGTCGCCGACGGCATTCCTGCCGAAGGCGCCCCCTACGCCAGCCTCGACGATCTGAAGAACTGCGCCGGTCTGGCGCTGGGCAGCCCGACGCGCTTCGGCAACATGGCCGCGCCCATGAAGTACTTTCTCGACGGCACCAGCAACCTGTGGCTGACCGGTAGCCTGGTCGGCAAGCCCGCGAGCGTCTTCACCTCCACCGCCAGCCTGCACGGCGGCCAGGAGAGCACGCTGCTGTCGATGCTGCTGCCGCTGCTGCACCACGGCATGCTGGTCGCCGGCCTGCCCTACAGCGAATCCGCGCTGGTCGAGACCCGCGGAGGTGGCACGCCATATGGCGCCAGCCACCATGCCGGCGCCGACGGCAAGCGCGCCCTAGATGAGCATGAGATCACCCTGTGCCGCGCTCTCGGTCAGCGGCTGGCGAGCATCGCCCTCAAGCTGAGCGACGGCCGTGGCTAAAACCGCCAGAGCGCTGCCGAACGTGGACTGGCTGCTGCCGCGCCTGCGCATCAGTCGCTACCTCAGCCTGGCCAGTTTCGTGGCGTTGGCGGCGCTGCTGCTGATCTGGAACCTGGGCTACGCCGCCGTTCCCAATTCGCTACTGTGGGCTGTGCTGGCCTTCCAACTGCTGCCGTTGCTGCTGCTCGCCCCCGGCCTCATCGGCGGCCACCCACGTACGCACTCGTGGGCCTGCTTCGTGGTGAACCTGTATTTCATCCAGGGCGTGCTAGCCGCGTTCGATCCTTCCAAGCGGCTGTTCGGCTGGCTGGAAATCCTGCTCAGCCTGACGTTGTTCATCAGCGCGCTGCTGTATACGCGCTGGTGCGCGCAGTACCAGCGTGTCGGCAGCGTTGAAGAAAGCGGCAAACAATAGAAACGATCCTAGACGGTAACTGAACTACCAGTCCAGGGTTTCCTTGAGGAAGGGAATGGTCAGCTTGCGCTTTTCCTGCAGCGAAGCCTGATCCAGGCGCTCGAGCAAATCGAACAGCGCGTTCATGCTGCGCTCGCCGCGAGTGAGGATGAAACGCCCCACGTCGTCACTCATATGCAGGCCGCGCCGCGACGCTCGCAGCTGCAGGGCACGCAGCTTGTCCTCGTCGGACAGCGACTGCAGCTGGAACACCAGGGCCAGGGTCAGGCGCGATTTGAGGTCGGGCAGCTTGATCGACAATTCGCGGGGCGATGCATTGGCGGAAAGCAGCAGACGGCGACCACTATCGCGCAGGCGATTGAACAGATGGAAGAGCGCTTCTTCCCAGGCGCGCTGGCCGGCAGCAGCCTCCAGATCATCCAGGCAGACCAGCTCGAACTGCTCCAGATTGTCGAGAATCGCCGGGCCATACTGCACCACCTCGGCCAGAGGCAGGTAGACGGCGCGCTCGCCGAGCTGCTCGAAGCGCAGGCAGGCCGCCTGCAGCAGGTGGCTGCGCCCGACACCCTCGCCACCCCACAGGTAGATCAGGCTCTCCGTCCAGCCCGCCTCGGCCTCGCACAGACGCTCCACGTACCCAAGGGCAGCGGCATTGGCGCCCGGGTAGTAATTGGCGAAGGTGGCGTCGTCGCGCAGACGCACACCCAGAGGCAGTTGAATCGGCTTCATGCTGGAGAGGATGGCTCGTCGGAGCCCGCTTGGCGCTCTGAATAAAGGTGGCGCAGTTTATACCCTTGGCGGCCGCCTGTCATTGCCGCACTTTCCAAGGCAATACAACAGGTTAGCCGCCCACGGCGGGTATCAACGCGCTTTGCGGCCCGGCTTTGGCTGAACCGTAGCCTGCCCCGCGTAAGCGTCGGACCGTTTGTAAAGTTCATGCACGTGGCGCAGCAGCACCATGATCACCGCGGCCACCGGCAGCGCCACCAGGATGCCGGTGAAACCGAACAGCTGGCCGCCGGCCATGATCGCGAAGATCACCGCCACCGGATGCAGGCCGATGCGGTCGCCGACCAGCAGCGGCGTCAGCAGCATGCCTTCGAGCAATTGACCGACCACGAACACGCCGGCAATCATCAACAGCGGATAAGGGTCGCCGCCGAACTGGAACAGCCCCGCCAGCAGCGCACTGCCGATACCCACCACCACACCGAGGTACGGCACGATGCTCGCCAGGCCAGCCAGCAGGCCGATCAACAGCCCCAGTTCCAAGCCGATGGCCATCAGGCCGACCGCATACATCGCACCGAGCGCCAGCATTACCAGAAGCTGACCGCGCAGGAACGCGCCCAGCACCTCGTGGCATTCACCGACCAGTTTCACCACCACGCCCTCGTTGTCGCGCGGCACCAGGCCGCGCAGCTTGCTGACCAGTAGGTCCCAGTCGCGCATCAGGTAGAAGCTGACCACCGGAATCAGCAGCAGGTTGGCCACCCAGGCCACCAGGGCCAGGCTCGACGCGGTGACCTGCGACAGCACCAGCCCGGCGATATCGGTGGTTTGCCCCAGGTGACCGGACAATGCCTTTTTCAATTCATCGAAGCGCCAGAAGCCCTCGTTCAGGCCGAGCTTGACCTGAACCCACGGCAAGGCCTGGTTCTGCGCCCAATCGAGCATCTGCGGTAGCAGTTCGTATAGCCGTACCAATTGCTTGCCGAGCATCGGAATCAACACCAGCAAAGCCAGGGCCATCAGCAGGGTGAACAGGCCGAATACCACGATCACGCCCCAGGTACGCGACAGCTTGAGGCGCTCCAGGCGATCGACCAGTGGATCGCCGAGGTAGGCGATCAGGATGCCCATCAGAAACGGCGAAAGAATCGGATGCAGCACGTACAGGAAGCCGCCCAGCACCAGCACGGCAGCGATCCACAGCCAGCGAGACGAAACGGGCATGCTCGATCCTCAGAAGCGAAAGTCAGGTCGGTGCGCACTCGCAAAACGACCTCGGCCATGGCCGAGGTCGTCGAAAGCGAAGCGGTTCAGTTGGCGGGCAGTCTACCAGCGAAAGTACAGAACATCGCCAGATGCATTGGCCGGTGCCGTTGGTGGCGCAGCCTGAGGTTCCACCGGCGCCTGACTGGCATCGACGGGTGCCTGGGGCTCGGCGGGCGCCGGCGCCTCGACGGCCAGTTCGGCAGCCGACACCTCGTGCAACTGCAGCAGGCCCAGTTGGGTGCGCAGCTGCTCGGCACTGGCGTTGACCTTGTAGATCAGCCGGTCGGCCTGCACCGACTGCAGTTGGGCGCCAAAGGGTTCGAGCACCCGCTGCAGCTCGGCGTAGCGCGACAGATCGGCGCCGATGATTTCCACCGTCTGCGTCGAACTGGCGCCCGGAGCGACGACGAAACGTGGAGCCAGGCGCTCGCTCACCGCCAGCAACACCGCATCGGCCAGCGCGGCCTGATCGGCGCCCTCGGCCTTGCCCTGCTCGCGCTCGTCGCCCAGCCACAGTTGCCAGCTGGCTTGCCACTTGCCGTCCGCTTCACTGGCGCGCACGGCCAGCAAGGCGTCGGCCCCGTAGCGCTCGGATGCCGAACGCAGCTCACCCGGATCCTTGGCACCAAGTGCCTCCTTGGTCGCCACCAGTTGCTCGCTGAGGTCGGCCAACGGCAGGCGCAACGGCAGGCCACGGTGCTGGGCCGCCTCGCGCAGCGGCTCGGCAGCGGCCTGGCCGTCACCGACCATGTTCGCGCCATCGACCGTCTCGTTCAGCCACCAGGCGAGAATCGCCGGGCGGTTGACGCCCCAGAGCGGCAAACCGGCCTGACGCAGGGAGCGATCGGTGGACACCGCATCGAAATCGACCACCAGGTGATCGCCCTCGTAACCGTACTGGCTGATGATCTGCTGCGGATCCTTGCGCAACTCCGCCAGCGTCGAGCCCTTGGCCGCATCCGGTTTGCCGGTCAGGCGCAGTACCAGCGTCTCGACCGCCCGCTGCAGGGCGGCATCGCGCTCCTCGGGCTGCTGGCTGGCAACCGTCTCGCGCACCTGATAGAGGTCACTCACGGTCGCTGCCAGGGTCGGCAGGCTCAAGAGTGACAGGCAGAGAAGCAGGGGGCGGAAGCTCGGGCGCATGAACGGAAAACTCTCGGCTTAAGAAGGCGGCGCGCGGTAACAGGCCGTGGCGCTATACCTTAGGGGCTGTTGCCATGGCATCGCAAGCCACGCGGCCATCAGCACTCAGGTAGGCTTGCGTGTGACCCGCCAGGGCCGGCCAGGTTTCACGCCGCCTGGCGACCCGTACTCGGCACGGTGGCTGGCCGCTGCCGGGCAAGCCTGATAAAATCGCGCGCCTTCGCAGAACGGCCCCAAGGGGCCGACGCTATTCCGACTTTCCCCTTCCAAAGGCCTGGATCTATGAGCAAGCAACCCTCCATCAGCTACAAGGACGCAGGTGTGGACATCGACGCAGGCGAAGCCCTGGTCGAACGCATCAAGGGCGTAGCCAAGCGCACCGCCCGTCCTGAAGTCATGGGTGGCCTGGGCGGCTTCGGCGCCCTGTGCGAGATCCCGGCCGGCTACAAGCAACCGGTGCTGGTGTCCGGCACCGACGGCGTAGGCACCAAGCTGCGCCTGGCGCTGAACCTGAACAAGCACGACAGCATCGGCCAGGACCTGGTCGCCATGTGCGTCAACGACCTGGTAGTCTGCGGCGCCGAGCCACTGTTCTTCCTCGACTACTACGCCACCGGCAAGCTGAATGTCGACGTGGCCGCCACCGTGGTCACCGGCATCGGTGCCGGTTGCGAACTGGCAGGCTGCTCGCTGGTCGGTGGTGAAACCGCCGAGATGCCGGGCATGTACGAAGGCGAAGACTACGACCTGGCCGGTTTCTGCGTGGGTGTGGTCGAGAAGGCCGAGATCATCGACGGTTCCAAGGTCGCTACCGGCGATGCACTGATCGCCCTGCCCTCCTCGGGCCCGCACTCCAACGGCTACTCGCTGATCCGCAAGATCCTCGAAGTATCCGGCACCGATATCGAAAACACCCAGCTCGACGGCAAGCCCCTGGCCGACCTGCTGATGGCGCCGACGCGCATCTACGTCAAGCCGCTGCTGGAGCTGATCAAGAACACTGGCGCAGTCAAGGCCATGGCCCACATCACGGGCGGCGGCCTGCTGGACAACATCCCGCGCGTACTGCCGGACAACGCCCAGGCAGTAATCGACGTGGCCAGCTGGCAGCGCCCGGCAGTGTTCGACTTCCTGCAGGACAAAGGCAACGTCGACGAGCATGAAATGCACCGCGTGCTGAACTGCGGCGTGGGCATGGTCATCTGCGTCGCTCAGGATCAGGTCGACACCGCCCTGCAGAGCCTGCGCAGCGCCGGTGAGCAGCCCTGGGTGATCGGCCAGATCGCCGCAGCAGCCGAAGGCGCCGAGCGCGTCGTGCTGAACAATCTGAAAACCCACTGATAGGCACCTAATGCCGCGATCCTGCAATGTAGTGGTGCTGCTGTCGGGCACCGGCAGCAATCTTCAGGCGCTGATCGACAGCACCGCTGACGGCGAGAACCCGGTGCGCATCGCCGCGGTGATCGCCAACCGCAGCGACGCCTACGGCCTGCAACGTGCGCAGGCCGCCGGCATCGCCACCCGGGTACTCGAGCACGGCGATTATCAGGGCCGCGACGCCTTCGACGCCGCCCTGATGGAGGCCATCGACGGATTCGATCCGCAACTGGTCGTGCTCGCCGGCTTCATGCGCATTCTCACCCCTGCCTTCGTGCGCCACTACCATGGTCGCCTGCTGAACATTCATCCCTCACTGCTGCCACGCCACAAAGGCCTGCACACTCATCAGCGCGCGCTGGAGGCCGGCGACACCGAGCACGGCTGCAGCGTGCACTTCGTGACCGAGGAACTCGATGGTGGCCCTCTGGTCGTACAGGCAGTAATCCCGGTACATTCGCAAGACACGGCCGCCAGCCTGGCGCAACGGGTTCACGCCCAGGAACACCGGATCTACCCGCTGGCCATACGCTGGTTCGCCGAGGGGCGTTTGCACCTCACGGAGGCCGGTCCCCAGCTCGACGGTGTTGCTCTGCCGGCCACCGGTTACCCCATCAATAGCAAGGAGACTCCATGCGCCGCGCCTTAATGCTTGCCCTGGCGTTGTTCAGCCTGCCTGCCCTCGCCGCAGAGCCGAAGCCCTTCTCCGCCAGCTACACCGCCGACTGGAAACAGGTTCCCGTCAGTGGCTCCGCCGAACGCAGCCTGCAGAAGCTCGAAGACGGGCGCTGGCAGTTGGTGTTCAAAGCCTCCATGCTGGTCGCCGGCTTGACCGAGCAAAGCACCTTCTCGGTCGAAGGCGATACCTTCCTGCCGCAGAGCTACAAGTTCGAGCGCAGCGGCCTGGGCAAGAGCAAGGACGTCGAGTTCGATTTCGACTGGTCGCAAAAGCAGGTGATCGGCAGTGATCGCGGCGACCCGGTGCGCTTCCCGCTCAACCGTGGCATGCAGGACAAGTCGACCTACCAGCTGGCCCTGCAGCACGACGTGGCCGCTGGCGAGAAAAGCATGAGCTATCAGGTGGTCGATGGCGACGAAATCGAAACCTACGATTTCCGCGTGCTCGGCGAAGAAGTGGTGCGCACCGCTGCCGGCCTGATCGACGCCATCAAGGTCGAGCGCGTACGCGACCCCACGCAAAGCAGCCGCAAGACCATCCTGTGGTTCGCCAAGGACTGGGATTACCTGCTGGTTCGCCTGCATCAGGTCGAGAAGGACGGCAAGGAATACCAGATCATGCTCAAGTCGGGCACCGTCGATGGCAAGACCGTGGAAGGTCGCCGCGACTGACCTGACCGCCACACACCAAAAAACCGGGGCTTGCCCCGGTTTTTTTATGCCTGGGATTCAGCTGCTGTCATCGAGAATTTCCAGAAAGCGAAGCGGTCGGGAACTTGTAACCAATTAATACAGTCACAAAATATGTCGTTGCTTAGCAGGCTAAGCACGAGCGCAACCGCCTTGCGCAGCATTTGTCCGGCAATACTGGAGAAATAGAATGAGCGTACTAGTAGTGACCGAGCGTGACGAACACCATATGTCCCACGAAGCCCAGGCCGAGGGCCTGCGGGTCTGGGATGTGTACCAGAACGATCAGCTGGTCGGCATCTTCCCCTCCGAGGAGGAAGCGGTCGCGTATCAGGCAGAGCTGAAAGCCCATGACCATGAGGCAGCTCATTCGGAATAAATCGAAATCCCATGAAAAAGCCCGCGATCGCGGGCTTTTTCATGCCTGGAGGTTCACCACATCAGGTCATCGGGCACCTGATAGGCTGCATACGGATCGTCCTCGTCAGGCGCCTCGGTTGGCGTGTTGAGCAGCAGCACACGCTGCGGATCACGCTCCTGAATGCGCAGCGCCGCCTCACGCGGGATCACTTCGTAACCGCCGCCATGACGCACGATGGCCAGCGAGCCGCGACTGAGCTTGTCGCGCATCAATGCGTTGACCGGCAGGCGCTTGACCTTCTTGTCATCGACGAAGTTGTAGTAATCCTCGGTGGTCAGCTTGGGCAGGCGCGACGCCTCGATCAGTTGCTTGATCTGCGCAGCACGGGCTTTCTGCTCGGCCTTTTCCTGCTGCTGACGATTGAGTTCCTGATCACGCGCGGCCTTCTCGGCCTTGGCCTGCTGGGCCGCGAGCTGGCTGCTGTTGTCTTCTTCAGCCTGGCCTTTCTTCACCATGCGCTGCTGTTTGTGCTGTTGCTTGCTGGCCTGCTTGACCTGCTTCTCGTTGACCAACCCGGCTTTGAGCAACTGGTCACGTAGTGAAATCGCCATAACCTACCTATGCGCAGACAATTTAACGGGATGGGACAAACCCATCTGACTTGGGGCTTTCAGCAGCCTGACTGCCGCTCACTTTTCTTGGCCTCGCCCCACAGGGCATCGAGCTCATCCAGGGTGCAATTCTCGATGGGCCGCCCGGCTTCGCGCAATGCCTGTTCGATGAAGCGGAAGCGCCGCTCGAATTTGCCATTGGCCGCCCGTAATGCGGCCTCGGGATCGACTTTCAGGTGGCGGGCCAGATTGGTGGCGCTGAACAGCAGATCACCGATCTCCTCGGCGACGGCTTCAGGGTCGTTCTCGCTGATCGCTTCGAGCACTTCATCGAGCTCTTCGCGCACCTTGTCGAGCACCGGCAAGGCATCCGGCCAGTCGAAGCCGACGCGGGCCGCGCGGCCCTGCAGCTTCTTGGCACGGCTCAGGGCCGGCAGCACGTTCGGCACGTCATCGAGCAACGACAACTGCTGCGGCGCCGCAGCACGCTCTGCGCGCTCCTCGGCCTTGATCGCTTCCCAGCGCTGTTTGACCTCGGCTTCGCCGAGGCGTGGCTGATCAACCGGCCCATACAGATCGCCATCGGGAAACACGTGGGGGTGGCGGCGCACCAGCTTGCGGGTGATGCCATCGACCACCGCGGCAAAATCGAAGCGCCCCTCCTCCTCTGCCAGTTGGCTGTAGTAGACGACCTGGAACAGCAGGTCGCCGAGCTCGCCCGGTAATTCGTCGAAAGCGCTGCGCTCGATGGCATCGGCCACTTCGTACGCTTCCTCAAGGGTGTGCGGCACGATGCTGGCGTAGGACTGTTTCAGATCCCATGGGCAGCCATGCTGCGGGTCGCGCAGGCGCGCCATCAGATTGAGCAGGTCAGGGAGTTGGTACATAAAGGGTCCAGTGAATGCGGGCACGAAGGTTCGTCACTTCGTGCCCGTTTACGACTCAAGGCGCTCGGTGGCGACGTGCCTCGATGATATTGGGCAGTTGCGACAGGCGGCCCAGCAGCCTGCCCAGCGCGTCCAGCCCTGGAATTTCCACGGTCAGCGACATCGACGCCGTGTTGTCTTCCTTGTTCGAGCGGGTATTGACCGCCAGCACGTTGAGCTTCTCGTTGAGCAGCATCTGCGTCACATCGCGCAGCAGACCGGAACGGTCGTAGGCACGAATGATGATGTCCACCGGGTAGGTCTGCACCGGCACCGGCCCCCAGCTGACCTGGATGATCCGCTCCGGCTCGCGGCTGCCGAGCTGCAGCACCGCCGCACAATCCTGGCGGTGAATGCTGACGCCGCGGCCCAGGGTGATGTAACCGACGATGGGGTCGCCCGGCAGCGGCTGGCAGCAGCCGGCCATCTGGGTCATCAGGTTGCCCACGCCCTGGATCTGGATATCGCCTCGCTTGCCCGGCTTGAAGCCCTGGGCCTTGCGAGGAATCAGCTCGAGCTGCTCGTTGCCGCGCTCCGGCTCGACCAGTTGCTGAGCCAGGTTGACCAGCTGCGCAAGGCGCAGATCCCCCGCGCCCAGGGAGGCGAACAGATCCTCGGCGGTGCGCAGGTTGGCCTTCTCGGCGAGCTTCTCGAAGTCCACCGGTGGCAAGGCGACGCGGGCCAGTTCACGTTCGAGCATGGTCTTGCCGGCGGCGACGTTCTGGTCGCGGTCCTGCAGTTTGAACCAGTGGACGATCTTCGCCCGCGCCCGGGAGGTGGTCACGTAACCCAGGTTGGAGTTCAGCCAGTCACGGCTCGGCGTGCCCTGCTTGCTGGTGATGATTTCCACCTGCTCGCCGGTCTGCAGACTGTAGTTGAGCGGCACGATGCGCCCGTTGATCTTGGCACCGCGGCAGTTATGGCCGATCTCGGTGTGTACGCGGTAGGCGAAGTCCAGCGGCGTGGCACCCTTGGGCAGGTCGATGGCGTGACCGTCCGGGGTGAACACGTAGACCCGGTCAGGCTCGATATCGACGCGCAACTGCTCGGCCAGGCCGCCGATGTCGCCCAGCTCCTCGTGCCACTCGAGCACCTGACGCAGCCAGGAAATCTTCTCTTCGTAATGATTGGAGCCGGATTTGACGTCGGTACCCTTGTAACGCCAGTGGGCGCAGACACCCAGCTCGGCTTCTTCGTGCATGTTGGAGGTGCGGATCTGCACCTCCAGCACCTTGCCTTCGGGACCCAGTACCGCCGTGTGCAGCGAGCGGTAGCCGTTCTCCTTGGGGTTGGCGATGTAATCGTCGAATTCCTTGGGGATGTGCCGCCACAGGGTGTGCACGATACCCAGCGCGGTGTAGCAGTCGCGCACCGCCGGGACCAGCACGCGCACTGCGCGCACGTCGTAGATCTGGCTGAACTGCAGGCCCTTGCGCTGCATCTTGCGCCAGATCGAATAGATATGTTTCGCCCGGCCGCTGATGTCCGCCTTGATGCCGGTGGCTTCGAGTTCCTCGCGCAGTTGCTCCATCACTTCGTTGATGTAGTGTTCGCGGTCCAGGCGGCGCTCGTGCAGCAGGTTGGCGATCTGCTTGTACTGCTCCGGCTCCAGGTAGCGGAAGGACAGATCTTCCAGCTCCCACTTGATATGGCCGATGCCCAGGCGGTGAGCCAGTGGCGCGTAGATGTCGAAGACCTCGCGGGCCACGCGCTGGCGGCGCTCCTCGTCGGTGTCCTTGACGGCGCGGATCGCGCAGGTACGCTCGGCCAGCTTGATCAGCGCGACGCGCACGTCGTCGACCATGGCCACCAGCATCTTGCGCAGGTTGTCGACCTGGGCCTGGGAGCCCAGCACCGTGGATTCACCGCGCGGGTTGAGGCTGGCGCTGATGGCCGCCATGCGCAGCACGCCCTCGATCAGCTTGGCCACCACCGGGCCGAAACGCTGACGCACGTCAGCCAGGGGAATCTTGCCTTCGCGCACGCCGCGGTAGATCACGGCGGCTACCAGGGAATCCTGGTCGAGCTTGAGGTCGGCGAGGATCTCGGCGATCTCCAGACCGGCGCTGAAACTGGACGCGCCTTCGGTCCACAGATTCTGCGCGGCATTGGCCTGTTGCTCGGCCGCCCGGGCGAATTCACAGGCGGCGCGCAACGCATCGCGATCGAGCGCCGGGTCGACACTCGTGACGTGCTCCAACCAGGCCTCGAGATTGATACTGCCATCGTCGTTGATGGGCTGGTGCACTCTAACCTGAACCATCTTTACCTTCCCTATCGCGGGGCACGCCCCGCTGAATGTCGCCAGGCTTCTGCGAGCCGGTCGGTTGACCAATCGGCGCAATCCCTATGCGCCACATCACTTGCCTTCAGCGCTCGAACAGCGCCATCGCTTCCACATGGGCCGTCTGTGGAAACATGTCCAGAATACCGGCTTTTTTCAACCGGTAACCTTGCTGCAACAATTCGCCACTGTCACGCGCCAGGGTGGTCGGGTTGCACGATACATAGACCAGCCGATCGGCGCCAAGACTGGCCATCTGCTTGACCACCTGCAGCGCACCGTCACGCGGCGGGTCAAGCACGATGGCATCGAAACCGCCGGCCGCCCAGCCAGTTCCGGCCAGCGGGTTGGACAGGTCGGCCTGGTAAAAGTGCGCATTGGCCAGGCCATTGCTACGGGCGTTTTCCGCCGCCCGCTCGACCATCGCCTGCACGCCTTCCACGGCAATCACCTCACGAGCGCGCTGGGCCAGCGGCAGGGCGAAGTTGCCCAACCCGCAAAACAGATCCAGCACTCGCTCGTCTTCACGCGGCGCCAGCCATTGCAAGGCCTGGGCCACCATGGCGGCGTTGACGGCCGCGTTGACCTGCACGAAATCGCCCGGTCGGTAGGCCAGCTCCAGGTTCCACGCGTCCAGCCGGTAGCCCAGCGACTGGCTGGCGCCTAGGGGTTGCGGCTCACCCTCGCCCTGCAGCCACAATTGCGCCTCGTGCACCGAACAGAACGCCTGCAGGCGCGCCGTGTCCACTTCGCTCAAGGGCTCGGTGTGGCGCACCAGCATGGCACTGGCGGTGCCCTGAAACAGTTCCACATGACCAATGGCACGCGGCGCCTGCAAGCCACCGAGCAGCGCCGGCAGTGCGCGCAGGATCGGTTGCAGCGGCTCGACCAGCACCGGGCACTCACTGATGGCGACGATGTCCTGGCTGGCCGCGGCGCGAAAGCCCACATCCAGGCGCTTGTTGCGTGCATCCCAGCGCACCGCAATACGGGCGCGGCGGCGGTAGGCGAACTCCGGGCCGGTCAGCGGCTCGGCCCAGATCTCAGGCTGCTGGCCGCCAAGGCGCTCGAGTTGTTCGGCGAGCTGGCGCTGCTTGAGCGCCAGCTGATCGCGATGGGAGATATGTTGAATGCTGCAACCGCCGCAGATGCGCGCATGTACGCAGGGCTCGGCGCGCCGCTCCGGGCTGGCCTGGAACACCCGTTCGGTGCGTGCGTCGATCACCTTGCTGCGGGCATCCAGCACCCGGGCTTCGATCTCTTCACCCGGCAGCGCGCCGCTGACGAACCAGGTGCGCCCGTCGATGAAGGCGATACCGCGTCCGTCGTTGGCCAGGCGCTCGATCTTCAGGCGCTGCTTCTTGCCCACCGGCACCTGGGCGGCACGGGTGCCGCCGCTGGGTTGAAAGCGCAGGCCGCCGTTCTTGCGGGCCATCAGTTCGCCACGGCGTCGTATACGCCGGTGGACAGGTAGCGGTCGCCGCGATCGCAGATGATGGCGACCAGCACGGCGTTCTCCAGTTCCCGGGACAGGCGCAACATGGCCGCCACCGCGCCGCCGGACGACACGCCACAGAAGATGCCCTCTTCGCGCGCCATGCGGCGCATCACGTCCTCGGCCTCGGCCTGGGCCATGTCGACGATACGGTCGACGCGCTCGGATTCGAAGATCTTCGGCAGGTACTCTTGCGGCCAGCGACGGATGCCCGGGATCGCCGCACCTTCCATCGGCTGCAGGCCGACGATCTGCACCGCCGGGTTCTGCTCCTTGAGGTAGCGCGACACGCCCATGATGGTGCCGGTGGTGCCCATGGAGCTGATGAAATGGGTGATCTGCCCGCCGGTCTGGCGCCAGATTTCCGGGCCGGTGCTGGTGTAGTGGGCGACCGGGTTGTCGCCGTTGGCGAACTGGTCGAGCACCTTGCCGCGGCCATCGGCCTGCATGGCCAGTGCCAGGTCGCGGGCGCCTTCCATACCCTCTTCCTTGCTGACCAGAATCAGCTCGGCGCCGTAGGCGGTCATCGCCGCCTTGCGCTCGGCGCTGGAGTTGTCCGGCATGATCAGGATCATTCGGTAACCCTTGATCGCCGCGGCCATGGCCAGGGCGATGCCGGTATTGCCCGAGGTGGCTTCGATCAGCGTGTCACCGGGCTGGATGTCGCCGCGCAGCTCGGCGCGGGCGATCATCGACAGCGCAGGGCGATCCTTCACCGAACCGGCCGGGTTGTTGCCTTCGAGCTTCACCAGCAGGGTGTTGCTGGTAGCACCGGGCAGGCGTTGCAGGCGAACCAGCGGCGTGTTGCCGACGCATTCGGCGATCGTGGGGTATTGCTGGGTCATGGCGTCGATCGGGTCCAGACGGCTGCAGGGGGCGGCCATGATACCGGCAAATCGACGCAACCCCTACTCCCCGCTGCGCGTGATAACGGGGCGCCGAACGGCGACCCGCTCGCGGCAAAGCCCGCACTCATCGGCCTTTGCGGCCACCGCACAGGAGCCAGCGAACCAGGCGATCTAAGCTGATAACCGAATCATCTAACGCCGCGTGATGCCGGCGATCACCGGTGTCCCGCTGACCGGGTCGCACATCAGCGTGCAGCGCACGTCATATAGCCGTTCGACCAGCTCCGGCGTAACGATCGCACCTGGCGCACCCTCGGCGATGATCTGCCCGGCCTTCATTGCCACCAGATGGTCGGCGTAACGGCAGGCGCTGGACAGGTCGTGCACCACCATGACCACCGTCTTGCCCGCCGCGGCGAGGTCGCGAATCAGCTCGAAGACCTCGATCTGGTGGCCGAGATCCAGCGCCGAGGTGGGCTCGTCGAGCAGCAGCAACGGCGTCTGCTGGGCCACCGCCATGGCGATCCAGGCACGCTGGCGCTGGCCGCCGGACATCGACTCCAGCGGGCGCTCGGCCAGCGCCTGCAGGTCGGCCACGCGCAGCGCTTCGTCGACGATCGCCTGGTCCTCGGCCGACCACTGGCGCAGCAGGCTCTGGTGCGGCTGGCGGCCGAAGCGAATCAGCTCGGAGACGGTCAGCCCGTCCGGCGCCGTGGCGTCCTGGGGCAGCAGCGCCAGTTGCCGGGCCACCTGTTTGGACGGCAGGCTACCGATAGCCTTGCCATTGAGCAGCACCGCGCCGGCCGTGGGCTTGTGCAGGCGCGACAGCCCCGCCAGCAGTGTGGACTTGCCGCAGCCATTGGGGCCGACGATGGCCGTAACCTGCCCCGGCGGGATGCGCAGGGACAAGTCGTCGATGATCGCCGCCTGCGGGTAACCCAGGCTCAGGCGCTCGGCCTGCAGGGTGACCGCGGCCTCGGGACGCGTGGCGAACAGGTTGGAGGTGGTCATTGGTTCAGCTCCACAGCAGCCGCACCCGCGGGGCGACCTTTCATGACAATTTGCGCGCGGGCTGGCGCAACAGGATCCACAGCAAGTAAGGCCCGCCCACCACCGCGGTGATCACCCCGACGGGAATCTCGATGGGCGCCAGCCACGTGCGCCCGACCCAATCGGCAACGGTCATCAACAGCGCGCCCGCCAGTGCCGAACAGAGCACCGGCACGCCACGGTGGCCGCCCAGGTAGCGGGCCATTTCCGGTGCGGCGAGCGCCACCAACCCCACCGGACCGGCCACGGCGACCGCCAGGGCGGTGAGCAGCACCGTGGTGATCAGCGTCAGCAGGCGCATGGCCTTCAGGCGCACGCCCAGGCCTACTGCCACGCTGTCGGAAAAGCGCATCAGCTCCAGGCGCTGGGCCAGGTACTTGACCAGCGGCAGGCTCAGCAGCAGGCCGGCGCCCAGCAGCCACACCGCCTGGGCGGGCCGCGCGTTGAGGCTGCCGACCGTCCAGGGATAGGCGACGTTGGCAGCGTCGATATCGGCTCGTGCCAGCATCAGGTTGGTCAGCGCGCCGAACACCGCGCCCACGGCGATGCCGACCACGATGAAGCGATAACCCCGCGCACCGGCGCCAGCGCTCAACCCGAAGGCCAGCACCGCGGCCGTGGTGGCGCCGGTCAGCGCCAGGGCGGAAGGCGCCAGGGTGGTCGGCACGGCGACGATGGACGCCACCGCGAAGGCCGTGGCGCCGTCATCGATGCCGATCACCCCAGGTGTGGCCAGACGATTGCGCGCCAGGGTCTGCAGCAGGCAACCGCCGATGCCGAACGCCGCGCCGGTAAGCAGGCCGGCGATCAGACGCTGCAGGCGCAGTTCCTGCACCAGAAACACATGCATCGGCTCGCCCTGACCAAAGGCAGCGGCCAGCGCCGTCCACGGCGACAAGCCGGCGGCGCCGGATGCCAGGCTGATACCGGTGATGATCACGATGACCAGCGAAAGGCCCAGGGCGGCGAACACGCCGCGGCGGTCGAGCAGCACGCGCAACGAGCCGAGCGCCAGCAACCAGTAGCCGTTGGGCGCTTTGAGTGCAGTCGCTGCTTTCATAGGGTCGGCAACCTGTGGCTGCGCACCACCGCGATCAGCACCGGCGCACCGATCAGCGCGGTCACCACGCCGATCGGCAGTTCGTAGGGGCTGACCAGCAGACGCGAGAGGATGTCGGCGAACAGCACGATGATCGGCCCGAGCAGCAGCGACAAGCCGATGGTGCGGCGGATGTCCGGCCCCACCAGGCGGCGCGCCACGAAGGGCACCACCAAGCCGACGAAGGCCATGGGCCCGGCCGCCGCCGTTGCGGTGCCGACCAGCACGGCGACGCCGAGCAAGGCGCCCAGACGGGTCAGACCGGGGTGATGGCCGAGACCGGTGGCCATCTTCTCGCCAAGGGCCAGGGCCGCCAGTGGACGAATCAGCGGCGCCAGCAGCAACAAACCGAGCAGCAGGCCAGGCGCGCTCCAGGTCAGCACGTCCTGGGGGCGACCTGCCAGGGCACCGATGATCCAGAAGCGGATCTCGTCGGAGCTGCGCTGGTCGTGCAGCAGAATCAACGTGCTGATCGCGGTGAGGATGCCCGAGAACGCGGCGCCGGCCAGCACCAGGCGTACCGGGTCGTCACCAACGCCGCGCACCTGGGTGACCAGCAATACCAGCAGGCAACCGGCCATGGCGCCAGCGATGGCCACGCCGAGGTTCAAGGTGGCCGCGCTGGCGCCCAGGCTGATCGCAACGACCACGGCGAACGAGGCTCCGGCGCTGACGCCGAGCAGACCGGGCTCGGCCAATGGGTTGCGGGTAGCGGACTGCAGCACCACGCCTGCTGCACCCAGGGCCACGCCGACCAGCACACCGAGCAAGGTACGCGGCAGGCGCAGTTCGAAGAGCACGAAGCGCGCCTCGTCATCCACGGCGCCAGCCAGCGCCGACAGGCTACGCAGGATGCCCACCTCCCCCGCACCGATCAGCAGGCTGGCGACGCACAGCAACGCCAGGGCAGCACTCACCCACGCCAGCGCAGCGGCTAGCGTCAGTCGAGCGGTTTTTGCCGCGTTGCTCATTGCGAGGCGACGGCCTTCTCCACGTCATCGAGAATCACGTTGGCAGCCAGCGGGCCTGCGCCGCTGCTCCAGATCTGCCCGTCGACGCTCTGCACATGGCCACTGCTGACCGCCTTGAGGCGCGCGAACGCCGGCTGCTGGCGCGCCTGTTCCAGCGCCTTGTCACCGTCGGCGTTGAGGGTGGCGAGAAACAGCCAGTCGCCGTCGATGCGCGACAGGTTCTCCAGGCTCAGGGCATCGCTATGGGGCTTGCTGGTCAGCTCGGCGGCCATGGCCGTGCCCTTGAACCCAAGCTGGCTCAGCAACTGGCCGACGAACAGATGTTGTGACATCACGCCCGGCCCCTGCGGGCTCCAGCGCACCACGGAAGCGACCTGGCCCGGCTCGATCTTGCCCTTGAGGCCTTCGATGCGGGCATCCACCGCGGCGATGGCGGCCTTGGCCTCGGGCTGCTTGCCCAGCGCCTGGCCATAGAATTCGACGTTGTGGCGCCAGTCGGAGAAGGAATTGCCCTTTGGCACCAGGGTCGGCGCGATCAGGCTGAGTTTCTGGTACTGATCCCGGGTCAGCTCCGGCGCCGCCAGGATCAGATCCGGTTGCAGGGCGAACACCGACTCCAGGTTGGTTTCCCGTGCGGTACCGACGATCTTCATGTCGCCTGCCTTGTCTTTCAGGTACGTCGACACATCGCTGCCGCCGCGGGTGGCCACGCTGCCCTGCGGTTTGACGCCGACCGCCAGGGCTACGTCCAGCGCATTCTCGCTCAGGGTCACCACGCGCTGGGGCGTGCCGTCCAGCTTGATCTCGCCGTAGGCGGTATCCAGGCTGCGCGACTCGGCCAAAGCAGCGCCCAATGGCAACAGGGCGAACAGGCCAGACAGCGCCAGCAGGCGCGAGCATCGAGATAGGCGAGCGATCATCAACATATCCTTTCTTCAACGGTAAAACGTGCCACCGCGTCTAATGACCGTGGCACGGCAGCGGCAATACTGCCGCACAAATGCGTGGGATTTTCATTTACATATGTAAATCCCGGGCGATTCACTTCGAGATCCAGCGGGTAATCACCTCGTCATCCCCGGCACTCAGGCGCAGCGCCGGGCCCAGCGAGGCAGGCAGCATCGGCCCATGGCCCAGGTCGGCGTAGCGCTTGTAACGAACCGGGCCGTGGCCGGCAGTCGCCAGTTGCTCGGCGAGCCGTTCGGCGGCATTGGCCGGCAGGGCCGCAACGGCTTCACGGCGGGCACGTACCTGCGGGTCTTCGTTCTTGCCGGCTGGCGGGCGTTCGCGAACTGCGCCACCGGTCAGCAGCGTCAGGTCGAACGCTTGCGGGCGGGTGAGAAACGCCCGGGCTTCCTGAAGAATGAAGCCGCCCTGCCACCACAACGACGGATCGGCGGCGATATAACGCTGGAAGCTCGCCGGCCGGGTGAACAGCGCGTGCAGCGTCAACAGGCCACCATAGGAATGCCCCCACAGGCTCTGGCGCATCAGGTCAATGGGAGCCTGCGCCTGCACCAAGGGCTTGATGCGTTGCTCGATCAGGTCGAGAAACACGTCCGCCCCGCCGCCCAGTCGCTGCCGGGCGATGTCGTCGATCACCGGCTCGCCACCTGGCAAAGGCGGCGTGTAGTCGTAGGCGCGCGCCGTCACGTCGAAGCGCAGGTCGGTGGCGTAGCCGATGAACACCAGTACCGGCGGCCCGCGCCTGGCGAGATCGGCCAGTTGCGCCTCCTGCAAGGCGCCCAGCGCCGCATTGCCATCGAGCAGATACAGCACCGGATAACCTGCCCGGGGCGCTGCCTGCACGGGAGTGGCGATCCAGATACGGTAGTGGCGCTGGCCATCGGCCGAGGCGAGTTCGTGCCGGCTGAACCGGTAATGGGGCGAACCACGATCAGCCAGGGTCGGGCCCAATGGCTGGGACAGATCAGGCTTGGCCATGGCGGCTCCGCTGATCGCCAGCAGTACCAGGATAATGCTGAGCCATCGGTTCATGAGCCCACCACGCCGAGCTGTTGCCAGATTGGCAAGGTATCGCGTTCGAAGCGGCTCAACTGGGCTTGCAAAGACTCGGCCGGGTTGTCCAACGGCTGCCAGCCGACCTTGCGCACCAAAGCGTCCACGGTCTGGCACAACAGCGCGCCGCGCAGCGCCGGATGGTCGAGCAGCACACGCGCGGCAGCCATTTCGAGGAAACTCGCGGCCAACCCAGAGCCTAGGCTCGGCGCCGCCAAGTGGGAATAGCGAGCGCCCGCCAGCACACGCTCACTGATCACTCGGTTGAAGGCCTGACAGCCTGCCACATTGATCTGCCCAGGCAGCAATGGGTGCACATAGCCTGCCGCCGTCAGCGCCTGAAGCGCCGGACTGATGCTACCTGCCTGCCCAGCCAGCGCCGGCAGCCGTAACAAACCGGGAAAACTCTGTGGCCGCTCGGCCAGCGCTTGAAGGATCGGGGAAAACAGTGACGCCGCCCCGTCGACCGCACCGATGCGCGTCTCGAACGTCACGCCACCTTGGGCTGGCGCACCAGGTAACGCAGCCACCACCTGATCGAACAACGCAGCCTTGTGGGCGTACTCGTCCAGCTCCTGTGCATCGCGCTGGTAGAGATCCCGGCGCTGGGTCTGGTTGCGAGCGAGATCCTTGAACGTCTCCCGCAACGCAGTGCCCTGAAGGCCAGCCAGTTGCTGGGTCACATTGGCTGGCAGGGACAGATCGTCGATGTTGTCCATCAGGCTGGCGCTGCCCATGTACCCAGTGCCACAGGCTTGGAATGCGGCCATCACCTCAGCGACCGGCAGCGTGTGCCAGTGTTCGTTGAGCAACTCATGGGCGAGGTAATGTGGATCATCCCGCAGGCTGCGCTCCACATAGGCCGCCACCTGCCGGTCATGGGCGAACAATCCTGCGCCACTCGCCGCTAGGCGCTGCAGCGCGCGCAGCGACTCGACGACGCGCTGCGCCGAAGTGCCTGACAGGGTCTGGGCGTATTGCTGGACGAAACGCCGCGGCGCCGCAAAGAAATCCAGCCCCGGCTGGGCCATGTAGCCGACGAAGGCGATGCCGCCAGGCTTGAGCTCGCGCTCGACGAACTGGCGCAAGCGCTGCTGATCCGCTGTCGACACCCAGGAGTAAATGCCGTGCAGGATGACGAAGTCATAACGCGGCGTTGCCGCAGCTTGTTCGAGCATGCCCTGGAAACTGTTTTCGACGAATTCCACATTGGCCACACCGGCAGCCTGGGCCAGCGCCTTGGCATGGGCGATATGTTCAGCGTTGAAATCCACGCCGACGAAATGGCCCTGGGGATTGGCGACAGCTTGTAGCAGCGTGGCGAACCCCTGGCCGCAGCCCAGCTCGCAGGACACGAAAGGCTGGCGCAGATCAGGGCTCGGGCGCCCCAGCGCACGCGCGGCGAAACTCAGCCATATCGGCGTGGTTTCGCGCTGGAAGAAGTGTGGATAGGCGACGTCGGTGATGTAGTCGGCAGTCATCGGGCTCAATCCGTTTCGATGCAAAAAACCACCGCCCTGATCGGGGCGGTGGCCTGGGTACCGCTAATCAGAACGAGGCAGTTGCCGACACATAGAACGCCCGGCCCGGCTCGTTGTAGGTGTTTGCACCTTCACCGCCGGCAATGCTTTCACGACGAATCTGTTTGTCGAGCAGGTTGTTGATACCGGCGCCGAAACGCCAGTTATCGTTCAGCTCGTAGTTGGCGCTGAGGCCCACCAGCGTGTAAGGATCCCTCGCCCGCAATGCATCACCGGTGGCGGCACTGCCCTGACTGGTCAGGCGCCGGGGTTCCTGTTTGCCGTAGTGGGTGACGATCAGCGAGAGATCCAGGGCTTGGGTCACGCTCCAGTCGAGCATCGAGTTGACGGTGTACTTGGGAATCACCGACAGCGGTTCCCCGGTGCTCTTGTTCTTGTTCTGGATCATGTAGGTGAAGTTGTTGCTCCAGCTCAGCGTCTCGCCCTGGTTGCCCAGCAGCGGAATGGTGAGGTTGCCCTCCCAACCCGAGACGATTGCCTTGGGCGCATTGACCCACTGGTAAACCTCGGCGTAATTGCCTGCGCCCGGAACCACCTGAATGGGATCGGAGCCGTCGCCCATTCCAGCCACGACCTTGTTCTTGTAGTCGTTGTGGAAATAGGTCAGCCCTGCAATCCAACCGGCGTCGTCGAAGGCGATGCCCAGTTCCTTGTTGATACTGGTTTCAGCTTCCAGGTTGGGGTTGCCCAGGATGTAGCAGCCACCACCACCGCCCGAACCGTCCGGGCAACCGTTGCCCTTGGTAAAGTAGATATAGTTGGGGTTGGACTGATAAAGATTGGGCGCCTTGAACGCCTTGGCAACGCCACCCTTGAGGGTGATGGTGTCGGTCAGCTTGTAGGCGCTGTTGAGACTGGGGCTCCAGTTATTGCCGAAGATGCTGTTGTCGTCGAAGCGCAGCCCGGGGGTCAACGTCCAGTCGGGGGTCAGCTCGATGTTGTCTTCGATGTAGAGCGCGTAGTTGTCGGCATCCGACTCGCCACTGCGGGTACCCGCAGCGAAGCCCGGCAGCGTGACACCGCCGAACGACGAGGCCTGGCCATTGGAGTACGGGTCGTTCAACTCTTCACGTACATATTCGCCGCCGATGGTCAGCGTCTGGTGGAAGCCCAGCTCCAGCGGCAGGTTGAGCTCGCCGTGCAGGCGGTAATTGTCCAGCTCGGAGGTCGATTTGTCTTGCCCGCTGATACCGGTTTCCGGCCCGCCGGCCAGCGCCTCGGCCATCCGCCGGTTACGGGTGTTCTCATAGGAAATGCCGACCTGCGAAGTACCGATGTCCCAGTCGCCACGGTGGGTGATCGCCGCAGTCTGACGGTACATGGTGTTGGTTTCACGGCCCAGCAGCGTATTGGTGTTGCCCACCGTGCTGGGGTGATCCTGGGCACGCTCACCTGCGTAGATGTTGCCCTGGCGACTGAAGCCGGTTTCGAATTCGAGGGTCTGCTGCTGGGTGACGTCCCAGCGCAACAACGTGTTGATGTCCTTGTTGCGCACCCCTTCACGTCCCGCTGGCGCGGGGTTGGAGCCCACGGCGTAGCCGTCGTTCAGCGCGGCATCATCGGCGTCGGTCTTGTTCAGGTTGCCGTAGACCCGAAACGACAGGTTGTCGGTCAGCGGCCCTGCGGTATTGAAGCTCAAGCGCCGGGTAGCGCCCTCGTCACTGTTTTCAGGAATGTTGGTGTAGGCAGTGACCGACCCCGATACCGTCTTGCCGGGCGCCTTGGTGATGATGTTAACCACCCCGCCAGCCGCGCCCGAACCATAACGGGCAGCTGCCGGGCCACGCAGTACTTCGATACGTTCTATCGCCTCGGCCGGCACCCAATTGCTGTCGCCCCGGCCGTTGCGCTCACCGGAGCGACCCATGCGCACAGCGTTACGCGAGGCAACGGGTCGGCCGTCGATAAGAATCAGGGTGTTTTCCGGGCCCATGCCGCGCAGGTCGATCTGTCGGCTGTTGCCGAACTGCCCGCTGGCGCTGTTGCCGGTCAGGTTGACGCCCGGCATGCGGCGGATGATTTCGGACAGGTCGTTGGCCGGCGGGTGGCGCTGAATATCGTCAGCCGTGATGATCGATACCCCGGAGGCCTGCTTGAGCTCCTGCTCAGCGGTGCCAACGATCCGCGTTTCGCCGATCTCCAACCCGTGGCTGCCCTGCTCCACCTGCAGCCCTTCGCTGGCCGCCGCTTCATCGAGGGTGATTTCGGTGGTTTGCGCAGTCACTGCAGCCGGTGCACTGAACGACACCACGATGGCCGTGGCCAGCAGACTCGGTTTGTATTTCGGATTCATCGACGTCCCCATACCGCATATTGTCAGGCCCAGATGGGCGAAAACGGCGGTAGTGAATCTCCTGAAGGCGCTCCCTAGAACCTTCCCGCCGCGATAACGGCGCAAATGATAGTTAATGTCATATGAGAGTAAACTTCATTTACAGTCTATACATTTTGTTGCGGCACTTCCCTCGCTGGCAGCAACAGGTGCATCTGCAGCCCGCTGCCTGGTGGGCTTTGCGCCCACAGGCGACCGCCCTGCAGGGCGATGGCACTGCGCGCGATGCTCAGGCCGAGACCGAAGCCACCGTCACCGGGGCGGGCGCTGTCGAGCCTCGCGAAGGGTTCGAAGATGGTTTCCAGGTAGCGCTCATCGATACCGGGGCCTTCATCGACCAGGCACAGATGCCAGCAGTCGCCCTCTCGAACGCCGGTCAGGCGCACCGTTCCTGTGGGGGGTGAATGGCGAACGGCGTTACGCAGCAGGTTTTCTAGGGCCTGGGCCAGGCTGGTCAGGTTGGCGTACACCGTGCAGTCTTCATCGACCTCGAACAGCAGGCGCTCGCCAGGCCAGCCGGCTTCGAAACAGGCGTCCTCGACCAGCATGTCCCAGAGTTGCAGCACGCGGATCGGCTCGCGGGCGAACTGCGGGCGCTCGGAATCCAGCCAGGCCAGCTCCAGGGAATTCTCCACCAGGGTCTGCATGATGGTGATTTCCCGATCGAGCCGCTGGCGCAGCACCTGCGGGTCGCTCTCGCCATCGCTGGCCACGCGCAGACGGCTCAGCGGCGTACGCAGCTCGTGGGACAGGTCGCGCAGCAAGCGCCGCTGATACACCACGGTGCCCTGCAAGCGCTCGGCCATGTGGTCGAAGGCGCGCCCCAGTTCACCCAACTCATCCTGGCGGGAAGCCACCGGCGCACCCACCCGCGCACTCAGATCGCCAGCGCTCAGGCTGTTGGCCTGACGGCGCAGGATCACCAGCGGTGCGATGAGCCAGCGATACAACAGGGTGCCCAGCAGAATCGCCAGGCCGGCCGGCAGCACGCTGCGCAGGAAGACATTCCACAATGGGCTGGCGTTGCGCGGGTCCAGGCGCGGCGGCAACTCCATCACCAGGCGCCCGTCGCCATCACTGAAGGGCACGTAGAAAACTGGCTGTCCGCCGGGACGGCCGACCTTCTGGTCGAGCCGGCGCACGAAACTCAGGCGCAGTTCTTCCTCCTCGCTGAGCGGCATGGAAGACAACGGCCGATGCTGCTCATCGACCACCACGACCCAGACCCGTTCGCGCTGATGGAGGTCTTGCAGAAACGCGTCCAGCCCGATCCGCCCCCGCTCACGCCAGGCCGCTTCCGCCTCGTGGGCGAACTCGGTGAGTTCCTCCCGGCTGCTGGTGGAAAGCGTGGACATCGAGTCGTACACCCGCTGTTCCAGGTCCAGGTGCATGCTGACGATCAGCAGGCAGAACAACGCCAGACCGACGATCAGTTTCCAGAACAGCGAATGCCGGCCCGGCACCTCAGGACTCCCGGGCCGTCAGCACGTAGCCCTTGCCCCACACCGACTCCAGGCGCTTGCCGCTGTAGCCGATGCCCTTGAGCTTGCGGCGCACGTTGCTGACGTGCATGTCCAGGCTGCGGTCATGCTGGGAATAACCGCGGTGCAGCACGTGCTGATAGAGAAAGGCCTTGCTGAGCACCTCCTCGGCATGTCTGGAAAAGGTTTCCAGCAGCCGGTACTCGGTCGAGGTGAGCGTGGCCCACTGGCCGTCATGGCAGACGTCACAGCGATCCTCGTGAAAGGTCAGGGCATCGGCCGGCAGCGGTGGTTGCCCGCGGCGCTCGTAGGCCACCCGACGCAGAATGGCCTCGATGCGCACGCTGAGC
Source organism: Pseudomonas sp. PA27(2017) (assembly GCF_001945445.1). GTDB lineage: Bacteria > Pseudomonadota > Gammaproteobacteria > Pseudomonadales > Pseudomonadaceae > Aquipseudomonas. The sequence continues at coordinate 115,936 of NZ_MSXW01000026.1, forward strand.
TCGCCCAGGCTGAATGGCTTGGGCAGGTAGTCGTCCGCACCTTTGCTGAAGCCGGCGATGCGATCCTGCTCGGCACCCAGGGCGGACATCAGGATAACCGGCACGTGGCGCTGCTCGCGCAGGCGTTGCAGCACGTCAAGACCGTTGCTGCCGGGCAGCAGGATGTCCATCAGGATCAGATCGAAGTGCTGCTCCTGGGCCAGGCGCAGGCCTTCGCTGCCGTCGCGACTCAAGGTCACGTCGAAACCGCAGCCGTGCAGGTGCGCTTGCAGGTGGGAGGCCAGGGCGGGGTCGTCTTCGACCGCAAGAATACGGGTGGCAGGTGTGGCGGGAAGCGTCATGGCAACGTGGCTCTGAAAAGCGAATGCGAGCGATTCTACCTTTTGCCCAAGCGCCCGTAACCCGCCTCACGACGGGCAAGCGTCGCCCGGCCGGAATCGCTACACTGCCTGGCATCGTCGAAAGGGGGCATTGCGTGTTCAAGGATATCGGCATCAAGGGTCGGGTACTGATGCTTACCCTGCTGCCCACCAGCCTGCTGGCACTGGTACTGGGCGGCTACTTCATCTGGATGCAGCTCTCCGGCCTGCAGGCGCAACTGCTGCAGCGCGGCCACATGATCGCCGAACAACTGGCGCCGCTCGCCGCCCCCGCCCTGCTGCACGGCGACAAGAGCTTGCTGCAGCGCATCGCCACCGAAGCCCTGGAACAACCGGACGTACGCGCGGTGACCTTCCTGACCACGCAAAGCGATCGCCTGGCCCATGCCGGCCCGAGCATGCTCAACGAGCGCCCGGTGATCGACAGCGACACCGTGGACATCGCCGAACACAGCAGCCAGGACGCGACCCGTTTCCTGCTGCCGGTGATGGCTCAGCACCTGACCCTCAGCGGCGAGGAGCGTGCCAGCACCGAGGCCGAGCCGATCGGCTGGGTGGAGCTGGAACTGTCGCACCACAACACCCTGCTCAGCGGCTACCGCAGCCTGCTCACCAGCCTCCTGCTGGTGGTTACCGGGCTGATCATCACCGGCCTGCTGGCGCTGCGCATGAGCCGCAGCATCAACGACCCGCTGCTGCGCATCAAGCATGGCGTGGCCCTCCTCAAGGACGGCCATCTGGAAACCCGTCTACCGCCGCTGGGCAGCCACGAACTCGACGAACTGGCCTCGGGCATCAACCGCATGGCCGAGTCACTGCAGGCCGCCCAGGAAGAAATGCAGCACAGCATCGACCAGGTCACCGAAGACCTGCGCCAGAACATGGAAAACATCGAAATCCAGAACATCGAGCTGGACTTCGCCCGCAAGGAAGCCCTGGAAGCGAGCCGCATCAAGTCCGAGTTCCTGGCCAACATGAGCCACGAGATCCGCACGCCGCTCAACGGCATTCTCGGCTTCACCAACCTGCTGCAGAAAAGCGAGCTCAGCCCGCGCCAGCAGGATTACCTGAGCACCATCGAGAAATCCGCCGACAGCCTGCTGAGCATCATCAACGAAGTGCTCGATTTCTCGAAGATCGAGGCCGGCAAGCTGGTGCTGGAAAACATCCCCTTCAACCTGCGCGACCTGCTACAGGACACCCTGACCATCCTCGCGCCGACCGCCCACGAGAAGAAGCTCGAACTGCTCTCGCTGGTCTATCGCGACACGCCGGTATGGCTGTCGGGCGACCCGCTGCGCCTCAAGCAGGTGCTCACCAACCTGGTCAGCAATGCCATCAAGTTCACCCGCGAAGGCAGCATCGTCATCCGCGCCATGGTCGAGGAAGAAACCGCCGACCGCGCCCAACTGCGCATCAGCGTGCGCGATACCGGCATCGGCCTCGGTGAGGAAGACTTGCGCGCCCTGTTCCAGGCCTTCAGCCAGGCCGACAACTCCATGTCGCGCCAGGCCGGCGGCACCGGCCTGGGCCTGGTGATTTCCAAGCGCCTGATCGAGCAGATGGGCGGTGAAATCGGCGTGGACAGCACGCCGGGCGAAGGCTCCGAATTCTGGGTCAGCCTGAACCTGCCCAAGGCGCGCAGCGAGGCCGACGAACAGCCCCGGGCCCTGGCCGGCCGCCGGGTGGCGATCCTCGAAGCCCACGAACTGGCCCGTCAGGCGCTCCAGCACCAGCTGGAAGATTGCGGCCTGCAGGTCAGTGCGTTTGCTGATCTCGGCAGCCTGCGTGAAGCGGTCGACTCGGCCGCCGGCAGCGCTCAACCCTTCAGTTGCGCCGTGCTCGGCGTCACCAGCGACGACCTGCCGCCGACGGCGTTGGGCAGGCAGGTCTGGGCGCTCGAGCAGCAGGGCTGCAAGAGCGTGATGCTCTGCCCCACCACCGAACAGACGCTCTACCAGGACAGCGTGCCGGACTGGCACGGCCAGCTGCAGGCCAAACCGGCCTGCACGCGACGCCTGCAACGCGCGCTGATCGAGCTGGTGGCGCCGCGCCAGGCCCGTCAGGCGGCGCGCCATAACCTGATGCGCTCGCCGGCCATCCTCTGCGTCGATGACAACGCCGCCAACCTGCTCCTGGTGCAGACCCTGCTCGACGACATGGGCGCCAAGGTCACGATTGCCAGCAGCGGCTTCGATGCCCTGGCGATCGCCCAGGAACAGGACTTCGACTTGGTATTCATGGACGTGCAGATGCCTGGCATGGACGGTCGCCAGACCACCGAGGCGATCCGCCAGTGGGAGCATGACAACGCCCGCACGCCAATGCCCATCGTCGCCCTCACCGCCCACGCCCTGGCCAACGAGAAGCGCACCCTGCTGCAAAGCGGCATGGACGACTACCTGACCAAACCGATCAGCGAGCGCCAACTGGCCCAGGTGGTGCTCAAATGGACCGGCCTGACCCTGGCGGGCAACACCCAGGAGCCGCAAGCGGACACCACCGCGGCGCCTGCCACGGCGGTGCTCGACCAGGAAGAAGGCCTGCGCCTGGCCGCAGGCAAAGCCGACCTGGCCGCCGACATGCTCAACATGCTGCTGGCCGGCCTGCCGGGCGACCTGCAAGCCATCCGCCAGGCACGCGCCGACGGCGATCGCAACGCGCTGATCGAACGCATCCATCGCCTGCACGGCGCCACCCGCTACTGCGGCGTGCCGCAGCTGCGCGCCGCCTGCCAGCACAGCGAAACCCAGCTCAAACAGGATCAGCCGATCCGCAGCAGCGGCCTGGACGAACTGGAACAGGCCATCGAACGCCTGCAATGGGAGGAGAAGGATGACGCCTGCTGATTCTGCAACCCTGATCGCCGATGCGGCGGCCGCCGAGCAACTGCCGCTGAGCAAACAGCTCAAAGCCGGCACCCGCCGCAACCACGACACGGTCGACACCCTGGTCATGCAGGCGCGCCCGTTCGAAAGCCTGGTGCGCTACGGCTGCTTCCTGCACGTGCAGCATCGCTTTCACGGGGCGATCAACACGCTGTATGACGACATCACGCTCAATCGCCTGTTGCCAGGCCTGAGCGAGCTGCCACGTTTCGAGGCAGTGTGCGCCGATATCACTGACCTGGGCCTGCCACTGCCACCAACGCCGCCTGCCGTTGCGACCACCAGCACCCACGCCGCGCTGGGCTGGCTGTACTGCAGCGAAGGCTCCAACCTGGGCGCTGCGTTTCTGTTCAAGGAAACCCAGCAGATCGGCCTGAACGGCGAGAACGGCGCTCGCCATCTGGCGGCTCACCCGGATGGCCGGGGCCTGCACTGGCGCCAGTTCGTCGCGCTGCTCGATGGCCTGGAACTGTGCGAAAGCAAACGCGACGAAGCCGTCAGCGGCGCCGTGGCGGCATTCGACTTTTACCGTGCGGCCCTGCGCGAACTGTTTCCCACCATCTAAGAATCTGTTCACGATTTTTTTGGCGACATCAAAAGGCTGCTGCAAGGCAAAAGCGGACATCGATGCATTAGCTGTGGGAGCGGGCCATGCCCGCGATTTTTTGCGCGCATGAACTAGGCGTCCCCGCCCGCTCCCACAGTGAATCGGCGAACGGCCGTTCCCACCACTTAGCTGCCAAAAATCGACGAACCTGTACGCAAGGATTCTGAACAGGTTTTAGCTATCTCGACGCGACGCCGGGCTAACCCCAAGCGTCGCCACCCCGCCCGCCCCGGTCGCGGCCTGTTAGAATGCCCTCCTCAACCGGAGGACCCATGGCCGAACACGATTTTCGCTACAATCTGCTCAACCCCGAACACACCCTGATCGAGTGCCGTGCCCTGGCCCCCGGCCGCTATCAGGTCACCGGTAATGGCGGCTCGATCAAGGGCAACGACACCCTGGTCGTCAGCCTCAAGGGCAGCCGCGACCTGAGCATGCGCCTGTTGGTCGACAAGGTCCGCCATCTGATCAACCCGCCCGGCCAATGGGTCGCCGTCGCCCACGGGCCGGCGTTCACCGAACTGTCGATCTTCAATTGGCAGGTCACCTGCGACAGCTGCGGCAAGCAGCTGGACTTCGAATTCGCGGTAGACAGCGCACTGGGCAAGAAAGCCCAGGCACCTGCCGCCGATGCGCGCCTGGCCGAACTCGGCTGGCGCAAACAGCAGGACAAACACCTCTGCCCTGCGTGCCTGAACAAGGAGGCCTGATGAAACCGCTTCTCGCCCTGGGCCTGCTCGCCGCAGCCTTGGCTGGCTGCGCCGGCAAACCGGTGCACCTGGAAACCGAGCGCACCTACAGCGTGGAATGGATCGGCGAACGCCCGCTGATCGACAACAGTCACCTGACCATCATTCTTGGCGAGGATGGCCGCGCCTACGGCAACGCCGGCTGCAACCACTGGTTCGCCAGTTATCAGCGTGACGGCGACAGGTTGACCTTCAGTGACGCCGGCAGCACCCGCAAACTGTGCGCTCCGGCATTGATGGAGCAGGAAAACCGCTTTCTGCAGAGCCTCGCGACCATCCAACGCTGGGACGTTTCGCCGCTCGACCAGCTGCGCCTGTGGCCGGCCAGCGGCAAACCGATCCGCCTGTGGCCTGACGAATAAGAAAGCGCTATGACCAGGTGAGCAGCCCCGCGCGCCTGGCCATATTCGTTTCTACCGCTGAGGCGTGGTGAACAGATCCAGCTGTTCATGCTTGCCGCGCAGGTCCTGCAAACGCACGCCGACGCCCAGCAGCCGCACCGGCCTGTTGCCACGTGCGTGGGCACTGGTCATCAGCACCCGGTAACTCTCCAGGTCACGCCCAGCGCCGGCCTGCTCCATCGTGGTCTGGGTGAAGTCGTGGAACTTGACCTTGACGAAGGGCTTGCCCGCCCGATAGCTGCCATCCAGGCGCGTCATGCGTCGCTCCAGTTCTTCCAGCAATGCCGGCAGTTGCGCCAGGCAAGCGTCGAGGTCTGGCAGGTCCTGATCGTAGGTGTTCTCCACGCTCATCGACTGACGGCGACTATCTGTCTGCACGATACGCTCGTCGATGCCATGGGCCAGGTTCCACAACCGCTCACCAAAACTGCCGAACTCGCGCACCAGACGCAGCTTGTTCCACTCGCGCAGATCACGGCAGGTGCGTATGCCCAGGCGGGTGAGCTTGTCCGCAGTGACCTTGCCGACCCCATGGAGCTTGTTGACCGGCAACTCGGCCACGAAATCCTCGACCTGATCCGGCGTGATCACGAAGATGCCGTTGGGCTTGCGCCAGTCGCTGGCGATTTTGGCGAGGAACTTGTTGGGCGCCACCCCGGCGGACACGGTGATATGCAGGTCGCTGGACACGCGCCGGCGGATGTCTTGGGCGATACGCGTGGCGCTACCACCGAAGTGCTCGCAATTGGAGACATCGAGAAAGGCCTCGTCCAGCGACAACGGCTCGATCTGGTCGGTGTAATCGCGAAAGATCCCGTGAATCTCCCGAGATACGGCGCGGTAAACGTCGAAGCGCGGCTTGACGATCAGCAGATCCGGGCACAGCTTGAGCGCATGCCCCGAGGCCATGGCCGAGCGCACACCGTAGGCCCGCGCCTCGTAATTGCAGGTGGCGATCACCCCACGCCGATCAGCCGAGCCACCGACGGCCATGGGCTTGTCGGCCAGTGCCGGGTTGTCGCGCATTTCGACCGACGCATAGAAGGCATCGCAATCTATATGGATGATCTTTCGCTGCGCCATAAACCTGAGAGGGCCAGCCGACGGCGGGCGCGGTCGGCAAGAAGGGATGGGAAGCGCACCTTACTGTATATAAGAACAGCCTTCCAGCCCGAGGCTTGCCGTTCATCGTCATCAGACACCGTCACGAAAATGCCATAAAACCGCCCGAGACGCCCGTATGGCAGGGCCTCGGGCGCTTGAAAATGCGCGATTCGCATCGCTAACCAATTGACTGCAAAACGATTTTTCCCAGATAAGCGTTGACAGCACGTCTCATATGAATAGAATGGCGACCGCGGGATGGAGCAGTCTGGTAGCTCGTCGGGCTCATAACCCGAAGGTCGTCGGTTCAAATCCGGCTCCCGCAACCAGATACCCAGAAAGGCCACTCAATCGAGTGGCCTTTTTGTTTTTCTGCTTCCTCGATTTAACTAATTGATTAAAAAGTAGAAATCGATTGACAGAAGCCTCATCCCGTATAGAATGGCCGCCGCGGGATGGAGCAGTCTGGTAGCTCGTCGGGCTCATAACCCGAAGGTCGTCGGTTCAAATCCGGCTCCCGCAACCAGATACTCAAAAAGGCCACTCAATCGAGTGGCCTTTTTGTTTTTCCGCCCTGCCGATTTAACCGATTGATTGAAAACGCAAAAGTCGGTTGACAGTATTCTCTCCATCCATATAATGGCCGCCGCGGGATGGAGCAGTCTGGTAGCTCGTCGGGCTCATAACCCGAAGGTCGTCGGTTCAAATCCGGCTCCCGCAACCACCTTCGAAACGAAAGCCCTGACAGTTCGCTGTCGGGGCTTTTGTTTATGGGCGTTGAAAAAACCGCCTTACCACACGCCCCACGCTGATGGACTAATCTTTCCAAGCGCCTGCCATAGACACCTTGAAGCGGTTCGCTCAAGCTCATACATTGCTTGATACAAAACGGAACTTGGATTCCGCCCTTCAATCTGAGCCGCACTGCCCAAGAGGTATCCGATGCGCGCCAGCTCCGACGCTACTGCCCCACCTTCACTGCCCAAATCTCAACTTCTGCTCTGGCGCCAACGCCTGGATCGATACCGCCAGCCGCTGGGCCTGAGTGTCGCCCTGGCGCTGTTCGTCATCGCGCTACTGGCCTGCCGCCACCTTCTCGATGAGCTAGACCCCAGCGCACTGCATGCCTCCATCCTGGCGGTACCGACCGCGAACCTGTTCGGCGCCGTGGGCCTGACCGTCATCGGCTTCATCGCCCTGCTCGGCTACGAATGGTCGGCCAGCCGCTATGCCGGCGTCAGCCTGCCCGGCCGCACCTTGGCCACTGGCGGTTTCTGCGCGTTCGCCATCGGCAACGCCGTGGGCCTGTCGATGCTCTCCGGCGGCTCGATCCGTTACCGACTCTATGCCCGCCATGCCATCGGCGGCGTGGAAATCGCCCGCATGACGGTATTCGCCAGCCTGTCGTTGGGCTGCGTGCTGCCGATTCTCGCCGCCCTGGCGGCACTGGCGGACCCTGCCGACGCATCCGCCGCGCTGCGCCTGCCGCAACCGATCCTGATCGTCATCAGCCTCGTGCTGCTGGCACTCGGTGCGGGCCTGCTGCTCGTGCTGCATCGCGCGCGCCTGGGCGAACGCCCGAACGCCGATTGCGTGACCGTTCGCGTGAGCCGCCACCTGCTGCGCATGCCAGGCGCACGCCTGACCCTGCTGCAGGTGCTGATCACCTTGGTGGACGTCAGCGCCGCGGCCGGCGTGCTGTATTTGCTGCTGCCCGAAGCGCCGCCGTTCACCACCTTCCTGCTCGTCTACCTGCTGGCCCTGGCCGCCGGTGTGCTCAGCCATGTGCCGGGCGGCGTCGGGGTGTTCGAGGCAGTGCTGCTGGCCGCCTTCGCCAGCGAGCTGGGCGCCGCGCCCCTGGCGGCTGCGCTGCTGCTCTACCGCCTCATCTATATCGTGCTGCCGTTGCTGGTGGCCTGCCTGCTGCTGCTGGGCATGGAGCTGCGCCGGCTGATCAACGCCCGCCAGGCGATCCGCGCTGCCAGTGGCCTGGCCGCGCCGATCCTCGCGCTGCTGGTGTTCATCTCCGGCATGGTGCTGCTGTTCTCGGGCGCTACACCGAGCCTGGACGAGCGGCTGGAGATTCTCGACTTCCTCATACCCCACCGGCTGATCGACGCCTCGCACTTCGGCGCCAGCCTGATCGGCCTGCTCTGTCTACTGCTCGCTCAAGGCTTGCGCCGCCGCCTGTCAGCGGCCTGGGCGATGACCCTGGTCTTGCTGGTGACCGGCGCGATCTTGTCCCTGCTCAAGGGCTTCGACTGGGAAGAAGCACTGCTGCTGAGTATCACCGCCGGCCTGCTGGCGCTGTTTCGCCCCTACTTCTACCGCCCCAGCCGGCTGATGGAGCTGCCCCTCTCGCCCTGGCACCTGGCGGCCAGCGCCTGCGTGCTCGGTGCGTCGATCTGGCTGCTGTTCTTCGCCTACCAGGACGTGCCCTATGAAAACCAGCTGTGGTGGCAATTCGCGGTAAATGCCGATGCGCCACGGGGCCTGCGTGCCGCGCTGGGCTGCGTACTGGTGCTTGGCGTGGTGTTCCTGGCCTGGCTGCTGCGCGCCGCGCCACCGGCCATTACCCTGCCGAGCAGCGAGGAGCTGGACCGCGCGGCACGGATCGTCAAGGCCTCCGACCAGGCCGATGGCGGCCTCGCCCTGACCGGCGACAAGGCCCTGCTGGTGCACCCGGACGGCGACGCCTTTCTGATGTACTCACGGCGCGCCCGCAGCATGGTCGCGCTGTTCGATCCCATCGGTACCACGCAACGGCGTGCCGAACTGGTCTGGCAGTTCCGTGACCTGTGCGACCGCCACCACACCCGCCCGGTGTTCTACCAGGTGCGCGCCGAGAACCTGCCGCTGTACATGGACATCGGCCTGACCGCCATCAAGCTCGGCGAAGAAGCGCGGGTCGATCTCAACCGCTTCGAGCTGGAAAGCACCGGCAAGGCCATGAAGGACCTGCGCTATACCTGGAACCGCGGCCAGCGCGACGGCCTGGTGCTGGAGTTCCATGAGCCCGGTCAGGCGCCGTTCGACGAGCTGCGGGCCATCTCCGATGCCTGGCTGGGTGGTAAGCAGATGCGCGAGAAAGGCTTCTCACTGGGCCGTTTCGATCCGGCCTACCTGAACCGCTTTCGCATCGTCATCGCCCGCGTCGAGGGCCGCGCCGTGGCCTTCGCCAACCTACTGGAAACCGACAGCCGCGACCTCGCCACCCTGGATCTGATGCGCGTGCTGCCCGATGCGCCGAAGCTGACCATGGAGTTCCTCATGCTCGGCCTGATCCTGCACTTCAAGGCCGCCGGTTTCGCCCGCTTCAGCCTCGGCATGGTGCCGCTCTCGGGCCTGCAGCCGCGGCGCGGCGCGCCACTGGCCCAGCGTCTCGGGGCACTGGTGTTCAAGCGTGGCGAGGCGTTCTACAACTTCCAGGGCCTGCGCCGCTTCAAGGACAAGTTCCAGCCTGACTGGGAGCCGCGCTACATGGCTGTGCCGGCCGGGCTCGACCCGCTGGTGGCACTGACCGACACCGCCGCACTGATCGCTGGCGGCTTTACCGGACTGGTGAAACGTTGATGACCCGTACTGCAAAACGTCTATTACCGATCCTCGCGTTGCTGCTGGCAGTGGTTGCCGGCGGCCTCTACCTCTGGCTGCGCCCTCCAGCCGCTGCCAGCCTTGCGCATCATGCGCTGGTGTCCGGCGCTGACCTGCAGGTCGCCACGCCGGGCGGCAAGGTGCAGCGCCGCGTGCTATTGGTGCTGCCGAACGATCAGGTGCTCGATGAAGCCGAACTGCTGGAACTGGCCCAATCCAACCACGCGCTGATCGGTCAATACCCGGCTCAGGCGCAAAGCTGCGACGCACAAGCCAAGATCCTGCAGGACGCCGCCGCGCAACTGGGCGGCCCGCTGAACTTGGTCGCCGGCAGCGAGAACACCGCCATGCTCGCCTGGCGCTGGCTTGCCACGCAGAACGACGACAAGGCCCAGGCGCTATCGGTCGGCTTTTCCCTGGAGAAGCCCGATTGCGCCACGCCGCCACCAACGGGCAGCGCCCATGGCCACTGGCTGGCCGCCTGGAACGACAACCCGGATGACGCCAGCGCCCGCTTCGTACGCGAGCAGGCCAACGCCGAGACCCTGATCGGTGATTACGACACCGCGCCCAAGGCGCTGCTGATCACCCAGGTGCGTCGCCTGCTGCAGGGCGCCAGCGATGATCTGCCGGTAGTCGAGGTGCCGTCCACGCCGCCCGGCGATACGGTCAGCCTGTTCTACTCCGGCGACGGTGGCTGGCGTGATCTGGACAAGGCCGTGGCCGAACAGATGGCTGAGCGTGGCTACCCGGTGGTCGGCGTCGATACGCTGCGTTACTTCTGGCAGCGCAAGAGCCCGGACCAGGCCGCCAGCGACCTCTCCGAGATGATGCGCGAGTACCGTGAAAAGTGGCACGCCAAGCGCTTCGTACTGATCGGCTATTCCTTCGGTGCCGACGTGATGCCGGCGCTCTACAACCGCCTGCCCGACAGCGACAAGAAGCAGGTCGATGCCGTGCTGCTGCTAGCCCTGGCGCGCAGCGGCGCCTTCGAGATCCAGGTAGAGGGCTGGCTGGGCAAGGACGCCGACGAAGCCGCCACAGGTCCCGAGCTGGTCAAGCTGCCCGCCGCGAAAGTGCTGTGCGTGTACGGCACCGAAGAGGCGCCGGAAAGCGGCTGCACTCAGTTGCAGAGCGTCGGCGAGAAGCTGGAGCTGCCTGGCGGCCACCACTACGACAAGGATTACCCGGCGCTGGCCGAACGCCTGATCGCTGCGATCAACAAGCGCCAGCCTGCGGCGCAGTGACTTCGGTGCTGCCGGCGCCCGCCGGCAGCACGCCTCGCTCACACCAGAAAGTAGAACGCCCCGCCGATCACCACGCCTGAATACAGCAGCATGATCAGGCAGTAGCCCATGATGTCCCGCGCGCCCAGGCCGGCAATGGCCAGCAGCGGCAGCGCCCAAAAGGGCTGGATCATGTTGGTCCAGGCATCACCCCAGGCGATCGCCATGGCGGTAATCTCCGGCGCCACGCCAAGCACCTCACCGGCCGGCAGCATGATCGGCCCCTGCACTGCCCACTGGCCGCCGCCAGACGGGATGAACATGTTCAAGAGCCCGGCACTGAGGAAGGTCAGCAGCGGAAAGGTCTCGGCCGACGACCAGTCGATGAACAGGTCGCTGATCAGCTTGCCGAGCGTCTGCCCCTCGGCGTTGGCACCGACCATCATGCCCATGATCCCGGCGTAGAACGGGAACTGAATGATGATCCCGCTGATACCACCGACGCTGTCCTGAACCGCCCGCCCGTAGCGCTCTGGCGAGCCATGCAGCAACAAGCCGGCGAACAGGAACATGCCGATCACCAGGTTCAGGGTCAGCCCGAAGCCGTTGCTGGCGAAGTGGTAGACGAAGTAGATGGCCGCCAGGGCGACGATCAGAAGGCCGAGGATGCGGCTGTCGTCCAGGCGTTGGGCGCCGGTTTCGCGAGGAATGGCCGGCGCTGGCGGATCGATCAGCAGCTCGGGCGCGGCCACCGTGGGCGTTCGCGGCATCATCGCCCGGTTGAGCAGCGGCGCGCCGATTACCAGCAAGGCGATGATGGTCAGGTTGAGTGTGGTGAACAGCGTGTGCTCGACGCCAATGGCAGCGGTCAGTACGCCGCCGCTGATACGTTCCAGATCCGCACCACCGGTGGCCAGGGACAACGGCACCGAGCCCGACAAGCCGCCATGCCAGACCAGAAAGCCCGAATAGGCTGCCGCCACCAATAATGGGTAATGCACGCCCTGCACCTGCCGCGCCAGCGCTCGCGCGAACACGGCGCCGACCACCAGGCCGAAACCCCAGTTGACCCAGGATGCGGCCATCGCCACCAAGGTGACGAACACGATCGCCTGCCCGGGGGTGCTGGGAATGCGCGCCAGGCGATCCAGCAGCCGGGCCACCGGTGGCGCATTGGCCAGGGCATGACCGGTGACCAGTACCAGCGCCATCTGCATGGTGAAGGTCAAAAGATTCCAGAAACCGCCGCCCCAGTGCTGGGCCATCTGCGGCAGGCTCTGGCCGGTGGCGAAGATGCCAAGCGCCAGCACCACCAGGGTCAGCAGCATGGCGAATACGAAGGGAGAAGGCAGGAAGCGCTGAACCAGATTGACGCTCAGCAGCGTGATCCGTGAAAACATCAGGTAGCCCTTTTGTCATTGTTATGGGGATGCGCGGCGGTGCTCGCCGGTCGCTCGGGAACGCTAACAGGCCCTGGCGCGGCGCAGAGGCGGAGTCTGCAACAGCATCTTTCAGAGCAATGGGCGCAGCCCACCCTTACTTCCTGTCGGCAGTGCTGGAAAAGTGCCTCACACGCCGCTAGAATTGCGCACTTTTTGACCAGAGGCGCCCAAAGCGCCCGGCCCGTCTTAGCCCTGAGGTTCACCTGCATGACCACCACCGCCACCCCCAAAGTTGGGTTCGTTTCCCTTGGCTGCCCGAAAGCCCTGGTGGACTCCGAACGCATCCTGACCCAGCTGCGCATGGAAGGTTATGAAGTGGTGCCGACCTACCAGGACGCCGACGTGGTGGTGGTCAACACCTGCGGCTTCATCGACAGCGCCAAGGCCGAGTCCCTGGAAGTGATTGGCGAGGCCATCAAGGAAAACGGCAAGGTCATCGTCACCGGCTGCATGGGCGTCGAGGAAGGCAACATCCGTGATGTGCACCCCAGCGTGCTGTCGGTCACCGGCCCGCAGCAGTATGAGCAGGTGGTCAACGCCGTCCACGAAGTGGTGCCGCCGCGCCAGGACCACAATCCGCTGGTCGACCTGATCCCACCGCAAGGCGTCAAGCTCACTCCGCGCCACTACGCCTACCTGAAGATTTCCGAAGGCTGCAACCACAGCTGCAGCTTCTGCATCATCCCCTCGATGCGCGGCAAGCTGGTCAGCCGCCCGGTCGGCGATGTGCTCAGCGAGGCCGAGCGCCTGGTCAAGGCCGGGGTCAAGGAACTGCTGGTGATCAGCCAGGACACCAGCGCCTACGGTGTCGACCTCAAGTACAAGACCGACTTCTGGAACGGCCAGCCGGTCAAGACGCGCATGAAAGAGCTCTGCGAAGCGCTCTCCAGCATGGGCGTGTGGGTACGCCTGCACTACGTGTACCCCTACCCCAACGTCGACGACGTGATCCCGCTGATGGCCGCCGGCAAGCTGCTACCGTACCTGGACATCCCGTTCCAGCACGCCAGCCCGCGCGTCCTCAAGCTGATGAAGCGCCCGGCTTTCGAAGACCGCACCCTGGCGCGCATCAAATCCTGGCGCGAACAGTGCCCGGACCTGACCATCCGCTCGACCTTCATCGTCGGCTTCCCCGGCGAAACCGAAGAAGACTTCCAGTACCTGCTCGACTGGCTGACCGAAGCCCAGCTCGACCGCGTCGGCTGCTTCCAGTACTCGCCGGTCGAAGGCGCGCCCGCCAACGACCTGGACGTGGACATCGTGCCCGATGACGTCAAACAGGATCGCTGGGACCGCTTCATGGCCCACCAGCAAGCGATCAGCACCGCCCGCCTGCAACTGAAGATCGGCCGCGAGATGGACGTGCTGATCGATGAAGTCGACGACCAGGGCGCCGTCGCCCGTTCCTGGGCCGACGCTCCGGAAATCGACGGCAGCGTGTTCATCGAAGGCACCGACTTCCAGCCGGGCGAGAAGGTGCGCGTGCGCATCGTCGATGCCGACGAATACGACATGTGGGCCGAGCGGGTTTAAGCCCCTCGCCTCAGCAAACGCCCACTGCGTCGCCTGACCCAGTGGGCGTTTTTGTATTGGCGCGATGGACATGGCCAGTACAAGCCGAGTAGTGTCTTGCCAGCCACAACTGGCGCTGACGATCTTCAGAAACGCCAAACGCTCAAACCGGATCTGAGCTGTGAGAAAACAAGGAATGTCACCCACCCGCTCTCTCTGCACCGCCAAGCGGTATCGCTTGCCCCCATGCCTGCGCACTCGCCCGACCGCCCTTCTCGCGCTGCTCATCACCTGCTACCCGCCCTTCGCTATCGCCGCCAACCCGAACATGGCAGGCGACTATGTAGGCCAGGTCGAAAACGCCGGCAAGCTGGATAAGGTTGTCACCTCCCTGCGCTGGAGCGGCAAAGACACCCTCTCGGGCACCTATGTGCTGACTGACCAGAATGGCGAAACCAAAGGCCGGCTCAAAGACTGCAAGCGCCTTCGCAGCCAGCTTTTGAAGTGCGTATGGATAGATAAATACGGCTACGGAGATCTCGAACTCAACTTCGATGACCGCTTCGCGGAGTTTTACGGCGAGTGGCGTTATTTTGGTGGTGCGGAGCGGTATGTATGGGATGGTGCCAAGAAGCACCGGCAGTGACCTTCTGAACAGCGCTGCACATGGGAGTACAACCCTAGAGGCATCGCGAACTTGGCCGAGAATTGGAGCAGTGGCAACTTGGAAGTATTTTGGATACCGCAGCTTGCGAAGGCGATAGAAAATGTCATTGGCCTACTCGTTAACTACGCAGATGCGAGAAGCTCATAGGGGGCGAACCTCGAAGGCGACAAGTTAAAACTATCAAAGGAGCAGTATATGGGATGGGATATTACTTATCACCCGGTCGAGGCCGAAGAAATTCGTTCACTTTACTTTCAAGGGCTTACCGATCCGAATCATATCAACTCCATTATTGAGATGTTCAGCGTCGATGAATTCTATGCTGAGCAACTGAGAATGAGATTTGAAGAAGCGCGTACCCTAGAAGAAGGCACCCCCTTTAACAAAGGGCATGCCTTTTATGTAGCGATCATTTTAGGTTTTTTAAGAAAGCACCACTACATAAGGGGCGGCGCATTTTCATTCCTTGCAGACGACGCTGTAATGGCGACGTATTTAGGCGACTGGAAAACGCTGACTCCCGAAACCTATTGGAAAAAAAAGATCGAAAACCAGCTAACAGAAAATTACTGCGGTGGCGTTTATTTGCCTCACGCAGCACTTATAAGATTACGCGCAGACTACCAAACGGCACCACATGTAAGAGCAAAAATGGATGAAACCTTCTCACATGGACGTTTGGATATTTTCTGGAAAGCGGTAGATGATGCGATTGAGAATGGCTTTGGCCTTATCGAAGCATCTGAGATTGTCGAACCCAACCCATTGAATCTAGACGCAAGCCGCAGTTTATCGAATCTTCTCAACTGCAACCCAGAGGGAGCCCTTCTTTATAGTAAAGCTGTCGCGGTACAACTGAGCGAGGCAATTGAAAAGCAAAAAATGGAATCACAGCCTTCCAAAAAAGGTTTCTTTTCCCGACTCTTTGGGAAATGAACGCCGTACGTGGCACATGCGCGTTCATCTTATAAACAGCCCCATGACCAACAAACAGCAACCATATGATGAAAGAGTGGCAAACCAGACGTTGGTTTAACTCATTGTTTTCGCTTATTCGCGGAAAAAATCCATTCAACTCGTTATCGCATACACCTAACGGATCGATAACTGGCTACGACCGCATTCAATGCGACGAGTGTGGCAGCATGATCTTGCTGGCAACAGCAATTAAGAATGAAGGCGCGTGCGCAATTTGCGCTAAACTTTCAGTTGAGTCACGCCAAGCCATAAAAACGCATCGAAACCAGATAGCAACCGGCGACATTTATCACGCTAGCAACAACGATCTACTCGCTGCCAAGGGCTCTGACAAGATCATGACACCCGATTCACCCTGGACACTCGAACCAAACTTCTATGACGGCCATGCGGCTACCAGCATCGATGAAGCAATAAAGCTGGCCATGCGCGAACCGAACGGTTATGTTTTTTTGGTAAATGACTTAGGTGAAAACCTAAATTTCTCATTTACCGAAATTTATGCCGTATGCACGCTCCAAACACTAGGGAGCGATAGCGGGTTTTACGCAAGGACACCTGACTGCCTTGGCACTCAAGTTGAAGCTCGGTACCATGCGCCCGAGGCCTGTCCCTGCTGTGGTGAAGGAATAGGTTGGTTCCCCAGCCGGTTCCATCTACCTAGAAAGACGGCATTTGAATTACTACAGCGCCTAATCAATTCTAAATCAGGCTCAGAGATATGGATACCAACAGGCGATTATGCCTTTACGACCGCAGGAGAAGGATAGTCGTCATTCAGATATCGGATCTGCCCCTCACATTGCTCCCAATTTGTTTGCAGCGATACCTTAAATCTCTATCATTCACAGCGAGAACTCATGCGCCTCACACTTATCATACTGGCCGCCCTCCTAAGCAGCTGCACCTTCTATGACAGGCTAGGTAACAAACCCTATATATTCCCCAAAGACAATGAGCCTTCCGCTGAAGTCGTCGTAAATTTTAGCGGAGGCTCATGGTTTGACATTTACAACATGGATGAGAACGGTTGTTTCGCAGGCACGTCGTCGATTGGATCTTCTGGAGAAACAGTAAAAATCCATGCCAACAGGACCACATACCTGTCATTGGAAAATCAATCATCCGGTTCATTCTGCAGAATATTTTTCTCATTCACCCCTGAAGAAAATTCAAAGTACATTTTCAGGCAAGGCACGCACATCGAAGAAAAGTCTGGTGTCTCTGGTTTTCTTTCAGGCCCAGACGTTTATTGCACTGTTAGCGGAGAAAAGGTCCTTGCCGATGGAAAAACAGAGCCGCTGCTCCTTAAAAAGATGAACCTTCGCCCTTCAGGCTTAGCGTGCCTTCGAATGAAGGAGGCGTCTGGGTCCAAGTGGTAATAATGGTTCGCCGGAATCAGGTTCCGGCCACCCCTTAATCAAACGTTAGGCTCCATGATGAATTGGCGTCCACTTACAACCTGTGTGAAAGACTCATTTGGGAGGGGTGTAGTATTTCGCTTCCCGGCAAAACAACCATTCGAGAAAGTCGTCGACTTCATGATCATTGAAGAACATGACTCACCAACTTTTTATAAAATTATATGTTCTTCTGGCTATCACGCAGGTCAAACAGAGCTAGTATTTCCAGCAGAAGCAAAGTATGAGTCCGGCGGAATATCAGTAGACTGGCTAAAGAAAAACTGGTCGTTTTGGGTGTACGCGGAATGCGAGCTTGTAGACGTCAATTACGTTGATTGCTATCCTTCCGGGTATAGCGTAGAAACCTAACTAGTGGTTCAAATCGCTCGCTTCGCTCACTGAGACGGGCTAAAGCCCGCTTCTCAACCAAACATTAGGTTTCTGAATATGATCACAAAAGAGCAAGCTCATAAACTTGTCGCAGAAGCCATCGGAGGAAAGCGTGATTGGCTGCCTGAAGGCGATGAGATAATCATTATTGAAAAAGAAACCATTGAAAGGTCGTGGGGCTGGGCCATCTTCCATACATCTAAGTTATGGTTAGAAACTAACGACACTAAATATTCCTTGGCCGGCAATGCTCCGACGCTCGTAGAGCGTGAAACTGGAAAGCTCATACCGACTGGCACAGCTTTTAGCATTGACCGATACATTGAAAACTATGAGGCAACTGGCAATCCCCATACCTAACCAGCCAGGCAGGGTGGATAATGCGAAGCTTATCCACCGTAATCCGCACTGACTGAACATTGACGGTTCAGACTCACAGCGGTGGATGGAAAGAGCGCCATCCACCCTACTTGCTGAGTCTGCAATCCACACGATTGCAGATGCGGTGTTCGCAAAGCCCGATCCGTTCGTTGCAGAGGCATACTCCGAGCACGGCCGAAAATCTCGCGTGTTCAATACAGCGGCGGATTTGGCCGATTACATTAAAGGTCAGCTCGCAGGCCCTGAAAAACTGGCTTATATCTTCATTGTCTACTCCGATATGGGTGGCAGCCCGGTACGGCGGACCATTCATTTAGATCCAAAGCACTGCCCCGGCCAGAAGTTTCGTTTCACATGGGACGGTTTTGGACTGATCTCGCTGCAGTTGTATGGCTCCGATCGGCTCCAAATGTCGCGAATTTGCTCGAACTCACCAGCTCGAGCGAAGGCTTGGGCATCTACTTGCCCGGACTGGAGTCCACCCGACGCTTGGAATTGGAGGGCTGTTGAAAGCCATACTCGGCGGCTGCAGAGAGTCCTCAAGAAGGTCATCTAACAGCCAAGCAGGGTGACTAACGCAAAGCTTATCCACCACAATCTGTACTGTCTGAACATTGACGACTTAAACCCGCAATGCAGGTTGGAGAAACGCCATCCACCCTCCCCACTAACGAAACGGTTAAAATCATTCTCATTCCTCACCAAGATGAACCACACGGCCCCTTGACTGAACGTTAGGAATAGCATGGCTAATCAACTTACAGTTCTTAAATACATCCTTTGGCTTAGCCTGCTCATAGGCTGCGCTTTCTTATTTTTCTCGGGCGCCAACAACAATGCTTTCCTTTCAATACCGATCGAAGCATTCCCTATTCCACTGGCCGTTTCATTAGTTCTAGCAGCATACCTGCTGAACCTTAAGAGCAAAGTATTCAGGTTCCTGCTTTGGGCTGGGCTATTAGCATCTACAGCATCAATCGTATGGTTCATTCTTCTCTACATCGCAACCCCATATGGAACGGAAGCAACACTTGCACTGTATTCAATAGCCATAACAATCATGGCCTGGCTACAGCTCAAAAATTATCGAACGAATCCTAACTAATGGTTCAACTGCTTACTTTGCCCACAGGGGCAGACTGAAGCCTACCGAGCACTCGCTTGAGTATTTATAGTGGCACTATCCTGCGCCAAGAAGCCAACAGCATTATTTTCTTGCCTGACCTACAACCTATTCAACCTGGCTGCACTTTCTCTATTCTTCAGAGAAGCACTGATCATCCGCGGTGACGGCCCCGTCGGTTTTGGTGAGTTGATTCTCAAGTTACTGATGTCGCAAATTGCGCTCGCGCTGCTGGCGATGGGGTTGATCGCCTCCTTCAAGGCATACCGTGCCGATAAGTTTGGCTGGCGGTCGATCACGGCCTGCGTCATGGCGACCTCGATCCTTGTAGGCTTCTCGGCAATCGCGGTCATGGAAGCCTGTATGGATGATCGCGGGCATTGCCGGGACTGGCACTGGTATAGCTAGCCTCGACGGGTAAGCAGTCGCCAAACCGGTAAGTCAGTTCCCCTTACCACCTCGAGTTCCCACACCAAGCGACCACGCTGTCTTACTTTGTCCAACCTTTACGCCCATGGATGCATACGATTCGCGCCTGCAAACGATTCGTAAGGACTATTCCATGCACGCACCCTTCCCTCGCCGCCCTGTCGGCACGCTGATTCGCCTGGCGACGCTTTGCCTGGTCACCGGCAGCACCCTCGCCCATGCCGAGCCTCTGGAGCTGGACGATATGGTGGTGACCGCCTCCGGCTTCGCCCAGAATCTGGAAGACGCGCCAGCCTCGGTCACCGTGATCAGCGGCGACGACCTGCGCAAGCGCTCGGTGCAGAACCTGGCCGATGCCGTGCGTGATGTGGAAGGCGTGGTGGTCAACGGCGGCGCTAACGAGACGGATATCCAGATCCGCGGCATGCCGGGCGATTACACGCTGATTCTGGTCGACGGCAAACGCCAGAGCGGACGCGATTCGCGCGTCAATGGCAACCGCGGTTACGAGCAGAGCTTCGTGCCGCCGGCCGCGGCCATCGAACGTATCGAGGTGGTGCGCGGGCCGATGTCTTCGCTGTACGGCTCCGATGCCATCGGTGGGGTGATCAATATCATCACCCGCAAGGTGTCGCCCGAGTGGGGCGGCAATGTGTCCTACGACTATTCGGCACGTCCGAACAGCGACCAGGGCAATGCCCGCAACACCCAGTTCTATCTCAATGGCCCGCTGGTCAACGAAGTGCTGGGCCTGCAGGTATGGGGCAACTACCTCGACCGCCAGGCCGATGACGATTTCGAAGCCAATGAAGGCTTCGCTAAGTCCGACAACAAGAGCCTGACCGCGCGCCTGGCCCTTACGCCGACCGAGAATCATGACTTCCTGCTCGAAGCGGGCGCCTCGCGCCTGAAGAATGGCGACGGCCTGAGCGCCAACTGGTCGACCCGCGAACAGAAGAACAACCGAGATCACTGGTCGCTGACCCACGAAGGCCGCTGGGGCTGGGCGGATTCGACGCTGTCTTTCGCCGAAGAAACCACCAGCCGCGAGGGCAAGGCGACACCAGCGCAGACAGACGTGTTCGGACGCAAGCCGGAGATCCGCAACCGCGTGCTGGACGGCAAGCTGGTGATCCCCACCGACTACCACGTCACCACCACCGGCGTGCAGTGGAACGAAGCCACGCTGACCGACTGGAACCAGGCCAACCGCGGCACCGCTCGCGAGCGCGAGAACGAGCAATACTCGGTAGTGCAGAAAGCCCTGTTCGCCGAAGACGAATGGTCGATCACCGACGATTTCGCCCTGACCACCGGCGTGCGCCTGGACCACCACGAGCAGTACGGCAGCCACGTAAACCCTCGAGTTTATGGCGTATGGCACCTGACCAACGAATGGACGCTGAAAGGCGGCGTAGCCCGCGGCTTCAAGGCGCCGGAACTGCGCGCGGTGATCGACGATTACGCGGTGGTGCGCCGCAACCGCTTCGTGCAATTCGGCAACTCGAACCTCAAGCCCGAGAGCAGCACCAACTACGAGCTGAGCGCGATGTGGTCGAACCGTGACGACCTGTCGGCCGGTGCCACGCTGTTCTACAACGACTTCAAGGACAAGCTGTCCACGGTCACCACCACCGAACAGTGGCAGGGCCTGACCGTGATGGAGCGGGTCAACGTCGACAAAGCGGTGATCCGCGGTCTGGAGGTGAGCGGCAGCTGGCAGGCGCTGGCCAACGTGGCGATCAAGGGTAACTTCACCTACCTGGATTCCGAGCAGAAGAGCGGCGCCGACAAGGGCCGGCCGCTGTCGCTGACGCCCAAGCGCAAGGCGAGCCTGCGTGCCGACTGGGATATCAACGACAGAGCCCTGGCCTGGGCTGCCACCCACTACAGCGGCGAGGAATATGGCGCCACGCTGACCGGCCAATCGTCCCGCGCGTACACCACTGCCGATATCGGCGGCTCGTACAAGCTCACCGAATCGCTGACGCTCAACTCGGCGATCTACAACCTGGGCAACAAGCGCCTGAATGACGAGGACGACGGCACGGTCAATTACGGCCGCACCTATTGGCTCGGCGCGTCGCTGGACTTCTGATCCGATGTGTCGGGACGGCAATCGTCTCCCGGGTTTCGCTGCGCTCTACGCCAGGCGACGCAATGGCGTGCAGCGCAGACCGTAGCCTGTCACTGAGCGCCGCGCAGGAACGCTTGAGTACTGCAACGCTAGCTGCTGGCAGGCGCCACCCTGGTGTCCTCTTTCGCCTCCAGCATGGCGCGCTTGCTCATCTCGTCGGCCTGCCTGCCCAGATACCAGCCAAGCGCCGCCCAGACCAAGGCGCAGCCCGCGCCCACCAGCGCCACCAGCACCGCACCCTGCCCGAGCAGATCGAGAAAGCTCTTCACCCAACCGCTGAGGGCATCGCCGGCGCGGTAGACCACTGTGTCGATGAAGTTCTTCGCCTTGTATTTGCTCTCCGCGTCCAGCGGCGCGAAGAGCATTTCCCGGCCGGGGCGCACGAAGGCGTATTCGCCGATGCGCCTTACGATCATCAGCGCGGCGAGCATGGCGAAGGTGGGCGCCAGGGCGAGGCCGATAAAGCCCACGCAGACCAGCAGCGGCACGATGGCCAGTAGCACCCGCACGCCCAGCTTCTGGGCAATGCGCCCGGTGATGAACAGCTGCGACAGCAAGGCGCCGGCCTGCACGATCACGTCGATGATGCTGAACACGCGGATCTGCGCATCGCGATTCGGAAAGCGCTCGGCCACCAGGCGCGCCTGCTCGAAATACAGAAAGGTGGTCACCGTGGCGAGCAGCACCACGAACCCGGCGATGGCCAACAGATAAGGTGATTGCAGTACCCGCGTCAGGCCGCTGAACGGGTTGCCGGCCACCGGCTTGCGTGAACTCTCGGCCTTCACGGCGCCTGGGCGGCCCGCGCCGCCGACTTCCCGCCAGCGCATCAGCGGTGTCTTGAGGGCCAGGGCGATACCCAGCAGCACGCCAGCCAGCAGCACCAGGCCGCTTTCGCCGACAACGCCGACCAGCAACGCGCTCATGGCCGGCCCGACCAGGCCGCCGACACTGGCACCGGCGGCGATGAAGGCGAACAGACGCTTGGCCTGCTGGCTGTCGAACACATCGGCCATCAGGCTCCACGCCACCGACACCACGAACAGGTTGTAGACCGAGATCCACACGTAGAACACCCGCGCCAGCCAGACGCTGTCGTCATTGAGCTGAAACAGCACGGCAAAGGCCAGCAGGTTCAGGCAGAAGAACCCGTAGACCCAGTCGACGAAATGAATACGTGGCACCCGTGAGCTGAGCCAGGCGAACAGCGGCACAGCCACGAGCATCACCACGAAGGTAGCGGTGAACAGCCATTGCAGGTTCTCGACCCCGGCCATGATGCCCATCGATTCGCGAATGGGCCGCAGCATGAAATAGCCGGAGAACAGGCAGAAGAACAGTGCGAACCCGGCCAGTGCCGGCCCCAGCTCGTGGCGCTCGGCATTGATGGCGGCGCCAAGGCGCCGCACCAGAACAGTGGGAAACATGATGGGCGCTCCTGGCGGTTAGTCAGCGGTAGGTGACGCCGGTCAGTTGCTCGGCAATCGTCCACAGGCGTGCGACGGCCTCGGCATCCTGAGCAACCGTCGGCACCGTAGCGAGGCCCAGCGGCCCGCGCTTTTCGTCCTCGCCGGTCGGCCCGTAATAGGCACCGCCCTGAGCCTGACCGGCGGTGGCGGCATACAGCGTCGGCAGTGCGCCCTGGGCAGCAGAGTGGTACTCGTCGCGATCCTTGGCCCAGTTGCGGCCGAACTCGCTGTCCAGCCCTGGCCCACGGGCAATCAGCTCGGTCACGGCAACGCCAGGGTGCGCGGCGATGCTCTGGATGCCCCAGCCCTGCTGCTCGCTGCGCCGTTGCAGCTCGAAGGCAAACATCAGGGTCGCCAGCTTGGACTGCGCATAGGAAGCGTAAGGGTTGTAGGCCCGCTCGGACTGCAGGTCATCGAAGTCGATGTTGCCACGCAACACCGCGATGCTCGACAGCGTGACCACCCGTGGCGCAGTGCTTTTGCGCAGCAGCGGCAGCACGTGGCCGGTCAGCGCGAAATGGCCCAGGTAATTGGTAGCCAGCTGAAGCTCATGGCCGTCAGCCGAGGTTCTGCGCTCAGGCGGCGCCATGACCGCGGCATTGTTGATCAGCCCATCGAGGCGCGGCAGTTTGGCATTCAGCCGGTCACCGAGGGCTTTCACCGAAGCCAGGTCGGCCAGGTCGACTTCCTCGAACTGCACCTGAGCGCCGCGGATTTCCTCCTTGATGCGCGCCATCGCCTCCCTGCCACGCTGCGGATTGCGGGCGGCGATCACCACTTCGGCGCCGGCGGCAGCCAGCGCCTTGGCATCCTCGAAGCCCATGCCGCTGGTGCCGCCGGTAACCAGGAAGATGCGCCCGCTCTGGGATGGCATATCGGCCAGGGTCCAGTCCGGCTTGGGTGCGGTTTGCTGGGCGGGGGCACTGTTCGCCTCGAGGGCGAAGCCCAGAGTCAGGCTGAGGGTCGCCAGCCACTTGCGCCAAGTGGCGCCGGGGCTGGCCGAGGTGGCCGTTTGCAGGATGGTGGTTGTCATTGTTCGCTCCTCTCGTCGGTGGGAAGTCCGACGGCTCGCAACAGCGCGGCCCGTCGACGTGAACCATTGTTCAACGGGTCGCAGGCCACGATAAGCCGTATAAAACTGGACGCTGTGTACGCTCAGCCGTACGATCAGAACATCCCGTTCAAGAGTCATCGCCATGCGCCAGCCCAACCTGACGGACGTCGCCCTGTTCGCTGCTGTGGTCGAAGCCGGCGGTTTTCGGGTGGCGGCGCAGAAGCGCGGCATGCCGGCCTCGTCGATCAGCGATTGCGTGCGCCGCCTGGAAAGCGATCTCGGCGTACGCCTGCTCAACCGCACCACCCGCAGCGTGTACCCCACCGAAGTAGGTGCGCGCCTGTTGGAGCGACTCCGCCCGGCCCTCGATGAAATTGGCGCAGCCTTCAGCGATCTCGACGACGAGGCGAAACAGCCAGTCGGCACCCTGCGCCTCAACGTGCCGGTGCCCATCGCCCGCTTCGTGCTGCCGCGCCTGATTCCCGCCTTTCTCGAGCGCTACCCTGGCGTGAGCGTGGAAGTGGCCATGGACAACACCTTTATCGACGTGGTCGCCACCGGCTTTGATGCCGGCGTGCGCTACGAGGAAAGCCTGGCCAAGGACATGATCGCCGTACCCATCGGGCCACGCCGGCAGCGCTTCGTGGCCGGCGCAGCACCGGCTTACCTGGAACGCTACGGCACACCCCAGCACCCCCGCGACCTCCTCGAGCATCGCCTGATCGGCCACCGTTTCGAGAGCGGCAAGCTGGGCGTCTGGGAGCTAGAAAAGGACGGCGAGATCGTCCGCGTGCCGCCCCAGGGGCCGCTGTTGTCGTCTTCACAGGATCTGGAAGTGGGCGCCGCCGTGGCCGGTGTTGGCATCATCTACACCTTCGAGGAATACCTCGGCCCGCTGTTCGAACAGGGCGCGCTGGTGCCCGTACTGGAAGATTGGTGGCAGGCGTTCGACGGCCCGTACCTGTACTACAACGACCGCCGCCACGTGCCCTCGCCGCTGCGCGCCTTCGTGGATTTTCTCAAGACCGAGAACGGGGGCTGAGGGCGGCGGTACCCGCAAGCTGGGCCTGGGTTTCGATCTGCTACAAGAGCCTGTTCACGATCTTTTTAGGCGACATAAACAGACCGCTGCAAGGCAATAGCGGCCACTCAAACCAACCTGTGGGAGCCCCGACCTCGGGGCGAAACGATTGCAGCCTGACTGCCTATCGGCGGTGCCTGACTAATTCGCCGCGAGGTCGCGACTCCCACAAAAAGGGCCGATTTCTTGGGGTGGTTCAGTTCGTAGGGTGGATCGGGGCGCGTAGCTGACGCTCTTTTCATCCACCATTGCGATCGCAGAGCGGCGGACGGGTCGGGCCGCGTAGGTGAAGCGTCGTCCACCCTACGAACTGGGCCCTGGGTTTCGCGCTGCTCTACACCAGGCTACGGGAGCAAACAATGGACGCTCACCCGCCACGCGAGCGGGCGTAAAATGGCTCGAGCCTCAAGGTTCTGCCGGTAACCGCACCACGGCGCACAAGCCCGCAGGTGCGCGGTTTTCCAGGCTCAGATCACCGCCATGGGCCTGCACGCAGGCACGCGCGATGGCCAACCCGAGGCCCAGCCCCTTGCCGCGCCGTTCGCCGCTCAATTGCACGAATGGCTCGAAGACCTGCTCAAGCTTCGCCGGATCGATGCCCGGCCCGTGATCGAGAATCTCCAGGCATACCTCACCGGATAAATGGCACTGCAGGGTAATCTGCGCATCGCCGCCATGCAGCAGTGCGTTGTCGATCAGGTTGGTCAGGGCGCGCTTGAGGGCCAATGGCCGACAGCGGCAGAAAACCGTCTCGGCGATCTGCCAGCTGACGGGCTGATCGAGGGTGCGATAACGCTGCGCCAGCTCGTGCAGCAGGTCGTTCAGGCACAGCCGCAGCGTGGGTTCCTGCACCGCATCGTCGCGGATGAAATCCAGCGTCTCGGCGACCATGGCACGCAGCTCGTCGAGGCTTTCCAGCAGGTCTTCACGCAGTGGGCCGTCATCGAGCAGTTCGAGCTGCAGGCGCAGTTCGGTCAGCGGTGTGTTGAGGTCGTGGCTGAGCGCTGCCAGCATCCGCGTACGCCCTTCCACATGGCGGGCGACACGTTCCTGCATGCGGTTGAATGCCTGGCTCAGCTCCTGGGCCTCGCGCGGCCCTTCCAGCGGCAGCGGTGCGACACGTTCGCCCCGGCTGATGCGCTCGGTGGCCGCAGCCAGGGTGCCGAAGGGCCGCACCACCCGGCCCATGAAGAACAACAGAATGAACAGAATCGGCACGATGCTGACCGGCAACGCGTAGGCCAGCAGGCGACTCCACTCATAGGCCCCGGAGGGATGCTGCAAGGCATTCAGGTACTGCCCGCCAGGCAGCCTGATGCTGCTGCGCAGCCGCAGAGGCTCCCAACCGGCCGGGCTCAGCACATCCTCACGGGCCGGGCCGCCACCGACACGCTCGAGCTGCATGTGGATCGCGCTCGTCGGCAGCCGCAGCTCCCCGGCCAACTGGTCGGTCAGGCGCCGTTCTTCGGCGTGCATCGAAAACGGCTGCACATCGGCATCGTTGGCCAGCCAGAAACGCGCCTCGGCGCCGCCCATGGCCGCCAGCAGCCGTGCGGTATCGTCCGGGCCTAACTGCGTGGCGCCGTGGTAAGCGGTGCTCAGGCGCTCCAGCACCTGGGCGCGAGACAGCGGGTGCACCAGCGCACCAGTGCGCTGCAACAGCAGCACGGCAATGGCGTGGGACGCGAGCAGCGCGATGATCAGCAACACCGCCAGCTGATGAACCAGCCGCTGCGGCCACAAACGCGCCAATACCCTCATGCTGGCGTAACGTCCGCTACCAGCATGTAGCCGCCACCCCATACGGTGCGCAGCAAGTCGTCACGCCCGGAGGTGTCGATGAGCTTTCGACGCAGGCGGCTGACCTGGCGGTCGACGGTGCGATCGAACACATCGCTGTCCGCCCGCGCGGTCAGGTCGATCAGTTGCGCGCGGCTCAACAGCTGGTTGGGATGATCGAGAAACACCTGCAGCAAGCGCCCCTCCGCGGTGCTCAGGCGCGTGGCTTGGCCGGCGCTGTCACAGAGGCTGGCGCTGCCACTGGCGAACGCCAGGCCGGCGAAGCGGTAATGGCGCACTTGCGCGGAAGGCTCGA
This sequence comes from Pseudomonas sp. PA27(2017), assembly GCF_001945445.1. GTDB lineage: Bacteria > Pseudomonadota > Gammaproteobacteria > Pseudomonadales > Pseudomonadaceae > Aquipseudomonas. Next base: position 143,046 of record NZ_MSXW01000026.1, read on the forward strand.
CCCGCGGCGGCTGCGCCGCGACCGGGCCGCGCCTGCGCAATACACTGTTGAGGCGCGCCACCAGCTCGCGCGGCTCGAAGGGTTTGGTGAGGTAATCATCCGCGCCCAGATCCAGGCCACGAATACGATCGCTGGCGGTGTCGCGGGCAGTCAGCAGAATCACCGGCATGCCGTTGCGCCGGTGCAGGCGGCTGCACAACTCGAAACCGTCGCCGTCGGGCAACATCACATCCAGCACCACCACGTCGAACGGCTGACCATCGAGCAATTGCCACATGCCCTCGGCACTTTCCGCGGTGCGCACGTCGAACGCGTGCTTGCGCAGGTAGACGGCCAGCGGCTCGCGAATCTTGCGGTGGTCGTCGACGACCAGCACACGCGGTGGGGCAACCAGGGAAAGTGGATTCATCGAGGCGCAGGGTCGGCTATGCAGAGGATTATCATTTGCATGCCGATGATACCTCAGCGCCTTTCGCCCTGCCGAGTCGTCGGGGCACTCAGCTCATTTGCAGCCTTGCGGTTTCGCGTCGCGCGCGGTGCGGCTTATCATGCCGGCCATGATCAAAGACCCGTTCCAACGCCTGAACCTCGACCGCGAGGTGCTCAGCGTCAGCCAGCTCAACAACCGCGCGCGCCTGTTGCTCGAAGATGTCTTTGGCGGCATCTGGGTCGAGGGTGAGATTTCCAACCTGGCGCGCCCGGCCTCCGGCCACATCTACTTCACCCTGAAGGACAGCCAGGCCCAGGTGCGCTGCGCGCTGTTCCGGCAGAACGCCGCGCGGGTGCGCCAGGCGCTGCGCGACGGCCTGGCGGTCAAGGTGCGCGGCAAGGTCTCGCTGTTCGAGGGCCGTGGCGACTACCAGCTGATTCTCGACGCGGTAGAGCCCGCCGGCGATGGCGCCCTGCGCCTGGCCTTCGAAGCGTTGAAGGAGAAGCTCGGCGCCGAAGGCCTGTTCGCCGCCGAAAGCAAACGCACCCTACCCGCCCACCCGCGGCGCATCGGCATCGTCAGCTCGCCGACCGGTGCGGTGATCCGCGACATCATCAGCGTGTTCCGCCGCCGCGCCCCGCAGGTCGAGCTGAGCCTGATTCCCACCGCCGTACAAGGCCGCGAGGCCACGGCGCAGATCGTCCGCGCGCTGAAACTGGCCGATACCCAGGGCTTCGATGCGCTGATCCTCGCCCGCGGCGGCGGCTCCCTGGAAGATCTCTGGTGCTTCAACGAAGAGGCCGTGGCCCGCGCCGTGGCCGCTTGCGTAACGCCCATCGTCAGCGCGGTGGGCCATGAAACCGATGTGTCGATCAGCGATTTCGTCGCTGACGTGCGCGCGCCCACGCCATCGGCCGCCGCTGAGCTATTGGCGCCGCACAGCAACGACCTGACCCAGCGTGTCAGCGTGCTGCAACGGCGCCTGACTCTGGCGATGAACAGCCGCCTGGCCCGCGAGCGCATGCGCCTGGACGGCCTGACCCGGCGCATGCGTCACCCCGGCGAACGGCTGCGCCAGCAGGCCCAGCGTCTCGATGATCTGGACATGCGCCTGCGCCGCGCCTTCGCCCAGCAGCTCAATGGGCGCAGCCACAAACTGGCGCAACTCGAAGCCCGCCTGGCCGGTCAACATCCCGGGCGCCACCTCAAGTTGCTGCGCCAGCGCCTCGACAGCCTGGCCGAACGCCTGCCGCGGGCGATGAAGGAAGGACTCAAGGCCCGCCGCCTGGCGCTGCACAGCCAGATGCAGACGCTGCACGTGGTCAGCCCGCTGGCGACCCTGGGCCGTGGCTACAGCATTCTGCTCGATGAGCGCGGCCGGGCGATTCGCAGCGCGGCTGCCACCCAGCCTGGGCAACGCCTCAAGGCGCGCCTGGGTGAAGGCGAGCTTGAAGTGCGCGTCGAAGACAATCATCTCGCGCCCGTCACGTTGTCGTTGCTGGATTGATAAGGAAACCCAATGCGTTCACTGATATTGCTGCTCACCCTGTGCCTCGCCCTGCCCGCCCACGCCGACGGCTTTATCAGCCGCCTGTTGAACAAGCCGGTGCCCGGCGGTGTGGCAGTGGTCGACCTGGGCAGTGGCGCCAGCGCGCCGAGCGCCACCTATCAGGGCAAGCCGGTGCTGGTGGTTAAAGAGGACGGGCAGCGCTGGATCGCCATCGTCGGCATCCCGCTGAGCGTCAAACCCGGTACTCAACAGATCGAATCCGCAGGCCAGCGTCTGAGTTTCCAGGTAGGCAGCAAGCAGTACGTCGAGCAGCGCATCACCATCAAGAACCAGCAGCAGGTCAACCCCAACGCCAAGAACCTCGCGCGCATCGAGAAGGAACTGGCCGAGCAGACCCGCGCCTACCGGCAGTTCAGCCCGCGCCAGCCCAGCAACCTGTTATTCGACAAGCCGGTCAACGGGCCCCTGTCGAGCCCCTTCGGCCTGCGCCGCTTCTTCAACGGCGAAGAGCGCAACCCGCATTCCGGGCTGGACTTCGCGGCCAACCGCGGCACGCCGATCAAGGCGCCGGCGGCGGGTACGGTGATCCTGGTCGGCGACTACTTCTTCAATGGCAAGACGGTGTTCGTCGACCACGGCCAGGGCCTTATCAGCATGTTCTGCCATCTCTCGGAGATCGGTGTGAAGGTCGGCGACGAGCTGCCCCGTGGCGGCGTGCTCGGCAAGGTCGGCGCCACCGGCCGCGCGACCGGCCCGCACCTGCACTGGAACGTCAGCCTCAACGATGCGCGTGTCGACCCGGCGATCTTCATCGGCGCCTTCAAGCCCTGAGGCGAGGTCGCCAGGCGGCGTCGCACGTTCGCGTCTAATCTGAGCGGCAGCCGCCCGACCTACCCGAGGAGCCCCGATGATCACCGTCCACCACCTGAACAACTCGCGCTCGCAGCGCATCCTCTGGCTGCTCGAAGAGCTGGGTGTCGACTACCAGATCAAGCGCTACGAGCGTGACCCGAAAACCCTGCTCGCCCCGCCGGGGCTGCGCGCCGTGCACCCGCTGGGCAAGTCGCCAGTCGTGACCGACGGCGAGCTGACCCTGGCCGAATCCGGCGCCATCATCGACTACCTCGCCAACCGCTACGGCCCGCACCTGCTACCACCGGCCGAGAGCCCCGAGCGCCTGCGCTGCAATTACTGGCTGCACTACGCCGAAGGCTCGGCCATGCCCCCGCTGCTGCTCAAGCTGGTGTTCGACAAGGTGGAAAACAGCCCGATGCCCTTCTTCGTCAAACCCATCGCCCGCGGCATCGCGCAGAAGGTCAAGAACGCCTTCGTTGCCCCGCAACTCAAGCTGCACTTGGACTACTTGGAAAGCGAACTCGGCAAAAACACCTGGTTCGCCGGCGAGCAGTTCAGCGCCGCCGATATCCAGATGAGCTTTCCTCTGGAAGCCGCTGCCGCGCGTGCCGGCCTGGACGCCGGCCGCCCGCGCCTGATGGCCTTTCTCGAACGCATCCACGCCCGCCCCGCCTACCGCCGCGCCCTGGAAAAAGGCGGCGAGTACGCCTACGCCAAGTGAAGCGCTGGTCGGCCCGGCGATAGGCGCGCGTCACTTATCGCGTGTCAGCTGCTGAAATCCATGGGCGCCATTTATCGTCCGTAGGCCTGCAGCATTGCAAAGAGCCGGCCCGGGAATGACAATGCGAGGTATTATCAGACTCACTTCTAGCCACCCATGTCCGCCCTCGACTCACCGCAAAGCACTGTCATCCACACGCTGTACAGCGACCATCATGGCTGGCTGAAAGCGTGGCTGCGCGGCCGCCTTGGCAATGCCGCCGATGCAGCAGACTTTGCCCACGACACCTTTCTGCGCGTTATCCAGCGCTGCGACCTGACTGCCATCGATACACCCCGCGCGTTCTTGCGCACCGTCGCACGTGGTCTGGTGATCGATCACTGGCGTCGTGAGGAGCTGCAACGCGCTTGGCTGGAAAGCATCGCTCACCTCGATGACGCAGAAGCGCCCTCTCCCGAAGCCCGAGAGCTGGTGCTGGAGTTGCTCGAGCGCATCGCTCTAATGCTCGACGGTCTGAAACCTCGGGTTCGCACTGCCTTTCTGCTGGCCCAGTGCGAAGGCCTCTCGTACCGGGAGATCGCCGAGCGCCTCGGGGTATCGGTTCGCTCCGTAGAGCGCTACATCGCCGACGCGCTGTACCACTGCTATCAGCTGCGTTACGGCGACGAAGAGCAATGAGCGACCTGGCCAACAAGGATGCGGAAGCCATTCGAGTCAAACAGGCGATTGGCTGGCTGATACGTCTGCAGCAGAACGACGCTCCAGCGCTTCGCCGCCAGTGCGAACAGTGGCGGCGCGCCGACCCAGGCCACGAACGTGCCTGGCAGCGGGTCAGCGGCATGCACGCCGAACTGAGCCAGGACTTGCGTGCCCTGCCCGTGGGCACCGTAAACACCCTTGAGAATTCGGCGTTGCGCCTGCAACGCAGGCAAGCGCTCAAGCTGCTGTCCCTGACGGCTGTCGCTGGAGGCAGCGCGTGGCTGGCCAAGGATCTGTCCGTCATCCAGCCGCTACTCGCCGACCAGGCGACCGCCGTGGGCGAGCATCGTCGTCTGGCACTCGGCAACGGCGACGAGCTCGATCTCAATACGGCCACCGCCGTGGACGTGCGCCTGGGCGCCAGGCAGCGGCTGATCGTTCTGCGCCAGGGTGAGCTGTTCGTGAACTGCACCGCCGACAGCCTTCGCCCATTGCGGGTCAGCACCCCGCATGGATTGTTCGAGGCTAAGGCAGGAGCCGAACCAGTCACTCGGTTCGGCCTGCGCATACGTGATGGCTGTATGAGCCTGAACGTCGAAAAAGGTAAGGTCGCGGTAGCCGGCATACCCGTTTTTCAGGCTACGGCCGGCAATCATTACCGGGTTGCAGATGGCAGCGCTTCACTTTACGAACGGGCCGATATGGATCCCTCCGCCTGGCGCGAAGGCCTGATCGTTACCCGCGATATGCGCCTGGAGGATTTTCTCGACGAAGTAGGCCGCTACCGCCACGGGCATCTCGGCTACACCAGAAGCGTTGCCGATCTGCGTCTGTCCGGCGTGTTCCGTCTCGACGATACGGATGAGCTATTGCGCGTCGTGGCCCAGACCCTCCCCATTCGCGTGCAATACATGACGCGCTGGTGGGTTCAAGTGAAAGCAGCCTGACGCCCCCGCCCATCTGCATGCAAAGCTGATGATCACATCGCTCTCGCGCTGAAATAAATTTGAAAAAACTGTCGGTTTTTCCGACAAGGTTCGGCAAGGAATCAGAACCATTCCTATTCATCGCCGTTCTGTCGACAGTGAGCCCCATGCAACCACGCTTAGACGCCGCCCGCCTCACCCCGCTCAATCGCGCCCTGCGCTACGCCCTGTTCGGGGCAGCCCTGAGCTTCGCCGTTGCCCCGACCACCCTGCTGGCTAACGAGCCTGGCAGCACTTCCAGCGTTAAACGCTATTCGATTGCTGCAGGCCCGCTGAGCGATGCCCTCAACCAGTTCGCCCGCGCTGCCGGCATCACCCTTGCTGCGACACCTCAGCAAACCGCCGGTAAGAACTCGCCCGGCCTACAAGGCGAATATGAAGTTCATCAAGGCCTGAATCAGTTGCTGCAAGGCAGCGACATGGAAGCACTGAACCAGGGCAACGGCAGCTTCATTCTCAGCGAGCGCATGGACGTAGGCAGTGCCATGGAGTTGGGTGCAACAGCGATCAGCAGCACTGGCCTGGGCGCTACTACCGAAGGCAGTGGCTCGTACACCACGGGTACTGTGAGCATCGGCAAGACGCCGCAATCGCTTCGTCGCACTCCGCAATCGGTGACGGTGCTGACCGAACAACGCATGAAGGATCAGAACCTCACCAACCTCAAGGAAATGCTTCAGCAGACACCGGGCGTGGTGGTCGACCAGACCGACAGCGAGCGGGTGAACTACTACTCCCGTGGTTATCAGATCGATGCGCTGCAATTCGACGGTGCGACCCTGAACATCGACTCACGTAACGGCAACTTCATCCAGCCAGATGTGGCGACGCTCGACCATGTCGAAGTTTTGCGCGGTGCCAGCGGTATGCTGCGCGGCTCGGGCAACCCATCCGGCACCGTCAATATGGTGCGCAAACGCCCAACCCATGAGTTTCACGGCTCGGCCAGCTACACCGCTGGCTCCTGGGACGCAAACCGTTACACCGCCGATATCTCCGGCCCGCTGACCGAAGGTGGTGCCATCCGCGGGCGAGTCATTGCGGTGCACAGCGACAAGGATTTCTTTCAGGACGCCCGCATGGAGCGCAAGAACGTGCTCTATACCGTGCTGGCAGCTGATCTCAGTGAAAGCACCACGCTGACCGGTGGTTTCGAATACACGGAAATGGATGCCACAGGTGCCTGGGGCGGCCTGGTGCCCGATTTCGACGGTTCGCCCTTGTCGTTCTCACGCTCGACCTTTCTAGGTGCCAACTGGGCACGCTGGGATCGCACCAACGCTCACAGTTTTCTGGAGCTTGAGCACGCCTTCGACAATGGCTGGAATCTCAAGCTGAGTGGCAACCGCAGCCGCCTTGCCTACAAGGATCACGGTTTCCAGCAAACGTCGCTGGCCAGAACGGCTGGCGCGACCAACCCTTATCTGTGGGACGTGAACTACAACTTCAGCGATGGCGGCGGCAGAACCAACTACAGCAATGTCGGTGCTGTACTCGATGGCCCGTTCAGCCTGCTCGGTCGTGAACACCGGCTCACCGTCGGTGCAGAGTGGAACGAAGCGGATGCCATCGGCAACGAATCCGTATGGGGCTACAACGCCCGTGGGGTAGACGTGCGCAACTGGGATCCGTCGGCGGTCAACAAAACTCGCGTCAGCCCGACAGTGAATCCCCAAGCGCACACCATCACGACTCAGAAAGCCACCTACGCGACCCTAAACATGTCGCTGGCAGATCCGCTAAACGCCATCATCGGCGCACGCCTGAACTGGTACGACTTCGCCAATGAGAACAGCAATACAGGCGACTACAAGGTTACTCAAGAAGTCGTTCCCTACGCCGCGCTGATCTATGACCTGACCGAAAACATCAGCGCGTATACCAGCTACACCGAGATATTCGCCCCGCAGGCGGTCTTCGACTCTTCAGGCTCGGTACTCAAACCAATGACTGGCGAGGTTTACGAACTCGGCCTCAAGGGCGAGTTCTATGAAGGCCGGCTGAACAGCTCGATTGCCGTATTTCGTACCAACCTGATTGGCAAGGCGCTGGACGATCCATCCATTACCAACGGCGTGCAGCAATGCCTTCCTTCGTACCCGACAGGGTTCTGCAAAACGGCGGCAGGTAAAAGCCGCAGCGAAGGCATCGAAATGGAAATTTCCGGTGAGGTACTTCCTGACTGGCAGGTCACCGGCGGTTACACCTACACCACTACCGAGTACCTGAAGGACACCGCCGGTAACCAGGGCAATGCCCTGCGCACCACGGATCCCAAACACCTGCTGCGACTGTTCACCTCTTACAAACTGCCGGGCCAGCTCTCTGGCTTCACGATAGGCGGCGGCGTTCAGGCACAGAGCGATATCTACGCAACCAATGCGGCGAAAACCGCCCGCGCCGAACAAAGCGGCTATGCGGTATACAACGCCATGATCGCTTATCGCTTCAACGAGCACTACTCGGCACAGTTCAACGCCAACAACCTGTTCGACAAGTACTACTACGAGAAAATTGGCATAACCGGCGCCAACTACTACTACGGCGAGCCCCGCAACTTCGCCCTGACCCTGCGCGGCGAGTTCTGATCGCCCCTCAGCCCCCGTGCTTTGGCCGGGGGCGCCCCGCCTGACGCCTCGAATTCAGTACCATTCAATGCTCGCCTAACTGAAAGGTAAGTAAATCGTGCGCGTGCGCCCGTCCGTCACCCGGGTTTGCTAAGGTACGCGCCCCATCGCCCGGCACGCCGGCGATGGCGGTCATGAAACGAGCGAGAGACGTGATGAAAGAACACTACCAGGCCACACTCGCGTGGCTGCAGCAATACCCCGAACTGCATACCCTGATCAGCCTGTGCCTGCTGGTCGCTGGCGCCTGGCTGGCCAACTGGGTGGTCAAGCGCATCCTGGTACGCGGCCTGTACCGCGCGCTGCGCTCCACCGCCGTGGGTCAGGACAAGGCTCTGGCCGATTCACACGTAGTGCGCCGACTGGCCAACATCGTGCCGGCGCTGATCCTGGCCAGCGGCATCAAGGTGATCCCCCACCTGCCCGAGGCCGTGGTCACGGTGGTGGAGAACGTCTGCAGCGCGTTCATCATCCTCACCATCGCCCTGGCCATCGGCGGCGTGCTGAACCTGGTCAACCTGTTCTACCAGCGCCGGCCGAATGCGCACCTGAAGCCGATCAAGGGCTACATCCAGGTGGTGACCATCGTCATCTACGCCATCGCCACCATCCTGATGATCGCCACGCTGATCGACCGCTCGCCGTTGATCCTGCTGTCTGGCCTTGGCGCCATGGCCGCGGTGCTGATGCTGATCTTCCAAGACACCCTGCTGTCGCTGGTCGCCAGTGTGCAGATCTCGTCCAGCGACATCGTGCGGGTCGGCGACTGGGTAGAGATGCCGCAGCTCAATGCCGACGGCGCGGTGATCGATATCGCCCTGCACACGGTGAAGGTGCAGAACTGGGACAAGACCATCACCACCGTCCCGACCAAGCGCTTCATCAGCGATCCGTTCAAGAATTGGCGCGGTATGCAGGAGTCCGGTGGCCGCCGTATCAAACGCGCGATCTACCTGGACCAGACCAGCGTGCGCTTCCTGAGCCCGGACGAGATCGCCCGGCTGCAGCGCTTCCTGCTGCTCGGCCAATACCTGAGCAGCAAGCAGAGCGAGTTGCTGAGCTGGAACGCCGAACTGGCCGACGCCGCCCAGGAGCCGGCCAACACCCGCCGCGTCACCAACCTGGGCACCTTCCGCGCCTACGTCGAGCATTACCTGCGCCAGCACCCGGGCATCAACCAGGACATGACCCAGATGGTGCGCCAGCTGCAGCCCACCGCCGACGGCTTGCCGCTGGAGCTTTACTGTTTCACCAACACCGTGGCCTGGGTGCCGTACGAGGGTTACCAGTCGGACATCTTCGATCACCTGCTGGCGATCCTGCCGGAGTTCGGCCTGCGGGTGTTCCAACACCCGAGCGGGGCGGACATGCGCGAGCTGCGCCCCAACCTGCACGCGGTGGCGCGAGCCGACAGCACCGCGCAACTTCCAGGCTAAAAAACCTTTTACTCAGCAATAAAAAACCACCAAAGCTCAAGCCTTGGTGGTTTTCACCAATTTCAAAGACAGGCTTGCCAGCTTTACCCCCAGTGGTTAGGGTTGAGGCCATGACTATCTCCAAGACCCTCATCCTCCTTCGGCAACACGCCAATCTTTGCTTGGTCGCTCAGCGACTGCGCTAGGGTCTGCCGGCCCCCTTCTCGTCTTTCGTTTTCTCTTGTTATTCAGCACGGCCCACGCCGGCCTTCGCCTTCAGGATTGATTCATGAGCATGCTCAAAGACCCGTCGCAAAAGTACCGTCCGTTCACCCAGATCCAGATCCCCGACCGTACCTGGCCGGACAAGATCATCGACAAGGCGCCGATCTGGCTGTCCACCGACCTGCGTGACGGCAACCAGTCGCTGATCGAGCCGATGGATGCCGAGAAGAAGATGCGTTTCTTCAAATGCCTGGTACAGGTCGGCCTCAAGGAAATCGAAGTGGGCTTCCCCTCCGCTTCGCAGACTGATTTCGACTTCGTGCGCGAGCTGATCGAAGGCGGCCATATCCCGGACGACGTGACCATCCAGGTGCTGACCCAGGCCCGCGACGATCTCATCGAGCGCACCTTCGAGTCCCTGAAGGGCGCCAAGAAGGCCATCGTTCACTATTACAACGCCTGCGCACCGAGCTTCCGCAAGATCGTCTTCAACCAGGACAAGGCTGGCGTCAAAGCCATCGCCGTAGCCGCTGGCACCACCATCAAGCGCCTGGCCGACGCAGCACCCGAGACCCAGTGGGGCTTCGAGTACTCGCCGGAAGTGTTCAGCAGCACCGAAATCGACTTTGCCGTCGAGGTGTGCAACGCGGTGATCGACGTGTTCCAGCCAACCCCGGCCAACCCGCTGATCCTCAACCTGCCGGCCACCATCGAGTGCGCCACGCCGAACAACTACGCCGACCAGATCGAGTGGTTCGGCCGCCACGTGAACAAGCGCGACAGCGTGCAGATCAGCGTGCACACCCATAACGACCGTGGCACCGGCGTGGCCGCTTCCGAGCTGGCCGTCATGGCCGGCGCCGATCGCGTCGAAGGCTGCCTGTTCGGCAACGGCGAGCGCACCGGTAACGTCTGCCTGGTGACCCTGGCGCTGAACCTCTACACCCAGGGCGTCAACCCGCAACTGGACTTCTCCGACATCGACGCGGTGCGCAAGGTGGTCGAGGACTGCAACCAGATTCCGGTACACCCACGCCACCCATACGTGGGCGACCTGGTACACACCGCCTTCTCCGGCTCTCACCAGGACGCCATCCGCAAGGGCTTCGCCCAGCAGCAGGAAGGCGCGCTGTGGGAAGTGCCGTACCTGCCGATCGACCCGGCCGATATCGGCCGCGACTACGAAGCGGTAATCCGCGTGAACAGCCAGTCCGGCAAGGGCGGCATCACCTTCCTGCTCGAGCAGGAGTACGGCATCAACCTGCCGCGCCGCATGCAGATCGAGTTCAGCCAGGTGGTGCAGAAGGAAACCGACCGTCTGGGCCTGGAGATGACCGCCTCGCAGATCCACAAGCTGCTCGACAGCGAGTACCTCAAGGCCACGTCACCCTACGAGCTGAAGGGCCATCGCCTGGAAGAAGAGAATGGTGAAAGCCGCGTCGACGCCAAGGTGCAGGTCAATGGCCAGGAACAGCGCTGGAGCGGTTCGGGTAAAGGCGCGCTGGAAGCCTTGGCCTCCAGCCTGCCGGTCGCCGTGGAAGTGATGGACTACCACGAGCACGCCATCGGTGGCGGCGCCAACGCCAAGGCGGCCTGCTACATCGAGATCCGCCTGGATGGTCAGCGCCCGCTGCACGGTATCGGCATCGACGAGAACATCACCACGGCGAGTTTCCGCGCCCTGTTCAGCGCCCTGAACCGCGCCGTCAAACAGGCCGAGGAAAAGACCCAGGCCGCCTGATACTCAGCCTGCGGTAAACGACAAAGGGACGCTTCGGCGTCCCTTTGTCGTTTTTGACACCACGTAGCCTGGCGTTGAGCGCAGCGATACCCAGGAGGCTCCCGGGTGTCGCTGCGCTCGACCCGGACTACGGATTGGCCGTTACAGCTCTGCTTTTACCGGTTTCATCTGCTTCTGCAGCGTGTTGCCCCTGAAGAACGCCGGCGCCTGCCAGCGGGCGATGAACATCAGCACCAGGCCGAGCAGCAGGATCACCACGGCGATCACGAATACCAGGCCAAGGCCGCCAATGTGCGAGCCGCTGCCGAAGTCCGGGGACATGCTGTCCAGGGTGGTCTGCCAGAAGATGATCGACAGCATCACCGCGCCCACCAGCGGGCACAGGCCGCGCATGAAGAAGTGCCGCGCGCTGTCGAACAGGCTGTGGCGGAAGTACCAGACGCAGGCGAACGCCGTCAGCGCGTAGTAGAAGCAGATCATCATGCCCAGAGCGGTGATGGTGTCGGCCAGTACGTTCTCGCTCAGGGTGCGCATGGTCACGTAGAACACCGCGGTGGCGATGCCGGCGGCGATGGTCGCGTAGCGCGGCGTCTGTGAATGCGGATGCACGCTGGCGAAGCGTTTCGGCACCGCCCGGTAGTACCCCATGGCGAGCAGCGTGCGCGCCGGTGAAATGAAGGTCGACTGCAGCGACGCAGCCGTGCTGGCCAGCACGGCGATGGACATCAGGATCGCCAGCGGGCCCATCACCGGGCCAGCCAGGTGGGCGAAGACGTTTTCCTGGATCTGCGCATTGCCCAGGCCCAGGCCGGTTTCACCGGTGCCGGCGAACTGCAGGGTGGCCGCCGCGGTGAAAAGGTACAGGGCGAGGATCAGTAACACGGTGAGGGTCGCGGCGCGCCCGGGCACCTTCTCGCTGCCCACCGACTCCTCGCTCACCGTCAGGCACACGTCCCAGCCCCAGAAGATGAAGATCGACAGCGACAGGCCGGCCGCGAACGCGGAGAACGAATCGATATTGAACGGGTTGAACCATTCGGGGTGAAAGACCACTGGCGAGCTGTCCGGCGCCGCGGCGAAGGCGGCGATGGAGAAACCGATCAGCACCACCAGCTGCAGCGCCACCAGGGTGTATTGCACGCCCATGGTCATGCCGATGCCGCGGCAACAGACCCACACCGCCATGGCGATGAAGGCGCAGCAGGTGACGATGTTCACCAGCAGGTTGCGGGTCAGGTCGGCCAGCCAGTCCAGCCCGGTGAGCTGGGCGAGGAACAGGTAGAAGAAATCCACGGCAATGCCCGCCAGGTTGGAGAGCACGATGGTGGTAGCAGTCACCAGCCCCCAACCGCCGATCCAGCCGATCATCGGCCCAAAGGCACGTGCCGACCAAGTGAACGAGGTGCCGCTATCCGGCTCCGCGGCGTTGAGTTCGCGATAACCCAGCGCCACCAGCAGCATCGGCAGGAAGCCGACGATGAACACCGCCGGCAGGTACACGCCGACTTCGCGTACGGTAGGGCCGAGGGCGCCAGTCAGCGTGTAGACCGGTGCAATGGTGGAAATGCCCAGCACCACGCAAGCCAGCAGACCGACCTTGCCTTGGGCCAGGCCCTTGCCGGAAACCATCGCAGCGGCACCAGCGACAGGGGTTGCCTGCACGTGCGATGCCGCCGCGTTCGTGTAATCACTCATAATTCTCTGCCATCGTCTTGGAATTGTCTCCGAACGTGGGCGGGATCTGCAGGACGCAACTCGCTACGCCGGCGGGCAGCCGATCCCGACCCGTTCAGGTCAGAGCATCCCGAACCCAGCCGGGTTCAGGGCGGATTCAGCGGGCGTCGCGCGCCTGGGCGTAGGCCTGGCAGGCATCGCGGAAGGCCTGGAACAGCGCCAGCGATTCGGGGTTCTCGGCGAAGCGCCATTCCGGGTGCCATTGCACGCCGATCAGGAAGCCCGGTGCATCGGCAATCGACACCGCCTCCACCAGGCCATCCGGCGCCTTCGCTTCGACGCGCAAGCGCTCGGCCAGGCGGTCGATGCCCTGGCTGTGCAGGGAGTTGACCTGGAACTGCGCCGGCAGACCGATACGTTCGAAAACGCCGCCCGGCTGCACGGCGACCGCATGCTGCGGCGCGTACTGCTCGGCGACCGAGTTGCGCTGTGGCTCGCGGTGATCCAGATAACCCGGCAGTTCCTGCACGCGCTGGTGCAGAGTGCCGCCGAGGGTCACGTTGAGCTCCTGGAAGCCGCGGCAGATGCAGAACACCGGTACGCCCTTGTCGATGGCCAGGCGCAGCAGCGGCAAGGTGTTGGCATCGCGGCTCGGGTCGTGCTGGGTGCCTTCCAGGCTCGGCGTGCCCTGATAGTGGCGAGGCTCGACGTTGGACGGCGAGCCGGTGAAGAGAATGCCGTCGAGCTGTTCGAGCAACTGCTGCGGGTCACTTGGCGTGCTGCGTGCCGGCAGCACCAGCGGCAGGCCGGCGTAGGCCGCCGCCTCGACGTACTTGTCGCCAACCGTGTGCGAATCGTATTTACCAAGCGTCTGCCGACAGGCAGTCACACCGATCAAAGGCATGCGGGTCATGGTGTTCTCTCCGGAAAAGCCTGCCGGCGGAGCACGCCGGCAGGCGCAGCATCAGATACCCAGGCGGTCACGCAGCTGGTAGTAAATAGCGCCCAGGGCGGTGAACGGCACGCGCAGCAGTTGCCCACCCGGGAACGGGTAATGCGGCAGCCCGGCGAAGGCGTCGAAGCGCTCGGCCTGACCACGCAGCGCCTCGGCCAGCACCTTGCCGGCCAGGTGCGTGTAGGTCACGCCGTGGCCGCTGCAACCCTGGGAGTAGTAGATGTTCTCGCCGATCCGGCCGACCTGGGGCAGGCGCGACAGGGTCAGCAGGAAGTTGCCGGTCCAGGTGTAATCGATCTTCACGTCCTTGAGCTGCGGGAAGGTCTTGAGCAGCTTGGGGCGGATGATCGCTTCGATATCTGCCGGGTCGCGGGCGCCATACACCACACCGCCGCCGTAGATCAGGCGCTTGTCGCCGCTGAGGCGGAAGTAGTCGAGCAGGTAGTTGCAGTCTTCCACGCAGTAGTCCTGCGGCAGCAGGCTGCGGGCCAGCTCGTCGGACAGCGGTTCGGTGGCGATCACCTGAGTGCCGCAGGGCATCGACTTGCTCGCCAGCTCGGGCACCAGGCCACCCAGGTAGGCGTTACCGGCGACCACCACGAACTTGGCCTTCACCTGGCCGTTCGGTGTGTGCACCACGGGCTGCGGGCCACGGTCGATACGCGTGGCCGGGCTCTGCTCGTAGATCGCACCACCCAGGGATGCCACCGCAGCGGCTTCACCCAAGGCCAGATTGAGCGGATGGATATGGCCACCGCTCATATCCAGCATGCCGCCGACATAGCGGTCGGTGCCGACCACTTCGCGAATGCGCCGCTCATCCATCAGCTCCAGTTGAGTGTGGCCGTAGCGCTCCCACAGCTTCTTCTGGGCCTCGAGGTGGCCCATCTGCTTGTCGGTAATGGCGGCGAACACGCCACCGTCCTTCAGGTCGCACTGAATGCCGTACTTGGCGACCCGCTCGCGGATGATGCGCCCGCCTTCGAAGGCCATCTCGCCGAGCAGCTGCGCCTGGCGCGCACCGACCTGCTTTTCGATGACGTCGATGTCGCGGCTGTAGCTGTTGACGATCTGCCCGCCGTTACGGCCCGAAGCACCGAAGCCGACCTTGGCGGCCTCCAGCACGGTCACCTTGAAACCACTCTCCAGCAGAAACAACGCGGTGGAAAGGCCGGTGTAGCCGGCGCCGATGATGCACACGTCCGTCTCGACGACGTCGGTGAGCGCAGGGTAATCGACCCGCGGGTTGCGCGAGGCGGCGTAGTAACTGTCGACGTGTTGAGTCATGGAATATCTCCCAAAGCGCCTAAATATGAGGCCAAAGCACAGGCGCCCCGCTGTGGCAGCGGGGCGCATCCCTTACTTAGATTTTTATCCAGGTCGCTTTCAGTTCGGTGTACTTGTCGAAGGCATGCAGCGACTTGTCGCGGCCATTGCCCGATTGCTTGAAGCCGCCGAACGGCGCGGTCATGTCGCCACCGTCGTACTGGTTCACCCATACGCTACCGGCCCGAAGCGCCCGGGCAGTGCGGTGAGCGCGGGAAATGTCGCGCGTCCACACGGCCGCAGCCAGGCCATAGGGCGTGTCGTTGGCGATGCGAATGGCTTCTTCGTCGCTGTCGAAGGTGATCACCGACAGCACCGGGCCGAAGATTTCCTCACGGGCGATACGCATGGCATTGTCCACACCGGCGAAGATCGTCGGCTGCACGTAGCTGCCGCCGGTTTCCTGCAGAGCACGTTCGCCACCAATGAGGATCTCGGCGCCCTCCTCGCGACCGGCCTCGATGAAGCCGAGCACGCTCGCCAGGTGGCCGTCGTCGACCAGCGCACCGACACGGGTCTGGGGATCCAGGGCATGACCAGGTTTCCAGCGCTGCAGTGCCTCGACCACCATGGGCAGGAAGCGCTCCTTGATCGAGCTTTCCACCAGCAGGCGCGAGCCTGCCACGCACACTTCGCCCTGATTGAAGGCGATGGCGGTAGCCGCCGCGTCGGCGGCGGCCTGCAGGTCAGGCGCATCGGCGAAGACGATGTTCGGGCTCTTGCCGCCGGCCTCCAGCCAGACGCGCTTCATGTTCGACTCGCCAGCGTAGATCATCAGTTGCTTGGCGATTTTGGTGGAGCCGGTGAACACGATGGTGTCGACGTCCATGTGCAGGGCCAGAGCCTTGCCCACGGTGTGGCCGTAACCGGGCAGCACGTTGAACACGCCGGCCGGAATGCCCGCCTCCAGCGCCAGCTGGGCGACGCGGATGGCGGTCAGCGGCGACTTCTCGGAGGGTTTGAGGATCACCGAGTTACCGGCGGCCAAAGCCGGGCCGAGCTTCCAGCTGGACATCAGCAACGGGAAATTCCACGGCACGATAGCCGCCACCACGCCCACCGCCTCGCGGGTCACCAGGCCGAGCTGGTCATGGGGCGTGGGCGCCACTTCGTCGTAGAGCTTGTCGATGGCCTCGGCGCTCCAGCGGATGGCGTTGGCCGCCGCCGGCACGTCGATGCTCAGCGAATCGCTGATCGGCTTGCCCATGTCGAGGGTTTCCAGCAGCGCCAGCTCCTCGGCATTGGCCAGCAACTTGTCGGCGAAGGCGATCAGCACGCGCTTGCGCTGCGCCGGCGCGAGTTTCACCCAGTCGCCACGCTCGAAGCTGGCCCGGGCGGCCTTGACGGCAAGCTCGGCGTCATCGGCCATGCAACTGGCCACGCTGGCCAGCTGGCAGCCATCCACCGGGCTGATGCTGTCGAAGGTCGCGCCACCCACGGCATCGCGGTAGGTGCCGTCGATAAAGGCGCGTCCCTCGATGCGCAGGCCCTGGTAACGCTGCTCCCAATCCTGGCGAGTCATGTTGCTCATGTTCATCACTCCGTCAGACGGTATGCAGGTACCAGTTGTATTCGAGGTCGGAAATGGTGGTTTCGAACTCGTGCATTTCCGCTTCCTTACAGGCGACGAAGATGTCGATGTATTCCGGGCGGATGTATTTGTTCATCACTTCACTTTCGTCCAACTGGCGCAGGGCGTCGCGCAGGTTGTTGGGCAGGCTCTGCTCCAACTGCTCGTAGGAGTTGCCTTCGATGGGCGCCCCCGGCTCCAGCTGATTGGTCAGGCCGTGGTGAATGCCGGCGAGAATCGACGCCATCATCAGGTACGGGTTGGCGTCGGCACCGGCCACGCGATGCTCGATACGGATGGCATCGCTGCTGCCGGTCGGTACGCGTACCGCAACGGTGCGGTTGTCCAAGCCCCAGCTCGGCGCGTTAGGCACGTAGAACTGCGCGCCGAAACGGCGGTACGAGTTGACGTTCGGGCACAAGAAGGCCATCGACGCCGGCATGGTGTCGAGGATGCCGGCGATGGCATGGCGCAGCGGCGCGTGCTGCTCCGGATCGTCGGTGGCGAAGATGTTCTGCCCGGTCTTCTTGTCGAGCAGCGAGATGTGCACGTGCAGACCATTGCCCGCCTGGCCCGGATAGGGCTTGGCCATGAAGGTCGAATCCATCTCGTGGTCGTAGGCGATGTTCTTGATCAGGCGCTTGAGCAGTACCGCGTAGTCGCAGGCCTTGATGGCATCTTCGACGTGATGCAGGTTGACCTCGAACTGCGCCGGGGCACTTTCCTTGACGATGGCGTCAGCCGGCAGGTCCTGCTCCTTGGCCGCTTCGAGCATGTCCTGCAGGCAGTCGACGTACTCGTCGAGGTCGTCGATCAGGTAGACCTGGGTGGAGATCGGACGCTTGCCGGAAATGGGTGAACGCGGCGGCTGCGGCCTGCCGTTCACGTTTTCCTGATCGATCAGGTAGAACTCCAGCTCGAACGCCGCGCAAATGGTCAGGCCCAGCTCGTCGAACTTCTCCACCACCTGGCGCAGCACTTCGCGGGGGTCGGCGAAGAACGGTGCGCCATCCAGCTCGTGCATGGTCATCAGCAGTTGCGCGGTGGGGCGCTTCTGCCAGGGTTCTTTACACAGGGTGTCGGGAATCGGGTAGCAGATGCGGTCAGCGTCGCCGATGTCCAGGCCCAGGCCGGTGCTTTCCACGGTGGAGCCGTTGATGTCCAGGGCAAACAGCGAGGCCGGCAGGTTGATGCCTTTTTCATAGACCTTATGCAGGCTGGCGCGCTCGACGCGCTTGCCACGCACGATACCGTTCATGTCGGTGATCAGCAGGTCGACGTACTGAATCTCCGGGTGATCCTTGAGGAAAGTGTTCGCTTCGTTGAGCTGAACGACACGTGGGGAAACCGAAGTCATGGGAAATACATCCTTTCGCATCGGCGCCCCCGCGCAAGACATCTCACGAGCCTTGGCGCCTCATTATTCTGGGTATCCGCTAGCGGATTTGATTCTAGGCAACGCCTTGAGTATAAGTGGGCGCACACGCAACCGATACTGGCATCAGAGCAATTAATGATTGCATCTACGCAATACCAGATCAGCCATGTCGACCTCGCGCTGGTGCTCGCGCTGGTACGCGGACGCTCTCTGGCCCGGGCCTCCGAGCAATTGCAGGTGGATGTATCGACGGTGTTTCGGGCCATCCGCAAACTCGAGGCCAATCTGGGCATCGCCCTGTTCGAGAAAAGCCGCCGCGGCTACATGCCGACCCAGAGTGCCCAGGCCCTGGCCGAGCAGGCCGAACGCGCCGAGCAGGCCCTGGATGCGGCGCGCATCGCCCTGCAGCATGGCGAGAAAGTCATCAGCGGCACGGTACGCCTGACCTGTACCGACGCGGTGCTGCAAAACCTGCTGCTGCCCAGCCTGGCCGAGCTGATGCCGCGCTACCCGGCGCTGTCGCTGGAGCTGGCCACCACCAACACCTTCGCCAACCTCAGCCGCCGCGACGCGGACATCGCCCTGCGCCTGTCCAACGCGCCGCCCGAGCACCTGGTCGGGCGCCAACTGGGGCACACCGCCTATTACATCTGCGGGCGCCCGGAACACCGCGAAGCCTTCTTGCAAGCGCCCACCTCGGTGCCATGGATCGCCCCGGACGACTCCATGCCCGACCACATCACCGTGGCCTGGCGCCATCAGGCGCACCCCAGCCTGGTGCCGCGCTACCGCTGCAGCAGCATGTCAGCGGTCGCCACCCTGGTACAGGGCGGCCTGGGCATCGCCGCCCTGCCCGATTTCATGGCCCGCAGCCTCGATGGCGTGGAGCGCCTGAGCGAGGCGCTGGTCGATTGCGACACCGACCTGTGGCTGCTGACCCGCCCGGACTGCCTGGCACTACGCTCCGTGCAGACGCTGTTCGACGAGCTCACGCCGCTGCTGCGCACGCGCCTCAACAGTCGATAGTCCCGCCACTCTCGAATGGCCTGCGACGCAGCGCAATGCTGCCAGCGGCTCGCGTTGCCATGACGCCGCGTTCGGGAACTCTCTACCGATCCGTACCTTCTTAAATAGCCACGGAGGATCAGGACAGACAGCGACAGGATTGTGCAATCGACCCGACACCGGGCTGCACTACGCTTATCCATCCACACGGCCACAAGCCGTTGATTTACAACCGATAGGAATGCCCATGACCACCATTCTCGGCTATGCCGCCCAGGACTCCAGCAAACCTCTCGCGCCCTACCGCTTCCAGCGCCGCGCCGTCGGCGCCAACGACGTGCAGATCGACATCCTCTACTGCGGCGTCTGCCACTCCGACCTGCACACCGCGCGCAATGAGTGGAAGAACACCCTGTACCCCTCGGTGCCCGGCCACGAAATCGTCGGCAAGGTCACGGCCGTCGGTAGCGACGTGACCGGCTTCAAGGTCGGCGACCTGGCCGGCGTCGGCTGCATGGTCGACAGCTGCCGGAGCTGCTCGTCCTGTTCCGAAGGCCTCGAGCAATACTGCGAGGCCGGCTTCACCGGTACTTACAATGGCCCGGTCTTCGGTGGTGAAAACACCTTTGGCGGCTACTCCGACGCCATCGTCGTCGACCAGAAGTTCGTGCTGCGCATCCGTCACACCGACAACCTGGCCGCCGTTGCGCCGCTGCTCTGCGCCGGCATCACCACCTACTCGCCGCTGCGCCAGTGGAACGTCAGAAAGGGCGACAAGGTTGGCGTGGTCGGCCTCGGTGGCCTCGGCCATATGGGCGTGAAGATCGCCGCCGCCATGGGCGCTCACGTGGTGCTGTTCACCACCTCTCCGAACAAGCGTGAAGACGCCCTGCGCCTGGGCGCTGCCGAAGTGGTGGTGTCGAAGAATGCCGACGAGATGGCGGCCCACGCCAACAGCTTCGACTTCATCCTCAACACCGTGGCTGCACCGCACAACCTGGATGCCTTCCTCGGCCTGCTCAAGCGCGACGCCACCATGACCCTGGTCGGCATACCGGATTCGGCGCACCCGTCGCCGGAAGTCGTCGGTCTGATCTTCAAGCGCCGCCGCCTGGCCGGCTCGCTGATCGGTAGCATCGCCGAAACCCAGGAAATGCTCGACTTCTGCGCCGAGCACAACATCGTCTCGGACATCGAAATGATCGACATCCAGAACATCAACGAAGCCTACGAGCGCATGCTCAAGAGTGACGTGAAATACCGCTTCGTGATCGACATGGCTTCCCTGGCCAAGGATCAGGACGCGGCGTAAAAGGTCGCTTTCAGGTAACGCGCACTGGCCCCTATCGCTTGCTCGATAGCGGGCCAGTCGCGTTTATGGCGACGCAAGAACTCGTCGGTAGGGCCCATATCGAAGCGTTCGCGCTGGATGAAGTCCAACGACTCCGGCTCGACCTGCAACAGCCTCGGTAGTCCGGGCATCGCCAGCAAGGCTTTGAGCACAGGCATGGGCACATGCCGGTGCGGTGGCCGAACCTGCAATGCCTCTCCCAGCGCCAGCACCAGGCCGCGCAAATCCGGTGTGCGCGCATCCAGCGCCAATAGCGACTGCCCGACCATGCGGGAGTCGAAGGCGGCCAGGCGAATCAACTCCACCAGAAAATCCACACTGATCAGCGGCAGCCAGTGCTGCCGGGAGCCCGGTATCGCAGCCAGCCTCCTCTCGATCAACTGCCTCGCCAGCTCGGCAAACGGCTGTCCCGGCAGGATGTGACCGGTTTCAGCGTGACCGCACAATGTCGCCGGGTGCACCACGGTCAATGCGCCACGGCCGCTCATCTCGGTGTGCACTCGATAGTGGGCTTCCAGCTTGCTGCCTTCATAACCGCCCACGCGGCGGTATACCGCTGGCCAATCGGTTGCTTCCGGCAGCCTGGTGTTCACCCCCACTCTCGCCAGATGTTGCCCGTTGCACAGCATGTAGCCGCCCACCATCAGCAGCCTGGCATCGTTTTGCAGTGCCAGTCGCGCCACCCGCTGTGCACCTTCGACGTTCACCTCACGGGCCTGGGCCAATGACAGGCCCCAGGCGAACTGAACGCCCAGATGAAACAGCGTTGCACAGCCCGCCACCTGACGCTGTGCAGCTGCGTCCAGGCCCAGATCAGGCAGGGACAGATCACCCTGCACGACGCTCAGCATCCGGTCATTGCCACCCAGCTCGCGCACCCGCTGGCACAGCAATGGAAACTCGCTGATACGCCGCATCAGCACCACCGCCGAATAGCCGTGGCTGCTGAGATTGGCCAGCAGGTGCTGGCCGATAAAACCACTGCCACCAGTAACCAGACAGAATGTATTCATAACGGCTCACTCGATAAGGAAGCCAGAGGCTAAACTATCGAGCCCGCTCTACAGTCAAGAGGCAACCATGCGCATCGGTGAACTCGAACGCAGGGGCGGCGTCAGCCGTCATACCCTGCGTTACTACGAAACCCTGGGCCTGATTCAGGCCAGGCGGTTGGCGAACAACTACCGCGACTACCCTGACCACAGCCTCGAAGACCTGCACTTCATCCAGACCGGCCAGCGCATGGGCTTCTCACTCGATGAGTTGGGCAGCATCCTGAAAGCCAGGCGCGCGCAGCAGATCGACTGCGCACAAGGCGCACGGTTGGTCGCCGCCAAACTGCAGGAGATCGAGAGCCGGATCGAGGAGCTTTACGCCATGCGCGCCTACCTGCGCCAGGAACACCAACGCCTCGAGGCAAGTGCGGCAGCCCAGGCGGCATTGGCATCCATCTCGGGCTAGAACTGCAGCACTCGGTCAGGCGGTTAGGCCAGCAAGGGCTGTGAAGCAGCGCCTGATCGTCACTGCAACGCGAACGGATCGGCATCCTGATGCGCCGGGAAGCGCTCGCGGTAGGCGGCCAGCGCCGCGCCGTCGAGGCGCTGGTGAAACACGCCAGCCTTGTCATGCGCATCGAGCAGGCTGTCGCCCTGGAAATCCAGCACCTGGGAATCGCCGCTGTAGGGATGGCCCTTGCCGTCCACGCCGATGCGGTTGACCGCGGCCACGTAGCAGAGGTTTTCGATGGCCCGCGCCGGCAGCAGGCGGTTCCAGTGCAGGCGCCGCGCTGCCGGCCAGTTGGCGGTATAGAGCAGCAGGTCGGTGCCTTCGGCATCGCGGCTCCACACCGGAAAGCGCAGGTCGTAGCAGATCAACGGGCGCACGCGCCAACCCTTGACCTCGAACAGCGCCTGACGCTCGCCGGCAGCGTAGTGCTGGTGTTCGCCGGCCATGCGAAACAGATGGCGCTTGTCGTAGTGGGCCAGCGAACCATCTGGCCGCGCCCACAGCAGCCGGTTGCGGTAGCTGCCATCGGCGGCCTGGATGATCAGGCTGCCGGTGATCACCGCATCGAGGCGCTGCGCCTGCTCGCTGAGCCACTGACTGGTCGGCCCGCCTTCCGGCTCGGCCAGCTCGGCGGACTGCATGGAAAAACCGGTGCTG
The DNA here is from genome assembly GCF_001945445.1 of Pseudomonas sp. PA27(2017). Taxonomy (GTDB): domain Bacteria; phylum Pseudomonadota; class Gammaproteobacteria; order Pseudomonadales; family Pseudomonadaceae; genus Aquipseudomonas. The sequence continues at coordinate 165,677 of NZ_MSXW01000026.1, forward strand.
AACATCTCCGGCAGGATTACCAGATCGGCGCCCGCGGCCTGCCGTAGCTGCGCCTCGAAGTGGGCGCGGTTGCCCGCGGGGTCGTGCCAGGCCAGGTCGCTCTGGATCAGCGCCAGTTCGAGGTGGTCTTGTTTGCTCATCGATGTCCCTCCCGTGATATCGCCTGCCAAGCGGTGGACAACGCTTCGCGGTACAAGGTGCTAGATGGCGCTGAGTTTTTCCGCGGCCTGGCGCAGGGTGTCCTCGCGCTTGGCGAAGCAGAAACGCACCAGGCGCTGCGCCGGGTCGGGCCGTTCGCTGAACACCGAAATCGGAATCGCCGCCACGCCATGCTCGCGTGTCAGCCACTGGGCCATGGCCACATCGTCCAGGTCCGGGCGGATCGCCGAATAATCGGCCAGCTGAAAATAGGTGCCGGGCGTACGCGTGAAGGTGAAACGCGAGCCGGCCAGCAGGTCGCAGAACAGGTCGCGCTTGGCCTGATAGAACGCCGGCAACTCGGCCACATGCTCGGGACAGGCGGCCATGAAGTCGGCCAGCGCGCACTGCAAGGGCGTCACCCCACAAAAGCTGACGTACTGGTGCACCTTGCGCAGCTCGGCGCTCAGCGCGGGCGGCGCCACCACGTAGCCGGTCTTCCAGCCGGTCACGTGGTAGGTCTTGCCGAACGAGCTCACCACGAAGGCCCGCGCGTACAGCTCGTCGTGAGCCAGTACGCTGGCGTGCTGGCGGCCGTCGAACACCAGGTGCTCGTAGACTTCGTCGCTGACGATAAGGATGTCGCGATCGCGGATCAGTGCGGCCAGGCGGTCCAGTTCGTCACGGCTGATCAGCGCACCGCTGGGGTTGTGCGGCGTGTTGAGAATGATCAGCCGGGTACGCGGGCTGAGCGCTGCCTCCAGGCGTTGCCAGTCGATGGCGAAGCTCCCCTCGGCCAGCGGCACATGGATACAGCGCCCGCCGGCCAGTACCACGCTCGGGTCGTAGCTGTCGTAACAGGGATCGAAGACGATGGCCTCGTCGCCGGGATGGATCAGCGCCTGGATCGCGCAGAAGATCGCCTGGGTAGCGCCGGGGGTGACGGTCACTTCGCTGTCCGCACTGACGTTGCGCCCGTAGAGCCTCTGGACCTTCAGGGCGATCTGCTCGCGCAACGCCGGCAACCCGGTCATCGGTGCGTACTGGTTGTGCCCCGCCGCCACATGCCGGGCCAAGGCCTCGCGCAGCGCTTCGGGGCCGTCGAAGTCCGGGAAGCCCTGGGACAGGTTGATGGCGCCCGTCTGGACCGCGAGCTGGGACATGGTGGTGAAGATGGTGGTGCCGACAGCGGGCAACTTGCTGGTGAACATCGAGGCGTCCTGGGCAGTTGAGGCAGACGCCGAGGATAGCCGATGGCGCGAAGGCCACGCACCCGGTAATAATCGCCGCCTTGCCAACGAGAATGCCCATGAACGTCGAAGACCTTCGCCTGTTCGTCACCACCCTTGATGCAGGCAGCTTCACCGCCGCCGCCGATGCCCTCGGAGTGACCAAGCAGTACGTCAGCCGTCGCGTCGCCGCGCTGGAAGCACTGCTTGGCGTGCGCCTGCTCAACCGCACCACGCGCCGCCTGCAAGCCACCGAGCTAGGCGTGCTGCTGTACGACAAGGCCATCACCATTCTCGCCGACCTGCGCGACGCCCAGGAGCTGGTATCGGCTCAGGGCGCGTCCCTGCGCGGCACCTTGCGGGTCAGCGCGCCGATGACCTTCGCCACCCTGCACCTGAGCCATGTGCTGCCGCTGTTCATGCGGCAGCACCCGCACATCAACCTGGAGATCGACCTCAACGACCGCGCCGTCGACCTGCTCGCTGATGGCTACGACATGTCGATTCGCATCGGCACCCTAGAAGACTCCAGTCTGATCGCCAAGCGCCTGACCGACATGCAGACCATTCTCTGCGCCAGCCCGGCCTATCTCGACGAGCACGGCACGCCGGCAAACCTCGATGATCTGTCGCTGCATGCCTGCCTGCTCTACGGCCATAGCCGGCATGTCGAATGGCGCCTGCGAGATCAGGGCAAGGCTCGCAACCTGACCATGCGTGGTCAGCTGCGCGCCAACAACGGCGAGCTCATTCGCGATGCGGCCATTGCCGGCATGGGCATCGCCTACCTGCCCACCTTCATCGTCGGCCAGGCCCTGGCGAGCGGCGCGCTGGTGCCGATACTCGAACAGCACTGGCCAGCGTCGGCGGCGGTGTACGCGGTCTACCCGCAGCATCGGCAATCGGCCCGCGCGGTACAGGTGTTCTCGGATTTCATCAAGCAGCAGATCGAGCACCTGAAATCGTCAACCTAAAACGGACAATAAGTCCATTTACAGCCGGTTAATCAATTCAACGATAGTCAGTAACATTCCCTCCATGCCGCCGATAGAGGCAGCGCCATCACTGGAGGATTCATCATGCTGGCTATCCGTAAATCGACCGATCGTGGCCATGCCAACCATGGCTGGCTCAACTCCTTTCACACCTTCTCGTTCGCCAGTTACAACAATCCGAAGGAGCGCGGCTTCTCCGACCTGCTGGTGATCAACGACGACACCGTGGCCGCCGGCCAGGGTTTCGGCGAACACCCGCACCGCAACATGGAAATTTTCTCCTACGTGCTGCAAGGCGCACTGGAACACAAGGATAGCCTGGGCACCGGCTCGGTGATCCGCCCTGGCGACGTACAGCTGATGAGCGCCGGTACCGGCGTGTCGCACAGCGAGTTCAACCATTCGCACAGTGAAACGGTGCACTTCCTGCAGATCTGGATCGTGCCGAGCGAGCGCCAGGCCGAACCGCGCTACCAGCAGGAGCACTTCAGCGAAGCGCAGAAACGCGGCCGCCTGCAATTGATCATCTCGCCTGACGGCGCCGATGGCTCGCTGACCGTACGCCAGAACGCCCGCGTCTACGCCGGTTTGTTCGACGCTGACGAGCAGGCGCACCTGCAACTCGGCGATGACCGCTACGCCTACGTCCATGTGGCCCGCGGCAGCGTCCAGCTCAACGGCGAGCAGCTGCAGGCCGGGGACGGTGTGCGAGTGCGCGATACCCGCGACCTGCACCTGAGCAACGGTCAGCAGGCCGAAGTGCTGGTATTCGATCTGCGGCCCAATGAGCTGCCATCGCTTTATTGATAAGTACGCCGTAGCTCGGCGTTGAGCGCAGCGATACCCGGGAGATGCTCCCTGGTGTCGTTGCGCGCTTTTTGCAGCCTACAGCTGAGCGAGGCGATGCGCAGGCAGCGGCGTTCAGCCTTGCCGGCATAGGCAGAGCGGATACCGCGTCCTGGGTTTCGCTGCGCTCTACGCCAGGCTACCCAGACAATTCGCTGCACACGTCGCCAGCCCCTAGGCGCTTATATACGCCTGCCTTAGAATGAGCCTCCGCCGCGCGCCGGCCATTTGCTCAGTCGAAAATCTCCATGCGCTGGTTGCTCGCCTTTACACTTTTCTCAATGGCCCTCGCCGGGCATGCAGCCGCTGCGCCCGCGTCTCCCGTGGCCACCGTCGACAAGGTATTGGTGGAGAAAGCCCAGCGCCGGCTGCAGTTGATCAGCCAAGGCAAAACGCTGAAGTCGTATCGGATTTCCCTGGGCAAGCAGCCGGTCGGCGCCAAGCTGCGCGAAGGTGATTTGCGTACGCCGGAAGGCTTCTACTGGATCGACTGGCGCCGCAAGAGCGAGAAGTACAACCTGTCCATGCACATCTCCTACCCCAACGCCCGTGACCAAGCGCAGGCCAAGGCCGCCGGGGTGAAGCCGGGCAGCATGATCATGATCCACGGCACGCCGCTGGACGACGAATACCCCGAGTGGTTCTTTCACACCCTGGACTGGACCGAAGGCTGCATCGCCATGAAGAACGCCGACATGCGCGAAGTCTGGGCGCTGGTGAAGGACGGCACGCTGATCGAGATTCGTCCCTGACGTGATCTTGGAATCGACGCCAGGGCGAGAAGCGGTAGTTAGAACTGCAGATCGGACAAGCGCCACACTTCGAAGGCGGGCACTTCATAAGGGTGGGCTTTCTTCAGGGCTTTGACGGCGTTGTGGATCAGCTCGTCGGCGACGACCAGCTCGACTTTCCATTCAGGAACCGTTGCCAGCTCACCGCTCTGGCCAATGAACGGTTTGCTGCCTTCCAGCGGGCGGAACTGGCCGCGGCCCTGGGTTTGCCAGCAGCAGTGCTCGTAGCCGGCGGCGCGCCCGGCGCCCTCCGCGAACACGGCCATTTTCACGCTTTCCAGGTGGCTCTCCGGAACGTAGAAACACAACTTGTACATCAACTACTCCACTGCAAGTCGCTGAAAACAATGTGCTAATCATGCCACAACGTGATGGCACATTGCCCAGCAAGATTCGTGACACAGGCATCAGTGCTGAAACATTCAGATTTGCCCGGCGCAGCACTGTTCCTGAATGGAAAGATGCTGTCATGAGTTGATGCATCGAAACCGGCCGGCGCCCGCATCGCTTACTTGATAGAAGTCCAAATCGCGACGCGATTCAAATGCCGGAATGAAAAACGCCAGGCAATGCCTGGCGTTTTCGATGCAGCGAGCGACTCGATCAGTCGACCCACACCCGGGCGTTACGGAACATACGCATCCAGCCAGCATCTTCCTGCCACTCGTCCGGGCGCCAGGAGTTCTGCACGGCGCGGAATACCCGCTCCGGGTGCGGCATCATGATGGTTACGCGGCCGTCGCGGCTGGTCAGGCCGGTAATGCCACGCGGCGAGCCGTTCGGGTTGGCTGGGTAGGCTTCGGTGACCTTGCCGTGGTTGTCGACGAAACGCAGCGCCACGGTGCCGGACAGGTCGGCTTCGAGCAGGGCTTCCTCGCTTTCGAACTCGGCATGGCCTTCACCGTGGGCGATGGCGATCGGCATGCGCGAGCCAGCCATGCCGCGCAGGAAGATCGACGCCGACTCCTGCACCTGGACCATGGCCACACGCGCTTCGAACTGCTCGGAGCGGTTGCGCACGAAGTGCGGCCAGAACTCGGTGCCCGGAATCAGTTCGTGCAGGTTGGAGAGCATCTGGCAACCGTTGCACACGCCAAGGGTGAAGCTGTCCTTGCGCTCGAAGAAGCCCTGGAAGGCATCCCGGGCACGGGCGTTGAACAGCGCCGACTTGGCCCAGCCTTCACCGGCGCCGAGCACGTCGCCGTAGGAGAAGCCGCCACAGGCAACCAGGCCCTTGAAGTCGTTGAGGTCGACACGGCCAGAGAGGATGTCGCTCATATGCACATCAACTGATGCAAACCCGGCGCGGTCGAAGGCCGCGGCCATTTCCACCTGACCGTTGACGCCCTGCTCGCGCAGCACGGCGATCTGCGGGCGCACGCCCTTCTTGATGTACGGCGCAGCGATGTCGTCGTTGACGTCGAAGCCCAACTTGATCGACAGGCCTGGGTTGTCTTCTTCCAGGAGCGCGTCGAATTCTTGATCCGCGCAATCGGCGTTGTCACGCAGACGCTGGATGCGATGGCTGGTTTCGGCCCACTGGCGCTGCAGCAGGCGGCGCTGGCCGCTGAATACCGGCTGGTCGTTGTAGCTGATGGCCACGTCACCGTTGTTGACCGGCTTGCCGATTACCGCAACGCAGTCTTCCAGGCCAGCGGCGCTGAACTGGGCGAGCACGTCCGGGGTGGCGTCCTGGCGAACCTGGATCACTGCGCCCAGCTCTTCGTTGAACAGGAAGGCGGCCAGCTCTTCGCGGCTCTCGACCAGGCCGTCGAGCTGCAGGCTGAGGCCGCAATGGCCGGCGAAGGCCATTTCCAGCACGCTGACCAACAGGCCACCGTCGGAACGGTCGTGGTAGGCCAGCAGGTGACCATCGGCGTTGAGGCCCTGGATCACTGCGAAGAAGGCCTTGAGGTCTTCGGCGTCGTCGACGTCCGGTGCCTGCTTGCCGAGCTTGCTGTACACCTGGGCGAGGATCGAGGCGCCCATGCGATTCTGGCCACGGCCCAGGTCGATGAGGATCAGGTCGGTCTCACCCTTGTCCATGCGCAGCTCTGGGGTCAGGGTCTTGCGCACGTCGGCAACCGGCGCGAAACCGGTGACGATCAGCGACAGCGGCGAGGTGACGCTCTTCTCCGCACCCTCCTCGCTCCACTTGGTCTTCATCGACATCGAGTCCTTGCCGACCGGAATGGTCAGGCCCAGCTCGGGGCACAGCTCCATGCCGACCGCCTTGACGGTGTCGTACAGGCGGGCGTCCTCACCCGGGTGACCGGCCGCGGACATCCAGTTGGCCGACAGTTTGATGTCGGACAGCTTGTCGATGCGCGAGGCGGCGATGTTGGTCAGCGTTTCACCGATGGCCATACGGCCGGAAGCCGGGGCGTCGAGCAGCGCCAGCGGGGTGCGCTCGCCCATGGCCATGGCTTCGCCGGTATACACGTCGAAGCTGGTGGCGGTCACGGCGACATCAGCCACCGGCACCTGCCACGGGCCGACCATCTGATCACGGGCTACCAGGCCGGTGATGGTGCGGTCGCCGATGGTTATCAAAAAGCTCTTGCTGGCCACGGCCGGATGGCGCAATACGCGCTCGGCGGCTTCGCCGATGTCCAGGGTGCTCGGGTCGAAATCGTCGCCCAGTTCGGCCTCGCGGGTCACTGAACGGTGCATGCGTGGCGGCTTGCCGAGCAACACCTCGAGCGGCATGTCCACCGGGGTGTTGGCGAAGTGGCTGTCGGTGACGGTCAGGTGCGGCTCTTCGGTGGCCTCACCGACCACCGCGAACGGGCAACGCTCGCGCTCGCAGATGGCCTGGAAGCGCTCGAAGTCCTTGGCGCTGACGGCCAGCACGTAACGCTCCTGGGACTCGTTGCTCCAGATCTCGTGCGGGGCCATGCCCGGCTCGTCATTGGGCACGTTGCGCAGCTCGAAGCGACCACCGCGACCACCATCGTTGACCAGCTCCGGGAAGGCGTTGGAGATACCGCCGGCGCCGACGTCATGGATGAAGGCGATGGGGTTGGCATCGCCCAGTTGCCAGCAACGGTCGATGACCTCCTGGCAGCGGCGCTCCATTTCCGGGTTCTCGCGCTGCACCGAGGCGAAGTCCAGGTCCGCCGAGCTGGCACCGGTGGCTACCGACGAAGCGGCACCGCCACCCAGGCCGATCAGCATGGCCGGGCCGCCGAGCACGATCAGCTTGGCGCCGACGGTGATCTCGCCCTTTTGCACATGGTCTTCACGGATGTTGCCCATGCCGCCGGCGAGCATGATCGGCTTGTGATAGCCGCGCACTTCGTCGCCATGGGGCGTGCTGATCGATTGCTCGAAGGTACGGAAGTAGCCGGTCAGCGCCGGACGGCCGAATTCGTTGTTGAACGCGGCGCCGCCCAGCGGGCCTTCGATCATGATGTCCAGCGGCGTGACGATGCGCTCGGGCTTGCCGTAGGCCTGCTCCCAGGGCTGTTCGAAGCCGGGGATGTTCAGGTTGGAGACGGTGAAACCGGTCAGACCGGCTTTCGGCTTGGCGCCGCGACCGGTGGCGCCTTCGTCGCGAATCTCGCCCCCGGAGCCGGTGGACGCACCGGAGAAGGGCGAGATGGCGGTCGGGTGGTTGTGAGTTTCCACCTTCATCAGGATGTGCACCGGCTCCTGTACCGCGCCGTACTGGCGGGTTTCAGGATTGGGGAAGAAACGCCCGGCGGTGTGGCCGACGATCACCGAGGCGTTGTCCTTATAAGCGGACAGCACGTTCTCGCTGTGCATCTGGTAGGTGTTCTTGATCATGCCGAACAGCGACTTTTCCTGGCTTTCGCCGTCGATGTCCCAGCTGGCATTGAAGATCTTGTGACGGCAGTGTTCGGAGTTGGCCTGGGCGAACATCATCAGTTCGATGTCGTGCGGGTTGCGCTTCAAGCCCTGGAAGGCGTTGACCAGGTAATCGATCTCGTCTTCGGCCAGAGCCAGGCCCAGCTCGGTGTTGGCCTTTTCCAACGCAGCACGGCCGCCACCGAGGATGTCCACGGCGGTCAGCGGCTTGGGTTCGGCATGGCTGAACAGCTTGGCAGCGTCCTGCAGGTTGCTCAGCACCAGCTGAGTCATGCGGTCATGCAGCAGCGCGGCGACCTGCTGTACGTCGGCGTCGCTCAGCTCGCCGGAGACGTAGTAGGCGATGCCCCGCTCCAGACGACGGATAGTGTCCAGGCCGCAGTTGCGGGCGATGTCGCTGGCCTTGCTCGACCACGGCGAAATGGTGCCGAAACGCGGGATGGTCAGCAGCAGGCGACCGCTGGGCTCCTGCACCGGCACGCTTGGGCCGTACTTTAGCAGTCGGGCCAGTACCTGCTCTTCGTCGGCACTCAGGGCACCGTCGACATCGGCAAAGTGGGCGAACTCGGCATACAGGCCGGTCACAGCAGGCACTTTACTGGTCAGTTGCTCGAGCAATTTACCGTGGCGAAAAGCGGAAAGGGCGGGAGCGCCGCGCAGGATCAGCATCAGGGGACAGCCTCTGGGAAGGGGGTGTGCTTTGAGGGCGCATATTCTAGCCTAAAGCGACGAGCGCGGCACGCCCGCTCATGCCGGCGGACAAGCGCCCGCAGGCGGCGCTTTCGCCCTGCAGGCCGTTGAAAAACGTAGGCGAGGCAGCCAGTGAAGGCAAAAACAGCCGAAAAAGCGGAGTGTACGAGCTGTACATGAGCATTTTGAGGCTGTTTTTAACGCGGCAATGGCAACGTAGGTAGTTTTTCAACGGCCTGCTAGCAGAGCGCACGAGCACTGTCCAGATATGGCACGGCACGGCGTTGGCGTATACTGTGCTGATGCCCTCTCCAAACCTGATTGGCAAGCGCTACGCCGGCTGGCTGTCGGCGATCGGATTACTCCTGATGCTCAGCGGCTGCGCGGAACCTCCGAGCAGCCTGGAGCGGATCAAGGAGGAAGGCGTGCTGCGCGTGATTACTCGCAACAGCCCGGCCACGTATTTCCAGGATCGTAACGGCGAAACCGGTTTCGAATACGAGCTGGTCAAACGCTTCGCCGATGACCTGGACGTCAAACTGGAAATCCAGACCGCCGACAACCTCGACGACCTTTTCAGCCGCCTCGGCAAACCGGGTGGCCCGGTGCTGGCCGCCGCCGGCCTGGTGGAAAGCGAAGGCCGCCAGCAGAGCGCGCGCTTTTCCGTGCCCTACCTGGAAGTGACCCCGCAGATCGTCTACCGCAACGGCCAGCGCCGCCCCAGCCGCCCCGCGGATCTGGTCGGCAAACGCATCCTGGTGCTCAAGGGCAGCAGCCATGCCGAGCAGCTTGCTGCGCTGAAAATCGAAGAGCCGGAGCTGCAGTACGAGGAGTCGGCCGATGTCGAGGTCGTCGACCTGCTGCGCATGGTCGACGAGGGCGAAATCGACCTGACCCTGGTCGACTCCAATGAACTGGCCATGAACCAGGTGTATTTCCCCAACGTGCGTGTCGGCTTCGACTTGGGCGACTCGCGCAATCTGGTCTGGGCGGTCGCTCCGGGCGAGGACAACAGCCTGCTCGAGCAGGTCGACGGCTTCCTGCGCCGCTCCCAGGACAACGGCAGCCTGCAGCGCCTCAAAGAGCGCTACTACGGCCACGTCGACGTTTTGGGTTATGTGGGCGCCTACACTTTTGCCCAGCATCTGCAGCAGCGCCTGCCACGTTATGAGAAGCACTTTCGCAAGGCTGCCCAGGAAAACGGTCTGGACTGGCGCATGCTCGCCGCCGTGGGTTATCAGGAGTCGCTCTGGCAACCGGGTGCCACCTCCAAGACCGGCGTGCGCGGCTTGATGATGCTGACCCTGCGCACCGCCCAGGCGATGGGCGTGTCCGACCGTCTCAACCCGCAGCAAAGCATCCAGGGCGGCGCCAGGTACCTGGTGCACGTCAAGGAACAGCTGCCGGACAGCATTCAGGAGCCGGACCGCACCTGGTTCGCCCTCGCCTCCTACAACATTGGTGGCGGCCACCTGGAGGATGCGCGCAAGCTCACCGAAGCCGAGGGCCTGGACCCCGACAAGTGGCTCGACGTGCAGAAGATCCTGCCGCGCCTGTCGCAGAAACAGTGGTACAGCAAGACCCGTTACGGCTATGCCCGCGGCGGCGAGCCGGTGCATTTCGTGCGCAACATCCGTCGCTACTACGACATCCTCACCTGGGTGACCCAGCCGCAACTGGAAGGCAGCCAGGTCGCCGAAAGCGGCCTGCACGTCCCGGGCGTCGCCAAGGACCACCCCGAGCAGCAGGAAAAAGCACCGCTCTAAGAACCTGTTCAAAGTCTTGTATGCGCATGAATAGGCAACTACAAGGCAGAAGCGGTCGCTCAAACCAACCTGTGGGAGCCCCGACCTCGGGGCGAAACGATTGCAGCCTGACTGCCGACTTCGGCGGTGCCTGACTAATTCGCCGCGAGGTCGCAGCTCCCACAGTGGATCGGATAACGGCCGCTCCCACCACTTAGCCACCAAAGTCGCCGAACCTGGGCTTGAAGGTTATGAACAGGCTCTAAGAGCCCGCGCTTCCACCTACTATCGAACGCTCTTGATCACCTCGATCAACCCGCGCAGTGCAGCCGACACGTGACGATGGCTCGGGTAATACAGCCGCAATCCCCCCACAGGCGGTGACCAGTCCTCCAGCACCGCGACCAGCCTGCCCTCCTCCAGCCAGCGCTGCGCTGCCATGTCCGGCACATAGGCGATGCCCATGCCGGCCACCGCCGCCTCGATCATCAACTGCGTGTGGTTGAGGGTCATGCTGCCCGGCACGTCCACAGCGACCTCCTGCCCACGCTGCTCGAACTCCCAGCGATAGAGTTTGCCGCTGGGCAGGCGCTGTCGGATGCAGCGATGGGCACGCAGATCCTCCGGCATGACGGGCCGTCCAGCGCGGGCCAGATACTCGGGCGATGCCACGGCGAGAAAACGAAAGTCCTCGCTCAGGGCCACGGCGATCATGTCCTGGGGCACCGCTTCCGCCAGCCGTATGCCGGCATCGAAGCCCTCGCGCACGACGTCTACCAGGTGACCGTCGCTGACCAGATCCAGGGAGACCTGCGGGTAGCGCTCCAGAAACGTCGGCACCACGCGCTTGAGCAGCACGCGCATGGCCTCTTCGCCGCCATTGATGCGCAGGGTGCCGGTGGGATGGCCGCCCTCGTCGGTCAACGCATCGATGGCCTGATCCAACCCCTGCAGCACTGGCCCCAGGCGCTGCAGGAAGTGCTCGCCGGCCTCGGTCGGCGCCACGCTGCGGGTGGTGCGGTGCAGCAGGCGCACACCTAGCTGGCGCTCCAGCGCGGCGATCGCGTGGCTGAGTGCAGAGCGGGAAATCCCCAGCTCATCGGCGGCTTTTCTAAAACTGCGATGTTGCGCCACCGCCATCAGGGCACTGAGATCGCTTAGTGTCGGCCTGCTCATTGTTCATTTCCATTCACCAGCCCATTCGCATTAAAGCCGATTATCACAACAAGTGATCTGGTTAGAGTGAATGCCTCAATCAACGATCGAGGAGCACAGCATGAACAAGACCTGGCTTATCACAGGGGCATCGTCCGGGCTCGGCAAGATCATGACGGCCCAATTGCTGGAGCGTGGTGATCGGGTGATTGCCACCGCACGGCGTGAGCAAGCCCTGCAGGACCTGTCCAACGCTCATGGCGACCGGCTGCAGGTGCTCGCTCTGGACGTCACCGATACGGCGCAGATCGCTCGCGTGATCGATCACGCCTTCGAGCGCTTCGGGCGCATCGACGTAATCGTCAGCAACGCCGGTTATGGCCTGTTCGGCCCTGCCGAGCAGGTAAGCGACGAGCAGATCGAGCGGGTGCTGGCCACCAACCTGACCGGCTCGATCCAGCTGATCCGCCGCAGCCTGGCCCACCTGCGTGCCCAGGGCGGCGGGCGTATCGTTCAGGTGTCTTCCGAGGGCGGGCAGATCGCCTATCCAGGCTTCAGCCTCTACCACGCCAGCAAATGGGGGATCGAAGGCTTCGTCGAGGCCGTGGCCCAGGAGGTCGCGCCCTTCGGGATCGACTTCATCCTCGCCGAGCCGGGCCCGACCCGCACCAACTTCGCCGCCGCTCTCGACCTGGCACCACCTGCCGGCGCTTATCGAAACACGCCGGCTGGTCAGGTGCACGGGATGATCGCCAGTGGCGAATTCGAAATCCGCGGTGACGCCGTCAACACCGTAGCGGCAATCATCCAGGCGGCCGACGCGACCAACCCGCCCCTGCGCCTGGCGCTGGGCAGCACCGCCTATGAAAACATCCATAGCGCCCTCGCTCAGCGCCTCGACTCACTCGAAGCGCAGCGTGATGTGGCCTTCTCGGCCGACAGCCAGGAGCGCTGATATGCATCCGCTTTCGTTGATCCACCTGGCTGCCGCGGCGGCATTGCTGCTGGCTGCCGTGAGCAGCCACGCCGAGCAGAAACCCAACAAGGTTGCCGGCACCTGGAACCTGATCGCCGCCATGGTCGAAAGCGACGGTGTGATCAGCCATCCCTACGGGCCCGAGCCGAAAGGCCGACTGGTATTCACGCCGGACCTGTACTTCGTGGAGTTTTTGCACGACCCGCGCATACAGCGCTTTCAATCCAACCAACGGGGCGGCGGCACCGACGCGGAGAACCGCGCCGTGATGGCCGGCAGCCTGGCGCTGTACGGGCGCTACACCGTCGATGCCCAAGGCGACTTCAGCGGCAACACCGTGGAAGGCTCCTCCTTCCCGAACTGGACCGGCGACGTGCGCACCACCCAGGAACTGCGTATGGAGGTAGAAGGCGAGCGCATGATCGAAAGCTTCCAGCGCCCTGGCGGTGCCAAGGTCAGGCTGGTTTTCCAGCGCGCTCGCTGAGAAACGACTCAGCGGGTGACGGTCTGATTGCCCATGGCGCAGAAGCTCTGCGCCTTCTTGTTGGCTGGCAAGGCGCGTAATTGAGCGGAGCACTGCGCCTGGCTCGCTGCGCGGCTGAGGCTCAGCACCGCGTCATCGTCGATGCTGATCAGATAGGGTTGGTTATAGCGCACCTTGTCGTACCAGCCGCTGATCTGCAGGTCACTGTAAACGCAGCGGTAGCGCATATGGCCGGTGAAGCCCTTGAACTTGTCACGCTGGAAGATGTGGTGATACTGCTGCCAATCGCGCTCGCGCTGGCCCTTGCGCACGGCATCCAGGCAACCCTGCAACTCGGTGATTTCCGGCTCGTGGAGAAAGATGCTCTGGGCCAGATTGGAGCCGTCCAAATGCGCGGTGGCCACCAGATAAACCTGCCGCTCCGCCGCCTGGGCGGATGCGCCCAGTAGTGCCGCTGCTGCAAACATCCCTGCTTTGATCAATTGCATGACTCCCTGCCTTAGTTGGTCAGCCTGCGATACGAATCCTGATATGCCTGCTGCATCGCCAAGAGCGATGCAACCTGAACACGTGCTACCCCCGCCGTGCCTTGAAAAACGCCTTCAGCACCTCACCACACTCCTGGGCCAGCACCCCGCCCTCGACCCGCACACGGTGGTTGAGGAAAGCCTGGTCGAAGAACTGGCCGCGGCTTACCGCCATGCCCGCGCGGGGTTCGCTGGCGCCGAATACCACGCGTTGTATGCGCGAGTGGACGATGAGCCCCGCGCACATGGCGCAGGGCTCCAGGGTCACGTACAGGGTGCTGCCCGGTAGGCGGTAGTTGGCGAAGGCCTGGGCGGCGGCGCGGATGGCGACCATCTCGGCGTGGGCGCTGGGATCCGAGGTGGAGATCGGGCAGTTGAAGCCGCGGCCGATCACTTCGCCGTCCTGCACCAGCACGGCGCCGACCGGCACTTCGCCGCGGGCAGCGCCTTCGGCCGCCAGCCCGAGGGCTTCGCGCATGAAGCGCTCGTCGTGGCTGCGGTCGATGATCAAGGGGGCTCTCAACTCATGGCACTCAAATCAGGCGATCTCGATGGCGGCCATCAGGCCGGTTTCCATATGGTCGATGACGTGACAGTGGAACATCCACACGCCAGGATTATCGGCCACGAAGGCGATGCGCGCAGTCTCGTTCTTGCCGAGCAGGAAGGTGTCGGTGTAGTACGGTTCGATCTTGCGGCGGTTGGAATCCAGCACCTTGAAGATCAACCCATGCAGGTGAATCGGGTGCTGGTACTGGGCCATGTTGCGCAGCACGAAGATGTAATGGCCATCCTTCTTGAGGCTGGCGATGGGCCGGTCGGCGCAGGTCTTGTCGTTGATGTCCCAGGCCTGACCGTTGATCTGCCAGTACTTGTAGCGGCCGGCGGCCTCGTCGACGGGCGATGCCAGTGCCGCGGCCCATTCGAAATTGAAGCGCAGGGTTTCGGCCTTCGCCAGGTCCGGCTCGGCTACCGGGTTCGGCGGCAATGCCGGCGGCCATTCGGCGGCAGGCTCGTTGCTGGCCACCGATTTGATGGTCGCCAGGCGCAACGGCCCGTTGCGCAGCGACAATTCTTCGCTGCCCGCCGCCGGCACCTTGAGCGCCAGGTCGATGCGCATGCCCGGCCCCAGCCAGTAATCCTTGCCCAGCGGGCGCGGCTTGATCGGGTTGCCGTCCAGAGCGTAGATGCGCGCCTCGCCGCCCGGGAGATTGAGGCGATAGGTGATGGTGCTGTCGACGTTGATCAGGCGCAGGCGCACCACCTGGCCGGCGGGCAGTTCCAGGGTCGGCAGCGACACGCCGTTGATGGTCGACAGCCGCCCACGGGTGCCCTCCCGCGCCGCCTCGCGGGGCACGCTGAATTCAGTGAAAGCGCCCGCTTCGTCCACGTGCCAGCTCTTCAGGCAAAGTGTGCGCTCGTGGCGGAAACCGGTGGGCTCGCGCTCCTCGATGATCAGCGGGCCGACCAGCCCACGACCCAGCTGTTTGGCGCTGGACTCATGGGGGTGGTACCAGTAGCTGCCGGCGTCCGGAGTGACGAAGCGGTAATCGAAGAATTCCCCCGGCAATACCGGCGCCTGGGACACATAGGGCACGCCGTCCATTTCCAGCGGCAGGCGGATGCCGTGCCAGTGGATGGTGGTGGGCTCGGGCAGGTGATTGATGAAGCGCACACGCAGCTCGTCGCCTTGGCGGCAGCGCAGCTCCACGCCGGGCGCCTGGCCACCGAACGTCCACGCCGGGGTGACATGGCCGGGCACCAGTTCGATGTCGTGGGGCACCGCGATCAGCTCGTAGTCGTGGGTCTTGCGATCGAACGGGCGACCCAGCCAATAGCGCGCGCCGCCAGCGCCGAGACCAACCACGCCGAGGCCGACCAGACCGCCCAACACCTGTCTACGGGTGAAACTCATGAAACCTGCTCCTGAAGCGGGACTGCGGTGACACTAATCAGGTCTGAACGATTGCGCCTCTGCGGGCGCTGGAGAGCTGCGCACGATACACCTTGCGGGCCGGAGCGTTAAGGTCTGCGCCGGCCCGCTGCCGCCTAAGCCCGCCGATAAGCCCGCGTCGTCAGCAAATACACCGGCAAACCCGACACCAGCACGATCAACGCTGCATAGGGCGCGGCACCGGCGTACTCCAGGTTGCCGGTGTGCGACCAGACCTTGGTGGCCAAGGTTTCCAGGCCGGTGGGGCCGAGAATCAGCGTCGCGGTCAGCTCTTTCATGCAGTCGAGAAACACCAGCACGAAGCCGGCGCCAATGGCCGGCGAGATGATCGGCAGGGTCACCCGCAGAAAGGTCGCGAGCGGCGTGTGCCCCAGGGTGCGCGCCGCCTCTTCCAGCTGCGGCGAAGCCTTTTCCAGGGCGACCCGGATTGGCCCCTGGGCCATGGGCATGAACAGCAACGCATAGGCCACCAGCAGCAGGATACTGGTCTGGTACAGCGCCGGCACGTAGCCAAGGGCGAAGAACACCAGCGACAGGGCGATCACCAAACCCGGCAAGGCGTGCAGCAGATACGGCAGGCGATCCGCCAGGGTGGCCATACGCCCGTAGTAACGCACCACCACCAGGCACACTGGCAACGCCAGCAGGCAGCTGAGCAAGGCGCCACCGAAGGAATAGCGCAGCGACGACCACAGCGTTGCGACGATCTCCGCGACCGGGAAGCTGACCGAGCTGCCTTCTACGATCCAGAAACCCAGCATCACCAGCGGCACGCCGCAGCCAACGACCACCAGCACCAGCAGCAGCGCCTGCGCCAGGATGCCCCAGCGCCCCAGTCGCACCCGGGCGGCACTGCGCGCCACACCCTGGCCGGTGCGCGCGTAGCCGCGCCCACGCAGGCGGAACTCACCCCACAGCAGCAGCATGCACAGCCCCAGCAGCAAGGCCGACAGCATGGCCGCGTTGCTGCCGCTGAACTCCAGCTCGAACTGTTGATAGATGGCGGTGGTGAAGGTCTGGTAGCGCATGATCGACGGCGCGCCGAACTCCACCAGCATGTGCACCGCCACCAACAGGCTGGTGGCCATCAGCACCGGGCGCAACAACGGCAGGGTGACGCGCCAGAACACCTCGCGGCGGCTGCAGCCGAGCATGCGCGCCGACTCTTCCATGGCCGGGTCCAGGTTGCGCAGCACCGCCACCACCGGCAGGTAGATCAGCGGATATTTGGACAGGATCATCACCAGCACGGTGCCGCCCAGGCCCTCGAACAGCGGGCTGATCGACACCCAGGTAAAGCCGCTGACAAACGAGGGTATGGCGAACGGCAGGCACAGCAATACGTTCCAGTGCCGGCGACAGCGCAGGTCGCTGCGCTCCACCAGCCAGGCCAGTGCCAGGCCGATCACCGCGCAGCCGAGGGTCACCAGCACCATCAGCTTCAGGGTGTTGGCCAACAGGCCGAACACGAACGGCCGCCATAGCAGCGCAAAGGCTTCGTGCGGGCCAACCTGCGCGGCGCGTACCAACACGAAGAACAGCGGCAGCGCCGCGACCAGCAACAGCGCCAGCACCGGCAACTGCAGCCAGATCGGCGGCGCCTTGCGACGCCGGCTGCTGATGGTCGGCGCCGGCAGCGGCAGTTCCGGGTTGACCGCCTGGGGCTGCATGATCAGTTCATACCCACTTCGCGTTGCAGCTCCAGGGCATCCTCGGCCAAGCCGATCTGCGCGGCGGTGATGGCCGGCGGCTTGAGCTGGTCATAGGGCTTGAGCAGCGGGTCGGCCGGCACCTTGGGGTTGACCGGGTATTCGGCGGACTGGGTGAGCACGGCCTTCTGGCCTTCCTCGCTGATCATGAAGGCGAGGAACTGTTGCGCCTCCTTTGGGTGCTTGCTGGCCTTGACCACGGCAGCCCCGGAAACGCTCGACAGGCCACCGGCATCGCCATCGGCGAAGTAATGCAGCTTGGATTTCAGCTCGCCCTTCTCTTTCTTCAGCGCCGTCCAGTAGTAGCTGTTGACCAGCGCTGCGCCGACCTCACCGTTCTCCACGGCCTTCATGGCGATCACGTTGTTGGTGTAGGTGGAGCCGAAGGCTTTGAGGCCGGTCAGCCACTCTTCGGCGGCTTCGCGGCCGTTAAGGCGGATGACCGCGGCGGTCTGGCCGAGGAACTCGCCACTGCTCGGCACGAAGGCGATCTTGCCGGCCCACTCAGGGTCAGCCACTTCCAGCACGCTCTTGGGCAGCTCGGCCTCAGTGACCAGATCCGGGTTGTAGGCCAGCACGCGCACGCGCGAGGTGATGCCGATCCAGTTGCCGTTGTCATCGGAGAACTTGGCGTCGATCTGCTTGAGGGTGCTGTCATCGACCTTGGCCAGCAGGCCCTGGCTGCCGAGCTTGATCAGCGGCGGCGCCTCTTCGGTGTAGACGATGTCGGCCGGCGAGCGCTCGCCTTCCTCGGCGATCTGGTTGGCCAACTGGCCACCGCCGCCCTTGCGGATCAGCACCTTGATGCCGGTCTTTTTCTCGAAGGCAGCCGCCACGGCCTTGCCGGTGGCCTCGTGCTGGCCGTTGTACAGCGTCAGGGTGACCGGATCCTCGGCATGGGCCAGGCCGCTCAGCAGCAGACCGCAGGACAGAACGCTGGCGCCGATCACGCGCGCCAATCCGGTTACTCGATGTACCGACATAAGCCTCTTCCCCTCGAAACAAATAGTTACCAGGGGATTATACGGGCCAACTGCGTTTGATTCTCAGGAAAATCCACCTGAAGCATTCGCCGTGATGAAAACGCAGAGGCGCGAACGGCGTGCACCGTTGGCGCCCTGCGCTGGCGTTTTTTGACTAATCGCCGGTCGGCTGCAGCTCACGCAACTCGCCGCCCTCCTGCCGCAAGCGCTGCAGAAAGCGCGGGCGGTCCAGCAACTGGTAAGGGAAGTACAGGCCGGGCTGCGTTGGCTCCCCGCCATCCAGCCCCAGCAACCGCTCGACCACCATCGTCACGCAAAGGGCCGTCAGCAATGCCGCGCCTTTGGGGTGCACGACGGCATGCCGGGTGCGCAGCGGCTGGCCTTGCGGATCAATACCAGCCAGCTCGATGAGGATTTCCGTCGACATCGCCCCGCCCTGGCGACGGGTGGAACTGACGTCGATGGCCATGTTGAACTGCACGTTGGCAGCGCCGGTTGCCGCGGCGAGGCCGACGACATCGATGGACGAAAACCCCGCAGCGTCGATCGGCGTGCCGTCCACGGCGCGAAAGCGGGCTTTCGCTTCGTCGCCTTCGCGCCACCCATAAACGCCATCACGGCGCGTCAGCGCTGCGGGCAACATGCGGTTCAGGTGCTCAAAGTCGCTGGCGACGGTTGGCCCGCCGGTATCCTGCTCGTCGACCAGGGCATTGAGGCGGATCTCATCGACCCGTCCGTACGCTTCTGCAATATGCAGGGTCGACGTCGTCGTGGCGCCCACCAACCACTCATAGCCAAGCACGATGGGCGCGGCGTCGGGAGCATGCATGTAGGTGGCGATTTCCGGCGCGATCTCGAACACCCCGGACGAGATGCTCAGGTGCGGCACGCCGCGTTTCTGGGCAAAACGCAAACCGGCCAGGGCGTGGTCCATGTAGAACACCACCACCGCACTGACCGGCTGACCGCCGAGGCCGAGGTCATCGGCTGCAGGGTCGATAACCACCGCCTGGGCATTACCGATGCGCTGGGCGGCGTGCTGGGCCTTGGCCAGATCGCGACCGCCGATCAACAAGGCAATGTCGGGATACGCGGCACGCAGTGCCGCCGCCGTGTGGTTACCGATGGCTCCAGAGCCACCCATCAACAGAACAGGATCAACAGACATACTGTACGCTCTCCAGTTGCTGGCTTAACCTACCTTTAGTAGGAACCTGCAACGAGCCTAACCCTTTTAACCTACCATTGGTAGGTTTACATTCCGGAACCCGACAACGTGCCAGAACGCGAGCATTCTGCCAGCCCCCCCGTCACTCGCCGCCTGGCCAAAGCCGAGCGCCGCAGCCAGTTGCTGGAAACCGCGCGGCAAGTGATACGCCGTGAAGGCGCCGACCGCCTGACGCTCGGCCACCTGGCCAAATGTGCCGGCGTGTCCAAGCCGGTGGTCTACGACCATTTCGCCACCCGCTCGGCCTTGCTGATCGAACTCTACCGCTGGATCGACATCGAGCGGGTCAACGCCTTCCGCGAACTCATGGCCGGTAGTAACCGCAGCCTGGAGGACACGACGCAACTGCTCGCCAACGCCTATATCGAGTGCGCAGCCAACAACACCGATGAGTTCTACGCGGTAGGCGCCGCACTGGCAGGCAGTGACGAGAAGGCGGCGGTCTTTCAGGAGCTGCTGGACAACTGTGTGCAAATGTTCGTCAGCGTGCTCACGCCCCATGCCGGTCTGCCGGCGGTGGAACTGGAGCGCCGCTGCACAGGGCTGGTCGGCGCAGGCGAAGCTCTGGCCGGCGCGCTGGTGCGCGGCAGGTTCACCGCTGCCGAGGCGATCAACAGCTTCACGTCGCTGATTCGCGGCTCTCTGCAGAGTGTTGGCTGAACAACGTCTCACTGCTATCTGGCACCACCGATAGTGGAACCGCCGCTCAGCGAGCCACGGTGATAGCCGCACCAGGCACCGCCTCTGATACTCCACCCTGCGGGCCAATGCCTGACTCGCTTGCATCATTGCGACCGACCGCTGGAACGAAATCAAAGTGCCACTAGTCGTAAGATTGCAGAAACCCGAGGATCGGCCGATACGATCCCATGGAAGCAGCGTTCAGTCCTGCTCCGTCGAAGCTGGAAAGGACAATCCGTTCGGTTACTTAGCTGGTTGTATTTTCAGAGCGTCGCCTGATGAAGAAAACACTGCTCGCCGCAAGAGCGTTGATGTCCGTACCCAAGGACAATCCCGGCCTGGTCAAGGCGCAATACAGCGCCCTGGCTCGCCAGTTGCCGATGATGTATTTCATCCTGCTGGTCAACACGTTGATGCTGGCTGGCACTCACTTTGCGGTCGCGCCGCGCTGGCTAGTGGTGTATTGCCCGGCGATCATGACGTTGTTCGGCGTGATTCGTACGGTGGAATGGATCCGCACGCGCAAGCAGACGCGCAGCCCGGCGCAAATGCTGACGGCGCTGAAGCGTACCAACATGCTCGCGCCGTTCGTAGCCGTAGCGTTCACCGCCTGGTCGCTGGCGCTGTTTCCCTATGGCGACGGCTATACCCAGGCGCATGTCGCTTTTTATATGGCGATCACCGTCATCGGCTGCATTTTCTGCATGATGCACCTGCTGCCAGCCGCCCTGGCCACTACGGCAGTGGTCAACAGCGCGTTCGTGGTGTTCTTCGCGTCGACCAATATCATCACCTTCGTTGCCACGGCGATCGACGTGCTGCTGGTATCCATCGCCATGCTGGTCATCCTCAAGGTGCAGTACGCTGACTTCACCCGGCTGGTGAACATGCAGGCGCAGACGGCGAAACTCAGCGAGGAAAATCTTCACCTGGCCAATCAGGACAGCCTCACCGGGCTGGCCAACCGGCGGCAGTTCTTTTCCCGCCTCGATACGCTGTTGGCCCGCGCCCACGAGCAGGAGAACCGCCTGGCCGTGGGGCTGATCGACCTGGATGGCTTCAAGCCGGTCAACGATCTGTATGGCCACAGCGTAGGTGACAGACTGCTCTATCAGGTTGGCCAGCGCCTGACCGGGCTGCTCGACGATGACATGCATCTGGCCCGGCTGGGCGGCGACGAATTCGCCCTGATCATCACCCAGCCCATGAGCGACGACCAGTTGCGCACCTTTGGCGAAAAAGTCTGCGCCAGCATGCGCGAGCCGTTCCTGCTCGTCGACATCCCCATTCAGATCAGCGCCTCACTGGGCATCGCCACCTTCCCCGATCAGGCAGCCAGCGCCACCGAGGTTTATGAATACGCCGACTATGCCCTCTACCAGAGCAAACGCCACCGCCCCGGCACGGTGTGCCTGTTCAGCGCCGCCCATCGCCAGCAGCTCAACCGCGAAGGGCTGACCGAACAGACCCTGCGCCGGGCCAATCTGAACGACGAGTTTCACGTGGTGTTCCAGCCCATCGTGGATCTTCACGGAGAACGAACCGTCGCGTTCGAGGCACTGGCGCGCTGGCAAAGCCCGGAGTTGGGTAATGTGCCGCCCAGCGAATTCATCCCGATTGCCGAACGCGTCGGCATGGTCAATCGCCTCACCGTGCCGCTGCTTGGCAAGGCGCTGGAAGCAGCCACGAGCTGGCCTGCAGGGATGCGCCTGTCATTCAACCTGTCAGCCCACGACTGCGGCTCGGAAGACGCCGCCCAGCAGATCGTCGAACTGATCAAGCGCAGCCCGTTCGACCCAGCCCGTATCGACCTGGAAATCACCGAAACCGCCGCCATCCAGGACCTGCCGCAAACGCAACAGGCGATCCGCCGGTTTCGCGAGCTGGGCTGCGGCATTTCCCTCGACGACTTCGGCACCGGCTACTCCAGCCTGAGCCAGATCCACGCGCTGTCGCTGACCAAGCTGAAGGTGGACCGCACCTTCGTCACCCACATCGACGTCGACCCGGCCAGCTTCAAGATCGTCAAATCGCTGGTCGCCCTGTGCCAGGACATGCAACTGGAATGCATCGTCGAAGGCGTGGAAACCGCCGAAGAACTCGCCGCCCTGAAAAACCTAGGCTGCGCCTGGGCCCAAGGCTACCTGTTCGCCAAACCCATGCCTGCCAGCGAGATCGGCGCCTGGCTCGAAGGCGAGCGGTTGAAGAAGGCGCAGGCGGTTTGATCTGGCGATAGGCCAATGCGCGACGCGTATTTCATGCCCCAAAAGCCGCTTACGCGAATTGAATATGCCACCCTCAAAACGCCAAAAGCCCGCAATTACGCGGGCTTTTGGTTTTCATAACGACCGACTACCGGCTTACGCCGGATGCGGGATCATTCCCACTCGATGGTCGCTGGCGGCTTGCTCGACACATCGTAGGTGACGCGGGAGATGCCGTCGATTTCGTTGATGATCCGGCCGCTGACGGTTTCCAGCAGCTCGTAGGGCAGGTGCGCCCAGCGAGCGGTCATGAAGTCCACGGTTTCCACGGCGCGCAGGGCGACGACCCAGGCGTAGCGACGGCCATCACCGACCACGCCCACCGAGCGTACCGGCTGGAACACCACGAAAGCCTGGCTGGTCTTGTGGTACCAGTCAGCCTTGCGCAGTTCTTCGATGAAGATGTGGTCGGCGCGGCGCAGGATATCGGCGTATTCCTTCTTCACTTCACCGAGGATACGCACGCCCAGGCCCGGTCCCGGGAATGGGTGGCGGTAGACCATGTCGTACGGCAGGCCCAGTTCCAGGCCGATCTTGCGCACTTCGTCCTTGAACAGTTCACGCAGTGGCTCGACCAGCTTGAGGTTCATTTCCTCCGGCAGGCCGCCGACATTGTGGTGCGACTTGATCACGTGGGCCTTGCCACTCTTGGCGCCAGCCGACTCGATCACGTCCGGGTAGATGGTGCCCTGGGCGAGGAACTTGATGTTCGGAAGCTTGCTGGCCTCGGCATCGAACACGTCGATGAAGGTGCGGCCGATGATCTTGCGCTTCTTCTCCGGGTCGGCTTCGCCGGCCAGGTTGTCGAGGAACTGCTTTTCAGCGTCGGCGCGGATCACCTTGACGCCCATGTTCTCCTTGAACATGGCCATCACCTGGTCGCCCTCGTGCAGACGCAGCAGGCCGTTGTCGACGAACACACAGGTCAGCTGGTCGCCGATGGCGCGGTGCAGCAGCGCGGCGACCACCGAACTGTCGACACCGCCGGACAGGCCCAGCAGCACATTGGCGTCGCCGACCTGCTCACGCACCTGGGCGATAGCGTCTTCGACGATGTTGGACGGCGTCCACAGCGCTTCGCAGCCGCAGATGTCCTGTACGAAACGGGTGAGAATGCGACCGCCCTGCTTGGTGTGGGTCACTTCCGGGTGGAACTGCACGCCGTAGTAACCGCGGGCGTCGTCGAACATGCCGGCGATCGGGCAGCTCGGGGTGCTGGCCAGCACGTTGAACTGGCCCGGCAGCTGGGTGACCTTGTCGCCGTGGCTCATCCACACGTCCAGGCCCAGCACGCCGTCGGCGTCGACATGGTCTTCGATGCCGTCGAGCAGCTTGCTCTTGCCGACCACGTCGACGCGGGCGTAGCCGAATTCGCGCAGGTCGGAACCTTCGACCTTGCCGCCCAGTTGTTCGGCCATGGTCTGCATGCCGTAGCAGATGCCCAGCAGCGGTACGCCGAGATCGAACACGGCCTGGCGCGCGCGCGGGCTGTTGGCTTCGTGAACCGACTCGGGGCCGCCGGCGAGAATGATGCCGCGCGGAGCAAAGGCACGGATGTCCTCGTCGGACATGTCCCAGGGATGCAATTCGCAGAACACACCGATCTCGCGCACGCGGCGGGCAATCAGCTGGGTGTACTGGGAACCGAAGTCGAGGATCAGGATACGGTGAGCGTGAATGTCGAGGGCCATGACTCTGTTCTCGTCAGTGGAAGCAGAAACAACGCGGGGCTGTCGATACAGCCCCGTTGAAAGGTGATGCCGGGAATCAACCTACCCGGTAGTTCGGGGCCTCTTTAGTAATCTGCACGTCGTGGACGTGTGATTCGGCCATGCCGGCACCGGTGATACGCACGAACTCAGGCTTGGTGCGCATCTCGTCGATGGTCGCGCAACCGGTGTAACCCATGGAGGCACGCAGGCCGCCCATCAGCTGATGGACGATGGAGCCCATGGCACCTTTGTAGGCCACACGGCCTTCGATGCCTTCGGGTACCAGCTTCTCGGCACCGGCGGCGGAATCCTGGAAGTAGCGATCCGAGGAACCCTGGGCCTGGGACATGGCGCCCAGCGAACCCATGCCGCGGTAGGCCTTGTAGGAACGGCCCTGGAACAGTTCGATCTCGCCCGGGGCTTCTTCGGTACCGGCCAGCATGGAGCCGATCATCACGGCGGAAGCGCCAGCGACGATGGCCTTGGACAGGTCACCGGAGAAGCGGATGCCGCCGTCGGCGATCAGCGGGATGCCGGTGCCTTCCAGCGCAGCGGCGACGTTGGCCACGGCGGAGATCTGCGGCACGCCGACGCCAGCGACGATACGGGTGGTGCAGATCGAGCCCGGGCCGATGCCGACCTTGACTGCGTCAGCGCCGGCTTCGGCCAGTGCCAGTGCAGCAGCGCCGGTGGCGATGTTGCCGCCGATCACCTGGATGTCCGGGAAGTTCTGCTTGACCCAGCGCACGCGCTCGATCACGCCCTTGGAGTGACCGTGGGCGGTGTCGACGATGATCACGTCGACGCCGGCATTGGCCAGTGCGGCAACGCGGTCACCAGTATCGGCGCCAGTGCCGACCGCGGCGCCGACGCGCAGACGACCCTGGTCGTCCTTGCTGGCCAGCGGGTAGGCCTTGGCTTTTTCGATGTCCTTGACGGTCATCATGCCCTTGAGCGCGAAGGCGTCATCGACGATCAGCACTTTCTCGATGCGGTGCTTGTGCAGCACTTCGCGAACGGCTTCCTTGGCGGCGCCTTCCTTGACGGTGACGAGGCGCTCCTTGGGCGTCATCACATCGCGCACCAGGGCGTCCATGCGGGTCTCGAAGCGCACGTCGCGGGAGGTGACGATACCGACCAGGTCGCCGTTGCTCAGCACCGGCACGCCAGATATGTTGTTCTGGCGGGTCAGCTCGAACAGGTCGCGTACGGTGGCGTCGGCCTCGATGGTGATCGGGTCCTTGACCACACCGGACTCGAACTTCTTGACCTTGCGCACTTCAGCGGCCTGCTGCTCGATGGTCATGTTCTTGTGGATGATGCCAATGCCACCTTCCTGCGCCATGGCGATGGCCAGGCGGGCTTCGGTGACGGTATCCATGGCTGCGGAAAGCAGCGGGATATTCAGCTCGATGCCGCGGGTAAGGCGAGTCTTGAGGCTTACGTCCTTCGGCAGAACGTCGGAGAAACCGGGAATGAGAAGAACGTCGTCGAAGGTAAGGGCTTCTTGACTGATACGCAGCATGGCGGGGGCTCCCAGGCGGGAAAATTGGAAGCGCGCCATTATACCGAGTCAGCTGCTGTCACTCAATGTAAAGAATGGGGAATGACCGTTCGGCGTTTAACCGAAATGATTCTCGGCGAACGGGGAACCGAAGCGCATTCGTGCAGCCTGAACTATCTCAGGCTCAAGGAAGAGCTCCCCTTTTTGCTCGAACGCATCAGACTCGATGAGCGCTCGACGCCTCGCTCAAGCCTCCACCACCGTCACCGGATAGCCCAGCCGCTCGGCGAACTCTTCGAGAAAAGCGGCGGTGAACCGCGCCTGCGCCCAGCCATTGAAGATGAAGCCCAGGTTGGAAAACCCGCAGGGCTGCAGAAACAGGAAGCCGTTGATGTCGTCTTCATGCCCACATAGCGGACAGGTGAAGTTGTCGGTCTCCCCAGGCATCCATTCGTCCAGGCTCTCGAACAATGCTTCGCCGATTTCCTGCCGGCATTCCGGGCAACCGGCTTCCTCGAGAAAATCCTCGATGGGCGTATAGATGCAACGCCGGTAGATGACCTCCAGCCCGTTGGCCGGCTGATCGAATGGCAACCGCTCGGCCTTCTCCACTACCCGGCTGGCTCCCGGCGCGATGGCGTAGGCCATGCCGCTGCGCCCGCAGGTGGTCGGCAGCGCGGCGACGACGTCGCGCTTGGCCAGCCAGCGCAGGATCTGCTGGGCCTTGCGCTCGTGACCGGGAAAGCTGGAGATGCGCGGAACGATGATGCTTTGCGTGGCCATGCCGACTCTTCGAGTGCCTGAAAACCGCGCAGCTTAGAGGCAGCCGCCAGCCGGCCACAAGCCGGCCGGGACTGACGGCTATGCGCGCTTGCCCATCAGTGGCATGCCAGCGGGCGCGCCTGGCGCCGGCTGAAATAGCGCTCGCGCAGCTTGTCGTAGGCCAGGTTGTAGCCCAGGGTGTACGGCAGGAAGAACAGGATCAGGCCGATGTCCAGGAAGAACGCGGCGACCAGGCTGATCGACAGCCACCATGCCGCCAGCGGCACAAGCACCAGGATCAGGCCAGCCTCGAACAGCAGCGCGTGGCTGATCCGTGCCCACAGCCCACGCTCGAAGCCCATGCGCCGCTGCGCGGCATCGAAAAGGATGTTGAAGACCATGTTCCAGAGCATCGCGATGGCCGAGAACATCAGGGTCAGCGCGCCCATATGTGCCAACGACTTTCCCATGACCCAGGCCAGCAGCGGTGCGCACACCACTACGGCGATCAGTTCGAACAGGGTGGCATGCAATACGCGCTCTTTCATGGAGCGCCGGGCAATGTTGGACGGCTTCATTTCAGACTCGCTAGATAAGATCGATGGCGCTATTCTCATCGGCAAAACTGCCAGCTCAAAGTTAACTGCCATCGGCCTAACCGATATGAATCCTTCTCCCGAATCACTTCACGCTTTCGCGCAAGCGGCCGCTACCGGCTCGTTCAGCGCTGCCGCCAGGCGCCTGGGCAAAAGCCAGTCGACGATCAGCGAGGCGATTTCGCGCCTGGAGATCGAGCTGGACGTCACCCTGTTCGAGCGCGGCGCCCGCCAGCTGACCCTTACCGATGCCGGCGCCAGCCTGCTGAGCCACGTCGAAGACGTGCTGGCCGCCTCCGATCGCCTGCTGCGCCAGGCCAGCCAACTGGCCTCGGGCCTGGAGCCCAAACTGACACTGGTGCTCTCCGATGCCTACCAGGCCAGCCAGTACCGGGCGCGCCTGGCGGAACTCGACGAGCGCTATCCGGACCTGGAATTCGAGTGTTTTTTCGCCGAGCACGCCGACGTACTCGATCTGGTCGGCCAGGGCCGCGCGCACTTGGGTCTACTCGCCGCCCAGGCCGCCTACCCACCCGAATTCGCCCATGCCAGCCTGGCAGACGCCGCTGACTTCGGCCTGTTCGTCGCCAAGGGTCACCCGCTCAGCCAGTTGCCGCGCGCCGCCCTCCAAGATCTGGTGCACTGGCGCGTATTGCGCCTGAGCAGCGTGGCGGCCCATCACGGTGAGCTGGACGACCTGCCTGGCAGCGGTGGCCGCTGCTGGTCCGCGCCGGACTACCTGCTGCTCCTGGAAATGGCGGCCCTGGGCTTCGGCTGGGCCGCCCTGCCCCGCCAACTGGTGCAGAACCACGGCGGCGACGGGCTGCATGAACTGAAGGTCAACGGCTGGCCGAAGCAGGTGCCCGTCGATGTGGTCTGGTCCCGCGCGCGACCGCTGGGCCCGGCAGCTTCGTGGCTGTTGGAGCGCCTGCTTAGCGCTTGAACCCACCATCCGCCTGCCTGCCCGACCTTCTGCACGAGTTACTTTTACGCCCCCAGCCAAGAGATCATCGCCATGCTCACAGTCATTGCTCAGGATTTCATCAAGGATGAGTACATAGAACATGTACTGCCGCTTTATGCGGAATTGGTGCGCAAGACGCGCGAAGAAGCACTTTGCCTGTCGTACGATTTGCATGTCGATCAAAAAGATCGCGGGCATTTCATCTTCATCGAAACCTGGCCAGACAGAGCTGCACTGGACGTGCACTGCGCGACCGAACACTTCACTACGCTGGTACCGAAAATCGACAGCTACCGCAAACAACCCGGGACATTCTTGCTGATGGACACCTTTACAGGAGTAATCGCTTGAGGAATTGATCAGCCAATGAGCGCCGATCGAAAGGCTGATTGAGACTTGTTATGCTGCTCGGCCCGTCAAGGAGAAGGCCATGATCACCTGTTACCTGCGCTACATCATCGACCCTTACCAACTGGCTGAATTCGAGCACTACGCCAAATTGTGGATTCCTCTGGTGGAGAAATTCGGCGGCCAGCACCACGGCTATTTCCTGCCCTCCGAGGGCGCCAACAACGTGGCCTTGGCGCTGTTCAGTTTCCCCAGCCTGGCGGCCTACGAGGACTATCGCGAGCGTTCCATGCAGGATGAGGAATGCCTGGCCGCCTTCGCCTACGCCCAGCAGAACCGCTGCATCCTCAGCTACGAGCGCAGCTTTCTGCGCCCGGTTGGCGTCGAAGCTCGTTGAAGCCGTCTCACGAACCTGGGGTTTCGTATTCCGGGGGTCGGCTGCAATAAGGCAGAAGCAGACACTCAAACCAGCCTGTGGGAGCCCCGACCTCGGGGCGAAACGATTGCAGCCTGACTGCCTATTTCGGCGGTGCCTGAGCGATTCGCCGCGAGGTCGCGGCTCCCACAACGGTTCGGATAACGGCTGCTTCCGCCACGTTACAGTCACCACACGTGAAATTACGGCGACTGATCGCCAACAGTTTCCAAGCCCTACAGCTCGCCGGCGTAGCATACCGGTGAGCTGCTCGCGCCCCGCCGATCCAGTTCATCCTCGAGAAACGCCTGCAGCGCGCGAGCGTTGTTGCGTTCCCTGTCGCGGGCGGCGTAGAGCAACGTCACTCTGCCTGCACCGGCACGCGCCAGCAGGCCCTGCCAGTGTTCGGGGTGGGCCGCCAGTTCGCGGCGATAGCCCTGGCTGAAGGCTTCGAACGCGTTGGCCCGGTGGCCGAACGCACGGCGCAACTCGGTCGATGGCGCCAGCTCGCGCAGCCACGCATCATGCTGCAGTCGATCCTTGCTCAACCCCCGCGGCCACAGCCGATCGACCAGCACCCGGTAGCCGTCAGCATCTTCGGTTGGCTCATAAACCCGCTTGCAGCAAATCATTGCCGGGCCTCCTTGAGATTGCCCCACGGCCTCGGTAACGTGGCCGCTCGCCAGACGGAGAGCCCCATGCACATCAGCCGTAAACTCCTAGTGTTCACCCTGCTGCCGCTGTTCGCCAGTTGCCAGGTGTACAAGAGCAAACCTGCGGATACGGAAAAAGCCCAGACGCGCCTGCAGGGCGAGCTGACTCGCGAAAACGGCCAGCTGTGGCTCAAGCCCTGCGAGGATCCGCGCCGCTTCGCGATTGCCGAAGGCACCACCACCATCACCCAGGATGCCAGCGAACTGCTGAGCGATGGCCACTCGGTACTGTTCGCCGATCTGCGCGGGGTCATGGGCTCGACCCAGATCAGCGGCGCCGACGGCGCGATGCAGGTCGGCCGCGTGTACCGGCTGCAACCCGAGGGGCACGGCTGCGACGACCCCAACTTCAAACGCACCCTGGTACGCGCCGCCGGCCAGGAGCCGTTCTGGAGCGTGACGGTCAGTAATCAGGGCATGGTGCTCAGCGGCCCGGATCACGAGCCCGTAGCGCTGCCTTACATGGAAGAGCAACTGCCCGAGGGTCGCATCAACCTGACCAGCGAAGCCAACGGCGAGCGCGTGGAGCTGTGGCTCGCGCCACAACGCTGCGTGGACAGCATGAGCGGCGCGGTGCAGCACATGAGCGCCCAACTGCGCCTCAATGGCAAGCTGATGCGCGGCTGCGCCGCGTTTGGCGGCGCACGCAACGACTGAACAATGAGCAGGGATGCGCCAAAGGCAGCGCATCCTGTTAGATGCCTACCCGTGTTTTCTGGCTTGAAATCATCTCTTTGGAATGCAAAGTGGCGGGAGCGGCCGTTATCCGATCCATTGTGTGCCGCGACCTCGCGGCGAATCGCTCAGGCACCGCCGAAATAGGCAGTCAGGCTGCAATCGTTTCGCCCCGAGGTCGGGGCTCCCACAGGTTGGTTTGAATGTCTGCTTCTGCCTTGTAGCAGCCTATGGATGTCGCTTAAAAAGACCGTGAACAGATCCTTAAAGCAAAATGCCCTTGTCGCGGGCCCGCTCGTGGCAAAGCTGCAGTACCTGACGGCGCTCGGCGTTTTCCATGCGGCTCCAGCGGGTGATCTCGTCGACGTTGCGCTGGCAACCGATGCAGATGTCTTCTTCATCCAGCGCACAGACATGTACGCAGGGCGAGGCGACCGGGCGTTCGAGGGTTTGCATCAGTCGTCCTGCTCGGCCAGTTCGGCGGCGTAGCGCTTGGCGTTGTGCACGTAGTGGGCGGCGCCGGCTTCGAGCATCTTCTTCTGCGGTTCGGTGAGCTCACGCACCACCTTGCCCGGCGAGCCCACCACCAGCGAGCCATCGGGAATTTCCTTGCCCTCGGCGATCAGCGCGTTGGCGCCGATGATGCAGTGCTTGCCGATACGCGCACCGTTGAGCACCACGGCGTTGATGCCGATCAGGCTGTAATCGCCTACCGTGCAGCCATGCAACATGGCGTTGTGGCCAACGGTCACGCCGGTACCCAGGGTGAGTGGCGAGCCGGGGTCGGTGTGCATCACCGCGCCGTCCTGCACGTTGCTGTTCTGGCCGATATGAATGAGTTCGTTGTCGCCACGCAGCACGGCGCCGAACCACACGCTGGCGCCCTCGTCCAGGCGCACGTTGCCGATCACCGTGGCGTTGGGGGCGATCCAGCTTTGTGGATGCTGTTCGACGCGGGCGTTGCCCAGGCAGTATTTCATGACGGGAGTCTCGCAGGCAGGTTCACTTGAGGTGAATGTAGTGCTCGGGGGGGCGGCGCATGTCGATGTCAGCGTCGTAAACCAGGTTGACCAGCTCAACCAGCATGATCGCCGTCAGCCCCCAGATCTTGTATTCACCATAGCGATAGCTCGGCACGTACCAGCTTTGCCCGAGGTAATCGATGCGATGGGTGACTTCGCGAGGGTCGTCACGAAAGAACACCAGCGGCACCGAGAATACCGCGGCGATCTCGCCATCGTTGGCCTGGTAGTCGACGAAATCCGGTACCACGCCGACGTAGGGCGTGACCTGGATACCGTGCCTGGAAACCAGGGTACCCAGCGGCCCGACGATCTCCACCAGCCCGGGTGGCAGGCCGATTTCCTCCTCGGCTTCACGCAGGGCGGTTTCGATCAGATCACGGTCTTCCGGATCACGCCGGCCACCGGGAAACGCGACTTCGCCACCGTGGGTGGACAGGCCGCTGGCGCGCAGCGTGAGCACCACTTCGGGCTCGTCGCTGCGGGTGATGGGTACCAGCACCGCCGCTTCGGGAAAGCCCTCCTGGGTTTCCATGAAACGTGGGCTGTAACTACGAACGCGTTGGAGTAACTCGTCCAGCATGGGCATTCTCGGCATTCTTCTGCGCCGGATAATGGCATGAAAAAAGCTCGGAACCCACCCTTCAACACTGACGAAAAGCTCGCGAGCTAGGATCATGCGAGCCTGTTTTTAACGCAGCAGGGCCGACGCGCAGCAGCTTTTTCAACTTTTCAGGCGATAGCCAGTTTTGAAAATCCACCCTACGGTCAGAATGCAGGCCAGCAGAAAGCCCAGGATCATGCCCAGGCTGACCATCACGTTGACGTCCGACACGCCGTAGAAGCTCCAGCGAAACGCGCTGATCAGGTACACCACCGGGTTGAACAGGGTCACCGTCTGCCATACCGGCGGCAGCATGCTGATCGAGTAGAAGCTGCCGCCGAGAAAGGTCAACGGCGTGACGATCAGCGCCGGGACGATCTGCAGCTTTTCCCAGCCATCGGCCCACACGCCGATGATGAAGCCGAACAGGCTGAAGGTCAGCGCCGTGAGCACCAGGAAGGCCAGCATCCACAGCGGATGCAGAATCTCGAAATCGACGAAAAGCCGCGCCGTGGCGAGGATGATCAAACCGAGCACGATGGACTTGGTGGCCGCCGCGCCGACGTAACCGACGAGAATCTCCAGGTAGGAAATCGGCGCCGACAGCACTTCGTAGATGGTCCCCGAATACTTGGGCATGTAGATGCCGAACGAGGCGTTGGAAATGCTCTCGGTCAGCAGCGCCAGCATGATCAGGCCAGGAATGATGAAGGCGCCGTAGCTGACGCCGTGCACCTGGGTCATGCTCGAACCGATGGCCGAGCCGAACACCACGAAGTACAGCGAGGTGGTGATCACCGGGGTGGCGATGCTCTGCAGCAGGGTGCGCCAGGTGCGCGCCAACTCGAACAGGTAGATGGCGCGGATCGCGTAGAAATTCATGCCTGCTCCTTCACTAGACTGACGAAAATATCTTCCAGCGAGCGCTCACTCGACTGCAGGTCCTTGAAGGCGATGCCGTGCTGGGCCAAGGCTTGCAGCAGCTCGGCAATGCCGGTGTCGTCCTGCTGACCGTCGAAGCTGTAGACCAGTTCATGACCGTCATCATGCAGTTGCAGGTCGTCGCGCTGCAGCGCGGGCGGCAGCTCGACGAGCGGCTGCTGCAGGTGCAGGGTCAGTTGCTTCTGGCCGAGCTGGCGCATCAGGGTGTCCTTGTCCTGCACCAGGATGATCTCGCCCTTGCGGATCACGCCGATGCGGTCGGCCATCTCCTCGGCCTCCTCGATGTAATGGGTGGTGAGGATGATGGTCACACCGCGCTCGCGCAGTTTGCGCACCATTTCCCACATGTTGCGGCGCAGCTCGACGTCCACGCCCGCAGTCGGTTCGTCGAGAAACAGGATATCCGGCTCGTGGGACAGCGCCTTGGCGATCATCACCCGGCGCTTCATGCCGCCGGAGAGTTCGAAGATGCGCGCATCCTTCTTATCCCACAGCGACAGATCACGCAGCAGTTGCTCAAGGTAGGCGTTATCCGGCGACTTGCCGAACAGCCCGCGGCTGAAGCGCACGGCCGCCCACACGCTCTCGAAACCTTCGTTGAACAGCTCCTGGGGCACCAGGCCGATCTTCGAGCGGGCCGCACGGTAGTCGCGCAGGATGTCGTGGCCGGCGACCGTGACCGAACCGCTGCCCGGATTGACGATGCCGCAGATGATGCTGATCAGTGTGGTCTTGCCAGCGCCATTGGGGCCGAGCAGCGCGAAGATCTCGCCCTTGCGGATATCCAGGTCGATGGATTTGAGCGCCGGGTGGCCCGACGCGTAGGTCTTGTTCAACTGCTGAATGGAAATGACCGGTTGCACGGTACGCCTCGATCCTGAAAACAGCGGGCCATTGTAAAGAAATGTTGCCCTGCGCGCTGAGCCGCCTGACGACACTGCCTGTGCCGGTGCAAGATCGGCTGCCGCCTGCACGCAATAGATGCCGGTCGCTCGCCCTGGCGAGCATGCTGCGATTGCGTGAATTCGGAACACGGGCACGACAACCGAGTCCGATACACGGCACACTCACCTACTTCACCGCGAACCCTTCACACACAAGGATCATGCAATGGCTTTCAAACACCTGATTGGCGGCGCCGCTCTGCTCGCCCTGCTCGCCGGCTGCAGTTCGACCGACACAGCACCCACCCAGGCGTCGAAACCCGCCAACAGCAACGGCAAATGCAGTGCCGAAGCCGCACAGAGCCTGCTCGGCCAGGTCGCCACCGCCGAAATCGTCGAGCAGGCCCGCGAGCAGTCCGGCGCGCGCACCGCCCGCGTGCTGTCGCCCGGCGACATGGTGACCCTGGACTACGATTCGCAGCGCTTGAACATCGATATCACCGAAGCCGAAGTCATCGAACGTATCGCCTGCGGCTGATTCCCCACAGCGCGGTTCATCTGCGGCACAATCGGGCCACATCCATATCACCAGGGATTGGATCTGGCCCATGCAGATCGATGAGGAATTGACGCTCAAGAAGCTGGAAATCTTCCTGGCGTTCATGCGCAGCGGCAACCTGGCGCGCGCGGCCAGCGAGCTGAACACCAGTAACGTCAGCGTGCACCGCGCCATCCACTCGTTGGAAAACGCGCTGCGCTGCCCACTGTTCAAGCACCAGGGGCGCAACCTGATCCCGCTGGAAAGCGCCTACGTGCTGGAAGAAAAAGCCCAGAAGCTGATCCAGGACGCCGAGGAAATGGTGCGCCTGGCCCGCGAAGCAGCGGGGTTCGGGGCCGAGCGTTTCAAACTTGGCGCCCTCTATTCGCTGACGGTGAAAACCGTGCCGCAACTGATCATGGGCCTCAAGCTGCGGCGCAGCGAACTCAACATCGACCTGATCCTCGGCTCCAACGTCGACCTGATGTACAAGCTCAAGAACATGGAGCTGGACGCCATTCTCATCGCTCTCGATGACAGCGTCAGCGATCCGGACTGCGAACAGCTGCCGCTGTTTTCCGACGACATCTTTCTGGCAGCGCCCAACGACTCGCCCTTCGCCGAACACGCCGAGGTGGATTTGGCAGACCTCTGCGACGACACCTTCATTACCCTGACCCAGGGCTATGCGACCTTCCGCGATGGTGCGCGGGTCTTCGAACAAGCCGGCTTCGAGCCCAAGGTGGCGATGCAGGTGAAGGACATCTTCACCCTGCTCAGCATGGTCAGTTCCGGCGTCGGCTATGCGCTGTTGCCGGGGCGCGTGGCGGCGGTTTACGAAAACCGCATGAAATTGATCGCGCTACAGGCCAAGTACCAGGTGCAGCAGCATATTGGCGTGGTGTTTCTCAAGGCCAGGGAGCGCGATCCGAACCTGCTGGCGCTCCTGGCCGAATGCCGGATGTACAGCCTGGGACAGACGGCCTGATACGGGACGGCAGGTGACGACTCGCGGTCGTCACCTGCATCCGTTTTACATCCAGCCCGGCACCACGAACAGCAGCCACGCCAGCAACGGGCCGAACGCCACCACCAGGCCGCTGTAGACGAGGAAGCGACGGAACAGGGCTTCGCGCTCTTCCTTCGCGGCCGACGCCACCACCAGCGCGCCGTTGGTGGAGAACGGGCTGACGTCCACCACGGTCGAGGAGATCGCCAGCGCGCAGATCACCCCTGCGGCGCTGAGCTGGCCCTGCATCAGGAACGGAACCGCCAGCGGGATGGTGGCACCCAGCACCGCTGCCGACGACGCGAAGGCAGAGACGATGCCGCCGACATAGCAGACCAGCAGCGCCCCCAGAAGCGGAATACCGATGGCGCTGACGCCGTGGCCGACGAAGTCGACCGCGCCGGCCTTCTGCAGCACGGCGACATAGGTCACCACGCCGCTGATCAGCAGCACCGTGGACCAGCTGATGCCGTCCACCGCACCCTTCTGCGCGGAAGGCGAGATGATCGCGATGGCGACTGCGACGGTGATCGCCACCAGGCCGACGTTGAGGTCATACGCCAGTGCAGCGATTCCCAGGCCCAGCAGGCCAACCAGGGTGATCAGGTGATCGCGGTTGATGCGCACTTCGTCCAGCGCCTGCGGATCATTGGACAAGGTGCCACCACCGGCGCTAACCACTGCACCATGGCCCTCGATGGCGAACTGGCGCGACGACGCCTGGACGCCGGCGATCAACGGTTCATCGGCCACGGCACGTCCACGGCGAAGCAGTGCGATGCCGCCAAAGGCGAAGAAACAGATGAACGCCATCAGCAGGTTGAAACCGAGGCTGGTGAGGAATACAGCCATTTCCGACACCTCCAGCCCGGCCTTCTGCACCACCTGATTGGTGATGCCGCCGTACACGCTGATCGGCGAGAAGCCGCCCGCCTGGGCGCCGTGGATCACCAGCAGGCCCATCATCAGCGGGTTGATCTGATATTGCTTGGCGAAGCGCAGCGCCACCGGGCCGATGATCGCCACCGCCGCCGGGCCCAGTGCGCCGAATGCGGTGAGCACAGCAGTGACGATGAACATCACCCACGGAATGGCCACGATATGGCCGCGCACGGCCTTTACCGCCCAATGCACCAGCAGGTCGATGGTGCCGTTTTTCTGGGCGATGGCGAACAGATAGGTGATGCCGACCAGGGTCAGGAACAGATCGGCAGGAAAGCCCGCCAGAACCTCCTTGCCCCCCATCCCGACCCAGATACCGCCGACGATGAAAGCCAATGCAAAACCGACGGCCCCCATGTTGATGGGCAGCGCCGTAGCCACGATGAACATGATCACCAGGCCGATGATCGTTGCGATTTCCGGACTCATACGCCCTCCCGAGACACCTGGTTGATTTCATCAGATGGCGACACGCCATCGATGGGTGCTGCCTGGCCGTGCGCCGCTGCGTACGTCATGGGTGCACCTGGGCGATTGCCTTCAATGGCGCGGCGGCCAGTGGCCGGTTGAGGCCGGAACGGGTACGGGTGACGAGTGGAGTTCGTCGGTGGGTGATCATTGTTGTTATCCTCGTTGAGGCATCGAAGTTATTGATCTTGTGCTTCGGCAATCGGACGTCGTTATAGGCTCCGGTTCACCTCCTGACGCAGCAGCGCCTCCAGGGTATCCAGGCGCGCGCCCTGCAAGGCGACGACCATTGCCGGCTCGAACACACGCCGGGCCAGACCACTGAGTACGCCGCCGGGCGGCAGTTCGAGGTGCAGCCGCACGCCTCGTTCGAACGCCGTTTGTAGAACGCCGGCCCAGTCCACGATCCGGCACATGTTGTTGGCCAGGTCGTCACGCAGGGCCTCGGGCTCGCTCAGCAGCCGCGCAGTGCTGCCGCTCAGGTAGCGAACGGCAGGACGCCGCACTGCGACATCGGCGAACGCTTCGCCCAGCCTTGTCGCCGGTTCGGCGAGCAGTACGCAATGCGAGGGCACGCTGACCGCCAGAGGCTTCACCGCCCCTGCCCCGGCCGCCCGGGCGCGCCTGCCCACGGCCTGCATCGCCGTGTGGCTACCAGCGATCACCACCTGGTTTTCGGCATTGATGTTGGCCAGGAATACCGGCGACTGCGAGCCATTCACCTCGGCCAGCAAGCGCTCGATGGTATTCAGGTCGAGACCGAGAATCGCCGTCATGCCGTAGCCCTCGGGATACGCCTGCTGCATCAGTTGGCCACGCAGGGCCACCAACCGCAGCGCATCGGCGAAACTCAGTGCCTCGGCGACCACCGCTGCGGCATACGCGCCAATGGACAGGCCCGCCACGTAATCGGCCGACAGACCACGGGCCCTCAACAGACGCGCACCTGCCACCCCGGCAATCAGCAGGCACAGCTGGACGGCGCGGGTGCCTTGCAACGCCTCGGCAGAATCCAGCTCGACAAGGGACTGGCCGAGCACGGCCTCGGCTTCCGCGAGGCACGCGGCAACGATGGGGTCAGCCGGCAAGCTGTGCAGCATGCCGGGCTGCTGGGCGCCTTGACCCGGAAAGGCCCACAGCGCGCTCATGCCGCCACCTGCTGGCGTTGCCAAGGATCACTGACCAGCAGCGGACCGCTCTGGGTTTTCAGCAACACGCGCGACGCCTCGCCGGACCATTCACGCAGCGCCACGGCGCCATAGGGTGTTTCCAGTTGCAGGTCGATACGCCCCGGCGCGCCGTCCAGCAAGTGGCACAGGGTACGGGCCCACCCCCGAGACAGAGGGTGGGGCGCGCGCAGCGACAGGTCGAGGTCGCTGTCCGGGTGCGCGGCAGCGATGCCGCTGGCCAACTCGAAGCCCAGGCTGCCGGTGACGCCCCAGGCCAGGCCCTGGGCATCGAAACGCGGCGCCAGTTGGCTCAGCGCCCGCAGCGCCGGCCAATGGGGCTGGGCATGACGGCGCCAGCGCCCGGCCATGGCGACCGCCTGGGGGCTGACCAGACGACTGATATCGGTCAGGCGCATCCAGGCCGCATACCGTTGTTCACGCGCAGCGCCGCGTACGCCCACCGCGACCCAGCCAGGCTCGGCCGGCGCACGACGCACCACCACCGGCACATGCCCGCCCAGAGCAGCGCGAGCCCAGGCCGGCGCCTCCTGGGGCAGGTGCTCGGGGCGCAGGCCCCAGAGCAGGTCATGTGGACGGGGACAATGCATGATCGGCTCCTACCACTGCGCGCGCAGCAATTCGCGCACCTGCGAAGAGGCCATACGGTTGGCGGCGCCCAGGCGGTTGCGCAAGTCACGGGGGCTGGCGGCGATATCGGCCAGCGCGCGGCCCAGGGCGCCCTGCACGTGGGTCAGGTCGGCAGCCGTGGGCTGCGTCACCTGCTCGACGTCGAGCACCTCGGCGAGCAGGCCGAGCGAGGCGTAGTTATCCAGGTCGTAAGCCATTGGCGGCACGCTGGCGGCCAGCGCTTCCAGCTCATCGACGCTGCGCAGGGTGATGCGCGCGGCAGCGGCCTTGCCCATGGCGTGCACCATCACCCCGGCATCGCGCAGGGCGATAAGCCGATTGGCCTGGTAGCCGTGGGCGAGAAAGGCGCCGGACATGGCCTTGCCGACCAGCAAACCGACCAACCCATGGCCGGCCAGACGGGCACGGGCATAGGCATCCACTGCGCCGGCCAGGGCCTGATGAATGCCGTAGGCTTCTTCGCGGCGGCCATAGGCCTGGCTCGGCACGTCGACGATGGCGATCAGTGCGCGCTTGTGCGCCTTGTCGCGATCCGCCTCGATGGCCTCGTCGACCGCCTGGGCCAGGCCCCAGCCTTCGAGCAGGCCGACCTCGCCGTTGCGAGCCCGGGGAAAGGGGTTGCCGGCATCGGCGATCACCGCCAGATAGCGCACCGGCTGGCCGGCCAGCTCGCCGTCGGCTACCCGTAGGGAGGCGGGCAGCCCGGAAATCGGCTGCGCGTTGCCGGCCAAGGCGTTGAACCAGTGCAGGCCGCGTTGTTCCAGTGCAGTGGTCATGGTCATGCTCCCTGGTAGGCGCTGCGTACGGCAGCGGCATCGGCCTGGATGGAGGTGTCGACGGCGCGCAGGCGCTCGAGGAACCAGGCGTGGCGACGGCTGCGCTCCTGGGCCGGCCTGCCCTTGGCGAACAAGCCATGCAGCTCGCTGCGGATGGCCTCGACGTCATCGGCCACGTAGCCATCGACCAGGCCGCTGGCGTGGCGCTGCTCGCCACCGGTCAGGCTCCAGATGAACGGACGGTCGCGCGAGTCGTATTCGTCCAGTCCGGCTTCCTGTTCGATCACTTGCGGGCCATTGAGACCCAGGCGCGCCTCACGGGTGACCAGCAGGTAACTGCACAGTCCGGCGGCGATGGACATGCCGCCAAAGCAGCCGACCGGGCCGGCCACCAGGCCGATCACCGGCTGGTACTGGCGCAGGTCGACGATGGCGGCCTGGATCTCGGCGATGGCGGCCAGACCCAGGTTGGCTTCCTGCAGGCGCACGCCACCGGTTTCCAGCAGCAGCACGGCGCGGGTCGGCGTGCCGTTACGGTTGTCTTCGGCGGCCAGTTCCAGGGCGCCCGCGATCTTCGCGCCGCCCACTTCCCCGAGGCTGCCGCCCTGGAAGGCGCCTTCGATGGCGATCACCACCGCGGGTTGGCCGTCGAGCGAACCCTTGCCGACCACCACGCCGTCATCGGCTTGCGGCACGATGCCCTGCTTCGGCAGCCAGGGCGACATCAGCCGGGCGAAGGGATCGAGCAGCTCACGAAAACTGCCGGCATCGAGCAGCGCGCGCGCTCGCTCGCGGGCACCGAGTTCGGTAAAACTGCGCTGCGCCAGCAGGCGCTGAATGTTCTGATCAGCCATGGTTGAGTTCCTCCAGGCCCTGCTCCAGACGCAGGCGCACCACACCCGGAGTGGCACCGAAATCGTGGATGGCGATGTTCAGCGCCGGCAGTTGCTGCTCGCCGAACATGCGCTCGAACAGCAGTTGCCAACGCGGTGCGCTGCCGTTGACCGAGGTCACCACCTCGATCGCCAGGGTGCCGGCCTGGCCGGGCTCGAGCATCACTTCCAGATCGCCGGAACCGACGCAGCCCACCAGCGCACGGCCTTGAGCCGGTTGGCCGGCAGGAAATCGAAAAGACAGGGTTTCCATTCACAGACTCCCAAGCTGCGCCGGCAGGCCATGCTGCAGGCGGTCGAGGAACAGGGTGGCGGCGAGCAGATCGGCAGCGCCGCCAGGCGATGCGCGCAGGTGCAGCATGTCGCGCTCCAGATCACGCAGATAGCGGCGCCCGTCGAGGCTGGCGCAGCCGCCCGCGGCGAGCACCGCCCGGGCGCCGCTTTGCATGCGGGTCAAACCGGCCATACCGGCGCGGTAGAGCACACAGGTGTCGGCCAGTTGAGTCATGATCGCCAGCAGCGCATCGAGGCAGGCATTCTGCTCTCCTGCCCCGGCAGCGCGGCTGCGCGCCAGTTGCGGCAGCGCCTGGTGGATGACCGCCGGGAAGCCCAGTTGCGCCTCCTCGCGCGCACCGTGCACGCCATACAGACGGCAGACCTGAGCACCATGGCTGTCGCCCGTCACGGGTACGGCGCGGTCATCGAGCAGGGCCAGGCGGGCGGCGCGTAGCGCAACCTGGGCTGGTGCCAGGGCGCTGGTATCGAGTGCAGCCGCGGCGCTGAGCAGGCCGAGCGCCCAGATCGCACCACGGTGGGTGTTGACGCCGCCGGTTACGCGCAGCATCTCCTCTTCGCCTTCGCGGCCAATACGACCGACCGCCTCACGCAGAAATACGTCGATCTCGCCGCCTTGCTGCGCAGCCTCGGCCATGGCCTTGAAGCTCGGCCACAGGGCCAGCGCCGAGGCATGCATCAGGCCCAGGTGCAGGTCGCTATGGGCGCCGCTGCCACGCCGGTCGACCAGCCCCGGCTTGGGCGACAGGTCGGCCTCGTCGATCAGCGCATCGACGGCGAGGTCCGCCAGCCAATCGCCCAGGGACAGCTGGGCGTCTCCAAAAACTACCTGCGTTGTCATCGCTGCGTTAAGAGCAGGCTGGAGCGCCAGCCCGGTCAAATGCTCATTTACAGCTCGTAAACTGCGCTTTTTCGCCTGCTCTTGCCTTGCGCTGCCTGCCTCGCCTACGTTTTTGGAGGCACCCAAATGCGGCTGAATTGCAGTGAGTGCATTCATCACCAACTCCTGAATTTGGCGGGTGGGTTGTACAGGCCGCCCGACCATTCGACCAACTCGGCGATGTTCTTGGCCGCGAGCAGTTCGCGGCTGGCATCGGTGCGGCGAATGCCGAGGTCTTCGGGCAGGGCGATCAACCCTTCGCGGCGCATGCGCACGGTGTCTTTCGGGTCATGGCGCAGGCCGATGGCGGTGACGCCGGCGACCGCAGCGATCATCGCCTGGCGCTCTTCCAGCGAGCGCGCCTTGTACAGGTAGGCGATGCCTTCCTCGGTGAGCAGATGGGTGACGTCGTCGCCGTAGATCATGATCGGCGCCAGCGGCATGCCGGCCTTTTTCGCCACGTCCACGGCATCCAGGCGCTCGACGAAGGTCGGTTTGCCGCCCTCCTGGAAGGTTTCGACCATCTGCACCACCAGTTTCTTGCCGCGTTCGAGCAGGGTCACCGGGCCTTCGCCGCCTGGCGTGGCCATGTCCAGCCAGGCTGGCGTACTGTGGCGACGCCCGCGCGGGTCGTGGCCCATGTTCGGCGCCCCACCGAAACCGGCCAGGCGCCCGCGGGTGACGGTGGAGGAATGACCATCGCCGTCCACCTGCAGCGTGGCACCGATGAACAGGTCGACCGCGTACTGCCCAGCCAACTGGCACATCAGGCGGTTGGAGCGCATCGAGCCGTCGCGACCGGTGAAGAACACGTCCGGGCGCTGGGCG
Organism: Pseudomonas sp. PA27(2017); assembly: GCF_001945445.1. Taxonomy (GTDB): domain Bacteria; phylum Pseudomonadota; class Gammaproteobacteria; order Pseudomonadales; family Pseudomonadaceae; genus Aquipseudomonas. The sequence goes on from NZ_MSXW01000026.1 coordinate 207,489, forward strand.
ATGTAGCCCTCCATGCCCAGCTCGGTGCCGAAGCAGTGCACGCTTTCCACCCAGCCGCTTTCGATGGCCGGGATCAGCGTCGGGTGCGGGTTGAGCGTCCAGTTGCGGCAGATCTTGCCCTTCAGGCCCAGGGATTCGCCGTAGGTCGGCAGAATCAGCTCGATGGCGGCGGTATTGAAGCCGATGCCATGGTTGAGCGACTGCACCTTGTGTTTTTCGTAGATGCCACGGATCGCCATCATCGCCATCAGCACGTGCACCGGCTTGATATGGCGCGGGTCACGGGTGAACAGCGGCTCGATGTAGAACGGCTTGTCGGCCACCACCACGAAATCGACCCAGGACGCCGGGATGTCGACCCGCGGCAGCTCGTCGACGATCTCGTTGACCTGGAAGATCACGATGCCGTCGCTGAAGGCAGTGGGTTCGACCAGCGCCGGGGTGTCCTCGGTGCTCGGACCGGTGTAGATGTTGCCGTGGCGGTCGGCCTGGAAGCCGGCGACCAGGGCGACGTTGGGGATCAGATCCACCAACAGGCGCGAGTAGAGTTCGATGTAGGTGTGGATGGCGCCGACTTCCAACAGGCCGTCTTCAAGCAACTGGCCGATGCGCAGGCTCTGTGGTCCGGCGAAGGAGAAGTCGAGCTTGCGGGCGATACCGCGCTCGAACAGGTCGAGGTGCTCGGCGCGGCTGACGCTGGGCATGATCATGTGCAGATCGTGGAGGCAACCGGGATCGACCTGGGCCAGCGAGCGGGAGAGGAAATCCGCCTGCTTCTGGTTGTTACCTTCGAGCACCACACGATCGCCGGGAGCAATCAGGGCTTCGAGGGCCGCGACGATCTTGTCGCTCGGCAGCACCACACCATCGGCGAGATGACGCACCTGGCCGAGCCGCCGCGCTTTCTCGGCTCGGCGCCGCGACCATTGCGGCGGTGGGGATATTGTTGTTGTCATTGAAGACTCCACGAGTTCCGCTGTCGTGGAGGCACCTTAGAAGTCGCGGCGAAGGCCATCAATCAAGCCCGACGGAAGATCGTTACCCTCAGATTAACGATCCGTGATGGTTAACAGCCGCGGCGCAGACCGGGCATACTGCGCCACCGTTCTCCCCTCGCCTCGGCTCGTCATGCGCATTCACGTCACCTTCATCGATCGCGTTGGAATCACCCAGGAAGTGCTCGCTCTGTTGGGCGGTCGCAACCTCAATCTCGACGCCGTGGAGATGGTACCGCCCAACGTCTACATCGATGCGCCGACGCTCAGTGCCGAGGTGCTCGACGAATTGCGCGATGCACTGTTCAAGGTGCGCGGCGTGCAGGCGGTGACGGTGGTCGACATCCTGCCGGGGCAACGCCGGCGCCTGCAGCTCGACGCCTTGCTCGCCGCCATGAGCGATCCGGTGCTGGCGGTCGATGGCGGCGGCCGCGTGCTGCTGGCCAATCCGGCGCTGATCGCCCTGTGCGGCCGTGAGCCGGAGGGCGAAGCGCTGGGCGAGTTGTTCGCCGACGCCGATCTGCACCAAGCGCTGCTCGACCAGCATTTTCGCCTGCCGCTGCGTGAAGTGACGCTCAACGGCCAGGCGCTGCTGCTCGACGCCGCCCCGATCAGCGAAACCGCCGAAGCCGGCCAGTTGGCGGGTGCCCTGCTCACCCTTTACGAGCCCAGCCGCATCGGCGCGCGCCTGGCCGCGCTGCACCACGATCATGCCGAGGGATTTGATTCGCTGCTGGGCGACTCGCTGCCCATCCGCACCCTGAAGGCTCGCGCCCAGCGGGTGGCGACGCTCGATGCACCGCTGCTGATTCATGGCGAAACCGGCACCGGCAAGGAGCTGGTTGCGCGTGCCTGCCATGCCCTGAGCCCGCGCCATGGTGCACCGTTCCTGGCACTCAATTGCGCGGCTTTGCCGGAAAGCCTCGCCGAGAGCGAACTGTTCGGCTACGCCCCCGGCGCCTTTACCGGCGCCCAGCGCGGCGGCAAGCCCGGGCTACTGGAGTTGGCCAATCACGGCACGGTGTTTCTCGACGAGATCGGTGAGATGTCGCCGTACCTGCAGGCCAAGCTGCTGCGTTTTCTCAGCGACGGCACCTTTCGCCGGGTCGGTGGCGACCGCGAAGAGCGCGTGAACGTGCGCATCATCAGCGCCACGCATCGTGACCTGGAGCGCATGGTCGCCGAGGGCGAATTTCGCGAGGATCTGTTCTATCGCCTGAACGTGTTGAACCTGCAAGTGCCGCCTCTGCGCGAACGCGGTCAGGACATCGTGCTGCTGGCTCGCCATTTCATGCAGCAGGCCTGCGCGCAGATTCAGCGTACCCAGTGCCGCCTGACACCGGAGACCTATCCGGCCCTGCTCGGCAATCGCTGGCCGGGTAACGTGCGTCAGTTGCAGAACGTGATTTTCCGCGCAGCCGCCATCTGCGAAAGCAATCTGGTGCAGGTCGATGATCTGGACATCGCCGGCACGGCAGTGGCCCAGCAACAGTTGGGAGGGGAAGTGATCAGCCTGGAGGCGGCTGTATCGGCATTCGAGAAGGAGTTGCTGGAGCGGCTCTACGTCAGCCATCCCTCGACGCGCCAACTGGCGGCACGCTTGCATACCTCACACAGCGCGATCGCCACACGCCTGCGCAAATACGGAATAAAGGCCACTCGCTAGGGTCTGTTCCCGTTTCACGCACGGCCGCGCCGGAGCCAGTTTTTGCGCGAGGCAAGGCACGAGATGCGAGGTTTGGCAGGCCAAATGAGCCATCGAGTAACGCCGCATCGCGCAAAAACTGGCCCGGCCCTCAGGGTTGCGCGGGAAATGACCTCCGCTGTCGTTGCAGGACTTGGCAAGGGAACCACCATTCCCTGCGTCCTTCGCCTAACCGGAGGCCATTTCTCGCGGCAACGCGGCTCGCGCTGAAACGGAAACAGACCCTAGGGCCTGGCCGTGGGCGGGTGTTTCCGACCCCTCGGGGTAGAAACACCCACACCGATCAGCGCTTACTGGCTGGCGCCGCCGCCAGTGCCACCGGCACCGCCGCTACCACCGGTGCCGCCGCCGGTGCCAGTACCTGTCCCAGTACCCGAGCCGCCAGTGCCGCCACCATTGGTGCCGGTGCCGCCCGGCATCGGATCAGAGCCCGCGCCAGTGCCATTGCCGGTACCGGTGCCCGTGCCTGGCGTGGTGGTGGTACCGTCGGTGCCAGGCGCCGGGGTGCCAGGAGTCATCATGCCGTTATCGGTCGGCGGGGCACCCGGTGTGGTCGACGGCTGCGGCGTGGTGGTGCCCGGTGCCGGAGCACTGGAATCCGCAACGGCAGGCAGAACGGCACCGGCCAGCAGGCCGCTAAGTACGAGGGCAGGAATCTTCATCTTGTTCATTGTCGTCACCTTTCATCCAGTTGGTGTGCAAGCTCATCCGCTTTCGTCGATGAAAACGAACGCTCCCTACACCCGACTGGCCGGGGTTCAACAACGTTCGAGCATCAGGATGGACGGTCGCTTTTCTGCAACATCTCGACAAATTCGCCGATCCACGGCTCCGCATCCTGCTCGGGCGTGACACTTTCACTGGCATCGATACGCAGCATCGGCAGCACTTCACGGATGCCCAGTTCGCCATACAGTTCGCGGGCCTGTTCGCCGCCCGCGCAGTAGGTATCGCCGTAGCTGGAGTCGCCCAGGGCGATCACGCCACCGGGCAGGTCGCTCCAGGCCGGCAACTGGTCGCGGATATCGTGATACAGCGGCTGCAGGTTGTCCGGCAGCTCGCCCATGCCGGTGGTCGAGGTCACTATCAGAAAGGCCTCGGGCGCGAACGCCTTGACGTCACCCAGGGTGGCACGCGGGTTGTGCCAGGCGTCGATACCGGCAGCCTTGAGCAACGACTCGGCGTGTCGGGCCACTTCTTCAGCGGTGCCGTAAACCGAACCGGAAAGAATCGCGACTTTCATGAGAACTCCATCGATTGAGACTGCGCGCATTATGCGGCATCAGGCTAACGCCTGCTGCACCCAGCGAAGCGGGCAAGCCGCGCACCTCTGGTAGACTGGCGAAAATCGACAGGGGACGCATGTGATGATCAATGCCAACTTGCTGCAACAGGTGGTCGAGGCCTCGAACGATGGCATCGTGGTCGCGGAACAGGAAGGCGAGGATCACATCCTCATCTATGCCAACCCGGCATTCGAAACACTTACCGGCTACGGCAGCGAGGAAATCCTTTATCAGGACTGTCGATTTCTGCAGGGCGAGGAGCGTGATCAGCCAGCCGCGGCGCTGATCCGCAAGGCCATTCACAGCCGCCAGCCTTGTCGCGAGGTGCTTCGTAATTACCGCAAGGACGGCAGTACCTTCTGGAACGAGCTGTCGATCACGCCAGTGTTCAACGAAGCCGATCAGCTCACCTATTTCATCGGCATCCAGAAGAACGTCAGCGAACATGTTGCCGCCCAGGAGCGGGTACGGGCTCTGGAAAGCGAGCTTCAAGCCCTGCGCGCCGAACTGGCCGAACTGAAAAAATCGCGGTAGCGGTAACGAAACATCCGACGAGTTGTCATAAGGGAGTCTCACCACCTTGCGCAGAAGTCGTAATGCAAGACTCGTCGCTGTTAACCCCCCTCGAAATGGAATTCATTCAGCAGCTTACGGAAAACGCTCCTGCCCCCGCCGAACCGGACCCGGTTCTGCAGGTCGATGCCGCGCGCCAGACCGCCGAGCTGTTGGCTCTTTGCGCCGCCAAGGAGCAATTGACTATCGAGGCGCACATCGACAATCAGCGCCTGACGTTCACCCCGCATCTGGTGACCGACGCCCAGAACGCCCCGCACCTTGAACTCGGCACTCCGCAGATCTTCGAAGAAGGCTCCTTTCACCGCGCCTGGCGCTTGCCGCTGGAGCCGGCGCAGCCTTTGCTGCGCCGCGACGGTCAGCCAAGCAGCCTGGAGGTTCAGGAACTCTCGCTGACGGGTCTGTTGGTGGCGCAGACGGCCAAGGCCTCACCGCCGCAGCGGTTCAGCCTCGGCCTGGATATTGACGATGTCGAGCCGGTGATTCTGCAGGGCAGCCTGGTGCGCATCACCGATGACGGCCTGCTCGCCTACGAGTTGACCCTGGACGAGGACAGCAGCGAGCGCCTGCAGGCCCACCTCTACCAGCAGCACCGCAAGCTGTACCCCCACGCCCACAATTTATAGGGCCGATCAGGTATCCAGGCGCCCGGCCAGAAACTGCCGCAAGCGGCGGCGCATCAGCCGCCCATCGCTTCCCAGACAAGCAATCGCCGAGCCTTTGAAGCTCTCTTCCAACAGGTCGGCGCCCTCGCCCACCAGTGCCACGGGGCACTCCAGGCTCAACGACAGGCGCTCGAGCAATTGCCGGGTATCGGCGGATGGCGCCTGGTTGGAAAACACCACCACGGCCACCGGCTGCACCTTGCCGCATACCTGGGGTAATTCCTCCAGCGCCTGGCCGATGCCCAGCACCTGCACCGCGGCATCGACGGGGTTGAGCTGCAGCCCGGTCACCAGCAGCTCCAGCTCGCGACAGCGGCCTGGCAGCGCCACCAGCAAGAGGCGCCGCCCCGGCTGATCGCGCAGGTTGTGCAAACGCTGCAACACCCGGGCACGCAGATAGGTATCGAAGAACAGCCATTCGCTGCCATAGCCGGGCCGCCCATAGCGCAGCAGCAGGCGCTGCCAGAGCGGCATGATGATGTCCTGAAAGGTCACCGACAGCGGATAGCTGGAAAACACCTGGCCATAGACACGATCCAGCTCTGTCTCATCGAACGCCTGTACGGCGGCGAGCAGGCGGGTCTGCCATTGCGCCCACTCGCCCGAGGTGGCCGATTCGTAGCTGGGCGCGGCGCTGGCCTGGGCAGCTTCATTGCGGGTCAGGATGCGCCCCACCTTGCTGACCGGCACACCGCGCTCGATCCACGCCAGCACGCTGCGTACGGTTTCCACGTCGGCAGGCGAATAGAGCCGATGCCCACTGTCGGTGCGAACCGGCTGGATGAGGCCGTAACGCCGTTCCCAGGCGCGCAGCGTCACCGGGTTCACGCCTGTCAACCGCGCCACCTCGCGGATCGGGAACAGGTCCTCCTCCTTGAAAGCATTGACGTTGAAAGGTGCAGAACCAACCAGATCGGACATAGAAAAAACCGTTGCAGAGGTCAGAATTTCACAAGTCTACTCCAGCTCGGGCCGCCATTGACGTTACTTGTACAAGCCCTGTACAGGTGATAAGAACCCGGCTTGCGTGCTCCATAACGAATCCAGACTGCACAAGCCGGTGCAAAGTTGAGGTGAATATCCGCAAGCCAAACGGCGCGAGCGGCATCCGCCGACGAACGGCAGAATATCGGCTGTCCTTGTAGATGGCGGCACCTGGCCACTTTTGTCGATTCGGCATAGAAGTGGGCTAGCTAATTTGCCGGAAATAGGAATAATCCTTGCTGCAATCACGACGCGGCTCACCACCCCGAACCGCGCCTATCGCCTGGCCTTACCCTGGCCATGTGCTCAGCAGGAGATACACGATGTCTACCGAACCGGTCACCCTGATGGTGGCGCGCCGCGTCGCTGGCGAGCGCTATCACGATTTCATCGCCTGGCTGCGCGAAGGCGAGCAACTGGCTACCGACTTTCCCGGTTATCTGGGTTCCGGCGTTCTCGCCCCGCCACCGGGCGACGACGAGTTCCAGATGATCTTCCGCTTCACCGACGAGCACACCATGGCCACCTGGGAGCACTCCGCTTCGCGTCGAGCCTGGCTGGAGCGTGGCAAGGGCCTGTTCGCCCAACCCCATGAGCACCGTGCCCTGGGCCTGGATGCCTGGTTCGGCACGGGCCTGCGCCAACCGCCGCGCTGGAAACAGACCATCGCCATCTGGCTGGCCTTCTTCCCGGTGTCGCTATGCTTCAACCTGCTGTTCGGCAACCTGCTAGCCGACGTGCCATTAGTCACCCGCGTGCTGCTCAGCACCCTGGCCCTGACGCCGTTGATGACCTACCTGTTCATCCCGCTGGTAACCCGTTTGCTCGCCCCCTGGCTGCAAGGCACCCGCAGCGCGGCATTGCCACGCAGGGCGAGCCCGACCACCAGCAGCTAAACCAGAGGCGCCACTGCCGGCGGTAGTGGCGCCTGGCTTTCCCACAGAGTGCGAAGGGTTGTACAGGTTGTACGGCTGCTATAACGTTGTACAACCAGGCTGCCGACACCTGTCGGCTGTGCCTTTCGTCCACTCTTGGCCAACCTCCCATGAGCGTCAGCAACGCCCCGATCCTGATCACCGGCGCCAGTCAGCGAGTCGGCCTGCATTGTGCCGAGCGCCTGCTCGACGACGGCCATCCGGTGATCGTGACCTTTCGCAGTGAAAAGCCTGCCCTGCAGCGCTTGCGCGAGCGCGGCGCGCTGACCCTGCAGGCCGACTTCCGCGACGAAGCCAGCATCCTGGCCTTCATCGAAAATCTGAAAAGCCAGACGGACAGCCTGCGCGCGATCGTCCACAACGCCTCGGCCTGGTTCGCCGAAGCGCCGGGCGAGGAAGCCGCCGCCTTCGCTCAGCTGTTCACCGTACACATGCTGGCGCCCTACCTGATCAACCTGCACTGCGCCGAACTGCTGCAGCGCAGCGAGCAGGCGGATATCGTCCATATTAGCGATGACGTGGTGCGCAAGGGCTCCGCCAACCGGCCGGCGTACTGCGCCAGCAAGGCTGGTCTGGACAGCCTGACCCTGTCGTTCGCCGCGCGCTTCGCGCCAGCCATCAAGGTCAACGGCATCGCCCCCGCGCTGCTGATGTTCAACGAAGACGACGACGCCCAATACCGCGCCAAGGCCCTGAGCAAATCCGCCCTGGGCTTCGAACCCGGCCCCCAGGTGATCTACCGGAGCCTGCGCTACCTGCTGGATACCCCATACATCACCGGCACCACCCTGACCGTGAACGGCGGCCGCCACCTCAAGTGAGGCGCCGCGAGGACCCTGACGATGAACCCATTACTGCCCAACCACTACCGCGAAATCCTCCTCGGCCTCGGCGAAGACCCCGAGCGCGAAGGACTGCTCGACACCCCCAAGCGCGCTGCCAAAGCCATGCAGTACCTGTGCAACGGCTATGAAAAAAGCCTGGCGGAAGTCGTCAACGGCGCGCTGTTCAGCTCCGACAGCGACGAGATGGTGATCGTCAAGGACGTCGAACTCTACTCGTTGTGCGAGCACCACCTACTGCCCTTCATCGGCAAGGCGCACGTGGCCTACATTCCCACCGGCAAGGTGCTCGGTCTGTCGAAGATCGCGCGCATCGTCGACATGTACGCGCGCCGCCTGCAGATCCAGGAAAACCTCACCCGGCAGATCGCCAATGCCATCGAGGAAGTCACCCAGGCCGCCGGCGTGGCCGTGGTGATCGAGGCGCAGCACATGTGCATGATGATGCGCGGTGTGGAGAAGCAGAATTCGGTGATGAGCACCTCGGTGATGCTCGGCGCCTTCCGTGAGTCCTACAATACCCGTCATGAATTCCTGCAACTGATCGGACGGAGCAAGTAAGCATGCCCAGACTCGAACCCGGCATGGCGCGCATCCGCGTAAAGGACCTGCGCCTGCGCACCTTCATCGGCATCAAGGAAGAGGAGATCAACAACAAGCAGGACGTGTTGATCAACCTGACCATCCTCTACCCCGCCATCGATGCGGTGCGTGACAACGACATCGAGCACGCCCTCAACTACCGCACCATCACCAAGGCCATCATCGCTCACGTGGAAGGCAACCGCTTCGCCCTGCTGGAGCGGCTGACCCAAGAGATTCTCGACCTGGTGATGACCCACGAGGCCGTACGCTACGCTGAAGTGGAAGTCGACAAGCCCCACGCACTGCGCTTCGCCGAGTCGGTATCGATCACCCTCGCCGGGCACCGCTGAGCCATCGGCCGCCCGGTTGCCGAGCGGCCTGCCGGCTTCTATCATCGCCGCCATCCCTCCCGGAGAGAGCATCGCCATGAACGACCAACAACGCCTCGAACTGGAAGCTGCCGCCTATCGCCGCCTGGTTCAGCACCTGCGTGAACGCCCGGACGTGCAGAACATCGACCTGATGAACCTGGCCGGCTTCTGCCGCAACTGCCTGTCCAAATGGTACAAGGCCGCAGCCGACGATCTGGATATCGCCATCACCCCGGACCAGGCCCGCGAAGAGGTCTACGGCATGCCCTACGCCGAGTGGAAAGCCAAGTACCAGACCGAAGCCAGCCCGGAGCAACAGGCTGCCTTCAACGCCAAGAACCCGAAAGGAACCGCATGAGCCATCTGAACGACTTCCGCGCACGTCTGAGCGCCGAGCATTTCGCCTTCGCCGAAACCCTGGCCTTCATCGCCGAGCACTACGACTACCAGCCCAGCGCCTTTCGCAACGGCGCAGTGAGCAACGCAGCCGGCCAGAACGAAGGCTCGTGCAAGACGCTGGGCCTGGCCCTGCTCGAAGGCCTGACCGATCAGGAAGCCCTGCTGTGCTTTGGCGAACACTACCGCAGCGTGCTGGCCACGCCCGAAGGCAGTGACCATGGCAACATCCGCGCTCTGATGAAGAGCGGCCTGGCCGGCGTCGAGTTCGACCAACAGCCGTTGGCCCGCAAAGCCTGACGCTCCCCTCACCGGCCAGACGCACGTTTGGCCGGTGCTCCCACCGCCCCACATTCATTACGCCCACAGCTCATCGCCCCTGCGGCTGCACGCCGAGAGCGCAGGAAGAATCGGTTGTGGACAGGTGGAAACAGAAATCGCCCAGCGCCGCCCCGGCGAATGCGGGGCAGCGCTGTTGGCGGGGACGCAGCGCTTACAGCAGCTTGCGATCCTTGCCAGCGGCGATGCGCAGGCGCAGTGCGTTGAGCTTGATGAAGCCCGCCGCATCGGCCTGGTTGTACGCGCCGCCGTCTTCTTCGAAGGTGGCGATATTGGCATCGAACAGCGAATCGTCGGACTTGCGGCCGACGACGACGACGTTGCCCTTGTACAGCTTCAGGCGCACCACACCATTCACGTTGGCCTGGGAAGCGTCGATCATCTGTTGCAGCATCAGACGCTCCGGGCTCCACCAGAAACCGTTGTAGATCAGGCTGGCGTATTTCGGCATCAGCTCGTCTTTGAGGTGAGCGACTTCGCGGTCCAGGGTGATCGACTCGATGGCACGGTGGGCCTTGAGCATGATGGTGCCGCCGGGGGTTTCGTAGCAGCCGCGGGACTTCATGCCAACGAAACGGTTCTCGACGATGTCCAGACGGCCGATGCCGTTCTCGCCGCCGATGCGGTTCAGCTCGGCCAGCACGGTGGCCGGGCTCAGTTCCTTACCGTCGATGGCGACGATGTCGCCGTTGCGGTAGGTCAGCTCGATGTAGGTCGGGGTGTCCGGCGCCGCTTCCGGCGACTTGGTCCAACGCCACATGTCTTCTTCGTGCTCGGTCCAGGTGTCTTCCAGCACGCCACCTTCATAGGAGATGTGCAGCAGGTTGGCATCCATGGAGTACGGCGACTTCTTCTTGCCGTGACGCTCGATCGGGATGGCGTGCTTCTCGGCATAGTCCATCAGCTTCTCGCGCGACAGCAGATCCCACTCGCGCCACGGGGCGATGACTTTCACGCCTGGCTTGAGCGCGTAGGCGCCGAGTTCGAAACGCACCTGGTCGTTGCCCTTGCCGGTGGCGCCGTGGGAGATGGCGTCGGCGCCGGTCTCGTTGGCGATTTCGATCAGGCGCTTGGCGATCAGCGGGCGAGCGATGGAGGTACCGAGCAGGTACTCGCCTTCGTAGATGGTGTTGGCGCGGAACATCGGGAACACGAAATCACGCACGAATTCTTCGCGCAGGTCGTCGATGTAGATTTCCTTGACGCCCATGGCCTGGGCCTTGGCGCGGGCCGGCTCGACCTCTTCGCCCTGGCCGAGATCGGCGGTGAAGGTCACCACTTCACAGTTATAGGTATCTTGCAGCCACTTGAGGATCACCGAGGTGTCCAGGCCACCGGAATAGGCCAGAACTACCTTTTTGACGTCCGCCATGCCATCCACTCCACGGGGTTGTTCGAAAGCCCGTGATTCTACTTGCCATGGGCCACGATTTACAGGGGTGCGACAGGCGATGGCGTCGAGGCGACAGGCTCAGGAGGTGGCAGCAGGCGTTGCCGGTACCGGTGGCGCCGCCGGAGTGGCCTGCTCGGTGGGCTGCACCGGCGCATCCGGCACCTTGTCCAGCCGCACGGACACGCGACGATTCTTGTCCCGATTGGCGACGCTGTTGTTGGGCACCAGCGGATAACGCTCACCGTGGAAACGCATGATGATGCGCTCCTCGGGCACGCCCTGGGCCTTGAGATACTCCATCACTGCCAGAGCGCGGCGGCGGGACAGATCGCGGTTGGTCAGGCGGTTGCCACTGTTGTCGGAATGCCCGTCCAGCTCGATGCGATTGACCGTGGGGTCGGCCTTCATGAAGTCGAGGATGATTTCCAGCCGGGCCTTGGCCATGGCATCGAGTTCGGTGCCGCCGCCGGGAAAGCCGATGTTTGACTGGCGCACCTGGTCGAAGTTGACCGGCAGAAGCTTGGCGGTGCAATCGAGGTAGTCATCGTAGGCCTTGCGAAACCGCACGGGCAGCAGCCGCACTTCCAGGCTTTCACCGCCCATCGAGGTGCGGTGACGCACCAGCGGGCTACGCCCTTCCAGCAAACCGGTAAGCAGGCGCCCGGCCTGCTCCTGGCTGCTGTTGAACGGCACCTCGCCACTGCGCACGCTCACCGCGCCCAGGTTGATGTCGCCGCGCCCCGGTTGCCAGGGTGCCGCGGCGGCCAGCAAGGTGGCCGAGCCGCTGCCCAGCCAGCGCTCCCGAGCCTGCAGGCGGAAGGTGGCCTGCTCGCCGGCGCGCCGCACGAACTCCCCGGCACCGAAATCGGTGATCGGCTGGCTGAGGCGGCATTCGAACTTGTCACCGGCCACCTGCCACTCGACCTTTTCCAGCCGGGTCTGGAAGCTGATCGCCATGGCAGGCAGGCTCGCGCCAGCACTGACGATCAATCCGATGAGAAGGAAAAGAGGCTGACGCACAGCGAGCTCCGGGAAAAACGACCACTTACCCAGTGGGTATCGGTGGCCACCGGGAAAACTTGAGTGCGCAGCCTAGGGTCTGTTGCCGTTTCACGCACGGCCCCTCGGGTGGGGCCGCCTGGGTTGTGCGAGAAATCTCGCCACGCGTCGCTGGAGGACTTGCCAAGGGAAAACACGGACGGCCAGTCCATTCCTGCGCCCTTCGCCTAGCGGATCGCCGCCCGGCCTGGCGAGATTTCTCGCGGCAACGCGGCTCGCGTTGAAACGGCAACGGGCCCTACCTATCTGCGGCGTGCCCCCGTCGCCCTTTTCCGGTAGCATTCCGGGCATGTTTTCGCCCCGCCTGGAAGCCTCAATGACCGACCGCATCACCCTGCTGCGTCCTGACGACTGGCACATTCACCTGCGCGACGGCGCCGTACTGCCGCACACCGTGGGTGATGTGGCCCGCACCTTCGCTCGCGCGATCATCATGCCCAATCTGGTTCCGCCGGTGCGCAACGCCGTCGAGGCGGGCGAGTATCGCCAGCGCATTCTCGCCGCACGGCCAGCCGGCAGCCCGTTCGAGCCGCTGATGGTGCTCTACCTCACCGACCGCACCACGGGCGACGATATCCGTGCCGCCAAGGCCAGCGGCTGCGTATATGCGGCGAAGATGTACCCGGCGGGCGCGACGACCAACTCCGACTCCGGCGTCACCAGCCTGGACAACATCAGCGGCGCCCTGGAAGCCCTGGCGGAAACCGGCTTGCCGCTGCTGGTACACGGCGAGGTGACGCGCTCGGAAATCGACGTTTTCGACCGCGAGAAAGCGTTCATCGACGAACACCTGTGTCGCGTCGTCGAGCGCTTCCCGACGCTCAAGGTGGTGTTCGAGCACATCACCACCGCCGATGCTGCGCAGTTCGTCAAAGAGGCGCCAGCCAACGTCGGGGCGACCATCACCCCCCAGCACCTGCTGTACAACCGCAACCACATGCTGGTGGGCGGCATTCGCCCGCACTTCTACTGCCTGCCGATCCTCAAGCGCAACACCCACCAGCAGGCGCTGCTCGACGCCGCCACCAGCGGCAGCCCGAAATTCTTCCTGGGTACCGACTCGGCACCCCATGCCAAACACGCCAAGGAAAACGCCTGCGGTTGTGCCGGTTGCTACACGGCCTACGCCGCCATCGAGCTGTACGCCGAAGCGTTCGAGGAGCGCGGCGCGCTGGACAAGCTGGAAGGTTTCGCCAGCCACTTCGGCCCGGATTTCTACGGCCTGCCGCGCAACACCGACACCATCACCCTGGTGCGCGAAGCCTGGACCGCCCCGGCCAGCCTGCCGTTCGGCGAGCAGACCGTCATCCCCCTGCGCGCCGGCGAAACACTGCGCTGGCGCCTGCTGGAGGCCGGCCAATGAGTGAAGAACTGTACGAAGACGATCAGGACCTGCCGACCAGCAGCGGGCCGCGCCACCCGATGGCCGCGCGCTTTCGTGGCTACCTGCCGGTGGTCGTGGACGTCGAGACCGGGGGCTTCAACAGTGCTACCGACGCCCTGCTGGAAATCGCCGCCACTACCATCGGCATGGACGAAGGCGGTTTCCTGTATCCGGATCACACCCACTTCTTCCGGGTCGAACCCTTCGAGGGCGCCAACATCGAACAGGCAGCCCTGGATTTCACCGGCATCAAGCTCGACCACCCGCTGCGCATGGCGGTCAGCGAAGAGCATGCCCTGACCGAGATCTTCCGTGGCCTGCGCAAGTCCCTGAAGGCCAATGGCTGCAAACGCGCGATCCTGGTCGGCCACAACAGCAGCTTCGACCTCGGCTTCCTGAATGCCGCGGTCGCCCGCTGCGACCTCAAGCGCAATCCTTTCCACCCCTTCTCCAGCTTCGATACCGCCAGCCTCGCCGGCCTCGCTTACGGGCAAACCGTGCTGGCCAAGGCCTGCCAGGCCGCCGGCATCGAGTTCGACGGTCGCGAAGCCCATTCCGCCCGCTATGACACCGAGAAGACTGCCGAGCTGTTCTGCGGCATCGTCAACCGCTGGAAGGAAATGGGCGGCTGGGAAGACTTCGACGAGTGAATGCCATGAAAAAATACCAGATCTTCATCGATGGGCAGGCCGGCACCACGGGCCTGCAGATTCGCCAACGCTTGGCCAATCACCCGCAGATCGACGTGGTCACCATCGACCACGACAAGCGCCGCGACGTCGACGCCAAGCTCGCACTGATGCGCTCGGTCGACGTCACCGTGCTGTGCCTGCCTGACGACGCCGCAAAAGAAACCGCGGCCCAGGCCCGCGAAGTCGGCTGCCGCGTACTGGACGCCAGCTCCGCCCACCGCACCGCCAGCGACTGGGTATTCGGTATGGCCGAACTGGCCAAGGGTCAGCGTGAAGCGATCGCCAACGCTCGCGCCGTCAGCAACCCGGGTTGCTACGCCACCGGTGCCATTCTGCTGCTGCGCCCGCTGATCGAGGCCGGCCTGCTCGGCGCCGATCGCGAGCTGTGCATCAACGCGGTATCCGGCTACACCGGCGGCGGCACCAAGATGGTCGAGCGTTACGAGGGCGAAGGCGCACCGGTCTACGCCGCCTACGGCCTGGGCTTCGATCACAAGCACATCCCGGAAATCCAGCACTGGAGCGGCCTGAACGCACGCCCGATCTTCCAGCCGGCGGTCGGCAGCTATGACCAAGGCATGCTGGTGATGATCCCGCTGCAAGGCAGCAACGGCGCAGAGCTGCACCAGGCGTTGGCAGCCTACTACCAGGGCGAGCAGTTCGTGCAGGTGCAGCCGTACAACGAGATTGCCGCGGACACCGCACCGTTCATCACGCCTCACGGCCTGAGCGGCAGCAACCGCGCCGAGCTGCAGGTATTCGGTGCGGGCAGCGGTCAGCAGGCGCTGTTGGTGGCCAAGCTCGACAACCTGGGCAAAGGTGCCTCGGGCGCTGCCGTGCAGAACCTGAACATCATGCTCGGCCTCGAAGAAGGGCTGTGCACGCAGATCGCCTGATCGCAGCCCCGCCTTCAATAAGAACCGGCTTCAGGCCGGTTTTTTATTGGCTGCAGCTCGCCCCGCCGGCCGAGTAGAACTAGTTGCGTGGGGTCACGCACGACCGCCTATCCAAAGGCGCCAATCAAGAGCGGTTTTATCTTTGACACGCATTCTCATTAACATTAGTATCTTTCGCCATCAGTCTCAGCCAAGCGACGGGCCAAGCCTATGTACGTCTGCCTCTGCGAAGGTGTCACCGACGGTCAGATCCGCGAAGCAATCTACGAAGGTTGCTGCAGCTACCGTGAAGTCCGTGAAACGCTGGGCGTTGCCAGTCAGTGTGGCAAATGTGCGTGTCTGGCCAAGCAGGTGGTGCGCGAAACCCTGAGTGAAGTGCAACAAAGCCAGGTAGTAATGGCCTACCCAGGAAATTTTGTTGCGGCTTGAACGCACGTTTTTTGAAGAACCGGATCTCGCATCCGGTTTTTTTATGCCTGAAATTCAATGAGTTAGCGCCAAGACGCACAACTTAACCACTCTCATTTATATTTATTTTCACTTATATTTCAATAACTTACGTTTGACAGCCGTATTTGGCAAGCCCAGAATTCGCCATCGGTTACTCAATTTCGGTGGGCACGCGCATGAAAGGCGACAAGAAAGTCATCCAGCACTTGAACAAGATCCTCGGCAACGAGCTGGTCGCGATCAACCAGTACTTCCTGCATGCCCGTATGTACGAAGACTGGGGCCTGACCAAACTCGGCAAGCACGAGTACCACGAATCCATCGACGAGATGAAGCACGCCGACAAGCTCATCAAGCGCATCCTGTTCCTGGAAGGCCTGCCGAACCTGCAGGACCTGGGCAAGATCCTGATTGGCGAGAACACTCAGGAAATGCTCGAGTGCGACCTGAAGATCGAGCACAAGGCGCACATCGACCTGAAAGAGGCCATCGCCTACTGCGAAAGCGTCGGCGACTACGCCAGCCGTGAACTGCTCGAAGACATCCTCGAATCCGAGGAAGAACATATCGACTGGCTGGAAACCCAACTTAGCCTGATCCAGGCTGTTGGTCTGCAGAATTACTTGCAATCGCAGATGGACGAATAATCGTCGACTGCAACGAAAGACGGGAGCCAAGGCTCCCGTTTTTATGCCTGCGCTCTGGGCATAAAAAACCGGAGAGCCTTAAGGGCACTCCGGTTTTTCTACTAGTGACTCAGGGAGCTTGCGAGCTAGAGCCATGCAAGGCGAAAACTGGCGAAAAAGCGGAGTGTACTTTTGTACATGAGCATTTTGAGTCAGTTTTCAACGCAGCAGGGCCGACGCGCAGCTGCTCAACAGATCACTTCTCGACGAAGGCGCGCTCGATCAGGTAATCACCCGGCTCACGCATGCGCGGCGAAATCTTCAGGCCGAAGCTGTCGAGCACTTCGCTGGTTTCGTCGAGCATGCTCGGGCTGCCGCAGATCATCGCGCGATCGTCCTGGGGGTTGATCGGCGGCAGGCCGATGTCCGCGAACAGCTTGCCGCTGCGCATCAGGTCGGTCAGACGACCCTGGTTCTCGAACGGCTCGCGGGTCACGGTGGGATAATAGATCAGCTTTTCCTTCAGCGCATCGCCGAAGAACTCGTTCTGCGGCAGGTGCTCGGTGATGAATTCGCGGTAGGCCACTTCATTGACGTAGCGCACACCGTGAACCAGGATCACCTTCTCGAAACGCTCGTAGGTTTCCGGATCCTGAATCACGCTCATGAAAGGCGCCAGGCCGGTACCGGTGCTGAGCAGGTACAGGTGCTTGCCCGGATTGAGGTCGTCGAGCACCAGCGTGCCGGTAGGCTTCTTGCTGATGATGACTTCGTCACCTTCCTTGAGGTGCTGCAACTGGGAGGTTAGCGGGCCATCAGGCACCTTGATACTGAAGAACTCCAGGTGCTCTTCCCAGTTCGGGCTGGCGATGGAGTAGGCGCGCATGAGCGGACGGCCACTTTCCTGTTGCAGGCCGATCATCACGAACTGGCCATTCTCGAAGCGCAGACCCGGGTCGCGGGTGCACTTGAAGCTGAACAGCGTGTCATTCCAGTGGTGAACACTCAGAACGCGTTCGTGGTTCATGTTGCTCATGTACGGGGGCTCCTGAAAACGTCGGGCGCGCTGATTCTTGAGCGCAATTGCGCGGCATTCTAATCGCGGCCAGAATATCTGTTAAATGAATTATCAAGATATGGGTTATCGGTTATATAGATATGCGATTTACGCTACGTCAACTCCAGGTATTCGTCGCCGTCGCCCAGCAGGAAAGCGTCTCCAAGGCCGGCTCCCAACTGGCCCTGTCGCAATCGGCGGCCAGCACCTCGATCAGCGAGCTGGAACGGCAATCCAGCTGCCAGCTGTTCGACCGCGCCGGTAAACGCCTGAGCCTCAACGCCCTGGGCCGCCAACTGCTGCCCCAGGCGGTCGCCCTCCTCGACCAGGCCAAGGAGATCGAAGACCTGCTCAACGGCAAATCAGGCTTCGGCTCGCTGGCCGTCGGCGCCACGCTGACCATCGGCAACTACCTGGCCACCTTGCTGATCGGCGGTTTCATGAAAGTGCATCCGGAGAGCCAAGTGAAACTCCACGTGCAGAACACCGCACATATCGTGCAGCAGGTGGCTCACTATGAAATTGACCTGGGTCTAATCGAGGGTGACTGCAATCACCCGGACATCGAGGTACAGAGCTGGGTCGAGGATGAGCTGGTGGTGTTCTGCGCGCCGCAGCATCCGCTGGCCAAACGCGGGCATGCCGGCATCCGCGAATTGAGCGGCGAGGACTGGATACTGCGCGAACAGGGCTCCGGAACGCGCCTGACCTTCGATCAGGCCATGCGCCACCACTCCGACGCGCTCAACGTACGCCTCGAGCTGGAACATACCGAGGCGATCAAGCGTGCGGTGGAATCGGGCCTGGGCATCAGCTGCATTTCACGACTGGCGCTGCGCGATGCCTTTCGCCGTGGCAGCCTGGTTCCCGTGGAAACGCCGGATCTGGATCTGCGCCGGCAGTTCTATTTCATCTGGCACCGACAGAAATACCAGACCGCCGCCATGCGTGAATTTCTCGACATGTGCCGGGCGCTGACCGCCGGCATCCGCCGTAGCGACGAGATCGTGCTGCCAGCGGTGCGCTAGCCGCTAGCCGAGCAGGATCAGCGCCCATACGCTGGCGATCAGCGTCAGGGACACCAACTGCGCAGCGCTGCCCATGTCCTTGGCGGTCTTGGACAGTGGATGCAGGTCCAGGGAAATGCGGTCGATGGCCGCTTCGACCGCCGAATTGAGCAGTTCGACGATCAGCGCCAGCAGGCACACGGCAACCATCAGCGCGCGCTCGACGCGGCTGACATCGAGCAGCAGCGCAACGGGAATCAGCACCACGTTGAGCAGCACCAACTGGCGAAATGCCGCTTCGCCCGTGAAGGCCGCGCGCAGGCCATCGAGCGAATAGCCCGCGGCATTGAGAATACGCTTTAAACCGGTTTGTCCTTTGAACGGCGACATGGGCAATGAGCTATGGCAGAGAAAGGCGCGCAGGGTACGCGAGCGCACCGTGAAAATCTCGTGAAATGCGCCACAAACGCATTAGGCGGCCGGCACCGATTCCAATTGCTGCAACAACAGCGCTGCCTGGGTTCGGGTGCGCACCCCGAGCTTGCGGAAAATGGCCGTCACATGGGCCTTCACCGTCGCTTCGGAAACGCTCAGCTCGTAGGCGATCTGCTTGTTCAGCAGACCTTCGCAGACCATGGTCAGCACCCGGAACTGCTGCGGCGTGAGGCTGGCAAGGCCGGCACTGGCGGCCTTGGCCTCGCTGGACAGGCTGATCGCCTCCTCACTTTGCGGCGGCCACCAGACTTCGCCTTCCAGCACCTGGCGCACGGCCTGCTGGATCACTTCGAGGGAGCTGGATTTGGGAATGAAACCGCTGGCGCCGAACTCACGGGAACGCACCACCACCGCCGCGTCTTCCTGGGCGGAGATCATCACCACCGGAATCTGCGGGTACTGGCCGCGTAACAACACCAGCCCGGAGAACCCGTAGGCACCGGGCATGTTGAGGTCGAGAAGGACCAGATCCCAATCGGTCTTCTCGGCCAGCCGGGCTTCCAGCTCGGCGATGCTGGCGACTTCCACCAAGCGCACGCCGGAGCCGAGGCCCATCGTCAGGGCTTGCTGCAGCGCGCTGCGAAACAGCGGATGATCATCAGCTATCAGGATTTCGTAAGCGACCATGGCAGATCCTGTTCTTTTTATAGGCATACCGTGCTGCAGACCCCATCTGCCTGACAGCGTGACGTACGGCGCCCACCAGCATGCCGAGCGCAGGCGGGGTGGTCAAGCGCAGCGCTTTGCGGCAAAGTCTGCGCCCTTTTTGCAGGGAGCTCACCACCATGCCCAACCACGCGCTGCGCGCCGACCTGCTGATGCTGGTCACCGCGATGATCTGGGGCTCGTCTTTCGTCGCCCAGCGGCTGGGAATGGATGCCATCGGGCCGTTCCTGTACAGCGGCCTGCGATTCGCCCTGGCGGTGGTGGTGCTGCTGCCGGTGATCATGCTGCTGCGTCACCGCAGCGCTCAACCGGCCTCGCCCATCAGCCGCCCGGTGCTGCTTGGCGGCAGCCTGATGGGTGCAGTGCTGGCGCTGGGCATCAACCTGCAGCAGGTTGGCCTGCTGTTCACCAGCGTCACCAACTCGGGCTTCATCACCGGCCTCTATGTCATCGTGGTGCCCCTGCTCGGCCTGCTGCTGGGCCACAAGACCGGGCTGGGCATCTGGCTGGGCGCTTCGCTGGCAGTGCTCGGCATGTTCCTGCTCAGCGTCGGTGAAGGCTTCCAAGTCGCTTCAGGCGACCTGCTGCAACTAGCCGGCGCCTTAGTGTGGGGCATTCACGTGCTGCTGGTGGGAGTTTTCGCCGCCCGCCACGATGCGCTGGTCCTGGCCCTGGTGCAGTTCATCACCTGCGCGGTGATCAGCCTTGCCCTGGCCCTGATCTTCGAACGGCTGCCCGGCGCCGAGATCACCCAGGCGCTGCCCGCGATTCTCTACAGCGGCATCTTTGGCGTGGCGTTGGGCTTTACCTTGCAGGTCGTCGCCCAGAAGCATGCGATTGCCTCCCATGCGGCGATCATTCTGTCCCTGGAGGCTGTGTTCGCAGCCATCGCCGGGGCATTGCTGCTGGGCGAGTCGCTTTCCTCGCGCGGCTACGTCGGCTGCACGCTGATGTTCGCCGGCATGCTGCTCGCCCAGCTGTGGCCAAAGCCGGCAAGCATCAAAGAAAGGGCTTGAGGCGCGCGTGCAGGTCGTCGTCGAGGTTCACGGCGCGGGGCGCCTTGGAGGCCAGGTAATGCTCGCTGAATACGTCCAGATAGGCGTTCAGGGCATCGGCAGCGCGCTCGTCATCGGCCAACTCCAGGCACATGGCCGCGACCTCGGCAGTGCACAGGTGATCGTCGCGCTTGGAGCGCCGTAACCGATAGCGCGACAGCGTCTCCGGCTGCAGGCTGAGAACCGGCAGGCCGTCCAGATAAGGGCTCTTGCGAAACATCTTGCGCGCCTGCGTCCAGGTGGCATCGAGCAGCACGAACAGCGGTCGCTTGCCGGCCGCCGGCTGCACGGAGGTCACTACCCGCTCGGGCTCGGCGTATTCGCCAGGAAATACCAGATAGGGCTGCCACTGCTCGTCATCGAGCAAGGTCGGCAACGCCGGGTCGACCTCGGTTCGCGACCAGCCGAAGGCCGAGGTATCGGCCACCACGTCGGCGATCAGCCAGCCTGTATTGCTCGGTTTCAGCGCCTCGACATCGTGCATCACCAGGCACACACCCGCACGCGCAGGAACCTGCGGCTTCCACGCGCACAGGCAGTGGCTGCTGGCCAGCCGACACCGTGAGCAACGCGCCGCACGAGAGCCCCGGGCCAGGAACGGTTTGACGCTACGGGCCAGGCGCGCGGCGCGTAAAGCGTGGACAGCGTGGCTCATGGGCGAACGCCCGGCTTGCTGGAGATCACGTGATGAAAAGCAGGGGAATACATGACTGGCAGAATCGCTGGCAGGAGGGACGACTAGTTTACCAAGTGCTGGCCGCACGGTGCCGCTCAATACGCACGCCGCAGCGGCGACAAGCTTGGTAACATCGATCACCGGCTGCCGACTTGATTCGCCAGAACGAACATAACCAGAAGAGCCCGGTCTATTACCGCTCACTGCCTTCAGGAGTCTGCCCATGCAGCGTATCGCCCTATCCGTTCTCCTCGCCAGCCTGCTCCTGCCAGCCGCTCATGCTGCGTCGCTCAAGGATTACGAGCTCACCAAAACCCTGGAAAAGGTGGCCAAGGAAAGCAGCGCCGGCACGCCGCGCGCCATCAACGAAGACATTCTCGACCGTGGCTACACCGTCGAAGGCAACGAGCTGATCAATCACCTCAGCGTTCGCCCCTCCCACGCCTCGCAGATGCGCGGCAACCCCGATACCGTCCGCGCCCAGCTGACCAACAGCGTGTGCAGCAATCCGGGCTTTCGCAAGCTGCTGGCCAGCGGTGCGGTGCTGCGCTATGAGTTCAGCGAGATCCAGAGCAACCGCCCCATCACCACCGAGCGATTCGGCAAGGCCGACTGCCGCCTGTAAGTCATGGGATTGTGCTAGAACTCGGGGCATTGACGCATAAGGAGTAGCGCAATGGACGACCACGCGAATGGCAACCTGCCGGCGAGCGGCGATGCACTGGCAGCTGATCTGGACGCCCTGGCAACGCGGATAACGCCGGCTGGCAGCGCCAACGTCGAGCTGTACCGGGAAATGCTCGCCACCGTGGCGCGCATGGCCCAGGCCGACCGCAATCGCTGGGACGCCAAGATCATGCTGCAGACCCTGCGTGAACTGGAGCGAGCGTTCGCCATGCTCGATCGTTTTCGCCATCGCCGCAAGGTCACCGTGTTCGGCTCCGCGCGCACCCAACCCGGTCATCCGGTCTACGCCCTGGCGCGGGAACTGGGCGAGACACTCGCCCGCCATGACCTGATGGTGATCACCGGTGCCGGTGGCGGCATCATGGCCGCCGCCCATGAAGGCGCGGGCCGCGACAACAGCCTGGGCTTCAACATCACCCTGCCCTTCGAGCAATCCGCCAATGCGGTCATGAAAGGCAGCGACAATCTGCTGTCCTTCCATTTCTTCTTTCTGCGCAAGCTGTTCTTCGTCAAGGAAGCCGACGCCCTGGTGCTCTGCCCGGGCGGCTTCGGCACCCTGGATGAAGCCCTGGAAGTCATCACCCTGATCCAGACCGGCAAGAGCCCGCTGGTGCCTGTGATCCTGCTCGACGAGCCGCATGGCACCTTCTGGCAGGGCTTGCTCGATTACATCCAGCAGAACCTGGACAGCAACGGCTACATCCTGTCCAGTGACCTGAACCTGATGCGCCTGGTACACGACGCCGAGTCGGCCGCCCGGGAAATCGATCGTTTCTACGCCAACTACCATTCCAGCCGCTGGCTGCAGGATCAGTTCGTGGTACGCATGCGCCATCCGCTGAGCGAAGCCGCGCTGGCGCATTTGAACCTGCAGTTCAGCGACCTGTGCAAGCATGGCGACATCCAGCAGCAACCAGCCGGTGACGAACTCGTCGACGGCGCCGAGCTGCATGAACTGCCAAGGCTGACGTTCGCCTTTAGCGGGCGTAATGCGGGACGTTTGCGGGAATTGCTCGACGTGATCAACCAGCCACAGCATTGGCTGAGCTGAACACAGCGTCAAAAGGAAAGGGACGCCTGGGCGTCAGAGTGGCGAACCGAGCCACGGGTGAGGGTCAGTCGTCGAACGCGCCGCGCAGCAGCTGGCCGACCAGATCCATCGGATAACCGCGATAGACCAGAAAACGCATCTGCTTGGCTCGCTCGCGAGCATCGTGAGGCAATTGACCAGCGAACTTGCGTTGCCAGGTTTCCCGCAAGCCTTCGTGCCAATCAATACCGCTGTCGCGCAGCGCCTGGTCGACATCCGCTCGCGCCAGGCCACGCTGGGAAAGATCATCGCGGATGCGCTGCGGGCCGAAACCCGAGCGCGCCCGGTAACCGATGAAACTCTCCAGATAACGCGCCTCGGACAACAGCCCCTCCTCGCTCAGGCGATCGAGGGCCGTTTCGATGTGCTCGTCGCTGGCTCCGCGCTGGCGCAACTTGCGCGCCAGTTCGACGCGCCCGTGTTCGCGACGCGCCAGCAGATCCATGGCGGCATGCCGCACCGCCGCGACGTTATCCAGAACAGCGGGCATCAGAAGTCGGCTTCGGTATCCACCAGGTCAGCAGCCGTGGCATTGGCCTTGGCAGGGCCGGACACCACCAGCAGCTTGTCGCGGATCTGGCCTTCGATCTCGCGGGCCACTTCCACGTTGTCTTCCAGGAACTTGGCGGCGTTGGCCTTGCCCTGACCGATCTTGTTGCCCTTGTAGCTGTACCAGGCGCCGGATTTTTCGACCAGACCCTGCTGCACGCCGAGGTCGATGATCTCGCCGTTACGGTAGATGCCCTTGCCGTAGAGAATCTGGAACTCGGCTTGGCGGAACGGCGGAGCGACCTTGTTCTTCACCACTTTCACACGGGTTTCGCTACCGACCACTTCGTCGCCCTCTTTCACCGCGCCAGTGCGGCGGATGTCGAGGCGAACCGAGGCGTAGAACTTCAGGGCGTTACCACCTGTGGTGGTTTCCGGGCTACCGAACATCACGCCGATCTTCATGCGGATCTGGTTGATGAAGATCACCAGGCAGTTGGCGTTCTTGATGTTGCCGGTGATCTTGCGCAGCGCTTGGGACATCAGACGCGCCTGCAGGCCGACGTGCATGTCGCCCATCTCACCTTCGATTTCCGCTTTCGGCACCAGGGCGGCAACGGAGTCGACGATGATCACGTCGATGGCGTTGGAGCGCACCAGCATGTCGGTGATTTCCAGGGCCTGCTCACCGGTATCCGGCTGCGAGACCAGCAGGTCGTCGACGTTGACGCCCAGCTTGCCGGCGTAGTCGGGGTCCAGCGCGTGCTCGGCGTCGACGAAGGCACAGGTGGCGCCTGCCTTCTGCGCTTCGGCGATGACCTGCAGGGTCAGCGTGGTCTTACCCGAGGATTCCGGGCCGTAGATTTCCACGATCCGGCCTTTCGGCAAGCCGCCAATGCCAAGCGCGATGTCGAGGCCCAGGGAGCCGGTGGAAATGGCCGGAATGGCCTGACGGTCGTGATCGCCCATGCGCATGACCGCGCCCTTGCCGAACTGTTTCTCGATCTGGCCCAGGGCAGCCGCCAACGCGCGCTTCTTGTTCTCGTCCATTGTATTCCTCACGTGATCAGAAGGGCCTGACGGCCAATAACTGTATAAGTAGACAGTATTATTCCACAGGGTTCGGCACTCGCCTACCCCGCAGCAGGATTTTCTTCGACCAGTAGTCGCAACAGGCCCTGCAACGCCGCTTCCACGGTTTGCAAACGCACGGCATCCCGACCGCCGGGGAACTGGAAGCGCCGGCTGAACAATGTGTCGCCATCGCCCCAGGCGATCCACACGGTGCCGACCGGCTTCTCCAGGCTACCGCCGCCCGGCCCGGCGACGCCGCTGACTGCCGTGGCATAGCGCGCGCCACTCTGGGCCTGGGCGCCGCGCACCATGGCCTCGACCACCTCGCGACTGACCGCGCCTACCGTGCCGAAGTGTGCTTCGGGCACGCCTAGCTGGCGGGTTTTCTGGGCATTGGAATAGGTGACGAAGCCAGCCTCGAACCAGGCCGAGCTGCCCGCCACACGGGTTATGGCCTCGGCGATGCCACCACCGGTGCAGGACTCGGCGGTGGTGACCTGAGCGTCCTCGGCCAGCAGCGCCTGGCCGAGACGGGCGGCGAGCCCGGTGATGGACCGTTCATCGATATTCATCTGCGCTCCGGGGTTAAAGCGGGAGGGGTCGATACCGTACACTACGCGCTTTTGCGATTCAGCCGGACACTCGACACGATGAGCCAAAGCGACCTCAGTTCTCACACCCCGATGATGCAGCAGTATTGGCGGCTGAAGAATCAGCACCCGGACCAGCTGATGTTCTATCGCATGGGTGACTTCTACGAGATCTTCTACGAGGACGCCAAGAAAGCCGCCAAATTGCTGGACATCACCCTGACCGCCCGCGGGCAGTCGGCGGGCCAGTCGATTCCGATGTGCGGTATTCCGTTCCACTCGGTCGAGGGCTACCTGGCCAAACTGGTCAAGCTCGGCGAGTCGGTGGTCATCTGCGAGCAGATCGGCGACCCGGCCACCAGCAAGGGCCCGGTGGAACGCCAGGTGGTGCGCATCATCACCCCGGGCACCATCAGCGACGAAGCGCTGCTCGACGAACACCGCGACAACCTGCTGGCTGCCGTATTGGGTGAGGAGCGCCTGTTCGGCCTTGCCGTGCTGGACATCACCAGCGGCCGCTTCAGCGTGCTGGAGATAAAAGGCTGGGAAAACCTGCTGGCCGAACTCGAGCGCCTCAACCCGGCCGAGTTGCTGATTCCCGATGACTGGCCCCAGGGCCTGCCGGCCGAGAAGCGCCGTGGCTCGCGTCGCCGTGCGCCCTGGGATTTCGAGCGCGACACGGCCCAGAAGAGCCTGTGCCAGCAGTTCGGCACCCAGGACCTCAAAGGCTTCGGCTGCGAAACCCTGACGCTGGCCATCGGTGCAGCCGGCTGCCTGCTGGCCTATGCCAAGGAAACCCAGCGCACTGCCCTGCCCCACCTGCGCAGCCTGCGCCATGAACGCATCGACGATACGGTCATCCTCGACGGCGCCAGCCGCCGCAACCTGGAACTGGACGTCAACCTCGCCGGCGGCCGCGACAACACCCTGCAATCGGTGGTCGACCGCTGTCAGACCGCCATGGGCAGCCGCCTGCTCGGCCGCTGGCTGAACCGTCCGCTGCGTGACCGCGCAGTGCTCGAAGCCCGCCAGGAGTCGATAGCCTGCCTTCTGGATCGCTACCGTTTCGAAACCCTGCAGCCGCAGCTCAAGGAAATCGGCGACCTGGAGCGTATTCTTGCCCGTATCGGCCTGCGTAATGCGCGCCCGCGGGATCTGGCACGCCTGCGCGATGCCCTTGGCGCCCTGCCCGAGCTGCAACAGGCCATGGCCCAGCTCGACTGCGCCCACCTGACCGCGCTGGCAGGCACCGTCAGCACCTACCCGGAACTGGCCGAGCTACTCGCGACGGCGATCATCGACAACCCGCCAGCGGTGATTCGCGATGGTGGCGTGCTGAAAACCGGCTATGACGCCGAACTCGACGAGCTGCAGTCGCTCAGCGAGAACGCCGGTCAGTACCTGATGGATCTGGAAAC
This sequence comes from Pseudomonas sp. PA27(2017), assembly GCF_001945445.1. GTDB lineage: Bacteria > Pseudomonadota > Gammaproteobacteria > Pseudomonadales > Pseudomonadaceae > Aquipseudomonas. The sequence goes on from NZ_MSXW01000026.1 coordinate 233,969, forward strand.
CCGCGAGAAGGCCCGTACCGGCCTGGCCAACCTCAAGGTCGGCTACAACCGCGTGCATGGTTACTTCATCGAACTGCCGAGCAAGCAGGCCGAGTCGGCGCCGGCCGACTATATCCGTCGCCAGACGCTCAAGGGCGCCGAGCGCTTCATCACCCCCGAGCTCAAGGAGTTCGAAGACAAGGCGCTGTCGGCCAAGAGCCGCGCGCTGGCCCGTGAGAAGCAGCTCTACGAAGAACTGCTCGAGCGCCTGATCGGCCACCTCGGGCCGCTGCAGGACAGCGCCGCCGCGCTGGCCGAACTGGACGTGCTGAGCAACCTGGCCGAACGTGCCCTGAACCTGGACCTCAATCGCCCGCGCTTCGTCGACGAGCCGTGCATGCTGATCGAGCAGGGTCGCCACCCGGTGGTCGAGCAGGTGCTGACCACACCGTTCGTCGCCAACGACCTGAAGCTCGACGACGCCACGCGGATGCTGATCATCACCGGCCCGAACATGGGCGGTAAGTCGACCTACATGCGCCAGACCGCACTGATCGTGCTGCTCGCCCATATCGGCAGCTTCGTACCGGCGGCGCGCTGCGAGCTGTCGATGGTCGACCGCATTTTCACCCGCATCGGCTCCAGCGACGACCTGGCCGGCGGCCGCTCGACCTTCATGGTGGAGATGAGCGAAACCGCCAACATCCTGCATAACGCCAGCGACCGCAGCCTGGTGCTGATGGACGAAGTGGGCCGCGGTACCAGCACCTTCGACGGCCTGTCGCTGGCCTGGGCAGCGGCCGAGCAACTGGCCAGTCTGCGCGCCTACACGCTGTTCGCCACCCATTACTTCGAACTCACCGTGCTGCCGGAAAGCCAGCCGGCGGTGGCTAACGTGCACCTCAATGCCACCGAGCACAACGAGCGCATCGTCTTCCTGCACCACGTGCTACCCGGCCCGGCCAGCCAGAGCTATGGCCTGGCCGTGGCGCAGCTGGCGGGCGTACCGGGCCCGGTAATCCTGCGTGCCCGTGAACACCTGGCCCGCCTGGAAACCACCAGCCTGCCCCACGACCTGCCGCCGCAAGGTGCAGGGCAGCCGGCTGCACCGATGCAAAGCGACCTGTTCGCCAGCCTGCCGCACCCCGTGCTCGAGGAGCTGCAGCTGGTCAATCCGGATGACCTTAGCCCACGCAAGGCACTCGAACTGTTATATGCATGGAAGGCGCGGGTCTAACGCCGGAGCCAACTAGCTGATAGAATCCCGCGCGCTCCGGGAGCGCTGCGGCCTTTAGCAGGCCGTTGAAAACGTAGGCGAGGCAGGCAAGACAAGGCAAAAACGGCCGAAAAAGCGCAGTTTACAGGCTGTAAATGAGCATTTTTTGGCCGTTTTTAACGCAGTATTGCCAACGCAGGTAGTTTTCGACGGCTTGTTAGCCTGGCCCGCAGCCCATTCCAGAGCCTAAGAGCGGCCGATTCAGAAACCGCTCGCTGCCGTAGCCCGAGGAGAAAACTAGAAATGACCTTCGTCGTCACCGACAACTGCATCAAGTGCAAGTACACCGACTGCGTGGAAGTCTGTCCGGTGGACTGCTTCTACGAGGGCCCGAACTTCCTGGTGATCCACCCGGATGAGTGCATCGACTGCGCGCTTTGCGAGCCCGAGTGCCCGGCACAGGCCATCTTCTCCGAAGACGAGATACCCGATGGCATGCAGGAATACATCGAGCTCAACGCCGAGCTGGCAGAAGTCTGGCCGAACATCACCGAGCGCAAAGACGCCCTGCCCGATGCCGAAGAGTGGGATGGTGTGAAAGACAAGCTGCAGCACCTCGAGCGCTGAGCGAGGCGGCATCAGCCGTCGACGAAAATGCCGCTACCCGAACGGGTGCGGCATTTTTCATGGGCGTCTGAAAAGTTGGACTGATCGCGCCCTGGCGATCCAAGGCAGCAAATGGGAAGCTGCACGAGCACTTTTCGGCAGGCAAAAAAAGGGGCGGTTTTACCCGCCCACTCTTTTGTCCCTATTCCCTGAAACTCCCAACTCATCATCCTGATGAATCGCATCCCGCGACGTCCTGGCCGTTTTCCTTAACAGCCTGTGCTTGTCCCTGAGCACGGTTCAGATATTAGCGACTCAAGGATTTATCACAACGCCATGGCAGCGGTTGGTGCCGGCCAATAAAAGCCCCGTAAAATAAAATAAATTCTTTATATTCAACTAGTTAGAAAAACCATTTTTCAACGAGTCAGTTTCCAAGCGCTAAACCGTCATCTTTGCTTACAGTACGTGTAAGCAATGTCTTACACGGGCAGGGAGAAAAGAAGCGGAACGAGCGACGCAATGCATGATCGGCCTTTTCAAGCCGTCATACCGATGCCGCGAGCGGGTGAAAGCTGAAGTAGTAACGTAACGCCTCGACCATTTCGAGATAGTCCTCGGGTGGCGCCTCGAGTGCGAACCCCGAATCGAAACTGCCTGGCGTCACGTCTTCCTGGCACCACTGGCAGGTGGCCGTGAAGTCGATGTAGCGAAAGCCGTCGCAACCCGGGATCTTCAACCGCAGGTCGAAGCAGCCGCCAACCAGTACCGGCAATTGGCTGATCAGCATCAGGCCATCCGCCGACACATTGCCCAGATGACCGATCGGTTTGTCGGTAAAGGCATTGAAGACGTTCAGGTAGTACGGCAGTTGATGCCGCTCGATATGGCGATTGGCGTTCATGATGGCAGAGCGCTATGAGTGTTAGCCGAGTATGCCGCCTACTTGGCGAACTGACCAGCGCTCATTGGCAGCGGCCTGACAACTGGCTGCCGAGCTGGGCCCGCGCGGCGTCCAGCTCCTGATCGCTGTAATAATGGCGTTCGCCATTGGCGCCTGGCTGGTAGTAGCGACGCCCTTGGGGCATCGAGGCGAGATGAGCACGCAGCTGGGCGCACTCCTTGGCGAGTTGCGCCTGCTGCTCACGGCGAGCCTGTGCCGCCTGGGCCTGTTCGTCGCGGCGCGCCTGGAAGTAGCGTTCGGCACGCTGCTCACGCGCCTGGGTGGCAGCGTCGCGCTCGACCACCTGCGGGCGTACCTCGATCACCCGCGCCTCGGCGTCTTGAGGCTGCTGGCCGAAATGCACCTGGCCGTTTTCATCGACCCAGCGGTACACCTGCCCGAAGGCCAGGCAAGGTAGCAGCAACAGACTTAGCAACGCGCGCATCGCAGCCTCTCCCCCGGCGAGCAATCCTGTGCGGTCAGAGCGCTCCGGCAGGCGATACCTTGGCGGGCTCCGGCACGCCATGATGGCCGAGCTGACGCAGGGTTTCCAGCCGCGCGCGGGCACGGAAGGCGTATTCACTGGTGGGGTAGCGGCCAATGATGAACTGGTAGGTCTGCGCCGCATCGAGGTAGAGGTTCTGCCGCTCCAGGCATTGCCCGCGCAGCAGGGAAATCTCCGGCTGAATATAGCTGCGCGAACGACTCGAACGCTCGGCCTGGGACAGATACAGCAAGGCGTCTTCGCAATCGCCCCGGTCGTAAGCCTGGTAGGCCTTGTTCAGATGGTGATCGAGCGACATGCGGGTGCACCCGCCAACGACCAGGACACAGCACAGCAGCAACAGAATACGCATGGGTTTCTCCTCCAATGAGCAGCGTATCGGCGCGGTCCGCGAAAACTGAACAGTCGCAACATGCTGCATTGGCTTGGACGATGAACGATTGGTAGCGGTCTTCTAGGCTGATTCAGGTCAACGCATGCCCGCTAAGGATGGGCTGCAATGCCAGAAAATCACGTTGCGAGGTCGCACCCATGAAACTCGAAAAGCTACTGGTCGTGATCGACGCCAGCCAACCCAGCCACCCCGCCCTGGAACGTGCCGCCTGGCTGGCCCGCCGCTCCCAGGCGCAGCTGCACGTGCTGCTGGTCGAGTATAGCGCCGCCCTGGATGGCAGCATGCTGGAAAACAGCCTGCAGAACAGAGCCCGGGATGCCCTGCTCGAGCAGCGCAACAAGTGGTTGCAGGAATTGCTTGCGCCCCTGCAGAGCGAAGGCCTGGCCCTGCAGCAGGAGGTTCGCTGGGGTAAACGCCTGCACGAAACGGTGCTCGAAGCCGCCGAACTCCTGCAACCGGATCTGGTGCTCAAGTCCGCTGCCCACAATAATCTGCTACGCCGCCTGCTGCTGACCGACAGCTGCTGGCAACTGATGCGCCACTGCCCGTTCCCGCTGTGGCTGGTGCACCACGCCGAATGGCGCGGACACAACCTGTGTACCGCCGTCGATCCGCTGCACAAGGACGACAAGCCAGCCACCCTCGATCATCACCTGATCGAGACCAGCCAGGCGCTTGCCAAGGCCCTGGGCATGCATGCAGACATCGTCCATTGCCACGCGCCACTGCCACGCACGCTGCTCAACAATACCGAACTGCTGGCCACTTACGAGAAGTACCTCAGCGACGATGCGCAGCAACACCATCAGGCATTCGATGAACTGGTGCGCCAGCACGCAATCGCACCGGACGCCGCTCACCTGCTCGAAGGTGCCCCGGAGAACATGCTGCCGCGCTTCGTGCGCAAGCACGAAATCGACCTGCTGGTGATGGGCGCCATCGCCCGCGGCCGGCTGGACACCATCCTCATCGGCCACACCGCCGAGCGCCTGCTCGAATCGGTGGACTGCGACCTGCTGGTGGTCAAGCTGCCTGCCGAAAAGTAGTGCAGCGCAACGATGACTACAGCGCGGCGGCGTAGTAGCCTCGCGGTCTGCTTCAATCAAGGAGTCCGCGCATGACCGTTCGCCGCACCAAAATCGTCGCCACCCTCGGCCCAGCCAGCAACTCGCCGCAGATGCTGGAAAAGCTGATCCTGGCTGGGCTGGATGTCGCCCGTCTGAACTTCTCCCACGGCTCGCCGGAAGAGCACAAGGCACGCGCCCAGCTGGTACGCGACATCGCCGCCAAGCATGGCCGACACGTGGCCCTGCTGGGCGACCTGCAAGGCCCGAAGATCCGCATCGCCAAGTTCGCCAACAAGCGTATCGAGCTGGAAGTCGGTGATCGCTTCACCTTCTCCACCAGCCATCCACTGACCGAGGGCAACCAGCAGGTTGTCGGTATCGACTACCCGGATCTGGTCAAGGATTGCGGCGTCGGCGACGAGCTGCTGCTCGACGATGGTCGCGTGGTCATGCGCGTTGAAAGCACCACCCCCGATACCCTCGAATGCGTCGTACTGATCGGCGGCCCACTGTCCGACCACAAGGGCATCAACCGTCGTGGTGGTGGCCTCACCGCCCCGGCACTGACCGAGAAGGACAAGGCCGACATCAAGCTCGCGGCCGAAATGGACCTGGATTACCTGGCCGTGTCCTTCCCGCGTGATGCGGCGGACATGGAATACGCCCGCCAGCTGCGTGACGAGTCTGGCGGCAAGGCCTGGCTGGTCGCCAAGATCGAGCGTGCCGAAGCGGTCGCCGACGACGAAACCCTCGACGGCCTGATCAAGGCCAGCGACGTGGTGATGGTGGCCCGTGGCGACCTGGGCGTGGAAATCGGCGACGCCGAGCTGGTGGGCATTCAGAAGAAGATCATTCTGCACGCACGTCGCCACAACAAGGCGGTGATCGTCGCGACCCAGATGATGGAGTCGATGATCCATAACCCGATGCCGACCCGTGCCGAGGTCTCCGACGTAGCCAACGCCGTGCTCGACTACACCGACGCGGTCATGCTGTCGGCCGAGAGCGCCGCCGGTGCCTACCCGCTGGAAGCCGTGCAGGCCATGGCGCGTATCTGCCTGGGCGCCGAGCGTCACCCGACTGGCAAGAGCTCCAGCCACCGTATCGGCAAAACCTTCGAGCGTTGCGACGAGAGCATCGCCCTGGCGGCGATGTACACGGCCAACCACTTCCCGGGCGTGAAGGCGATCATCGCGCTCACCGAGAGTGGCTACACCCCGTTGATCATGTCGCGTATCCGCTCCTCGGTGCCGATCTACTCGTTCTCCCCACACCGCGACACTCAAGCGCGCTCGGCCATGTTCCGCGGCGTGTACACCATTCCGTTCGACCCGGCCGCCCTGCCCCCAGGCGAAGTCAGCCAGGCAGCGGTGGACGAGCTGCTCAAGCGTGGCTTGGTCGAGCAAGGCGACTGGGTCATCCTTACCAAGGGCGACAGCTACCACACCATCGGCGGCACCAACGGCATGAAGATCCTGCATGTCGGTGACGCACTGGTCTGAGGATCAGCGCAGCAACGAGAAGGCCCGCATCGATGCGGGCCTTTTCATGTGTGTCGGATAATCAGGCGTGAGGCACAAACTGGTCGCTCAGTAGCTGGCTGCGCGGCAGGCCAGCCAAGTACAGACGCCGTGAGAACGCCTCCACCGCCTCGGAACCGCCGCAGAGCAAGGCCACCGTCTGCCGGGACGCGAGGCGCAGGGTCGACAGGAACGCGGGCAACTGCGCCGCCTCGATCAGTTCGAGCTGCACCCGTGGATTATGCAGGGCGACTTCCCGCAGCGACTGCGCCAGGTAATGCTCTTCACCCGTGCTGGCCAGATGCACGACGCGGATCGGTCCCTGATGATCCTGACGCAGCGCCTCGCGCAACACGGCCCACAAGGGCGCCAGGCCGGTTCCGGCGCCGAGCAGCCAAAGCGGCCGTTCCTGCCAGTCAGCGTCGTAGCGCAGCGCCCCGCCGCTCAGCGCTCCGAGGCGAAGACTATCGCCCGTCTGAAGCTGCCGGGCGGCATCACAGAAAGCGCCAGGCCGGCCACAATCGATGTGAAATTCCAGGCTGGCGTCTTCCCCAGGCAGACAGGCCAGCGAGTATGGTCGGGCGATACCCTCGGCCGTCCATAACAGCAGGTGCTGGCCCGCCCGATAGCGCAGGGGTTGCTGCGGCTGCAGGCGCAGGCGCACTACCCGCTCGCTGAGCCAATCCAGGGCCTGTACCTGTGCCGGCAGCCCATCGCGGGTCGGGTCGAATACTTCCACCTGCAAGGGCTCGACCACGCTGCACTGGCAAGCCAGCCGCCAGCCCTGCTCGCGACGCGCGGAATCGAGGACGTCAGGTTTGGCGTCGCGCGGCTCGCCCGCCACGCAGCGCACCATGCAGGCCTGGCAACTGCCGGCGCGGCAACTGTAGGGCACCGCCACGCCGGCGCCGAGCAAGGCATCGAGCAGATTGCTGGCAGCGGCCACTTCCCAGTGGCGCTCACCGAAGCGCAGCTCAGGCATCGGCCAACATCCAGGTCGAGGCACTGCAATTGCGGCCACTGCGCTTGGCCTGGTAGAGCGCCTGGTCGGCCCGGTGCAGGGCTTCGTCGAGATCGTCGTGCATGGTCACCAGGGTCATTCCCACGGACAGGCTGAGATTGGGCACCTTAACATTAACCGGCTCGCACTCACTGAACGCCACGCGCAGGCGCTCGCAGCAGGCCAGGAAGGAATCGGCATCGGTATCGGGTATCAGCAGGACGAACTCCTCGCCACCGTAGCGGGCGATCACGTCACCTTCGCGCAGACAGGCGCTGGCCACGCCGGCGAAAGCTTGCAGCACGCGGTCGCCGGCGGCATGACCGTGCCGGTCGTTGATGCTCTTGAAGTGATCCAGATCGATCAGTGCCAGGCCGTGCTGGCGCAGGGGCGTCAGGCTCTCCAGCGCCTGGGCGGCCATGCGCAGGAAATGCCGGCGGTTGTACAGGCCGGTGAGTTCGTCGGTGGCCACCATGTCCTCGAGCTGGCGCATCATGCCGCGCAGGGTTTCCTGGTGCGCCTGCAGGGCGAAGCGGCGCTTGCGCATACGCTGGCGCATCTGCTGCATGTACCAGGCGAACAGGTTCAGCCAGGCCAGCACCAGGCCCAGCACGCAAACCTGCAGCACTGCCAGGCCGAGATCCCGGGTGGTGCCCGCCTGGAACTCGTAGATATTGATGGCCAGGAAACCGCCGAAGGCCAGGCACGCGCAGCGAAAGAACACCCAGGTGCGCAGCTGGAACAGCCCGAACAACATCGACATCGGGTAGACCACCAGCAGACTGCCGCGCCCATGGTCGAGCATGGCGACCAGCGCCGTGGTCAGGCACAGGGCAACCAGCACCTGCACCTCAGTCAGGCTCGGGTCAGCGAAGCCCAGGTTGCGACCACTGAGAAAAGCGCCGAGAAATGCCAGCTGGCTGATCACGGTAGCGCCCAGCAGCAGCGCGACCGCATTGCCGGCTGCGCTGAACAGGCCACAGAAATAAGCCACCAGCACGACGACGGAGAGGGTCAGGTAGGTGGCCACGGCCATGCCGAAGCGCTTGATCAGCAGGCGCTGCAGGGTCTTTTGATTGAGTGGATGGTTGCTGGAGGTCATGGGCTCCCTCCCATACTGGCAACTGGCCTCCACTCTAACCGTGCGCCATGCAAAAGCCTAGTGAATATGTGGAGTTATCGCGCCAGCCCAACGGGTGTCCCGCGCGCCGCCTGCGCGGTATACTGCCGCGCCTTTTAGAACGAGCCGGCAACGCTCCGGCATTTGAAGTTCCTGCCCTACAAGGGAGCGCCCTACATGACCGTGATCAAGCAAGACGACCTGATCCAGAGCGTCGCCGACGCCCTGCAGTTCATCTCCTACTACCACCCCGTCGACTTCATCCAGGCGATGCACGAAGCCTACCTGAAGGAAGAATCGCCGGCTGCCCGCGACTCCATGGCGCAGATCCTGATCAACTCGCGCATGTGTGCCACCGGCCACCGCCCGATCTGCCAGGACACCGGCATCGTCACCGTATTCGTCAAGGTCGGCATGGACGTGCGCTGGGACGGCGCCACCATGAGCGTCGACGACATGATCAACGAAGGCGTACGCCGCGCCTACAACCTGCCCGAGAACGTGCTGCGCGCCTCGATCCTGGCCGACCCGGCCGGTGCCCGCAAGAACACCAAGGACAACACCCCGGCCGTGATCCACTACTCCATCGTCCCTGGCGACAAGGTGGAAGTGGACGTCGCGGCCAAGGGCGGCGGCTCCGAGAACAAGTCGAAGATGGCCATGCTCAACCCGTCCGACTCGATCGTCGATTGGGTGCTGAAGACCGTGCCGACCATGGGCGCCGGCTGGTGCCCGCCCGGCATGCTCGGCATCGGCATCGGCGGTACCGCCGAGAAGGCCGCGGTGATGGCCAAGGAAGTGCTCATGGAGCACATCGACATCCATGAACTGCAGGCCCGTGGCCCGCAGAACAAGATCGAAGAGCTGCGTCTGGAGCTATTCGAGAAGGTCAACCAGCTGGGCATCGGCGCCCAGGGCCTGGGCGGCCTGACCACCGTGCTCGACGTCAAGATCATGGATTACCCGACCCACGCGGCTTCGCTGCCGGTGTGCATGATCCCCAACTGCGCCGCCACCCGTCACGCCCACTTCGTGCTCGATGGCAGCGGCCCGGCCGAGCTGGAAGCGCCTTCCCTGGACGCCTACCCGGAAATCGTCTGGGAAGCCGGCCCGTCGGCGCGCCGCGTCGACCTCGACACCCTGACCCCGGAAGACGTGCAGAGCTGGAAGCCGGGCGAGACCATCCTGCTCAACGGCAAGATGCTCACCGGTCGCGACGCCGCGCACAAGCGCATGGTCGAGATGCTCAACAAGGGTGAACAACTGCCGGTCGACCTGAAAGGCCGCTTCATCTACTACGTGGGCCCGGTCGACCCGATCGGCGACGAAGTGGTAGGCCCAGCCGGCCCGACCACCGCCACGCGGATGGACAAGTTCACCCGGCAGATCCTCGAGCAGACCGGCCTGTTGGGCATGATCGGCAAATCCGAGCGCGGCCCGACCGCCATCGACGCGATCAAGGACAACAAGGCCGTGTACCTGATGGCCGTCGGTGGCGCCGCCTATCTGGTCGCACAGGCGATCAAGAAGTCCAAGGTGCTGGCATTCGCCGAGCTGGGCATGGAAGCGATCTACGAGTTCGAGGTCAAGGACATGCCGGTCACCGTCGCTGTCGACAGCAACGGCGAGTCGGTGCACATCACGGGTCCTGCGATCTGGAACAAGAAGATCGCCGAAAGCCTGGCGGTGGAAGTGCAGTAAGCATCGCCCTGCGATAGACAAGAGCCCGGCCTAGTGCCGGGCTCTTGCTTTTCTGGGGTTTCGAGCGTCAACCGTCCCCGGGTATCGCTACGCTCAACACCGGGCTACAGGTGATCAACGTAGCCTGTGGTTGAGCGAAGCGATACCCAGGTCAGAACTCCAGGGTACTGGAGAGCTGCACCTGGCGCGGCTCGCCGACGGAGACGGCAAGGTTGTTCACCGAGGAGCTGTAGTAGGTCTTGTCGAACAGGTTCTTCACGTTGAGCTGCAGCTTGAGCTTGTTGTCGCCCAGGCGCGTGTCGTAGCTGGTAAAGGCGTCGGCCACGGTGTAGGACGGCAGGGTGAAGTTATTGGCCGCATCGCCCTCCCGGTCACCCACGTAGCGGGCCCCTAAACCTGCGCGCACACGGTCGGCACCGAACACCTGACCAAAGTCATACACGCCGTACAGCGACGCGGTGTGCCGGGCCACGTTCTGCAGGCCATTGCCCTTGAGTTCCGGATCCTTGGTCACCTCGGCATCGGTAAAGGCGTAGGTGCCGATCAGGCTGAGGTCGTCGGTCAATTGCCCGGTCACGTCCAGCTCTACACCTCGTGAACGCACCTCACCTGCACCGCGGGCGAAGTTCTCATTGCCTATGGTTTCGGTTACCAGCACGTTTTCCTTGACGATATCGAACAGCGCCAGGGTACCGGTGATACGTCCCGGTTTGTCCAGCTTGGTGCCGATCTCCCAGCTCTTGCCCTCCTCCGGCTGCACGCCGTTGATGGAGGCGCCATTGTTCAGCGGCGCGATGGTGGAGTTGGGCTTGAACGATTCGGTGTAACCGCCATACAGCGACAGCTCGTCGTTGAGTTTGTATACCAGCCCTACCCGCGGTACCCAGACCTGGCCATCGATATCGGTGTTCTTCTTGAACGGCCGGCCGCGCCCGGACATCTGGTCATAGAGCTGGTAGCGCGCTCCAGCCACGAAGATCCACTGCTCGTTGAGGTGCACCGAATCCTGCAAGAACGCCGACTGGGTAACGACGCGATCGGTCTGGTCGCTGTCGCTGGCAACCACCGTGGTGGGCACCGGCACGTTGCCGTAGACCGGGTTGAACGGGTCGAAACGGACGGCGGTGTTCTGGCGCAACAGATCCTCACGGTAGAACTTGCGGTATTCGTGATCCACGCCCATCAACAGGTCGTGCTGCATACCGCCAAGCTGCACCTTGCCATCCAGATCGAAGGTGGCGAAGTGCGAGGTGCTGACCGCACCCCGGGTGCCATCCAGGCGACGAACATAGGCGTTACTGCTATCGGAGGGCGGCTCGCGAAAAATTCGCGCCTGGTAGTCGTCGTAGTTGTCACGGTTGTAGCTGTAGGCGAAGTGGGCTTTCCAGTCTTCGTTGAGCTGATGCGAGAGGTCGAAGATGGTCAGGTTCGAGCGGCCTTCGGTGATGTTGTAGGCCTCGTCCAGCCGGCGCTCGGCGGGAATGTCCAGTGGCTTGCCATTGCGAAAGAGAGTGCCGCGATCGAACGGCACCGAATACTCGCGGTACTCGTGGCTGAGGGTGACCGTGGTGTCCTCGCCGTACCAGGCCAGCGACGGTGCGAAGGTCTTGTCGCGGTTGTGGCCGAAGTCGCGCCAATAGTCGGCGTCGTCATAATCGGCGACCAGCCGGTATGCCAGGCCGGTTTCGCCCAGCGGGCCGGTCACGTCCAGGGTGCCGCCGCTGCCATTCTTGCCGTGGCCGTAGGTCGAGGCACGACCGGTGATGGCGCGGTAGCTTTCCAGCTGCGGTTTCTTGCTGATCACATTGATCACCCCGCCCGGATCGAGAATGCCGTAGAGCATCGACGACGGCCCCTTGAGCACTTCGACGCGCTCGGTGGTGGCGGTGAAGTTGCGGCCCTGGATGGTGCGCATGCCGTCACGCAGGATGGAGCCGTCGCGGTTATCGCCAAAACCCCGCTTCATCACCGCATCCAGGGTGCTGCCCAGGGTGTTGGACTGGGTGATGCCACTGACGTTGACCAGCGCCTCGTCGAGATTCTGCGGCTGCTGATCCTGCAGCACCTGGGTCGGCACCACCGCGACGGCCTGGGGGATCTCCAGCAGCGGCGTGTCGCTGCGCGTCAGCGAGGTAGTTTCCGGCGGCTGGTAGCTGGTGCTCGACGTGCGTTGCGACTGGATGTTCACCGCACCGAGGTTCAGGGCGCCGTCGCTGGGCAGTGCCTGCAGGGTGACGGTACTGGCACCCGCCCGGGCGAAGGTGAAACCGGAGCCGGCCAGCAACCGGGCCAGCGCCTGCTCGGCGCTCATGCGCCCCTCGAGCGCTGGCGCCTGTAACGCGTAGGGCGCTTCGTCGGTGTACACCACATTGAGGCCAGTGATGCGGCTGAAGGCATCGAGCGCCCGAGGCAGTGGCTGCGCAGCGATGGCGAAGTCGTAGGTCGCGGCCTGATCGGCGCTGGCCTGGGCCTGGGCCGGCTGCGCCAGGGGCAGGATGGCCGAGCCCAGCAGGCAGGTGGCCAGACCGATGTGTTTCAAGGAGGCATCCTGCCGGCGCATGGTGCGGTGGTTCATGGTGGTGTTCATCCAGAGGCGGGCTGTCAGTGCGAAAAAGTCGCATTCAAAGCACTACACGAATGCCGTGCGGCTCTACCTCACCCCGGCCTGAAAATATTTTTCAGCGCAGGATGATCAGCCGCCCCAACACCTTGTGCTGCTCGAAGCCCACCACGCCCTGCAGGGCATCGAGAATCGCCCCGGGATCCTGGCTGGCGAAGCTGCCGCTGACCCGTTTGCCGCGCAGCGTGTCGTCGAGCAGCACGATGCGCCCCGGGTAATAACGGCGTAGTTCGTCGAGCACATCGCCCAGCGGGGCGCGATAGAAACTCAGGCGGCCATCGCGCCAGGCGGTCAGCGCACCGGTGTCGACGGCCAGGGGATTGCCGCTGACGCCATCCCGGTAACTGACCTGCTGATCGGCAGTCAGTACCCGCGGCGCCTCCAGTGGCCCGCCGCGCACCGCCACCCGCCCCTGCTGCACCGAAACTCGCGCGCCCTCCCCCAGGTGCCGCACCTCGAAGCGCGTGCCGAGCACCCGCGCCTCGCCACCGGCCGCGGCGACGGTAAAGGGAATCTCGCCCGGCACCACGCTGAAATACGCCGCCCCACGGCGCAGCTCTACGTGCCGCTCGCCCACGCTGTAGCGCACGGCGATGGCGCTGTCGGCGTCCAGCACCACGCTCGATCCGTCGCTTAGCGTCACCGTGCGTACCTCACCCGGCGCCGACACCATATCCGCGCCCAGGTCATCGACCCAGCGTAGCGGCTGCCAGCCGCCGACCCACACCACCAGCAGCAGGCAGGCGGCCATCGCCAAGCTCGGCGCCCAGTACCGGCGCCGGCGCTTCGCCGCACGCAGGTACTGCTGCAGGGCGGCGTGCTCCTCCTCGGCCAGTTGCTGGGCAGCCGGGCGGCTCAGGTGCCAGAGCGACTGCATGTGCACGAAGGTATCGACGTGCTCGGGCGCAGCGGCCAGCCATTGCTCGAATGCCATCTGCACGCCATCGTCGGGCTGGCCCTGCAGGCGGCCGAGCCACAGCCAGGCATCCTGCTCGATAGGCGACAGCGGTGGGGATGACTCGAGGCTCATGGCGCAGCGCTTCCGTGTGAATGGCTGGCCGGCATATCGATGACGCTGGCCTTGCAAGCTTCCAGGGCGCGCATCATATGTTTTTCCACCGCGCTCTGGGAAAGCGTCATGCTGCGGGCGATCTGCCCGTAGGTCTGGCCGTGGATGCGATTGAGCAGAAAGATGTGCCTGGTGCGCTCTGGCAAGGCCCGCAAGGCCGCCTCGACACGGCGCAGATCACTGCCCGCCTCCAGCGCTGCATCCAGCGAAACGCTCGAATCGCCGCGCTGCTCGGGCAGCAGACCCGCCTCGTTACGGGAGCGAGCGCCCTCGCTGCGCAGGTGGTCGATGGCCAGGTTGTGGGCGCTGCGAATCAGATAACTGCCCATGTCTTCGAGCGGCGCCCTGGGCCGTCGCCAGAAGCGCAGAAACAACTCCTGCACCAAATCCGCCGCCGTCGCCCGACAGCCGACGCGCCGACGCAATACCGCTTCCATCTGTTCGCGACGGGCGAGAAAGGTGTGCAGGAACGCGTCACGTTGCACCGGCTCCGTCACGGACGGGTCGGGCTGGCGAGATTCGGGCGAGGACGGGAGATCGACCATGTAAACGGACTGCTCGTGGCGATGCGGACAGAAGCGAGACGGCAAGGCGGAGAATGATAATGCTTATCAACAAATACCGATAGCCATACGACGAGCGGAACGATCACGCACGAGAAGCGGCCTAAGCCACACGCGCAAAAAGGAGCCGCCATGACCTTTTCCATCGTTGCCCGCTGCCCACGAACCGGCCAGTTCGGCGTTGCCGCCGCCACCGCCATGCCCGCCGTGGGCAAATTGCTCAGCCATGCAGCGGCCGGTGCCGGTGCGGTGGCGACCCAGGCCCAGGTCAACCCATACCTGGGGCTCGACGGCCTGGCGCTGCTGCGCGCTGGGTATTCGGCGCCAGCCGCCCTAAAGCGACTGATGGACACCGACCCGTGCATGCAACTGCGCCAGCTGGCGCTGATCGACAGCAACGGCGACAGCGTGTGCTGGACGGGCAGCGAGTGCATCCCCTGGGCCGGCTCGCTGTCCGGCGAACAGTTCTCCGTGCAGGGCAATCGCCTGGCCGGCCCGCAGGTGCTCGATGCCGTCGCCGATGCTTTCCGCCGCGGTGAGGACCGCCCGCTGGTCGAGCGCCTGATCGATGCCCTGGAAGCTGGTGATGACCGCGGTGGCGACCGTGAAGGAGAATCCTCGGCGGTCATCTATATCGTCGACCGCGAGGAATACCCGCTGTGGGACATCCGCGTCGACCATCACCGTGACCCGGTCGCCGAGCTGTGGCGCCTGCACGCCGTGTTCGCTCGCGAGGTGCTGCCAGAAATCCTCGCCATGCCGACCCGCGACAATCCGGCAGGCAAAGCGGCCGAAGATTCGGTGTGACGCAGCTGCGCGCAGAGATCGGCGCTTCAGCCTGCCGTTTCGCCGGCTTGCAGGTTAAGGTGTGGGTATCCATACCCCGGAGCACGCCATGAGCAAGCGCGCCCTGATTCTGATCGACATCCAGAACGACTACTTCCCTGGCGGCAAGTGGTCGCTGCATGAAATGGACGCTGCCACCGCCAATGCAGCCCGCGTGCTGACCGCCGCCCGCGCCGCCGGTGACACGGTAGTGCACGTGCGCCATGAATTCGAGAGCGTGGACGCGCCCTTTTTCGCGCCAAGTTCCAGCGGCGCGCACATCCATGAACAGGTCGAGCCGCGGGCTGGCGAAAGCGTGGTGCTCAAGCACAAGGTCAACGCCTTTCTCGGTACCGACCTGAAGGCGCTGCTGGACAGGGCTGGCGTGCAGCAAGTCTCCCTGGTCGGCGCCATGAGCCATATGTGCATCGACGCCGCGGCCCGCGCCAGCGCCGATTTCGGTTACGCCACTACGGTGATTCACGATGCCTGCGCAACCCGTGATCAGGAGTTCGAAGGCAAGCAGGTGTCGGCCGACCAGGTGCAGGCGGCCTATATGGCCGCCCTGGCATTCGCCTATGCGTCGGTGGTGTCGACCGAGCAGTATCTGGCGGGCTGACGCCTGCTGGCATTTGTGGGAGCGCGCCATGCGCGCGACGATAACTCCGCAACTCCGTAGCCTGCGGTTGCAGCATAGCGATACCCAGGGCAATCGCTCCCGGGTATCGCTGCTCTACCGTGTTTTACGCCAGTTCTCTGCGCAGCTGCCGCGCCGCCGCGACCATATTCACCAACGCCGCCTCGGTCTCCGGCCAGCCGCGGGTCTTCAAGCCGCAATCCGGGTTGACCCACAGGCGTTCGGCGGGAATGCGCTGCACGGCCTTGCGCATCAGCTTGACCATCTCGGCAGTGTCCGGCACCCGCGGCGAGTGAATGTCATAGACGCCCGGCCCGATGTCGTTGGGGTATTCGAAGGCCTCGAAGGCGTCCAGCAACTCCATGTCCGAGCGCGAGGTCTCGATGGTGATCACGTCGGCATCCATGGCGGCGATGGACTCGATCACGTCGTTGAACTCGCTGTAGCACATGTGAGTGTGGATCTGGGTTTCGTCGCGCACGCCGCTGGCGCACAGGCGAAACGCCTCGGTGGCCCAGCCCAGATACGCCTGCCAGTCCACCTGCCGCAGCGGCAGGCCTTCACGGAACGCGGCCTCGTCGATCTGGATGACCTTGATACCGGCCGCTTCCAGGTCCACCACCTCGTCACGCAGCGCCAGGGCCAGCTGGCGAGCCTGCACCTCGCGGCTGACGTCCTCACGGGGAAACGACCACATCAGCATGGTCACCGGGCCGGTCAGCATGCCCTTCATCACCTTGCCGGTGAGGCTCTGGGCATAGCGGATCCACTCCACGGTCATGGCTTTCGGGCGGCTCAGGTCGCCGTAGATGATCGCCGGTTTGACGCAGCGCGAGCCATAGCTCTGCACCCAGCCGAAGCGGGTGAACAGGTAGCCGTCGAGCTGCTCGGCGAAGTATTCGACCATGTCGTTGCGCTCGGCCTCGCCGTGCACCAGTACGTCCAGGCCCAAACGCTCCTGAATCTTCACCGCATGGCGAATCTCGCTGTGCATCGCATCGGTGTAATCACCCAGCGACAGCTTGCCCTGCTTGAACGCCTGACGGGCCAGGCGAATCGCCGAGGTCTGCGGAAAGGAGCCGATGGTGGTGGTGGGGAATGGCGGCAGGGCCAGGCCAATGCGCTGCCTGGCGATACGCTGGGCGAAGGGCGAACGGCGCTGGCTGTCGCCCGATTTCACGGCGGCGAGACGGGCCTGCACCTGGGGTTTGTGAATGCGCGGCGACGCCGCCCGGCTGGCCTGCATGGCGCGGCTTTCGGCCAGCGCCTTGCGTACCTCGGGGGCATCGGGCTGGTTGACGGCCAGGGCCAGCACCGCCACTTCGGCGCACTTCTGGGTGGCGAAGGCCAGCCAGCTTTTCAGTTCCGTATCCAGGCCTTCTTCACGGGCCAGGTCGACCGGGCTGTGCAGCAGCGAGCAGGACGGCGCGATCCACAGGCGTTCGCCAAGCCGGCTGTGGGCATGGCCGATCACCGCCAGGGCCTTCTCCAGATCGCAGCGCCATACGTTGCGGCCATTGACCACGCCAAGGGACAGCACCTTGTAGGCTGGCAGGCGGTCGAGAATGGTCGGGTACTGCTCTGGCGCGCGCACCAGGTCGATGTGCAGGCCGTCCACCGGCAGGTTGGCGGCCAGGCCGAGGTTGTCCTCCAGGCCGCCGAAGTAGGTGGCGATCAGCTTTTTTAGCGGCTCACGCTGCAGGCTGTTGTAGGCGCGCTCGAAGGCGTTCTTCCAGTCCTGCGGCAAATCGAGCACCAGGATCGGCTCGTCGATCTGCACCCACTCCACGCCCTGCTCGGCAAGGCGCTGGAAGATCTGCCCGTAGAGCGGCAGCAGGCGTTCGAGCAACTCCAGCTTGTCGAAGCCCTGGGCGTCGCCCTTGAGTTTGCCCAGCCACAGGTAGGTAAGCGGGCCGATCACCACCGGCTTGACGCAATGGCCGAGGGCCTGGGCTTCGGCCACTTCCTCGAACAACTGTTCCCAACTGAGGGCGAACTGCTGGTCGGCGGTGAATTCGGGCACCAGGTAGTGGTAGTTGGTATCGAACCACTTGGTCATCTCTTGCGCATGGGCACCGCCGCAGCAGGCGTCGCCACTGACGCCACGGGCCATGGCGAACAGCGTCTCCAGGGTCGGCTTGCCGCTGGCCGGGCGGAAGCGCTCGGGAATCACGCCGAAGGTCAGCGAGTGCGCCAGCACCCCGTCATACCAGGCGAAATCGCCGACCGGCAGCAGCCCGATGCCGGCGTCCTTCTGCACCTGCCAGTGGCGAGCACGCAGCTCGCGGCCCACGGCGCGCAGACCGGCTTCGTCCAGCTCTCCTTTCCAGAACGCTTCCTGGGCTTTCTTCAGTTCACGGTCACGTCCGATTCGGGGGAATCCGAGGCTGTGGGCCAGGGCCATGGCGATCTCTCCAATACATAAATGATGGTGTGCATTGTCGAGACTCTTTTAAGTTGAAACAAACTCAACGCACTAACGTTAAAAACAAGTTTCCCTCATGTTGAAAACGTCGGCTCAGGAGTTCCGCTCCCTGGCTTGAGGTGGCTGGTGCATTCGGGCAAGCTGGCCGCAGCCTTCTGGACAGAAATGGCATGCCTGAATTTCCCGACGACCCCGCCCAGACCGAGCGCACCCGCGAAACCGTGCTGCGCTATCACTACAGCTGGAAGTACCGCGACCTGGACGCAGTAATGGCGCTCTATCACCCCGAGATCGAGTACCACGACTTCTTCCTCAACCGCAGCATGGGCCTGGCCGAGCTGCGCGACTACGTGCTCGGCACCATGCCGCGCCAACCGGACGAAGCACTGGAACATACCGACCGCATCCGCATCGACGGCCATACCGCGTTCATCCAGTACCGCTACACGCTACATGGCGGCGAGGGGCTGGTATCGTTTCGCACCGCCGAGGCCATCACCGTGCGCGACGGGCTGATCTGGCGGGTCAACGAATATGCCTCGCTGGTGCACGAAGGCCCCGATGCGCGTGCGCCGATCCAGAGCAGTGCGGCAATCAGCAAGCTGGGCCTGTCGACCCGCCAGCTGGGCTTCATGGCCCAGGACCTGCAGGATTACTTTCAGCGCCGCCAGCCTTTTCTCGACCCGGCCCTGAGCCTGCAGCAGGTGGCCAGTGCCACCGGCTACAGCCGCAACCAGATTTCCTACCTGCTCAATCAGGTGCTCGGCCAGAGCTTCTACCGCTACGTCAACCAAGCGCGCCTGCAGCATCTGCTCGATCGCCTGCAGGCCGGCAACGACCTGCGGCGCATGGACGAGTTGGTCTTCGAAGCCGGCTTCAACTCCCTGACCGCCTTCTACAGCACCTTCCGCCGCCATACCGGGATGACGCCCAAGGCCTACCTGAAGGAGCTTTACGCGCGGGCACGCACGCAAGACAACACCTGAGTCGGCCACTAGTCTTGCCCCATACATCTTGTGTGGAAGCGGTGCATGAACGACTGGCGCAACATCAGCCTGTGGATGGATCAACTCGATGAGCCACTGACGCCGCGCCCGTCGCTGTCCGGCGATCTGCAGGTCGACGTGGCCATCATCGGCGCGGGTTACACCGGCCTGTGGACGGCCTACTATCTCAAGCGCCAGGCGCCCAATCTGCGCATCGTCATCCTCGAGGCGAAGATCGCCGGTTTCGGCGCTTCCGGTCGCAACGGCGGCTGGCTGATGGGCAACCTGCTTGGTGAGGATCGTCTGCTCGCCGGCCTCACCCCGCAGGCACGACGGGAATCCTACGACCTGCTGCACGGCATTCCCGACGAGGTCGGCCAGGTGCTGGAGCGCGAAGGCATCGACTGCGACTACCGTAAGGGTGGCGTGCTGTACTGCGCGGCCCGCTACCCGGAGCAGGAGTTGCGCCTGCGCGAGTACCTGCGCGGCTACCGCGATGAGGGGCTGAACGAGGACGATTACCGCTGGCTGCCCGCAGAGGAGTTGGCCCAACAACTGCGCATTCCCGGTGCCTACGGGGCCATCCACACACCGCATTGCGCGACCATCCAGCCGGCCCGCCTGGTCCGTGGTCTAGCGCGCTGCGTCGAGGCCATGGGCGTGAGCATCTATGAAGGCACCCCAGCCCTGAGCTGGCAGGCCGGCAGCGTGCGCTGCGAGGCTGGTGAGGTGCGCGCCGACTGGGTGGTGCCGGCCGTCGAAGGCTACTCACCCAAGTTGCCGCCGCTGGGTCGCTATCAGATTCCGGTGCAGAGCCTGATCGTCGCCACCGAACCGCTCCCGGCCTCGACCTGGGCGGAAATCGGCCTGGAGCGCGGCCAGGCGTTCAGCGAAGCCAGCCGCCAGGTTACCTATGGCCAGCGCAGCCGCGACGACCGACTGATCTTCGGCGCCCGCGGTGGCTATCGCTTCGGTAGCCGCCTGCGCAGCGACTTCAACCTCAACGACGAGGAACGCGGCCTGCGCCGCTACCTGTTCAGCGAACTCTTCCCGCAGTTGCGCAGCGTGCGCATCACCCACGCCTGGGGCGGCAACCTTGGTATGGCGCGGCGCTTCCACCCGCACATGCTCTGCGACCGCAGCGCCGGTATCGCCCTGTCCGGCGGTTATGGCGGCGAAGGCGTGGGCGCCAGCAACCTCGGTGGCCGCACCCTCGCCGACCTGATTCTCGGCCACCACACCCTGCTTACCCGCCAGCCCTGGGTGCGCCACGACACCCGCGTGCAGGACCTGCCACGCTGGGAGCCGGAGCCCTGCCGCTGGCTGGGTTACAACGCGATCATCCGCAGCTTCGTGCGCGAAGACAAATTGCTAGCCGACCCAGCCAGCCGGCCTTGGCAACGCAGCATGGCGCAGCGTGTGGCCAGTCTGATGGAAGGATTCATGAAGTAGACGCCCCTCCCCAACCCAAGGTTGCAAGCCATGACCATCACTCACTTCCGCGACACCGCAAGCGTCGCACTCGATGAACACAACCCGGTCGCCGTGCCGCTCAGCGAACCCGCCGCCGTCACCTCGGTGACCTGCGTGGAGCGCGACGATGGTGTGGAAACCGGCATCTGGGAATGCACCCCCGGCCGCTGGCGTCGGCAGATCGTGCAGCAGGAGTTCTGCCACTTCATCGCCGGGCGCTGCACCTTCATCCCCGATGTGGGCGACCCCATCGAAATCAAAGCTGGCGACGCCCTCATGTTGCCGGCCAACACCACTGGCGTGTGGGACATACAAGAAACGCTGCGCAAAACCTATGTACTGATTTTCTGACTGCTGCCTCCAAAACATCGACAACAATCGTTGAGGTCTCCCATGCTGAAAACGCTCATCCCGCTAATGCTCGTCGCCTCGGTCAGCCAGGCAGCGCAGGACGTACGCATCTACAACTGGACCGACTACATCGCCCCCGACACCCTGAAGAGCTTCCAACAGGCCAGCGGTGTCACGCCCCACTACGACGTCTACGACAGCAACGAAACCCTCGACGCGAAGCTGATGGCCGGGCGCTCCGGTTACGATGTGGTGTTTCCCTCCAACCACTTCATGGCCCGGCAGATTCAGGGTGGCGCGCTCAAGGAGCTGGACAAGAGCCAGCTGCCCAACTGGAAGAACCTCAACCCGACGCTGCTCAAGGCCCTGGAAGGCAACGACCCGGGCAACAAGCACGGCTTCCCCTACCTGTGGGGCAGTACCGGCATCGGCTACAACGTCGAAAAGGTCAAGGCCGTGCTAGGAAGCGACGTGCCGTTGGATTCCTGGGACCTGATCTTCAAGCCCGAGCTGATGGCCAAGCTGAGCAAATGCGGCGTGGCGATTCTCGACAACGGCCCGGAAATGCTGCCCATCGCCCTGCACTACCTGGGCCTGCCGCACCACAGCCAGAAGGCAGAGGATTACAAGAAGGCCGAAGCGCTGCTGATGGAGATGCGCAAAAACGTCGCCTATTTCCACTCGTCCAAATACGTGGGCGAGCTGGCCAACGGCGACGTGTGCATGGCGGTCGGTTTCTCCGGCGATATCATGCAGGCCAGCGCCCGTGCCAAGGAGGCTGGCAACGGCGTGAACATCGCCTACGTGATCCCCAAGGAAGGCGCACCGATGTGGTTCGACATGGTCTCCATGCCAAAGGACGCGCCCAACGAAAAGGCCGCCTACGCCTTCATGAACTACCTGCTCGAGCCAAAGGTAATTGCCGGCATCAGCGATTACGTGCATTACGCCAATGGCAACAGCCAGGCCGACGCGCTGGTCGACCCGGCGCTCAAGGCCGACACCACCGTCTACCCACCCGATGACGTCATGGAAAAGCTCTACGCCTTGGAGGCCATGCCGCTGAACATCGACCGCATCCGCACACGGATCTGGACCAAGGTGAAAAGCGGCACCTGACACGCTTGCCAAGGGTTGGCGCTCGCAGGAGCGCCAACCCGGCCGTCAGATCCACAGATCATTGATCGCCGTACGTTCCCCGCCCTCCGCCCCGGTGTTCAGCACGCCGCGCGGCTCGATCAGCAGCAACTTCACCTCATCCTCGGCATAGGGTTTGTGCTCCACGCCCCTGGGCACCACGTACAGCTCGCCGCTGCCCAGGGTTACCGAACCGTCGCGAAAATCCAGGCGCAACTGGCCGTCGAGCACCAGAAAAGCTTCGTCGGTCTCGGCATGGGCGTGCCAGATGAAATCGCCCTGCAGGCGCGCAACCTTGAACTGGTAGTCGTTCATTTCCGCGACCACCCGCGGCGACCATTGCTCGGCGATCAGGTCGAACTTGCGGATCAGGTTGATGGATTGTTTGGCAGACGAAACTGGCGGGTTCATGGAGCGTTCCTCGGTTGATTTTCACCACTCTAGCGAGGGGCCCCAGGCGCTATCTTGTACGATCCTGCAACTTCTGCATGGCCAGCCAGCGCGCCGGGGCCAAGCCGAAGCTGGCCACGAAATGCCGGGTCATGTGGCTCTGGTCGAAGAACCCGGCAATCAGCGCCGCATCGGCCAGGCCGACACCCGACAGAGCCAGTTCACGGCAGCGCGCCAGGCGGCGCATGGTCACGTAGCGATAGGGGCTGGTACCGAACAGGGCACGAAAATCCCGCGACAGGCTCCAGCGATCCCGCCCGCTGACGTGCTCCAGCTCGTCCAGGGTGACGCTCGCGCCGTTGCGGCTGTGAATGTACTCGCGCGCCCGCTGCGTGGCGGGGTAATCGAAGGCGCGGCGGCCACGGGGCTTGCCGGCAACCGCCTGCAGGGCATGGGCCAGGTCGTAGATCGCGTCGTCTTCCTGCAAGGATTCCAGCGGGTCGTCCATTGTCTGCAGGAAGCGCTGCGTCGCCCGGCGCAGGCGTACGTCATCGCTCAAACCACCCTGAATGAACGGCAGCGGCTGGCCGCCCAATACCTGCTGGATCAGCACGGGGTCGATGTACAGCATGCGGTAATGAAAGCCGGCGTCGGTGCCGGCCATGCCGTCGTGGAGCTCATCCGGGTGCAGCACCAAAGTGCCGCCGGGCAGGCTGTGACGCATGGCGCGCCGGTAACGAAAACTCTGCACACCGGACAGCGTGCAACCGATGGCGTAAGCGTCATGGCGATGAGGGTCGTACCCATGGCCGCTGAAATACGCCTCGATGCGCTCCACCCGCCCCTGATCAGGGCTGCGCAGCAACCAATCGCTGCGGCCTGTCGATTTGCCCATGTCGCCGTTCTCCGTGCCGCTGCCAGGCAGGCGATACGGTAAACCGTCGGGCGCTAAAAAGCTCGTGGCTCGATAACCCGGGCGACGTCAAGGCATCCGTTGCGCCGCCCTCCTCACCGCGACCACTGCGGGTCCGTGGTGAAGGCGATGGTCAGCCAGCGGTTGGGGCCTTCGTCGCCGATGGCCTGGCCGATGACGTCGCGCACGGCGTCCCATTCGTCGAGGGTTTGCGCCGGCCAGTCGACCGGCACGATGAAGTACAACTCGATCTGCCGGGCGCGGCCAATCCGCGCGACATAAGCCTGGTAGCTGATGAAGCCGTACTGCTCGACGATGTCCTGGGCCACGGCGTCGACATGCTGTTTGAGATCCGGCGGGGTGGCCAGCAGGATGTCCGACAGCGCCTGGCGTATGGTCGCCAGCGGCATCGGCAGGATCACCAGGCAGATCAGCGCCAGCACCGCCGGGTCGATGTAAGGGCCGAGCCAGGCGTAGCGCGTCTGCTCGGTCAGGTAGCCGACGGCGAAGGCGATCAGAAGGGCCAGGGAAATGCACCCGGACATCACCCAGCCTTTGGCATCCAGGGCGAGAAAATCCGAGCGGATGCGCCGGTTGGCGCGAAATTCGTAGCTGGCGAATGCGAAGCAGATCAGTGTGGCGGCCCCGGCATACAGCGAGGCCAGGCCGAACTCCAGCGGCGTGCCGCCGGACAGCAGGTTGGCCACGGCGTTGATCAGCGCGTAGGCCGCCACCCCGCACAAGAGCGTGCCGTTGAGCGCCAGTACCATGGGCTCCAGGTGCCAGAAGCCCATGTTGAAACGCTCGGCCAGGCGGCGGCTGGCCTCGTTTTGCGTGGTGTGCCGGAGAATCAGGGTGGAGACCATCAGAGCCAGGCCGCTCATGCTGGCGTCGGCCAGGGAATAGACGCCATCGAAAACGATGGAGAACGATCCGGATGCCAGGCCGATGACGATCCCCAAGCCGCCCACCAGCAAGGTCATGGCAATCGAGCCGCGCAAGATGCCCTGTTCCGTTTTCATCGCCATCTGCACGCTCCCTTTTCGGACAAAACCGTAAGGATACCGGTCCCGTTCAGCCGCTGCTGGCAGGCTTGTTTAGCGCCTGTTTCAGGCCGAGGAGTTCAGCGGTTTACCGTGCAGGCTGCGCCGCCCGAAGGTCAGCATGATGATCACCAGCACGCAGCCGATCAGGATCGCCCCCGCGGACAGCACGAAGATGCTGTGCCGGTCGTTACCCTCGATGAACAGGCTCAGCAGGGTCGGCGCCGCGGCGGCCGATGCCACCTGCACCACGCCGACCAGCTTGGTCAGGCGGCCGGCCGGGTCGTGGGCCACCACAGAGGACATGTAGTAGGACAGCGCCAGGTTCCAGCCGAAGTTCATCAGAAACACCGCGATCATCAGGTCGGACGCCGTATGGATGCGCGTGGCCAGCATATAGATGGCGCCCAGCACGGCCAGCGAACCAGTGAGGATCATTGGCACGCGGCCCAGGTGCCGCCCTGCCACACTGGGCAGCGCCGCGCCAGGCAAGCCGCCGAGCAAGCCGATGCTGATCGCCCAGCCGATGTCCACCGGCGCGACGCCCGCCTCGCTGGCGATGCCCTCGACGAAGCCCCACAGCGAGTAGATCGACAGTTGCAGGAACAGCATGCCGAGCAAGGAGCAGACACCGATCAGGGTCAGTCCGGACAGCAGCGGCTCGCTGGATACCTGGCGATCCTCCAAACGCTGCCTGACCGGCAGGCAGAAGCACACCAGGCAGACCAACAGGAACCAGGCGGCCAGGTAGTAAATCGCCCCCGCGAAGCCTTTCCACTCGGCGATCATCGGCAGAATCACCGCGCTGCTGGCGAACAGGCCGGTCTGCACGAACAGCAGGATGCCGAAGGAGCGATCCGGCCCGTTCATGCGGCCCAGGCAATAGATGGCGTAGGAATACAGGATGCCCGAGCAAATGCCCGAGATGCAGCGCAGCACCAGCAGCGTGTCGAGCCCGCTGATACCGGCAGTGGCGGCGTTGGCGACCAGCAGCAGGAGCGCCGTGCTCAGGGCGATGGTGCGTGGGCCGAGAAAGCGCAGCATCGGCACGTACAACAGTGTGCCGACGATGGAGCCGCACATCTCGGCGGACATGGTCCAGCTCTGCTGGGTCAGCGTCAGTGCCAGGCGCTCGGTCAGCAGGCCGATGAAGATCGGCTGCACGCCGATGACGAGAATCGAGGCCGCGGCAATGAAGATGCACGCGGCACGCACTACGGTTTGATTAGCGATGTTCATGGTCGTTACCCGCCGGCTCGGCCACGGGGTGGCCTGCCGCTTCAGTGAAATTCATCAATGCCGATAAGGAAAGCTGGTCAGGTGAGCCGATAGCAATGAATGGCGACCTGCTCCGCAGTGGGGTAGATCACCTTGCCGATCATCACGCTGCGGGTCAGCCAGTCGAGCCGTCCGCTCGCCACCTGAAAACGCGGTGAGCAACTGCATCGGTACTCCTGCTCGGGAATGGGCCAGATGCCCTGCGCTTCCAGCTCGCGGCCCTTGTCGCTGAGCACGATCAGGCCGGTGTTGTGGATGTTGATCCACTCACCGCGGTCGCTCAGCAGGCTGTATCGAGCATCCAGCTCACCCACGCCGTCGCTGCGCTGAAGATAGAAATCGGCGCCGCCGGCGATCACCTCGCCGCGCACCTCCAGGCCTTCGAAATGGCCACCGCGTATCCGGTAGTTGCTGCGTTGGCCATCCGGGCAGGTGCCCAATCCATCGCCCGGGGCGATCGCCACATGGATACTCATCACCCATTCCAGGGTCGGCACGCCGAGCCCGGTTTGCGCTGTCGTCGTCATCACGCACTCCTGCGCCCCGAGGGGCGTCTGTGGCCCGGTTTCAGTAGCGGTAGGTGAAATACAGTTCAAGGGCGCTGAATTGATCGTCGTCGCCAAACGCCTGCCTGGCCGCCGACTTGGCCTGCACCCAGTTGTACGAGAGCGAGCTGTAGAAACGCTCGTTGGGCGTCCAGTCGAGATACACCACGGTCTCGTCGGCGAAGCGGCGGTCGTCCACCGCGGCGCCGCGGAAGTTCTTTTCGTCGAGCCAGAACTGATAGTGGATGGCGCCTAGTGTGAGGGTATCGGTGAGGCGGTTCTTGATGGAGAACTGCTGAACCCGCTCGTTGCTGTTGAACAACAGGTAGTTGCCCACCACGTCACCGACCAGCCAGGTGCTCCAGTCCACGAAGCCCTTGCTGAGCGGGTCCCAAGCTTTCTGAGTGTTGTCGCCCAGGTCGTCATCACCGGAGAACACCGCATAGCGATAGCCGAGCGTGGGGGTGAAGGGCAGCGCCTGGAACTGGTAGTCGACCTGGGCGTACCAGGCCTTGGCGTCGTACTTGAGGGAGCCGTCGCCGCCGCGCTGCACGGCGTACTCACCGTTGAGGGTCAGGTTCGGCACGCCCGGCAGGTGGCCACGCAAGGCGCGCAGGTTGAAGACCTGCATGCCGTCGCGGCGCACGGCGTTGCTGCGCGTGCTGGCCAGGGTGTCGACTTCCATGGCCATGGCGCCGAGCGTCACCTGGCCGTCGAGGTCGTAGTCCAGGTTGGCGCCGTTCATGCGGTAGTCGCCATAGTGGTCGTCGGTGCGCAGGGTGAACGCTTGCGCCTGCACCGGGCCATGGCTCCAGGCCAGGATGGCCGAGTCCTTGAAGGCGGTGCGCGGGCCGAGCCAGTAGGCGCCGTCGTCGAGCAGATCGAGGTTGCCGTCCATGACGATGAAGCCGCTGCCGATGATGTAGTTCTGCCGGCCAGCGGTGAACCTCCAGTCGCCCGCTCGCACGCCGGCGTAGAGTTCTTCGGTGGCCACCCGACCATCGGAACTGCGCGAAGTGCCGCCGGCGTCACCGTCGCCAAAGGTGGTGGCGCCGATCACCGAGCCGCCGGCGAGCAGGCTGACGGTGTCGCTGAGCGAGTAGTCGAGGGTGATACCAGGCTTGAAGTAGAACTCCTGCCAGCCGATCTTGGTGCCGTCGTTTTCGCCGTTACGGGCGTCGATACGACCGGCACCGAAGTTGACGCCGCGGGTGGTGACGGAGGCGCCACCAACCGTCAGGTTGAGTTCGCCTTTGAGGTTATCGTGCTCGAACTGATAACCCGCCAGGGCCGATTGGCTGGCCAGCGGAAAGCCGAGTGCGAGCAACACGCAGGGAAAGCGCTTGGACGTGTACATATGAAGCTCCTGTGTATTTTTCTTGTATTACAGGGCAGTGAGCGGTGGCCGAAAGCGACCACCGAATACCTGACGCAGCAGGCAGGAGCACTGGCGAACCGGCGCTCTTGAATCTTGTAATGGTTGATTCAGCCGTGCAGATGGGCGGTGATCGCTCGCAGCATGCGCACGGTGTCGATATCCAGTTCGGTGACCGCTTCGGGCAGCGACGACTGCTTGACGATCACCACGTCCGAGGCGCAATCGACGAACAGGTACTGGCCATGGATGCCAGCGGCCATGATGGCTGGGCTGTGATCGTTGAAGACGTACCACTGGCTGCGGTAAGAAGCGCCCGGCGTCCACTCGGAGAAGTCCTTGTGCACGCCGTAGACTGCCGGATCGGCGCCGGCCGCGATCGCTTCGATCACCTGTTTATCGATGACCTGCCGACCGTCGACCATCCCGCCGTTGCCGAGCATCAGGCCGAAGCGTCCCATGTCGCGCAACGTGGCATTGAAGCCGGCACCGGCGACGCTGCGACCCCAGGGATCGGCCATGAAGTAGCCGTCGCGCTCGCAGCCGAGCTGTTGCCATACCGCCTGCAGCTGCTCGGCGCAGGCCACACCACTGGCGCGCTCCATCACCCAGGCCAGCACCTCGGTGGTGGCCGTGACGTAGTGGAACAGGCCGCCGTGCTCGCAGCGTTTGCGCAAGGAAGGCAGGTACTGATACAGCGACGCGTACTGGGCATATTCGGGCAGCGCCGGTTTGAAGCCACAGGCGTAACCGTATTGGGAGCTTTCCGAACTCGGGTCGTCGTAGATCTCGCTGTAGTGAACGCCTACCGCCATGTCGAATAGCTGGCGCACGGTGGCGTCGCCAAAGGCGCTGCCGGCCAGCTCCGGCACGTAGTGCTGGGTCTGGGCGTTGGCGTCAAGCAGGCCGTCGTGGATCAGTTGCTCACCGAGCACGCCGATCAGCGACTTGGTGACCGAGAACATGATGTGCCGGTCGCTGGCGACCTGACCGTTGAAGTAGTTCTCGTAGACCACACGCCCCCTGTGCAGCACCAGAAAGCTGTCGGTCTTGCTGGCCTCGAGGTGGTCTCGCACCTGCACGGTGCGACCGCAGGTGCTTTCGAAACTCAGGCCTTCGACTTCCACCGGAGCGTGGGCCAGCACCGAGCTGGGCCGTGAGCCGGCGGCGACGTCGATGCTCGGGCGCAGGCGCGCCAGGTTGCGAAAGCCCCAACGGTTGAAGGGTGGCGACATCCAGTTGGCCCAGGTCACACGCTTTTCGGGCTCGGCAGGGAAACCCTGCATCAGTACGGGTTCTTGTTCTTGTCTGTCGTACATCTCGCTGACTTCCGTATGACGGGAAACCAGGGAGCGGTCGAGAATCTGGTTCATGTGACGGGTCCTGGAAGTGGCCCTGCGTGAAGCAGGTACGAGCAAATAATTAATCCTATTAATTTCTTTAGTCAATAAAATATTTTCCCAAGAAAACCTGGCCAGCTATGATGGCCCCATCTCATAAATGCCCAGGAGCGACGGTGAGCGGATTACGCGAGCGCCAGAAGGAATTACGCCGCACGGCCATTTCGGCAGCGGCCGTGGCACTTTTTCAGCGACAGGGCTTCCGCGAGACCACGGTCGAGCAGATCGCCCGTGATGCAGGCGTCTCGGCGCCCACGGTGTTCAAGTATTTCGGCAGCAAGCACGAGATCATCCTAGAGATGATCAAGGAGTCCGATCGCCGCGCCCTGGTGGATGTACGCCAACGCATCCGCGAGTTCGACGACCCGGTCGATGCGCTTTGCCATCTGGAACACCTGCTGGTCAGCTATGCCCTCGAAGTGCTGCCCGCCGCACTCTGGCGCGAGCTGCTGCCGCTGGTGCTGGTCGGCGGCGACACGGGCCTGCCCGAGGCTTACCGGCAGACGAATCGCGGCCTGCAGGGCGAGATCGCCAATGTACTGCGCGAGTTGCAGGAGACCGGCAAGCTGCGCGCCGATCTGGATGTCGAACTGGCTGCCTTTCTGCTCAACGATTATTCCCACCTGCAACTGCTGCGTCTGACCGCCAACGACCGGATGGACCGCCAGGCCCACGCAGCCAACGTGCGCAACACCACACGCCTGATCTTCGAGGGCATGCGCGCGTCGCCGTGATGGCCTTCAGACTTCATTAAGGTTGCGCCTCGATAGTGTCTCCACCGCCTGGTCGCTGGAGCACCACCGATGATCGATACCGAATGGAAACTTGCCTTTCCCCTGCCTATCGGCCCCCACGCCGGGCGTGATCTGTCGCTGGCGCTGGTGCCGCAACAACACGCCGATCGTGAGCCCCTGGAGTGGTTCGTTCGCGAGTGCTTCGCCAACGTCCACCAGGCCGATATACGCCATTTCATGCCTACCCTGCTGGCCCTGCGCGACCGGCACGGCGCGTTCTGCGCTGCCGCCGGCGTGCGCACCGCCGACAGCGGCGCGCTGTTTCTCGAGCAATACCTGCAACAGCCGGTCGAGCGCGTGGTGTCCCGGCTCGCCGGCAGCACGGTGGAGCGCCGGCAGATCGTCGAGGTCGGCAACCTGGCGGCTCGCAGTGGCGGCAGCGCACGGCTGATCATCGTGGTGATGACCTGGCTGCTGGCCCACCGCAAACTCGACTGGGTGGTGTTCACCGGTGCCGCCTCGCTGATCAACAGTTTCCAGCGCCTGGGTCTCAATCCGCTGCTGCTCGGTGATGCCGATCCGCAGCGCCTGGGCAGCGAACAGCACAATTGGGGCCGCTACTACGCCGGGCGCCCGCAGGTGTTCGCCGGCAGCATCCGCGCCGGTCTGGCCCATCTGCAGGTCAGTGGCATGGCCGCGCGCCTGGGCCTGCCGGCCTCCCTGGAGCACAGCCATGCTGCCTGAGCTGAATGATTTCAAGGCGCTGTTGCTGCTACATGCTCATCGCCAACCATCGCGCCCGGCGCTGCGCGACGAGACCGAAAGCATCGACTACGGGCAACTGTGGAGCGAGATCGAAACACGCAAGGCGCTGCTGCTCGCCCAGCCCGGCAGAACCTTCGCACTGATCATGGACAACGGCCCGCAGATGCTGCTCTGGGACCTGGCCGCGCTATTCGCCGGCATTCCCTGCGTGACCCTGCCGCCGTTCTTCACCTGGGCGCAGACCGCCCATTGCCTGGAGCAAAGCGGCGTCGACTTGCTGCTGAGCGACGCGCCCCTGGCCGAACGACTGAGCGCAGCGGGCTTTCGCCAGGCCGGTGGTTTCTGGATGCGCGAGCCCTCGCCGGGCGAGCCGTTGCCGAGCGGCACCGCCAAGGTCACCTACACCTCGGGCACCACCGGCGCGCCCAAAGGCGTGTGCCTGAGCGCCGAAGCCCTGCTGCGCGTGGCCAGGGAGCTGCACGCCGCCAGCCGAACGGCCGCGCCACGTAATTACCTGGCGCTGCTGCCGCTGGCGGTACTGCTGGAAAACCTGGGTGTATACGCGGCCCTGCTGGCCGGCGCCAGCGTCACCCTGCTGCCCCAGCCGAGCCTGGGCATCGAAGGCGCCACGCGGGTCGACTGGCCGCGGCTGCTCGGCCAACTGGTGCGCCAGCAGGCGCAGAGCCTGATCCTGGTGCCGCAATTGTTGCTCGGCCTGATCACCGCCCTCGAACACGGCCAGCTGGATGCCGGGCAATTTCATTTCGTCGCCGTCGGCGGCGCGCGGGTCAGCGATGAGCTGCTCGAACGTGCCGCGCAGCTCAACCTACCGGTGTACCAGGGCTACGGGCTGTCCGAATGCGCCTCGGTGGTGTGCCTCAACACCCCGGCGTACAACCGCCCTGGCAGCGTCGGTCGCCCCCTGCCCCACGTGCAGCTGCGCATCGCCGATGACGGTGAAGTGTGGGTGCGTGGCTCGGCGCTGCTGGGTTACCTGGGCGAGGCGCCATTAGCCGGCGACTGGCTGGCCACCGGCGATATCGGCCTGCTCGACGCCGACGGTTATCTGTTTCTCAAGGGCCGCAAGAAACACCAGTTCACCACCAGCTTCGGCCGCAACGTCAACCCCGACTGGGTCGAGGCCGAACTCACCCAGCGCGGGGTGATCGCCCAGGCCTTCGTGCACGGCGAGGCCATGGATCACAACATCGCCCTGCTCTGGCCGGTCGACCCCGAGTGCAGCGACGAGGCCCTGGAGCACAGCGTTGCCTGGGCCAACATCGAGCTGCCCGACTACGCCCGGGTGCACCAGTGGCAACGCCTGGCCGAACCCTTCACCGCGGCCAACGGCCTGCTCACCAGCAACGGTCGCCTGCGCCGCGTGGCCATCCTGGCCCGCTATGCCCATCGCTTTTCAACCCCCGTTGTCCCCAAGGAGCAACCATGAGTTTCTTCGACCAACTGCAGGATGCGACTGCCGCCGAGCGCCAGGCGCTGAACGCCACGCCGGTGATCCGCGATGCGCTGGCCGGCCAGGTCAGCCTGGAGGCTTATCGCGCCTTCCTGACCCAGGCCTACTACCACGTGCGCCACACCGTGCCGCTGATGATGGCCTGTGGCGCGCGCCTGCCGGCACGGCTGGAATGGCTGCGTGGCGCGGTGTGCGAGTACATCGAGGAGGAATACGGCCACGAGCAGTGGATCCTCGATGACATCCGCGCCTGCGGCGGCGATGCCGAAAGCGTGCGCGACGGCCAGCCATCGTTGCCCATCGAGCTGATGGTGAGCTTTCTCTACGATCTGATCGCCCGCGGCAATCCGGTCGGTCTGTTCGGCATGGTCAACGTGCTCGAAGGTACCAGCATCGCCCTGGCCACCCAGGCTTGCGAAGCCATCCGCGAAGGCCTGCAACTGCCGCCCACCGCGTTCAGTTACCTGGCATCCCACGGTTCGCTGGATGTCGGCCACATGAATACCTACCGCGGCCTGATGGACCGTCTCGACGAGCCCGCCGACCAGCAGGCGGTGATTCACGCCAGCAAGGTGGTCTATCAGCTCTACGCCGACATGTTCCGCGGCCTGCCGCGCCTCGAGCCGGCCCAGCGGGAGACCCGCCATGCGGCTGTCTGACTGCCAGGTAGTGCTTACGGGCGCCAGCGGCGGCATCGGCCAGGCGCTGGCCGAACAGCTATGCGCCGAGGGCGCTCAGGTGATCGCCGTGACGCGCCAGCCCCAGGCACTCGAGGCCCTGCAGCACCTCTACCCGCAACGCATCCATCGGGTGGAGGCCGATCTGCGTGATGCCGCTGGCCGCCACGCCGTGCTCGATGCGGCGCGGCGCCTGGGCGGCATCAACCTGCTGCTCAACGCCGCCGGAGTCAACCGCTTCGCCCTGTTCGAGCAGGTCGATGACGGGCAGATCGACGACCTTCTGGCCGTCAACCTGGTCGCCACCCTGCAACTGACCCGCGCCCTGTTGCCGACCCTGCGCAAGCAGCCCCACGCGCTGATCGTCAACGTCGGCTCGACCTACGGCTCGATCGGCTACCCGGGCTACGCGGTGTACTGCGCCAGCAAGTTCGCCCTGCGCGGCTTCTCCGAAGCCCTGCGCCGCGAGCTGGCCGATACCGCAGTGGACGTGCTCTATGTAGCCCCGCGGGCGACCCGCACCAGCATGAACAGCAGCGCCGCCATGGCCCTCAACGAGGCCCTCAACAGCCGCGTCGACGAGCCCCAGCGCGTGGCGTGGCAGGTGACCGGCGCCATCGAGCGCAACCTCGCCGAGCTGTATCTAGGCTGGCCGGAAAAACTTCTGGTGCGCCTCAACGGCCTGTTGCCCGGCCTCGTCGACCGGGCGATCCGCAAGCAACTGCCGATCATCCACCGCATCATCCACTCCACCGAGATGCCACCTCGATGAACGCCTCCCCGATGAAAAAGACCCTGACTCACCTCGCCCTGGCCCTAGCCGCCCTGGGCATGCAAACCGGCGCCTGGGCGCTGGACACCGCCGGCACCCAGCAGCTGCAAGACATTCAGCAACGCTGGGCGCAGATTCAGTACGCCACCGCGGACGACCACAAGGTCGCTGAATTCGAGAAGCTGGCCGGGCAAGCCGAGGCCTTCACCCAGGCCCAGCCGAAAGCCGCCGAGGCGTGGATCTGGAAAGGCATCGTCACCAGCAGCTGGGCCGGAGCCCAGGGCGGCCTCGGTGCGCTGGGCAAGGCCAAGCAATCGCGCAGCGACTTGGAAAAGGCCCTGCTGCTAGACCCCGACGCCTTGCAGGGCTCGGCCTATACCAGCCTGGCGGCACTCTATGATCGGGTGCCGGGCTGGCCCATCGGCTTCGGCGATACACAGAAGGCCGACGAGTTGCTCCGGCAGGCGCTGCTGATCAACCCGGACGGCATCGACAGCCTGTATTTTTGGGGTGATCATCTGGCCCGCGAGGGCAAGTACGCCGACGCCAAGGCGGCGCTGCTCAAGGCCCGCCAGGCAGCGCCACGCCCCGGTCGCGAGCTCGCCGACAAGGGTCGCCAGCGCGAGATCGCTGCTTTACTGGAGCAAGTCGAGCACAAGCTCGACTGATCGCCACCACCTGACCGAGGACACCCATGCGACTGCTTCTGGTGGAGGACGACCTGCCGCTCGGCGAAGGCCTGCGCGCGGGCCTGCAAGCCGAGGGTTACACCGTCGACTGGCTGCACGACGGCGCCAGCGCGGTGCACGCCCTGCTCAGCGAAACCTTCGACCTGCTGGTACTCGACCTGGGCCTGCCGCGCCTGAGCGGCATCGGGGTGCTGCAACAGCTGCGCAAGAGCGGCTCGCACCTGCCGGTGCTGGTACTTACCGCGCGGGACGAAACCCGCGACCGCGTCGCCGGCCTGGATGCCGGTGCCGACGACTATCTGGCCAAGCCGTTCGACCTCAACGAACTCAAGGCGCGTATCCGTGCCCTGCTGCGCCGCAGCGCCGGTCGTGGGCGGGCGTTGATCGAACACGCCGGCATCACCCTCGACCCGACCAACCAGCAGGTGCATTACGCCGGCAACCCGGTGCCCCTGACGCCGAAGGAATACCTGCTGCTCCACGAACTGCTCGCCCATCCGGGCAAGGTGTTCACCCGCGAGCGCCTGGTGCAGCTGCTCTACGGCTGGGACGAAGAAGCGGAAAGTAACACCCTGGAAGTGCACATCTCCCACTTGCGCAAGAAACTGTTCAGCGAGCTGATCAGAACCGTGCGCGGCATCGGCTATCTGGTGGAGACCTGAGATGACCTCGTTGCGTCGCCGCACCCTGGTGCTGGTGCTGGGCCTGTTGCTGCTCGGCACCCTGACCATCAGCGTCTACAACTTTCACGACAGCCGCCACGAAATCGGCGAGATCTACGACGCCCAGTTGGCCCAGAGCGCCCGGCTGCTGCAGGGTGCCATTCAGGCAAAGCTGCCGGACGAGCAGCGCCAGGCGCTCTACCGCGCCTTCAACGCCGCCTTGAGCCAGGCCGGCAGCCACCGCATCGGCCACCCCTACGAGGGCAAGATGGCCTTTCAGGTGTGGGACAAGGAGGGCCACAGTCTGATCCGTTCCTCCAGCGCGCCGAGCTTCGAGCGGCCGCCGATCACCCCTGGCTTCTCCGACCAGACCCTGTACGACGTCAACTGGCACGGATTCCTGCTGCCCGATGACCGCCACGGCCTGCTGATCTGGGTGGGCGAGCGCGAGGACGTGCGCCAGGACCTGGTCAATCGCATCGTGCGCCACACGCTGATTCCCAACCTGATCGGCATCGTCGTGCTGTCGGCGCTGATCTGGCTGGCCATCGGCTGGGGCCTGCGGCCCTTGCAGAACATGGCGCAGATCATCCGCAAGCGTCATGGCGGCTCGCTGGAACCCTTGGAGCTCACCCCATTGCCCAGGGAGCTGGAACCGATGCAGGCAGCGCTCAATCGCCTGTTGTCGCAGATCGAGCAGTTGCTGCACCGCGAGCGACGCTTCATCGGCGACGCTGCCCACGAAATGCGCACACCTCTGGCGACCCTGCGCATCCATGCCCAGAACGCCCTGCAGGCCACGCAAGCCGAGCCACGCGACAAAGCCCTGAATCATCTGGTTGGCGGCGTCGACCGACTGACCCGCGTGGTCAACCAGCTGCTGACCCTGGCCAGGGTCGAGCCGCAGGTCGCTCGCCAGGCCTGGCAACCCGTCGACCTGGAAATGACCGTGCGCGAGGCCCTGGTAGAGCTGACGCCCTGGATGCTCGGCAAGGGCCTGGAGCTGGCCCTGGAGGTGAAGCCCGGCCGCCACCTGATCCACGGCGATGCGCAACTGGTCGAAATCGCCCTGCAGAACCTGGTCACCAACGCCGCCAACTTCTCGCCCGCAGGCGCCGAGGTGGAGGTGAGGCTGGAGACCGACGAGCGACAGCAGGTCTGCCTCAGCGTGCGTGACCACGGGCCGGGCATCGACGAACAGAAGATCGAGCGCCTGTTCGAGCGCTTCTACAGCCGCGGCAACCCTGGCGGCGCGGGCCTGGGCCTGTCCATCGTGGAGATGATCGCCAGCCACCTGGGCGGCAGCATCGCCCTGAGCAATCACCCGGACGGCGGCCTGCAGGCCACCCTGGTGCTGCCCTGTGCGCCCCACGACGAATCCTGATTTTTTCCAATCGTAATCCCGAGAGGTCACCATGAGCAGTACCGGCACCCCCCATCGCGACGCCGCTCGGACGCCGCCCCGCTACAGCGCCGCCAGCCGCCGGCTGCACTGGCTGATGGCCGTCCTGGTGGTGCTGGCCTACATCCTGATCACCAGCCGCAGCTGGTTCGAAAGAGGCAGCGATCCGCGGCTATTCGTGGTGCAGGGCCACTTCTGGGTAGGCATCGCGGTATTCGCCCTGGTGTTGCCTCGCCTGCTGGCACGCTTCGCCAACCCGACACCGGCAATCGTGCCACCGCTCGCCCCGCTGACCCACCTGGCCTCCAGGATCACCCACGTTGCTCTGTACGCCTTCCTGCTGCTGCAACCGGCGATGGGCATGCTGGTGGTGTTTCTAGAACGCGGCGGTATTCCCCTCGGCGGGCTGATGCTGCCCTCACCCTTCGAGCTGAACCCGCACCTCGCCCACCGCATCGAGGACCTGCACATCACCGTCGGCACCGCGTTCTACTACGTGATCGCCCTGCATGTCGCCGCTGCGCTCTGGCACCACTTCGCGCGCCGCGACAACGTGCTCAAACGCATGATCTAGACGCAGCCCAGCCATCGGACGGCCGCCTGGAACACCCCGGCGCAGATCAAAAAATACGGATTCTTTATGCGCCACTAGTTGTGTCCGGAGCGATTTTCGAGGTAAATCGCGTCCAGATATTTCAGGTGGCGTGATTCGAGCCTGGGCATGCAGCGGAAAAAACCTTGGTCACGGGCAGATTCAGCCAACCCCAGGCACCGTTCGGCCCTCGCAGACGCCACCCGCGAACCGACTGCACGCTGCCGGGCATTGCCTGGTGGCGTGCCTTGGCATTCCACGGGTAGAGAGCATCGCAGGCATGGCAAACCGCTTCAGCGCTCACCCAACGACCGCCGACCGCAACGCAGGCTGCCCGGCCCTTCACCAGGGCCGGCAGCTACCAGGCACCGCATCGATCAACAACACCACGCGCTGCCTGGAAAAACCCACCTCTCTCACGAGCCAGACGTAACCTTCCATGTTCGAACTATTCAGCGGGCTTGATGCCTGGTTGGCGCTGAGCCTCGCACTCGCCCTGCTCTTCGTCCTCACCTTCGAATTCATCAACGGTTTCCACGACACGGCCAACGCCGTGGCCACGGTCATCTACACCAAGGCCATGCCGCCAAACCTGGCGGTGGTCATGTCCGGCATCTTCAACTTCCTCGGCGTGCTGCTGGGCGGCGTCGGCGTGGCCTATGCCATCGTTCACCTGCTGCCGGTGGAGCTGCTGATCAACGTCAACACCAGTCGCGGCCTGATCATGGTGTTCTCGCTGCTGGCTGCGGCCATCACCTGGAACCTGGGCACCTGGTATTTCGGCATCCCGGCGTCCAGCTCGCACACCCTGATCGGCTCGATCCTCGGCGTCGGCCTGGCCAACGCGCTGCTCACCGACATCCCGCTGGGTGACGGCGTGAACTGGCAGAAGGCGATCGATATCGGCCTGTCGCTGGTGTTCTCGCCGGTGGCCGGCTTCGTGGTCGCCGCCCTGCTGTTCCTGGCGCTCAAGTACTGGATGCCGACGCCCAAGGTGCACAGCACGCCGGTGGTGCGCAAGGAAACCAAGGGCAAGAACAAGCCGCCGTTCTGGAACCGCCTGGTGCTGATCGTTTCGGCCATGGCGGTGAGCTTCGTGCATGGCTCCAACGACGGCCAGAAAGGCATCGGGCTGATCATGCTGGTGCTGATCGGTATCGTGCCGGCCAAGTTCGTGCTCGACCTGAACAGCACCACCTACCAGATTTCCCGTACCCGCGATGCGGCCGTGCACCTGGGCGAATTCTACCAGCGCAACGCGCCGACCCTCAGCGAATACCTGGCCCTGGGCCAGGCTGCCAATACCGAGCTGCCCAAGCAGTTCCGTTGCGATCCCAAGCTCACCGAGCCGACCATCAACGGCCTGCTGCGCACCCTCGATGGCGTCAACGACTACCGCGACCTCAGCGAAGAAGCGCGCATCGACATCCGTCGCTACCTGCTGTGCCTCGACGACTCGGCCAAGAAGGTCGGCAAGCTGCCGGACCTGCCGGCGCGCGAGAAAGCCGACCTCGACAAGCTGCGCAAGGACCTGACCGCCACCACCGAGTACGCGCCCTTCTGGGTGATCCTCGCCGTGGCCCTGGCCCTGGGCATCGGCACCATGGTCGGCTGGAAGCGCGTAGTAAAAACCGTCGGCGAGAAGATTGGTAAACAGGGCATGACCTACGCCCAGGGCATGAGCGCGCAGATCACCGCGGCCTGCGCCATCGGTCTGGCCAACGTCTACAGCCTGCCGGTGTCGACCACCCACGTGTTGTCCTCGGGCGTGGCCGGCACCATGGTCGCCAACCGCAGCGGCCTGCAGGGCAGCACCATCAGCAACATCCTGCTGGCCTGGGTGCTCACCCTGCCCACCTCCATGGCCCTGGCCGCCGGCCTGTTCTACGTCTCGACGCTGATCTTCGGCTGATCGAATAAACGAGGCACCCGTTCCGGGTGCCTCGTCCTTTCACCAATCGTTACTTGCAGCCCCAGCGCATGCTCTGCGCCAGGATATGCGGGTGGCTGTCGATGGGCTCCCATTCGTCCAAGAACACGAAACCGTGCCGCTGATAGAACTGCACGGCGCGCCTGTTCTCGGGAGCAACTTCGAGAAACAGCGCCTCCAGGCCCAGCTCCACGGCATGCGCCTTCACCGCCGCCACCAGCTCGTCCGCCACGCCTTTGCCCCGCGCTGCCGGCTCGACCCACATGGCGATCAGCTCATAGCGGGCGGGATCGCGAAAGCCCGCGCCCACCAGGCCGACCGGCCTGCCACCGTCGAATGCCAACCAGAACCGCGTCCTCTCGCCCGCCGCCCGCGCCTGCCATTGCGCATCGCTGTCGGCCGCCGCCGTCTGGTAACTCACGCCAAAGGCAGTAGGCGTATCCTGCAGGGCAGCGAGACGGATCTGTTTCAGTAGCTGCCAGTCATTCTTTTGCGTGGCGCGGATATCCATGGGTGTTCCGTTGGTGATTTGAAAGAGGCATTCACGACCATTCAGTAATTTCATGGCTGGCAGAGTCGCTCTGCACGGGCCGAAAGCCACAGCGAACATAGAACGCGGCGCCCGCTTCGGTATCAGTGAACAGACGCACCTTCTGAAAGTGCTGCGTCGCACGAGCGAGGAGCGCCCGTACCAACGCTTCGCCGATGCCATGCCGCCTTGCTGCAGGGGCGACATAAAGCCTTCTCAAGCGCCCGGTCTGCGCGTTGCCATGGGGATCGCGGGACAGACCGCCGATGGCGACAAGCTCGCCCCGACACCAAGCACCCAGCAAGCATTCGCCGGGCCGGTCGAAGCGATTCGAACCGTTCTCCCACTCCAGCAACAAGCGGGTGAGAAATCTGAAGCCTTCGGATATCGCGGCGGCTTCGAACGCCGCAATAGCGTCCGGCAATACCCTGACCTCTCGTATCTCCAGGTCATTCATCGCGCCGCTCCGTCATCCAGATGATCGATTGATCATTTTCCACAGGCCCGACACGCGCGCCCAGCTCGAAAGGTAGTGCCGACCTTAGGTCGCCGACAACGGTTCTTCTGAGAACTGAGCATCAGCCCAGTGCAGGTCGGTTCAGTACCATCGCACCACGACCTGTCCGAACCAATAGCCCACAAGAAGCGCTGCGATGAAACACAGACTCAAACAACTGGCGATTGTCCTGGCTGTCATTCTGGCGGCGCTGAGCGCGCTGTTCGTTGCCATCGCTTACTGGGCCGTACCGACCGCTCAGGTGCGCAACGACTCGGCCGAGGCCGTGCAGGTGGTGGCGCAGTGGCGGGATCAAAGTCGCGATCTGGGCTCGATCCGACCTGGGCAAACCGTGGCGTTCAAGGTGCCTGGCGAGGGCGGTATCAACTTCAGCGTGACCTACGCCGATGGCCGTCAGGTGACCAGCCGGGAGATGTATTACACCCTGACCACCACCGTGCTGGCGGTGGTCAGCGAGCAGAGCATCAGCGTCGATAGCGAGCTGGGGCTGGCGACCGCTGACCAGGCTGCGCGCAAGAAGCCCGAGCAGGCGCGCTAACGCACAGCCCGGCGTCGCTCAGCCCAGCGCTTCCAACCCCAGCTCGCGCGCGCACTCGGCCAGCGAGCGGCGCTGGGTTTCGGCGTACAGTGCCAACTCGTCGTGCACCGTGGCGCCGAGGGCGGCGTGGAAGGCCTGCTGGTTGGAGGTGGCGTCGTAGCTGACCTGGGCGTCGTCACCGAGGTTGGACTGGAAGATGCCAGCAGCGCTCACCGGCAAGAAATCCTCGTAGACCAGCGGCTCGAAATGCACATGGCCGGCCTCGATCAGGGCGTCCAGGCTGCGCGGTGCGGTTTCGTCTCGGCGCGCGGCCTTGCCGGCTTCGGTGACGAAGTAGCGGAAGTAGGCCAGGCCTTCGCGGCGCATGGCCGTGTAGCTGTCGGGGAAGGCTTCGAAGTGTTGCTCCAGCAAGTCTGCATAGCGCTGGGCATTGGCCTCGTTGGGGAATTCGCCCAGATCCTCGCGGGCCTCACTCAGCAACTGGTCGTACAGCGCGCGGCCGGCAGGGGTAAGCGCTGCACCGCGTTGCTCGATCTCACCGAAGCGCGCGGTATGACTGCCCGCCGCGCCGGGCTGGCCGACGAAGGCCACCGCCTCCTGCAGCGCCTTGAAGCTGGTCTGGCGCAGCAGGATCGGGCACTGGCGCCGGGGCGGGCCCTCGACCACCGCCTTGGGCGTGATGCCGCGCCGGGGCATGGCCGCCTGCACTTCATCGATGTCCAGGGTGCGCGGCGTCAGGTGGTTGATGTGCGGCCCCTTGAAGGCCACCACGTCGGCGATCAGGCGGTGCTGGCCGTGCAACCTGTCGTACTCGGCGGCGCTGACGGTGGCCTCGGTGTGCCAGCGAAAGGTCTCCAGGGCTTGCTTGACGAACGCCTCGGCATCGGCGGCATTCAGGCCGCCCTGGGCTTCGCATTGTTCGATCAGCGCCCGTGCGCGCGGGGTGAAGATGTCGCGCTTGGCGAGAATCTCGGTGGCCAGGGGACGCAGCGCTTCGTCCTCGATCAGTTCCAGGCGCAGCAGCGAGGTGAACACGCGAAACGGGCTGACCTGCAACTCGGTTTCGTGCACGGCCCGAAAGGCGGTGGAATGCACCGGCACGCCGGCCGAGCTGAGGTCGTAGTAGCCCACCGGCTGCATGCCCATGACCGCGAACAGGCGGCGGATGGTCGACAGTTCCTCGGCGGTGCCGACGCGAATCGCGCCGTGGCGCTCCATGGCCAGACGCTCGATTTCACCGGTCCACTCCAGCTGCTGCTTCAGCGCTGTAGAGCCCGCCAGCGCCTGGGCGTTGGTGTCCGCCACCAGGTCTAGCAGGTCGCCATACAGCGGCACTTCGGCGCGGTACATGGCGGACATGGCGCTGGAAAACTGCGCACGGATTTGCGAGGGATCGACGAATCCTGAAGTGTTCATAGCGGGCGAATCTCCTGTCGCACTTGTCGGTTGGCCGTGGCGTTACTCGCCGGCCTGAAAGTTGGCGAATACGCTCAGCCGAGGTTGGCCAGGCAATGTTCGATGATATCCAGGCCCTGCTCGAACAGCGCCGGCTCGATGGTCAGCGGTGCCAGCAGGCGCACGATATGGCGGTTCTTGCCGCTGGGCATCAGCAACAGCCCCTTGGCCCGCGCCGCCTCCAGCAGTTCGGCCAGTTGCGTGGTGCCGGGCTGACCGTCACGGGTGACCAGCTCGATACCGCGCATCGCGCCAACCCCGGTTAGCCGGCCCAGATAAGGCGACAGGCCCTTGGCGCGCCACTGCTCGTAGCGGCGCAGCAGCGCCTGTTCCTGGGCCTCGCCCCAGGTGGCCAGGTTGGCGTCGGTCATCTGCCGCAGGCTGGCCAGGGCCGCCGCACAGGCGATGGGGTTGCCCGAGTAGGTGCCGCCCAGCCCGCCCTTGGGCAGCGCACCCATCAGCTCGGGGCGGCCAACCACGGCGCCCAGCGGCAGGCCGCCGGCGATGCTCTTGCCGAGCAGCAGCAGGTCGGGCTCGATGCCCAGGCGGGTGAAGGCGAAGCGCTGGCCGGTACGGCCGAAGCCGGACTGGATTTCATCGAGCATCAGCAGCACGCTGTGCTCGTCGCACCAGCGACGCAGGCGCTTGGCGAAGTCCGGGTCGAGGGCCAGAAAGCCGCCCTCGCCCTGCACCGGTTCGATGATGAAGCAGGCGACATCGTTGACGTCCACCTCGACGCTGAACAGCCGCTCGATGGCCTTGAAGGCTTCGTCCGCGGTCACGCCGGTATCCGCGCTCGGGTACGGCACGTGATAGACGGGCCCCGGCAGCACGCCGACTTTCTGCTTGTACGGCGCCACCTTGCCGTTGAGGTTGAGGGTGGCCAGGGTACGACCGTGGAAGCCGCCGTCGAAGGCGATCACCACGCTACGGCCGGTCGCCGCGCGCACCACCTTCAGGGCATTCTCGGCGGCCTCGGCGCCGCTGTTGGTGAGCATGCCCGCCAGCGGATAGCTGACCGGCACGAAGGCCGCTAGGGCGTCCATCAGCTGGCGATAGCCCTGGTGCGGCACGGCGTTGAAGGTCGAATGGGTCAACCGCCCGGCCTGCTCGGTGATCGCGCTGACCACCTGCGGGTTGCAGTGGCCGAGGTTGAGCACGCCGATGCCGCCGACGAAGTCGATGTACGACTTGCCCTCGGTATCCCATACCTGGGCGTTCAGGCCATGGGACAGAGTGATGGGATGCACCACGGAAAGGGACGAGC
The DNA here is from genome assembly GCF_001945445.1 of Pseudomonas sp. PA27(2017). Taxonomy (GTDB): domain Bacteria; phylum Pseudomonadota; class Gammaproteobacteria; order Pseudomonadales; family Pseudomonadaceae; genus Aquipseudomonas. The sequence continues at coordinate 277,050 of NZ_MSXW01000026.1, forward strand.
TGATGGGCGAAGCACTCATGGATTACCTACCTGGGCCACCATCACCGCGGCGCGATGACAGGCAGCTGTGCCTGGAAACGATGCGCCTATCAAAGCGAGTCAGGCGGGCCTGCCACAAGCGAAATAAAGTGCTGCCGTCATTCCTTAAATTCAGGAACTGGCTGAACGCCGCCGGCCCCGGCCCTGGCCTTTTCCACAATCCAGTCGATCAGCGCCCTGACCTTGGGCACCTCGGCGGACTGCTCGGCGAAGGCGATGAAGTGGGCGCCCTGACTGGGCTTGTAGTGCTGCCAGGGGATCACCAGCTTGCCTTCCTGCAGCTCGTCCAGCACCAGAAAGCGCGGCACCAGGGCCACGCCGCAGCCCGACTCGGCGGCACGGATGCACATGTAGAAGGTGTCGAAGCGCGGCCCGTGGTAGCTGTTCTCGGTGCTGATGCCCTGCTCTTCGAACCACTCGTGCCAGGCGCCGGGGCGCGAGGTGCATTGCAGCAGCACCAGGCTGGTGAGGTCGCCGGCATCGAACAGCGGCTCATTGGGCAGGATGTCCGGTGCGCACACCGGGATCACATCCTCGCCGAACAGCTCGATGCAGATAGCGCCCGGCCAGGAGCCGGTGCCGTAGAAGAACGCCACGTCAGCCTTGGCCTGCACCAGGTCGAAGGGTTCGAGCTCGTTCTTGATGTCCAGGTGGATAGTCGGGTGGCGCTTCGAGAAACCCTTGAGGTTGGGCACCAGCCAGCGCGCGCCGAAGGTCGGCTGGGTGGCCACTTTGAGCACCTCTGTTTCGCCGCCGTAGGAGAGGATGTAGCGACTGGAGATATCCACCTGGGTGAGGATCTTGTTCACCTCGGCCAGGTACAGCTCGCCGGCCGGCGCCAGTTGCAGGCGGCGGCGCACGCGATGGAACAGCGGGTGCTGAAGCATGTCCTCGAGCTGCGCCACCTGCTTGCTCACCGCGCTCTGGGTCAGGTGCAATTCCTGGGCGGCGCGGGTGAAGCTCAGGTGCCTGGCTGCGGCCTCGAAACATTGCAGGGCGGTCATGGTTGGCAGCAGGCGTTTGGACATGGGTTTCTCGAGGTCAGACGGGGCGACTTGATTCCATGACGGAATGATATGGTGCGTAAACGTCGTTTGTTGAGCGCAGATTCGGGATTAATACTGATCCTCATCCCGGATTTCAACTTCACGACTCAGGAGATCGCCATGGTCAACTCGCTACTCGAACGTCTCGGTGTCAGCGCCAACGCCTACCAGAACGGCAGTCACGCGGTTTACACCCCGATCGACGGCAGCCAGATCGGCAGCCTGACCCTTGAGGGCGCCGACGCCGTGCGCGCCAAGATCACCGCCGGCCACGACGCCTTTCTGGCCTGGCGCAAGGTGCCGGCGCCGCGCCGTGGCGAGCTGGTGCGTCTGTTCGGCGAGGTGCTGCGTGAGCACAAGGCCGATCTCGGCGAGCTGGTGTCCATCGAAGCCGGCAAGATCACTCAGGAAGGCCTGGGCGAAGTGCAGGAAATGATCGACATCTGCGACTTCGCCGTCGGCCTGTCGCGCCAGCTCTACGGCCTGACCATCGCCTCCGAGCGCCCGGGCCACCACATGCGTGAAACCTGGCACCCGCTGGGCGTGGTCGGCGTGATCAGCGCCTTCAACTTCCCGGTCGCCGTGTGGGCCTGGAACACCACCCTGGCCCTGGTCGCCGGCAACGCAGTGATCTGGAAGCCGTCGGAAAAGACCCCGCTGACCGCCCTCGCCTCCCAGGCGCTGCTCGACAAGGCTCTCGAGCGCTTCGGCAACGACGCCCCGCAAGGCCTGGCGCAACTGGTGATCGGCGACCGCGAAGCCGGCGAAGTGCTGGTCGACGACCCCCGCGTGCCGCTGATCAGCGCCACCGGCAGCACTCGCATGGGCCGTGAAGTCGGGCCCCGAGTGGCCGCCCGCTTCGGCCGCAGCATCCTGGAACTGGGCGGCAACAACGCCATGATCCTCACCCCCAGCGCCGATCTCGACCTGGCGGTGCGCGGCATCCTGTTCAGCGCCGTCGGCACCGCCGGGCAACGCTGCACCACCCTGCGCCGCCTGATCGTCCATCGTTCGATCAAGGACGAGGTGGTCGCCCGCGTCAAAGCCGCCTACGCCAAGGTACGCATCGGCGACCCGCGCCAGGGCAACCTGATCGGCCCGCTGATCGACAAGCAGGCGTTCAGCGCCATGCAGGACGCCCTGACCAAGGCCCGCGACGAAGGCGGCCAGGTGTTCGGTGGCGAGCGCCAGTTGGCCGACAGCTTCCCCTACGGTTACTACGTGAGCCCCGCCATCGTCGAGATGCCGGGCCAGAGCGCGGTGGTGCGTCATGAAACCTTCGCGCCGATCCTCTATGTGCTCGCCTACGACGACTTCGAAGAGGCGCTGCGCCTGAACAACGAAGTGCCCCAGGGCCTGTCCTCGTGCATCTTCACCACCGACGTGCGCGAGGCCGAAGCCTTCCAGGGCGCGGCCGGCAGCGACTGCGGCATCGCCAACGTCAACATCGGCACCAGCGGTGCGGAGATCGGCGGCGCCTTTGGCGGCGAAAAGGAAACCGGTGGCGGTCGCGAGTCCGGCTCCGATGCCTGGAAGGCCTACATGCGCCGCCAGACCAACACCGTCAACTACTCCCGCGAACTGCCGCTGGCCCAGGGCATCGTGTTCGACTGATTGCGAGCATTACATCGACACAGTGGGAGTGGGCTGGGACGCCTATTTATGCGAGCGAAATCTCGGGCATGGCCCGCTCCCACAGGACTCGCGTCAACCCGTAATTGCGATAAACCAACCTGATCGGTTTATGGATAGGTTCCAGCCAACACACGGAGCCGCATGGCAAACCGGTGTCGCCCCCGCCACCGATATCTGGAGAGAAAGCGTGATGAGTGGCTTCCAGCAACAGTGTCTGTGGGAAGTGGCGACGCCGGCGCCGATTGACGCCGGCGCCCTGGTTGGCGAGGTGAAGGCCGATGTCTGCGTGATTGGCGGCGGGATCACCGGGCTGTCGGCGGCGCTGCAACTGCTCGAGGCGGGCAAGCGCGTGTGCGTGCTGGAGGCCGTCGAGGTCGGCCATGGCGGTTCGGGGCGTAACGTCGGGCTGGTCAACGCCGGCACCTGGATCAAGCCCGACGACGTGGAAGCCACACTGGGCGAAAAGGTCGGCGGCCGCCTCAACGCGGTGCTGGGCGATGCGCCGGCCAAGGTGTTCGAAGCCATCGAGCGCTACCAGATCGACTGCCAGGCGCGCCATCAGGGCACCCTGCACATGGCCCACAACGCCGCCGGCCTGGAAGATCTCAAGGCCCGCGAATCGCAGTGGCGCCGCCGTGGCGCGGATGTCGAGCTGCTGACCGGCGCGACCTGTGTGGAGCATTGCGGTACCGACAAGATCACCGGCGCCCTGCTGGATCGCCGCGCCGGCACCATCAACCCCATGGGCTACACCAAAGGCCTCGCCGCTGCCGTGCTGCGCCTGGGCGGTACCCTGCATCAGCAATCGCCGGTCACCGAACTGCACAAGCAGGCCGATGGCTGGCTGGTGCGCACCGCCCTGGGCACGGTCACGGCCGAGAAGATCGTGATTTCCACCGGCGCCTACACCGAGGGCGACTGGACCGAGGTGCAGCGCAACTTCTTCCGCGGCTATTACTACCAGGTCGCCTCGAAACCGTTGAGCGGCGCGGCGGCCGACGCCGTCTTGCCCCACGGCCAGGGCTCGTGGGATACCCGCACGGTGCTCAGCAGCATTCGCCGTGATGATCAGGGCCGCCTGCTGCTGGGCAGCATGGGCAAGTCGAGCAACAAGCCGGACTGGTTCGTGCGCAGCTGGGCGGACCGCATCCAGGGCCATTACTTCCCGCAGCTCGGCAAGCTCGACTGGGAAATGCACTGGACCGGTTGCATCGACTTTACCCCGGATCACCTGATGAAGCTGTTCGAGCCGGCGCCTGGCGTGGTCGCGGTGACCGGCTACAACGGCCGCGGCAATACCACCGGCACCGTGTTGGGCCACGCCCTGGCCGACTACCTGCTCAAGAGCGACACCAGCGTGCTGCCCATTCCCCTGTCGCGGATGAAAGCGCTACGTACCGCCGGGCTGCGCGCCTGCTACTACGAAGCCGGCTTCTCGCTGTACCACGCTGGCCAGTGCCTGCGGGTGATCCTTTAGAAGCTGTTCACGGTCTTTTCAGGCGGCGCTGGTGAGGCTGCTGCAAGGCAGGAGCAGACACTCAAACCAACCTGTGGGAGCCCCGACCTCGGGGCGAAACGATTGCAGCCTGACTGCCTATTTCGGCGGTGCCTGAGCGATTCGCCGCGAGGTCGCGGCTCCTACAGTGGATCGGATAACAGCCGCTCCCGCCACTTAACCGCCACCTGGGCTTAAGGATTATGAACAGGCCCGCCCTCCCTTCGGGAGCGGCGGGGACGCCTGGTCCGTGCCCGCAAAAATCCCAGGCCTGCCGCGGTGCTCCCTGTCCTACCTCGCGGCAGGAAGCATCACCAACCAGCCCGTTATTGCAAATGCTCCAGCAACGCCTGAATCGGATGGCGCAACGTGGCGCTCTTCAGGCGCGCCACCTGGCTGCGGCATGAATAACCGGTCGCCAGGGGCTCGGCGGGGGCGCCGGAATCCAGCGCCAGCTCCCAGGACTGGGCGAAGATCGTCCGTGAGGTTTCCAGGTTGCGTGCCTCGTGCCCGTAGGTGCCGGACATGCCACAGCAACCGGTGGCCTCGGCCGACACCTGCAGCCCGGCCTGCTCGAACACCTTCACCCACATCGCCGCACTGGGCGCCGCGTTGGTCTTCTCGGTGCAATGGCCCAGCAGCCGGAACGCCACGCTCTTGGCCGGCGGCTTGGGCTGGCCGTCGAGGGCCTTGAGCAGCCATTCCTGGGGCAGCAGCACGTCCGGGCATTCGAGGCCGGCGATCTTGCGGTACTCCTGGCGGTAAACCAGGGTCATCGCCGGGTCCAGCCCCACCAGCGGGATGTCGAAACCGGCCAGCGCCTGCAGGCCTTTCGCGGTGCGCCGTGCGGTGCGCTCGAAGGCCGGCAGAAAGCCCTGCACGTGCAGCGGCTTGCCGTTGGCCATGAACGGCGCCAGCCACACGCGATAGCCAAGGCGGCTGGCCAGTTCGATGAAGGCGGCGAACACCGGCGTCTCGAAATAGCGGGTAAAGGCGTCCTGCACCAGAATCAGGCTCTTGCCCCGCTGCGCCGCGCTCAGGTGCGCCAGTTCGGCTGGCGTGGCGATCGTCAGGCGATGGCGCGCCACCAAGGCCTTGAAGTCGAAATCGCTGAGCAGCGGGCTGTCAACCATGCCGATGCGCTCGGCCAGCAGGCGCGTCACCAGCGGCGAACCCATCACCCCGTTGTACAGCCGCGGCATGCGGGCGAACAACGGCAGGCTGAATTCCAGCGAGCCGATCAGGTAGTCGCGCAGCGGGCGCAGGTAACGCTGGTGGTAGCGCTCCAGGAAGCGCGAGCGAAACTCCGGCACGTTGACCTTCACCGGGCACTGCCCTGCGCAGGACTTGCACGCCAGGCAGCCGGCCATCGCCTCGTAGACCTCGTGGGAAAAGTCGTCATCGCCTGCGCGGGAATGGCGCCAGCGACTCGGCAGGCTGCGCAGGAAGTCCAGCGGACCGCTGGCGATCGGCGCCAGCACGTCCACGCCGGCCTGGCCCTGCAGGCGCAGCCACTCGCGCACCAGCGAGGCACGGCCCTTGGGCGAATGCACACGCTGGCGCGTGGCCTTCCAGGACGGGCACATGGCGTCGTCCGGGTCGAAGTTGTAGCAGGCGCCGTTGCCATTGCAGTGCACCGCGGTGCCGTAGCTCTGCCACACACGCTCGTCGATCTGCCGGTCGAGGTCGCCGCGCAGGGTCACTCCGTCGATCTTCAGCAGCGCCTCGTCACTGCCCAGGGGGGTGGCGATCTTGCCGGGGTTCAGCTGGTTGTAGGGGTCGAACGCGGCCTTGAGTGCCTGCAGCGAGGGATACAGCTCACCAAAGAACGCCGGCGCGTATTCCGAGCGCACGCCCTTGCCGTGCTCGCCCCACAGCAGACCGCCGTAGCGCTGGGTCAGGGCCGCTACCGCATCGGAGATCGGACGGATGGCCGCGGCCTGCTTCGGATCCTTCATGTCCAGCGCCGGGCGCACGTGCAGCACGCCGGCGTCGACGTGGCCGAACATGCCGTAGGTCAGGCCGTGGCCGTCGAGCAGCGCGCGGAATTCGGCGATGAAGTCAGCGAGGTTTTCCGGCGGCACCGCCGTGTCCTCGACGAATGGCTGGGGTCGCACCTCGCCGTCGACGTTGCCGAGCAAGCCCACCGCGCGCTTGCGCATCGCATAGACCCGCGACACCGCCGCCCGCCCGCTGGCCAGGGTGTGGCCGAGGCGCACTACGCTGGTGTCCTGCTGGATGTGCTGGATGAAACGCTCGACGCGGCCATTGACCTCATCGGGGTCGTCGCCGCTGAATTCCACCAGGTTGATGCCCAGGGTCGGCCGCTGGGGGTCTTCGGGGAAGTACTCGGCGACGCCGTGCCAGACGATGTCGTTCATCGCCAGCAGCAGCACCTTGGAATCCACGGTCTCGATGGACAGCGGCTGCAGGGTGATCAGGTTGCGCGCATCGCGCAGCGCGTCCATGAAGCCGGCGTAACGCACGTTGACCAGCACCGAGTACTGGGGAATCGGCAGCACGTTGAGGCGCGCGTCGACGATGAAACCCAGGGAGCCCTCGGAGCCGCACAGCACGCTGTTGAGGTTGAAGCGCCCGTCCGCCTCGCGCAGGTGCGCTAGGTCGTAGCCGGTCAGGCAGCGGTTGAGCTTTGGAAAGGTCGCCTCGATCAGCGCCGCCTTCTCGCGCTGGATCTGCTCGGCGCACTGGTAAACCTGGCCGGTGCGGTCGCTGCGGGCCAGTTGTTCGCTGAGGGTCGACTCGCTCACCGGGTGGCTGTGCAGGCGCTCGCCGCCGAGCAGGATGGTGGTCAGCTCCAGCACGTGGTCGCGGGTCTTGCCGTAGGTGCAGCTGCCCTGGCCGCTGGCGTCGGTGTTGATCATGCCGCCGATGGTCGCGCGATTGGAGGTCGACAGCTCCGGGGCGAAAAACAGGCCGTGGGGCTTGAGCGCGGCGTTGAGCTGGTCCTTGACCACCCCGGCCTGTACCCGCACCCAACGCTCCTCGGCATTGATCTCCAGGATGCGGTTCATGTGCCGCGACAGGTCGACCACCACGCCGTCGGTGAGCGACTGGCCATTGGTGCCGGTGCCGCCGCCGCGTGGCGTCAGCTTGACGCTGCGGTGCGCAGGCTCGCTGACCACCCGCGCCAGCACTTGCACGTCGTCCTCATCGAGGGGGAACACCGCCGCCTGAGGCTGGCGCTGGTAGATGGAGTTGTCGGTCGCCAGCACCGTGCGGCTGGCGTGGTCACGGGCGATCTCGCCGCGAAAGCCGGCGGCGCCGAGCGCGTCGAGAAAGGCCAGGTAAAGGGCCTGGGTCGGTTGTGGAGCACTCAGGCTGGCGATCATCGGTTATCTCCCATTGAGCTACACGCCTCTAACGGGCGATTGCATCAGACAGTTCAGGTAATGGCAGCATTTTCGGCAGCCTGCGCCTGTGCTACAAGGGTATTTGCCGTGGCAACCCATGAGTTTTATGAATGAATCTGCGCAGACTGACGCCCTCGATGTCCCTGCTGCTGGCCTTCGAGTCGGCAGCGCGCCACCAGAGCTATACCCGCGCCGCCGCCGAACTGTCGCTGACCCAGAGCGCGGTAAGCCGCCAGGTGCAGGCGCTGGAAGCCTTCCTGGGCATCACCCTGTTCCAGCGCGAAGGCCGCAACGTGGTGCTCACCGACGTGGGCCGGCTGTACGCCGACACCCTGTCCGACGCCCTGGCGCGCATTCGCAACGCGACGCTGCAGGCCATCGACTACGGCTCCGGTAGCGGTACCCTGCGCCTGGCACTGCTGCCCACCTTCGGCTCGACATGGCTGCTGCCGCGGCTGCACGAGTTCTACGCCGCCAACCCGGGCGTGCAGGTGCACATCCATTCGCGCATCCAGGCTGATTTCAGCGACGGTCAGCTCGACGCTGCAATCTGCGTGGGTGACGGCGCCTGGCCGGAACTGATGGCCCACCCGCTGCTCGAGGAATCCATGGTGCTGATCGCCAGCCCGGCGATTCTCGCGGCCGGCGAGCCGCTGACGCCCGAGCTGGCTGCCAGGCAGTTGCTGCTGCAGGTCGCCAGCCACCCGCCGATGTGGTCGACCTGGTTCGCACGGCATGGGGTGAACAGCGCGCAACTGCAAGACGGCCCCAACTTCGAGCTGACCTCGCACCTGATCCAGGCTGTACGTGCCGGTATCGGCGTCGGCCTGGTACCTCAAGTGCTGGTCGAGGAAGAGCTGCGCCAGGGCCAACTGCGCACCACCGGCACGCCGGTTGCCAGTGGCCGCACCTATTTCCTCGCCTACCCCAAACGCAATGCCGTGCTGCCGGCGCTAGGGGTGTTCCGGCAGTGGTTGCTCCATGGTGTGGCCAATGGTGGCGAGTGTGGTTGAGGATCGAATCAGCACCGCAAATCGGCCAGTCCTCGGCAACAGCTGGCGGACTGAAAGCCCTTGCGTCGCAAGCGCTTGACGGCGCCCGGCCCGACGCTCATAAACGCATGCCCAAGCGCCTCCAGGAACCGAGCCCATGCCCCGCCCGCCAGACGACCTGCCCATCTACCGCGTATTGACCGGCCCCGACGACGCCAATTTCTGCCGGCGGGTCAGTGCCGCCCTGGAGATGGGTTACCAAATTCACGGCGCTCCGGCCCTCACCTTCAACGGCAAGGACGTGATCGTCGCCCAGGCGGTGATCTGGCCGGGCATGAAGGCTGTGGGGGCTTGAGGCCGCCTATACCGGCAGGAGGAGGGTCACCGCCGCACCTCATGCGCCAGGCAGCGATCGTGCCTAGCCATGAGACAACGCAGCGGCAAGCTCAATGAAAAGACTCGCGGCTGGACTCACAGCGACTGATCTCAGGCCTCTTCCTCCTGGAAGGCTTCCTCTCGCTTCTTGCGAAATGCCGGCAAGACCATCATGACCAGCAGGATCGCCGATGCCGCGAACAGCACCGCGCTGATCGGGCGTTCGATCAGCACCGCAGGGTCACCCTGGGAAATCAGCAGCGCGCGGCGCAGGTTGGTTTCCAGCAGTGGCCCCAGCACGAAACCGAGCAGCAACGGGCCGGGCTCGCATTTGGCCTTGCGGAACAGGTAACCGAGCAGGCCGAAGATGATCACCAGCGCCACGTCGAAGCCGCGGTTGTTGACGCTGTAAACGCCCACACAGCAGAACAGCAGGATCGCCGGGAACAGCAGCCGGTAAGGCACCTTGAGCAAACGCACCCACAGGCCGATCAGTGGCAGGTTGATCACCAGCAGCATCACGTTGCCGATCCACATGCTGGCGATCAGTCCCCAGAACAGCGCCGGCTGATGGTTGATCACCGAAGGCCCTGGAGTGATGCCGTGGATCATCATGGCACCCAACATCATCGCCATGATCGAGTTGGACGGAATGCCTAGCGTCAACAATGGGATGAACGACGACTGCGCCCCGGCATTGTTGGCCGCCTCTGGCGCGGCGACGCCTTCCACCAGGCCGGTGCCGAATTTTTCCGGAGTCTTGGAAACCTTTTTCTCCAGCGAGTAGGCACTGAACGCACTCAGGGTCGCGCCACCGCCCGGCAATACGCCCAGGAAGGTGCCCAGCGCCGTGCCGCGCAGGGTTGCCGGCCAGGCTCTGCGAAAGTCTTCGCGGGTCGGCCACAGGCGGGTGATCTTGCCGGCCAGCGAGCCACGGGCTTCGCGCTGTTCCAGGTTGACGGCAATCTCGGCGATACCGAACAGGCCAACGGCAATGACCACGAAGTCGATACCGTCGTACAGGTCGGTCGAACCGAAGGTCAGACGCGTGGTACCGCTGCTGACGTCCATGCCGACCATCCCCAGTAGCAGGCCCAGGCACACCATGGCCACGGCCTTGATCACCGAACCACTGGCCAGGATGGTCGCCGCCAGCAACCCGAATACCGTCAACGCCACATATTCAGCCGGCCCGAAGGATAACGCGAACTTCGACAGCACCGGCCCCGCAACCGCGAGCGCCACCGTGGCAACGGTGCCGGCGAAGAACGATGCCAACGCCGCCGTTGCCAGGGCAGCTCCCGCCCTGCCCTTCTTGGCCATGGCATGACCATCGAGCGCAGTCACCACCGCCGAGGCTTCCCCCGGCAGGTTGACCAGGATCGCCGTGGTCGAACCGCCGTACTGGGCGCCGTAAAAAATGCCGGCGAGCATGATCAACGCAGCCAGCGGGGGCAGGAAGTAGGTGATCGGCAGCAGGATCGCTACCGTGGCGGTCGGGCCAATGCCAGGCAGCACGCCAATCAGCGTACCCAACAGGGCACCGATCAGACAGAACGCCAGGTTGGTCGGACTCAGGGCTTCGGAAAAGCCTAGATACAGGAGATCGAGAAACTCCATCAGAAAGGCCCCACTGGCATTTGGACGTCCAGTCCATAGATGAAGACGACGAGGCCGAAGAGCGTCAGCAGGGTGCTTGAGATCAGCACCTCACGCATCCGCCACTCGCGGTCGGCCATGCTGCCGAAGATGATCAGGCCGGCTGCCGCGATGATGAAGCCCGCCGACTCGGCGGCCAGCGCGAAACCTGCGACGGAGGCCAGCAGAATCACCAGGGGCCGTAACTGAACGGTGCCGATCGGCTCGCCACCTTTGAACAGTCCGATCAGGCCGACGACGAGCCCAAGGATGACGGTCAGCAAGCCGATCATCCTGGGCATGTAGCCCGGCCCCATCATCGCGGCGCTGCCGGCGGTAAGGTCGCGAGTCGACCACAACACCAGAACGCCCAGACCGATGAAGATGGCGCTGGCCAGAAGATCTGGCCGGCTGCCGCGAATGGTTACTTCACCCATGGCGACTTGTCCCACAGCGCCTGATAGCGGGTCTTCTGCTCATCCAGGCCCTTCTGCCAGTCTTCACCGGAGAGGTAGGCGATGGGCAGCGACAGATCCTTGGCCTTCTTGAGAAATGCAGGGTCTTCCAGCACGGCCTTCACGGCGTCGGCCATGCGCTTTTCGATGTCGTTCGGCACCTTGGCGGGTGCGGCGATGCCTCGTTCAGAGGTCATTACCAGATCCACGCCCTGCTCTTTAGCCGTCGGCAGCTCCGGTTCCTGAGGCATGCGCTCACTGGAGAACTGCGCCAGCACGCGGTACTTGCTGTCGTCGCTCAGCTCGCTGATGTTCTGCCCGGCAGAGCTGATGTGCCCGCCCATCAGCGCGGTGGCCGATTCGGACGCGCCGGCGAAGGGCACATGGGTGAGGGTGATGCCCGTCAACTGTTCGAGCTGCACCATCATCAAATGATCATCGGTGCCGACACCGGAGGTGCCTACCGAGAGCTTTCCAGGCGCGGCCTTGGCGGCCTGGACGAAGTCATCGAGGCTCTTGTAGGTCGATTCGTTGGGCACCGCCAGCACGGTGGGGTCGTCGACGATCCGCGCCACCGGGCGAATGGCGGTTTCCTCGTAGCCGACCTTGCGTTGCACCCGGGTGCTGACGAAGCCTGGAGTATTGATGAACGCGAAGGTGTAGCCGTCCGGCTTGGCCTTGCTCAGCGCGGTGTAGGCGATCTCGCCCGCCGCGCCGGGGCGGTTGACGATGACGATCTTGGCATCCAGACGCTTTTCCAGAAACGGTTGCATGGCACGGGCCATCACATCGGTGCTGCCGCCCGGTGCGTAGGCGACCAGAAACTCGATTGGCCGATCCTGCGGCCAGGCAGCATGGGCATTCGCGGTGAACAAGGCGAGTGAGACGAGCGCGGCACGCGCGCAGAACTTGAACGTGTTCATGGAGGATTCCTCTTTGTTTTTATTGGTGCGGAACGAAACAGATCAATGCGAGCGGCGCCGCGGCTTGCGCGGCCCATCGAATCGGGGCGGGGCATGATGAGGGCTGTAGATAAGCGCCATGGGATGACCTGTGTTTTTTATTGATGTTTCGGGCCAGTCAGCAAAATCTATCAGAATGGAATGTCATTTTAAAATACAATTTTTTGAGTAATTTTCATCGCCAGGCGAGCTGAAGAAAGATCACCATAAATGGCCTGTTGACGGGAAAAGTCGGGGAAATTGGCCCGCCCATCAAAATGATGAAAATAAAATATTGTTTCCGGATAAGCGCTTACACCCGAAAAAACGCCAGCAACACTGGCTCGCGGTGAGCCAGCCCGGCTTGATGGGAGTGCCGCAGCGAGAGGTCGATGTGTGGTCCAACCGCTTGCGGGCCGACGGTCGAGAAGAACGGTATCGCCGTGATCAAGCCCGGCACGCCATTGCAGCGATCAGGCATCCGGGGATTAGCGGCGCAAGGCCTGATAGACGCGCCTTGCCTGGCGGCAGGCGCGCCTCGCAGGAATCAGGCGTCGCCTGGCAGCGCACAGCCCTTGGCTTTCAGCGCCTGGATGACCCAACTGCGATCATTGGTGCCCTCGGCGATCTGCCCCATCTGCTTCTGCTCAGCGGCGTACTTGGCTGTCGCGCGGGCATAGACACTTTCCACATGCGCGAAAGGAACGCAGAGCAGGCCATCATCGTCGCCGATCACCAGGTCGCCCGGTTCGATCACCATGCCGTCGATGGCGATGGGCACGTTGATTTCACCGGGACCGTCCTTGTATGGACCGCGGTGCGATACACCAGCCGCGAACAGCGGGAAGTCACCGGCGCCGATATTTGCCGCATCGCGGATCGCACCGTTGATGACGATACCGGCTACACCGAGCTTCACGGCATAGGCCACCATCATTTCGCCGATCAGTGCGTTGCTCAGGTCACCGCCGGCATCGACCACGATCACGTCACCGGGTTCTGCGATATCCAGGGCGTAGTGCAGCATCAGGTTGTCTCCCGGGCGCGCCTTGACCGTCAGTGCCGGGCCGGCGAGCCCGCCCTCCTTGTGCATGGGCCGCAGACGCGCCCCACCTGCGGTCATGCGATTCATCGAGTCGCTGACGTTGGCGACCGGCAACTCCCGATAACGGGCAACCCATTCGGCGCTGACCTTGCGTGCGCGCTCCAGTACCTGGAAACCAATACTCATGTGACGAACCCTCAGCTGTTGTCTTTGTTATTTTTAGAATTGCATTTCATTTGAATGCAATCAACAGCTTTATCATCCGTCCCAACACCACCCAAATCGACATTGAAAGATAATATTGCAACGTCGTTTCGATATGGTAGGGTTTAGCCGCTACTGTCGCCTCTAGCGCCAGCATCGACACTCAGATAAGAACAAGGTATTCACGATGTCCCGCACCGTTCTGATAACAGGTCCCGAACTGGCGACCGATGCCATGACCCTCGCCGCCGCCGAGGGCGTCCGGATCATCCCCACCACGCCTTACCTGCCTGCCGATGAGCTGCAGGCCATCATCCAGGCCGAGCAACCCGACGCGATCATCGTTCGCCAGGGCCAGCTGACCCGCGCGATGATCGGCGCCTCGGCGAAGCTCAAGGTGATCGCCAAGCACGGTGTGGGCTACAACACCATCGATATTCAGGCTGCCGCCGAGCGCGGCGTGCCGGTCACCATTGCCATGGGTGCCAATGCCCAGTCGGTGGCCGAGCACGCCTTTGCGTTGATGTTCAGCGTCGCCCGCCAGACTGCACTGCTTACTGCCCGCATGCGCGAGGGACACTGGGACAAGTCCACTGCCAACGGCATCGAACTGTCCGGCAAGACCCTTGGCCTGATCGGCCTGGGCTCGATCGGCAGCATCCTGATGGACCTGGTCGCGCCGCTGCGCATGACCGTCAAGGTCTATGACCCCTACCTCAAGGAGCTTCCTCAGCGCGCGCACGTCGAGCGCGAGGAGAACCTCGACCGGCTGTTCAGCGACTGCGACGTGATAAGCCTTCACTGCCCACTGACCGACAGCAACCACAACCTGATCGGCGCGCCACAGCTGGCGCGCATGCGCCCGGACAGCATCATCATCAACACCGCCCGGGGTGAGCTGATCGATACCCAGGCTCTGGTTCAGGCCCTGCGCGACGGCAAGATCGCCGGCGCCGGCCTGGACACCTTCAGCCCCGAACCCCCACCCGCCGACAGCCCGTTATGGGGGCTGACGAACCTGGTCGCCACGCCACACATCGGCGCCAATACCTCGGAAGCCCGCGACCGGGTTGCCCAGGTCGCGTTGCGGCAGATCCTCGACGTCTGCAACGGCGTCGCGCTCGATCCGCGCTGCGTCGTCAATCGGCATTTGCTCGATAATTGACAGATCAAGCGCTGCTTGGCCCTCAGGCAGCGCTTTAAACTGAGTCCGTCAACCTCCAGCCCTAGTGGAGAGCACCATGACTGCCACTACTCCAGCGGTGAGCGAGCTCGAGCGCGTCACCATGCGCCGGGTCGCCTGGCGCATCCTGCCGTTTCTGATTCTCTGCTACCTGATCGCGATCATCGACCGCGGCAACATCGGCATGGCTTCGCTGCAAATGAACGATGACCTGGGCCTCTCGGCACGGGTCTTCGGCTTTGCCAGCAGCCTGTTCTTCTTCGCCTACTTTCTGGTCGAAGTGCCCAGCAACCTGGCGATGCAAAAGTTCGGCGCGCGCATGTGGATCGCCCGAATCATGATCACCTGGGGCCTGGTCTCAGCCGGCACGGCGTTCGTGGTCGGCCCTTACTCGCTGTACGTGATGCGCTTTCTGCTCGGCGCCGCCGAGGCCGGCTTCTTCCCTGGCGTGCTGCTGTACCTCACCTACTGGCTGCCCTCCGCCTACCGCGCACGCATGGTGGCCATCTTCATGGTCGCCATCCCGGCCGCCAACTTCATCGGCTCGCCGCTCTCGGGCCTGCTGCTGGGCCTGGACGGCTGGCTGGGAATGCGTGGCTGGCACTGGTTGTTCATCCTGGAAGGTATTCCGGCAGTGCTGCTCGGCATTGCCTGCCTGTTCGTGCTCACTGATCGTCCCGAACACGCCAAGTGGCTGAGCGACGAGCAACGCAACTGGCTGACCGGGCGACTGCGCGAAGAGGCCGCGAAGAAAACGGCCATCGGCCACATCTCGCTGTGGAAGCTGTTGCGCCACAAGGATATCTGGGTGCTGGCGCTGATCTACTCGGGCGCCTCGGCGGCCGGCAGCACCATGAGCGTCTGGGCGCCGCAACTGCTCAAGACCTTCGACCTTAGCGCTCAGCAGATTGGCCTGGTCAACGCCATTCCCTACGGTATCGCCTCGCTGCTGATGATCCTCTGGGGTCGCAGCTCCGACCGCACCGGCGAGCGCCGCTGGCACACGGCACTGACCCTGCTGCTGATTGCGGCGGGCCTGCTGATGACGCTGTTCACCGATTCGCTGACCGCCACGGTAGTGATGCTGACCATGGTGCTGGTGGGTGCCTACTCGATGAAGGGCCCCTTCTGGGCGCTGGTATCCGGGTGGCTGTCGTCGTCGACGGCAGCTGCCGGCCTGGCAGCCGTAGGTGCCGTGGCCAATCTGGTCGGCGGCGGCATCATGGTCAACGCCTACGGCGCGATCCACGACGCCACGGGCAGCTACTCGCTGGCGCTGATGCCGCTGGCCGCGCTTTGCACGCTGGCGGGCATCATGGTGCTGGTGATTGGCCGCAAGCGCCAACGCGAGCAACAGCAGGCCGGGGCCACGGCAAGCGCCGGCTGACGGCATGCGTAGCAAGACGCCAATCCTGCCCCGCGCAGGATTGGCGTCCTCATCCCCCACAACAAGAAAAGAGACCCACCATGCAGTTTTCCCGACGTCGCTTCCTGCAGGCCGGGGGCGCCCTGGGCGCTACCCTCGCCTTCAACGCCCTCGCCAGCAAGCCCTCGAACAACGCCGAGCTACGCCCGCGCTTCACGCCTCCAGCCGGCAGCGTTGACTGCCACATGCACCTCTATGACAGCCGCTACCCCACCTCACCGACGGCCACATTGTTTCCGCCCGATGCCTCTCTTGAGCAGTACCGCGCCGTACAGAAGCGCCTGGGCATTCGGCGCATGGTCATCGTCACCCCGTCGACCTACGGCACCGACAACCGCCTGATGCTCGACGGCCTGCTACGCAGCCATGGCGATGCGCGCGGCGTCGCGGTGATCGAGAACTCGATCGACGACGACGCACTGGCCAGTCTGCACGAGGCCGGCGTACGGGGCATTCGTTTCAATCTGAGCACGGGCGGGGTAGGCCTCGATGATTTGGAAACCCTGGCGGCGCGGGTCAACGAACTGGGCTGGAACGTGCAATTCGCAGCCGGTAACCTGCTCGCCGAGCTGGAAAACCGGCTGGCCAAATTGCCGGCGAAGGTGGTCATCGATCATCTCGGCCACGTGCCGCAACCCGAAGGCATTCACTCCGATGCCTTCGCGGCCCTCAGCCGCCTGGTGGACAACGGCAAGGTCTGGGTCAAGCTGTCGGCACCCTACGTACGCTCGAAGGTCGGCGGCCCCGGCTATGAAGACGCGGGCAAGGTCGCCACGGCGCTGATCGGCCGGAACCCGGAACGCATGCTGTGGGGCAGCGACTGGCCGCACCCAACCCTCGCCGAAGACCAGAAACCCGATGACGCCAGGGTGCTCGATTTGCTGGCCGACTGGGCGCCTGACGAAAAGGCGCTCAGCCTGATCCTGCGCGACAACCCGGTGTCACTTTACGGTTTCTGAGGCCTTTGTCTTGCCGTCGGCCGGTTTGAAACCGAGGCTGCGCATGAGATCCCGGGCGGTGTCGAGGAACACCTGGCGCAGGCTCGCCGCCGCCTCCTCGGTCAAGCGGCTGGCCGGCCCGGAGATTACCAGCGCGCCCATCAGCTCCTGCTGGGCGCCATAAATGGGCAGCGCGATGGACGAAGCATGGGGATCTGTAGCGCCCCGCGAGTAATAAGGTTTGTCCAGCTTGCTGCCGACTTCATACGACGCACGCAGGGCCTGCGCACCCGCGGCCTCATCCATCGGGCGCATGTCGCCTGGCTGCATATTCATGCGCAGGCGATGCCTGGAGTTCACCCGGAACTGGCACATCCGGTAGGCGCCATGGCGAACGTAGAACGACGCCGTCTCGCCCGAGTACTCGGCGAGTTCCTGCAGCCTGGGCATCACGTGGCGCTCGAGATCCAGCGCCTCCTGGTACACCGCATTGAGCCGCATCACCTCGCTGGCCAGTTGATAGCGCCCGTCGGCCATGCGATTGATGAAGCCGTGATCCTCCAGCGACACCATGAGTCGCATGATCGTGCTCTTGATCAGCCCGGTACGCTCCACCAGCTCTACCAGACTCAACGCCGTATCGCCGACCTGAAAGGCAGACAGAACGGTCAGAACCCGGTCAGCCGAAGCCACTCCGTTTACCGCCGGACGCGGCCGCGCTTTCACCATCAGTGATTCCTCATCAATTTGCCATTGGCCCCGCGTTCGGGACAGCGGCGCATTATCCGCCAACACCGCACGCCCTGCCATAGATGCACCGAACACGGCCGGTCGCACCCCGCTTCGCGCCGACAGGGTCCAGGCGTGCGGCCAACCTGGGCGGCCTCTCTCTGGTACCCGGACGGCAGCGCAGCTAGAAAGGACCGCAAAAAACATAATGAAACAAAGTTTCAAACCCTAGATTTTGGTGCTAACGGCGATGCTGGATCGGGCGTCCATCAGCTGGAGCCCACACCATTGCTGACGCGACAGCTGCAGCCAATTATCGCGTTCTAATCCCAGAGTGCTCGCTGGTCAAAATGCCTGCATGCCATGGAGTCATTTGCCGGACCGCCAATATTGAAATGACGTTCTGTTATGTTTAGTCTCGCAAAATGCTGCGACGCCTGAGAGCGACAGCGGCCGGCGATCAATAAAAAGACAAGGATCCCACCATGAGCCCATCCACGCTCCACACCGCGACAGCCCCTATGGCGCAAACCATCGCTTCGCGCACCTGCCTGCGCCTTCGCGATCACACCCCGAGCCCGCGCTCGACGCCTTGCGCAACCCGACTTAGCGACTAGAACGGCATGCTTCATGGTCAGCATCGGTCTGCCATGAGCAATCCTCTACCAACCCCGAGATGAACGCCCGCACCTGGCACACAGGCCAGAACTTCTGCTGCATTCGCGATCCCGCGTTCACTCACCAGACACCCCGGCAGCCTCTGCCATCGACAACAAAAAGTGCGGTACGAGCGTCTTCGTAGATCCGCCCCAGACAGGAACCCGACCATGGCCATGAACACTCCACGCAAGATGCTGGCATGCGCGGTATTCGCTATCGCCGCCACCGTGTTGCCCGCCCAGGCGGACAGCTACCCGCAGGGCAACATCAACTTCGTCGTGCCCTTCCCGCCCGGCGGCGGTACCGATATACCCTCGCGTCTGCTGGTACAGCAGATCGGCAAGGAAACCGGCTGGAATTTCGTGGTCGAGAATCGTCCGGGCGCGGGCGGCAACATCGGTCTCGCGCAGCTGGCGCGCGCCACCGCCAATGGCCAGTACATCGGCATGGGGCAGACCTCGAACCTGGCGGTCAACCCATCGCTGTACAAGGACATTCCGTACGATTCGATGAAGGACTTCAAACACATCGCGGTCATCTCTACCCAGCCCATGGTGCTGGTGACCCATGCCAAGTCGCCAATCGAGAATATTGAAGGTTTCCTCACGGCCGCCAAGAAGGCCCCGGGCAGCGTACTTTTCGGCACACCGGGCTCGGGCACCGTCGCCCACCTGTCGGTCGAGCTGCTGTCGAGCGAAGCCGGTATCGAGCTTACCCACGTGCCCTATCCCGGCATCGCCCAGGCCATCTCGGACGTGATGAGTGGCGTGGTCGACGTGTACATCGGCAGCCTGCCCAGTGTTCTGCCGCACATCCGCTCCGGCTCGATCCGTGCCCTGGCCGTTACTTCGGCTGAGCGCAACGCGGTGCTGCCGGACGTCCCCACCGTGGCCGAATCGGGCTTCGCGGACTTCGAAACCAGTGACTGGAAAGGTGTCGTCGGGCCGGCCGGCATGACCGACGAGCAAGTGGCGAGCCTCAACGCCGCGATCAACAAGGCCCTGCAATCCGAGCCGCTGCGCAGCTCGCTGGAAGCCGAAGGCAGCACCGTGGTGGTCGAGGACAGCCAATGGTTCTCCACGCTGCTCTCCCAGGAGCTGGAGCGCTGGGCAAGCGTCATCAAGACCTCGGGCGCGACCGTCAACTGAAACCGGCCGGCGCCTTCCTCGGCTGCATGAGGGCGCGAGAGTCACCCTATCCCACTGATGCTGAGGAGCCCGATATGCCGGCTCGCAATTATCAGGATGTCGTCGTCGGCATCCTTATCGCCCTGTGCGGCTTCGCTGTGGCCGCCTATTCATCGAGCGCCTTCAACGCCGGCACCCTGCAGCGCATGGGGCCCGGCATGTTTCCCCTGGCAATGGGCGGCCTTCTGGTATTTCTCGGCCTGTTACTGAGCCTGGTTTCGCTATTGCGCACGCAGGTCGTCAAACCCATCGAGGTGCAGTGGCGGCCTGCTGCGCTGGTGCTGATCGCAGTCACCCTGTTCGCCGTCAGCGTCAAGACGCTGGGCCTGCTACCTGCGGTGCTGGCGGTGGTGCTGGTCTCCTCGTTCGCCGAGAACAAGGCCCGCATCGCTCAGGTGGCGATCCTCGGCGCCGTGCTCTGCGCGCTGGCCTACCTGATCTTCCAGGTCGGCCTGGGCATGAACTTCGTCCTCATTCGGTGGGACTTCTGATGTCTGAAAACATACTGCTCGGCCTCGAGACCGCGTTCTCGATGTACAACCTGTTCTACTGCTTCGTGGGCGTGTTTCTCGGCACTCTGCTGGGGGTGATTCCCGGCATCGGCGTGCTGGCAGCGATCTCCATGCTGTTTCCGATGACCTTCCACCTGGAGCCCACCGCCGCGCTGATCATGCTGGCGGGCATCTGGTACGGCACGTCCTACGGTGGCAATACGGCGTCCATCCTGCTCAACGTGCCCGGCTCGCCCTCCAACGCCGTGACTTGCCTGGACGGCTACCCCATGACCCTGCAGGGCCGCGGCGGTATCGCGCTGCTGATGACCACCGTGGCCTCATTCTGCGGTGGCTCGATCGGCATCATCCTGCTGATGAGCTTCGCGCCGACCATCAGCGCCTACGCCCTGAACTTCTCCTCGGCCGAGTACTTCTCGCTGATGCTGCTGGGGCTGGTGGCGGCGTCCAATATCTCCGGCGGCTCGGTGATCAAGGGTCTGATCATGGTGACCTTCGGCATCCTGTTCGGCACCGTGGGCAGCGACATCTACACCGGCACTCGGCGTTTCGATTTCGGCATTCTGGACCTGGCTGACGGCATCAACCTGGTGGCGCTGGCGATGGGTCTGTTCGGCGTGGCCGAGGTGATCTCCAGCATCGGCAAGGTCGACGGCAGCCGCGTAGACCGCAGCAGCCTCAAGCTGTCCGCCATGAAGCCCACGCGCGATGACGTCAAACGCTCATGGATGCCAATGGTGCGCGGCTCGTCCATCGGCTCGTTCTTCGGCACGTTGCCGGGCACCGGCCCATCGATTGCCGCCTTCATGGCCTACGCAGTGGAACGCCGCGTCGCCAAACAGCCCGAGCGCTTCGGCAAAGGCGCCATCGAAGGCATCATGGCCCCCGAGTCAGCCAACAACGCGGCCGACCAGACATCCTTCATCCCCACTCTGGCCCTGGGCATTCCCGGCAGCGCCACCATGGCGCTGATGCTCGGCGCGCTGATGATCCACGGCATCGCCCCTGGCCCACAGCTAATGACCGATCAGCCGTCGTTGTTCTGGGGGCTGGTGATGAGCTTCTGGATCGGCAACGTGCTGCTGGTGATCCTCAACGTGCCGCTGATCGGCCTCTGGGTTCGCCTGCTGATGGTGCCTTACAAGCTGCTGTTTCCGGCGGTGCTGATGTTCATCTGCATCGGCACCTACAGCGTCAACAACAGCGCCTTCGACGTGTTGCTGGTTGTGGTGTTCGGTGCCATTGGTTACGGCATGCGCGTGCTGGGTTTTCCCGCCGCACCGATGCTGCTGGGCTTCGTGCTCGGCCCGATGATGGAAGAACACTTCCGCCGCGCCATGCTGCTGTCGCGCGGTGATTTCTCGACCTTCATCGACCGCCCGATCAGCGCCACCGTACTGGCCTTCACGGTATTCGTGCTGCTCCTCGGCTTGCGCCCGCTGTTCAGCAGAAAGGCGCCCGCTGCGCAGTTGCCCAACTGATCGTTTGGCTGAGCACAAAGGGCCGCAAGCGAGAGTTTGCGGCTCTTTTTTATGCCCCTTGCACCAGCGCCGCCGCCAACTCCTGCGACGCGTTGTACAACGGCACGTGCCCGCGCTGCAGCACCTGGGCGCTGCGGCGGTAGGCGACGGTGCTGACCTCCAGCCCGGTACCGGCATCGCGAGCCACCACCGTGGCGTCGAGAACACCGGCGGGGTTTTCCATGGCTACCGCATATTCGGCGAACTGCTCGCCGACTTGCGGTGTGGCTGCGGCCAGGCGGGCGGCGACGGTGCCGGGTATCAACGTGGCAGCGGCCAGGCAGCAGCCGCCGGACACGGCCATCGAGGCGTGCAAGGTTTGCGGGGTGAAGTAGCGCACCGAGAGTGTGCCGCCGTTCATAGCCGGGCCGATGATGCACACCTTGGGGATGGTTTCGCTGCGGCTGATGTCCTCGCGGCTCATCGGCTCGCCACTGCGCTTTTTCAGGCCCATGCGCAGCCCCGCCTCGATCCACACTTCACGCAGCGCGTGCATGAAGGCGCTATCGGCTTCCAGCTCGGCGAGCGGCTCGCGTGCAGTCTTGCCAAAGGATGCTGCGTCGATGATCACCATCGGCACCGCCACATCCACGCAGGACACCGGATGGCCGAGAATCTCGTCGAGCGCATTGCCGGTCGGCAGCAAGGCACCGGTCTTGGCGCCGACCGGGTGATGGAGGAACAGATCGACACCGGGAAACTGCCCCGGCACGCCGGGAATCGCCACCTTGCGCAGGGCGTTGTCGGCGTCGCGCAGCACCCGCCCGGTGGTGATCACGCCGGTGTTGGTATTGCGGATATCGATCTCGAAATCACCGTTCGCGCCGTCAGCCAGGCCTACGTCCAGCGCCCACAGCGGCAGCGCCGACGACATGTTGCCGCAGTTCACACTCCAGTCGATGGCCGAGTGGCTGGCGGCCAGTTGCGCCAGGGTGCTGACCAGGCGCAACTGACCCTCGACGTTTTCCAGCTCGACGAAGAATACCTTGTTGCTGGTCGCCGGGCCGCGGCCCAGGCCGGTGAGCTGGCGGTTGCCGGGCGCCTCGCCATGTAGCGGCACACCCATCAGGTGACGCAGCAGTTCTTCGCGCAAGGCGATGTCCTGAGGGGCGAAGCGCTCGTCGATGACCAGGCCGGTCGAGGTGCCGCCGCGCATGAAGTGCACGGGAAAGGCCACCACGCCGCCTTCCACGCGGATACCTGTCGAAAGGGGCTCATGCATTGCCGGTCACTCCTGCTGCTGTGGGTCGTTTGGCGGCACTCAGGCGCTGCGAGAAGTTCTGGTCCTGGAGCGCCTGGGCAGCCGACTGCAACACCAGGCGCAGTGGATGGCCGATCTCCTGCTCGAGCCGTTCTATGGCACGGAAGGTCGCCGCCCAATGGCCGATCAGCACGGGCATCAGCCGCTGCCCGGCCGGTGCCAGGTGAATTTCGCTCTTGCGCGCATCGGCGCCGCGTTGGCGGGTGATCAGGCCGTCCGCCTCCATCTGGCTCACCGTCTGGCTGATCGCCCCTTGAGTCAGGTGGGTGCGCGCGGTGATCTCGGTGATGGTCTGCGCGCCCGCCTCGATGGCGCGCAGCACTGGCGTATAGCGCGCGCGGTAGGTGAGGCCCATGTCCTGATAATGCTGCTCGGCGCCCCGCTCCACCAACTCGGATACGTAGCGCAGCAACTCACCCAGGCCGGGTTCGATCTTCATGGTCATCGACGGCTCCATCAGCACCTTTGCCAAATACATTAGCGCTAATGTAGTTCTCCAGCAACGAACATCCATCGCCTGTCCCGGAGACCACCCCATGTCGACCCTGACCTTTCGCAAAGCACAGCGCGCCGACCTGGAAACCATCGTCGCTCTGCTGGCCAGCGACTCACTCGGCCAGGCTCGCGAAGATGCCTCCACGCCACTGCAAGCGGCCTACGTCAGCGCCTTCGAGGCCATCGACGCCGACCCGAACCAGGCGCTGGTGGTGGTCGCTGACGCGGGCCGGGTGATCGGCACCCTGCAGCTGACCTTCCTGCCGAACATTTCGCGCCTGGGTGCCTGGCGTGCACAGATCGAGGCAGTGCGCATCGACCCGAACTGCCGTAGCGCCGGCATCGGCCGCGAGATGTTCCTGTGGGCCTTCGAGCAAGCCCGCGCACGCGGCTGCCAACTGATCCAGCTGAGTTGCGACCACACCCGCAAGCACGCCCAGCGCTCCTATGAAGGGCTGGGCTTCGAGGCTTCGCATATCGGCTACAAGAAGGCGCTATAGCCTTAACGCTCCTCTTTCAGGCCAGGGCGTCCAGTTCGGCCAGCAACGCAGGGGGAATTACCAGCTCGCTGGCGCTGAGATTCTCTTGCAGGTGCGCCACCGAGGAAGTGCCCGGAATCAGCAGGATGTTCGGCTTGCGCTGCAGCAGCCAGGCCAGCGCCACCCGCAGCGGCGACGTTTCCAGGCGCGCCGCCACGCTGGACAACGCCTCCGATTGCAGCGGCGAGAAACCACCCAGCGGGAAGAACGGCACGTAAGCGATGCCCTGGCGGGCCAGTTCGGCGATCAGCGACTCGTCGTTGCGGTGCGACAGGTTGTAGTGATTCTGCACGCAGACCACCGGCGCGATGCGCTGGGCCTGGCTGATCTGCACCGCCGATACGTTGCTCAGGCCCAGCTGACGAATCAGCCCCTGGCGCTGCAAGTCGGCCAGGGTGCCGAACGCCTCCTCGATGGACGCTTCGTCGGGGGCATGCAGCGTACCCCACGCCCGGAAATTGACGACGTCCAGCGCTTCGAGCCCCAGGTTGCGCAGGTTGTCGTGCACGGCCTGCGTCAGTTCGGCGGGCGTCGCGGCCGGGTGCCAGGATGTATCCGCTTCACGCCGGGCACCGACCTTGGTGACCAGCACCAGCTCATCGCCATAGGGGTGCAATGCTTCGCGGATCAGCTGGTTGGTGACGTGCGGACCGTAGAAGTCCGCGGTGTCGATATGGTCGACCCCGGCATCGCGCGCGGCACGCAGCACCGCCAACGCCGCAGCGCGATCCCGGGGCGGGCCGAACACATGGGGCCCGGCGAGCTGCATGGCACCGTAGCCCATGCGATTGACGGTGCGTTCATCGAGAGTAAAGGTACCGGCCTGGCTGGCGTTGCTCATGTCATCTGCCTCGATCAGTGGATGTCGAGGCCACTATAGGCGTTGACCACTGCGCCGATAATCGAGTGCAATCAGCACAGGTCGTACGGGAGAGCGAACAGTGAGCACCGACATTCAGGATCTGCTGGCCTTCGTGACCGTGGTGAACGCCGGCGGTTTTCGCGAAGGCGCGCGGCTCAGTGGCAAATCCGCCTCCAGCCTGAGCGACGCCGTGCGGCGCATGGAGGCCGGCCTTGGCGTGCGCCTGCTCAATCGCACTACGCGCAGCATCCTGCCGACCGAAGCGGGCCGCCTGCTGATGGACCGCATCGTACCGGCGCTGGGCGAAGTGACCTCGGCGCTGGACGTGATCAACGACTTTCGCGACCGCCCCACCGGCACCCTGAAACTCAACGTGCCACTGAGCGCCGCGCGGCTGGTCCTGCCCACGCTGATCACCCCGTTCCTGAAAGCCTACCCCGACATCCGCGTTGAAGTGATCGCCGAGGAAAGCTTCGTCGACGTGCTGGCGGCTGGCTGCGATGCCGGCATTCGCTACGACGATCGCCTGGAACAGGACATGATCGCCGTGCCCATCGGCCCGCGCCTGCAGCGCTGCGCCACCGCGGCCTCGCCCGCCTACCTGGACGCCCACGGCCGCCCCGAACACCCGCGCGACCTGCTGCAGCACGCCTGTCTGCGCGGCAAGTTCCCCAGCGGCGCGATGCCGTTGTGGGAGTACGAACGCGACGGCGAGATCATCAGCGTCGACCCCGCCGGGCCGCTGATCGTACGCATCGGCGGCGCCGTCGACCTGGCCGTGCAGGCGGCGATCGATGGCCTGGGCTTGATCTACCTGTTCGAGGACTGGTTGCGCCCGCACCTGCAGAGCGGCGCGTTGGAACCGGTACTGGAACCCTGGTGGCAGAGTTTCTCGGGCCCGTTTCTGTATTACCCAGGGCGCCGCTACCTGCCCTCGCCGCTCAGGGCCTTTATCGATTTCGTCAAGGCGGCGCCCTGCTGAGCATCCATGAATGGGGTTTATGTGGCAAAGTCGCACCCGAGCGAATCGCCGCGCTGACTGACTCGGCCAGATGAAACGGGAAACGGCTGCTGCGCGACAGGCTCGTGCCTGGGTAAGCCGCCCAGTCCGCCCGGCATCTCAGGTACGAACCCATGCCCCAGCTGCAGCTCCCCATCCCACCCAGAGCCCTTGCGCATGCCTAGATCCCGTTTGTTCAGCACAGGCGGCGGCCTCTGCCTGGCGGTATTGCTGGGCCTGCTCATGGTGTTTCTGCTCGACCCGGTGCCGGTGCAGAAGGCCCGCCATGCGGTGTTCGATCAGTATCAACGCTTGCAGCCGCGGCCTTATCAGGAAGCGCCGGTGCGCGTCGTCGACCTGGATGAACAGAGCCTCGCGCGCATCGGCCAATGGCCCTGGCCGCGCACCCAGGTGGCGGCGCTGGTGGAGCGGCTCGAGCAGGCTGGCGCGGCAGCGGTGGTGTTCGACGTGCTGTTCGCCGAGCCCGATCGCACCTCGCCCGAGCAGCTCATTCGCGGCAACCTGCTACCGCCGACCTTGGCCACGCAGCTGGCAACCCTGCCGGCCCATGACGGGCAGTTCGCCGAGGTATTGAAACGCAGCAATGTCGTGCTCGGCTTCGCCGCCGAGCAGAGCCCCCGCAATGGCGGGCCACCGCTGAGCCGCTTCGGCATGGTGCAGCAAGGCCCCTCACCCATCGCCTTCATGCCCGCCTTCCAGGGCGCCGCGCGCCCGCTGCCGGCACTGGAACAGGCCGCCCGCGGTATCGGCGCCATGACCTTCAGGCCCGACGCCGACGGCGTGGTACGCCGGGTGCCGCTCTTCGTGTCGCTGAACGGCGAGCTGCGCCCCTCGCTGGTGGCCGAGGCGCTGCGTGTGGCGCAGCGCACGGGGCGCTACCGGATCGTCAGCAGCGAGGCCGGCGTGCAGCGTGTCGATATCGGCCGTGTGCAGATTCCCACCGCAGCCAGCGGCGAGCTGTGGGTGTATTTCTCCCGGCCGCAGGCGAGTCGCAGCATTCCTGCCTGGCAGGTGCTGGACGGCTCGGCGCCGCCGGTCGACGGCAGCATCATTCTTGTCGGCACCTCGGCCCAGGGCCTGCAGGACCTGCGCTTCAGCCCGCTGGGCGGAATCATTCCCGGCGTCGAGGTGCACGCCCAGGCCCTAGAACAGGTGCTGACCGATACCTTGCTGCTGCGCCCCGGCTGGGCATTGGCCGTGGAGGCCCTGGCCCTGCTGCTGGGTGGCGTGCTGCTCGGCATACTGGCACTTTACGCGCCGGCCCTGGTGTCAGCCGTACTGATGCTCATGCTGGTAGCCGCGCTGAACGCGGTGGCCTGGTACGGCTTCGTGACCCACCGACTACTGCTCGACCTGTTCACGCCGTCGCTCGGCCTGATGCTGGTCTACGGCGCCGCGAGCATCGTTCGCCACATGGCTGCCGAGCGCGAGCAGCGCTGGATCCAGGCGGCTTTCTCACGCTACGTGTCGCCCAACCTGGTCAATCATCTGGTCGCCCACCCGGAGCAACTGACCCTCGGCGGGCAGCGGCAAAGCTGCAGCTTCGTGTTTACCGACATCACCGGTTTCACCGCGATGATGGAGCGCCAGGCGCCCGAGGCAGCAGTCAGCCTGCTCAACGACTACCTGGAACAGGTTATCGGCATCGCCTTTCGCCACGAAGGTACGCTGGATCGCATCGTCGGCGATGCGGTGGCGATCATGTTCTCGGCGCCGATCCCCCAGGCCGATCATCAGCAGCGCGCCCTGGCCTGCGCCCTGGAGATCAACCGTTTCGCCCAGGGTTACGTAGCCGCCCTGGGCGAACGCGGCATCACCTTCGGCCAGACGCGCATCGCTGTGCACAGCGGTGACGTGGTGGTGGGCAACTTCGGCGGCTCGGTGATCTTCGATTACCGCGCCCTGGGCGATCCGGTGAACACCACCTCGCGGCTGGAAAGCCTGAACGGGCAGGTCGGCACCCTGCTTTGCGTCTCTGGCGCAATCCGCGAGCACTGTCCAAAGGTGCCGATGCGTCCGGTCGGCGAGGTGGTGCTCAAGGGCAAGGCCGAGGCGGTGCAGGTGTTCGAGCCGCTGGAGGCCATGGTCGTGCCGATGAGTGAGCGTGATGACGCCTATGAAGCGGCATACGGGCTGCTGGCGAGCGGCGCCAGCGAAGCCCTGGTCGCGTTCGAAACCCTCGCCGAGCAGCGCCCCCGGGACGGCCTGGTGGCCTATCACCTGCAACGGCTGCGCCATGGCGAGCATGGCAGCCGGCTGGTGATGGCCAGCAAGTGACGCGGGCTCAGCGGATGGTGATTTCCACCCGGCGGTTGGCAGGCTCCGGCGTGTTGTCCGGGGTTTTCACCAGCAGGTTGCCCTCGCCGTGGGAGGTCACCACCAGTTCCAGTGCCTGCAGGCCGTTGTCCTGCAATTGGCGGGCGATGGCCCGGGCGCGCAGCAGGCCGAGGTCTTCGTTGTCCAGCTTGCTGCCAACGGTGTCGGTATGGCCGATCACCGAAACCGCGGACGGCCCGCGGTCACGCACGGTTTGCAAGATCTCGGGAATTTCCGCCTGGGATTTCGCAGTCAGCTTGGCGCCGCCAGTCCGGAAATACAGCAGGTAGCTCTTGGGCAGCGCCGGCTGGGCTGCCCGCGCGGCGGAGAAGTCCTTGTCGATGCGCGGCTGCTCGACCTGATACGGCGTGGCGCTGCGGCCATCGAGATTGACCCCGTAACCCTTCTGATCCACGCGGGCCAGGCCCCTGTCGGTGCGAACCTCGATGGCGCCGGTGCTGCCATCGGGGCTCTCCATCAGCACCACGTAGGATTTGGAGGCGCAGCCAGTGCTCAGCAGGGCGCAGAAAAGGAGCGCAGCGGCGCGCATCGGATTGGAAAACATGCCGTGTCGGCCTCAATCAACCTTGACGAGAAAATGCGTGCCACGCACGCCGATGGTGCCAGTCGGGGTGTTGATCTCGACGGCCTCCGGCTTGAGCTTGGCGATGGTGCCGGAAATGTAATCGAGCGTGCCGTGGGTGATCTTGGCGCTCAGCTTCAGATCGTCCTGGGCGGGGTCGAAGATGAATTCGTCTAGGGTCAGCTCGCTGTTGGGGCCGAAGGACATCACCGTGTTGTCCTTGAGGGTCACGCCCATGGAGCCCGCCGGGCCGGTCTTCACCGTGCTGCCGACGTACAGCGGCGTGCCGATCGTCGCGGCCTGGCTCGATCCGCCCTGGGTGACGCTAGCCTCACCCTGAACCTTCATCACGTAACCGATCGACGAACTGGGTTCAGCGGCAAAAACCGAACTTACTAGCAATACGCCAGCTAGTGGCCATATCCTGAAAGGTGCAAACACAGTACTCTCCTTCTTCATTCTCATTCCCTGAGTCGAACTGAGCGTTGCACATCCAGCCGCAGCACCGTTGCCTGGTCGGATGGTACGTGAAGTACACGATGGGACCGTAGCGCAGGTTGCAGTATGTCATCAGGGCAAATCAAGCAGCGATTCAGACTCCGCTTCAGGAGCAGGAGCCTGGTCGTCACCCTGTTTCTGCTGCTGCAGCTGGCGCCTCTGCTCGCCCTGACGCTGGGTGCCCCGCCATTGCTGGTGCTGGGCCTGTCCGTGGGCATCCTGTTGTGCACGATGCCGCTGGTGCTGGGCGGTATGCAGAGCATAGATCGCACCATCGATCTGCTGGTGCAGGACACGCAAAAAATCCGCCAGATGGATTTCTCCGGCGAATTGCCGCCGGCGTCGCTGTTCGCCGAGATCGAAACCCTCAACCGCAATCACATCGACATGAAGGCCGCCCTGCAAAGCCAGACTCAGGCACTGCAGGCCTCGCAGCTCAAGCTCGCCAGCCTGGTGGAAAACGGCCTGCTGCTGTCCTCCGAACGCGACCGTGACGCCCTGCTGCGCCATATCCTGATGCAGGGTAAACGCACCTGTAACGCCCAGGCCGCCACCATGTACCTGAAGACCGAACACGGCACGCTGCGCTTCGCCCTGCGCTCGATGGACGACGAGCTGCCGACGGTCGAGATTCCCTTGCACGATCCGCACAGCGGCGCACCCAACGAACGGCACGTGTCGACCTACGCGGCGCTGCACAACGAAACCGTGGTGATCGACGACGTGTACGCCGAAAGCCGCTTCGACCTCAGCGGGACGCGTCGCTTCGACAGCGATTCGGGCTTCCACACCGTCTCCATGCTCACCGTGCCCCTGGCGCCCCGCGGCGGCGAAGTGATCGGCGTGCTGCAGTTCATGAACGCCCTGGACGTCGAGACCGACGAGGTCATCGCCTTCTCACCGCCAGTGGTCGCTTTCATCGGCGCCCTCGCCTCCCAGGCCGCCGTGGCGCTGGAAAACCACAACCTGATCGATTCGCAGCGGGCGCTGATCGACGGCATGATCGAGATTCTCGCTGGCGCCATCGACGCCAAGAGCCCGTACACCGGCGCCCACTGCGAGCGCGTGCCGGAACTGGCGATGATGCTTGCCGAGGCCGCCAGTGAAGTGAACGAAGGGCCACTGGCGGGCTTTCGCTTCACCACCGCAGACGAGTGGCGCGAGTTTCGTATCGGCGCCTGGCTGCACGACTGCGGCAAGATCACCACGCCCGAGCACGTGGTCGACAAGGCCACCAAGCTGGAAACCATCTACAACCGCATCCACGAAGTGCGCATGCGCTTCGAGGTGCTCCTGCGCGACGCGCAGATCGAGCGGCTGCAGCAGCTACGGGACGGGCAGGAGCCGGCGCGGGCGGACGCCCGATACCAGGCTACCGCCCAGGCGCTGCAGGACGAATTCGCCTTCATCGCCGGCTGCAACATCGGCAGCGAACTGATGAACCCCGAGCACGTCGGCACCCTGCAAAAGGCTGCCGAGCGCACCTGGCTCAGGCATTTCGATGATCGCCTGGGGTTGTCCCAGGCCGAATTGATGCGCGTGGCCGAACTGCCCGCCGAGCCACTGCCGGCGCGCGAGCGGCTGCTGGCCGACAAGCCGCAGCACATCTTCCCACGCCCCGAAACCAAGGACTTCGACCCCAAGTATGGCTTCCAGGTCAGCGTGCCGGAGCACCTCTACAACCATGGCGAGCTCTACAACCTGAGCATCAGCAAGGGCACCCTGACCGCCGAAGAGCGCTTCAAGATCAACGAGCACATCATCCAGACCATCGTCATGCTGGAAAACCTGCCGCTGCCGTCGAACCTCAAGCGCGTGCCGGAATACGCCGGCACCCACCACGAAACCCTGCTCGGCACCGGCTACCCGCGCAAGCTGGACAAGAGCCAGCTGTCCATCCCGGCGCGCATCATGGCCATCGCCGACATCTTCGAAGCGCTGACGGCCTCCGACCGCCCCTACAAGCAGGCCAAGACCCTCTCGGAGTCGATCGCCATCCTCGCCACGCTACGCGACAAGGGGCATATCGACGCCGACCTGTTCGCCTTGTTCCTGCGCAGCGAACTGCCGATGCGCTACGCCCAGCGCCACCTGCACCCCGACCAGATCGATGTCATCGACATCGAGCGTTTCGTGCCCGGCGAGCAGACGCAGGAGAACCAGGCTGCTGCAAGCCCTGTGCATTGAAGGCTACCAAGGGGCGGTGTAAGGCGAGCACCTTGCGGCGCCCGCTTTCGCTGCCGCGGCATCACGGCTACCGACCCGCGATCTAGCTCAGCCCCTGCATCACCTGCGCCGGGCCGCCGTCGAAACGTGACACCGCCACCAGCAATGCCTGAATCGAGGCGACGACGATGTTCGCGTGGCTGCCGGCACCGAAGCGCGAGCCGGCCACACCTGGCCAGGCCACCTCGACCAGCGCCAGGGCATCGGCGGCAGCACCGCCACCCAGGCTGCGCTCTTCGTAGCTGTCGACACGGATCGGCAGGCCCAGCGCCGCCACGGCAGCGTCGATGGGGCCGGTGCCGATACCCCGCAGCGTCTGCCGGCGCCCGTCCGGCAGCATGATCTCCAGCGTCACGCCCTGGCCCGCTTCGTCTTCGAACAACTGGTGGCCAAGATAGGCCAGTTCGCCACCGGCACGTGCCGGGGCCAGATAGTGGCGCTGGAACAGGGCCCAGAGCTCGGCGCTGGCCAGCTCCGTTTCGCTGCTGTCGGCCATCTTCTGCACGATGGCGCTGAACTCGACCTGCATGCGCCGCGGCATCGACACGCCGTGGTCGCGCTGCAGCAGGTAGGCGATGCCACCTTTGCCCGACTGGCTGTTGACCCGCACGATGCTGTCGTAAGTGCGCCCCAGGTCTTTCGGGTCGATCGGCAGGTACGGCACTTCCCAGGTGCCATTCGGATCCTGGGCGGCAAAGCCTTTGGCAATGGCATCCTGGTGCGAGCCGGAAAAGGCGGTGAACACCAGATCACCGACATAGGGATGACGCGGATGGATCGGCAGCCCGGTGCAGGTTTCGGCGACTCGCGCCACACCGGCGATATCGGAAAAATCCAGATGCGGGTCGACGCCCTGGGTATAGAGATTCAGCGCCAGGGTGACCAGATCGAGATTGCCGCTGCGCTCACCATTGCCGAACAGGCAGCCTTCCACCCGCTGGGCGCCAGCCAGCAGCGCCTGTTCAGCGCAGGCCACGCCGGTGCCGCGGTCGTTGTGCGGGTGAACCGAGAGCACCACGTGCTCACGGCGCGCCAGGCGCTCGTGCATCCATTCGATCTGGTCGGCGAACACGTTGGGCGTCGCCACTTCCACCGTGGTCGGCAGGTTGATGATGATTGGCCGACCGGGGCCGGCATCCCAGGTGCGAATGGCGGCGTTGCACATGCGCAGCGATACCTCCAGTTCGGCCATGCAGAAGGTTTCCGGGGAATACTGCAACACCCATTCGGTCTCGGGATGCGTCGCCACCTTTTCCTTGAGCAATTGCACGTGGCGCACCACCAGTTGCTCTACCTCGTCCACCGACAGGCCGAACACCACCCGCCGCCAGACTGGTGCGATGGCGTTGTACAGGTGCACGATCACCCGCCGCGCGCCAGCCACGGCGCGCACGGTCTCGTCGATCAGGTCTTCGCGCAGCTGGGTCATGACCATGGGCGTGACGTCGTCGGGAATGCCGCCTTCGTCGATGAGCTGGCGGATGATCTCGAAATCGGTGCGCGAGGCGGCTGGAAAGCCCATCTCGATCTCCTTGAAACCGAGGCGCACCAGCTCGCCGAACAGCTGCAGCTTGCGCTGCCGGTTCATCGGCTCGAACAGCGCCTGGTTGCCGTCACGCAGGTCGGTGGACAGCCACACCGGCGCCTGGCTGATACGGCGCGACGGCCAGCGTCGGTTGGGCAGGTCGATAGAAGGAAAGGCACGGTACTTGGAATGTGGATTGCGCAGCATTGGGCGAACCTCGAACGGGAGACGGGCGTTGCCGACCTCCCCTGCCCGCTATGGCGAGCTGTTCAAGGCCGGGATCTGGGGGAGATCGCAAGTCGGCGCCACACACGCGGCGACAGACCCCGGCCGAAGCTCAGGGCTAGTAGCGGTAGCGAGGGCAGCACAAGGTTCATGGCGCAGTTCCGGTCAGAGAGGTGCCCAGCATAGGCAGACGGGCGGCTGACCACTCACGACAAATGGTCCGTCGTTATCGCCAAATGGTCATCACTGCCGCTAAGCTGGCAGACCGCACAGAATGGACGCGCCCATGGTCGACCACAGCCACCTGCCCTATGAATCGCTGGTGATGCCGGTTACCGGCGTTTCGGTCGACTATCCCAATGGTCATAAGGTGCCCGCCCACAGCCACCCGCGGGCGCAGCTGATCTACGCCATATCCGGAATCCTGTCGGTCGAGACCGCAGCGGGCCGCTGGGTCATACCGCCAACCCGCGGCGTGTGGGTGCAGGCAGGCGTCGAGCACGCCCTGCGCATCCGCGGCAAGGCCTGCATGCGCAGCCTGTTCGTCAACCCCGATGCCGTCGACGGGCTGCCGACCGGCAACTGCGTGATCGATGTATCGCCCCTGCTGCGCGAACTCATCCTGGCGGCCACACAGGTGCCCGCCCATTACAGCGCCGACAGCCGGGACGGACGCCTGATGCGCTTTCTCCTCGATGAACTGCGCAGCCTGCCGGTACTGCCCTTTCACCTGCCCTGGCCGCAGGACGAACGCATCGCCCGCGTGTGCCTGGCCCTGGCACAAAACCCGGCGCAGGCCGATGGCGCCGAGCACTGGGCAGACCACCTGGCCATGAGCCCGAAAACCTTTCACCGCCGCTTCCTGAGCAGCACCGGCATCACCTTCGGCCGCTGGCGCCAACAGGCGCGCCTGCTGCTCTCGCTGGAAGCCCTGGCCGAAGGCCAACCCGTGCTGCAAGTCGCGCTGCAGCACGGCTACGAAAGCCAGAGCGCGTTCGCCGCCGCGTTCCGCCGGCAGTTCGGCGTGGCGCCTTCGAGCTTCTACAGCTGAGTCAATCGTCAAGACGCTGAACATTCCTGATGACATGCCCTGGAAATGAGTGCTTTACCAGCAAAAGGTAGCGCGCGGGCTGTGACCTTGCCGCCTATACGGTGGGATTTTGAGATGGGAGCAATCGGTCTCAATTGGCTGATTCGGGCGCTGAACGATTGCCGTACTACCAAAAGAGCTAGCCTACCGGCATGATGCCAGCAATAATGCGATCGCTTATCATTTATCAGCCTTTTGGCAGGAATAGCATGTCCGGCAGACATCCCATCGAGCATCTCTATGTCGAGCATCACAGCTGGCTGCGGGGTTGGTTGAATCATCGGTTGAACAACGCTGCCGATGCTGCCGACCTCGCTCAAGATACCTTCGTGCGGGTATTACAGCGCCGCCATGCACAAGCTTTGCTTGAGCCCCGTGCTTACTTGCGCACCATCGCCCGTGGGCTGGCGGTCGACCTTTGGCGTCGACGCGATGTCGAACGCGCCTGGCTGGAGACCCTCGCACATCTGCCTGAGGTCGAAGTGCCTTCACCTGAAACCAGTGCCCTGGCAATCGAGTCGCTGATTGCCATCGATCAGCTACTCGATGAGATACCGCCCCGGGCTCGGGAAGCCTTCCTGCTCGCTCAGTTGGACGGCATGACCTGTCCACGAATTGCCGAGCGCCTGGGCGTATCTCTGTCCACGGTCGAGCGCGACATTGCCATGGCCTTGCGCAACTGCTACCGACTGGCGTTCGAGATTAACCCGTGAGCGGCGTGGCACCTCCTGCGCTCCCGAAAGAGATAGTCGATCAAGCCATCGAGTGGTCCATTCGCCTGACTTACAATCAGCCCGAAGAGGCCACCCGTCTGGCGTTCAATGATTGGCTTGCCCGAGGAGAAGAGCATCGGCAAGCCTGGGAGCGCATCCAGAGTCTGGGTGGTCGTTTTGCAGGTATGCCTGCCGGGCTGGCCATGCAGGCCATGGACAGGCTGCCGGAGGCAAGGCTGCAACGTCGGCAGATGCTCAAGTTTCTTACCTTGTTCGCGGCGGCAGGCGGTACAAGCTGGACAGCTTACGAGACCACGCCGTGGCAGCGACTGGTGGCCGACTTCAGCACCAGGGTTGGCGAACGTCGACGCTGGCATCTGGAGGACGGCAGCCTGCTCGATCTCAATACTGACAGCGCTGTGCGTCTGCGCTTCGACGCAGTCAGCCGAGAGCTTGAACTGTTGCGAGGTGAGCTGCACGTGATCAGTGGCAGTGATTCGAAAACGTCTTTGCGTAGACCGTTGACCGTGTCCACTGCACTCGGAGCATTCGAGGCGCTGGGCACCCGCTTCAGCGTGCGCCTGGACGATCGGACCTGCAGTCTGAGTGTCATGGAAGGTCAGGTTGGTATCCGGCCGCGAGTAGGTAATCCAACCATCGCACAAGCGGGCCAAATCTGGCGGCTGACGACTTCCGGCGTTGAGCAGGAACCGGGCAATGCAGCAGATGTGGCCGCTTGGTGCGATGGCCTGCTGGTGGCGCGCGATATGCCATTGGCCCAGGTTCTGCGCGAACTTGGCCGCCATCGCAATGGCTATCTCGGGTGCGCCCCCGAGATAGCTGAGCGCCGTATCAACGGCAACTTCAATCTTGCCGATACCGATGCCACCCTACTTTTTCTGGTGCAGGCGCAGGGCCTGCGTATGCACGCTCTCACTCGTTACTGGATCCGCCTGAGCGCTTAGCGCGATGCACACGCAAAAAATCTCGTGATCGTGAAGGAGTTTTCGTTCTGGTCCGGCATATAGGTCAGAACACTCCGAATGCCAATGAGAATCATCGTGCCCAACAACTCATCGCTATGCCTCGCCATCCGCCGTGCCATCTTGTGTGTCGGACTCGGCCTTACCTTCGCTCCGATCGTGGCTGCGGCGCAGCCCAACAGCGCGAACCATGCGTTGGCCATTTCCGCCGGCTCGCTGGATTCGGCGCTGACTCAGCTGAGCCGTGATACCGGTTTGAACATTGCCTTCGAATCCGCCGATTTGGCAGGCAAGCGCAGCGCTGGATTACATGGCAGCTACAGCCTCGACGAGGCACTAAAGCAATTGCTTGTAGGCAGTGGTCTTCAGGCAGTAAAACTGGGTGAAGGCGGTTACCGTCTGGCGCCAGCGCCGAGTACGGCTTCGGCCGGGAGCATCGAGCTGCCCGGCACGGATATTACCGGCATTACCGACCTGACCGGAGCGACCGAGAACACCGGTTCCTACACTACAGGTTCGGTCGCAGTGGGCAGTAAAGCACCGCATAGCCTGCGTGAAACGCCGCAGTCCGTCTCCGTCATTACGCGCCAGCGAATCGAGGATCAGAACCTGACCAATCTGGCTCAAGTGCTCGATCAAACCACCGGCATCACCCTGATCGGCGGTAACGACAGCAATACCAAGATCCTCTCGCGTGGCTTCAACCTCACCAACATCCAGGTCGATGGCGGCGCTCCGGCATTCAGGGAACAGACCTACGACACCCTGGCAGACACGACGGCCTACGACAGCATTCAGGTGCTTCGCGGCTCCGACGGATTGTTCGGGGGAACCGGCGAGCCTGCGGGCGCCATCAACCTGGTACGCAAGCGCGCACTGTCCGAGCCACAGCTAAAGGCCAGCACTTCAGCCGGGAGCTGGGACAACTACCGCACCGAGGTGGATGCCACCGGCCCACTCGCCTTCGACGGTGCACTGCGCGGGCGGCTGGCGGCCTCGCAAGAAGACAAGCGCTATTTCTACGGTGGCGCCGACAGCGACAAGCATGTGCTTTACGGTGTTTTAGAGGCTGACCTGACACCTGACACTCAAGTGAGTGTCGGCGGAATCTACGAATGGCGTGACCAGGACGGTTATTGGGAGAGTGGCCTGCCGCGCTTCAGCACTGGCGAAGCGCTGGGTCTGTCACGCAGCACGAAGCTCTCGGCGGACTGGTCGAGCAATAATTACAAAAGAACTGAAGCCTTCGTAAAAGTCGACCACAACTTCACGCAAGACTGGAAAATCAACGCCAGTTTCATGCGCGCCAAATACGATACCCAGCAGGACCTCGGCCAGGTCGAGGAGCCCGTCAATCCCGACACCCTGGCAGGCCCGACATTCCAGCGTTTCATCCGCGGTTATACCAATGATCAGGATCTGTTCGACGCCAACCTGCAGGGCACGTTCGCTGCATTCGGTCGCAGCCACGAAGTGCTCTTCGGCGTTGACTACTCCGATATCAAGCGCAGCTACTCGGACCTCAGTGACTGGACGGTAACGACTCCGGTCGACATTTTCGCTACTGATGTCGGGTCGTTGCCGAAACCGGGAACCCCGCCGCTGTATTACGAAAACCCTGCGTGGAACATCCGCAAGAGTGGCGCTTATTCGACCGTCCGCCTGCACCTTGCCGACCCTCTTAAACTCATAATCGGCGCTCGCTACTCGGACTACGCCAACACCGTCGACGTTCTCGTGCCATCGTTCGGCACGGACCGCAAGAATGGCGGTCGCGAAAGTGGCATCGTCACGCCCTATGGCGGAGTCGTGTATGAAATGAATCCGGCGTGGTCGCTGTACGCGAGCTACGCACAAATCTACAAGTCACAGACTGAATTCCTCGACAGCTCCTACGCTCCACTTGAAGCAATCACCGGTGACACCTACGAGGTGGGAACCAAAGGCGAGCTGTTCAACGGGCGCCTTCAGCTGTCTTCGGCGCTGTACTACGCCAAACAGGGAAACAACGCGATCCAGCAGTTTTACGAGGGTTCATCCGCCAACAACTGCTGCTATGTCGCGGGCGGAGAAAATATCAGCAAGGGCTTGGATACCGAGATATCCGGGGAGCTGACACCAGGCTGGCAACTGACCGCCGGTTACACCTTCAACATCAACGAACAGCGTAAAGTCGGAGACGACACTGCAGTTGGCAAGCCGCTTAGTACGCAAACGCCAAAGCACCTGTTCAAGTTCTTCACCACCTACCAGCTGCCTGGCCAGTTCGAAGACTGGAAGCTCGGCCTTGGGGCGACGGTGCAGAGCAGCAACTACGTTAGCGGCAATGTCCAGCGTCGCCTGGGCGACGGCTCGCTGAGCCCCAGCACCAACAGCTACAATTACACCCAAGCTGGCTATGCAGTTTGGAATGCACTGGTCGAATACCGCCTCGATGAACACTGGACAGCGGCGCTAAACGGCAACAACCTGTTCGACAAGAACTACTACCAGACTGTCGATAGCAGTGCCAAAGGCAACTGGTACGGTGCACCGCGCAACTACATGTTGACCCTTCGCGGTACCTTTTAAACTCTCTGGGCGCTTAGAGCCTGTTCAAAGTCTTATCTGCGCATGAAGCGGCAACTCCAAGGCAGAAGCGGACATCAGCGCAGTATCTGTGGGTGCGGGCGGGGACGCCTAGTCCATGCCCGCGAGTTTTCGCGCGCATGGTGCGCTCCCACAGTGGATCTGGGAACGACCGCTAACGCCGCCAAAGTCGCCGAACCTGGGCTTAATTATGAACAGGCTCTAAGAACTTGGCCCGTTTTTGTGGGAGCCGCGACCTCGCGGCGAATTAGTCAGGCACCGCCGATAGGCTGTCAGGCTGCAATCGTTTCTCCCCGAGGTCGGGGCTCCCACAGGTTGGTTTGTGCGGCCGTTTTTGCCTTGTAGCGCTCTCTTTGTGCTGCCCAAAAAAGATCGTGAACAGGTTCTTAGAGACAGCCCGCTTGACGTGAGCAGTCTCAAAAAATGGCACCGTCTGAAATATCTTTCGAGCTCTCAGAGCTGTTTTCTTATTGATTGACCATCAGCGTCCTTCTGCCCGGAGACAGCCCTTCAACGGCGTACACCTGCGGCTAGCAGCGCACGTTTACAACGGCTAGACAATGGGATTGGAAGCATCGGCGAAGCCAAGAAGATTTAGATGAACTAGCATCAAAAGTCAGATCGTTTTCCCCTGCTAGCAACTTACCGATTTTCATCTCGGATAAGCCCGGCGATCCAGTCAGCGAATGCGCTCACGGCTGGCGAAAGAAACCGTTGATGCGGATATAGCAGGTGTACGGGAACCGAAGCCGGTTGCCAGTCAGCAAGCACTTCGACCAGCCGCCCTTCTCGCAGATGCTCGCTGACAACGTTCTCGGCAAGCTGCACCAGCCCAAAGCCTTCAAGGCACATTTTGATGTACAGCCCCGTCTCGTTGACGGCTGCAGTCCCGCTTACCGGGACCGAGATCTTTTCAGTGCCACGGGCGAAGCGCATTTCGCCCGCTTGCCGTGCGCGGCTCGAGAAGTAATGGATGGCACGATGGTGAGACAAATCCTGTGGCGTTTGCGGAGTACCGTTCTCTTCGAGATAGGCGGCAGACGCACAGGTCACCCAGCGAAACCGGCCGAGTGGGCGCGCAACGAGCGTCGAATCATGGAGCTCGCCGGTACGAATCACGCAATCGACGCTCTCCTGAACCAGATCAACCTGTCGATCATTCACACCTATCATCAGGTAGATATCCGGGTAGCGCCGGTAAAAGTCGTACAGATTCGGCATGACAATGAAGTGGGCAATGCCGCCCGGCATATCGACACGCAAACGCCCCTGCGGCCGTTTTACGGAATCCGTCAGGCTGGTCTCCGTTTGTTCGATCAGCTCCAATATTTCCCGGCATTGCGCCAAATATTGTGCGCCTTCCGGCGTAAGGCTGACCCGCCGTGTTGTTCGGTTGAGCAGGCGCACTTGCAAGTATTTCTCAAGATTTTTAACGCTGCTGGTGACCGTCGAGGCCGGTAAAGAGAGCGTCTGCGCCGCCTGGATGAAGCTTCCTGCCTCAGCCACACGGACGAAAACCTGCATCGCTTGAATACGGTCCATGGCGGCTGGCAACCTCAAACCAGTGATCGGGAAAAGCGTTATTATTCGCCAATACTGAATAATTAAAACAGTTTAACCATCTTTTTCCCGCAGTACTGTCTTGCGTACATTTCTTCCAACGAAATTTGAAGAGGTGTACTGATATGGCGGACTACAACCGCAGCATCGTGCAGGCCCCGGCCGCTCCGGCCGCCCGCACACTTATCCGCGGCGCCACAGTGCTGAGCATGGACGGGGACGTCGGCAATCTGGCGCGTGGCGATATCCTCATCGAAGGCAGCACCATCGCGGCCATCGGCGAAAATCTCGAAGCCGGCGACGCTGTTGTGATCGAGGCATCCGGCATGATCGCCATGCCGGGCATGGTCGATACGCACCGTCACTCCTGGGAAGGACAACTGCGTCGAATCAATCCGAATGCTGCCACCCTGGAAGACTACTGCAACGCCACGCACTTCTCGTTCGCCAAATACTATCGTCCGGCGGATATGTATATCGGCAACCTGTTGAGTGCATTGGGCTGCATCGATGCCGGTATCACGACCCTGGTGGACAACTCGCACAACAGCCGCACCGGCGCTCACTCCGACGCTGCGGTCGAGGCGCTGCTTGACGCTGGTATACGCGCCGTACACGCCTCGGGGACGCCGGTTGCGGGTGAGTGGGACAAAGCCCACTGGCCGGGCAACCTGGCGCGCCTGCAGGAAAAATACATCAAGAACGGTGACAACCCGCTGCTCTCTCTGGCGGTGATGGCGCAGCTGGAACCTGAGCTGTGGGCTGAGGCCCGACGCCTGGGGCTGCCGATCATCACCGAGTTTTTTGGCGGAGACATGGCTGCTAAGTTGGAAGGTTTGCATCGCGAAGGCCTGCTGCGCTCCGACAACATCTTCAACCACTGCACCACACTGCCGGACGCCGGCTGGAAGATCCTTCGCGAGGCTGGAGTGAGAGTCAACGTATGCCCACGCTCAGATGCTCACTACGGCATTGAAGATGGAATGTTCGCCATGCAGTCGGCCCAGCGTCACGGCATCAGCCCGGGGCTGAGCGTCGATAATGAAACCTCCTACAGCGGCGACATGTTCATGGAGATGCGGGTGGCGTTCTACCTGCAACGCGTCATGGGCATGCACCAGCAGCGCTGCTGCGGTGAAGGCCATAGTCCAGTAGTGACCCTGCCCGCCCACGGCCTGCTCAAAGCCGCGACTGTCGACGGCGCCGTCTGTGCCGGCTTACAGGACAAAGTCGGCAGCCTGGTTCCCGGCAAACAGGCGGACCTGATCCTTATCAACGCGCAGGACCTCAACCTTTACCCGTCAGGCAACGCCTTCGGCACCGTGGTACATGCAGCCGAGCGCAGCAATGTCGACACGGTCATGATTGGCGGGCGTATCGTCAAACGCGGCGGCAAAGTGCTGGGCGTGGACAGCGAAAGGCTGCGTGCGGCGATCGACGAGTCCCGTGAGCATCTGTTTGCTGCTGCAGGCTATCAGCCGGATATGTTTGCCGAGACATTCCTGCCGCTCGAGTCAGCCAAGTAAGGGGCGTGAGATGAACGCAGCCTACTACCTGCTGGCCGTCTGTGCGGGAATCGGCATAACCCTGCAGACCACACTCAATGGCCAACTCGCTAAAGGTGTGGGTGGGGATTCCGTGGCGGCGGCGCTGTTCTCTTTCACTGCCGGCGCAGTATGCCTGGGCATCTTCTCATTAATGCGAGGCGCGATAGTGGCCTCACTGGCGGCTATCCCTGCCCAGCCCTTGTGGAGCCTGCTGGGCGGTTTGCTGGGTGCCGCTGCGCTGCTCAGTTATGTGGTGCTTGCGCCGAAGATCGGTCTGTCAGCCCTGCTCGGCATCGCTATCGCCGGGCAGATCATTTCGTCACTGGTTATCGATCATTTCGGCTTGATGGGGGCATTGGAAAGGCCGGTGTCTCCCATCAAGTTGATCGGGGCGATGGTGATGCTCGCGGGTCTGGTCATCGCACTGTTCGGCGATCGGTGGTCAGCGCTTTTCTCCGGCTAGCGTCACTGGCCCAATTTGTGAGTGCTGAGGTGCGGATGGGGATTGCGATGCCGAAGGTTCGTTCCTGGCCGATAGCAGCCTGCCGCAAGCAACCGTATCCAGCCCAACAGCAGACGCTTGGGATAAGCGCCATGGGTTTGACCATCCTGGTGAAAGGCGCTGACCGTAGCGGCTTTGCCCCTACCGCCAGAGCTCCAGGCATCAGATGCCTTTAGCTGCAGGCCGACCTGCCCCCTGATTGCCCGACAGCTGCACCAGCGCAACACCTGCCAAAATAATCGCGATGGCGAACCAGGCGCTTGCCGTTACCGGTTCGCCAAGCAAGAAGCCGATCAGCAGGGCGATCACTGGCGGGATGTAGGTCACGGCAGACGCTGCCAGTGCCCCCACGGCATCGACGATGAAGTAGTAGGCAAGATAGG
The DNA here is from genome assembly GCF_001945445.1 of Pseudomonas sp. PA27(2017). Lineage (GTDB taxonomy): Bacteria > Pseudomonadota > Gammaproteobacteria > Pseudomonadales > Pseudomonadaceae > Aquipseudomonas. Next base: position 319,359 of record NZ_MSXW01000026.1, read on the forward strand.
CCGCTCCGTTTCCCAGCAGGCCGAGCCCGAAGACCAGTCCTACCCAGGCCCGGGTGTCATCGAACACGGCGCCAATGCCGTGCAGGGGCGTGACGATTGTCAGCAAGCCAAGCGCGATGCCGATCTGGTAGGTGACGAGCGCAACGGGTGGCAGCCCCAAAGGGCTGATGAAGCGCTTGGCGTAGACGAATGAGCAACCCACGCTCAATGAGCCGAGAATCATGTAGATGATGCCCTTAGGATCGATACCGCCCTGTGCCGACCAGGGCTTGGCGACCACGATGATGCCGAGAAAACCGAGGCCGATGCCGAGTGTCTTCAGCCGGGTCAGCCGTTCACTGCGGAGAAAGAGCCAGGCGCAGAGAAAGGTGAACAAGGGAATCGCACCACCCAGCATGCCGGCGATGCTGCTATCGAGTAAGGCCGTCCCTTCGGCGAAGGCGAAGTAGTAGAGCGCGGTGGCCAGCAATGACATGACCAGAAAGTGGTGGGCATGTTTGCAGTGTTCACGACGCATCGCGCCGGTGAAGACGGCATAGATCAGCACCGGGATGAACCCGAACAGCACGCGCAGCAAAGTGATCTGCAACGGTGAAATGAACGCCGCAGCCATTTTGACGAAAATGAAATTGCTGCCCCAGATCACGCCCAGAAAAGCGCACACGGCGATGGCAGACTTGTTCATGGCAGCTCCGACTCTGGAGATGGATTTACTACTGGCGGCGGCTTCCCATTGCCTGACAGCAGGCGTAGCCTCGGCGCTACAGGCTGCAAAGCCTAACAAGCCCATGCGCTCTGCAGAGAGACAGAGAGGCTTTTCACAGCCAATAGAAAATCCATCACCATGCAGACAGGCTTTCCCGGCTTGCCATCGCTCAACGCATTGCGCGTACTCGAAGTGGTGGCGCGCCACCTGAATTTCCGTATCGCCGCCGAAGAGCTGGGCGTGACCCAGGCCGCAGTGGCGCAACAGATCCGTGGGCTGGAGGCGAGCCTGGATATTCGCTTGTTCGAGCGGCTACCACGCGGCCTGGGGCTGACCGATGCCGGCAGGAGCTACAGCGAGAGCGTGCGCAGAGCGTTGACGATGATCGACGAGGCGACACGCCTGTTGCGCCCGGAGTCGTCGCAACTCACGGTGAGCGTTACGCCCACGTTCGCCTCCAAATGGTTGATACCGAGGCTCGGCAACTTCGCAGAGAGCAATCCGGATATCGATCTGCGATTACTGGCCACCGAGCGCCTTTCTCACTTCCAGACCGATGGCGTCGATATCGCCGTGCGTTACGGCCAACCGCCATTTGGCCCGGGGCTCAATGCCGAGCTGCTGATGGAGCAGCAGATCGTGGCGGTGGCGAGCCCAAGGCTGCTCGAGGACAAGGGCCACCCAGACTCCTTCGAAGCCTTGCAGGGCTTTGTCGCACTGCATGATGCACATAACTTCTGGCCAGAGTTCACGGCCATGGTTTTTCAGGAACACCCGTTGCCGTCGGCCAGAAACCTGCACTTCAACCAGACCTCACTGGCTATCGAGGCCGCCATAGGCGGGCAAGGGATAACCCTCGCCACCTATGCATTCGTGAAGGATGACATTGCCGCCGGCAGGCTGGTGCAGGTGTTCGCGCAGCGCCTATGCCTCAACAAAGCGTTCTATCTTGTGTGGCCCCGCAAGGCACCGGAGGCAGCGCACTTAGCTGTCGTCAAAGAATGGCTCAAACGCCAGGGGACCGATAGCTAATCTACTGGCTAGACGAAGCCGGGCTACCTCCCTCACATACCGGGCGGCTGCTAGTGTGGCGTTATCTGCATCACCGCAGTTTCATCCTCTGGGAGGCAGCATGCCTGAAGAAAAAGTTGCGATCATCACTGCCGCTGGCAGTGGCATGGGCGCCACGGTCGCGAAGCGCCTGGCGGCGGACGGTTTCAAGGTCGCTATTCTATCGTCGTCCGGTAAAGGCGAAGCCCTGGCCAACGCGTTGGGTGGTATCGGCGTGACGGGGAGCAACCAGTCAGTCGAGGATCTTCAGCGCCTGGTCGATGCCGTGGTCGCCAAATGGGGCCGCATCGATGTGCTGGTGAACAGTGCAGGCCACGGCCCGCGCAAGCCCATCCTGGAGCTTACCGATGAAGACTGGCAGCAAGGCATGGAAACCTACTTTCTGAATGCCGTACGCCCGGCGCGCCTGGTTACGCCGATCATGCAGAAACAGCAGGACGGGGTGATCATCAACATTTCCTCCGCATGGACGTTCGAGCCCAGCGACCTGTTCCCGACTTCGGCTGTGTTCCGCGCAGGCCTCGCCTCGTTCAGCAAGGTATTCGCCGACACCTATGCCAAGGACAACATTCGCATCAACAACGTGTTGCCCGGCTGGATCGACAGCCTTCCAGCCACCGAAGAGCGCCGCCAGGGCGTGCCGCTGCAACGCTATGGCACCAGCGATGAGGTAGCGGCCACCGTCGCGTTTCTGGCAAGCACCGGCGCGGCTTACATCACGGGCCAGAACATCAGGGTCGATGGCGGGGTCACGCGCAGCGTCTGAGCCTGGCAGACTGCCTGCCCCGGCAAACGCGCCACGCTGGAGCGGGTCAAGGCTCCATGCCGTTCCAACAAGCATGAAAAAGCCCCCGATCAGCGCTGCCGTTGGGGGCTCTTTCTATCCGACAAGCCGAGGCTTACAGGCCCAGCTCGGTCAGGCCTGGGTGATCATCCGGGCGGCGACCCAGCGGCCAGTGGAACTTGCGTTCGCTTTCCTTGATGGGCATGTCGTTGATGCAGGCGAAGCGGCGGTGCATCAGGCCATCGGCTTCGAACTCCCAGTTTTCGTTGCCGTAGGAGCGGAACCAGTTACCCGAATCGTCATGCCATTCGTAGGCGTAGCGCACGGCGATGCGGTTGTCGGTGAAGGCCCAGAGCTCCTTGATCAGGCGATAGTCCAGCTCCTTCTTCCATTTGCGGGTGAGAAAGCCCTTGGCTTCTTCGCGGTTGGTCGCGAACTCGGCGCGGTTACGCCATTTGGTGTCCAGCGTGTAGGCGAGCGAGACTTTTTCCGCATCGCGGCTGTTCCAGCCATCTTCGGCGAGTCGTACTTTCTCGATCGCGGTTTCACGGGTGAACGGAGGAAGTGGCGGGCGAGTTTGGGCATCGGACATGGTAGTGCCTCCAGGCAACGTGGATAGATCGGTTGGGGTAGCGTCTTCGAAGCTCAGACCGTCAGGGCGAGGCCTGTTCTAACAACAGCTGCGCAACGTCCCTTGCGCTGTCGGCGGCGCTGTAATCGCCCATCACACGTGCCATGGTGATTGCGCCCTCGATCAATACCAGCAACTGCCTGGCCAATGCCTGCGGTTGCTCGATATCCAGTTGCTCGGTCAACTCGAGCGTGTAATCCAGCAACTTCTGTTTGTGCAGTTTGGCGAGCTGACGGATGGGGTCCTCGGGGTCGCCCACCTCCCCTGCCGTGTTGATGAACGCGCACCCGCAGAAACCCTCGGATTCGAACCAGCCCTTGAGCACGGTGAACATGCTCAGGATGCGCGCCTGGGGCGTATCCGCCTTGTCGCACTCGGTTCTGAACCAGTACATCCAGCGGATATCGCGCGCTTTCAGCGCGGCTTCGGCCACTTCGTCCTTGGTTACGAAGTAGCGATAAATACTTTTCCGGGCGACGCCTGAAGTTCTCACCAGAAGGTCCATGCCGGTGGCATGGATACCGTTCTGATAGATGAGCTGCTCGGCGGTGGCCAGAATCTTTTCGCGGGTATCGGTCGTCTTGTTCATGACCCCAAGGTAGAACGATCGTTCTACATCGTCAAGCACGCGCTGAAAAACCTTTTCCGAATCGCGAAAAACGCCGGGTAGTCACCATGAAAAAGAGGTCGGCAATCTTGCTTGAATGCTCAGCCGACAATCAGTCGCCACTGAAGAACTGACGGCCATTCTCACGCAGCATCGAGACCAGGGTCGCCGCCGCCGACGGCAGATAGCCCTCTGCCCGGACCGTTACCGCGACGGTTCGCTGCATGGTGGTTTCTGCCAGTTGCACTTCCCGCAGCCGGTTCATGCCCTGGCTGAACTGCAGCGTCTCCCTGGCCAGAAAGCTCAGCAGGTTGGTACGGGCGATCAGCCTGGAGAGCATGGATATGGTGTTGGTCTCGATCTGCACCACAGGCGCGGCCAACTTGTGCGCGGCGAACACGTTGTCCACCCAACGCCGAGAAGAAACGGCCGGCGACGGCAATATCCAGCGGTAGCGGGTCAGGTCGGCAAGGCCGTAGGACGCGGCGAAAATCGGATGATCGACGCTGGCCACCACCACCGCTTCGTCCTGCAGGATCGGATAGGTGACGAACTGCGGATCCTCGGCATGCAGCGGGCTGATGATCGCGTCCAATTGCCCGGATCTCAGCGAGCCTTTCAACACGTCGTCCTGGGCGATCGACAGGCTGAGCCGCACCTCCGGTGCCCGCTCCAGCAATGACGCAGCCAACTGCGGCAGCAGGTATTCGGCCATGCTGGCCGCGCAACCCAGGCGCACGTTGCCGATCAGGCCGTTGGCGAGGTCGCGCACCTCGCGCTGGGTCTCGGAAACGCTCATCTGCAGCTGTTTGCTTCTGATCAGCAGCAGCTCGCCCACCTCGGTCAGCTTGATGCCCCGACCATCACGCTGGAACAGCCGCGCGCCGAGCGACTCCTCGAGGCGCTGGATGCTCTTGGTCAAGGCGGGCTGGCTGCGATTCAGCTTGTCGGCGGCCCGACCCAGGTGGCCGATTTCAGCGATGGTTTCGAAATAGCTGAGGTCGCGCAGATCCATGATTCATTCACAAAAGTTATCGTTAATCAAAAATTAGAAAATAGACGTGATGAATCAGGCTGTCGATAATTTGCATCAAAGCGCTCACGCGCGTGACGTTCAGGATGCCAATGCAAGCGCCCCACTCCCCTCTCTCACGGCCCGCCCAGGCACTGCGCTGGCTGGCCTTGATCCTCAGCGCCGCGGTTGCCGGGCAAGCCCTGCATGCCGTCGAGGTGCCGGCTGGCCTGTTTCTGGGCCCCATGCTGGTGGCCATCGTGTTCGGCGTGTGCGGTGCGGGGCTGCGCCTGCACAAGAATTTCTTCCGGTTCGGCCAGGGCTGCGTGGGGTTGCTGGTCGCCCACACCATGACCTGGTCGGTGCTGATGTCGCTGGCGACCTCCTGGCACATCATGCTGCTGGCGACGATGCTGACGGTCTGCCTGAGCGCACTGGTCGGCCTGGGTACCGTGCGGTTCGGTGGCATCCCCGGCAATACCGCCGCCTGGGGAACCGCGCCCGGCGCGGCATCGGCGATGGTTGCCATGGCCGAGGATTACGGCGCCGACTCGCGTCTGGTGGCCACCATGCAGTACGTAAGAGTGGTGTGCGTGGTGATGGTAGGCGCTCTGGTCAGCCACCTGCTGGGCGCGACGACCGGGGTGAGCCAGGCCATCGCCAGCGCGCCAGTAGCGAGCCATGGGAACTTGGCGCTGGGTATCGGCGTGATTCTGACCGGCATTGTAGCCGGTGCGTTTCTCCCCGCCGGGGCGCTGCTGGTGCCCCTGCTGCTCGGCGCCACACTGCAGTTGGCCGGCCTTCTGACCATCACCCTGCCCAGCGAGCTGCTGGCCTTCGGCTACGGGGCCATCGGCTGCTACATCGGCTTGCGCTTCGATCGCGAAACCCTGAGCTACGTCTGGCGGCGCCTGCCATCGATGATCATCGGCGCCCTTGTACTGATCATGCTCTGCGCCGGGCTCGCCGGGCTGCTCGCCTCGCTGACCGGGACGGACTTCCTGTCGATGTACCTGGCGACCAGCCCGGGCGGGCTCGATGCGATGGCGATCATCGCGGTAGAAACCAATTCCGACACCGGCCTGGTGCTGGCCATGCAGACGCTGAGATTGTTCGGCGTGATTCTCACCGGGGCCTTCTTCGCCAGGCAGATCATCCGCCTGACGACACCCGCCGTGGCAAGGCCGGAAGAACGGGACAACCCGGCCTGACAGGCACGGTTCATCACCTAGTCTGACCTTGCGCTACGGTCAGTTGGCCTACGGCGCCGCGGCTTCGGCCTCGGGCGCCTCGTCCCAGGATTCGCCGCGAAGCTGAGCCAGACTGGCCGCCAGTTCGCTCTTGCGAAACGGCTTGGTGAGCCGTGGTAGCTCCGGGTCAAGTCCCTCGCGCTCCGCGTAGCCGGACACCAGCAGAATGCCGATGCCAGGCCTTGAGGCACGCACCAGGCGGGCCAGGTCGGTGCCATTGATGCCCGGCATCAGGTGGTCGGTAACCAGCAGATCGAAGGGCTCGCCGCTGGCCACCCGCTGCATGGCCTCCTCGCCGCAGCCGGCCTCGATCACCCGGTAACCCAGCTCGGCCAGCATGTAGCACGTGCTGGCGCGCACCAAGTCTTCGTCATCGACCAACAGCGCCGTGCCGCGGGCCGGTCGCGGCTCGCAAGCCTCGACGATGCGCAGCGCCGTCACTGGCTCGGCGAGGCTGCGCGGCAACCACAACTCGACACTGGTGCCGAGCCCCGGCGCGCTCTGGATGGTCAGCGCGCCGTTCAGCTGCGAGGCCAGCCCATGCACCATCGACAAGCCAAGGCCAGTGCCCTTGCCCACGCCCTTGGTGGAAAAGAACGGTTCCACCGCGCGGGCCAGCGTCGCCGCGTCCATGCCGGTACCGGTATCGGCGACGCACAGGCACAGATAGTGGTCAGCCGGAAGTTTGCAACGGTGGCCCTCATCGACCGCCTCCAGGCTGACCGAGATACGGATCGTCCCGCCCTCGAGCATGGCGTCACGGGCGTTCACCGAGAGGTTGAGCAGCGCCATTTCCAGCTGGTTCTGATCGGCGATGGCTGCGGGCAGATGCTCCGGCGCATCGACGATCACCTTGATCTGCGGGCCGGTGGTGCTGGCCAGCAGGTCGCCCATGTCCACCACCAGTTTGGCCAAGTCGACCGGCTCCATCTGCAGCGGCTGGCGACGCGCGAAGGCCAGCAGCCGCTGCACCAACGTCTTGGCACGCTCGGCCGATTGCATGGCACCGGAGATCAGCCGTTGCTCGCGCTCGCCGCCCACGCCGCGGCGCTGAAGCATGTCGAGGGTGCCGACGATGGGCGTGAGCAGGTTATTGAAGTCATGGGCGACGCCACCGGTAAGCTGCCCCATGGCCTCCATCTTCTGGCTCTGGCGCAGCGCCTTCTGCACTTCCTCACGCTCGGCGATGGCCTCGGCAACACGCCGTTCGAGGGTCTCGTTGAGCTCGCGCAACTCCTCCTCGGCCACCTTGCGCGGGGTGATGTCGATGGCCGTGCCGGTCACGCGCAAGCATTTGCCGGCAGCGTCGAACACGCCCCGGCCCTTGGCCGCGACCCAGCGCACGATGCCGTCCTCGCGGCCGATGGTGCGATAGTCGACCTCATAGAGCGCCCGCCGCTCGGGGTCGGCGGCGGCCGTGAAGGCGGTGATCGTCGCCTCACGGTCCTCAGGGTGCAGGCCGTCGTAGAAGTCCTGCAAGGTGACATCTACATGAGCCGAGATGCCGAACATCGCCTTGGTCTGCGACGGCCAGACCAGGGTGTTGTGAACGAAATCCACGTCCCAGAAACCCACATCGGCGTGATCGACCGCCAGGCGCAACCGCGCCTCGCTGATTCGAATCGCCGAGTCCGCGCGGGTGCGGTGCACGAGCAACCCGACGGTATGCACCGCGAAATCGATGATCTCGATATCAGCCTGCAGTGGCTCGCGGCGCTCCGGGTGATACAGCACGAACGCGCCGAGCAAGGCGGCTTGCGCCGAACGGATGGGGATCGAACAGCAGATCTGCAGCCCCTGCTCCACGGCCAGGTTCCGCAGTTCGGCCCAGCTCGGGTCGTTGCTGATGTCGGCCACCGCCGTGACCGCGTTTGGGGCAATCGCGATACCTTTGGCGGCATCCTTGTATACGCAGGGCAGAGATGGCCCTGCGCAATGCTCCAGGAGCTCCCCACTTTCATTGAGAAGCAGGATACTGCCCATGAAGCCAGACACCGAGAGCACATCCACTTCGCGCACGATGGCATCCAGCGTGACGTTCAGCGGCGTTTCCTCTACCGCCAGTTCGAGAATGCGTTTCTGCGCTGCGCCGATGGCCACCTCGCGGTTGCGCGCCTGGGTCAGCCGCGCGTTCTCGATGGCGATGGTCGCCAGACGTGCCAGGCTCTCCAGGCGCTCGATGGTATCGGGGTGGTGATCGCGCACATCGGACCAGTAGGCACCAAGCGCCGCGCTCGGCACCGGCCGGCCGATGGGCACCATGACCAGGCTGCGCACGAAGGTGGTCGCGTAGGCTTCCTGGGGAACGCGTGGGTCAAGCCGAACGTCGCGGATCGCCGCGGTCTGCTGATTGAGTATCGACCAACCGGAAATGCACTGCTCGGAAGGGAAGCTCTGGCCCTGCCAAAGCGGAGCGGCGGCATCCTCTGCCACGTAGGAGCAGCGCCCCTGGCTCTCGACGATGATCGCCACACCCTCCGCGCCAACGCTGGCACGCGCCGTGTCACGCAATATGGCGACGACCTCGTCGACCGAGGTGGCTCTGGCCAGGCGCTCACTGGCATCGAGCACATGAGCGAGGCAGTCATCAGCCATCAGATCCATCGGAACGGTAAGCAAATGGATCTCCCGACGGCTACAGAGCGTGGTCCGTAGTCTCGTTCATATTGAAGGTGGGAAAGAGGTGGTGTGGCGCGACCTTCTCGTCTCAGTATGGTCGGTTTTCAGTGTCTCAGAAAGGCAACCGTGAAACATCAGTATGGCGATAATGAGCGACGGCCAGTGAGTGGCCTGAAGCAGGCAATTCGAGTACGCCTGACCGGCCAGGCCGGCAACCCTAAACAGCGAGGCCCCAATGCTCAACATCCGTGTAATGACCCTGGACGATTACGACGCGGTCATCGAACTGATGCGCATGACCCCAGGCATCTCCCTGCGCGACGCCGACTCGCGGGAAGCCACCTCGCGCTACCTGAAGCGCAACCCCGAGATGAGCTTCGTCGCAGAGGTCGACGGCGCCTTGTGCGGTTGCGTGATGTGCGGGCATGACGGACGCCGCGGGTATCTGCAGCATCTGCTGGTGCTCCCGCAGTATCGGCGCCAGGGCATCGCCAATGCGCTGGTGGAGCGCTGCCTCGCATGCCTCGAAACACTCGGCATAGAGAAATGCCACCTGGACGTTCTCAAGACCAACGAGGCAGCGGCCCGCTACTGGCAACGGCACGGCTGGCAGCTGCGAACCGATATCGACCGCTACTCGTTCATCCGTTCGGGGAACCGGAACGCCTGAGTGGATTGGCGATCATGGTTTCCCGTCGGCAGCCACCCGTCCTGGGAGATGCTCGACGGGCATCCGCCGAGGCGGAGGCAGCCCGCCACCTCGAGTTGAGAATCACGGGGCCCTGACGATAAAATCCCCTGCTTGGCGTGTGCTGCGTGCGCCCGGGGCCAGCCCCGAATACGGAGAACGATCAGTCGTTTTCCGTAAGGCTCCGAATACATGCAGCAGTCCCTTTTTACATGGCAACGCCCCGCTTCCCAGAAGCCTCACCGGGCACATCCTGCCAACCTGGTTTCCCTCACTTCCTACACCTGGCCGCACTCCTGCCGCCCGGTACTTCGCTGCGTCCGTCGTGCAGCCCTAGCCGCCCGTGCGGTGCCACGCAGCGCCTGCTTTCGTTCGTCAAAGGAGAACCCTGCATGACCCAATCGTCATCAACCCAAAGGCGATCGGCGATCCAGCGCTTTCTGGCCAGAAAGACGGATTCTCCAAAGACTCGTTAGCCCACCAATATCGTTATGATATAACGTTTGCTTAATGTTTATCTTACACCTGGGGAATGTCTGCTTTATGTACGGATCCGCGAATCACCGAAAGGATTGGGTTTTGAGAGGCGCAGCGCTGACCTGCCTGGTCTCGTGTACCGCGCTTTGCGCTGCCGAGGCTGAAAACGTCACGGAGCTGGAAGCGATCGAGGTAGTCGGCGAAGGCAGCACACCGGGGCAGATCAAGCCGCTGACGAGGAGCAAGGTGAGCAACGCGCCGGACAGCCTGCCTGCCGCGGTGACGACCATCACGGATGAGGAAATTCGCACGCTGAACGTCGACCGTGACATCTCCAACATCTATCGCCGCGTACCCGGTGTCGTCGCCAACAATATCGACCAGGGTGACACGGGCAACGGCTTCCGCATGCGCGGGTTCACCACCAATGGCACGCACGGCGCCGACGTGGCGGTGTACGTCGACGGTGTGCCACAGAACATCCCATCGAGCCAGGGCGGTGCCGGTCATGGCCCGGTGTTTCTCGAGTGGCTGACGCCGCAGATGATCAAGCGCGTCGATGTGATCAAGGGGCCGATATCGGCGCTGTACGGCGACCAGAATCGCGCCGGTGCGGTGAACATCGAAACGCTCGACGGCGGCGATGTCGCCAACAGCATCGGCCTGGAAGTGGCGAGCTTCGATGGCCGGCGATCAAACCTGGTGCTGGGTGGCGAACACGAAGGTTTCCAGTCGCTGTTCGTCGCGGATATCTACAAGACCAATGGCTACCGCAAGGCGGCCGAGACCAACCGCGACAACTATTTCTGGAAGCTCTCCAAGGTCTTCGGCGATGCCAAGTACTCAGCGCGCTTCAGTCACTATCAATCGGATTTCAAGAATGATGGTTATCTGAACCTGCCCGCCCTGAAAGCCGGCACGATCAGCCGTCGCGATACCGACAACCTGTACGGCTTCGGCAACGCCAACCGCAACACTTACGTGTTCAACCGTGCGCCTGCCGACGGAGAAGAAGGCCTGTACTACACCGCCTACTTCGAGGACTTCAAACGTGTGCGCGGTATTTCCAATGGTGCCAACACCCACAACTACGGCAGGGATGACCGCGACATTTATGGCGGCCGCCTGGCCTATAACTTCGTGCACGAGGAGACCGCCTCATTGATGGTCGGGGCCGACGTGCGCCGCGACAAGGGCGATGCCTATCGCCAGCAATACCGCAATTTCGAACCGACGCCGAATTTCTATTTCGACTTCGACCAGGACCTGATCACCTACGGCGTGTTCGCCCAGGGTCAGTACAAGCCCGTCGACTCGCTCAAGGTACTGGCCGGTATTCGCTACGACCGCTTCGACTACGATATCGAGAACCTGAAATTCCGCGACGCCGACACGGGTTATCACAGCTCGGTCACCACGCCGAAACTCGGCCTGGTGTGGGCGCCAACCGAACGGTTCGAAGTGTTCACCAATGCTGCCCAGGGCTTTCGCTCGCCAGCCGCCGAGTACATCAGCTCAGGCAGCAGCGGCGCCTTGCCATCAAGCGAGACAGGCGGTCGGATCAACGGCAGCGTGCGCCCGAGCAAGGTCACGTCCTACGATATCGGCTTCACCGTGCGCCCGACGCAGCACCTGTCCAGCACCACCGAGTTCTACTACATCGAGAACGACAGCGAGACATTGCAGACCTCGCCAGGCGTCTTCGAGCAAGTCAGCGACACCACGCGCAAGGGCATCGAAACCAGCCTCAACTACCAGGCCACTTCCACCATCAGCACCTACGCGAGCTATGGGCGCATTCTCGATGCAGTGATCGACAATCCGCCTGCCGGCACCGGCGATCGCCTGGTAGTGCCCGAGCACACCTACAAGGCGGGCGTGCAATACCGCGACAACTTCATGGCCGGCCAGCTGACGCTCAACGCCGATGCGTACCACCTCTCGGGCGTTCCTTATTACGTGGGATCCGAGCAACGGGAGATGCCGGTCTACACCCGCTACGACCTGCGCGCCTCCTACGACTACAGCGACTACCAATTCAGCGTGTACGGCATCTTCCAGCCGCACCGCTACGGCAGCGAAGTCGCCTACGGCACTACCAGAGGACTGGTCACGGTGCCGCAGCCGTCCACGACACTGGGCGCGTCGGTCAGGTACTTCTTCTGAGCCGGCGCTGACCTGGGCCGGCCGCCCAGCGATCCGATCGCCGGCGGCAGGTTGGCAGCCCGTCACCTGCGAACATCAAACTGATATGCAGGTGCCCCGACCTCGCGGTGCCGCGCTAGCACCTGATGTCGCTTCTGCCAGGTTGCCCCGGCAGAAGTGACCGGCTAGAAGAGGCTCAGCGTATAGCTGACGATCAGCCGGTTCTCGTCGATATCGGTGCGGTAGTTGGAGCGCGCGGTGACGTTGCGCCAACGCAGGCCCACGCCCTTGAGCATTCCGCTTTGCACCACGTAGGCCAGATCCAGGTCGCGCTCCCAGTCCTTGCCTTCGAAGCCGCGGCCAGTGTCCACGCTGTCGCCTGTCACATAGCGCAGGGTGCTGGTCAGGCCGGGGATGCCGAGTGCGGCGAAGTCGTAGTCGTGGCGAACCTGCCAGGAACGCTCGCCGGGCGCGGAAAACTCGTAGGTGGGTAAGGTGTTGCCCATGGGGTTGGTATTGGCGCCCACCTGGATGAAGCCGTCGTCGCCGTCGATACGCTGATGGCCGATGTAGAAGGTATGCCCGCCGTGCTTGGCCGACAGCAGCGCATAGGTCGACTGGTTGTCCAGCTTGCCGGCGATGCTGCGCCCCTCGTCGCGGGTGTCGAAGTAGCCGACATTCGCACCCAGAGTCCAGTCGCCCAGGGGTTCGGCATGCTTGAGGCTGTAGAAGCGCTGGGCATAGACATCCTCAAGTTGGGCCTGCCAGATACCGACGCTGGTGCGCTTGTCATTGAAGGCGTAATCGGCGCCCAGGTAGTTGAACCGGTCGCTGGTGAAGCGGGCGATGCGCGCCGGATTGATGGGATCGTTGATCAGCCCGTACAGGTCCTGGCGATCGGTGGAGTCGCGCAGGCTGGTGGAGCGCATCTGCCCGGCCTGCAGGGTCAGGCCCGGAATTTCATTGGAGACCAGGGCGGCGCCCTGATAGGTCGGCGGCAGCAGACGCAAATCGCTGTGCACCAGCACCGGCAGGTTCGGCCGCAACTCGCCGACCTTCAGCTCGGTGTTCGACAGCTTCACCTTGAACGCCGCGCCCATGCGCCCGTATTCGTCGGCCGCGCGGCCATCGTGCACCGGCAACAGCCCGCTGCTGGTATGACCGCGACCGCTGTCGAGCTTGATGCCGTACAGGCCCAGCACGTCGACCCCGAAGCCCAGCGGCCCCTGGGTGTAGCCGGAGCGAAAATCGAAGATGAAGCCTTGCGCCCACTCCTGGGTGCGGGACTGCGGGTTGCTGCCCACGATGCCGGAGTAGTCGCGGCTGAAGAAGTAATTACGCAGTTGCAGGTCGGCGTGAGAACCCTCGATGAAGCCGCCCTCCTCGGCCTGGGCAGAAAAACTCAAACCAGCTGCCAGGCAGCTGCCGAACATACGACGCAGATAGATCATGTCGATTCCCCAAAACACGGGCACGAACGCGCCCCGCCAGCAATGAGCGTGGCGAACGAAAGAATGAAAGGTGTAAAGGCCAGAGCGTGAGGATTCACGCCCTGGCAGCGCCAGGAGGAGTTTCCCGCTAGCGGTTGACCAGCTTGGCTGGCAGGGCGATCACCAGCAGGCAACTGAGGATCAGGCAACCGGCGAAGAACCACAGCGCCGCGTGGCTGGTGCCGGTCAGATCAGTAACCAGGCCCATCAGCGAGTTGCTCACCAGGCCGGCGATGTTGGCCACCGAGCAGGCCAGGGCGAAGCCGGTCGCCGCTGCCGTGCCCTTGAGGAAGGTCGCCGGCAGGCTGAAGAACACCGGCACGGCGCCAATGATGGCTGCCGAAGCGATGGCGAACAGCGTCACGGTCATCACCAGGTTATGGCTGAACAGCGTGCTGCTGGCCATGGCGGCGGCACCGACGATGAAGGGCACGATGATGTGCCAGCGTCGCTCGCGATGGCGGTCCGAGCTGGCGCCGATCAGCAGCATGCCGGCCAGCGCCGCCAGGCTGGGAATGGCGGTCAGCAGGCCGATGTGAAAGGTGTCGGTCACCCCGGTGTTGCGGATGAAGGTCGGCATCCAGAAGCCCATGGCGTAAGCGCTGAGCAGGATGGAAAAGTCGATGCCGCCCAGCATCCACACCTTGAGGTTGAAGAAGCCGTCGCGAAAGCTGTGCTTGCTGTCTTTGCCTTCTGCGTCGTCGGCTGCCAGGTCATTGGCCAATTGCGCCTTCTCCTCGGAACTGAGCCACTTCGCCTGGTTGAAGTGATTGGGCAGTGCCCAGAAGGTGAGGATGCCGAGCAGCACGCTGGGAATCGCCTCGAGCAGGAACAGCCACTGCCAGCCACGCAGGCCGTTGACCTGGTCGAAGTGGTTCATGATCCAGCCGGAAATCGGCCCGCCGATCACGCTGGACAGTGGCAGGCCGATCATGAACAAGGCGATGATGCGCCCGCGTCGGTAGGTCGGGTACCAGGTGGTCAGGTAGTACAGCACACCCGGCAGGAAGCCGGCCTCCGCCGCACCGAGCAGGAAGCGGATGATGTAGAACTCGGTGGTGGTGGTGACGAACATGGTGCAGGCCGACAGCAGCCCCCAGGTGATCATGATGCGGGCGATCCACACCTTGGCGCCGACCTTCTCCAGCACCAGATTGCTGGGCACCTCGAAGAGGATGTAACCGACGAAGAACAATCCGGCGCCCAGGCCATAGGCCGCCTCGCTGAATTGCAGGTCGCTGAGCATCTGCAGCTTGGCGAAGCCGACGTTGATGCGGTCCAGATAAGCGGCGAGGTAGCAGAAGCACAGAAACGGAATGAGCTTCCAGGTCACTTTGCGGTACAGCTCGTTCGAGCTGTCGGCAGCACTGCCCATGGCGGTGCTGGTAGCGGGTACGTAAGGCATTGCGTGTCTCCTGGCGGTGACTTGTGATTTTTGTTGAAGCCAGCAGTCGTCGACGCGTTGAGCGTCGCAACGGCGACTTCCCAAGGCAGCGTCAGTGCCATGCATGCATGGCGACCGCCCTCGGTGGGGCGATCAATGGAAAAGGCAGCGTACCGCCAGCTCCTTATGGTGAATCAGCGGGCGAGCCGCTGCAGATAGTCGAGTGTTTCCTCCAGGCTGACGACATCGCCATACTTGCTGTCGATGTCGAACAGATTGGCCTCGTGGGGCGCCTGGTGGCGATCGCCGACGCACTCGCGCACGACGATGGTGCGAAAGCCATGCTGCACGCCGTCCACGGCGCTCGCCCGAATGCAGCCACTGGTCGAACAGCCCGCCAGGATCAGGGTATCGATACCCTGGGCATGCAACTGTGCAGCCAGGCTGGTAGCGAAGAACACGCTGGCGTACTGCTTGGTCACCACCTGCTCCCCCGGCAGCGGTGCGACCGCTGCGCAGAACTCGGCCAGCGGGTTGCCGTCGACCATGTCCTTCATCACCGGCGCCTTACGCACCCACATGCCACCGTCAGCACAATCGGCGGCGTAGTAGCGGATGTTGCTGTGCACCAGCAAGACGCCCAGCCGGCGCGCCGCATCCAGCAACGCCACCGACTGCTCCACGGCGCTGACCACACCCGGCGCATACAGCGGCGCGCCTGGCGTGGTGTAGCCCTGCATAAAGTCGATCATCAACAGGGCCGGTCGCGCACCGAAGCCGATACGCTGCCCCCAGACGCCCTGATAATTGTCGCTAAGGCTCTGCGCGCTCATGGTCGTCTCCTCAGTAGGCGCCTGACAACAGCGCGCCGGCGCCCGGCACGATCGGCTCCAGGTCCAGCGCCTTGAGCATGCAATAGGTGGTGGCGATGGCCGCCGTGACCACCGGCTTGCCGGTCAGCGCCTCGACCTTGGCCACCGCCGGCAGCGACTGCATCTGTACGCACGCCGACAGCACCACCACATCGACGCCTTCCAGGTTCATGCCGGCAACGATGTCCGGCAGGTTGGCCGGGTCGTGGCGCGCGACCTGCAGGTTGTCGGGAATCTCCAGAGCCCGCCAGTCGACCACCTCGAAACCTTCCTCGCGGATGTAATCGACCACCAGCTCGGTGAGTGGCTTCATGTAAGGCGCGACGATGGCGATGCGCTTGGCCCTCATCACCTTCAGCGCCTCGACCAGGGCACCGGCACTGGTGATCACCGGCGAGTTGGCGTCGTTGTCGGCGGTCACCTGGCGCAGGCGTTTTTCGGACTGGCGATGGTAGCCCAAACCCATGGCCATGATCGCCACCAGGCAGGCATAGCCGAGCACGTCGACCTTGGCGTCGGACAGCTCCAGCGCGCAGCGGTCGGACTCGGCATCCATGGCCGCCAGCTCTTCCTTCTTCACCTGCTTCATGCGCATGCGCGCCGAGTGAAAGGTGAAGCGCTCCGGGCGGATGGCCTGGCGAGCGGTGAGCATCGCCGGGATCTCGGTTTCCATGGTGGTGTTGGAGCTCGGCACGATCTGGCCGATGCGATAGAGCCTGTTCATGGCAGCACCTCGTGGTGAATGGGTTGGCCGAGAAAATCGCCGAAGGCGGCGAAGAACCCGCCTAGGTCGTCCCAGGGAATCATGTGGCCGGCATCGCTGACGCGCACGATTTGCAGGTCCGGCTTGAGTTCGCGCATCTCGGCCTCGTCGACCGCCTCGATCACCCCGCCACGGCCGGCCACCATCAGCAGCGCTGGCTGCTGCACGGCGGGCAGGTGCTGATGGATATCCACGCTGTGAAACTCTTCGAAGGCCTGCACGATGGCCGGCTCGTAGCAGGTGTGCAGCCATTCGGCGCGCAACTGCAGTTGCTCGGGCGTCCAGCTCGGGCAGAAGGCTTTCATCGCCTCACCGTCCATGCCTTGCTCCGCCTGGCGAATGGAGTCGACGTACCAGGGCAGCTTGCTCGGATAGTCACGGCGCCCCGGCCCGGACACGGGCGGGTCGATCAGCACTAGGCGCTCCAATCCGTCGGCGCCCATCGCTGCGGCGCGAATGGCGAAGCGCGCGCCCATCGAGTGGCCGAGCAGGCTGTAACGTTCGAAGCCCAGAGCGGCCGCGAAAGCGATGATGTCCGCGGCGCAGGTGTCGGTGTCATAGGCCAACTGCGGCCCGGTTGCGGACAAGCCACGGCCGCGCACATCGAGAATGTAGGTGTCGAACTGGCGGCCCAGCACTTCGCCGACGAAGCCCCAGGTGATCGCCGGGCTGGTGATGCCCGGCACCAGCAACAGCACCGGCCCCTTGCCGCCATAGCGCAGGTAGTGCTGGCGGATGCCGTTGGCCTGCACGTTGCCGCCGCCGATCAGCGTGCTCATGCCGCTACCCCGCTCTTAAGCGGCTGGGCATAGACGTCATACCCGTAGACCCAGGCCGGGTCTTCCTGGGTGCGCAGGAAGGTGTTGGCGTTGGAAACCGCCTGCACGCGCGACGCACGCTCTTTGCGGTTGGCCTCGTAGAGTTCGAACGCGGTGCGGTAGTCGGTCAGCCCGGTTTCCTGCAGGCAGCGGGTGAGCATGGCGGCATCTTCGATGGCCATGCCGGCGCCCTGGGCCATGTGCGGCTTCATCGGGTGGCAGGCATCGCCCAGCAGTACCAGCCGGCCACGGCTCCACAGCGGCAGGGGGTTGCGATTGCGCAGTGGCCACTTGGTGATGTCCTCGGTGGAGCGGATCAGCTTCTGCACCGTGGGGTGATAACCCTCGAACGCCGCCAGCATTTCTTCCTGGCTGCTGTCCACGTAGTTGCCCTGGAAGTCCCAGGCCTCGTGGGGCACACCGGTGACGAAGTAGTACTCATCACGCTTGGCGGTGGTGTGATAGACCATCATGTGGCGGTCGTCGGTCCACCACTTCACGCAGGGCTCGAACACGTCGGCATGGCGTACCAGATTCTCGCCACGAATCAGCGCCCGGTGCGCGACCCAGCCGCTGTAGATCGGCGCTTCGGCGCCCAAGAGCTCTTCGCGGATCTTCGAGTGAATGCCGTCGGCGCCGATCACGATGTCGGCCGTGGCCTGGCTGCCGTCGGTGAAGGTCAGGCGCACCTGGTCGCCCTCGTCGACGATGGTCTCCAGCTTCTTGCCGAACTGCAGCGTGCCCGGCGCGATGCTGTTGATCTGCAAGTCGTGCATGTCGCCGCGGTGCACCGTGACGTAGGCCGCGCCGTACTCGCGGCGCGCGAACTCACCCAGGGGGATGCGCGACAGGTAATCGCCGCTGATGCCGTCGCGGCTGTGCCAGAAATCCGGGTGCGAGCCCATCTGCTCCAGCGGCTGCTCCAGCCCCATGCGCCGGAAGATCTTCATCACGTTCGGGCCGACATGGATACCGGCTCCCAGACGCGAGAACTCCGGCGACTGTTCGTAAACGGTCACCTCGAAGCCAGCCTGCTGCAGCAAGGTGGCGGCCGCTGCCCCGCCGAGACCGGCACCGACGATGGCGATTTTCTGCTGAGCGCCCATGGGCATCTCTCCTCTTCTTGGCTACGAAGCGGGACGATGCCCGCAAGACAATTACAGTGTATGCACTATATTTTTAGAAAGTGAAGAGGCTTTCTTCAAAAAAATTCGAGGGGTCTTGAAAAGATCTAAAAACACTTAGAAGCCATATAAAACGGCATTTGTGTAGATTGGTAACGCTAAAACAGAAAGATTGCCAATCGGCTTTGCATGAGGTTTCATTAAAACCAATAGAGTGAACACTCTATAAAAACGCACCAACATCCAGCAGCACGACTCACCGTGGTGCACAGCCAAAGCAGAGCGACCAGGAGACCTGCCATGCCGGTAAGCGATAGTGAACTGACCCAGATGTTCGAACAGGTGCTGACCCTCTCACGGGTCGACGAAACCCAGAGCGTGGCCATTCTCAAGAGCCATTATTCGAACCCGCGCACCGTGCGTGCGGCGATGGACGCCGCGCAGCGCCTGAAAGCCAAGGTGTATGCCGTCGAGCTGCCGTCCTTCAATCACCCGCGGGCCATGGGTAACGACATGACGGCCTACTGCGGCGACACCGCCCTGACCGGCAACCTGGCCGCGCAGCGTGCGCTGGAAGCCGCCGACCTGGTCGTCGATACCATGATGCTGCTGCACTCGCCCGAGCAGGAGCAGATCCTCAAGACCGGCACCCGCATCCTGCTGGCCGTGGAGCCGCCCGAAGTGCTGGCGCGCATGCTGCCGACCGAAGACGACAAGCGCCGCGTGCTGGCCAGCGAAGCGCTGCTCAAGCAGGCACGCCGCATTCACGTACGCTCGGCAGCGGGCAGCGACTTCCATGCCGAGCTGGGGCAGTACCCGGCGGTGACCGAATACGGCTTCGCCGACGAGCCGGGCCGCTGGGATCACTGGCCCAGCGGCTTTCTGTTCAGCTGGCCCAACGAAGAAACCGCCCAGGGTACCCTGGTGCTGGATGTCGGTGACATCGTGCTGCCGTTCAAGAACTACTGCCGCGAGCGCATCACCCTGGAGATCGACAAGGGCTTCATCACCGGTATCCACGGCGGCTTCGAGGCCGAGTACCTGCGCGACTACCTGAAGTACTTCAAGGACCCCGAGGTCTACGGCATTTCCCACATCGGCTGGGGCCTGCAGCCGCGCGCCCAGTGGACCGCCATGGGCCTGCACGACCGCAACGACGGCATGTGTATGGACGCCCGCGCCTTCTACGGCAATTTCCTGTTCTCCACCGGGCCGAACACCGAAGTCGGCGGTACTCGCAAGACGCCGTGCCACCTGGATATCCCGCTGCGCGGCTGCGATATCCATCTCGATGACCAAGCCGTGGTGCTGGCCGGCGACGTGGTCTACCCGCCAGAGTCGAAGGCCAACTGACAACGCCGCAGCGCAGCGTCAGCAGCCGCCCCAATGCCCGCAAGCCGGCACAGCGAACACCTCGCCAGCTTGCGCGGTTATAATCGGCGCCCAGCGCCTGTCAGCGAAGTTTTCCCATGTCGATCGACGATTCGTCCGCCAACACCTATCAGGTCACCGAACAGATCGGCCACTTGCTGCGCAAGGCTTACCAGCGCCATACCGCGATCTTCCAGCAGAACGCCTGCGACGCCCAACTCACCTCCATCCAGTTCGTCACCCTGTGCGCCCTGCGCGACCATGGCCCCAGCTCCCAAGCCGAGCTGATCAAGGCCACGGCGGTCGACCAGGCCACCATCCGCGGCATCGTCGATCGCCTCAAGGCCCGCGACCTGGTCGCCCTGTCGCCGGATCCCAGCGACAAGCGCAAGGTCATCGTCGAACTCACCACCGCCGGCAGCGCGCTGCTCGCCGACATGATCCCCTGCGCCCAGCAGATCAGCGAGCTGACCATGGGCAGCCTAAACCCGGGCGAGCGCATCGCCATCCTCTACCTGCTGCGCAAGATGAACGACAGCGGCGAGTAGGCTGCAGGCCGTTTACCCCTTCAAGCAAGCCACAAGTGTCCGCTCTACGCCCCCTGCGGGGGCGGGCGGGGACACCCGTTCCCACAGATGAAGCAACGATGTCCGCTTCTGCCTTGTAGCTGCCTCTTCAAGCGCATACAAGACTTTGAACAGGCTCTAAGCGCCCGGCCCACAACTTGCTGCGGAGGCTGGCCATGCCCGCGATTCGTGCGCATCGCGTATTTCCACAACCGCGAGCCAATCACCACCTACCTACCCTGCTGCCACTGCGTCGCAATCCCCAAGGCAGCTACCGACAGGTAGCCGCGCCCTGCCGCTGTTTACCCAAAACCTTTCCCCTGGCCCATTCCTTGCCTACTCAAAAGCATATTTCATGAAGTAAGCACTTAACGAACAAAACGCCTATTTCCTGGGTACTGCGGTAACGCTGGGAATCGGGCAGAAAAGGCGCCCCATGGAAAAGACCCTGACCCTGCAGGTGAACGGACAAACGGTGCAGCTCGACGCTGAGCCGCAGACGCCGCTGCTCTATATCCTGCGCAACGACCTGGCCCTCAATGGCCCCAAATACGGCTGTGGCCTTGGCGAATGTGGCGCCTGCACGGTAATCGTCGATGGCCGCGCCACCCGCTCCTGCGTATTTCCCGTCGGCGGCGCGGTAGGCCGCAGCGTGACTACCCTGGAGGGCCTCGGCAGTCGGCAATGCCCCGATCCGGTGCAGCAAGCCTTCATCACCGAACAGGCAGCGCAATGCGGTTACTGCCTCAACGGCATGATCATGACCATCAAGGCCCTGCTGCTGCGCGACCCCAACCCCAGCGACGAACAACTGCGCCGTGAGCTGTCGGCCAACCTGTGCCGCTGCGGCACCCACGTCGAAATCATGCGCGCCGCCCTGCGCGCCGCCGGCCGCCCGGCCGCCCCGCACGGAGACACCCCATGCAGCTGACCCTCGAGCAATGGCTGGCCCAGCCCGACGTATTGCTGGTCGTCGACACCATCCAGCCACCCTCCGGGCCCATGCCCAAGGGCCAGAGCGCCACACTCAAGCCCAAGGAGCTGGGTCTGTTCCTGGCCATCACCGGGGCCGGCAAGGTGTACGCCTTCAACGGGCACGTGGATCTGGGAACGGGGATTCGCACCTCCCTGGCGCAGATCGTCGCCGAAGAGCTTTACCTGCCGCTGGACCAGGTCGAAATGGTGCTGGGCGATACCGAGCGCGCGCCCAATCAGGGCGCCACCATCGCCAGTGCGACCATCCAGATCAGTGCCGTGCCCTTGCGCAATGCCGCTGCCGAAGCCCGTCGCCACCTGCTGCAACTGGCTAGCGAGCGCTGGCAGACGCCAGGCGAACAGCTGACCCTCGAGGACGGCATGTTCAGCCATCCCGATGGCCGCCAGCTGGCTTTCGGTGAGCTGATCACGGGCGGGCATGTTCGCCTGCAAATCAGCGGCGACGCACCGCTCAAACCCGCCAGCGAATACCGCCTGGTCGGCCAGGGCGCGGCGCGGGTGGATATCCCGGCCAAGGCCACCGGCGAGCTCACCTACGTGCATGACATGCGCCTGCCCGGCATGCTCCACGGTCGCGTCATCCGCCCGCCCTACGCCGGTTACGACAGTGGCGACTTCGTCGGCAACAGCTTGCTCGCAGTGGATGAAAGCTCCATCGCCGAGCTTCCCGGCATCGTTGCCGTGGTGGTGATCCGCGACTTCGTCGGCGTAGTCGCCGAGCGCGAGGAGCAAGCCATCCGCGCCGCCCAGCAACTGCGCATCGAGTGGAAACCCTGGCAGCAGAAGCTGCCTGACCTGCGTGATGTCGCCCAGGCCATCCGCGACAACCCGCGCATCGCCCGCACCGTGCTGGACAAGGGCGACGTCGAGCAGGCCCTGAAGGATGCCGACCAGCGTCTTACCCGCACCTACCTGTGGCCCTACCAGTTGCATGCCTCCATCGGCCCGTCCTGCGCCCTGGCCGACTACAACGAGCAGCACTCACGGGTCTGGTCCGGCACGCAGAACCCGCACCTGCTGCGCGCCGATCTGGCCTGGCTGCTGGAATGCGACGAGCGCCGTATAGAGATCATCCGCATGGAGGCCTCGGGCTGCTATGGCCGCAACTGTGCCGATGATGTGTGCGCCGATGCACTGCTGCTGTCACGCGCCGTGGGCAGACCCGTGCGCGTGCAGTTGACCCGCGAACAGGAACACGTGTGGGAGCCCAAGGGCACCGCGCAACTGATGGAAGTGGACGGCGGCCTGAACGCCGATGGCAGCATCAGCGCCTATGATTTCCAGACCAGCTACCCGTCCAACGGCGCGCCCACCCTGGCCCTGTTGCTGACCGGCCGGGTCGAGCCGCTGCCGATGATGTTCGAAATGGGCGACCGCACCTCGATACCGCCCTACGACTACGAGCACATGCGCGTGACCATCAACGACATGGCGCCGCTGGTGCGCGCCTCGTGGATGCGCGGGGTCTCGGCGCTGCCCAACAGCTTCGCCCACGAATCCTATATCGACGAACTGGCTTTCGCCGCCGGCGTCGACCCCGTTCAGTACCGTTTGCAGCACCTTGAGGACCCCAGAGCCCGCGACCTGATCGAAGCCACGGCCAAGCGCGCCGACTGGCAACCCCACACCCAGCCACAGCAGACACCG
This sequence comes from Pseudomonas sp. PA27(2017), assembly GCF_001945445.1. Lineage (GTDB taxonomy): Bacteria > Pseudomonadota > Gammaproteobacteria > Pseudomonadales > Pseudomonadaceae > Aquipseudomonas. The sequence continues at coordinate 342,380 of NZ_MSXW01000026.1, forward strand.
GCCGAGGGCGACGTGTTGCGCGGTCGCGGCTTCGCCTACGCGCGTTACATCCACAGCAAGTTTCCCGGCTTCGGCGCGGCCTGGGCGGCCTGGGTCGCCGACGTGGCGGTGGACAAACGCACCGGCGAAGTGGCGGTGACCCGCGTGGTGATCGGCCACGACGCCGGCATGATGATCAACCCCGACGGGGTGCGCCACCAGATCCACGGCAACGTGGTGCAATCCACCAGCCGGGTACTCAAGGAGCAGGTGCAGTTCGAGGAGTCCAGGGTCGCCAGCAGCGAATGGGGCACCTACCCGATCCTCACCTTCCCGGAGGTGCCGGCCATCGACGTGATGATGATGCCGCGCCAGAGCGAGCCACCCATGGGCAGCGGCGAGTCGGCCTCGGTGCCCAGCGCCGCGGCCATCGCCAACGCGATCTATGACGCCACCGGCCTGCGCTTTCGCGAGCTGCCGATCACCGCCGAACGGGTAAGAGCGGCTCTCAATGGCCACTCACCGGATGAAGACGCACCCACCACGGCAACCGGCAAGAAGCGCAGCAAATGGTGGCTGGGCGGCCTGGCTGGCGTGGTCGGCACCGCACTGGGGCTGCTCGCCACCGCCATGCCCTGGCGCGCCGAAATCGCCCCGGTGGCGCCCGCGGCGTCAGGCACCTGGTCCGCCGCCACGCTGGAGCGTGGCCGCTTGCTGGCAGCGGCTGGAGATTGCGCCGTTTGCCACACGGCAGCGGATGGCGCCACCAATGCCGGTGGCCTGGCGATGGATACGCCGTTCGGCACGCTGTACAGCACCAACATCACCCCGGACCGGGAAACCGGTATCGGCACCTGGTCGTTTGGCGCCTTCGAACGGGCGATGCGCGAGGGTATCAGCCGCGACGGTCGTCATCTCTACCCGGCGTTCCCCTACACGGCCTTTCGCACCATCAGCGATCCCGATATGCAGGCGCTCTATGCCTACCTGATGTCGCAGGCGCCAGTGAAGCAGGCAGCTCCCGCCAATCAGATGAGCTTCCCGTTCAACATCCGCCCGCTGATGGCCGGCTGGAATACGCTGTTTCTCGGCCGCGGCGAATACCAGGCCGACACCCGCCGTACCGAGCAATGGAACCGCGGCGCCTACCTGGTCAACGGCCTGGGCCACTGCGCTGCCTGCCACTCGCCGCGCAACCTGCTGGGGGCGGAGAAAACCGGCAAAGCCTTCCTGGCCGGCGGCGTGGTCGATGGCTGGGAGGCGCCGGCCCTGAATGCCCTGAGCAGCAACGGCGTGCCCTGGACCGAGGCCGAGCTGAGCGAGTACCTGAGCAGCGGTTTCTCCAGCCGACACGGTGTGGCCGCCGGGCCCATGGGGCCGGTGGTCAGCGAGCTGGCAATGCTGCCCAAAAGCGATGTGGACGCCATCGCTCACTACCTGGTGTCACTGGATGCCGGCACGGCCCCAGCTACCACGAATGTGGCTGCCGCCGGCGTCGACACGCTTTCGCTGAGTCGTGGCCAGCGCATCTTCGAAGGGGCCTGCCAGGCGTGTCACAGCGACGGCAACGGGCCCCAACTGTTCGGCGTCAGCCCATCGATGGCGGTCAACACGAACGTGCATAGCGCCGTTGCGGACAACCTGCTTCAGGTCATCCTGCATGGCATCGACAAACCGGCAACGCCTGATCTGGGCTACATGCCGGCCTTCAAGGACAGCCTCAGCGACCGCCAGGTGGCGGACCTGGCAGGCTACCTGCGCCAGCGTTTCGCCGGCGAGAAACCGGCCTGGAAGAACCTGCCGGAAAAGGTCGCCCATGTGCGCGCCAACCCGGGCAGCCACTGACGCTACCAGCGCGAGCTAGGCGCTCTCGCCCCCTTGCGCCAGCCCGCGCAGCACCAGGTCGGAAATGAAGCCCAGCCAGTTGTGCTTTTCGCTCGGCGAGGCCAGCGCGTCATCGAGAAAGCAGCTCAGGGTGTGCAGGTTCGAGTTATAGAAGTAGCAGAGCGAGGCGATCATCAGATACACGTGGCGGATGTCGATGTCCTCACGAAACAGTCCCTGTTCCTGCCCCGCCCTGACGATCGGTTCGAGCATCCCCACCGCCGTCCCGGACAACGCCCGCAGGTTGCTCGACTTGCGCGCATGCACGCCCTGCAACAGGTTTTCAGTACCCAGGATGGTGATGAACTCGGGGTGCTTGAGGTAGTAACTCCAGGTGAAGCCGACCAGATCGCGGATCGCCTGCCGGGGTTGCGCCAGATCGAAGCGCTGGCGCGCCTCGGCGCGGTTGAACTGGGCGTAGATATGCTCCAGCACGCTGACGAACAGTTCGTCCTTGCTGCCGAAGTAGTAATAGATCATCCGCTCGTTGCACTGCGCCTGGCTGGCGATCTGCTCGGTACGCGCCCCAGCGTAGCCCTGGCGACTGAACACCTTGACCGCTGCCTTGAGAATCGCCGTGCGCGTGCGGTCTGCCTGAGCAGCTCGGGTACCAGGCCCAGGCTTTTGCATGATGAATTCCACTGACAGAGACGTTGCCGAAGTATGGAGCATCGAAGGCTCGATACCAATTGCCTAGCGCCGTCAAAAGCCTGCTGGCCGTTGCTGCACGACCAGTTTCCAGGCAATGGCCCCATGCCGCTGTCGAAACGTGACAACACGCCGGCCCACGTGAAAAGGCGATGACCGAACGGGTTGCCGATTTCGCCAGGAACGCTCACGCCCTGGCCAAGCGCGGCACATGGCGGGGCAACGCCATGCTCAGGAGCCCACCAAGGCAGCGGAGATCGTCACCCACTTCACGCTAACCCCAGCGTCCCTGCTGGCACGCGTATAAATTACTTACCAAATTATTGTTACGTTATAACAAATTGAAGATATAAAGCGGCCCGTTCAATGCCGGTAGCCGAGTTGGCGAGTGAACAAAGATTCACGCCACGCGCTCGCCATCACTTCACAGGCCGCAACCCGCCCCATTCGAGCCTTCAGGAGCTTTCATGAAAAACGCCTCGGTCTCCCTCGCCGTTCTGACTGCGCTGGTTACCCCCGATCTCTATGCCAATCAATCAGGCAACTCCACGATTACCCTGGGCGAGGTGCGCATCTCGCAAAAGGAAAGTACGCAGTTGCGTACCGAAAATATCCTTACCTCCGTCGACGTCATGGGCGGTGATCAGGTAGAGGACAAGAACGTGATGAACAGCTGGCAGTTACTGGGACAGATGCCCGGCATCCAGCTGACCGAAACCGGCCAAGGCGCCGAATCCGGAAAGGCGACTTTTCGTGCCTTCAATGGCGAAGGCTACATCAACGCGATCAAAGTGCTGATCGATGGCATTCCAAGTAACGTCAACAGCGGTAATCAGCGCTTCATCGACATGATCTTTCCCCTCGATATCGAGTACATCGAGGTCGTGCGTGGCACCAACGACCCACGCTACGGCTTGCATAACATTGGCGGGAACATCAACTATGCCACCCGCCAGGGTGGTAACTACACCGATAGCCGTCTGACCTATGGCAGCTTCAACACCCGTGAAGTGCAGCTGGCCATCGGCCACGAAGAAGGCAACTTCGCACAGAACTACCTGCTGGCCAAACAGGACTCCGATGGCTCACGTGACCACAGCAACTCCAACAAGTATTCGTTGGGTGGCAAATGGTTCATCAGTAATGACCAGCAGACGTTTCGCATCGGCACCATCGCCCGGCTCTACCATCACCAGGCAGACGAAGGTGGCTACCTCACCCGAGACGAGCTGCGCGCCAGTCGTACCGATTCGCCGGCCAAGAATGCCAACGACCGTAGTGACCGTGACATGAAGCACCTGAGTCTGCATATGGACTGGCAGCTCGATGAGGACATGGTTCTTAGCAACAAGCTCTACTACAACAGCTACAACGATGACCGCTCGATTACCTTCACCAGCTATCGGCCTGGTAATGCACCTCGCCAGCGGCGCTTCTGGGACGAACAGCAGCGAGGCGTGCTGAGCAATCTGACCTGGCGCAGCAACGATGTGGTCACGCTCGATGGCGGTATCAACTACGAAGAGCAGGACAATGCCTACGAGCGCAAACGCTTCACGTATACCGTGCCAACCGATTTCGACGCTGCGCCAGCGCGCATCCAGAATGACGATCACTACACGCTGCGCAATCTGGGGGGATACGTTCAGGCAGTCGTGCAGCCGACCGATGCGCTGAAAATCATCCCCGCCATGCGCGTAGACAAGTTCAGTGGCCATACCAAGGCCTTCGATGGCAACTCGGTGGCGAAAGGCTCGTTGCAGGACTATGGCTGGATCGAGCAGCCTAAACTCAGCGTGGTCTACAGCGTCAACCCGGACATCGACATCTATGCGAACTGGGGCCGCACTTTTCAGATCCTCACAGGAAGCACCAGCCCAGCCTATTTGATCAATGGCGCCTCCTCGTACTCCCCCTCCATCAATACGGGTAAAGAGGTGGGTGTGAAATTGCGCCCCTTCACCGGCACGCAGGCACGCGTCGCGGTATGGCAACAGGACGCCACAGACGAAGTGTCGAACATGCCAGCCACCGGCACGACCGAAGGGCTGGGAGAAACACGCCGCCGGGGCATCGATATGCAATTCACCGCACAACTCGATGACCACTGGACCGTCTGGGGTTCGCACGCCATTCAGCAGGCCAAGGTGATCAAGGCATTCAATGCCGATGGCGAGTCGCTGGCAGGCAAAGAGGTGTTCTCCACGCCCCGCTACATCAGCAACCTTGGATTCGACTATCGCCTCGACGATGACTGGCGCTTCGGTATGCAGGCCCGCGCTCAAGGTGATTACTACATCGAGACGACCAACGAGGCCGGCAAGTACGGTGGTTTTGCGCTGCTAGACGCCAATGTCAGTTATCGCGTGAGCGCCGCGACGAGTATCGACTTGCAGGTCAAGAACCTGACCGACCGCCAGTATGAATACGTCTGGTACGACAACTTTTTCTGGGGTGGTGATGACCAGGCAATGTTCTCACCAGCCGCCGGACGCGCAGCTTACGTCTCGCTCAACGTGAAGCTTTGAAACCCTGTTGTGGCACATGCGAGCCAGGGTCAACCCTGGCTTTTCCATTTGCCTGCCGCCTGCATCGCTCAAGCTCCGAGCCTTGGCTTGGCGACGCCATCCCGTGAGAAGCCCAAGCCACAGATTTACTCACTGCGCTTTAGCATCAGCATAAAGAACAAGCCGCCTAGTGCTGCCGTCGCGATACCGATAGGCAGATCTTCCGGCGCGATCAGCGTTCTCGCGGCCACATCGACCCAGATCAGAAACAAGCCGCCGAGCAGCGCAGAGACCGGCAACAGCCGGCGGTGTTCGGCACCTACCAACGCGCGGGCCATATGCGGCACCATCAAGCCCACGAAACCGATGGCTCCGGAGAGCGACACCAGCACTCCTGTCAGCAACGAGGTGCAAACGAAGGCCTGCAGGCGCAGGTGTTTGCCACTGAAACCCAGGCTAATGGCGGTCTGCTCACCGCTCATCAAGGCATTCAGCCCCCTGGCCATGACCAGCAGTGCGGCGAGGCCAAGCACTACGCAGACTCCAGGTAGCCAGATCACGTCCCAGCGTGCAGCCCCCAGCCCACCCAGCATCCAGAAAACCACTGAAGCGGCAGCATGATGATCGCCTGTATAAAGCAGCAGGTTGACCAACGCCATCAGCACGAAAGACACCGCGACTCCGGCTAACACCAATCGATCGCTTTCCAGCCGACCACTACGTCGTGCGACGGCGAGCACCAACAACATGCTGCCGGCTGCACCGATAAAGGCTGCCAGTGGCAAACTGAAAACACCGATGAATTCGCCCAGGTACATCACGACCAGCACCGCACCCAGCGCCGCACCGGAGCTGACACCCAGCAAATGGGGATCTGCAAGCGGGTTTCGGGTCACCGCCTGCAGCGCAGTACCTACCAGAGCCAGACCGGCGCCGACAAGCGCCCCCAGCAGAACCCGTGGTGCGCGAATCATCCAGACGATCTGTTCCTGGCTGCGGCTCCATTCACCGGCATCGGCGAAGCCAAGTTGCTTACCGAGAATCCCCCAGACATTGCCGATGGGTACCGCTGCCGGGCCGAAAGCCAACGCCGTAACGCAGGAAAACAGCAGGCAAGCCAGCAGGCCCAAAATCAGCCGGCGATAGGCTGCAGCGCTACGAACAGGCATTACCGCGGCCCATCCTGGACAAGTTGCGGATGAAGCCCCGCCGCCAGCTTTTCGATAGCCAGCGCGTTCTGCACGGAAGGTGTGGCTTCCAGATAGGTCAGCACGATAAAGCGCTGCTCCCTGATGGCACGCACGTCCTGCAACGCTGGCTGCTGGAGCAGGAAGTCGCGCTTCTGCTGCCAGGTGCGTGGACCATAGTCGACGATCACGATTACTTCAGGGTCGCGCTCGACCACGCTTTCCCAGTTCACCTGGGTCCAGCTGGCTGCCACGTCAGCCATGATGTTATGGCCGCCGGCGGCATCCATGAGCGCCTGGGGCATGCCTAGCCGTCCGGAGGTGGTCGGCCGGTCTTCGCCGCTGTCGTAAAGAAATACCCGAGGCTTTTCGCTCGTCTGGCTAACGCTGTCGCTCACCGATTCGATCCGCGCGCGCAGCTTCGCCACCACATCTTCGGCCTCGGCCTGCACGGAGAAGATTTCGCCCAGGTTGAGCAGGTCACGGTACAAGTCTTCCAGGCTCGCGCGCCGCTGCGCCATGATCCGCGAGCACGATTCGCTCAGTTCGTACACGGGAATCCCGAACGGTTGCAACGTCGCAGGCGTTACCGGCCCGCCGACGCGCATGCCGTAACTCCAGCCGGCGAAGAACAGATCCGCATTGGCATCGAGGAGCGTTTCGAGGGATGGATACCGGCTGGCCAACTGCGGCACATTCGCCAGTTCCTCGAGCACCCAGGGCTCGCGGGGCTTGCTGTCACCAAAGCCGGTATAGCCGACGATCCGATCACGCAGCCCAAGACTCAGCAGCATGCTGGCGAGGCTGATGTCATGGACCACCACACGCTGGGGTGGCCGGTCGAAGGTCACCTGCCGATCACAGCTTCGCACCGTGACCGGATAATCCACGGCGCCGGCAGCGAGAGCGTTCAGGGTCAGCAGGCCGCCGACCAGTACGTACTTGATCATGGTTGGGTTATCCAGGTTATTCGCGGGTAAGCGTGCAGGGGATGGCTGTCGACCAAGGCCCTCACCCCAAAGACCTCGTGCAGCAACTCGCCCGTCAGCACCGCTGACGGAGCGCCGCTGGTTACCAGTCGGCCCTGATCGATCACGTACAGGCGGTCGCAGAAGGCCGCGGCTAGATTCAGGTCATGAAAGCTGGCCAGCGTACTCAGCCTCAGGCGGCGCAGATGTTGCAGCAACTCCAACTGATAACGCGGGTCCAGGTGATTGGTGGGCTCGTCCAAAATCAGCAACCCGGGTTGCTGAACCAGCGCACGCGCCAGTAGCACTCGCTGCTTTTCGCCACCCGAGAGCCTGGCAAAGGCATGATCCGCCCGGCCCCCAAGCCCAACCTGACGCAGCGCCTCGGCCACCAGCGTTGCGTCTTCGCGGCTATCGCCGTCCAGCAGCGCCTTGTGTGGTGTGCGTCCCATGGCGGCGATGTCACCTGCTGTCAGGCCGAATTCCTGGGGAAACTCTTGCAGCACGACGGCTATGCGCTGTGCCGACCAGCGTGGCGAGCGCCGCCACAGATCCTCCCCATCGAGTTGCAGATGGCCGCACGCCGGTTGCGTCGACCGATAAGCACAGCGCAACAAACTCGTCTTGCCACTGCCGTTGGGACCGATGAGCCCGACGAACTCTCCCTCCCCCACGTGCAGGCCGATATCACGCAGCAGCCAGCGCGGCTCGCGGCTGCGCGTGTCGAGCGCCCAAGACAATCCCTCGATGTTCAATGTCGACATGGTCGTGCTCCGGGCTGCACCGGTGATGAACCGGTGCAGCGCTGGCTAGAAGCGATAATCTGCGGTGACGAAGAACGAACGCGGCTCGCCCAGGTACCACTGCCGACCATCGTTGCCGGTGGTGGTGGCGTACTGGCGGTCGAACAGATTGTTCAGCTGTATGCCCAGAGTCAGGTCAGGCTGGACATGCCAGTCGAAGTTGGCATCGACTACGGTGTAGCTCGGCACGCGGACGGTGTTGGCATTGTCGCCGTAGCGGCTGTCCACATAGCGTGCACCGGCACCGATGCTGAAACGCTCGGCGAAGTCCTTGCTGAGCCACAGGTTGGCAGAACGACGCGGCACGTTGAGTGGCTGATTGCCAGAGAAGTCCCTGCCACCGCTGACGAACTCGTCATACTCGGCGCGTACCCATGAAGCATTGGCAGATACCTGCATGTCGTAAAGCAAACGCAGCTCGAGGGTCGCTTCGATCCCGTCGGCGGACTGCTGACCTACCTGTTGCTGAATCCCGGGATTGAGCGGGTCAGCGCTGAGCAATTTTTTCTTCACGATGTGATAAGCGGCGAGCGTCCACTCGCCATTACCCTCGAGAAATTGCTGTTTGATGCCCACCTCGGTCTGCTTTGCCGTACTCAGGTCCCATTGCTGCTGTCCTGCGCTAAGGGTCAGCAAGTTGCCTACACCTTCAGTGCTGGTGGCGTACTGACCGTAGAGTGACAGGTCATCGGTTACCGCGAACACGAGGCCGGCACGCCAGTTGTTGCCGGTCAGGCTGCGGTCGCTACGGGTGCCGGCGAGCAAGTCATTTCGATCCAGGTGGACCTGGTCACGGCGTACTCCGGTAATCAGCGCCAGTTGCTCGGTGAGTTGAGTGCGGTTCTCGGCGAACAGTGAGAATTGACGCGCCTGATTGGCCTCGCGAGAGCGGTAGGGATCATCGCTGATGTAGTTGCCACCGCCTGACTGACCGAGTGGCACGCTGTCGCTCAAGCTATTGCCGAAGTCATGCTTGCGCACGAAACGGATGGAGTTGTAGTCACCGCCTAGCACCGTGCGGCTGTCGAGACCAAACAGTGAATGCTGCAGGGTGAACGTCTGACGGTCGCCAATCTGTTCCTGGGTGTGTTTGATGCTGATGAAGTCACTTCGCTCGATCACATCACCGGGTTGCCACGTGTAGGTCTCTGCGTTGCGCCAACGCCGCTGAGTCTTCAGAAAATACAGCTGATTGCTCGCCGTCAGGTTTTCACTGATCGTCCAGTCGGTGACCAGCCGCGTCGACTGATCGTTATAGCGAATGGTCGAATCCTCGACGTTGTAATTGTTGTCGCGCAGGCTCTCGCGCAATCGTCCATTGACCAGAGGGGTTGCGAAGTACCGCATCGGCTCCTGATCACCGTAGTCATGGCTCAGCGTAAAGCTCAGATCGTCGGTGGCGTCCCAGCGCAGCGCGGCACTGATCGCCGTGCTCGTCGAGTCGCCACGGTCCACCCAGCCATTGCTGGCTTGCTGATTGAGGTTGAAGCGATAGCTGACGCTGTCGCTCAACGAGCCGCCGCTGTCCAGCGCGGCCTGGCGCCGGTCATCCGAGCCGTAGCCCAGGCGCACACGGTTGCGCACATCGCCCTCGAATGGCTTCTTCGGCACGACATTGATCACCGCACCAGTGGCCCCTTCGCCGTAGAGCACCGAGGCAGGCCCGCGCAGGATGTCGATGCGCTCGACCGACCAAGTGTCCACCGGAAAGCTCACCGTACCAGCGCCTACGTACAGTCGATTGCCGTCGAACAACTGCATGGTCGACGCATGGCCGGCGAAGCCGCGTGCCGACAGTGCTGTGCCGCCGTTACCAGGCGTACCGATGAAGGTGATGCCTGGCGAGCGAGTCACCGCATCTTGCACGGTGGCATTGTTGCGCTGAAGAACCTGCTCGGCACCGATGCTGGTGACACTTGCCGGTGTTTCCAGGGCGGTCAGCCCCAAACGTGATCCAGACGTCGTCGGCGTATGCAGATCGGGCTGTGCTTCAGGTTCGGCAGCGCCTGTGATGGCCGTGGAAGGCAGTGCTAGCGCACCGTCATCGTCAGCGGCATGCACCGAAAAGGTCAGCAATACGCAGGGTGCCAAGCACGCGCGAAGTGAGTTGCCCGAGAGGGCATTGAACAGGGAATTACGGGACATATCGTTCCACTCGAACAGGAATGAGAAAATCCCGGAGGGAACAACGCATAGGGAATCGCAGGCGCAACTAGCCCGCGGAAACCGGCCTGCGCCCGCCCACCGCGGGTTTGCCAAACGAAGTTACAGGCCGGTCTCCGGGCTCGCGAGGGTCATGAAGCATTCACCTTCCCATGCCGGAGCACAGTGGTGTATCGAACGCTTCGCTCGCATACCGTTGCGGGGGCAGCGCCGGACTGATCACCGAAGTGACGAACCGGCTTCCCGTTTCACCCCATGCACGGCGGCATGGGACACCTGAAACAGGCGCGCATCTGATCATTGATCAGACTTGAATGTCCAGCAGGATCGCTGGCTCGCTCGAGTAGGAGCGCGGGCACATGGGCCTCACAAGGCCCACAAGTCATCAGCCGTCTTTCCTCCCTCCCCAGGATGAGAGGCCTGTAGGCCGACCGCGGCAAGTCGCCGACGGTTACAAACCCAGCTCGGTCAGGCCCGGGGGATCATCCGGGCGACGGCCGAGTGGCCAGTGAAACTTGCGCTCGCTTTCCTTGATGGGCATGTCGTTGCTGCAAGCGATACGGCGGTGCACCGGGCCATCGGCCTCGAACGCCCAGTTTTCGTTGCCGTAGATACTCTGTTGTTGATCAAGCGTTTCTCAGGTGGTCTTCACTGAATAGCTCGGATGAGTCGAAAGCCATTGCGAGCCTCAGGCAAGCCCAAGCACCTGTCGGGTACTTACCCATGACGGCGTACTTATTCTGAGCGATGGTGGCAGGCTAACCGGACGAAAGCGGCACCGACTGAATAACGGCCACGCCTATCATTCGAAAAAAGCAGCATCACTCCCGCGCCGGCTGCTTCACCCGCCCCAACGCCCGGTACAGCGTCGAGCGGTGCACGCCCAGGTTGCTGGCGGCTTCGCTGACGGAGCTGCCCTGCCCGATCATCTGGTTGGCCAGCGCGATCTGCTCGTCGGACAGGCATGGCTTGGCGCCGAATTGCACGCCCCGCGCCTTGGCGGCTTCGCGGCCGAGGCTGGTGCGTTCGACGATCAGCGAGCGCTCGAAGGCGACGATGCCGGCGAACACCGCCAGTACCGGCTGGCCCGCTGCATTGCCGTTGACCCAGGGCTCGGCGAGGCTGGCCAGTCGGGCGCTGGCGAAGTGAATGTGCTCGGCGATCTCCAGCAGGTCGCGGGTGCTGCGCGCCAGGCGATCGAGCCGGGTGACCATCAGCGTGTCGCCCGCCTGGATATCGCCGAGCAGGCGCGCCAGCTCCGGTCGGCTGCGCCAGACGTCCTGGCCCTGTTCCACGTACAGCTGGCGACAACCAGCCGCTTGCAGCGCCAGGATCTGCACCTGCGCATCGGTCTCGTCGCGGCTGGGGCGGGCATAGCCGATGGTGCGCCCGGCTACTGTCAGCGGGCCGTTGGTGGGTGTGTGCGGCACTCAGTACTCCTCATCGATCAAGCGGTAACCGACGCCCACGATGGTCTGGATGACCCGTGAAGCGCCCGGGTCATCCCCGAACTTCTGGCGCAACCGGCCGACCACCGTGCGCAGGCTGCGGCTGTCGCCCAGATGACTGGGCCCCCAGACCAGGCGAATCAACTGTTCGGCGGTGACGATGCGGCCGTGATTGCGGGCGAGAATCTCCAGCACGCCGTACTCCTTCCTGCTCAGGCTGATCGCCACGCCGCGCAGGGTGACCAGACGCTGGGACAGGTCGACGTACAGCTGCCCCGAGCGGATGGCCGGCTGCAGCACCAACTCGTCCGACGAGGCGCGCAGCAGCGCCCGTGCGCGGGCCATGAACTCCTGGATGCCGAAGGGCTTGGTGACGTAGTCGTTGGCACCCAGGTCCAGCAGGCGCACCTTTTCCTCCTGGCTGTTGCGCACCGACAGCACCAGCACCGGCACCGCCGACCAGGCACGCAGATCGCGCAGTACCTCGCTGCCGTCCATGTCCGGCAGGCCCAGGTCGAGAATGATCAGGTGCGGCGACTGGATCGCCGCCAGCGTCAGGCCCTTGGCGCCCGTGGCGGCCTCCAGCACGGTGAACGACTGGGTGGCGAGGCTGATGCGCAGCAGCTTGCGAATCTGCTTCTCGTCGTCGATCACCAGGATGCGCGGCGACTCATTCATCGGCGCCTCCCGGCATCTCGGCATGGCGGGCCAGCGGCAGGTGCAGCGACAGGGCCGTGCCGCGCCGATCATCGCCGTCCGCCACCTCGACACGGCCACCGTGGGCACCGAGCATGCCCCGGCAGATGGCCAAGCCCAGCCCGGTGCCCTTGCCGCCCCGGTCGCCACGTGCCGCGGTGTAGAACATGTCGAAGATCTGCTCGCGCTCGGCTGCCGGAATGCCCGGCCCCTGGTCGGTCACGCGAAACACCAGCTCGCGCTCGTCATGGGCGACGCTGACCGTCACCCGACCGCCCTCAGGCGAAAAGCGCGCGGCGTTTTCCAGCACGTTGACCAGCGCCTGTTCGATGAGCGCCGCATGCACGTGAAGCAGCGGTAGTCCGGGCGGCACCTTGACGCTGAGTTGCAGGTCGCTCAGCACGTGGCGCAGACGATTGACCGCACTGCTGACGATATCGCCGGGCGCCACCCAGTCCCGGGAGAGCTTCATGCCGCCGTGCCCCAGACGGGTCATGTCGAGCAGGTTCTGGATGTAGCGGTCGAGCCGCTCGGCCTCGTCGCGGGTACCTTCCAGCAGCTCGATGCGCTCGGCAGGCGGAATCACGCTCCCGAGGCTGAGCAGGCTGTCGATCGAGCCGCGCATGGCGGTCAGCGGCGTGCGCAGGTCGTGGGAGACCGAGGCCAGCAAAGCGCTACGCAGTTGCTCGGTTTCGCCGTGCAGGCGAGCCGCTTCCAGATTTTCGGCCAGTCGCGCACGCGCCAGCGACTGGGCGATGGGCTGGGTGAGCGCAGTGAGCACGCGGCGCTGCGCAGCCGTGATGGCGCCGGCCCCGCGCGGGCGAGCGCCAAGCACGGCGAGCGGGCCGTCTTCATCGGTCAGCGGAAACCACCACCAGGCGCAATCCGGCAGGGTATCGGTGCCCAGGCCGGCGGGTTCCATGTGGCGCCAGGCCCAGTCGGCGGCCGCTTCGTCGCGCTCGCCCAGCTCGGCCTGCACGCCGGCTTCGGTGAGCCATTGCTGGTGCTCGCCGCGGCCGATGATCAGGAAATCCATGGCCATGCGCTCTTGCAGATGCGTGACCGCCGCGTTGATCACCGCCTGGCGATCCGTCGCCTTGGCCAGGCTGCGCGACAGCTCCAGCAGCGCCACCGTCGAGCCCTGGGTTTCGCGCAGGCTCTGTAGCTGGCGGCGCTGGTGCGAGGCCAGGTTGCCGGTGAGCGCGGCCATGAACAGGAAGAAGAACAGCGACAGTACGTCCTGATGGCGGTCGATCGTCAGCGAGTACAGGGGCTCGATGAAGAACCAGTTGTAGGCGACGAACGACAGTACCGCGCAGGTCAGCGCCGGGCCGATGCTGCTGCGCACCGCCACCACCAGCACGGCGGAGAGGAACACCAGGGCGACGTTCGGCAGTTCCAGAAAGTGCGTCAGCCCCATGGCCACCAGGGTCGCCGCGACGCTGACCAGGGCGGCCAGCGCATAGGGTTTCCAGGCCAGTAGCGCTGGCGTGTGGGGTCGGGCGTCGCGGGTTTTCGAGGCGATGTCGAGCACGCTGATTTCCAACCCGGCACCCAGGGCGAGCAGGCGCGCGGCCAGGTTCCTGCGCCAGAACGCGCGCGGTTCGCCGCGGGCGATCAGGATCGAGCTGGCGCGTCGGTCGTGGGCATGTTCGATCAGGCTTCTGGCCGGCTCGCCGCGCAACGTGACCACTTCGCCGCCGAGGCGCTCGGCCAGTTGGCAGGCCGCCTGCAGGCGCTGGCGCCAGCGGTCGTCGACGGGTTTGCCGGCGTCGACGTGCACCACCGTCCACGGCAGGTGACGCCGCTGCGCCACGCGGCTGGCGTGGCGCACCAGCGCCTGGGCGCACTCGTCGCCCTGGATGCCCACCAGCAGCCGGCCACGCACCGCCGGCAGGGCTTCGCCGTGCTGCAGCGCGCGGCGGTCGAGATCGGCATCCACCCGGGCGGCGGCGGTCTGCATCGCCAGCTCGCGCAGCGCGGTGAGGTTGGTCTGGCTGAAGAATGCATCGATGGCCGCCCGCGCCTGCTCCGGCACGTAGACCTTGCCCTCGCGCAGGCGGTCGAGCAGGTCACGCGGCGGCAAGTCGATGAGCAGGATCTCGTCGGCCTCCTGGATCACCCAGTCCGGCACGGTTTCGCGAACCCGGATGCCGGTGATGCCATGCACGTGATCATTGAGGCTTTCCAGGTGCTGCACGTTGATGGTCGAGTAGACGTCGATCCCCGCCGCCAGGAGCTCCTGCACATCCTGCCAGCGCTTGGTGTGCCGGCTGCCCGGGGCGTTGCTGTGGGCCAGCTCGTCGACCAGGGCCAGGGCGGGCCGCGCGGCCAGCAGAGCGTCGAGGTCGAGTTCGGCCAGGGTCATGCCGCGGTAGGGCACGGCGCGCGGCTCCTGCTGCCGCAGGCCTACCGTCAGCGCCGCGGTTTCGCTGCGCCCGTGGGTCTCGACGATCCCGCAGCGCACGTCGACGCCCAGCTCCTGCTGGCGGCGCGCGGCCTGCAGCATCGCGTAGGTCTTGCCAACGCCCGGCGCGGCGCCCAGAAAGATCTTCAGCCTGCCACGGTCGCCCCGTGGCAGGTCAGCCAGCAGGGCATCTGCTCGCTGGGTGCTGTTCATCGCGACCGATCCCCTGCCAGGTCAGCGAGCGATGCGTTGAGGGCCAGGACGTTTACCACCGCCGGGCCGATGGCCGGGCGCTGCTCCAGGGCTTGCACCCGCTCGCGCAGGGCCTGCGGGTCGATGCCCCGCGCCGCCGCCACACGGGGTAGCTGGTAGAGCACGGCGGCCACCGGCAGGTCCGGGTCGAGCCCGCTGCCCGAGGTGGTCACCACGGCCAGGGGCGCCGGCGCCTGTACACTGGCGCTCAGGGCAGCGGCATCCTGGGAAACCCGCTCGGCCAGCGCCGGGTTGGAGAACGACAGGTTGCTCGCCGAGCTGGCGACCGTGGCGAAGTCGCCGGCGGAGGGGCGCGAGTGAAACCACTGGTCGCCCGCGAACTTCTGCGCGATCAGCCAGCTGCCGCGCACGGCACCGCTCGGGTCTTGCATCAGGCTGCCATTGGCTTGCGCCGGGAAGACGCTCTGCGCCACCACGGTGACGAACAGCGGGTAGGCCGCGCCGGTGATCAGCGTCATCAGCGCCAGGGTGGCGATGGCCGGGCGCAGGTGAGCGAGCCAGTTGCCGGGTTGCTCGATAGCGTTCATGTTCATGTCCTCACACCAATCCCAGGGCGACCATCGCCAGGTCGATCAACTTGATGCCAACGAACGGCGCGACGATGCCGCCGAGGCCGTAGATCAGCAGGTTGCGGCGCAGCAGGCTCGACGCATCGGCGGCCTGCACGCGCACACCACGCAGGGCCAGGGGAATGAGCGCGACGATGATCAGCGCGTTGAACACGATGGCCGAGAGAATCGCGCTCTGCGGGCTGTGCAGCTGCATCAGGTTCAGCGCACCGAGCTGCGGGTAGATACCGGCGAACAGCGCCGGCAGGATCGCGAAGTACTTGGCGACGTCGTTGGCGATCGAGAAAGTGGTCAGCGCGCCACGGGTGACCAGCAGCTCCTTGCCGACCTGCACCACGTCGAGCAGCTTGGTCGGGTCCGAATCCAGGTCCACCAGGTTGGCAGCCTCGCGGGCGGCCTGGGTGCCGTCGTTCATCGCCAGGCCCACGTCGGCCTGTGCCAGCGCAGGGGCGTCGTTGGCGCCGTCGCCACACATGGCCACCAGCTTGCCGTCGGCCTGCTCGCTGCGAATGCGCTGCAGCTTCTTCTCCGGCGTCGCCTCGGCGATGACGTCATCGACGCCGGCCTCGGCCGCGATCGCCGCAGCGGTCAGCGGGTTGTCACCGGTGACCATCACAGTACGGATGCCCATGCGGCGCAACTCCGAGAAACGCTCACGGATGCCTGGCTTGATCACGTCCTTCAGGTGAATGGCGCCGAGCAGGCAGCCATCGGTTGCGACCAGCAGCGGGGTGCCGCCGCTTTGCGCGATCTGCTGGACCTCCCGTGCCAGCACCTCGGGCATCTCGCCTCGCGTCAGGTCGAGCCAGTTCAGCACCGAATCCACGGCGCCCTTGCGGTACTGCACGCCCTGCCAGTTGACGCCGGACAGCCGGGTTTGCGCGCTGAAGGGCACCACCTCCAGGCTCTCGCGGCGCGGCTCGTCGATGGGCTGCAGGGCGCGCAGGTACTCGACGATCGACTTGCCTTCCGGGGTGTCGTCGGCGAGCGATGCCAGCAGCGCGGCGTGGGCAAGCTCCGGCGTGGTGACGCCCGGCGCCTTGAACAATGCGCTGCAGCGGCGGTTGCCAAAGGTGATGGTGCCGGTCTTGTCGAGCAGCAAGGTGTGCACGTCCCCCGCCGCTTCCACCGCACGACCGGACTTGGCGATCACGTTGAGGC
Organism: Pseudomonas sp. PA27(2017); assembly: GCF_001945445.1. Classification (GTDB taxonomy): domain Bacteria; phylum Pseudomonadota; class Gammaproteobacteria; order Pseudomonadales; family Pseudomonadaceae; genus Aquipseudomonas. The sequence goes on from NZ_MSXW01000026.1 coordinate 359,073, forward strand.
GCACTAGGCGATCCATCCCGGCGATGCCGATGGCCGACAGCAGGCCGCCGATGGTGGTGGGAATCAGCGTCACCAACAGGGCGGCGAGGTACACCAGCGGCAGGTCGCCGCCGGCGTAGCGGGCGAATGGCTGCAGGGTCGCCACCACCAGCAGGAAGATCAGCGTCATGCCGATGAGCAGGATGTCCAGCGCGATCTCGTTGGGCGTCTTCTGCCGCTTGGCGCCTTCGACCAGGGCGATCATGCGGTCCAGGGTCGACTCGCCGGGGTTGGCGGTGATGCGGATCATCAGGCTGTCGGAGACCACCTGAGTGTTGCCGGTGACTGCCGAGCGATCACCGCCGGACTCGCGGATCACCGGTGCCGACTCGCCGGTGATGGCCGCCTCGTTGACCGCCGCGACTCCTTCGATCACCTCGCCGTCACCGGGGATCAGCTCGCCGGCATCGACGCGCACCACATCGCCCTTGCGCAGCCGCGAGGCCGGCACGTGCTCGAAGTAGCCGTGGGCCGTCAGGTAGCGGGCGGTGAGGCCTTCGCTGCCGGACTTGAGGCTGTCCGCCCGGGCCTTGCCGCGGCCTTCGGCGAGGGCTTCGGCGAAGTTGGCGAACAGCACGGTGAACCATAGCCACAGGGCGATCTGCAGGGTGAAGCCGGTGCTCACGGCGTCACTGGGGATGACGCACAGGATGGTGGTGACCAGCGCCGTCAGCTCCACGGTGAGCATCACCGGTGAGCGCGTCAATTGGCGTGGGTCGAGCTTGACGAAGGCTTGTTTCAAGGCCGGGCGCCACAGCGCACGGACCGTGGTGGCAGCAGCAGCGCGTATGGGCGCCTGAGTATGCATGTTCATGTTCGCTCCGCCTTACAGGGCCGCGCCGAGGTGGTCGGCAATCGGGCCGAGCGCCAGGGCGGGTAAAAAGGTGAGGCCGCCGACCAGCAGGATGGTCAGGGTCAGAAGGGTCACGAAAAGCGAGCCGTGGGTGGGGAAGCTGTTCGGCCCGAGCGGGGCCTGCTTCTTGGCCGCCAGGCTGCCGGCGATCGCCAGGATCGGCAGGATGTAGCCGAAGCGCCCCAGCAGGATGGCGAAGCCCAGCAGCAGGTTGTGAAAGGCCGTGTTGGCGCTGAAACCACCGAACGCCGAACCGTTGTTGGCCGTGGCCGAGGTGTAGGCGTACAGCGCCTGGCTGAACCCATGTGGCCCGGGGTTGCTGATGGATGCCGCCGGCCCGGCCATGCCGACCGCCAGGGCGCAGAACACCAGCACGCCCACGGGCATCACGATCAGCGTGGCGACCAGCAGGCGCACCTCGCGGGCATCGAGCTTCTTGCCCAGGTATTCCGGCGTGCGGCCGATCATCAGGCCGGCCAGGAACACGGCGATCAGAACGAACAGCATCATGCCGTAGAGGCCGGCGCCGACACCGCCGAAGATCACTTCGCTGAGCATCATGTTGAACAGGGCGACCATGCCGGCCAGCGGGCTGAGGCTGTCGTGCATGGCATTGACCGAGCCATTGGAGGCCGCCGTGGTGGTCACCGCCCAGAGAATCGAGGCGGCAACGCCGAAGCGGCTCTCCTTGCCCTCCAGCGACCCCGCCTGCTCCACCGGCAGGCCGGCGAGCGCCGGATTGGGCTGGTATTCGGCGTAGAGCGCGACGCCCAGGCCGGCCACGAACAGGATCAGCATGCAGGCCAGCAAGGCGCGGCTCTGGCGCATGTCCTTGACGTAATGGCCGAAGGTGAACAGCAGCGCAGCGGGTATCAGCAGAATCGAGACCACCTGGAACAGATTGCTCCATACCGTCGGGTTTTCGAACGGGTGCGCCGAGTTGACGCCGAAGAAGCCCCCGCCGTTGGTGCCCAGCTGCTTGATGGCGATCTGGCTGGCGGCCGGGCCGAGCGGAATGCTTTGCTCCTGGCCCTGCAGCGTGTTGGCGTTGACGTAGGCATCGAAGGTCTGCGGCACGCCCTGCCAGACCAGGAACAGCGCCAGCAGGGTGCTCAGCGGCAACAGCGCATAGAGCGTCGCGCGGGTAAGGTCGACCCAGAAATTGCCCAGGCTGTGCGAAGAGCGTGCGCTGATCCCACGGGCCAGTGCGGCGAGTATCGCCAGGCCGACTGCCGGGCTGACGAAGTTCTGCACGGTCAGGCCGGCCATCTGGCTCAGGTAGCTCAGGGTGGCTTCGCCGCTGTAGGCCTGCCAGTTGGTGTTGCCGACGAAACTGGCGGCGGTGTTGAAGGCCAGCGTCCACTCGACGCCCGGCAGGCCTTGCGGGTTCAGGGGCAGCAGGCCCTGGCCGATCAGCAGCGCGAAGAGCACCAGCAGGCTCAGTGCCGAGAACATCAGCACCGCACCGGCGTACTGTTTCCAGCTCTGACCCTGGCCCGGCTTGATGCCGGCACATCGGTAGATGCAGTGCTCGACCGGCTCGAAGATCGGCTGCAGCCAGGTGCGCTGACCCTCCATCGCCTTGTAGATGAATTTGCCCAGCAGTGGCGCGGGTATCAGCACCAACGCGAAGAAGGCGACCAGCAGAATCAGGTCCTGTAGCGTCATGGCATTCACTCCCGGCCTGCCTGGAGCAGCGCATGCAGCAGGTAGACGAAGAGGCCGGCAACCAGAAGCAGCGATAGCCCATCGAGAACGTTCATCTTTCACTCCTCGGATACGGGGGATCCCGTGGTGCGAAAAGTCTCGTTGGGATGGCTGTAAATTATCGATTCTGAAAAAACCGCAGGCGCGTAAAAAAACCGTATTTTTCTAGGGCTTGCTACGGACTCGAGAGGCGCCATGGACGGCCGCCAACGGCTCGTTCAAGCTGGCCCTGGTGTTCATCGGCGCCAATGCCTTCGTCGCGGCGTTCAGCTATCTGGTGATCGTCGGCGAGATCAAGCGCTTCGAACTCAAGGGCCTCAAGCCCGAAGACAACGCCGGCGCGAACCTCGCCACTGGCGAAGTGACGCGCTGACGGACACGGTCGCGTGGTGCGGTCGTCAGAATTTTTACATCGTATGGATAGCGTTATGCGCCACGCCGAGCGCCCGATAGCCGGGGATGTGGAGGTTCATCTTCGCGGGTTCGCAGGCGCCCTGGCACCTGGGAGGCAGGCTGGAGGCCGATTGCCAGCGTTTCGACAGCCTGGCCATCGGCACCGAGCAGATCAGTCGGTACGACAAGGCGCCCCCCCGGAGCGAGCCAGCCCCAGACACGGCTGCGGCGCTATTCGCCTCAGGTAGTCTGCGAGCGTTCCTGCGTACCTTTTTCGGCGCCCCTGTAGGTTTCATGATACTGATCGGCCATGGCTCTGAGCGCGCGACCGATACTGGCGTACTGGTATTCGTTGAGGTTGGCGAGTGACACGCGCGCGGCCGGTTGCCGGGTGCCAAAGCCCTTGCCCGGCAACAGCACGATTCCGGTTTCCTTGGCGATTCGGAACAGCAGGTCTCCACTGCTGAATTTGGCTTTCACCCAAGCGGCGAAGTCATCGCCATGGATCTTGCGGGCCAGGTCTTCGAGGTCGAGCAACGTGTAGTACTCGACCGCATTCTGGTCACGCGCCGGGGCAACTCCCAGCTCCCGATACAGCGCGGCCTCACGGCGTCGCACCAGTTTTTTCAACTCGGTCTTGTAGCCATCGCTTTCATCCATCAACGCGAAGAGGGAAAACAGCACCATCTGCACCTGCTGAGGGGTCGACAGACCGGCCGTGTGGTTGAGTGCCACGGTGCGGCTGTCGGCAACGATACGGTCGATGAACTTGAGGCGCTCGACATCGGGCAACAGCGTGCCGTATCGCCGGCTCAGGGAGGCTTTTGTCTCGTCGGGCAACGCCTCCAGTGCCTGGTCGAAAACGCTGTCCTTGTGCGTTGCGATTACCCCCAGGCGCCAGCCGGTCGCGCCGAAGTACTTGGAGAAGGAATAGACCAGCATGGTGTTGCGCGGACAGATGGCGAACAACGAACGAAAATCGTCGGCAAAGGTGCCGTAAACGTCGTCCGTCAGGATGAACAAATCCGGGCGAGACTCGGCGACGATGCGCGCGACGGTTTCCAGGCTGCGCTCGTCCATCTTCACCGACGCCGGATTGCTGGGGTTGATGCAGAAGAAGATCTTGACTTCCGGGTCCTTCAGTTTGTCGAGCTCGGCGTCTGGATACTGCCAGCTGGCATGGGGATCGGCGTCGATGTGCACCTGCTCCAGGCCGAACTCCTCGAGTTCGGGAATCTCGATATAGGGCGTGAAGGCCGGCATGCCGATCGCCACCTTGTCGCCACGCTTGAGCAGGCCGTTTTGCTGAAGCGAGTGGAAAATGTAGGTCATGGCTGCCGTGCCGCCCTCCACGGCGAACAGATCCACGGAGCCGGCGGGAATGAAACCACCGATCATTTCCTTGACGATGTACTCACGCACTATCTGCTCGGAAACCCTTAGCATCCGCGGCGGAACCGGATAGTTGACGCCCAGGATGCCCTCGACCATCTCATGGAGGAACGCCGACGCCGACAGGCCGAGCTGGTCGCGTACGTAGCTGAGGCTTTTGGCAAGGAACAGCACTCCAGGTTGATCACGGTGCTCGGCGGTGTAACGCTCGAAGCGCGCCTCGATGCCATCGATTTGCGGCAGCCCACCCACGCCATGCGGCATGTAGGAATACGACAGCTCCGCTTCGTTGGTGGCGAACAACCCAAGGCGGAAAAAGGCGCGTCGCGGCAGCGTCGCCAGGAAGTTGGGGTTGCCGCGCCCGGCATTGAGCATCAGCCGGTTCTCATTACCCGAGGCCAGCTTTATCAGCTCGTCCTTGAGTTCGAATGGGCTCAATTTGGCGTACTGGGCGTAGTCTTCGTTCTGGGTGGGTTCGTTGCTCATGAGATCCTCTGTGCAGCTATGCGAATGCGACGACCAGTGGCCCGAGCAACGTGAGAAACACGTTGGCCAGGGCGTACGTGACCGCGAAGGGAACCGTCGGTATCGAATTGCCGGCCTTGTCGAGCACTTCACCAAAGGCAGGGTTGGCGCTGCGTGCGCCGCTAAGAGCACCAGCGAAAAGCGCCAGGTTGTCGTAGCGCAGCACATAGCGCCCCACGAGCATGGCGACGATAATGGGGACGATGCACACCACCACTCCAACCAGGAAAATGGAGACGCCTTGCGAGGCGATGGTTTCTACCGCTTGACGCCCCGACTGCAGACCCACCACCGCCACGAACCCGGCCAGCCCCAGATCACGCAGCAGCGTCGAGGCCGCCGTCGGCATGTTGCCTCGGGTCATGTGGCGGCTGCGATACCAGCCGAAGGCCAGCCCGGCGATCAAAGCGCCACCGCCGCTGCCCAGCGTCAGCGGTACCGTACCAAGGCGTATCACCAGCATGCCGATGAGCAGCCCCACAGCCAACCCGAACCCATGGAATACGAAGTCGGTCTTGTCGCTGGGGACGATGACCGAGCCAACCTGCTTGGCCACCCGCTGAATATCATCCGGGGTACCGTAAAGTGTGACCAGATCGCCGGAGGTGATCACGGTGTCGGCCTGCAACGTCAGCGGGCGCCCGCCACGCTTTACCTCGACGACGTAAACGCCATGGCGCAACGACTGGTTAGCCTCCTGGCGGATGTGCGCCACGGTGCGATTGAAGAAGGCTGGGTTGTCGATGCTCAACTCACGCTGGACAACAGTCACATCCATGTCTGAGTAAGACTGCAGCTCGGTGCCCAGCTGTCCGGCTATCGCCACGACTCCAGCGCGTCGCCCTACCACCAGCACCACATCACCCATTTCGAGCCGCGTGTCAGGGGTCACGCCGATCAACGCGCCGCCGCGTTTGATACGCTCGACGGTCAGGGTCGTCTGGCCACTTCCTCGCCGGAGCGCCTCGACCTGCTCCACGGTTTGTCCCGCAGCCTGCTCCACGCGGTAGATGCGGCCTACCAGCGCCGCTATCGCTGGCTGTTCCCCAGGCCCGTACAGGTGGGCGCCCGCCAGTAACTCGGCTTCGGCCTTGACCGCATCGTCGCGGATGGTGCGCTTCATGAACCAGGGCAGCACGTTGACGCACATGATGATCGCGCCGAACGAACCGAAGATGTAGGTCACCGCGTAGCCAACGGCGACGTTGCCCTGAAGTGCCTGAATCTGCTCGAGAGGCAGATCCAGTTTGGCGATGGCCGCACTGGCGGTTCCAATGATCGCCGACTGGGTCATGGAACCGGCCGCGATCCCGGCGGCCAGCCCTTTATCCAGATCCAGGAGTTTGGCAGCGATCACCACCGTTGCCAGGCCGCTAAGCGCCATCAATGCGGCCAGCACGATTTCGCGCAGTGAATGGCGCCCCAGTGAGCGAAAGAACTGCGGCCCGCTCTCGAACCCCACCGCGTAGATAAACAGCGCGAACAGCACCGCCTTGATACCGTTGTCGATGCTCACGCCAACCTGACTGATGACAACGGCAGCAAGCAGCGACCCGGCCACGCCACCCAGTTGAAACTTGCCGAACTGTATGCCGCCAAGCCAATAACCAACGGCCAGGGATAGAAACAGCGCGAGTTCGGGTGACTGGTTCAGAACCTGTTGCAGATATTCCATGGAGCTACCTTTGGTGAGCAATCCATACGCGTTGAAACGTAGGTGCGCAGCAATGCAGGAATATCCGCGTGGCCAGATCCCGGGCGCCACAGCGATACAACATTCGTCACAGCATGCGAAGAGTGGTGAGCGAATCGCTCACTGCACGTTCAGGTGTGAGTGACCGGGCGCGTGACGCAGCGCGTTCATCCCATGAGCTTAATGACTCAAGCACAGCGCTAATAGCCTGTCAAAATCCCTCATCAGCGTCAGACGGTCAGGCTTTGGTGGGGCTTCACCTCGTGGCAGGCACGCTGCCCAAATGGGCGAGCAGACTGCGCATCGGCATCGACAACTCGCTCCAGTCCCTGAAGCACAGGCACAGTTCGCGCTGGGCCCAGGCGTCGTCCAGGGCGATCACTTTGAGGCCATGGCGGCGCCTGTGCAACTGGGCGATACCTAGCGGCAGGATGCCGAGGCCAATGCCATGGGCGACCATCTGGCAAAGCGCCTCGAAGCTGTTCATGCGAATGCGCACATCCAGTGGCCGACCGGCTACCCGCGCGTGCTCGTTGATGTGATCCTGCAACGCACTACCCTGGGCCAGCCCCACGAACGCTTCGCCGAGCACCTCGGCGAACGCCAGGCTGCGGCGGTCGGCCAGCGCGTGATGGGGCGCGGCGACCAGTACCAGATGGTCCCTGGCCACCGGCTGCAGGTGCAGGTGCAGGCCTTCGGCACTGACGGCACTGGACACGATGCCCGCCTCGGCCAGGCCGCTGGCCACGATGCGCACGATATCCACACTGGTGCGCTCCTTGAGTTCGATGCGCAGGCGCGGCCGCTCGGCCAGCCACGGCGCCAGCCGGTTGGGCAGGAACACCGTCAGCGCTGCGGTATTGGCGTACAGGTGCAGAGTGCCTCTGGCGCCGGCTGCGTAGTCCTGCAGCTCACCCTTCAAGGTGTCCTGCTGGCGCAGTATCAGCCGCGCGTGATGGGCTAGCGCCTCGCCGGCCTCGGTGGTGGTCACGCCGCGGGGGCGGCGCTCCAGCAGGGTCACTCCGACGCTACTTTCCATCTTGCGCAAACGTTCGCTGGCAGAGGCCAGCGCGAGGTTCGCCCGCTGCGCGCCCGCGGTAATGCTGCCGGCATCGGCGATGCACAGAAACAGCTGAAGGTCTGCCAGGTCGAGTCGCATAGGGCCTCTCTGCCTCTGGTTTTGCCGAAGGCTGCACTGAGTTTTCCGCATTGTGCCGAGCCCCCCGGGCAGCTTCAATCGCACCGACCACTCAATCGAGCCTTGCCCATGTACGACGCCACGCTCTACCTGCTATTGCTGATCGGTACCTTCCTGGCAGCGGGAATGGTCAAGGGCGTCACCGGCATGGGCTTGCCGACCGTGGCCATGGGGCTGCTGGGCACGCTGATGGCGCCTGCGGCAGCAGCGGCGATCCTGATCGTGCCGTCTTTCGTGACCAACCTCTGGCAGCTGTTCAGCGGCCCTGCACTGGCGCCACTGCTGCGCCGGCTGTGGCCGATGATGCTGTGCATCGTGCTCGGCACGCTGGCCGCTTCGACCTTGCTGGTGGTGGCCGATCCGCTCTGGTCGGGGTTCTGGCTGGGCATCGCGCTGATCGCCTACGCGCTCTACGCACTGCTCGCACCGGCCTTGCGTGTGGCGGCGCAGCTGGAGCGCTGGTTATCGCCAGTGGTGGGCTTGGCAACGGGGGTGGTGACCGGCGCGACCGGCGTATTCGTGATGCCGGCAGTGCCCTACCTCGGTTCGCTGAACCTGAGCCGCGACGAGCTGGTGCAGGCGCTGGGCCTGTCCTTCAGCGTGTCTACCCTGGCGCTCGCCATCGGGCTCTACTGGCACGGCGCCTTTCAGGTCAGCCAGCTCGGCACCTCAGCCGCGACCATCGTCCCGGCGTTGCTCGGCATGTGGCTGGGCCAGCGGCTGCGCGCACGGATCAGCCCCGTGCACTTTCGGCAGTGCTTCATGGCGTTCCTGATCCTGCTTGGCGTCGAGCTGGCCGCGCGGCCGTTGTTCTGAGGCGCTCATTCGCGAGCGTCTTCAGCGCCATTCAGGGTGTCGGCGATGCCCTGCACGATCGCCTCGATATCTGCAGTGCCGACGATCAAGGGTGGCAAAAGCCGGATGGTCTGGCCTCGTGTCACGTTGATCAGCAAGCCGTGATTACGAGCGGCCAGCGCCACCAGGTCGGGGATCGGCTTGCGTAGCTCGATGCCGATCATCAGGCCCAGGCCCCGCACGGCCACCACCGCCGGATGCCCGCTCAGCACCTCGCGCAGCCGTTCGAGCAAGTGCAGCCCCTGTTCACGCGCGTTCTCTACCAAACCTTGCTGCTCGATGATGTCCACCACGGTACAGGCTGCGCGACAGGCCAGCGGGTTGCCACCAAAGGTGCTGCCATGGCTGCCGGGCGTGAACAGGTCGGCAACGCTGGCTTTTGCCAGGCAGGCACCGATGGGCACGCCATTGCCCAGACCTTTTGCCAGGGTGATGACGTCGGGCACGATGCCTTCATGCTGAAAGGCGAACCATTGCCCGGTGCGGCCCATGCCGGTCTGGATTTCATCGAGCATCAGCAACCAGTTGCGCCGCGTGCAATGCTCGCGCAGCGCTTTCAGGTACCCCGATGGCGCCACCTGCACGCCGCTCTCGCCCTGTACCGGTTCGACCAGTACGGCTGCGATGCGATGGCCATGCTGTGCACAGATGCGCTCGAAAGCAGGCAGGTCGCCGAATGGCGCCTTGACGAAATCTCCCGGCAAGGCGCCGTACGCCAACCGCACGGCAGGGCCATCGCTGGCAGCCAAGGTCCCCAGCGTGCGCCCGTGGAAGGCGTTTTCCATCACCACCACAAGCGGCTGTTCGATACCTTTGCGCCAGCCATGCAAGCGCGCCAGCTTGAGGGCCGTCTCATTGGCTTCCGCCCCGGAGTTGTTGAAAAACGTCCGGTCCAGGCCGCACAGGCGAGTGAGCTTTTGCGCCAACCGGTGCTGCCAATCGATGCTGTACAGATTGGAGGTATGCAGCAGCAGGCCCGCTTGCTCACTGATGGCGGCGACCAGCAAGGGATGGGAGTGGCCGACGTTGGTCACCGCAACGCCAGCCACTGCGTCCAGATACTCTCGCCCGGCCTGATCCCAGAGTCGCGCGCCCAGGCCACGGACAAAACTCAGCGCCAGGGGCTTGTAGGTGGACATCAGGCAGTCGGTGGTCATGACGTAACGCTCCAGAGGTCATCAGGTGGTTTTTGCAGTATCGTTAGCCACCCAAACTGGATAAACACCGTAATCCTTCAATCATCTTCAACCAGGGCTTGATAATGGACTTGTTCCAGGCAATGTCGGTGTACGTGAAGGTCGTGGAAACCGGCAGCATGACCGCCGCTGCTCAGGCATGCTCGATCTCCACCACCATGGTCGGCAACCACCTGCGGGCTCTGGAGCAGCGTCTGGGCATGAGCCTGCTCAAGCGCACCACCCGCCGTCAGCGCCTGACGGAGTTCGGTACGGCCTATTACGAGCGCTGCCTGGAAGTGCTGGGGCTGGTGGCCGCCTCCGAACGCCTGGCCGAACAGGCCCAGGACGAGCCCGCAGGCACCTTGCGCATCACTGCGCCGCTGACTTTCGGCTCGGAAGTGTTGGCCCCCGCGCTGTGCGAATTCTCGCAGCAGTTTCCCAAGATCAAGCTGGACCTGGTGCTCAGCAACCTGCGGGTGGACCTGCTCGACAGCGGCTTCGACGCCGCTATCCGCATGGGCAACATGCAGGACAACGCCCGCCTGATCGCACGCCCCCTGCAGGACTACACCATGACCCTCTGCGCCTCGCCGGAGTACCTGAAGCGCCGTGGCGTACCCCTGAGGCCGCAAGACCTGCAAGCGCACAATTGCCTGACCTTCGCCTACCCCGCCGGCGACGACTGGAGTGGCGTGGACAAACACTGGCGGCTGATGGGGCCGGACGGTGAAACCACCGTGGAGATAAGCGGCACCATGGTGATGAACAGCTCGGCAGCGCTGTACAGAAGCGCCACGGTAGGCGGCGGCATCGTCATGCTGCCCGATGCCTATGCCGAACAGGATCTGCGTGAAGGCCGGCTGGTAGCGCTGCTACCCGACCACCAATTGCCTAGCAGACCGATGCACCTGATCTACTCGCCTGATCGCTATCAGCTGCCCAAGTTGCGCAGCTTCGTCGATTTTGCGCTGGCGCGCTGGGGCCAGCAGATACCGTCGACGCAATGAAGCATCGCCGCTCGTCCCTGAGAACCTGTTCATAATCGTTCACGATTTTGGCAGCTAAGTGGCGGGAGCGGCCGTTATCCGATCCATTGTGGGAGCCGCGACCTCGCGGCGAATGAGTCAGGCACCGCCGATAGGCAGTCAGGCTGCAATCGTTTCGCCCCGAGGTCGGGGCTCCCACAAGTTGGGTTGAGTGGCCGCTTCTGCCTTGTAGCAGCCTCTTTAATGTCGCCTAAAAAGATCGTGAACAGGTTCTGAGCGGCCAGTTCGCTCAAGCCTGTTCGCCGCGTGCTGCCGTCACCGCGGTGCGTAAGCCCAGCAGGTAGCTGTCCACGCCAAAGCCGCTGATCTGCCCGCGCACCACTTCGGCGAACACCGAGTGGTGGCGGAAGGCCTCACGGGCGTGAATGTTGGACATGTGGATTTCCACCACCGGCACGGTGAGGATCGCCAACGCGTCGCGGATGCCATAGCTGTAGTGGGTCCAGGCGCCGGCGTTGATCAGCACGGCGTCCGTGCCCTCCAGGAAGGCCTGGTGGATACGCTCGCACATGGCGCCTTCGTAGTTGCTCTGGAAGCTCTCGATTTGCACACCGAGGGTTGCGGCCAGCTCGCCCAGGCGTGCATCGATTTCGGCCAGGGTGATGGTGCCGTACTGCAGCGGATCGCGCTTGCCGAACATGTTGTGGTTGATGCCATGCAGCATGAGTACGTTCATCGTCAGTTCCTTTAGAGCCTGTTCAAAGTATCGCGAGCTAGAGCAATGCAAGGCCTAGGCGGCCCCGCAAAAACAGGCGAGGACCGGTCGCAGTCGCGCCCGACTTTACGAGCTGTAAATGAGCAGTCTGACGGGAACGCCTAGTTTGGGCTGGCAATCCAGCCTGTTTTTAACGCCGCACTGCCGACGCGCAGCAGACTTCGAACAGGTTTCTATACCAGTGGCACGGTGAGTCGTTGGATTACCGGCCCGGTTTCAGGGCGCACGCCGCGCCACCACTCGAAGGCTTCGGCCGCCTGCTCGACGAGCATGCCGACGCCATCCGCCAGCGTGCTTACGCCGGCCTTTTTGGCCACCTGCAGAAACGGCGTCAGCCCCTTGCCGTAGGCCAGCTCATAGGCCAGTGCCGCGTTGGCGAACACCGATTCCGGCACGGGCGGCAGCTCGCCGGTGAGGCTGGCCGAAGTGGCATTGATGACCAGGTCGAACGACTCCCCGGCCAGCTCGTCGTAGGTGCTCAGCTGTAGGCGCGGGTCACTGACTTCTCTCTCCAGCACCCGTGCCTTGGCCATGTCACGGTTGGCCAGCACCAGGCGCGCCGGGCCAGCCGCCAGGAATGGCAGCAGGGCACCGCGCACCGCGCCGCCGGCACCGAGCAACAACACACGGCGCCCAGCCAGCGGCTGGCCAAGGTTGTGCTCGATATCGCGCAACAGGCCGACGCCATCGAAGTTCTCGGCCAGCAGCGCATCGCCCTCGAACTTGAAGGCGTTGGCGGCCCGCGCCAGACGCGCCCGCTCGCTGGGCTGGGTGGCCAGCTCGAAGGCCTGTAGCTTGAACGGCGCAGTGATGTTCATGCCGCGCCCGCCCCGGGCCTGAAAACGCGCCACGTCAGCGGCGAAGTCGGTGGTCGAACCTTCGATGGCGGTGTACTCGATCCGCTGCCCGCAACTCTCCGCGAACAGCCCGTGAATCAGTGGGGACTTGGTGTGACCGATGGGGTTACCGATCACGGCGTATTGGTCTGTCATGCTTTTGCTCCATGGCTGTACAGCACGCCTTCTGCCTGTAGCTGGGCGATTTCATCGAGGCTGAGGCCCAGTTGCGCGGCGACCTCGGCGTTGTGCTCGCCCAGGTCCGGCGCGACGCGGGTGACCGTGGTGTCGCAGTCGGAAAAACGGAACGGCAGGTTCGGCAACTTCAGGGTGCCGTAGCGTGGATGCTGCTGCTCGATGAGCATGCCGCGGGCCTGGATCTGCGGGTCGTTGACCACTTCGTCGATGCGCTGCACCTTGGCGCTCGGCACGTCCACCTCATCGAGCAGCGACAGCAGACGGGCCACCGGATTGGCGCCCACCCAGCGACGCACGACGGCGAGGATTTCCTCTCGGTACTCGTTGCGCCCATTGAGCGTGTGGAAGCGCGTGTCGCTGCTGAACCCGGCAACACCGGCATCGGCCTCGACCAAGGCGGCGAAACGCTTCCATGAATCGTCGACCTGGGCGGCGATCACCAGATCGCCATCGGCGGCGCGGAATACCCCGTAGAGCGTCGAGGTCGGCATGTCATGGCCGGTTTGCTGGGGCAGGATTTCCCCGCCGGACAGGGTGTAGCACTGCACTGCATACTCGTGCATCGACACCAGGGTGTCGTACAGCGCCATGTCGATGTGCTGGCCCTTGCCGCTGTTCACACGCCCCAGCAGGGCGGCGTTGATGGCCGCCACGGCGTGGATGCCGGTGTACATGTCGCCCAGGGAAATGCGCAGCAGCGGCGGCGCTTCACCCGGCGTGCCGACCATCTGCATGATGCCGCTCTTGGCCTCGGCGATCAGCCCGAAGCCGGCGCGGTGGGCATCCGGGCCGGTGTGGCCGTAGGCGGAAATCGAGCAATACACCAGCTTCGGGTTACGCTCGGAGAGCTCCTTGTAACCCAGGCCGAGTTTGTCCAGCGCGCCGGGACGGTAATTCTCGATGAACACGTCGGCGCTGTCGCAGAGCTTGTGCATGAAGGCTTTGCCACGCGGGTCCTTCATGTTCACGCTGACGCCCTGCTTGCCCATGTTGAGCTGCAGGAAGTAGCCGCTCTGCTGGTCGTCGAGGATGAAGGCGTGTTGCCGGCCAGCGTCGCCGCTGCCAGGCCGCTCGACCTTGATCACTTCGGCGCCCAGTGCCGCCAGGCAACGCCCGACATAAGGGCCGGCGAGAAAATGGCTGTAATCGATGACGCGGATGCCTTTGAGCGGCAGTGGCTGACTCATACGCTGGCCTCCCGGCGCGGCACCATCAGGCGGTGTTCACCGCGCTGCACCACCTCGCCTTTCTGGTTGATCAATTCCGACGGCAGCACCACGATGCCCCAGCCCGGCTTGCTCTTGCTGGCACGCATGGAGCCGACGCGCATCTTTACGTGCAGCACGTCGCCGACGCGGATAGGCAGCAGGAAATCCCAGGTCCAGCCCAGTGACATGCCGGGCAGGAAGCGGTAATCGCACTGGGTCTTCAGGCCATCGGCGATGGAGAGGCCCATCAGGCCGTGAGCGACCAGGCCACCGAAATGGCTGGCCTTGGCGTATTCCTCATCAACGTGCACCGGTGTGTGGTCGCCGGTCAGGTCGGCGTACGCCAGGATGCGTTCCTTGGTCACCGTGTAGCTGGGGGTGATGGCTTCGTCGCCCTCTTGGGCATCTTCCCAGTATTTTTCGACGACGCTCATGCCGACACCTCCACACGCGCATTCACCGCCAGGGCTTCGGCCACCGCACTGGCCGGCGAGGCCTGGATGAACTCCACCGCCAGGCCATCGGGCAGGCGCAGCCAGTTGCGGCCCTGGGGCATCTCGGTCACACCCTCGAAACGCCGGGCAGCGGCCAGCGCCGCTTCCATGTCTTCGCACATCATGCCCAGGTGGCCCATGCGTCCTTCCGGACCGGCGAAGCCGGGCTGGCTGATGAACTGCATGCCGCCGAGGGTCCAGTATTGGGTTGGCTCTTCGAGGGTGCCGTGCACTTCGCGCATGGTCATGCCGAACACGTCGTGGAAAAACTCGATGTACCAATGGATATCACTGACCCAGAAGGCCACGTGCTCCAGATAGGCTTTGGGAATACTCATCGCTTGGTTTCCTCTTTTTGTTGGTCGGCCATGGCCCGCTCGATGCCCTTCACGCACGCCACCAGCGTGGCGTTGACGGGCGTGGCGATGCCGTAGCGCTGGCCGAGCCGCACCACGGCGCCGTTGATGAAATCGATTTCGGTGATCGAGCCCTTCTCCAGGCTCTGCAGCATGGACGTCTTGAACGAGGCCGGTAGCCCTTCGCTCGCCAGGTTCCAGGCCTGCTCGGGCTTGGTGAGGCTTAGGGTCACGCCCGCCGCCCGCGCCACGCCGATGGCTTCGGCCACTGCGGCCAGGGCGGTTTCGCGCAGCAGCGGCTCGCTGTAGAGCTGGCCGTAGGTGAGCATGGTGATGCCCGTCAGCGCGCCAGTGGAGACGTTGACCAAGAGCTTGTCCCACATGGTGCCGAGAATGTTTTCGCTGACCGTGGTATCCAGGCCGGCACCGCGGAACACCTCGGCAATATGGCTGACCCGCGCGCTGACCCGGCCATCGAGTTCGCCGATGAACGTCTGCTTGCCCGCCACGCCACAGCGGATACGGCCCGGTGCCAGCAACACGCCGCCCACATAAGTTTTGCCGGCAATGACTTTGTCACGGCCGAACGCCTCGGCGAGCAAGTCTTCGTGACCCAGGCCATTCTGCAGCGACAGCACCACGGTCTGCGGCCCGATCAGCGCGGTGGCGTCAGCGATAGCGCGGGCGGTGGCGAACGACTTGACCAGCACGATCAGCAAATCGACAGGGCCGACCTCTCTGGCACGCGAGGTGGCATTGATGCGCACGCTGCGCTCGATGTCGTCTTCGATCACCGTCAGGCCGCCGTGCCTGATGGCATCGATGTGCGCGCCGGCACGGTTGAGCAGCCAGGTTTCATGGCCCGCCTCGCTAAGCGCGGCGCCAAAGGTGCTGCCCAGCGCACCGGATCCGAGGATGCAGATTTTCAAGATGAGGCGCTCCTGCTTTTTTCCTCACCTTAACCACGCCCCCATTGTTGAGCTATACAATGGAATCAATAGCGCTATCAGAAAAATAAATAATGACCGCCATCGACGCCCTGCCCGAACCCAAACTGCTGCACCTGTTCGACGTGCTGTACGACACCCGCAGCGTGACCCGTACCGCCGAACAGCTGGGCCAGAGCCAGCCGACCATCAGCCTGTGGTTGGGCAAACTACGCGAGCAGCTGGGCGATCCGCTGTTCGTGCGCACGCCCACCGGCATGGCGCCCACGCCCCAGGCCGATGCGCTGATCACGCCGTGCCGCGAAGTGCTCGAATCACTGCGCCGGCTGGCGGCCTGGGAGATCGGCTTCGATCCGGCCAGCGCCCAACGGCGCTTTCGCCTGTGCCTGAGCGACGCCAGCCATATCACCCTGCTGCCGAAGATTCTCGAACACCTGCGCAGGCAGGCGCCCGGCATCCGCCTGGAGGTGGCGCGTATCGACGGCAATACCGAACGCGCCCTGGAAACCGGCGAGGCCGACCTGGCAGTCGGCTTCGTACCCTGGCTGGGCGGCGGTATCTATCAGCAGGTGCTGTTTTCGCAAGACTGGATCTGCCTGGCCAGCCCGTCCCATCCGCGCCTCAAGTCAGCACTGAGCATCAAGAAATACGTGGCCGAGGGCCATGTGTTCGTCAGCGCCGGCACGGGCCAGAAGCTGCTGGAGGCCGCCCTGGCACGTAACGCCATCGAGCGGCAGATCGTGCTGGAGCTACCGGGGTTCCTCGGATTGGGCGCCGTAATCGGCAGCACCGACCTGATCGCCACGCTGCCGCGCCACATCGGCGAAACGCTCGCCGCCGCCCATGGCCTGAAAGTTCACGCCTGCCCGTTGCCCATCGACACCTTTCTGGTCAAGCAGCATTGGCACGCCCGTTACCACCACGACCCCGGCAGCCGCTGGCTGCGCACGACCATCTCGATGTTGTTTCAGGGAACCGAGCCCAGGTGATTCCCGCAAACGCCGTCGACACGCCCTAGCGCGTCGACTTCACGTTGCCATGGCGGATTTCCCTGGACGGTGAGTTGCCGAAATAGGCCGTGTAGCACTTGCTGAAATGGCTCGGCGAGACGAAGCCGCATGCCACGCTGACGTCCAGCACCGGCAAGTCCGAGTGCTGCAGCAGGCGGCGCCCTTCGGTGATGCGCAGCTCCAGGTAATAGCGCGCCGGCGTGGTGCCGAGCTGCTGCTGGAAAAGCCGTTCGATCTGCCGCCGCGAGCGTCCCGAATAGGTAGCTAGCTGATCGGTGCTCAGGGGCTCTTCGATATTGGCGCTCATCAGGTTGATCACCGTGCGCAGCGGCTCGCTCATCTTCGCGTGCAGGGTCGGTTTGACCCGTTTGTAACGCGACTCCTCGAACGCCAGGATGCCGACGATGCCCTCGACCAGATCGTTGCCATGCAACGCGCCTATCCACTCCAGAATCATGTGGAACGCCCCGGTCGGGCTGGCCGCGGTCAGCCGGTCGCGGTCGACCACGAAACTCTCCGCGGTCACCTGGCTGTGCCGGGCGATCTCCGCCAGTGCCGCGCGGTGCTCGGGGTGGATCGCGCAGCGGTAGCCATCGAGCAATCCGGCCTGGCCAATGAACCAGGCGCCGCTCCACAAACCGGCCAGCGCCACCTGCTTGTCGGCAGCCGTCCGTAGCAGTTGCCTGAGAGAGGGAATGGGCCGCAGCGGCGTGCGCAGGCCGGCGCAGATCACCAGCAGATCCAGCTCGGCGAGTTCCTGGCCGTTCAGCTCGGCGTCCGGGCAGATGACGATGCCCAGGTCACTGGTCACCGCCTGGCCGTCGAGGCTGAAGGTGCGCGTAGCGAACAACCCTCGGTCGATCAGGTTGGCGGTGACCAGCACGTCCAGCGCCTGGGTGAAGGCCGGCAGGGAGAAGTGCTCCTGCAGAAGAAAGCCCACGCGGGTCTGCCGGGAGGCATCTTTCTTCGCCGCCACGAAGCGCAGGTTCTGCCCCTGCAGCGTCTCGCTGAAACTGCGTCTGTCCGCCATTGTGCGCCCTGCCTGCAAGCTCGATCACGTGCAGCCGATTGTGGCAGCTGGCGCGGCACTTGGGGTGGTCATTTGATTGTGAAACACTGCAGCGCTCTGATGGCCCGCGAGGACACTGCCGGTGAGCAGCCCCAACGTTCGCATCCTCAAGCAGCATCTGCTTTCGGACAATTGGTACGTACTGAAGAAGATCGACTTCGAGCTGCAGCGCCGCGACGGCAGCTGGCAGCCGCAAACCCGCGAGGTGTACGACCGCGGCAATGGTGCCACCATCGGCCTGTACAACCGGGCCCGGCGCACCGTGATCCTGACTCGCCAATTTCGTATCCCGGCGTTCGTCAACGAGCACCACGGCTACCTGATCGAAGCGGCCGCCGGGCTGCTGGACAACGCCAGCCCGGAAGAGCGCATTCGCCTGGAGGCCGAGGAAGAAACCGGCTACCGGGTCAGGTCGGTGCGCAAGATCTTCGACGCGTTCATGAGCCCAGGCTCGGTGACCGAGCGCGTGCACTTCTTCGTCGGCGAGTATCAACCCGAGGACCGCATCAATGATGGCGGCGGCCTGGCCGAGGAAGGCGAGGATATCGAGGTGCTGGAGCTGCCCTTCGCCGAGGCCCTGGCGATGGTCGACGACGGCCGCATCATGGACGGCAAGACCATCATTCTGCTGCAGTACCTGAAGAAGCTGATACCCGTTTCGCCGTTGATGATTCTGCTGACCGGCGCCGATGAGCAAGCACGGGCCTGCGCAGCGAGTCTGTTGCTGGCGGGCCATATACCGGTTCCCGCCATATGGCCCGGTCAGATGTCACAGGCAGCCGCTGCGCACGATGCCGATGAATATACCCGGCTGCTCGTGAAACGCTGCGACGCGGTACTGTGCACAGGCGCCATTTCGCCGCACACGAGCCGGCTCGTCGAACTGGCGCAGCAATACGACGTGGCCGTGTACCGCGACGTGAGCGAGATTCCGGCGACAGTGACGCACCACCCCGATGCCCGCCCCAGCGCATCGATCATCTAGAAAGGATTTCTACCATGGCAACGACCATTCGACAGGCCACCGTGGCCGACATCGACACCCTGTTCGATATCCGTACCAGCGTCACCGACAACCACCTCTCGCGCCAGCAGCTCGACGAGCTGGGTGTCACGGCAGACGCGTTGCGCCAGGCGATAGAAGAATCGCCGTGCGCGTGGGTGGCGGAGCTGGACGGTGTGCCTGCGGGCTTCGCCATGGTCGATATGGACGGTGGTGAGCTGTTCGCGCTGTTCGTGCGCCCGCAGCATGAGGGCAAGGGGCTCGGCACGCGGTTGCTGGAGGCCGCCGAACAGGCGTTGTTCGCCCGGCATTCGCTGATTCACCTGGTGACGGACGGTGACGAGGCGATTCGCGCCAACGGCTTTTACAGTCGCCAGGGTTGGTTGCAGGTTGGTGAGGTGGACGAGCGGGATGTGCGCTATGAAAAGCGCCGTGATCGATAAGGGCCGTGGGGCCTCCCTTCCCCGTTGAACAAAGCGCCGATCAGGTCTCTACACTTTCGTTGGGGAAGGTGCGTGGCTTTTCCTGCTCAGGCTGTTCCTGCTGCTGCGGCTTTTCCTCGGTGCCTTCCTTCTCTGGTTTGCCGAGCATTTCGTTGGTGGATTTCTGCACCTCGTCGATCTGTTCGTTGAAGGCATTGATCGTATCGCTGACCGCTTCGCGGGCAATTTCCTGCACGGCCTGCTCGGCCTTTTCGGTGAATTTCTGCGCCGATTCCTCGGCCATGTCGCAACCGGCCAGGGTCAGGCCGATCAAGGCGGTCAACACCAGTGCGCAAAGCGGTGATGGGTTCATGATGTATCTCCAGTGAAAAGCCCCGGCGTCGCCGGGGCGTCTGACGTCAGTGCGGGGTCTTTTCGGCGTCGACGGCCGGCGGGTCGTTGCGGGTTTTCCACATCGACAGCAGCACGCCACCGATCAGCAGGCCCAGGGTCACACTCAGGGAGATCACCGGCGGGGTCTTGCCGATGATGCCGACCAGGAAGATCTTGCCGCCGATGAACACCAGCACCAGGGCCAAGGCGTACTTGAGGTAGGCGAAGCGATGGATCATCGCGGCCAGGGCGAAGTACAGGGCGCGCAGGCCGAGGATCGCGAAGATGTTCGAGGTATAGACGATGAACGGGTCCTGGGTGATGGCGAAGATCGCCGGCACACTGTCGATGGCGAACACCAGGTCGGCACACTCGATCAGCACCAGCGCCAGGAACAGCGGCGTGGCCCAGCGCACCATGTTGCCTTTTTCATCCGGCTGACGAACGAAGAAGCGACCTTCGTGCAGGCGGTCGGTAACCCGCATGTGTCGACGGACGAACTTGATCAGCTTGTTTTCGGACAGGTCCGGGTGGTCGTCGACCTTGCTGAACAGCATCTTCACGCCGGTCAGCAGCAGGAAGGCGCCAAACACGTAGAGGATCCAGCTGAACTGCGCGATCAGGGCAGCACCCAGGCCGATCATCAGGGCACGCAGCACGATGACGCCGAGGATGCCCCAGAACAGCACCTCGTGCTGGTACTTACGCGGGATGGCCAGGAAGCTGAAGATCATCGCCATCAGGAACACGTTGTCCATGGACAGCGACTTCTCGATCAGAAACCCGGTATAGAAATCCATACCGGAGGCGGCGCCTTTCATGTGCCAGACCCACAGGCCGAACAGCAGGCCTGCAGTGATGTAGCCGCCGGACAGCAGCAGGCTTTCCTTGACGCCGATTTCGCGATGCTCGCGGTGAAGCACCCCGAGGTCGAAGACCAGCAGACTGACAACGATGGTGATGAAGATCAGCCAAAACCAGGCTGGCGTGCCGAGGAAGTCGGCGGTGAGGAACGGTACTAGGGTGCTCATGAGCCCCTCCTAAGTCAGAGTTGTACAAACTGCAACTCCGACATGGCAGCTGGTCAGCTGTCAGAGGGGCCCGGCGTCGCAGCGCCAATCTAGCAGGCGCTGCGCGCTTCTCAAGAGCCGACTCGTTGCAAATTATAACGAGCCAAAAATCGGCGAATCACTTTGAAATTCATGAAAAAGTTCCCGTAATGCGCTTTAAAATTCGCATCAGGCCTGGGCTGCAAGAGCGCCCGACTCTCGAACCGGTACCCAGGCGCTGCCACGCAACCGGCTGGCATCCCTGGCCGGTGGCAGGCCGAACAGGCGCACGTAATCGCGGCTGAACTGCGAGGGACTTTCGTAACCGACACGGTAACCAGCGCCTGCCGCATCGAGCGCTTCGGCGACCATCAGGCGGCGCGCTTCCTGGAGGCGCAAGTGGGTGCGAAATTCCAGCGGGCTCATCGCCGTGACGGCTTTGAAGTGGGCATGGAAGGTCGAGCGGCTCATGCCGGCGATATCGGCCATGTCGTCGATCCGGCAGGCCTCGGCGTAATGATTGCGCAGCCAGACGATGGCCTTGGCGATCTGATTCAGGCGGCTGTCGACCTTGACCATCTGCCGCACCATGGCGCCGCCCCTGCCGATCAGCAGGCGGTAGAGGATCTCGCGCACGGTCAGCGGTGCCAGCTCGGCGATGTCGCCGGGCGCATCGAGCAGGCCGGCAAGTCGGGCGGCGGCGTCGAGCAGTTCCGGCGTGGTTTCGCCGAGCTGGATGCCGGCAGCGGGTGCACCGTCCTTGTCGTCCGCCGGATAGCGCAGCACCAGGTCGCTCAGCACCGTCATGTCCAGGTCGACCACCAGACACAGATAGGGCTCCTGCTCACTTGCCTCGATCACCGAGCCCATCACCGGCACGTCCACGGAGGCGATCAGGTAATTGGCCGCATCGTAGACATAGGTCGTGGTGCCGGCCGTCACTCGCTTGCGCCCCTGGACGATCAGGCAAAGGGTCGGTTCGTAGACCACCGGCATCGGCACGGTCGGCGTGCAGGAGCGCACCAGGCTGACGCCGGGAATCGCCGTCGAACGAATGCCGTCACCCGGCGTATGGCGACCGATGATCTCTACCAGCTTGTGCAGCGAATCCATGGCAGCTCCTTTGATAACCAGGGTATTACAAGGTTTTTCAAGCGGACGATCAGGTAAGTATCCGGGACGATCCAGCTACGAGTTCGGCCCGGCGCAGCGGCAGACTCGGTCAGGACAGATCGGCACTCGAGCCACTGCGGCGCTCGCTTCTGCCTGCGCCGCGCAGCTTTCCGACTTCAGACGATCAGGCAGGCGAACCCGTCTGCAGGTTCCACGAAATCGATGGCCCTCGCCAGCATAGGCCAGGCGCGTCGATCAGGCAGATCAAATAGAAACGAGGAGTCCAACCATGCGTATCGAATCTCTGCGTAATGTCCGTGCCGCGGCCCTGTATGGTGCTCTGCTGCTCGGCGCCCTGTCGCCAGGCATGTCCCACGCCAACGCCGATCTGGAGGCCCGCAACAAACAGGCCGTCAGCGAAGCGTTCGATCGCTGGGCAGCCGGCGGCAACACCTTCTTTCGCGACATCCTGACGCCCGACGTGGTGTGGACCATCAGGGGGTCGGGCCCCAGCGCCGGCGTCTATCGCGGCGTGGACGCCTTCGTGGCCGAGGCGGTACAGCCTTTCGTGGCGCGCCTGTCCGAGCCGGTTCGGCCGGTGAGCAAGCAGGTGTGGGCCGATGGCGACCACGTGATCATCCAGTGGGACGGCACCGGCGTGGCCCGCGATGGCCAGCCCTATCGCAACAGCTACGCGTGGATCTTTCGCATGCGCGACGGCAAGGCCTACGAGGTATCGGCGTACCTCGACCTGCCGGCCTACGACGATGTGCTGCAGCGCATCCCAGATCCGGCGTGACGGCCATGAGTTGCCGAGCTACCTGCCTGCGCGCCCTGCTAATGGGCGCGCTTCTGGCGGCACCCGCTGCGGTGCTTGCTACCTCATCCACCACGGCGACAACGTCGCCCAACCAGGAGAACGCCATGGCCAACCATCCCTACGTCGGCATGTGGGTCACCGACGACGGTCAGATCCGCCACGAACTGCTGCCCAACGGGCGCTACGACGAAGCACGCGGCAGCCGGGAAAGTGCCTATCAAGGTCGTTATGAAATCACCGGCACCCATATCGACTACTGGGACGACACCGGCTTCACCGCCGATGGCGAGTTCGTCGACCGCGACACGCTGCACCACGGCGGCATGATCTTTCGCCGCCGCTAGCGGATGCGGGCCGCCTCGGTATCGGGGCGGCCTTTTTTCAGGCGGGAGTCTCGATCAGCAGCTCGGGCTCGTGGCTGACCGGGAAATTCATCGAGCGGGCGATAAAGCACATTTCATGGGCCTGATGATGCAGTGCACGAGCCTTTTCCAGATCGCTGCCGGCGGACAGCGTCACTTTCGGCCGCAGCACCACTGAGGTGAACTGCCCGGCACCGTCGGCCTGTTCGAGCATGGCGCCCTGGGCGTTGTCCTCGTAGGCGATCACAACGATGCCGGCACCGGCGCACAGGCCCAGATACCAGAGCTTGTGGCAGGCGGAAAGCGACGCGACCAGCAGCTCCTCGGGGTTCCAGCGCGCCGGGTCACCGCGAAAGCTCGGGTCGGACGAGCCGGCGATGGTGGGCTTGCCGCCGGCCTCGATGCTGTGGGCACGGCTGTAACCGCGATAGGAGGAAGTGCCGCTGCCCTCGTTGCCGGTCCAGGTCACGCGTACGTCGTAGTGATGCTGTTTGTCCGCCATCTGCTGCTCCTGAAAATGGATGACTGATCCAGGCAGACGAGCGTAGCGCGTAAACGCATTGGCAGTGGCGATTTCGAGGTGATTGGAGAACGCGGCAGGACGACTTAGCACAGACATTGCATCAGCGCGGTACAGCTCGATAGTCTGCTGTGATTGAGTGAATCTCGAGGCGGCTAGCCGCCCCGAGACATCAGGCTCACTGATTGCGCGTCACGCGCCAGATGGTGTTGGACAGATCGTCAGCGATGATCAGCGCGCCTTTCGGGTCGACCGTTACGCCCACCGGGCGGCCACGGGTCTTGCCATCCTCGCCGCGGAAGCCGGTGGCGAAGTCGATGGGCTCGCCAGCCGGACGGCCATCGGCGAACGGCACGAAGATCACCTTGTAGCCCACCGGGTTGTCGCGGTTCCAGCTGCCGTGCTCACCGACGAACACGCCGTTGGCGAACTGCTCGCCCATCTCCGGGATGGAGAAGTCGACGCCCAGCGCCGCCACGTGGGAGCCGAGGGCGTAGTCCGGCTTGATGGTGATATCGACCATTTCCGGCTTGTGCGGCTGCACGCGGGTGTCGGCATTCGGGCCCCAGTAGGCGTAAGGCCAGCCGTAGAACTTGCCCTCCTGCACCGAGGTCAGGTAATCCGGCACCAGGTCCGGACCCAGCTCGTCACGCTCGTTGACTACCGCCCACAGCTGGCCGGTTTCCGGCTGGATGGTCAGCGCGGTCGGGTTGCGCAGGCCGGTCGCGTAGGGTTTGTGCATGCCGCTTTCGGCATCGATCTGCCAGACCAGCGCACGGTCGGCCTCGACTTCCATGCCGCGCTCGCCGATGTTGCTGTTCGAGCCGATGCCGACATACAGATAGCGACCATCGGGGCTGATGGTCATCGCCTTGGTCCAGTGATGGTTGATCTCTTTCGGCAGGTCGGTGACCTTCGCCGGCTCGCCGCTGGCCTGGGTCTGACCGTCCTGGTAGTCGAAGCGCACCACGGCGTCCTGGTTGGCCACGTACAGGTTGCCCTCATGGAAGGCCAGGCCGTAGGGCGCATTGAGGTTCTCGGCGAATACCGTCTGGGTTTCGTAGGTGCCGTCACCGTCGGCATCACGCAGCAGGGTCAGGCGGTTACCGCCTTTGACCTTGGTATTGCCCTGGGCCTTGATGTAGCTGGCGATCACGTCCTTGGGCTTGAGCTTGGCCGCATTGCCGCCACGGCCCTCGGCCACCAGGATGTCGCCGTTGGGCAGCACCAGGGTCTGGCGCGGAATCTTCAGGTCGGTGGCGATCGCCGTGATGCTGAAGCCTTCCGGCACGTCGGGCTTGCGATCGCCCCACTCCGCCGGCTCGGCGATCTTCATGCTCGGCAACAGGCCGCGTTGCGGCTCGGGCAATTTCGGGTTGGGGCCGCGCTCGATGGTGGTGTCCGTTTCGCCGCCGCAGGCGCCGAGCAGCAGCGCCATACTCAGGGTGGTCAGTGCGCTTGCCGTTTTCATCGTTCACCTCCCGAACGCAGGTTGCTCAGGCCCAGCCAGGCGGTGATCACCGCCAGCACGGCGACGACGGCCGACAGCACCAGCCCGGTAGGCATCACCGCCCAGGCGTCCTTGGCGTGTTCGAAGGCGTTGATCAACCCGATTACCCAGGTGACCAGCAGCAACAGGAAATACAGCACCGGGCGACCGGCCTTGCGCTGCGCGCCGATCAGGTTGCCCAGGGCGAACAGCAGCGCCAGGCCGGCGAACAGCAAGCCGCCGGCGATCAGCCAGGCCGCGAAGTTGGCCCACTGGATCTGGAAGCTGTTGTAGTAGGCGATATCGCTCAGCAGCGCGCCGAGAAACAGCGGAACGGTGCCGGCCAGCAGCATCGCGTGCAGCGGCCCTGGCCTGTAGCGGTAGTCGGGGTGGGTGGTAACGGTCACGGTGGCTCCTTATCGTTCAGCGATCCCGGGGCTGGAAGCCGGCGCACCTGCACCGGCCCGTCTGGCTCGCGCTGACAGCGCATAGGGGAAGATTGCGCTGCCGGAACGTTAGTTCACCTCCATTTCAGGGCGGAAATATCTTGAAAGATCCAGTAACAGCCGGCCCGGTTCATCCTGGCTGACATCCGCCTGCTCAGCCCAGCAGCCCCTTGAAGAACCGCGAGGCGTTTTCGTCGAGGGTGGCGATGTCGTACCCGCCTTCCTGCACCACCACGCACGGCAGGCCAAGGGCGCGGATGCGCCGGCCCAACTCCTCGAACCCGGCGTGACTGACCGCGACCTTGGACTGCGGGTCGTTCTCGTAGATATCGAAGCCCAGCGACAGCACCAGCACCTGCGGCGCAAACGCGCTGATCGCCTGTTCCGCCTGGCCCAGGCAGGTGAAGAAGTCCGCCTCGGAGGCGCCATGGGCCATCGGCAGGTTCAGGTTGTAACCCTTGCCGGCCCCTGCGCCCTGCTCGTCGTCGAAGCCGGCCACCACCGGGTAGAAGTTGGTCGGATCGCCGTGGATGGAGACGTACTGTACGTCGTCACGCTCGTAGAAGATTTCCTGGATGCCCTGGCCATGGTGCATGTCGGTGTCGAGGATGGTGACCCGCTCGAAACTGGCGCGCAGCACCTGGGCAGCGATGGCCGCATTGTTGAGAAAGCAGAAGCCGCCGGCCGCCTCGGCCCGCGCGTGGTGGCCCGGCGGGCGACACAGCGCATAGGCCTGGGGCTCGCCATCGCGTACCGCCAGGGCGGCGGCGACGGCGGCCTGGGCCGACCAGTAGGCGGCCTTCCAGGTGTGCTCGCCGATCGGGCAACTGCCGTCGGCCAGGTAGCGCGCGGTTTTGCCGAGAATGCCACGCAACGGATTGTTCTCGCGGATGAAGATGTTCGACATCACCTCGTCGCCCCAGTCCTCGTCGACCTCGTGCCACTGGGCGTAGGCACTTTGCAGGTAGTCCAGATAGGCGTCGCTGTGCACCGCACGCAGCGGCGCGAGGCCGTGATCCGCCGGCTCGACGACCGCGAAGCCGAGCTGGCGGGCCATGGCCAGCAACGGGTCGATACGTGCCGGAATTTCCTGGGGCTCGCGCATCTGCCCACGGGACAGGTAGCTGCGCGGATGATGCAGGCGTTGCTGAGGGTGGAAAAAGGTTTTCATGGCGATTGTCCGTAGTCGTGACAGAGGGGGCGCGCACCCTGGCGGCGCCCGTCGGCGATTCAGTAACCCAGCGCGGGATCGACCTGATGGTTCAGCGGCAGGCCGACGTGCAGGCGCTGCAGGTTGTCGGCGATCTGCCGGGCGATGCAGGCATCGGACGCCGACGACGCCATGTGCGGCGTGACCCATACCCCAGGCGTCTGCCAGAGCGGCGAGTCGCGGTGCAGCGGCTCACTGGCGAACACGTCCAGCAAGGCGCCGCGCAACTGGCCGCTGGCCAACGCATCGAGCAGATCGGCCTCTACCAGATGCTCGCCGCGACCGCAGTTGATCAGCGCCGCGCCCTGGGCCAGATGCCCGAACAGTTCATTATCGAGCAGGCCACGCGTGGTGGCGGTCAGCGGCAGCAGGTTGACCAGCAGGTCCAGGCCATCGAGAAAGCCGGCCAACGCGTCGGCGCCGGCAAAGGTGGCGATGCCCTCCAGCTCCCGCGACGTCCGCGCCCAGCCACGTACCCCATAGCCGGCCTGGGCCAGCCGCGCGGCCACTGGCGTGCCGATGGCGCCCAGCCCCATCACGCCGACCCGATAATCCCGCGCCGCACGCTGCACCGGCCGCTGCCATTGCTGGCTCGCGCGCCCCTCGATCACCTGGTCGAACCCGCGATGAAAATGCAGCACGCCCCAGTGCACGTATTCGGCCATGCCCTGCGAGTGATCGGGGTCGACCACCCGGCACACGGGAAGCCCGGCAGGCCTGGAGCGATCATGCTCCAGGTGGTCGACGCCCGAGCCGATCGAGTGGATCAGCCGCAACCCCGGCAAACGGCCCAGGCTGCCCTCGGCGGGGTACCAGCAGGCCGCGACCTGGGCCCGTTCGGCGCCCGGTTCATCGGGGCGCAGCACCCTGAGTTCGGGGGCATGGCGGGCGAACAGCTCGGCGAGCCAGTCTTCGAGCGGCCGCTCACGGCACAGCAGCACCACGCTGGGCAGGGTTTCAGCGGCACCAGTCATCACGCTGCTCCTCGATCAGGCTGAGAGCGGCCTGCCAGGCCAGGTCGATGATGCCGTCGATGCCGTCGCGGGCGAACTGCGCAGCGGTGTGCTGGCATACCGCTTCGCTGAGAACGTTCAACGCCACGCCCGCCGCCATCGCCTGGATCTGCGCCTGGCAGGCACGCTCCAGGAAATAGATCTCGTGAAAGGCGTGGGCCACACTCTGGCCGCCGGCCAGCAGACCATGGTTACGCAGGATCATCGCCTTGTGGCTGCCCAGGTCCGCCACCAGGCGCACGCGTTCTTCCAGCGACAGGGCGATGCCTTCATAGGTGTGATACGCCAGGTTGCCGTAGAACTTCAGCGCATGCTGGGTCAGTGGCAGCAAGCCGTCACGCTGGGCGGCCACGGCCATGCCGGCAGCGGTGTGGGTGTGCACGATGCAGCGCATGTCCGGGCGGGCTTCGTGAATCGCCGAATGGATGACGAAGCCGGCAGCGTTGACCCGCCGCTGGCCACCCAGGCGATCCACCACATTGCCCTGCAGGTCGATCAGCACCAGGTCGCTGGCGCGCATCTTCTCGAACGCCACGCCGTAGCGGTTGATCAGGAAGTGATGCGCCGGCCCCGGCACCCGCAGGGTGATGTGGGTGTCGATCAGATCGGTCATGCGGTAGTAGGCGACCAGCCGGTACAGGGCGGCCAGCTCGCAGCGCGCCTGCCATTCGGCATCGCTGATGATCTCGGGCTTGCTCATGGGGTCACGACCTCCGGGTTGGACAGGCTGGGGTTGCGGCGCTCCTCGGCGCGCAAGCGCGACAGGCCGATCACGCCGACCAGCGACATCAGGGCCAGCACACTGAAGAACAGCGCCAGCGGCATCCACTGCCCGGCGAACTGCCCGGCCAGGTAGGTGCCGATCAGCGGCGTGAGGCCGCCGGTCAGGCCGCTGCCCAGTTGGTAGGCGATGGAAATGCCCGAATAGCGCACCTGGGCGGCGAAGGCCTCGGCCATGTAGCCGGCGATCGCCGAATACAGCGCCGCCAGCAGCAACACGGCCAGGGCGATACCGGCGGTCATGTAGACCAGGTTGCCGGTCTGCACGAGCAGGAACATCGGGTACGGCACCAGCATGCACAGCGCCGCCACCCCCTTCAGGAAGCGCCCTTCACCGAAGCGTTCGGCCAGCAGTGCCGAACACGGCTGGGAGAGGAACTGCAGGATGGTGACCAGGAACAGGCAATCGAGAATGGTCGACTTGGAGATGCCCTGGTACTGGGTCACGTAGGTGATCATGAAGGTGTTGGTAAAGAAGAAACCGCCCGAACCGATGGTCACCGCCGCTGCGGCGAACAGGATCTGCCGCCAGTTGTGGCGCAGCACGTCCTTCACCGGGCTCTTGGAGGTCTGCTTCTGCTCCTTGACCCTGGCGAACTCCGGCGACTCGGGCACGCCGAAACGAATCGCCAGGCCCACCAGCATCAGCACGCCGCTGAGCAGGAACGGCACGCGCCAGCCCCAGGTCATCAGCGCCTCGTGATCCATCTCGCTGATGGCGCGAAAGGCGATCAGCGCCAGCAGCAGGCCCGCCGGGCTACCCAGCTGGGCGAAAGAGGCGAAGAACACCTTGCGGCCCTTGGGCGCGTGTTCGCTGGCCATCAGCACCGCCCCGCCCCACTCGCCGCCGACCGAGATGCCCTGCAGGAAACGCAGCGCCACCAGGCCGATCGGCCCCCAGATGCCGGCCTGGGCATAGGTCGGCAGCAGGCCGATGCAGGTGGTCGCCACGCCCATCAACACCATGGTGAACAACAGCATCTTCTTGCGCCCCAGGCGATCACCCAGGTGGCCGAACACCACGCCGGCGAATGGCCGGGCGATGAAGCCGACGGCGAAGGTGGCGAACGCCGCCATGGTGCTCAGCATCGCGTTGTCGCTGGGAAAGAACAGCTGCCCGAGCACCAGCGCCGCGGCGAAGGCGTAGATGTAGAAATCGTAGAATTCGATGGTAGTGCCGATGAAGGCGGCCGCCGCGGCACGACGCGGCGTGGAGGTTGGGGTGGTCATCGCAGGCTCCCGGATTCGTTTTTATAGGCAGGAGAAAAAGCACATCCCCGGTGGGGATCGGTCGCACTCTGGCGGTGCATTGTCAGATCATGCCCCCGACCCTATGCTAAGCAAAGCTTCTAATTTCAATACTCAAGTATAAGTAAAATGGATACTTAAACGCCTATGAATGCCGGCTACCGCCATGCCGAAGCACGCCGTTTTCTCAACGACCGGCTGGACTGGAACCTGCTGCGCACCTTTCTGGTGATCGGCCAGGAAGGCAGCATCAGCCGCGCCGCTGCGCGCCTGCACTTGAGCCAGCCGGCGGTGAGCCAGGCGCTCAAGCGCCTCGAGGAGCAACTGGAAAGCGCCCTGGTGATCCGCAGCGGGCCGCGCATCACGCTGTCCAAGGCGGGTGAGGAAGTCATGCAGATCGCCGCCGAGCTGTACGGCACGGTGTCGCGCCTGGGCCCGGCACTCGACGCGCCGGAAGAAACCGTCGCCGGCAAGATCCGCATCCTGATGATCAGTCGCATCGAGTCGAGCTTCTACGACGACTTCCTGGCCAACTTTCACGTCGACTACCCACGGGTGGAGTTCGAATTCGACGTGCTGCGCAGCTCCCACGTGGTCAGCGCCCTGCTGCAGAAAACCGCCTCGTTTGGGCTGAGCCTGTGCCGCACGCCACAGCCGCGGCTGGAGCAGCGGGTGATGCTCAAGCAGCGTTACGCCTTTTTCTGCGGCAAGCGCCACGCCCTGTTCGGGCGCAACGACCTGAAGCTGGCGGATCTGAAAAGCGAGAATTTCGTGAGTTTCACCAGCGACCAGATTGGCGGCAATCTGTCGCCGCTGACCATCTTTCGCGACCAGCAGGGCTTCACCGGGCGCATCGCCGCTTCTTCGTCGAGCCTCGACGAGATTCGTCGCCTGGTCGCTGCCGGCTACGGCATCGGCTGCCTGCCCGAACATATCGTCGCCAAGGACGTGCAGGCCGGCGAAGTGTGGCGCCTGCCTCCGGCGGAGGGGGTGATCGACGTGAACGTCTACCTGCTGTGGAACCGGGACCAGAAGCGCACCCACGCCGAGGCGGTGTTTCTGGAGCGCTTCGAGCAGGCGCTACTGGCCACCGACGTGCGCAACAGGTTCTGAGAGCCTGCTCATGATCTTTCCGGTAATTTCGGCAGCGACGTGGCGGGAGCGGACGTTATCCGATCCACTGTGGGAGTCGCGACCTCGCGACGATTCGCTCAGGCACCACCGATAGGCAGTCAGGCTGCAATCGTTTCGCCCCGAGGTCGGGGCTCCCACAGGTTGGTTTGAGTGGCTGCTCCTGCCTTGTAGCTGCCGCTTCAGGCACATAAGGATCGGGATCAGGTTCTGAGCCGGGCGGCGCCAGGGCCGCCCGCGAGAAATTCAGTCCGCCGACGGCTCGCCGTAGCGCCAGCGAATGAAGTTGTGCAGGGCCAGCAAGCCGCAGATGATCACGAATGGAATCAGCAGCACGCCGGCGATGATCGAGCCCCACCAAGCCACGCCGCTCTGCCAGGTCTGGCCCTTACCGGCTGCCACGAAAACCAGGCGGGTATCCACTTCGCCAAAGCGAGCATCCGGGTTCAGCACCTGCACCTGCAGGCGGTAGTCACCGGGCTGCATGGGAATGCGCGCCACGGCGCGGGTAATCTGGTCGCTACCGTAGCTGGTCAGCTCGTCGCCCAGCGCCCCCTGCCCTTCGGACAACAGCTCGCCAGCCGGGGTGAGCAGCTTCCAGGCCAGGGTCAGCGGTGCCGGCGGGTACTCGACCCACTGCTCGTTCTCCCAGATCGGCCCGCCAGACAGCTTGCGCACCGTGAACAGCGGCAGCTCGGCGGTGGAGAACACCACGGCCAGGGTGTCGAATTCCAGGGTCCGGGTCTCTACCGGCAGCTCGACGGTTTCGCCCTGGTCGAGGCGCACCGGGGCGTCCAGCGGCAACGTGGTGGCCCAGACGAAGAACAGCCGGAACGCGACGACCAGCACCAACAGGCTTAGGCCCAATCCGCCCCAGAGAAGCGCTTTACTCTTGTGACTCAATGCTCGACTCCTACCGACCGCAGCGAAAACAGAAGCGCAAGGCTACTCGATATGAGGCGTTGGATTCACCTGCGCCAATGCGTCGCAGGCGGTGCCTGCCGCGTCAAGGCGGCTCATCTAGACAGGTTCGTGCTTTACTCCAAACCGCAGTGGCATGCGCATACGTAGATAACGCAAAAAACTTAGCTGCCACGGCCAGGTAATCCTAAGCGCTTCAAATCGGCATTTTGCCAATAGAGTCTGCGCACCCTTCAGGCAGGAGGCCTCAGTGCTCGAACCTACCCAAAAATCTGAAAAAGCACCTAATCGCCAATTGCTAAATGCCCGATTTCTTCTAGGCAAACAGCTGAGACGCCTGCTACATGATCAATATTATTTCAACGGTGAGAGAAGCCGAGAAGACATAGGTTCTCTGGAATGGCACATAGGCGACAGAGAAACTATATCGATGTATCTATTGAGTGATGGTGAAAGCGTTGGAGCAAACTTAGCCCCACTAAACATCCCGGTTTCATTTGAGTTAGGGCATGGGGCTTTCTGCTCCTGGAAACGAGAAGACCTCCTAGTACAAGTATCAGCTACTCATCTCGTCAGCACTAGGATTCATGAGGTCGAAGGAATTTTGAACTCTTTTGAAGGTCAGCAGCCTCGGCTGGCAGGTTTCAGGGTGACATTCGAAACAGGAGATTTTTTAATCTTCCTCAATCAGGGGGACGATGCCGCGGTGTTTTTCAATACTTTGCCACCGGTATGTGAAGGTCTCAGAACACGTTTCGTAAAGCAAATTGAAGATTAAGAATCCGGCCAAGTTAATTGCCGATAAATTCCACAAGCAAATTTAGGCTGCAATCTACTGCCCCCAATTGCACGGACACCTTATGTACAGAGTCACTATCAATCGGGCTCGTCCGGACTTCAGATGCTTTATCGACTTGCTCTATGGCGCCGATGAAGCGGTAGACAGCGACGGGAACGCGCACCCGGTTAGCGACCGCTCTTGGAGCTTTCTGTATCTGTGCGCCAGAAGAAGCCAGAGGTCGCCCATCGAGATATGGGCGGGTCAAGAAGATATCTCGCAATTTAGCGTCAGCTCAGACTCGTCGCAGCTTGAAGAGCTCGCAGCACTTTATCTTTATCTAACCTGTGGCGAGTCGATTTCGAGCGCAGGCCAGAAGCTCGATCAATCCACCATCGATGATTTATGCGAGCGATACTCGGTCGAGCTGAAACGTGCTCGCGAGTCGATATGGCATCAGTCGACCGAGGACAGTCCGTATCCGAACCGACAGACACCGGCTTAGCTGGATGGCCCCTGCCACGACCCAGATGCCGTTGCTCCAGCCGATATCGGCGGAGACCGGATTGACGTCCGCATCGGCCACCGCCGGGAAGATCATCGCGTCGAGCTGCAGGCTGTCCATTCAGTCCTCGAGCAAGAACTGGTGCGGCACCAGGCCACGTTTGAACAAGGTCGGAGCGCCAGGGCGGCCGCCCTCGCAATTGGAAATCAGCGGGAAGTCCCCTTCGATCACCGTCGCGCCAACGCTCTCCAGCGCCGAGCGGGCCTGTTCCCACAGCGCGATCACCGAAGCACGGGTATGGATATGCTGCCCGGTCGGGCTACCAATGCCAGGCTTTTCGCTGGTGCCGGCCAGCTCATCCTTGTTGATGTACATGCGCGGCACATCCAAGCGTTTGCCTTTCAGCGCCTCGGGCTCGGCTGCCAGAGCAAGGTAGG
Source organism: Pseudomonas sp. PA27(2017) (assembly GCF_001945445.1). Lineage (GTDB taxonomy): Bacteria > Pseudomonadota > Gammaproteobacteria > Pseudomonadales > Pseudomonadaceae > Aquipseudomonas. Next base: position 392,425 of record NZ_MSXW01000026.1, read on the forward strand.
ATGCCGGGCGAACGTCGGACGTTTTGGGCAGTGGCACCCAGGGCTGCAGGCGCCACAGATCGCCCCGGGTATCGGCGTCATCGGCGACCACCAAATCCAGCACTTCGAGCAGGTCGGTCATGCTGTGGGCGTAGGGCACCACCACGTCCATGGTCGGGGTCAGCGGCAAGTTGCCATGTACCAAGATCACTCCGCGCGAGGGCGTGTAGGCGCACAGGCCGTTGTTCGACGCTGGGCCACGGCCGCTCGACCTGGTTTCCTCGGCGAGGCCGAAGGCGGAAAAACTTGCCGCAGCTGTAGTGCCGGCGTCGTTGGATGAATCCGAGGCGAACGGCGCGGTGAGGTAGTTGGCGTTGTATGGACTTTCCGCACGGCCATACACACCGCGTTGCATGCCGCCATTGGCCATCGGCGGCATATTGGTCTTGCCCGGGCAGATGACACCGGCAGCGCGCAGCCGCTCGATGGTGAAGGCGTCGCGCTGGGCGACCAGATCCTTGAAGGCCGGGCTGCCGGAAGCGGCAGTCAGGCCCTTGATCAGGTAGCTGTCCTTGGCGGCGTAGGGAATGCCGTCCAACGGGCTCAGCAGCTCGCCGCGGACGCGTCGGGCATCTGAGGCTTCGGCCTATCCGAGTGCATCCGGATTGCGCACCACCACGGCGTTGAGTGCCGTGGCCGTGTTGGCACCACCGTAAGCATCGATCAGTGACAGGTAGGCCTTCGCCAGCTCGACCGAGCTGGTGCGACCGGGCTCGAGCGCGGCGCGCAGCTCGCCTATGGAGACTTCGGTTACTTCGATCATGTCGTCACCTATCCACTCAGGCATGGTTCAGATACCAGCGCCAGTCCTGCTCGCCGACCTCGGCCATGAACTGGCGATATTCGGTCTGCTTGATCGCCAGGAACACCTTGAGGAATTCCTCGCCCAGCGCCTCGCGCGCCCAGGTCGATCGCTCCAGAGCGCGCAGCGCGGTGAGCCAGTCGGTAGGCAGGAACTCGGTGGCCTGTTCGTAGCCGTTGCCGACGATGGCGGCGCCCGGGTCGATCTGCTCACGGATACCGTGGTGGATGCCGGCGAGAATCGCCGCGGCTGCGAGATAGGGGTTGGCATCGGCGCCGCAGATGCGGTGCTCGATGTGGCGGCTGACGGCCGGGCCGCCGGGCACGCGGAACGACACGGTGCGGTTGTTCACGCCCCAGCTCTTGGCCAGCGGCGCATAGCTGTTGGCCTGGAAGCGGCGGAACGAGTTGGCGTTGGGGCAGAAGATCGCCAGGGAGTCGAGCAGCGTGGCCATCATGCCGCCGATGGAGTGGCGCAGCAGCGGCGTGCCCTGCGGGTCCTCGCTGGCGTAGAGATTGTTGCCCTGCTCGTCGGCCAGGCTGACGTGCAGGTGCATGCCGCTGCCGGCACGGTCGCCGAACGGTTTGGCCATGAAACAGGCCTGCAGCCCATGCTTGTTGGCCACACCGCGCACCAGGCGCTTGTAGCGAATGCCTTCGTCGACGGCCTGCAGCGCATCGAAACGATGCTCCAGGGTCAGTTCGAGCTGGCCCGGCGCATACTCGGAAATCGCCGTACGCACCGGCAGCCCCTGCACTTCACAGGCCGCATAGAGGTCGTCGAGAAACGGCTGCACCTGCTCCAGCTCGTACACGCCGTACACCTGGGGCGCCTCGGGGCGCACGCCGTTCATCTGCACGGCCGGTTGCGGGCGACCGCTGGCGTCGCGCTGCTTGTCGAGCAGGTAGAACTCCAGCTCCACGGCCATCACCGGGTGAAAGCCATCGGCCTTGAGACGCTCGATCACCCGCACCAGGGCGTGGCGCGGATCGGCCGGGGCAGCCGGCTGGCCCTGGGTCGGGTGCATGCTCACCTGCAACTGGCCAGTGGGCGTGTTGCGCCAGGGTTGCAGGGTCAGGCTGCCGGGCAGCGGATAAGTCCAGCAGTCGGCGTCGGCGACCTCCCAGACCAGACCGGTGGCTTCGACGTCTGCACCCTGCATGGTCAGGGACAGGATCGAGCTGGGCAGCGGCCGACCGTTCTGGTAGATCGCCAGCAGCTCGTCACGGTGCAGCAGCTTGCCGCGCGGCACGCCATTGGCGTCGATCAGCATCAGCTCGATACTGCGCACCTCGGGGTTGGCAGCGAGAAAATCGCGGGCTTCCTGGATGTCGGCGAATTGCATGATCAGTACTCGTAAGGATTGCGGGAAACACCGGCGCGATCATCGGGATCGCACCGGCCTACGGCGTTAGGCACGGGCACCTGGAATCGCCAACAGCTCGGTCAGCCCTTCATCGAGGGTGGCGATCAGCGTGTCGACGTCGGCAGGAGTGGTCTGCGGCGTACACAGGGTCATGTTGTGAAACGGCGTGATGAGGATGCCACGGTTGATCAGATACAGGTGCAAGGCCATCTGCAAGCTGTCATGGAAGGCCGCCTCGGCTTCGGCGCCGGTTTTCGGCGAGGTGGCGCAGAACTGGAATTCGCAGCGCGCACCCAGTTCGGTCACTGACCAGTTCAGGCCATGTTTGCTGATCAGCCCGCGCAGGCCGTCGGCCAGGCGTGCGGCCAGCGGCAGCATATGAGCGTAGGCCGCAGGCGTCATCACCTGCTCCAGGTTCACGCGCATGCAGCGCATGGCCAGGGCGTTGGCCGACAGCGTGGTTCTCTACCCCTACCACCACCAACTATTACCCCCTGAAGCCCCATAAACCTCACCAGACCCAAGACGGAAACCAGAAATGACAGCCACCCCAACCACCACCGAGCCTAATGCGTTAAAGTACCAACCCCCTAACCAATATACCTTTGACATGGCCAAGACAGCCCATTCGATCATCAACATCCCCATTCTAGAAGGCCCGATTGGCCAAAGCCTACCGTTCCTGTTTTTGATTGACGGAGAGCTGAGTCTTCTTACGCTTGCATGGACGAGGTGCATCCTACTGGAGACAGAACCCTCTCCTTCGCGGCTGTCAAAAGCAGTCAGTGCGATCGGGCGCTTCTACGATTTCTATACACTTGAAAAAGCTAGCACGCCGGTTTCGGAAGGCCAACTGACTATGCTTCTTAGGCAGTTCCACGAAGCACGTCGGTTTGGGTTGCCAAGCCTTGGTTGGGAAAGTGTACGCAAGGAAACTGCAATGGCTGACGTAAGGGCCATAAGCGAGTTTTCGGACTGGTGCGCAGACAATTTCGGCCATGTTGCAGCGAACCCAGTTGAGACCTCTCTGATCACTAATTTGAGCCTAAAGGATCAAATGACGGCTAAGTTCAGAAGTGCTGCGCGAAGTAAGTGGAATATGCTTCATCACTTATACGGTTCCACAGCAGAAGGCCAAGGAATCGTATCGCAGAGAGAATTTGTACCTCAGGCAAAAAAATTTAAGCCCACTTACACGCCTGAACACTTCCCTCCGAACAAAATCTGGGAAGCCATCGGTTCTTGCCCGTCACTTCGGGATAAGCTCTTTCTAATACTCCTTTTCTTTGGGGGCTTGAGAATTTCCGAGCCTCTACATCTCTTTGTCACTGATGTGAGCGTCGGGGCGGACGGTGTCGCTATCGTGGTGCTGGGTCATCCGAAAGACGGTCAGTACAAGTGGGTAGACAGAAGTGGGAAAAACCGCAGGGGGAATCGTCAAGAGTTCTTGAAAGAGCGTTACGGTATCGGCCCTCGTAACTACCTTGCTGAAAATCACCCAATGCATGCTGGATGGAAAGGCATGACAGCCGATAACGGTTCAAAAGCAGAATCGCAGGTACATTGGCTTCGCCCAGATGCTGGAAGGCTATTTGCCAAATTACACTCCAAGTACATGAAAACTGAGCGCGCACATATCCCCGACAACCACCCGTATTACTTCGCAAACTTTCAACCTGGAGAGTTCTTCGGCGGGCCATTAAAACTATCGAACGCATCAAAATCTTTTTACAGAGCAGCAAAACGCGCAGGACTACGCACTAGTAACCCGGGAGTTAATCCCCATGGCGCCCGGCATTTTTTTGGTTTTTATTGCGCTAGCATCCTTCAACTTTCCTTAGAGCGAACGAATAAAATTATGCACCATGCTAGCCTTCAGTCCACAGAAATTTATTATCACTTAAGTATGGAAAGTGTACGCAAAGCCTTGAAAGAGGCGCATGAAAAACAGTCTGCTGCTGAACAAGAATTCATGGCTCCACCGGTGAAACTAAATGACATCTAATGCCACGACCATGGGCGCTTGTTGGTTTCCTGTTGCCAAAACGGGTTCAAATGTAGCGATAAATCTTAGTGAGTTCCAGGCCTATATCGACCCAACTCTTACCAAGGAAATATTACTCAGTGTCATTGAAGAGCATGAACGCATTCGGATTGATGAGTACTGGGCAAGCCATTTGCTGAAACCGGCTGCATCTGGAACATACATAACCGCTCTTAAAACCGTAAAAAACACATGTAACCCTTTTGAAGTTTTCAGCACCCGCCTGGCAACAGCTTACGGCAAAAACTTAAAGGGCACCAAACTCATGAGGGAGTTGAAGTCCCTACCCCTAGCTGAGCAAATCAAACTGATCGAGTCTCTGAAGCCTACTAATCGCATAGGGCTTAGCTCAGTTTTGAAAATGCCTGAAGTTGTCCTTGCACCAGATTTCGTTAAAATCTTAGAAGAGCAAGGTGGAGTTCATGAATTCATCAATTATCTTATAGAGACATCAGCCCGAAACGGTGCGGCTGGCGAAACAACACCAGAATTTCATGTTCCTCGCTATTTGGAACTGCTGACCATTTTGTGGAGCCGAAACCTCATTCTATTTCCTCAAAGCGTCTACAACTGGATTTCTCGGTCTAAGTGGACGACCCTGAAGAAGCCTAACTACTCTCTTCTAAAATATCCTTTTATTAAAGAAGTTCTGAATGCGATACACCACGCAAAAGGAAATCTTTTATCACATTCCTTTACTTTTCTGATGACAAGCCAAGTGCACTCATCAAATGATCTAACCCCAGAGCTAATCACTGCTTTTGAAGACTCCGTAAAAGATTCATTAATGCAGAGCGACTTGCAGAATAAGGTAATTCAAATACAATCAAGCATTGCCGCTCGTGCAGCTCAAATCCTGAGACTACTTTACAACCAAGCAAACCCTGACACACAAATTGATAAAACCCGATCACCCAAAAATTATCGTTCGAAAGGCGCATCAAGATCCGATGGTAAATTTGAGTGGATTAGGCAGGCGAACCCAGAATTGGGTCTTTGGTCGGATTATTTCGGGGAGTACATTGCTCAACTGAAGACAGCGCGCATCGATGGACAGGTGATGCGCCTTAACCATTTCGGTGATTACTTGCTGACATTGGAATACCCTCCGGCTGCTCCGGAGTTTGTACAGCGCCAATTCCACATAAATGATGCAACAAAACTCCATCCCAATACATTTTGGTCTTACATCGACCAGCTTGGCATAAACCCGGCCTCTGCGTCATCAATCATCTCACAAATCAGGTATTTTTTTGACTGGTATATTGAAAGCTTACACACCAAAGAAAATGGAGAAATTAAAAATTTAAAGAATCCGGTTCTTCAAACTGATAAGTTTGGCTCACGCAGAAACCATTCGCAGACTAAGCGAAATGCGCTACCAAGCTACGTCCTGAACGAACTAAAAGACATACTGATTGTAGACGACTTCGCCTTTTCAAAATCAATGAAGTTGCATTATGTCAAAGTGGTCGACAAAGAGACTGGCCATCCAGATCGGGTATGGTTTCCTGCTATTAACAACTGTTTATATATGATGCTGGAGATGCCTGTCCGCAGTCACCAAGCTCGCTGGCTTGACTCGGGCGAGTTAGACGAAGAAGTTTTTGATGAGAAACTGGGCGTTATGGTTCAGAACCAATCGCCATATCGGATTTTGGGGCGTAAAGAATGCGCTTTGAGGCTGCATCATGATGGCCTAAGGCAAAAAGACTGGCTTGGGCTGTGGATTAATACCAACAAGACTGCGAGCTACGATGGAAGGGATATAGGATATTCCATACCATACGCTTCCAATAAATTGTCTGAGTTGCTGCGGGACTCAATCCGTTGGGCAAACAGGTATACTCCGCCTATGAGTCGCCCCATCGCTTACTACGGTGATAAACAGAGCACCGCTGACAGGGAGCGAATGTCCGAAAAAGGCCCTCAGGTCACGCCACTGTTCCGCGATCCGTCGCTATTTGACCCAAATACACCAATTAGCTATAGGCGCCTCTCAATTTACTATACTTTTGTCCTACAGGAGGCGCAGACCCGTATACAAAAGAAGTACGGGCACAATCTAAAACTTGTGGAGACTAATGAAAACGGCAAGCTATCCTGGCTTGTAGACTTGCATACTTTGCGAGTAAGCGGTATCACTTCGATGATTGAAAGCGGCGTACCGCTGGAGATTGTCTCAATGTTTGTTGCTGGTCATCAGACATTGGTAATGACACTTCATTACTTGAGATACTCCCCGCTTAAAATTCGCGAGTTAATGTCCGAGGCACACGAAAAGTCTCTAAGCAACATGGACATGGTTGGATCTGAGATGTTCATGGAGGATTTTGAGCACTTTTCTCAATTCCTGCTAGGTAAGGATGGCCAAGGGCAGGGGTCTGGTTGCGATGCCATACGGCTAAAAACTGGGATAATGACCATTGGCGTGGATGGGATCTGTCCAGGTACGTCATGTAGTGACGGAGGCCCGGTCGATTCCACTAGGGTCATTCATGGCCCGGTTCCAGGTGGCCAGCGATGCGGCCTTTGCCGCCATTGGCTGACCGGGCCAGGCTTCCTCTTAGGACAGGTGGCGTCCGTCAACAATCTCGCTTATGGGATCCGTAAGAAGGGTCTTGAGCTAGCGAAGCTGAATGATGACCGACTTACATATGAAGATGAGGGAAATCAACGTAAAGCCCGAGAGCTCCGCGACCGAGCAGACCTCCTGAATCGGGAGCTCGCCATCGATATCGAAGAATGGGTTGCGCGTTATCAGTATGCAGAGCAGTCGTTGGTGCTGCTGGACGAGTACGTCGAAAGCGTTGAGCAGCGGACAGGCAAGGGCAAGCAGGTCGCTCTCCTCAGCTCATCCAGCGCCGCTGAGCTCAAAGTAACGCTGGAAGAGTCGCATGAGTTCGCGCTGTTGGATCAAATCACTCAAATGGCGGAGTTCGTTACCGGGTTTCCAAATCGTGAGGCAGAGCTTGAGAAGCATTCCATCCTCTCCCGCATGCTTGTATCTAACGGAATGGATCCGTTTTTGCTGAGGTTGAACGAGGCTCAGGCTCGTGAGGCGAGCAACTTGATGTCAGCATTGCTACTTCAGCAAGTGGAATCCCAGCACTTAAATGACGTGCTATCGGGCAACAAGAAACTTTCAGCCTATCCCAACCTGATGGCAGTGATAGGTGCTTTGGAATCAAATGGGGATGCGCAATCGCATCGGGTAGCCGAAGCGGTAAATCGTCAAAATTTCATTGAATGTGTGGAACTCTGAATGACCCCCTCAGAAACTGTATCGAAGGCCTTCGAACAGATGGCATCCGAGATCACAAATCCACGTCAGCGTGAGTCGTTTGAACGTATCAAGACGGCATGTGATTACCTCGAAGAGCAGAAACTAAAGCTGTCTCCTGGTGCAATCGAGCGGTACTGCCGCGATCGCGGCTGGGATGGCCCCAAAGCTCAGTCCATCCGGAACTCTAAGGACGTTTTACTCAAGTATCTGAGGCTACGCGCCTCGCACCAGATGCTAGCCGAGCCACGTAAACGAACGGATCGCGGGGCGCCTCTGATCGCCGATGAAAGCCTTAGGGCCTATGTCCAGCTCCTGCAGGAAGAGCGTGACCAAGCGGTTGCTTCTATTGCGCGAATAGAACGGGGACTACGATCGATCCCTGGCTTGCGGGTTGACGAGCTGCTTCTGGGGAAAACGACAACCGCTGAGTTGGATCATCAGTCGTCCCGGCCTTCGCCCATGGCGGTTGAGGCTGCACGCAGGCTCCTTGATCCTTACCTACTTTCGAAGGTCGGGCTGGAAATATTCAAAGGCAGAATCAGAGGAGTAGTTACTAAGGAAGTTCTTCTGGAGAAGGATCATTTCACAGCGATGGAAGCACTTGCGAGCATGAGCACTCAATAAATCGCAGAGTCCCAATGCCATTCATTTCAACCCAAGGCTCGAACTAGTGGCATGCGAGCCTTGAGATGGGGCATCGGGCAGATGAAAAATTCAGCTTGCGTGCCTCAGCGAGACCGATATCTTAAACCAAGCAACCCCGTCCTAGCCCTTTGGACATCCAGCCTTGCGCATGCCGCGCTCGGCTTGCCTCACTACAATTTCCGCTATAGCTCTCTTGCGCGATGATGCGCAGGGCTGTCGGACAAGAGTACAGGCTCACCGGGCGGCTGCTACACTGCCCGATGGGCCTGTACAACCAATCCTACGGCTTTCCAAGCTCATCAGCGCTGCCATCACAGGTATCAGGCAACCAAATCGAAAGGTGCTGGAACTAGCGTACTTACTCGCTCACCGCATGCTCACGAGCGCGGTGTACCCAACGCATAGTCACCAGAAGGAAGCATGTGATTCCGAGAACGTCAGCCAGAAAATGGTCGTAGGCGTGTACGAAAGGAATCCCGTTCATCGTTGGGTCAACGAACATCTCATTGCCCATCGAAAACGCCAGGGTGATCGAAGCGCCAACCCAAGGATTCCAGGGCAATCCCTCGTTCAGATCACGCACGGTAGAACGGTAGGCAACCCGCAAAAGTGCTAGTGGCCAGGTATAAAACGGGACTGCCAGTATCCGCTTCAACACCTCCGTAAGAGGTGTCATCTGGACACGCCCACAAGGCACGCTGAGATAGCTTAGAAAAAAAGGGAATGTGAATCCAAACAACCAATGGCAGACGCTGTAGTTCCAGCCGATCAGGTCGAAGTAGCGGAATTGGATCACCCAGAACCCGATCGAGACTACCACGAAGGTGAGGAACGGTATCGGAGCGTTGAGTCGTTTCAAAAGCATCAATGAATCCTCTCAGGGCAACTGCGCCCATTCAAGAGACTATGCCTCAAGGGCTTGGGTCTCAATCGAACTCGTTGCTTTTACTCAAAGAGCCGCAACGGGCCCCTTCACGCCACGACCCAAGACCTGTGCAAAACACGCAGCAGCACAGCGCGTGGATCAGTCTGGTCAATTCAGTTGGAATCCCATCTGCCCGTCAGACGCTTGATCCGACGTCACAGCGGTAGTGATTTTTACCTCACGATCATCAATCGGGAGATAGCGAACGGGGTTTGTCAGTCGCCTAACCCGGCCTTCTTTGACCGATTGCTTAAGCCATTCAGCGATCTGTGTCTTGGATATGGCCCACCGCTGGCTCAGCTCGTCAGCATTTGCAGGGCTATCAACGCATGCCATTTTTTTGAGGAAGAATTGATAGAAACTTAGGTCGGCTATAGCAGCGTCTAGAGTTGGCTTCGCATCTTGGCTGGTAGCTCCATCAATATGAGGGGGTTGTTGTGGAGCAACATCTTCAGCTGCTCCACTCCCAAGGGAGGCTTCATTCGAGCTTAAAACATTATATTCGACGGGTACCGATGAGGAAACTTCTGACTCTGGTTTGCCTCGGGCGAATAGTCGATGCATATCCACTTGTTCAACTGTCTCTTTTAGCCATTGCCCCCCTCGCGCTACTAACGCGTGGTTGCCTGACTCGGCGTTCGCATCGTACTTGACCCACAGAGGCACCCAAGCTTTCTTAAGGTTTTCAATTGCACCGTTCCAAGTTCCACCTTTCGTATCCGAGCGAATAACCACTGCAGCTTGACTGAGGCAGTAGATGTATTTATTCCTCGCCATCGCGTTGCCTGCATTGAAACCTGCCTCGGGATAAAACGGCGAAACCAACACCAGGTTAGTGCTCATCAACCCCTGTCGCCATTTAGCGGATAACGCTGCCGTAAGAAGGCTATCCGCCATGATGCCAATGACGGTTCCCTCCTGTTTCAACCCGCCCTGCATGGCAGCCTCATCGACGCCCCGTGCCCCACCCGAGACAACGCTCATCCCGGCCTTTGCGATTTGCTCGCCCAGAGACGTGGCGTAGACAAGATCGACATCATCCGCCTTGCGTGCACCGACGACACTAATACCTCCCTGATTCAGTAGTCGCGGGTTTCCGCAGCCGAATAGTACCGGTGGCGCGCTATTGCGCAGGTGGTGCTTGAGCGCCTTGGGATAGTCAGCATCTGATCGCGTCAGTACCCACAACCCCGCCCTGCTCCACTTATCCAACGCCAGAGCCAAGGCGTGGCCGCGCTCAAGTAGTTGCTCAATGCGTGCCAACTGGATTTTGTCGTCATGCCAGCCCTGAAGCACGGCATGCGGCTCAGCCGTTACCAGATCTGCAGGTGTTTTCCCTTGGGCGTTGAGCCACTGAGCAAACCGCCCCCACTCTGTTGGAGAGAGTGGTTTGGCGTCACCGACCGACTTCGAAAAGTAGGAGGTCAGCAGGAGGATCGCCTGGGTGTTGGTATTTATCATGCGTTGCTTGCCGTAGATGAAATTGCCAGCGGATAGACTTCCCCGCTGCCCGCCTGCCTAAGCAGGGCTGCGATAACGGTCATCGTCCAGCCTGAGTCGATCATGTCGTCAACGAGTAACGCCGGGCCTGGGTGGATAGTATCGCCAACGGCGAACACCCCATCTAGATTCCGGCACTGGTGATATCGGTTGTTTTGCCACTTCTGTGGCTCATTTTGCCTGACCTTTGTCACACAGTTGACGAAGGGAATTCCCAATGCTTTAGCCAAGCGCCGAGCAAAGTCAGGTACCAGCTTTGGATGCCCCAAGGACGGGACGCAGCACACCCACGTGGGTGCAGGTTTCGGCTGCCAGCGTACTTGAATCATTTCAGCCATAGCTGAAACCAGAGCATCATCAAAATCGCCACTCTCCTTCCCGTCGGCAGCGAGGTCTCCCCACCCTCCGTCACGCCATTGTGAAAGTACTCGACCTTCAGACGCTTGAATCTCAGGCGGTAGGTTGGTCGGGAAGCCATAATGTGCAAACGCACCTTTGGCTATCTGCTTACGAGGCTTGATTGGGAATTCGGCATGCCGGATAAACGAGGCCGCTTGATGCACCAATCTATTGTCCACATTGCTTGACACCAACTCCCTGCTCAGACAGCGCGAACACTTCCCGCAAGCGGCATTCTCCGGGTCGTCCAGTGCACCTCGTAGGAACTCCATCATGCACCTTGGTTCACTCAGGTATTGCTGAACCTGCCGCCATTCATCCTCGCGCAGCGCGGTAAGCGTATTGATACGGTCTAGATCTAGTTGGTAGTGGACTGGTGTACGCAGCCACTTGGTTCCTCTTTTGATGAGTGGCGATGGATTTTCGACACTCAGCTGCTTCAGGATCTTCTCGATCTGTCCTTTTGAGAGGTTGCTTCGCTCTTCCATCTCGTGAACCGTAAGCCCGTCGGATTTATCCAAGACATCGAGCAGATGATTGACTTGTCCAGAGGTAGGAAACGCTGCGCGTCTAAAAAACGCGTGAATTTCCTCATCCTCTTGCCCGGACATGAGCAAACCCAGTGAGTGCTCAATCGCTCGTCCCGCCCGTCCAACCTGCTGGTAGTAGGCAACTATCGAGCTAGGCGCTTGGTAATGGATGACGAAGTGCAGATCAGGCTTGTCGTAGCCCATACCCAATGCGGTGGTCGCTACGAGCACCTTGATCTGGTTAGCCAGCAGTTGCTCTTCAAGGTGCTGACGATACTTATCTGTACTTTCAAAGTCGGGGTGGGTAACACCACTGTGGTAGGAAGCAGCATCGATCCCATTGGCGCGAAGCCAGCTAGCGACCTGTTCACTGTCTCGCAGGGTGAGCGCATAGACAATGCCCGTCCCAGGCAGGATTGGGATGGTTTGGGCCAACCATGCGAGGCGACTCGCCTGATCCGGAATGATCAGATTCTGCAGCGAAAGGCTCTCGCGTGTCAGTGTGCCTCTAACGATATGGATGTCACCAAACTGAGCTTGGATATCGTTCACCACCCGCATGTTTGCAGTTGCAGTCGTTCCCAGGAAGGGCGTGTTCGGTGGGAGGAAGCGCATGATGTTAACAATACGCTGGTAATCAGGGCGGAAGTCGTGCCCCCAGTCGGAAATACAGTGCGCCTCATCGATGACCATCAAACCGATACGATCCGCGATTGGCTGCAGGAATATTTCCACAAAGTCTTGGTTCGCGAGCATTTCTGGTGAGACCAGCAGGCAGTCAACCTGGTCGTATCGAACTGCCTGAAGTGCCGCGTCTCGATCACTGGTATTGGTCGAGTTAATGGTGAGTGCGTTGATGCCCAGCCGTCGTGCCGACTCGACTTGGTTGCGCATCAGTGCCAGCAGGGGCGAGATGATTATGGTTGGCCCTTGTCCTCGGTCACGCAGAATCCTCGTACTGATGAAGTAGACAGAGCTCTTCCCCCAGCCGGTTCGCTGAACGACCAGCAGCTTTTTGCGGTCGTTGACCAGCGCATCAATCGCCTCCCATTGCCCTTCTCTGAAGGTAGCGGCGCCATCGTTGATAGCGACCTTGAGCAGTTTCTCAGCATCGTTCCTTTGCATAAATTCAGTCCCTTTCGATCAGTTTTCTTGAGAAACGGTTTAAGGTTTTCTAATCAAGGCTCAGCCTCTAAAACCGCAATGATGGCATTTGGCCACTCAGTCTACCTAGTCTTTGCATCGTAACAACACTAGGCATCCAGCCTTTCCGAATCTCCGAGCGCTTGATCACCCGCTCATCATTGTGAACGGACTGAATCAAGCGCCCGCGATCTGCGGCGTAACGCTGATGAAGGCCTACCTCAGTTGGCTTCCCAGCCGTTCCAATAATCTTACAAATCGAAGATTTCCCCTTGCCCTCGGCATGGTCATCATCGCTATCCAGATCGTGGATGGCCCCTGAACGGCAGGCAAGATCACACCCCATGACACACAGGAGAGCATGTGAACTGATGAAAATGACATCTTTGAAGGCCCTTCACCAAAGCATGATTGCTATAGGTTCGGACATGCAGCAGTTCCAAATTCAAGCAGGTGCAGCCAGTTTCGACTGCTTGTTTTCAACCCGGGACGCCCCTTTTGTTCTAGCGCTCACCTCCCGAGGTAACACCCCAAAATTCTTCCGCTTTGACGTCCAGCCTGGCTACAGCATCAGGCCTTACTTTGGGGACATGTACAACGACCTACTCGACGTTCTCCGCGTCAACGGCGAGAGCGGGAACTACCTCAAACCGGGTGCTTTTCTAGAACAACTGAACGGACTTATTCCACAGCAAGCATCAGCGAGAGCAAACCCAACACCGCCCGAAATTATTCGCCTACGACCTGACATCGACGAAGAGCGGGAAAAGCCTTATTTCGACACGTGGCTACGTTGGGATCCGAACGGCCCACGCCATCCGAGTAAAGAGAACAGGCGTAAAACGCTGCTGCTTCTGGGCCGTGATGCGCTGAGGTTCAGTCAGCAGATGAATGCCTCATCTCGATGGAGCGCAACCGATACGAAGCGTGACTGGAGGTGAAATAACGCTTTGGCGCAGTTTCCTAATGAGGAGTTCACGAGGTCGGCTTGCCTCACTGTGCCTTACGTTGACCCGAACTGAACATATTTTTGAAGAGCTTCATACCTCAAGACGAAGGGTATTTGAAATGGATGGTAAACCAGGAAGAAAACACCGGCGTTAGCGGCTGCCTTACGGCGTCCGCAGTAGCGGCACAAAGCTGTCCGTTTTAGTTAGGGGTTGCGCTCGCGCGCACCAAGTGATAAATATCACCAGACAAGGCAGTTTGCCACTACATGGAGAGGTACGGATGAGCGACAAGAACTTTCGCGTGACATTTACTCGCGGTACGAGCTCTTCGGTGATCACGACTAGCGTGCGTGCAAGTAGCGCTAGTCAGGCGAAAGAGAAGATCAAGGAACGTGAGCGCGGGCAGGCAAAGATCATTTCTGCGGTTGAGACTTAATCTCCTGAAATTGCTTCGATAGCGAGCTCTATGATGAGCAAGAGCTCGCTTAATAAGGAAACTACATGGACGACGAAATCCAAAATAGAAGCATACCTACCTTCAACGAATCGCTCGACAAGATGATGGGGGAGGCGTGGAACGAAGTTAAAGAAGACTTTTCGAACGGTACAGGTATTGACCGAGCCGCTTCAACAGCAAAGTTAGTCGGAAAAGGGTCTTTTTACGTTGGTGTGAAATTCATACAAAACCTGCCAGATGCGATTCAGAGGATGAAGGAGAAACAAGGAAAATAGTCGGAATTGCGTGCGGCTGGCGCCGCCGGCATCTTTGAATTCTGATCATATGGCGCAATCATCTCCCAAACTCCGGTACTATGTTGTGAGCTCAGCAAAGGAGCGCCTCAACTCTTCGAGTAAATCAGCCCGAGCTCTTCAAGCGCCTTAACACCCGCAGCGCCTTCAACTCCAGCAACATCTCAATCTGTCCAGGTCGAAATCTCGTGCTTGAGAATCTCGCCAGCCTTGAACGGCATAGTTGTCACCGCCTCCAGCCCGCCGACACGCAGGTTCTGAAAGCGGTCGATTTCGTCCAGCCGCAAAAAGAAGCAGTCGCTATAGGCCGAAAACTTCATCGTAGCGGTCTCGCGCAGCTGCAGATGCTCTCGGAGCAACGCGAGCGCGATGCCCGGCCCACGCACCGCCTCGACAGCCAAAATTAGGCGATTTGGACACAGAGGCACGTCGAAATGACCTGCTTGTTCGTCAACCTCGCGCGACGAATCAGGCTCGTCATAATCATCACTCATCTGAGTCGTTTCCATTGCCTGAATCGGCCAGTTTCACGAAGACACCAAAGCCCTGTAGATATCTGCCCAACACCTCATCGATCGCTCCTCGCAACCACGAGTCGCCCAGCGTGATCACTGCTACGCCTGCCCAGATCGATCCCAGTGCGAGACCAGCTCATCGGTGCGATCCGCGATCTCAGGAGTCTTGCTGAGTACAAGGCACTGGGCATTGCCAACGTACTCAACTAACAGGTAAACGCTATCGCCAATATTGACGCCTATCTTGCGCAACGCTTCCTCTGGAATGCGGATAGCGCCCTCCCCATCCCAGTTTTGGATAGCCACTTTCCAGTTCATTTCCCTACCCTGCTCGACTAATACCACCCGACAACAACGCTAAATTTTGATCCCAAAACCCTCAAAATCCCGCTTTAGAGTTTGATGGCTCAACACAGCGGGAATCTTGAAGAAGAATCGATAGGCATAAAATAAAAACACTGGCAATAAGAGCAACCCTAAGCCATAGGTTGCTATCGCAACAATTACGGAAGCTGGTACTGCTGCAACAGCATATATCAGGCCTTGCACCCGAGCCCCACGAACAACCTCCTTTATCTCGTCGCCATCAAAAAAGAACTCACCTCTGCTATTTTCAAAACCGACAACGACCGTAATTTTCTTTGACGTCGATTTTACAAACCAAGTTCGCGGGACATCCTTGTTATACGCCCCCTTTTTATCAAGGTAATTGGGAACCAAAAGCCCCTTAAAATAGATTGTTTTTCCCGACTCATCCTCAGCTCTCACCCGCTTGTAAAATGTCGACGAATTGCCAGTTTCACTATCCTTATGGTTTCTAACAGTCACGACGATTTTGCGCATTTGCGACATACAGCAATCCCTTTATCAATTTATCTAAATTCCGTGAGCAGGCAGTGACCAATTCGCTCCCTTCCGCCGTAACGCCGACAGCCCTGGAATATGGAAAAGGTTGTGCACCGCAGGTAGTCATCGACCACTGCCTCCGCTCGCCCATTTTTCGGAGCTGGTAGGAGGCACGCGAGCCATCCAGACATGCGCCTGAAAGCGGTGTGAAAATCGAAATCCCGCACACATGACTATATACATTTGTGAGGGCCATAACAAACACGGCATACCGTCTCCTTTTGCAGGACACGTGTATGTTGCTTCGCGATGCCTATGCCTTGACGCTCCGCTTGCTGCGGAAAAACAAGGGGTTCAAACAGCAGGATGTTTCGGCCGGCGTTGACGCGTCCTACGTCAGCCGATTGGAACGAGGTGAGCGAGCGGTAACGATCGAAGCCAACGATTCTGTTGCGCGGGGCCTTCAGGTTGCCCCGCTCACCCTCTTAGCTCTCGCACACGGCGCACAGCGCGGGGGGTCAGCCAAAGAAGTCCTTGAAGAGGCCGTCCGAGAGCTCAGAGAGCTGGATCTTTTCGATGTGCAATTGGACGCTGAACAGGCAGAGCTGACGCACCCGCAAGCGGCCAAGGGAATTGAAACAACCAAGGCGGTTCTGGCGCTCAAAGCTAAGGGCCTTAACCAGTTAGAGGTTGCTCGCGTTCTGAATCTTTCCACCTCGACAGTCGGGCGCCACTGGCGTCGGAAAAGTCATTAGCACTTGCGATGCGGAGCGACATTCAATTAAATGCACGCGCATGAAGAAATTGATCTGGGCGTACGCCTCGACAGCTTCTGCAGCACCTTTTAGACGCATTCTTGGGCGTGCCCGGTATGGGGCCAGAGCCTCGACTATGCGCAAGTAGCTGGGGAAGTCACCACCGGAGCCTTGTCGACGCTCCGGCTCAGTGCTGCATAATCACTTTCCTTGGCCTCGTCTGAATATTCCGCGATACTGGTGTTTAGCCACCATCAACAAGCGGACATAGCAATGGCACGGAAGCGCAAAGGGAGCAGCGCGGGTATGAGCGCCCTCCTACCAATCGTCATTTTGATTGGATTGGCAGCACAGGTACCGAAGCCGATCTGGATTCTGCTAGGGGTGGCTGCGTTACTCGCTACCATCGTTTGGCTGATCTTCAGGCTTCGCGAGCAAACCCAGACCGCTACCTTGCCCCCTAATAAGCCGAGCAGCTCCAAACCGAATCAGCGGGCTGTTCCCGAGCGCCCTTTGGCAACGGTCGTGCTGAGCCCTTCTGTATCAGAAGGATTTGAACGAGTGCAGTTGGGATCATCGTCTAGTCAGACGTTTACGATTCCAAAGTCGACAGCTCAAAGCACAAAACCCCGCTGGCTTAAATTGAATGAATCAGTGGAGGTTTCAGGCCTCCGTCTGCCTGGCGGGCTTTTCTACTTCACCCAACGCGGTCAGGCCTCTGGTGAGGCAGATCCATCGCTCATTGATGCATCCTTAAAGGTGTCAAAGGAGCCAATCGACGTTAGCGTTAGGCGGATGGACTATTGGCCTTACTATGCAAGCGTCACCCCAGAAGCTCGCCGCGGCTATCTGGAGTGGCAGGCCGGCGGAAGAAGCGATCCGGTCGCGGACATCGGCTACATATTTCTTTTTTTCTATGGGCTGGAGCGCCGAGCTCTGCTGGACAGCTCGACAGACGCCGACGCGAGCCTGGATATTCCGGTTATTGAGGCCGAGGTTCGGCGCCTTTTAACCAGTTACGGACACAACCACTCGTTTCGTAGCTATGCAACGCGATTTCTTGACCAGCTGAAAATAAGGGAGGTCGCGCCGAAGGCATACCTTAATGCCCCCCAATTCGATCAGACAGATTCGTACGAATTACCATTACCTATCCGAATCGCGCTTGGGCAGATGGCCGCAGATAAATGCCCACTCGATGGCGCCTGGGCACTGGCTTGGGCATTGAACGATCCCAATATCGGACGGCGTACGGCTGTAGATCGCTGTGCTGAAAAATTCGCGCTTTTGTTTCAACAAGAATTTTCGCGCCGCTACCCTAAGGGCATTGTGCTGCTGAACAATAAGACCAGACTGAAAGTTTCCTACCGTTCAGCCTCGCCTGGATTGAGAGTCCCGGCTGCCAATGTTGGTGATCTTCCGGATGTAACTGCAACATCCGGAACCCGCAAAAAGCTTCAGGCCTTAGTAGACCACTGTACAACCGTCCTCGATCCTTACAGCCGATATCTTGGCCGCAATCCAGACAGTGCAGACGCATTGGATGGTCTGGTGCTGCTGCCCACACAGCTCTGGTCTGCAGAGGCACAAAGGGAGCTTGAGATCGTTAAAGATAGTGTGGCGTTGGGCGCGTGCTGTATGAGCCTTGGAGAGCTAGCCGGGCGCTTCAACTGCGCGGGCTCGTTATCGCGTGACAAAGTCATTGCGCTGGCAAAGGCCTTCGAGACACTGAGCGTCGGCTTTGAGCCGGACGTGATCTCCGGGGCAAGAACACCCAAGGTAGATGACACCATCGCACTTTTCGCCACCTCACCTGCGGAAGCAACGCTTCGTACTGACGATGCTTACCACGCCGCAGCTGTTACATTGGATCTGGCGAGCGCGGTCGCAGTTGCCGATGGTGATGCGTCCTTGGAAGAGCTTCATTTGTTGTCGAGCCATATCGACTCCTGGACTCACCTAGCCCCTGGGCACCGCAAGCGTCTGAACGCACACCTCGCGATCCAGGTCACCCAGCCACCGACGCTTGCCAGTCTTAAGAAAAAGCTTGATCCATTGGGCATGGAAGCGAAACGAAAAATAGCCAGCTTCCTCTCTCACCTTGCCCAGGCTGATGGTCAAGTGAGTCCGGCAGAGGTCAAATTGCTTGAGCGGGTATACAAGGCGCTCTCCCTCGACCCCAAAGCCGTTTATAGCGATCTTCACTCAGCAGCTGGTAGCACCTCAATCTCGCCACCACACTCCACAGGAGAGCTCTCAGAATCGACGCTTCCGAGCAGCGTGCACCCTACAGCTGGCTTCTCGCTAAACATGAGCAAAATTGCCCAGCTTCAACAGGAGACAGCAGAAGTCTCTGCGCTGCTAGCTGGTGTATTTGCTGGTGATTCGCCAGCAGCCCCAGCAACCCTGCCAGATCAAGAAGCCCGTGAAATTCCAGATGCACTCACGTCGCCTACAACCTCTAAAGACGCTACCGTCTACGGCCTGGACATTGATCATTCGGCATTTCTGCGTCTGCTTGTTTCTCGCAAAGAATGGAGCCGCGCGGAGCTTGAAGACGCCGCATCAGATCTCGATCTGATGTTGGATGGCGCACTTGAGCAGATCAACGATATGGCATTTGATCGTTTCGATATGCCCTTCTCCGAGGGCGAAGATCCGGTCGAGATCAACCCTGAAATTCTGGACGAATTAAGCCTATGAGTACGATAAGAGCCAAGGATCGCGACGCGGTCATCCAGTCACTTCGCGCCGGTGTGGTTCCGCGAGTTGGCCAGCATCTCATCCAGGTCGGTCGGTCAGGAGAGCTGGACTCGCTACTGAAAGACGTGGATCGCCTGGCAGATGGCGGATCGGCTTTCAGGGTGGTGATCGGAGAATACGGTGCCGGGAAGACGTTTTTTCTTAACCTGGTACGCGGAATTGCGATGGAACGCAAACTCGTGACCATGCACGCCGACTTGAATCCGGATCGGCGCCTGCATGCTTCTGGAGGTCAGGCACGCTCCCTGTATTCAGAACTCGCGAAAAACATGTCCACTCGCACTAAGCCAGACGGTGGTGCAATGCAGGGGATAGTGGAGAAGTTCATCTCGCATGCCAAATCGGAAGCCAAGACCAAAGGCGTCGAGCCAGAAGCCGTCATTCGCCAGTATTTGGCCGAGCTCACTGAGATGGTTAACGGCTACGATTTCGCGGACGTGATTGCAGCTTACTACCGTGGATTTGAAGAAGGTAACGAGCAGCTGAAAGCGGACGCAATTCGCTGGTTGCGCGGTGAATTCACGACCAAGACGGATGCGCGTGCCGCGCTTGGCGTTCGTACGATTATCGACGATGCCTCTGTTTACGATCAGTTAAAGCTTCTATCGCGGTTTGTGAGACTAGCAGGCTTCGCCGGGCTGCTGATCTGCCTTGATGAGCTGGTCAACTTGTACAAGCTCGCCAACACCCAAGCTCGTAATGCCAACTACGAACAGATTCTTCGAATCCTAAACGACTCGCTGCAAGGGTCGGCTGAAGGGCTTGGTTTTGTTTTGGGCGGTACACCCGAATTTCTCATGGACACGCGTCGTGGCCTCTACAGCTACCCTGCCCTACAGTCCCGGCTCGCTGAGAATACATTTGCACGTTCAGGCCTGGTCGACCTATCTGGGCCAGTGATTCGGCTAAGCAGCCTCACCCCGGAGGACTTTTACGTGCTGCTGCAGAAGCTGCGCAATGTTTACGGTTACGCTGATCCAGCAAAGTATCTGCTGCCAGATGAAGCGATTCCGGCATTCATGGCGCACTGCAACCAGCGCCTGGGCGAAGCATATTTCCGCACTCCTCGTACCACCATCACCGCGTTCATCAACCTTCTTGCGGTTCTGGAACAAAACCCAGGTGCAGATTGGCGCGCTCTGCTCGGAGCGATAGAGCTCAGCAAAGATGACGGCGCTAAGCAGGACTTGGCAGTAGAGGCTGACGATGAGCTCGCAAGCTTCAAACTCTGACTCATCCTCATTTGAGAAGCTGCATCCAGACGTACAGCAATGGGTTTGGTCGCAGGGCTGGACATCGCTTCGTGACGCGCAAGAGTGGGCGGTGCCGGCTCTGGTTGATGCTGACAGGGACGTCATCATCGCTGCTTCCACAGCTTCCGGAAAAACAGAAGCAGCTTTTCTTCCCATCCTAAGTCACATGCTCAACTCCCAAGCGGGCTTAGGAACGGTCTTGTACATCAGTCCGCTGAAGGCGCTAATAAACGACCAGTGGGACAGACTAAGCAGGTTGTGTGAGCGTTTGGAGGTACCTGTTGTTGCTTGGCATGGTGATGTCTCGGCGAGTAGGAAACACCGGTTCCTCAAGACACCTGAAGGGATTCTGCTCATAACGCCTGAGTCGCTTGAGGCCCTATTTGTGAACCGCGGAACTGCCCTGCCCGGTCTTTTCTGTGGTTTGCGTTACATCGTTGTCGATGAGCTCCATGCATTCATCGGCAGTGAGCGCGGCAAGCAGCTCCAGTCTTTAATGCAGCGAGTTGAGCTCGTCGTGGAGCGTCAGGTACCTCGGGTTGGACTGTCCGCGACCTTGGGCGATATGTCACTCGCCCAGGCGTTCCTAAGGCCGCAGTCGCCGCAGGCCGTCGAGGTCGTCGAGTCGAAATCATCCGGCCAAGAGCTCCTGGTTCAGGTTCGAGGTTACTTGGAGCGACCGATGCAGGTAGTGCTGAGCCAAGCATCAACTCAATCAACTGACACTGGCGTCAGCAATCCGGCTAGCTCGCACGAGCTCGATGCAAGCGCTCCAGGGCCAGACGACGACCAAGAAGAAAACTCGGGTACCCGGGTAGATATCGCCGAGCATTTGTACAAGGTACTGCGTGGAAGCAACAACCTGATATTCCCAAACAGTCGCCAGCAGGTCGAATGGTACGCCGACCGCCTTCGAGCTTTGTGCGATCGCGGTGGTGTCTTGAACGAGTTCTGGCCACACCATGGCAGCCTATCCAAAGAGTTGCGCGAGGACGCGGAGGCTGCGCTGAAGGCGGGAGACGCGCCCGCCTCAGCCGTCTGCACAACAACACTGGAATTGGGAATTGATATTGGCAACATCAAGACAGTCGCACAAATCGGTTGCCCGCCGTCGGTAGCCAGTCTGCGCCAACGCTTGGGACGTTCTGGGCGCCGCGCAGATGAACCGGCAATTCTGAGAGCTTACTGCTCCGAGCGGCCATTGACTGCAAAATCTGGCCTCTCAGATCAGCTGCGCGAAACGCTGGTGCAATCCATAGCGATGATCCGGTTGCTTATCGGCGGCTGGTACGAACCACCACGCGCAGAGGGGCTGCACGCCTCCACGCTGGTACAGCAGTGCTTGTCCTCGATTGCCCAGCTGGGTGGTGCGAGCGCAGCTCAGCTCTGGGCCAACTTGGTCACCGCCGGGCCTTTCAAGAGCATCAGCAAGTCCGATTTTTTAAACCTCCTCAAGACTCTTGGCGAGAAAGATCTGATCATACAGGACAGCTCAGGTCTGCTTTTGCCCGGAGAAATTGGTGAGCGCCTAATCAATCACTACGAGTTCTACAGTGCCTTTATCAGTCAGGAAGAGTTCCGCCTCATACGGGACGGTAAGCCCCTTGGCTCTGTACCCATTGATCGACCGTTGACTGTCGGTCAGCGAATCATCTTCGGTGGGCGACGCTGGCAGGTACAGCAGGTTGACTTGGAAGCTAAGGTTATCGTCGTCACAGCGGCACGCGGCGGTGAACCCCCTCAATTCGACGGCCTCGGAGCGCAGGTTCATGACCGCGTTCGGGAAGAAATGCGCGCTGTCTTGATGAGTGAAGAGCTTTACCCATTCCTGGACAATGAGGCCAAGAAGCTGCTCAGCGAAGCTCGACAAACCTTTAAAGCACTTAGACTGGATAAACACACTTTATTTGGATCTGCGAACCGAACCTACCTACTGACATGGCGCGGGGATCTGACCAACGACGCTCTGGGGCTCACCCTCAATCACGCTGGAATTGATTGCGAAGTCTCTGGACTCGCACTTGAACTTGGCGCCTCTCCAGACAAGACCAAGTTGGCCTTGAAATCAATCGCTCGCGCAGAGGCGCCGAGGCTCGAAGATATCCTGTCTGGGGTTGAAAACTTGGCAAATGAAAAATGGGATTGGGCGCTGCCGAAACCATTATTGATGAAGTCTTATTCTTCGAGCCATCTGGATTTTTCAGGGGCTATCGCGTTCGCTAAAGCGATAGCCTGAAACCAATGAACAGGCACCCATTCACACGTTCATCAATTGTGAAATCTCCGGGCAACCAGTTTTGTGACAGCCGAGAGCATCTGGATGATGAAACCATTTTGAGGCTTACATGCACGTCGAATTTGATCTCAACCACAACGACCGCGACGCCCTCCTTCGCCACTGCCAGTCGTTCCAGCCAGCGACTGGTGATCCCAGAGAGGATGCGCGCCTGGCAGATGCGCTAACTGCGCTTCAAGAGGCGCTTGAGAGCGCCGAGTGACGAATATGAACCTCGCTAACGTACCGTCTCCCTATCGCCGCCGGGCCTATGCCTAAGTCGTCAGCTTCCGCCCAATTCGGAAGAGTGCTTCATCCAGCCAACGCTCATACGCTGCTGAAGACGCTGGTATCAGTAGTACCCTTTCCTCGACTTTGTCCGTTGGGCTGTGCGACATGCTAATGCTGTTGCCATGTGAAGCCGGTGGCTCTTGGAACAGCTTGTGAGAAAGTCCGTAGAGCCCGAGCTGGAACCACCCCCCTTTGCTTTGATTAATCAGCCCGAAGGAGGACTCGGCGATCCGCCTTACCCGAGAAGGAGGTATGTAATAGCTTGCGAAAGGATTGCCATTTGAGGCCGGCGACGTGAGCACAACCGACAGCTTGGCCAGCCCGCAATCGTGATAACGCCAGCGCACCGACTTGGTATCGATACCAGTGACGTCGCCTTGGTCGAAATCCTCGTAACCATCTTTCACCGAGCTGAGGCCGGCGTTGCAGAGTTTTAGGAAGAAAGACTCATGTTCACCGTGAACCCGGCGCAATGAACCTGCCAGTTCGGGCTGCGGAAGGAAGGCCAGCTCTAGGCGGGTTTCCTGGTTCCAATTTCCAAAATGGCTATGCCCTTGCAACGCCCTTAGTCGCTCGGCGAATTCCGCTTCGGCGACCGCGCTGCGTGTAACGGTGAGTTGATTCAATCCCTGAACGATCCCATCAGAGAGCTCCTGTTCACTGGCGAATGTCACGCGAAACAAACCGTCGACATAGTCCGACACTTCGCGGCGGAACGCGTCCTGCAGCTCTTCCGCCGGCACATTCTGCAAGAAAGCGAGCACCGGCTTGCGCCCCGCCACAGCGCGCCGAAACTCCTGCTGGGTAACTGACTCGCCACTGCTTGTGGCGAATCCGAAATCAGCGCCCAGCACCATGACCACAACGTCAGCCTGATCGACCTCGGTCATGCAGGCCATTTCTGACGAATACGGGCGAGCGCCAAAATCTTCGGACATCACCGGGTGGTGCCCTAACAGCATTACAGCCTTTTTGGCCGTAGCCCTGTAAGCCTCGAATCCCCGTACCACCGAGCTTATGAACACATTCATAGAGCGCCTCCTCGCCGGATCGATGCCCTCGCCTGGTCAGCCATCTGAACCAAGTGCCAGACCTACGGGCGTTGAGGCTTAGAGGCTCGCCGTGCATTTTTGTTAAGAAAAATCGGTGGCCGGGACGGCCAGCATGGAGTCTGAGTATTCAGGCAGCGGGATCCGAGAGCCCCTGCTTTAGAGACGAACATCAAAGAACCACAACATATAGTGGTCTCTGAAAAAAATTGCCCTATTTTCCCAATTATTTGAGATCAAAAGAAAAGTCGCAGCCTTTGGCTGCGAAATAACGATCCCCTAGGGACGCCCTGTCGGGCTGTTCCGTAGAGACCGCCCTCCCGCATCACCGCATCGAAATCGCAAAAAAGCTCACCGCAAAGGCCCATAACAACGCTGGAGAAATTGGAAGAATTCTGCGGACAACGGGACTGTCCTATCGCCGCTTTTCCTTTGCCCTCAAATATATAAACTCCGTCTCGTTTAAAATTTTTTAAGGGGGGGGAAGTAAAAAAACTTGGTTTACCGACGAACGGTAGCGTTGTACGAAGCTGACCTATTCATCGAGCACGCCTTACTGGTGAGCGTGGCAAAGATCTCGCAAGGCTTACTTGAGGAAAAAGTTTTGTCGCTGCTAGAGGTTCAGGCAGGTATGAGGCGCACCAGGGATCTAGGCAGTGAAGAGGACGTACAGCACCTGCAGGGTGACAGCGACTACACCCTGGGCGCCAATTTCCCTCTGTCGTTGGCAAGATTTTTTAACAGCGCCAAGATTTTTTTAAAATTTGCTCAGAACACTGAGAAAAAATTAACCGAGGATGGCCGCGCAACCAGGTTGGTGAGCTGCCCGACGGTTACGAAGGAAGCAGCCTTCTAAGAGCCAGACAGGATATTTTGAGCGCAGCAGCCGATCGCGTGCTGGACATCTATAAAGCGCTCCATCGAGCCAGCACCGTTAATCGATATCGCTTCTGCCCGCTTACTCAGCGGCCATTAACTCCTGAACCCTTGCAGTGAGGGAGTCCACTGAAAACGGCTTTGTTATCACCTGCATACCTGGCTGCAAATGCCCATCACTGATAGCGGCATTGGCAGCGTACCCCGTGATGAACAACGTCTTCAGGCCTGGCCGAAGCTCTCTGCCAGCATCAGCCATCTGACGTCCATTCATTCCGCCTGGAAGTCCTACATCGCTGATCAGCAAATCGATATGCACATCCGAGCGCAGAACCTTGAGGCCAGCGACGCTATCGGCTGCTTCAATAACCGAATAGCCACATTCGCTCAACGCCTCAACCAACAACATCCGCACCGTCGGCTCATCATCGACGACCAGTATCGTTTCCCCCTGTTCTGATAGCTCGACAGCATTGGCGTAAAGCTCTTCGCGCTCGGCATCCACGCTACCAAAGTATCGCGGGAGGTAGAGAGTAAGGGTCGTTCCTACGCCCACTTCAGATTTGATACGTGCCTGCCCACCTGACTGTTTCGCAAAGCCATAGATCATCGACAACCCAAGGCCGGTGCCATGCCCTATCGGTTTCGTGGTGAAGAACGGGTCGAACGCTTTCGCAACGACGTCTGGAGTCATGCCGGTGCCCGTATCCGAGACGCTTACGGCAAGGTACTGGCTCTCAGTGAGGTCGTAAGTTCGAGCAGCGTCGCGATCCATCCAACGGTTGGACACTTCGATTATGATCCGCCCCCCGTTAGGCATAGCATCCCTCGCGTTGATACATAGGTTGAGTAGCGCGTTTTCAAGCTGGCTACTGTCTACCTTCACCGGCCAGAGCTCAGCAGCTGCGACTGTTTCGAGACTGATGCTGGGGCCCACAGTGCGCTGTATGAGTTCGGTCATTCCCAGCAACAACGCATTCACGTCGGTAGGACGTGGATCAAGCGTCTGTCGCCGTGAAAATGCCAGGAGTCGGTGTGTCAGGGCAGCCGCTCTTCTAGAGGCTCCCTGAGCCGTGAGAATGTACTTCTCAAGTTCGTCCACTCGGCCTTGAGCAATACGTATGCCCATCATCTCCAGCGAGCCGGAAATGCCTGCCAGCAGGTTGTTGAAGTCGTGAGCCAAGCCACCTGTGAGCTGACCAACTGCTTCCATTTTCTGCGACTGTCGCAGCTTTTCCTCTGCCTGCATCAGGTCTGCTGTGCGTTCCGCGACTCGCTGCTCCAAGGTGTCGTTAAGCGCTCTCAACGCAGCCGTTGCGTGGTCTCGCTCATCCATAAGAGCACGACGTTCCTCGACATCGATCAGCACACCCGGAAAGTTCAGGGCGCCGCCATCAGCAGCGAGTTCGACACGCCCGTTTGCCTCAATCCAGTAGTACCTCTCGTCTGTGCGCTTCACACGGTACTGGTGGGAAAAAGCCCCGCCACGGACACTCACCTCATCGATGGCAGAGATCAACCCTTCTCGATCATTGGGATGAACGGTGGCAATAATTTGTTCGAGGCTGAGCCCCTGGAATCCAAGTGCTGGATCAAGCCCGAAAGCCTCGGCAAATGCCTTGTCTACCGTGAAGCGGTCAGTGGGTACATGCCAATGCCAGGTACCGATGATCGCACCGGCGGCAAGAGCAAGCTGGACACGCTCGATATTCTCGCGAGCAACTGCTTCACTGGCTTGCAAGCGATCTTGAGCATTACGTCTAGCAGTCACATCATTGAAGAAGACGCCGATCTGTCTCTCAGCGGGATCACCTACTGGAACAGCCTTTACGTCAAACCAACGCTCAAACGTATTTGCGTAATTTTCGAAGGCCAGTGGCTCACGCGTTTTAGCGACATGGCCGTAGGTATCAAACCAGAACTGCTCCAGTTCTGGTGCATACTCAGTCACCCACTTGCCACGCAAGTCGACGCCTGACTCACGCTCAAACGCCGGGTTAACCTCGATGAATCGGTAATCTACAGGACGATCTTGAGCATCGAACTTGACCTCAACGATGGCAAACGCGGTTTCGATTGTTTCGACGATTGTTCTAAAGCGCTCTTCGCTTTTGCGAAGCGCCGTTTCTGATTTTCGCCTGGATGTGAGGTCGAGCATGGCCCCAATCATGCGTTGGGCTTTGCCTTCAGCATCCCGGATTACATGACCTCGGTCGAACACTTCGGCGTAAGAGCCATCGTGGCGTTGAAAGCGGTACTCATCACTCCAGGAACTACCTTCGCCATCGATCACGCCGTGGATGGAGTGGTAGATACGATCCCTGTCATCAGGGTGAATGTGCTCCAGCCACCAATCACCGGTGGACTCCAAACCCGATACGGATTGGCCATATGCGTCGGTGAGCGCGTCGTTCCAAAGAACGTGATTGGCTGTGAGATCCCAATCCCAAATGGCATCGTTCGTCGCTTTCGCGGCCAATCGATAGCGCTCTTTGGTTTCCTCCATGGCTCGGGTATCGAGATGCTCCTTAGTACGATCACGCAGAATCGTCATGAACCCCAGATGCGCCTGCTTTTCCGAGTAGAGCGGCATCGTCTCGCCGGAGACCCAGATCGACTGACCATCCTTGCGCAGGTGCCAACGCTCATTCGAGGCATACCCGAATTCGATCGCATGCCGCATCCCGGACTCAATGAGGCCATCGTCTCGATCTTGAGCGGTATAAATTCGTGCCACGCTCTGGCCGAACATTTCCTCCGCGCTCCAGCCCATTACATGAACAGCTGCGGAGTTCCATCCGGTGATCGTGCCGGCAGGGTCGGTCAAGATAATCGCGAAGTCGACAGCGCTATCAAAAACAGCCTTTTGACGTGCTGCGTCCTCAACAGAGCCCGCTTGGTCTTGGCGAGGGCTTTCATCCAGACTATCGGGCTCCACGCCGGCTCGCCTAAGGGCAGCGCGCAGTCGCTCGTTTTCGGATTCGAGCTGCTCACGGGTAAGGCTTTTCAGAATGTGGCCCTCACGAGAAACGGTATAAGCGCAGACTCATCAACGCATTCAGCGACCAATCATAGGCGGTGGATGTGAGATCCAGCATATGAGCTCCAAAGTAAGGGATTTTCTCGCTTATTTTAAGGTTTTTGCATAGGTATTGGCGGTTTGCAAAATGCGACGCTTTGTACCACCCTCCGCCACCGGACGAACCGCCATCTTTAGCGCAGCGATTTGATCGGGAAAAGCGATAACGGCGGGCAGCTCCTGGCCTACTTCTGCCAGTTGGCGACAGGCAGAAATCGGCCAATAGCGGACTCTCGACCTAGTACGGCTAACGACCCAGGGCTGCCCTTGGCAGAGGCCAGATCTGGGTGAATAGCGGGCCATGGAGTACGTCAGGCTACCGCCCAATAGACGATCGATTTGGTTGGCAGCGTTCCCGAAAACTGTATCTCAAGCCGCCCGCTCAGGTTCGCCGATGCTTTTCAGCAGAGCATTATATTGGATGGGGTCAGAAGCATGTATTTTGTCCAATACGTAGTTTGCTACCATAGCGATCTCGGGGATTTCTATCGGCTTAAAGCTTCTATCTGGTACGGCTTCTAAATGAGAAAATTCATTGTTGAGCCGATTGACAAGGGCGATGGCTGTGTCCTCTTCTTCCCCGAAGAACTTTTTGATTCGTTCAAAGCTGTCGCTTTTGTCATCATGGTAGGGATATTTGAAGAAGAGGAAGGCCTCAAGGAATTTCCGCAAGTTATTGCCGAAGCCAAAGAAGGGCTCGTGACTGACCTGTGCAGCTGCTTGGTCTTTGCACTTGTAGATTTGGTGGAATAGATAGTGGAATTCAGTAATGTAGTCCTTGAGGTAAGACGGCATGAGCAGGATGTTACTTCCTGCCCCGTTGCGTTCAATCATGAAATGCTCGTGGTCAGAGCTGCTTTTCGTCTTACCGTCCCCAGTAGCTATCTTTTTCGTTGGAATAGATAAGCGTTTGAGATATTTCAGAAAGTCTAAGTTGTGTGTTGAGATAAAAAGCTGCTTGTATCGATAGGCGTTTGAGCTATCGGCTTTTTTTACTGGCTTGGCAATCAAGCTCTCAATTAAGCTAAACATGAAGAATATATGATTGCTGTCCAAGCTCGAAATTGGGTCGTCGATATATATGATTAATTCTTTGCCCTTGCTATCAGGGTCTTCTAACTTGGCGATGAAGTAACAGAAGGCAATCAAGCTGCACTCACCTTCGCTTAGGTTGTACGCTGCCTTACCGTCTCGTGTGATCTCAAATTTGACGGTTGCCTTGTCAGGACTGTCACGAGGTTCAAGCTTAAGGCCGTCATGACCGAAGAAGTTGTTGAGCAGTGAGTTGACACGTCCAGCACCTTTGCGCTCATCCCTCTGCTTGTTTCGCAAAGTTTGGACTTCGACCTCCGCGTCACGAATTTCTTTTTCCGCACTCGTATAGGCTGTGTCTGCGGTATCGGCGTTAGTCTTGAGGGTTGCTATGTTGGCAAGTTCCGAGTCGTAGGTAATCGCATCCGCAAATGCAGACACGTCAGCCAATCGAAGCGCATCCTTGGCGGAAGCCTTATCCTCTTCCAGCGTTTTTGTTTTGTTGTTGTTAGTGGCAATCAAGTCATTGATAGCGTTCACATGCTGCTGGATCTCTTTGGGGTTGTGCAATGAGGGCGGCAGTTCCACCGGTTGGAAAAGATCATTTTTTCGTGCTTCCAGTAATTTTTTTAGCCCCTCCAAGTCTTTCTTGTAAATACCCAATTCATCTGCAAGCGCCTGGCTGCATGTATCGAAGGAAGAGCGCTGCTCCGTGTAGAACTGATCGTTTCTCAGCGTGATTAAGCCAGCCACAGTTGCGATCTCGCTTTTCACTGCGTCGATGGTATTCTCCAAATCTTTTTCTAGGTCGCCAGACTCCTTGCTGAAATGCTCATCGAGGGTCTGCCAAATGTCATGGGGCAAGCTCTGTCGACAGAAAGCACATACGTCCCGTTTATCACGATGATGAGGGATGCCTTGCTTAACCCATAGTTGCAAAAGACTGTCGTTGAGCAGCTCTTGGATAGGCTTGGTCGGCGTAATCGATTTGGATAGAAGTGGTTCAGCTTGGCTCTTCAGTGATTCATATCTGAGCGCAATGGCAAGTGTAGCTGTAATGTCAGGCAAGGCCTCTTGCTTGAGGAGCGCAGCCTTTGCAGCCTGCTCCAGAAGTGTCAGTGGAGTAAATCCAGCCGTCTTAGTAGTTGCAATGTCGCGTTTGATGTTATCGATATTGTAGACGGGAACGCCGTATTGGGGATTCTTCTTGATCTTGTCAGCGGCGTGTGAGCGGAGCTTGCCATCCAACGCACTAAGAGCAGCACTGTGGCCGCCCTTGGTACGATCTCGCTCTTTTTTTCTTCCCTCCAGATCAAAGCGGAGGCCGGCCTTGGCCTCAACGCTGCCCAGCTTGGTTTCGACGGCAGCAATGGCGTCGTCAATCTCTTTGTTTTTCTCACCGACGATGGCGAAGGTCTTGATCTCCCCGCCTATATCCTGGTTGACCAGGAAGCCCAAGTTCTCGGCCACAAAGTCGCGGTTATACACTCTCACGTCATAATCGTGTGTCAGTAGTTCGGAGCAGGTGACAGCGCCCTTGTTGCCAGTAACGGTGAAGGACGCACCCGTGTAGTTCGACGGAAGCTTGCCTGTTTCCAGCGCACGAAAAATACGCGAAAGGGTCGTCTTGCCCGAGTAGTTACGCCCGTAGAGAATGTTTAGACGCTGGAATGTTTTAACGTTTTTTCCGCTGTCTCTTACGACCTTCTTCCATACTAGGCCGGAAAAGCTGCCGAAGCTTGCGATGTCTATCTGATTGATCACTGATCCATACCTATCTTGGAGGATTTGGGGGGGCTTTCACCCGATGTTTTTTTCTGCTCTGAGTGCTCTATAGCAGATTGTGAGCTGGCCGCTTCTGGCCTCTTGCAGCCGTTGATGACGGTCGAAAATCTGCACATAGCGGCCAGTGACGACCGGCTTAAGTCGGGCAAAATCGGCTAGGCAGAGGTTTGTGTAATCAATGAAGTAATCTGAGGTATAGCAAACGCCGCCATTGGCATCAAATCGTTTCTTGAATTTTGCTTTTTGAAGCTGAATGCTGATAACAAAGCGAAAAAGGATAATCATGAACATCTGCAAATGCTTTCAATGGAACACATGCGGCACAAAAATAGATTGCAGAATAGGCATGTCAAATAGAGACATTCAGCCATTCCAATTCGCTTGTCCAAAATGTGAAGAGCGCATTTCATTTGTTTTTGGTCAGTCAGATGGTGAGTTACTGGGGGCCACAGAATTAGAAGATTTTGAGGGCCTATTTAATGGAACTAACCCTTTTGTTGATCTCCACTTGGATTTTCCAGTCTACTTCGGCGATTACGTAATGGGTATGACCACCTTTCTTAGGGTTACGCGAGAAATCGGTCATCAATCGTACCAGCACTTAAATCTACGCTTGAACATGCTGAATGCGCTTTACCCAATGCAAAATGACTTGAGAAGTGTGATTACCCAGTACAAACGTAGAGATATGGATAATTTTGAAAAGACTTGTGCAAGAATACCCGGAGCCAGTCTGAAGTCGCGTAAAAAAGAGGATGTGCTAGCCGCGCTGTATACCGCTACATCCGTGATGTCTTCGCCGTTTACAATTCATGAGCATAACTCCGAGATAAGCTCAAAGGCATCTGAGCTATTCATGTGGCTTCACCAACACCACAATGAAAAGGCAATTGCATTTGTTGACGAAATTTTAGGCAATGGATTTCTCAAGAATCTGCATAATGATTGCTTGTCTTTGTATCCAAAGTTGGTTGCAATGGATTTACCGTTTCGCTCAGCATTTTTCTACGATTATGCGAATACGGAAAACCTTGGGAAAATCCCCGCTCGAATATCTACAGCAGACTTCGATTTCTGCAGTAACTATTATAAAGATTTGGCAGAAGTTTTCTCGCGTCAGCTTACTTTCTTAGCTGGATTGAATAACCTCATAAAGCGTGGATGTAGTGATCTTTTTGAGTCATCTCTGAAGCTGACGAAAGCTCAGAAGATCAGGCCTGAGCTTGAGAGTCTGCATTCATTTTCGAATGTAGATCTGGGAAGTAAGTTGGCGCTTATAGACGACTGCTTCTATCGGATTGATATGGATGCCATTGACAATAAACTAAGGAATGGCATTGCTCATTACAAATATGAGTATAAAGAATCGACGCAAATAGTGAAATATTATCCTAGCAAAGAAGGTATGAGTCGGGATAAGTATTACGAAATCTCATTCATGGAATTTATCAGGAAGTCGCTCCTGTTGTTTAGGGAGGTTCACGGCATTAATCACATCATGAAGGCAGCGCTTTTCTATTGCGTGTTAATTCTAAAAAAAGAAATCTGATGTAGTAACTGCTAATTCATTTCAGCATAGGACGACAGGCAGCAATGTGTCGGAAAAGGGGCGGGTTATATACAGTCGAACCGGCTGCTCCTGGCCAGAAGTGGACACCCAGGAATGTAGCTTTCCGGCGGCATAAGGTGTTAGTAAGTCTGCCCGTCGCTTACGATACGCCCCCAAAGGAATGAGTGCTAATGGAACTAACACTGAACGCTGCACGAGCATTAAGAGATGGTGGTATTGACACTATGGCTGCCTTAGATCAGATGCTAATCCAGACCCTGAAATATCTCCCTGCAGAGCAGCATGCTGATATTAAGCTCACGACAGGCCGGCTAATGGCCGCTGTCACTGAGGAAATCATCAATAAGGCGATAGCGGCGTTTCCGGAACTGAATCCGGACGACGAAACCTGGATTGCGGTAGTGAAAAGCAAAGGTCTTGAAAGGTCTTCAACGCTTTAAAAGTTAACGTGCGGCCTACCAGATGAGTCGGAGCGCTCATCTGGTGCTGCCACCCCATGCCGCCAGCTCTAGCTCGCAGCGGCTGGCTGACATCCGAAACAGCCCCTCATCCCTGAACCACTAACTCTGCGAATTTTACGAGGTCTTCAAAATCCCCATTGCCAGTGCGGCTTAGGTGAAATCCAGCAATCCCCGCAGCTCTAGCCCCGTTGCGATCGCATTTAATCGAGTCTCCGATCATTACCACCCTCTCGCCTCCCAGCTGGCTGCCTGGTTGAACCATCAAGTCGCGGCACACAGCCTGATAGATGTATGGATCCGGCTTCATAGAGCCAACCGCGTAACTGAAGCCATACCCATCAAGCTCTGGCAACAGTTCGCGTACAGCTGGGCCATAGCCCGAGGCCAAATTTGAGCACAAACTGATCGTGACGCCTGCCGACTGCAGAAGCGCAATTGCCTCCGCCGCATCCGGATAGACCTTCAGACTCAATAGTTCTGCTTCGAGCTCTTCAGCTAGCTGCTGCAGCTGCTCGTCGCTGACGCAAATGTTGAGGCGCCGCGCCAACTCCTCCCAACCGAACTCATTCGTCATGATCATCTTCACATCGTCAGGCGTGGGCCAGCGCCCCTGCTGCCGGCCCAAACGCAGAAGCTGCAGGTGCGGGTTGCGCCTTTCCCCGATGCTGATGACAGTTCCGAAGACATCAAAAATAACTGCTGTGGTCTTCATCGAGACTCCTGGGGTCGCCTGAGCAGCTGCGTACTGATTACTGATGCAGCGAGCGCCCTAAACGCCGACGTCAACCTGAAACCTCAGGTCGCGAAGCTGATCACTGAGCGCGCTGACTGGGAGCGCGATTAGCAAGCGGATTGCAGCATGGTGTGTCGCTTTCGCGGAAACGTTGAATTGTCCATCCAGAACGAGAACGGCCTGCCACTCCGGGAGGTATCCCAGTGAAAGCAGTGCAAGGAAAAACGGGTCAGGACGGCGTCTGGTGCATTCGATGAGAACCTGAGTTTTCTCCAATACCATGAACTCGTCTCGCGCTTGTTTAAGCGTGCTTTTGAGCTCCTCAGGATCCATCAGGTGGGCAAGCTGGAAAATCGTTGAGTTGCGCTCAGCTTCTCCACTGTCACCTGTAAGATCTGTCTCGTCCACAGTTGCGATCGTCCTTCTGCTGCGCTGATTCGGAAGTCCGACTTTGATCAACTTCACCTCATCTTCATTGGCAAGCTCGACGTCATTCGAGAAGTCCGGTTGGCGGTCAGGATCACTACGAAACATGAGATCGACGGGGCTGATGCCATCTGAAAAATCCAGGCCATCCCTAGCCTCTTCAAAACTCCGCCAACTGGCTATGAGATACAGGCTCCCGGACTGGGTGAGAAAGAGTCGATGGCCGGAGATCTCGAATCCAAAATTGATTCTTGAGCTCATCATGCGAGCGCCATCGCGAAAGCGCTTTTCTTTGTCGCCATGAACCTCACCGCATAGATGTCCATTCCAAAGATAAACCTGGCTCATGACCGCAGTTACCTGATGTTGCGAAGATAAAGTCTGCATCGCTCTAAACGCATTCAACACATCCAACATCAGTCAGATACCCTAAACGTTTGGCCATCAGCACTTAAGCCTGACAGCGATTATCTATACGTAGATAAGTGATGTGCTCACACTGATCGAAGGTGCGTGGGCCTATTTTCGGAGACAATGACGTAGTGATCTTTGCCACAAGCGCTCTGTACTAAGCAGAAATCTCCACGTGAAGTGAGCTTACGCACAGGTGGTGTCACTACAGTCTCGCCATTGCTGATCGATCCCGCAAAGTCCAAAAAGAGCGTACCGGCGTAACGACTGCCCACCCTCGCGGCGTTCGTCAGGTAGGCATCGATAAGCACGCCCCAGTTGATGCGCGATGCCCTCTCGACATCAGCCGGTATGTTTTTTTCATCCACCACATCAATTCCTGGCAAAACTTAAAGATCAATTGCAAATGCAGGGCTGAAGCCCGTGTCCTCATCTGGATAGCCCCTTGGATTTGAGATCAGACGACACCCGTAAAACTTATCGTCGACTGCTTCATGCGTGTGTCCAAAAATCCAAACGTCAGCCTTGCTCACGAGTTCCGGCCAATTGTTCGAATACGCCGCACTGAGGTGATCTTGGTGCTCGCCCCCTATCAATTGCATCAGTGGGCAGTGATGAGTGACTACTATGGTTCTGCCGTCAAATGGCTTCTCCAGCTCGCCTTTCAGCCAATCATAGGCAATACGATTTCGCTTAATCACGTCTGCGGGTCGCAGCTTCCGAAAGCTGTCGCCAGCCCGGATCCGTTTGTAATCGTTCATCTCATTTTGAGCTACATGAGCTGCGGTCAACGGATCCCCTGATAGCGTAAAATCCGTCCAAGCCGTGGTGCCGAGGAAACGTACCCCTTCCCAGACAAATGCTTGGTTTTCCAACAGGTGTAAGTGTGGGGCCGCCGCTACCTGCATTTTTTCCCAGGTGCGATCAATGTGCCCGCTATAAAACTCGTGATTCCCCGCCACGAACACTGCGTGACATTTGAACGCGTCGTTTGCCCACCCTACGGCCTTCACACCCTTCCCGATGTCCCCGGCCAACACTGCGATGTCGGCATCACAGTGGGGTGGCTCGAAACCAACGCCAAACTCAAGATGAAGGTCGGAGTAAATCGAAATTCTCATGCTTTTTCTTCAGGCCAATTTCGAGTCGCGAATTAGCCATATATTGATGCGTGGCACTCCGACGACGCGCGCTCAATCAACACAAAGGCACGCCGCCCGTATAAATGACTATATACATATATGCGGGATTACTCAATTGCGGCTTACCGAACTCCGTCCTGAAATCCAGAGGGTGATGTCTCTGCCATGGTAAAATGCCGTAGCCGTGCAGCGCCTCAGCGTATTGCTGGATCGCCACACGAGCAGATCTGCAGAAGGGAAATGGGTAGGCGAATGACTCGCAAAGAGGAACGTCTGGTGTGGGCATGTGCGTTGGAATTATTTGCACTGCCCGTCCTACAAAGCTTTGTGCTGAAGAGCATCGAGTACATTCATGCTGGCAAGCCTGAATGCGATGTCCCTCGGTTTGCGAGCGCTGAGGGCATGTCGGAAGTCGCGGGCCACATCTTGGCCGACATCGAACAAGGTAAACGTCCACTTTTGCATGACTTCCGTTCATTTAATCGTGAGCATTTACGAGCATTGAAAGATGTTAGGTTTGCGATCGCGTGCGAGATCCTCAGGCGTGTCCCGGATGAGAATCTCACTCCCCACCTCTCTGATATCAAGTTTCGGGACGACTTGGGGATCTAAGTCACCGCGCGCCTGCAATACCTTCTTTGAGGCGGCGATCAGCATGGCGGCTCAATCCGGTCTCTCGCCCTGGTTATGAGTACCTACTGCACCAAATTCATCGTTTGAGGGGTACTGATCGAGCCTCATAGATGAGCCTTCGCGCAGCCAAAGCTGTAGCAGAGGAAGGTTGGTATGGCGTCTTCAGAGCGATCGCAGCCAATCTAGGATCGGAGGAATTTGCCGGTCGGCCTGGGTGAAAGGAGAAGAAATTTTCTCTGAATGAAAAAACCCGGCTAATCGCCGTAATGCTGTTCACTTAAGCGGAGCAGCCTTACGATCCACTGGATATCGGGTTTTGGAAATCTTCACCGTCCTGGGTCTTCCCGGCCTTGGACGGTGATCCAGAAACATTCCTCCGATACCTCCCCGCAGCTCAGCCAACCTT
>NZ_MSXW01000004.1 GCF_001945445.1 Pseudomonas sp. PA27(2017)
CGGCTTCGGCCAGCCGTCTGGTCATCCGCGAATAGCGGTCAAGCCAGCTGACTGACTCCATTCGCTTGCCGCATGCGGCACATCCGACGCGCCGCAGCTCCACATTCAATCGCACCGAGCGGCCAAGAATGGGCAAGTCACGGATCGAACGCTGACAGTATTCATGGATGGTGGTGCTGGGCCGATGGCAGCCGCTGCAGGTGGGGAATCTGGTGGGCTGTGGGATCAGGTCGATCAACAGTGCTTCGCCGTCAGGTCTGATGCCAATGACAGAAAAGCCCTCCCAAAAGGGCAGGAACGTATTAACATCGTGCACAAGAACGCCGGTTTGTAGATGTGTTTGCTCGCACGAACATCATCCATCAAACCGGCGTTCTTGTTTCTGTCTTTCCCGGGATTCCGTGAAGAACCAATAAAAAGCCGCCCGAAGGCGGCTCGTTCGACCCTTAGAGTTCCGGGCGCATATGCGGGAATAGAATCACGTCGCGAATCG
Source organism: Pseudomonas sp. PA27(2017) (assembly GCF_001945445.1). Classification (GTDB taxonomy): domain Bacteria; phylum Pseudomonadota; class Gammaproteobacteria; order Pseudomonadales; family Pseudomonadaceae; genus Aquipseudomonas. Next base: position 494 of record NZ_MSXW01000004.1, read on the forward strand.
ACGGCGAATTGGTCAGCAGCATCACCAGACGGTCGATGCCGATGCCCTCGCCCGCGGTCGGCGGCATGCCGTATTCGAGGGCGCGTACGAAGTCGGCGTCGAAATGCATGGCTTCGTCGTCACCGGCGTCCTTGTCGGCCACCTGCTGCAGGAAGCGCGCGGCCTGGTCTTCGGCGTCATTGAGCTCGGAGTAGGCGTTGGCGATCTCGCGGCCACCGATGAACAGCTCGAAGCGGTCGGTGACGCTCGGGTCGTCGTCGCTGCGACGGGCCAGCGGCGAGACTTCGAACGGGTAACGGGTGATGAAGTGCGGCTGCTCCAGCTTGTGCTCGACCAGCTCCTCGAAAATCATCACCTGCAGCTTGCCGAGGCCTTCGAAGCCGAGCACCTTGGCGCCAGCTTTCTTGGCGATGGCGCGGGCCTTGTCCAGATCCTGCAGATCGGCGGCAGTGATTTCCGGGTTGTACTTGAGGATCGAGTCGAACACCGACAGGCGCACGAATGGCTCGCCAAAGTGGAAAACCTTGTCGCCGTAAGGCACGTCGGTGCTGCCGAGAACGGTCTGGGCCAGCTCGCGGAACAGCTCCTCGGTCAGGTCCATGTTGTCTTCGTAGTCGGCGTAGGCCTGGTAGAACTCGAGCATGGTGAACTCGGGGTTGTGCCGGGTCGAAACCCCTTCGTTACGGAAGTTACGGTTGATCTCGAAGACTTTTTCGAAGCCGCCAACCACCAGGCGCTTGAGGTACAGCTCCGGCGCGATGCGCAGGAACATGGCCATGTCCAGGGCATTGTGGTGGGTTTCGAACGGTTTGGCCGCGGCACCACCGGGAATGGTCTGCAGCATCGGCGTTTCCACTTCCAGGAAGTCGCGCTCGGCGAGGAAACGGCGGATGTGGGCGATGACCTGGGAACGCACGCGGAAGGTGTCGCGCACCTCTTCATTAACGATCAGGTCGACGTAGCGCTGACGGTAGCGCTGCTCGGTGTCGGTCAGGCCGTGGTGCTTGTCCGGCAGCGGGCGCAGCGACTTGGTCAGCAGGCGCACATGGGTCATCTCGACGTACAGGTCGCCCTTGCCGCTGCGCGCCAGGGTGCCTTCGGCGGCGATGATGTCGCCCATGTCCCAGGTCTTGATCTGAGCCAGGGTTTCTTCGGGCAGGGTCTTGCGGTTGACGTAGACCTGAATGCGCCCGGTCATGTCCTGGATGACCATGAACGCGCCACGGTTGAGCATGATGCGCCCGGCGACCTTGACCGCAATGGCAGCCGCTTCCAGCTCTTCCTTGGTTTTGTCCACGTACTGTTTCTGCAGGTCGGCGCAGAGGTTCTCGCGGCGGAAGTCGTTCGGGAAGGCACTGCCCTGCTCACGGATGGCAGCAAGCTTTTCCTTGCGCTGGGCAATCAGCTTGTTTTCTTCCTGTTGCAGTTCGTGCTGGTCGGGCTGTTGGTCGCTCATGGTCGTCTATCTGCCTGGCGTCTAATCACTAATCGATGGGGAATCCGCAGGGCGCCGCCGCTCACCGGCAGCGGCGCCCCACATGGGGTGCGGGATCAAAGGCCCTGTTTGAGGCTGGCTTCGAGGTAACCGTCGAGGTCGCCGTCGAGCACTTTCTGACAATCGCTACGCTCGACGCCGGTACGCAGATCCTTGATGCGCGAGTCGTCGAGCACATAGGAGCGGATCTGGTGACCCCAGCCGATATCCGACTTGCTGTCTTCCAGCGCCTGGGAAGCGGCGTTGCGTTTCTGCATTTCCAGCTCGTACAACTTGGCCCGCAGCATCTTCATGGCGGTGTCCTTGTTGGCGTGCTGGGAGCGTTCGTTCTGGCAGGCCACCACGGTGTTGGTCGGCACGTGGGTGATACGCACCGCCGAGTCGGTGGTGTTGACGTGCTGACCACCGGCGCCGGAGGAGCGGTAGGTGTCGACGCGCAGATCGGCCGGGTTGATTTCGATCTCCACCTTGTCGTCGATCTCGGGCGATACGAAAACCGCCGAGAACGAGGTGTGGCGACGGGCGCCGGAGTCGAACGGGCTCTTGCGGACCAGGCGGTGCACGCCGATCTCGGTACGCAACCAGCCGAAGGCGTACTCGCCCTTGATGTGCACGGTGGCGCCCTTGATGCCGGCGACCTCACCTTCGGACAGCTCGACGATCTCGGCATTGAAGCCACGCTTGTCGGCCCAGCGCAGGTACATGCGCAGCAGGATGTTGGCCCAGTCCTGGGCCTCGGTACCGCCGGAGCCGGCCTGGATATCCAGGTAGCAGTTGTTGGGGTCCATCTCGTGGCTGAACATACGGCGGAACTCGAGCTTCTCGAGGATTTCGCGCAGGCGCTCGATTTCAGCGGCCACGTCGTCGACGGCACCCTGGTCGTCTTCTTCGACGGCCATGTCCAGCAGGTCGCGCGAGTCGGCCAGGCTACCGGTCAGATCGTCGATGGTTTCGACGATCTGCGCCAGGGTGGCACGTTCACGGCCCAGGCTCTGGGCATATTCGGGCTTGTTCCAGACGTTCGGGTCTTCGAGTTCGCGGTTTACTTCGACGAGACGATCATGCTTGTGATCGTAGTCAAAGATACCCCCGAATAGTCTGGGTGCGCTCGGACAGGTCCTTGATGCTGTTCAGGATCGGGTTGATTTCCATGGCTGGCGGCACTCGCAGGTAAAACTTCGGAAAAGCCGCGGAGTATACCCGACTCGGGCTACTCTGGCAGCATGTTAGGCGATCGGCCATCCGTGGACCAATGCCCCTTCTATACTCGAACGAGCCGTCCGCCATCGCGCCAAGGATCCCCAACCACCATGCTCCGCATCCAAAGCCTGCGTAGCCACTATGCCCTGCTCACCGTGGCACTGGTCTGCCTGCTCAGCCTGCTGCTCGGCAGCCTGATCAGCCGCGATTCGAGCCAGCGCATCCGCGAGGAAATCGGCCGGGACCTGGCCGAATCGTCCTACACCATGGTCGATCGCCTTGATCGCGACATGCAGAGCCGCGCCAGCATGCTGCAGGTGATCGGCAGCCTCGACGCCCTGCGCCAACCGGCTGACAGCCGAGAAGTGCGCCGGCTGCTCGACGAGCTGCAGGGCAAGTTCCCGACCATCGCCTGGATCGGCTTCACCGATGCCCAGGGCCAGGTACTGGCTTCCAGCAACGGCATTCTCGAAGGCGCCAGCATCGCCCAGCGCCCGGTGTTTCTGGAGGGCAGCAAGGGTTTGTTCATCGGTGACGTGCACGAGGCGGTGCTGCTGGCCAAGCTGCTGCCCAATCCCACCGGCGAGGCGATGAAGTTCGTCGACATCAGCCTGCCGGTGCGCGACGACGCAGGCCGCCTGATCGGCGTGCTCGCTTCGCACCTGTCGTGGTCATGGGCCGACGAGGTGCGAGAGGCGATCCTCAAGCCCATCGAGGAGAACCGCCAGATCGAGTTCTTCGTGGTTGGCCGCGATCGCACCATCCTGCTCGGCCCGCGCGAGATGGTCGGCCAGCGCCTGCACCTGCCGATGATGAACGAGCTGGCCGACCAACAGAGCGAATGGGCCGTGCAGCAATGGCCCGATGGCCAGGAGTACCTCACCGGCCTGACGGCGAGCCAGGGCTACCTCGACTACCCGGGCCTGGGCTGGATGGTGGTGGCCCGTCAGGATCTGCAACTGGCCGATGCGCCGGTGCGGGCCATGCACCTCACCATTCTTGGCTGGGGCGTGGTGCTGGCCGTGCTGTTCGCCGCCTGCGGCTGGCTGCTGGCCAGCTACGTGACCCGCCCGCTGCGCACCATCGCCCGTGCGGCGGATCGCCTGGCCAATGGCGAAATCACCGTTATCCCGGAAATCGGCAGCCTCCGGGAGATTGCCCGCCTCAGCCATTCGATCCGCCATTTGGTGGAAAGCCTCACCCACCAGCACGCCGAACTCGACGCTCTGGAAAACCGCGCCCACCACGACCCGCTGACCGGCCTGCCGAACCGGGCTGCACTGGCCAGGTTTCTGCCCCGGGCACAACAGCGTAATCAGGGCTCGCAAGACGGCCTGGCAGTGCTCTATCTGGACCTCGATGGCTTCAAACCGGTCAACGACCGCTATGGCCACGCCGCGGGTGACCAGGTGCTGCGCGAGGCCGCATCACGCATGCGCGCCTGCCTGCGCGGCGGCGATCTGGTGGTGCGTCTGGGCGGTGACGAATTTCTGATGATCCTGCAAGTCGCCGCCGATGATGCCGCCAACCAGGCCCGGCAAGTCGCCGAGCGGACGATCCAGGCACTGGCAGGGCCGATTCACTGGGAAAACCAGCAGCTGCTGATTGGCTGCAGCATCGGTGGCGCGCTATGGCCGCAGGACGCCAGCAGCCTCGAGCAGGTGGTGGAGTTGGCCGACCAGGCCCTCTATCGCGCCAAGCAGACCGGTCGCAGCCGGGTCACGCTGCACGGCGAGGCCCCGGCGGCCGATGGCGACCCGCAATGATTCAGGACAGCGCGCTGGTGTCGTTGACCAGGCCGACCTGATCGCGGCCGGCCTGCTTGGCCATGTACAGGCCCTGGTCAGCGATGTTGACCAGTTGCAGAGAGGTCTGGCCGACCCGCGGCACCAGCGTGGCGACGCCGATGCTGGCGGTCAGCACCGAGCCCGGCTCGGGTTTGTCATGGGGAATACCGAGGTCGGTCACCGCGCGGCGTACCTTTTCCGCCAGCAGCCGTGCGCCACCGGCCGAGGTGCCGGGCAGCACCATGGCGAACTCTTCGCCGCCATAGCGCGCCGCCAGGTCGGTGGAACGGCTGCAGCTGCTACGCAGTGCGGCCGCTACGCGACGCAATGCATCGTCGCCGGCGACGTGACCGAAGCGGTCGTTGAAGCTCTTGAAGAAGTCGACATCGATCATCAGCAACGACAACGCGGTCTGCTCGCGGGTCGCCCGGCGCCATTCCATTTCCAGGTACTCGTCGAAGTGGCGACGATTGGACAGCCCGGTAAGACCGTCGGAGTTCATCAGCCGCTGCAGCACCAGATTGGTTTCCAGCAACTGCTGTTGACTCTCACGCAGAGCGCGATAGGCCTCGTCACGCTGCTGCAGGGCCATGTAAGAGCGCGAGTGGTAGCGAATGCGCGCCACGAGCTCGATGGTATCGGGCAGCTTGACCAGGTAATCGTTGGCACCGGCGGCGAACGCCGAGCTCTTCACCGTGGCATCGTCCTTGGTCGACAGCACGATGATTGGCACATCGCGCAACGCTGGCCGCGCCCGGTACTCGCCGAGCAGGGTAATGCCGTCGACACCGGGCATCACCAGATCCTGCAGAATCACCGTTGGCCGCAACTGCTCGGCCACCGCGATGGCCTGGGTCGGGTCGGAGCAATAATGAAAGTCGATACCCTCTTCGCCCAGCAGTTCGCGCCGCACCGCTTCGCCGATCATCGCCTGGTCGTCGACCAGCAACACCATGACCGCGCCATCCTTGCGTGAGCCGAATTCTTCCATGGAATGGGGTGGGGCTTGCATGTGGGTCTCCGGACCAATTGAAGGCGGGTCTGCGTGGGTGCCAGTTAGTCTATCAGCCAAACAGCTCGACGATACGTGGTGCGATGCGCTCCAACGCAAGTATCTCCCCGGCCGCCTGCAGTTCTGCGGCGGCCTTGGGCATGCCATACACGGCGCAGCTGGCCTGGTTCTGAGCGATGGTGGTGTAGCCGCGGCTGCGCATGTTCTTCAGCCCCTGGGCGCCATCGCGGCCCATGCCGGTGAGCAGAACGCCGATGGCCTCTCCGGTCCAGTGCTCGACGACACTGTCGAAGAACACATCGATGGAGGGCCGGTAGGCGTAGCTGCGCGGTTCCTCGGTATAGGTCAGCGTGCCGTTGCGCAGCAGGCGCATGTGGTTGTTGGTACCGGCCAGCAGCACCAGGCCCGGCTGCGGCTGTTCGCCATCGCGGGCCAGGCGCACCGGCAGGGCCGACTCGCCGGCCAGCCAGTCGGCCATACCGGCGGCGAACACCTCGTCGACGTGCTGCACCAGCATCACAGCGGCGTTGAAATCCCGGGGCAGCTGCTTGAGCAGCGAAGCGAGCGCGGCCGGGCCGCCCGCCGAGGCGCCAATCGCCACCAGCCGGCGCGCGGCAGAGGCCGTGGGCGCCGCAGCCGACACGCTGGCCTTGCGGGCACTGCTTTGGCCGATCAACCAGCCGATATTGTGGATCTTGCGCAGCAGCGCCGTGGCATCGCTGCCCTGCCCGGTCAATGACGGCGTGTTGACTGCATCCAGAGCACCATGGCCCATGGCCTCGAACACGCGATTGACGTACTGCTCGATGTCCACCGAAACGATCAGCACCGCACAGGGGGTCTGCGCCATGATCCGCCGCGTCGCCTCGACGCCGTCCATGACCGGCATCAGCAGGTCCATCAGCACCAGGTCGGGCAGATCGGCCTGGCAGCACGCCACCCCTTCGGCACCATCGCCCGCCACCCAGACGATACGATGGGCCGGCTCCTGGGCGAGCGCACGGCGCATGGCCTCGACGGCCAGCGGCATGTCATTGACGATTCCGATCCTCATTCGTGCGGTTCCCCTACCAGGTCAACCACGGCGTCAAGCAACGCCTCGTCATGGAAACTGGCCTTGGCAAGATAATAGTCGGCCCCGGCATCCAGGCCACGCCGGCGGTCTTCTTCTCGATCCTTGTAGGACACCACCATCACCGGCAGCGATTGCAGGCGGCTGTCTCGGCGTACCAGGGTGACCAGCTCGATGCCGTCCATGCGCGGCATGTCGATGTCGGTGATCAGCAGGTCGAAGTGCTCGGCGCGTAGCGCGTTCCAGCCATCCATGCCGTCCACCGCCACGGCGACGTCGTAGCCGCGCGACAGCAGCAGCTTGCGTTCCAGCTCACGCACGGTCAGCGAATCGTCGACCACCAGCACACGCTTGCGTTTGCTGCCGGCCAGTTGCCGGGCATTGCGGTCGACCCGCTCCAGGCGACCGCTGCCCAGCAGCTTGGCCACCGAGTGCAGCATGTCCTCGACATCGAGGATCAGCACCGGCGTGCCGTCGTCCAGCAAGGCGCCGGCGGAGACGTCCTGCACCTTGCCCAGGCGCGCATCGAGCGGCATCACCACCAGGGTGCGCTCACCGAGGAACCGCTCGACCACCAGGCCGAACAGGCTGTCGCGGTCGCGGATCAGCACTACCGGAATGCCGTTGTCGCTGGGCTTGCCTTCAGGGCGCTGGAGAATCTGGCTGGCCGCGATCAGGCCGACGTGCTGCCCTTCGCTCCAGAAATGCTGGCGGCCTTCGAGCTGCACGATGTCCTCGGCCTGCAGGCGGGTCATCCGCTCGATATGCGCCAGCGGCAGCGCGTAGGCCTCACCGCCCACCTCGACCACCAGGCTGCGCACCACCGACAGGGTCAGCGGCACTTCGAGGTGGAAAGTCGAGCCCTCGCCCTGGCGCTGCTGCATGCGCACGCCGCCACGCAGCTGACGCACCATGTGCTGCACGGCGTCCAGGCCGACGCCGCGGCCGGATACCTCGGTAACCTGGTCGCGCATGCTGAAGCCAGGCAGGAACAGGAAGGCCAGCAGCTCCTCCTCGGTCAGTTGCTCGCCGGTCTGCTCGGTGGCGAAGCCACGCTCGATCACCGCCCGGCGCAGCTTCTCGAGATCGACACCGCCGCCGTCATCGCGCAGCTCCAGCAGGAGCATGCCAGCATGGTGTCGGGCGCGGATCAGGATCTGCCCTTCGGCAGGCTTGCCCTGTGCCATACGCCGCTCCGACGTTTCGATGCCATGGTCTAGGGCGTTGCGCAGCAGATGCGTGAGCGGTGCCTCCAGGCGTTCCAGCACATCGCGGTCGACCTGGGTGCCCTCGCCCTCGACTACAAAACGCACCTGCTTGCCCAGGGATCGGGACAGATCACGCAACATGCGTTCCTGACCGGCCAGCACATCGGCGAATGGCCGCATGCGCGAGGCTAGTGCGGCGTCATAGAGGGACTGGGCGCGCTGCCCGCCCTGCCAGCCGAAGTCGTCCAGATCGGTCATGTGTTGGGCCAGCAATTGCTGGCACTCGCCGAGGGCCTCGCGGGTTTCCAGCAGCATGGCCTCGGCCTGGGCATCCACCGCGCCCTTGGGCAATGCCTCGCGGGCGACATCCAGAGCGCGGCGAGCGGTGGCCTGCAGGCGTTTCAGGCGCTGCAGGCTGTCGCCCAGGGGCTTGATGCGCTGGAATTCCACCAGGGATTTGCTGGAAATATCCAGGAGGTGATCGAGCCGCTCGGCGCTGACCCTGAGAATACGCGCCCGCCCCTCGCTGGCCGGCTCGCTGGCCTCCACCCGGACTGCCGGCGGTACGACCGGCGGCTCGACGGCAGGCGGGATCACAGACTGCTCGGGTGGCGCGACGGCTTGCGTGACGGTGACGGCCGGCTGAGCCGGTGCCGATGCCGAGGGCGGCACAGGGAGCCCACGCGCCAGCGCGCCCAGGCGCGCCACCAGCGCATCTATGCCAGGGTCGGCCGCTCCGGGCTGCGCCGGCGTTCCGAGGCCGAGCAGAATATCGGCGCCCTGCAGCAAGGCATCGATATGCTCGGGGCTAAGCAGCAGGCGCCCCTCCTGGGCTTCGACCAGGCAATCCTCCATGACGTGGGCGACCTTGACCCCGGCATCGAGGCCGACGATACGTGCCGCGCCCTTGAGCGAGTGGGCGGCGCGCATGCAGGCTTCCAGGCTGCCGGCATGCCGCGGGTCGCGTTCGAGCACCAGCAGGCCGCTATTGAGCACCTGGGTCTGGGCTTCGGCCTCGAGCTTGAACAGCTCCAGCAGCGATGCGTCGCGCATCTGATCGGGCGTCATCCGAGACTCCTGGCGATGGTCTGCTGCACGATCTGCTCGTCGAGTAGGGTCACGCTACGCCCCTTCCATTGCAACACGCCAGCCGCGAACCGGCGGCCCACCGGCACGCTGCCGGCGCCGGACTCGACGATCTGGCCAACAGCGATGGCTTCGATGCCCTCGACCTCGTCGACTGGAATCACCACCGGCCCGTCCGCCAGGTTGAAGATCAGCATGCGCGGTACCACTCGGCGCTCGCTGACCGCCTCGCCGGGATCGAGCCCGAGCATCTCGCCAAGGGAAAAGCACGCCACCAGGGCGCCGCGCACGTTGGTCACGCCGATCAGCCCCAGCGAGCGCTGGTGTGGCAGGGAATGAATCGGCGTACTGGCGGCCACCTCGCTGAGCGCCCGGGTCGGTAACGCCAGCCAGGCATCGCCGAGACGAAACAGCAGCAGCGAGCGGCGCTCGCCGCTGTCCTGCTCGCCCCACTCTTCCTCCAGCTGGCTGTCGTCGCGCTGCAGCGCAAAACGGTCGAGCAGCCGGGTGGCCAGCTCGGCATGCACTTCACAGTTGCGGCAGTGAATGTGTTTGACCAGCCGCTCGCAGGACTTGTCGCCCTGCACGCCGATACGGTTCCAGCAGTCGTCGACGGCGTCGCGCTCGGCATCGCTCAGCGGCAACAGACTATCGCTCATCACGGCTCACTCCACGGCCTGCCCGTTGTTGCAGGCGCCTGGCGCCAGCCATGTCGCCACGGGCGGCGAGCAGCGCCGACAGGTGCGCCAGGGCCTCGGCGTGGGTCGGCTCCAGGTACAGGGTCTTGCGGTAATAATCCTGGGCCTCGCTGCTGCGCCCGGCCACATCGCTGAGCAGCCCCAGCCAGTAGAACGCCTGGGCGGTCGGCCCATGGGCGGCGAGGTGACGTTCGCAGGCGGCGCGCGCTTCATCGCTGCGCCCGGCATTGGCGAGCGCGGCAATCTCACCCAGCGCGGTATCGGCGGCGGCTACCGTGGCGGGCGCAGGCACCGCGGCCGGCGTACGTCGCACCGGTGCCGGCGCCCTGGCGACGGGCATCGCCACGGGCGCAGGTCGCGTCCGCGCCGTAACGCTCGGTACGGCCTGAGCCGGTGCGCTGGGCGGCCGCGGTGTCTGGCGGCGAAACACGAAAGCCAGCGGAATATTGAGCGCCTGCATGCCGACTTGGCTGAACAAGCTGGCTTCGGCCGGACCGATGAACAGTGCGCCGTCGTCACGCATCAGGCGCTGCAGCACGCCGGCCACCGTGTGTTGCGTGGGCCGGTCGAAGTAGATCAGCAGGTTGCGGCAGAACACGAAATCATAGGGCGCTTCACCTGCCAGAAGGCCGGGTGCCAGGAGGTTGCCGGCCAGCAGGCGCACCTTGCGCCGCACCTGGCTGCGCAGCTCGAAACCTTCAGGAGTCTCGGCGAAATGACGGTCGCGAAAGCTCAGGTCATCACCGCGGAAGGAATTGCGACCATACAGGGCCCGTTCGGCGCGCTGCAGGTTAACCTCGCTGATGTCCATGGCGTCGATACGAAACCCGTCGCCGGGCAAACCGGCATCGAGCAGCGACATGGCGATCGAATAAGGCTCCTCGCCAGTCGAGCACGGCAGGCTGAGGATGCGCAGCGGCCGGGCGCCGGCCAATTGTGTGCTGCGCTCGCGGGCCAGGTTGACCAGTGCGACGAAAGATTCCGGATAGCGGAAGAACCAGGTTTCCGGCACCACCACCGCTTCGACCAGCGCCTGTTGCTCGCTGGCGGAGTTATGCACTTTGAGCCAGTAGGCATCCTCGTTGGCGCAGCCAAGGGCCGCGACCCGCTGGCGAACCGCCCGCTCGATCACCACCTGGCCGACGGATTCGGCATCCAACCCTATCAAGCCGTGCAGCAACTGCTCGAAGCGCGCGCTCATCGACCATCCTCCGCCACTGCCGCGTAAAGCAGGTCGCGAATCGGTTCGTCGAGCAGGTCAGCGACCCGCACCCACTGCACCAGGCCCTGCTCGGACTTGAGCACCGGACCCAGATAGCGGGCATCCGGCAGGCTGACGCCGCTGTCCACGAAGGCCTCGGCGGAGCTGCGCAGCGTGTCGCTGGCCTGTTCGAGAATAAGGCCCAACCAGCGCGCCGGCTGATCGCCCTGCGGCTGGTAATGCACCACCACCAGCCGGGTGCTGGTACGCACCACCGCGGGCTGGCCGAGCGCCTGAGCGGTCAGATCGATCACCGGTACCGGCGTGCCGCGAAACACGACCAGCCCGGCAACCCAGGCGGGGGCAGCGGGAATCTGCTTGAAGCGACGCAACGGCTGCACTTCGACCACTTCGTGGACGTCCAGCGCATAGCGGTCGCTGCCCATGCTGAACAGCAGGAACAGCTGTCCCGGGCTACGTCGCCCCGGCGAAGGCCTGCCTACCTCGGCCATCGGCTCAGACCTTGAAGCGGCTGACGCCGGTGCGCAGACCGTTCGCCACGAGGTTGAGGTCGTCGATGGAAGCGCTGGCCTGGCGCAGCGACTCGACGGTCTGCGACGACGCCTCGCTGAGCTGCACCAGGGCCTGGTTGATCTGTTCGGCACCGGTGGACTGCGCCTGCATGCCTTCATTGACCATCAGCACGCGCGGCGCGAGGGCCTGAACCTGATGAATGATCTGCGCCAACTGCTCGCCGACCTGACCGACCTCGGCGATGCCGCGGCGCACCTCTTCGGAAAAACGGTCCATACCCATCACGCCAGCGGATACCGCCGACTGGATCTCGCGCACCATCTGTTCGATGTCGTACGTAGCGACGGCGGTCTGATCGGCCAGACGGCGCACCTCGGTGGCCACCACCGCGAAGCCGCGACCGTATTCACCGGCCTTCTCGGCCTCGATGGCGGCATTGAGCGACAGCAGGTTGGTCTGGTCGGCGACTTTGACGATGGTGGTGACCACGTGATTGATGTTGCCGGCTTTCTCGTTGAGGATCGCCAGCTTGGCGTTGACCAGCTCGGCGGCGCTCATCACCTGGTGCATGGTGTCTTCCATGCGCGCCAGGCCAAGTTGCCCGGCACCGGCCAGGGTGGAAGTCTGCTCGGCGGCGCCGGACACTTCGGTCATGGTGCGCACCAGATCGCGGGAGGTGGCGGCGATTTCTCGCGACGTGGCGCCGATTTCCGTGGTGGTGGCCGCGGTTTCGGTAGCGGTGGCCTGCTGCTGCTTGGAGGTGGCGGCGATCTCGGTGACCGAGGTGGTGACCTGCACGGCCGAGCGCTGCGCCTGGGCGACCAGGGTCTTGATCTCCTCGGCCATGCCGTTGAAGCCGGTTTCGATGGCGCCGAACTCGTCGCGCCGACCGAGATTAAGGCGTGCGGTCAGATCGCCACTGGCCAACGTCTGCAGGGTGTCGACCACCTGCTGCACCGGGCGGGTGATCGCCTGCATCAGGAAATAACCACAGACGAACGCCGCGACGATTGCCAGCAGCACGGAGATTGCCATGCTCAATTCGGCGCGGTTGACCGCCGAAACGATATCCCCGGCCGAGCTATAGGCCATGTCGCGGTTGAGTTCGATCATCGCGGTGAGCTGGGTGCGGCCCTCGTTCCAGGTGTCGGTAAGTTCACCGTTGAGGCGCGCCTCGGCCTCGGCCTGGCGCCCCTGATCGTAGAGATTCAGGACATCGGTCTGCTGCTGGACGAACAGGTCGCGGGTGCGCTCGAAAGCCTCCAGGGCGTTGCGATCGCTGTCATCACGGATGGTGGCGCGGTAATCGGCGAGCGAGTTGACCAGCTTGTCGCTGGCGCCCTTGATCTGTTGCCTGTCAGCATCGTTGAGCGTGTGCGTCTCGCGCAGACTGACCTGGACGATGGTCTGGTGGAACATGTCCGTCCAGGCGCTGCGCACCTGGGTGATATGGAACATGCCGGGCATGGCGTCGTCCAGCAGACGAGTAGCGCCGCCTTCGACCTTGAGCAAGCGCTCGAAGGACGCAGCAGCCATCAGCAACATGATGGCGATGATGACCGCAAAACTTGCCTGGATACGCTGGCGAACTGTCCAGTTCTTCACATTCAACCCCATCTGCCGATATTCCTGTCCAGCCGCAGGGCAGCGCCCGCAGTTCATGCTGCCGGACTCTAGGGGCGTTGCGAGTGCAGCGCAAGCGAGACCGAGCCTATTTACTGTAGAACAGGCGCCCGGACATGAAGGGGGAGAATGGGGACAGCTGCCGGACGGCCAGAGGCCGCCGACAGCCAGGTCGAAGGGGTTACTGAAGGTCCTGGCGGACCTGGGCTTCGAGCTCGGCCTTGAGGGCGGGGTCGAGCTTCAGGTGGCGGGCCAGTTCGTCCAGGTAGGCGCGTTCCATGAAGTGTTCCTCGTCGACCATCAGCACGCTGGCCACGTACATTTCCGCCGCCATCTCCGGCGTGCTGGCGGCGCGCGCCACGTCAGCCGGATCCAGTGGTTTGTTCAGCTCGGCGTGCAGCCAGCGCTGAGTTTCACTGTCGCTGGCCAGCTTGCTGAACTCGCCTTCGATCAGCTCGCGCTCGCGCTCGTCGACATGCCCATCGGCCTTGGCCGCCGCCACCAGCGCCTTGAGGATGCTCTGGCTGTGCAGTTCCGCTTCGGGCGCCGGTAGACGATCGATCGTCTGTGGCTCGCCCTTGGGCGCGCCCGCCTGCTTGGCCTGCCAGTTGCCGTAAGCCTTGTAGGCGATCACGCCGAGCGCGGCCAGGCCGCCATAGATCGCCACCTTGCCACCGACCTTGCGTACTCGTTTGTTGCCCAGCAGCATGGCCAGGGCCGCGCCGCCGCCAGCGCCCTTGAGCATCGAGCCGATGCCGCCGTTATCGCTCTTGCCGGCACCAGCGGCGTTGCCGCCGAGCAGGCCGCCCAGCGCACCGCCAAGCCCGGACGAGGATTTGCCAGCGGTTTTCTGTTGCAGCAATTCCTGCCCGGACTTCAGCAGTTGGTCGAGCAAGCCGCGCGTATTCATGGAGATCTCCAATAATTCGGGAACAGAAGAATCTACTGCGATGCCTGGCCGTCGTCGGTTACAGATTGCTTCAGAATATTGCGCGAACGACCGTGCCACACCGCTCGATAGACCATCGTGCGGTGAGCAACGTTCAGCAGAGCGGTTGAGGGCGTGACGCAGCGATCAGCGTGGCGCCAAATGAGAAATCAGCAACTGCACCGATTCCTGGCCACGAAACTCGTTGACGTCAAGTTTGTAGGCCAGTTCGACCCAGCGCACGGTGGGGTTGGGCCACACCTCACGGTCGACGCCGAAGGCGATGCCATCGAGTTGCAGGCTGCCGCATTCGCTCTTGAGCACCACCTTCAGGTGACGCTCACCGACGATGCGCTGCTGCACCAGCTGAAACGCACCGTGGAACAGCGGCTCAGGGAAGTGCTGGCCCCAGGGGCCGGCATTGCGCAGCTCGCGGGCCAGCGGCAGGTTGAATTCGTCGATGCTCAGCACGCCATCGGACAATAGCCGACCGGTCAGGTCGTCCTCGCAGAGCTGGCGGCGAACTTCATCGTCGAAAGCCTTGGCGAACGTCTCGAAATGCTCGGCAGGCAGCGACAAGCCGGCGGCCATGGCGTGGCCGCCGAACTTGCTGATCAGCCCCGGATGGCGCGAGGCCACGGCGTCCAGCGCATCGCGGACATGAAAGCCTGGCACCGAGCGGGCCGAGCCCTTGAGCATGCCCTCCCCGGCATCGGCGAAGGCGATGGTCGGGCGGTGGTAGCGCTCCTTCAGGCGCGAGGCGAGGATGCCGATCACGCCCTGGTGCCAGTCCGCTTCGAACAGGCACAGGCCGAACGGCAGGTTTTCCAGCGGCAGGTCCTTGAGCTGGGCCAGGGCCTCACGCTGCATGCCCTGCTCGATGGCCTTGCGGTCCTGGTTGAGCTGGTCGAGCTGCACGGCCATGTCGCGGGCCAGGGCTTCGTCTTCGCAGAGCAGGCATTCGATGCCCAGGCTCATGTCGTCGAGGCGCCCCGCCGCATTCAGGCGCGGCCCAAGGATGAAGCCCAGGTCGGTCGAAGTGATCCGCCCGTGCTGCTTGCCAGCCACTTCCAGCAGCGCACGTAACCCAGGGCGCGCGCGGCCGGCGCGAATGCGTGCCAGGCCCTGATGCACCAGGATGCGGTTGTTGGCGTCCAGCGGCACCACGTCGGCGACGCTGCCCAGGGCCACCAAGTCGAGCAGCTCGCCGAGGTTCGGCTCGGGGCGCTCGGCGGTGAACCAGTTCAGTTCGCGCAGCCGCGCGCGCAGCGCCAACAGCACGTAGAAGATCACCCCGACGCCGGCCAGTGATTTGCTGGGGAACCTGCAGCCCGGCTGGTTGGGATTGACGACGGCATCGGCCGCCGGCAACTCGTGGCCCGGCAGGTGATGGTCTGTGACCAACACCTTGAGGCCGGCGGCCTTGGCCGCGGCCACGCCCTCGATACTGGAGATGCCGTTGTCGACGGTGATCAGCAATTCAGGCTCGCGGCTCAGCGCCACGGCGACGATCTCGGGGGTCAGGCCGTAGCCGTACTCGAAGCGATTGGGCACCAGGTAATCGACGTGGGCGGCGCCCAGCATGCGCAGGCCGAGCAGGCCGACGGTGCTCGCCGTGGCGCCGTCGGCGTCGAAATCACCGACGATGAGCATGCGCTGGCGTTGCCGCAAACCTTCGACCAACAGCTCGACGGCAGCATCGATGCCCTTGAGCTGGCTGAACGGAATCAGCCGCGCCAGGCCCTTTTCCAGTTCCACTGCCGACAGCACCCCGCGTGCGGCATACAGGCGGGTCAACAACGGCGGCAGGTTGCCCAGGTCGGGCAGTGAGGCGGGAAGCGGGCGGGACTCGATACGCATGGACGGGTTTTCTACTCTTGCGGTTTTTCACGGGGCCGAAGCCCGGCGTTGCCGGGCCCGGTTTGCATCAGTTGCTCAGGTCACGCTCGCCGGCCAGCCACTCCACGGGAATCTCGTGCTGGCCGCGCTCGTCGGTGACGAAAAGCTCGCCGTCGCTGATCATCACGCTCCAGCTCAGCGAACGGGGCAGATCCTGGGACAGCTCGGCCAGGGCTTCCTGACCAAGGGCGACGACGTTGATGTTCTTCAGGCTGCGCACCGGGTCCAGGCACTTGGTCTGCCACACGCGCAGGTTGCCGTAGGCCACCAGACTGAATTTCTCGGTACGCCGCGAGCACCAGGTGATGCGCTCGCTGTCCGGCTGGCCGACTTCGATCCAGTGCAGCACGCGACCATCCAGGCTCTTTTCCCACAACGCCGGCTCGTCGACATCCGACAGGCCGCGACCGAAGGCCAGGTTCTTCTGGTAGAACAGCGCATAGGCGATCAGCCGTGCCGCCAGACGTTCCTCGGTTTCCGAAGGATGACGGGCCACGGTGAAACGCAGGCTTTCGTAGATGTTGCGATCGATATCGGTGAGGTTGAGATCGATCTTGTAGGTCGTGGACGGCAGGGCCATGGCGCACTTCTTGGAATTCGGAAAAGTGCGCCAGTCTATCAGCCCGGCCAGGAACGTGGGCAGAGCGCCGCCCAAAGGAGGCGCTTGTCACGTGTCAGGCCATCAGGAATCGCTCTTCCAGTCCGGATAGCGGCGTTCTGCCGGCGCCGGCGGGAAATACTGGTAAAGCCAGGTTTCGCTGAGCACTTCCTTGTTGTCGACGCGGCGCAGGTAAGCACGCATGTTCACCGGCTCGACGCTGTCGCTGGTGGGGAACCAGTCGAACTGCGCACGGAAACCTTCCACCTCCGGATACAGCGCCAGGATGCTGAATTCCTTGGCCTCGCCGTGGGAAGCCTCGACCACTACCTCGACCTGGGCCTTGGCATCCATTTTGGCCAGCGGGCCGCCCGCGAAATCGATGGCGAAGCGCCGCGCCCACACTTTCGGCCAGTGTTCGCCCGGCGCCCAGCCGAGGGTGAAGCCGCCCATGCCGGAACGGGTGGCGTGAACCTGCGCCAGGGTCGGTTTGACCGGCGGCAGCGCGGCCCAGTAGAGCTTGTAGCCGAAGTTCAGCGAGGTGCCGGGCTCGATCGGCTGCTTGGGATTCCAGAAGCAGACGATGTTGTCCATGGTTTCGCCGGTGGTGGGAATCTCCAGCAGGTCGATGCTGCCCTCGCCCCACTGGGTGGTCGGCTCGACCCACAGGCTCGGGCGACGGCTGTACCAGACCACGGTGTCCTGGTAGGACTTGAAGTCATGGTCGTACTGCACCAGGCCAAAGCCCTTCGGGTTGGTGTCGGCGAAGGCGTTGAACTGCAGTTTTTCCGGGTTGTTCAGCGGCCGGCAGACCCACTCGCCGTTGCCGCGCCACATGGACAGGCGATCGCTGTCGTGGATCGCCGTGGCGATGAAGTCGCACATGCGCCGCTCATGGCCACCGCAGGAGAACATGCTGGTCATCGGCGAAATGCCGAGCTGCTTGATGGTCTTGCGGGCATTGATATGGGCGTCGATATCCATCACCACCTGCTTTTCCTGGCAGTCGATATCGAAGCGGAAGGCGCCAGTGGCGCTCGGCGAATCGAGCAGGGCGTAGAGCACGAAGCGGGTGGCGTCCTTGTCCGGAGTCTCGAACCAGAACTCGGTGAAGTCGGGGAATTCTTCCGGCGTATCGGTAAAGGTGTCGACCGCCAGGCCGCGCGCCGAAAGGCCGTACTGGCCGGTGTTGTCCACCGCGCGGAAGTAGCTAGCGCCAAGGAACGACACGATGTCGTACTTGGCGATGTTCGGCTGCTTGAACACTTTCAGGCCGGCAAAGCCCAGGTCGCCCTTGAGCTGCGCGACGTCCACGCCACTCTTGCCGTACTCGAACAGCTCGGGGCGGAAATGCACCTCGCGCGCCTGGCGGCTCTTGGGATCGACGGCGTGCATGCGCACCGGCTGGCGAAAGCCCATGCCGACGTGGAAGAACTGTACGTCCAACTGGCCGCCCAGCTCGTTCCACAGCGAGTGCGCCGGATCGTACTGGATAGCGTTGAACTGCTGGGGCGTCAGCTTGGCGAGGGTCTCTGGCAGCACTTCGGCGGTGCTCTTGTATGCCCGACCGGCCAGGCTCTTGGCGCGCGCCTGCAGTTGCTTGAAGTCGAAGGGTTCAGCCTCGCCGTCCGCCGTTTCGGCGAAGCTGTGCAGGCTGAACAGGCTGGCCGGCAGGCCACTGGCGGCGGCCAGCATCATGGAGGCTTTGAGAAGGTCACGTCTATGCATGGGCATCCCTGAATCGGTAAGGAGTCTGCACACGCCCTAGTCAGGGCAATGAAAAATCCCTACAACAGATAGCCCTACCCGCCACATGGTTCCGCGGTGAATTCGCAACCGCTGCCAATCACGCCCCGGCTACAAGCGAAACGCTAGCGGTGAGCCGCCAGCAGCGCGCGGATGGCCTTGCGATCGCGCTTGCCGTCACGCTTGTCGAGCAGATCGAGAAACGCGAAGGAGTCGAGGCCGTTGATGGTGGTCTTCGGGCTGACGATCTTGCGCTTGGGATCGGCGCCGTGGGCGAGCAACAGCTCCACCAATTCCGGCTCGTCATAGAGGATGGCGCCATTGAGCGCCGAGAGCCCCATCTGGTCCGGCTCGTCGACCGGACAGCCGGCCTCCAGCGCCTGTTTCATCTGCGCCAGCGCCATGTCCTTGCGCGCCTCGGACTCGCCATAGGCAGCGGCCATCAGCGTCAGCGTCGGCGCCTGCATGCCGGCATTGCCGAGTACGCAACCGCGCTCGTCCATCGGCTGCAGGCCGTGGTCTTTCTGTACGTCTTCGGCATGCACGAGGCTGGTTGCCAAGAGGCACGCTGCCAGAAATTCAAATCGCATAGCGTTTCTCCAGGGTGCTGTAGCCCATGCCTACACCTTTGTTGACCTTGAGCTGCACGGCAACCCGCTCCTTGAGCGCCTCGACGTGGCTGATCACACCGATCATCTTGCCGCTGGCGTTGAGATTGTCCAGTGCATCGAGGGCCACCTCCAGGGTTTCGCCGTCCAGGGTGCCGAAGCCTTCGTCGAGAAACAGCGAGTCGATGCGCGTCTTGTGGCTGACCAGATCGGACAGCGCCAGGGCCAGCGCCAAACTGACCAGAAAGCTCTCGCCGCCGGACAGGGTGCGTGTGTCACGCGCCACATCGCCCTGCCAGGTGTCGACGACCTCCAGCTCCAGTTCGCCCAGGGATTTACGCGCCAGTTGATAGCGGCCATGCAGGCGCTGCAGTTGCCCGTTGGCCAGGTGCACCAGATGGCCGAGGGTCAGGCCCTGGGCGAAACGTCGGTACTTGGCGCCGTCTGCCGAGCCGATCAGGCTATTGAGCTGCTGCCAACCGTCGTATTCGCCCTGCTGCCGGGCGATGGTCTCGAACAGCGCCTGTTGGTTGAGCCGCCGTTGCTCGTCGCCCTGCAATTGCCCGCGGATTTCGCCTTGGCGCTGGCCGAGCTGCCTCAGGGTCGCCTGCAAGGCCTGCAGCCGCTCATCCAGGTAAACGGCGTCGTATTCGGTTTGTGGCTCGGCTTGCAGCGCGGCCAGTTGCGCCTGCGCCGAGGCCTGCAGGGCACGGGCTTCGGTCTGGGCCTTCTCCAGGCGCTGTTTGAGCGCCTGCAACTGTTCGCGCTGCCCATCATCGAGAGAAGCAGCGAGAAACGCCGTCTCGTCCGCGAACGGGCTGCCAGCCAGGGCCGCCTGCCACTGCTGCGCTGCCGTCTGTTCGGCCTCACGCAACGCCAGCTGCTGTTGGGCGATACCGTCCAGGGTGATGCGCAGCTCCAGGCAGCGCCGTTCGGCGCTTTCCCAGCTAGTCTGGGCCGTTTCGAGGCGTGTTGCGGCCTGTTCCATCAAGTCGGTTGCAACCGGCTCGCCACCTGCCTCCTGCCAGCGCGCCTGCCATAGCTGCGCCTGCTTGTCGGCCTCACTGGCCTGGTGCTGCAGCGCCGGCAGTTGCTGGGCCAGCGCCTGGCGTCGCTGTTGCGTCTCCTGCCAACGAGTGGCTTCGGCCTGGCGGGCGGCCAGCCAGGCAGCATCATCATCCGGCACCTCATGGCCGAAGCCTGCCAGCTGCGCGGCCAGTTCGGCCTGCGATGCATTCAAACGTTCCTTCTGCGCCCCCATCTGCTCGTCCAGCGCCTGCTGAGCAGCCGCCACGAGATCACGTTCATGCTCGATGGCGGCCTGCTGATGCTGCGCCGCGGTGTATTTCTGGCCGGCGATGTTGGCGCTCTGCCGAGCGCGCTCGAGCTCACCCTTGAGGCCATCGAGGGTTTTGAGGGTGGCGTTGATCTCGACGTGCTCGGCAAGCTGGCGGGTTTGCGCGGCGGCCAGGGCCTGATCGTCTTCAGGCAGGGGGTCGAGTGCCTCCCCCAGGCGCTGCCAGGTCGCCGCCAGGGCATCGAGCTGGCGCTGCAGTTCCTGATCCTGCTCCTGGCTCTGCACCACTTGGGCCTGCAGGGTGGCGACCTTATTGCTGAGGTTCTGCCCCTGTTCGGTCAGCGCCTCGAGCGCCTGCCGCGCCTCGTCGCGCCCTTGCTGGGTAGCCGAGACGTCCAGCGCCTGATAGGCGGCGATGGCCGGGTGTTCGAGGGCGCCGCACAACGGACAGGGCTCGTCGGCCTGCAACTGCGCGCGATAGGTTTCCAGCGCGCGGATGCGCTGCTCCTGTTCGAGCAGCTTTTCCTGGTCGGCCAAGCGCTGCTTCACCTCGCGATAGCGCTCGCGTAGCGTCGAGCGCGCGGCCTCCTGCTCGACCAGGCTTTGTTGCTGGCGGGCCAGGCTGGCCGCCGTGCGCTCACGCTGCTGAAGCAATTGCCTGCGCCGCTCGGCCAGTTGCGCCAGTTGCTCCAGGGCGCTGCCGCGAGCGTGCACCTGCTGCCAACGCTCACGCCACTGCGCCTCGCTGTAACCGGCCAGGGCGGCTTGCCAGCGCCCTTGCACCTCGCTGGCCTCTCGCTCCGCTTCGGTTCTGGCCTGGGTGGCGGCCTGCAGCGATTGGGCGAGGCCACTCAGTTGTGCGGTGAATTGCTGCAACTGGTCTGTTCCCGCCTGTTGGCGCGCCTGCAAAGCAGTGAGGGTCTGACGCAGCTGATCGCGAGCCTGGAAGGCTTGCTGCCAACCGCTGAGCTGCGCGGCCAATCGCTGGTGATCGGCGGTGGCCTGCAACTGGGCGTCCAGGGCTTGGCATTCATCATCGAGCCGTTGCACTGCCTGTCGTTTTTCCAGGGCCAGCGCCGCGCTGGCCCGTGCGGCCTGCTCCAGGCTGCCGTGCGACTGCTCACCGGCTTGGCTGAATGCCTGCTGGAGGCTACGTTGCTGCTCTTGATTGGCGGCCAGGGCTCGGCCAGCCTCGCGCCGCGCCTGGTAAAGCGGCTGCAGACGCTGGGCGGGCTCACTCAGTTGCAGACGCGCCAGGTCGCTGACCGCATCGCGCTCGGCCTGGCTGGCAACCTCCACCTGGCTGGCGGCAGCGGCCACCTGGCCTTCGGCACGCGCCAGGTCGGTCAGCCATTGGCGCTGGCGGCCAGCCTCGGCGAACGCGCCCTGCGCCTCGCCCTCCTCGACCGCCAACTGCGTCGCCTCGTCGGCCAGCGCCTGGCGTTGTTCGTCACCCAGCAGCTCGACACCCTCGGCACGGGCGCGGAGTTGGTCGAGGGCGGTTTTCACCTCACGGGTCTGCTCGAACACCCGCTGGGAAATCTGCCCGTAGATGTCGGTGCCTGTCAGCTCTTCGAGCAACTCGGCGCGCTGGTTGGCAGAGGCTTCGAGAAAAGCCGCGAAACCGCCCTGGGCCAGTAGCATGGACTTGGTGAAACGACCGAAATCCAGGCCGGTGAGACGCTCCACCTCTTTGGGTTTCTCGCTGAGCTTGTCGGTGATGATCTGCCCGTCCAGCCGCGCCAGCTCGGCCTTGGCGCCCTGCAGGGCGCCGTCGGCCTTGTCGCGGGCACGGCGCTGGCTCCAGAACGCCCGATAGCCCTGGCCCTTCACTGCAAACTCGACCTCGGCCAGGCATTCGGCAGTGTGCCGGGTCATCAGCTCGTTCTCGCCGCCGACCTTGTCCATGCGCGGGGTGCGGTGATACAGCGCCAGGCAGATGGCATCGAGCAGCGTGGTCTTGCCCGCGCCGGTCGGCCCGGTGATGGCGAACAGGCCATTGCTGGCGAAGGGCTCGGCAGTGAAATCGATCTTCCACTCGCCCTTGAGCGAGTTGAGGTTCTTCAGGCGCAGGCTGAGGATTTTCATGGAGGCAGGGCTGGGCTCGAAACGGTAGCAGGCCGCTATTGTGGCATTGTTGCCGGCTGGCGGGGCCTTGCAGCGACGCAGATCGTTTGACGTGCGTGGTAACAAAAACGTCCTGTTACATCCTTGGCGGGCGGGTAACGTGTAAGGCCCGCTATCAGGAGAGATTCGCCATGACCCGTCCCGTTCATCTTTTGCTCGGAGGTATCGCACTCGGTCTCGCCAGCCTCGGCGCACAAGCGGCTGACGCCCTGCCCCAGGAGCAATGGCCGTTCACCGCCGAGCCGCGCGCCACGCTGGATGAGCCATGGGCCATGACCTTTCTGCCCGACGGCACGCTGCTGGTGACCGAGAAGCGCGGCGTGCTCAAACATGTTGATCCCAAGACCGGCAAGAGCCACGACATCGCCGGTGTTCCGGAAGTCGCCTACGGCGGCCAGGGCGGTTTTGGCGACGTGATCCTGCACCCCGACTTCGCCAACAACCAGTACGTCTATATCAGCTACGCCGAAGCGGGTGACGGCGACACCCGCGGCGCGGCGGTGGCCCGCGCCAAGCTGCAGCTCAACGATGACGGCAGCGGCGCACTGACCGAGCTGAGCGTGATCTGGCAGCAAACGCCCAAGGTCAGCGGTGCCGGGCACTACGGCCATCGCCTGGCATTCGGCCCGGATGGCAAGCTGTGGATCACCTCCAGCGAGCGGCAGAAATTCACTCCGGCCCAGGACATGAAGGCCAACCTCGGCAAGCTGGTGCGCCTCAACGATGACGGCAGCCTGCCGGCCGACAATCCCTTCGCCGATCAGGGTGGCGTGGCCGCCCAAGTGTGGTCGCTGGGCCACCGCAACATGCTCGGCCTCGCCTTCGACGCCAACGACAAGCTGTGGGTGCACGAAATGGGCCCGGCCGGTGGCGACGAGCTGAACCTGATCGTACGCGGCGAAAACTATGGTTACCCGGAGGTTTCCAACGGCGATCACTACGGCGGCAAACCGATTCCCGATCACGACACCCGCCCCGAATTCGAGGCCCCGAAGATCACCTGGAACCCGGTCATTTCACCGGCAGGCTTCGTGATCTACCAGGGCGAGCGCTTTCCCGACTGGAACGGCGCCGGGCTGATCGGCGGCCTGTCGTCCCAGGCGCTGGTGCGCGTCGCTTTCGACGGCGACGACGCCCGCGAGGCCGAGCGTTACGACATGGGCGCGCGCATCCGCGAAGTGGAGCAAGGCCCGGATGGCAGCATCTGGCTGCTGGAGGATGGCAGCGGTGGCCGGCTGCTGGAATTGCAGCCCAAGTGACACGCCGCTGAACACTAATGCGGGCGGCCTCCACCCAAGAGTGTGAGGCCAGACCCTGAACCGCGGCCTGGTTACTTTCGAGATCGGCCTGAAATCGCTCCGGCTTTCCCTCTTGCCCCCTTCCACCAGGGCTCGCTCCTGCCGCAGAACCTGGCACCTGCCATCCCCGATGGACATCCGGTGCAACCTCTATCCAATTAGTGCAGGTAATCGCAAGAGCGGATAGTCGCCTCGCAGTAAATGGATAGATAGCTGGTCGCACTGGCGCTTCAATCGAGTCGATCCGGACCACTCGAAAGGAGCCCTAGATGAATAACATAAGAACCGTGACCCAATGGCAGGACTACATTCGTGGCTGCCTCGACTTTCGCCCAGCCGAGGGCGTCTACCGGGTCGCCCGCGACCTGTTCACCGAACCCGGGCTGTTCGAGCTGGAGATGGAGCTGATCTTCGAGAAGGTCTGGATCTATGCCTGCCACGAGAGCGAGATCGCCCAGCCGAACGACTTCATCACCATGCGCGCCGGGCGCCAGCCACTGATCATCACCCGTGACGGTAACGGCGAACTCCACGCGCTGATCAACGCCTGCCAGCACCGCGGCGCCACCCTCACCCGCGTCGGCAAGGGCAACCAGTCCACCTTCACCTGCCCGTTCCATGCCTGGTGCTACAAGAGCGACGGCCGCCTGGTGAAGGTCAAGGCGCCGGGTGAGTACCCGGAAGGCTTCGACAAGGCCACCCGCGGCCTGAAGAAAGCACGCATCCAGAGTTACAAGGGTTTCGTCTTCGTCAGCCTGGACACCCAGGGTAGCGATTCGCTGGAAGACTACCTTGGCGATGCCAAGGTGTTCTTCGACATGATGGTGGCACAGTCGCCCACCGGCGAACTGGAAGTACTGCCGGGCAAGTCGACCTACACCTACGAGGGCAACTGGAAGCTGCAGAACGAGAACGGCCTGGACGGTTATCACGTCAGCACCGTGCACTACAACTATGTATCCACCGTGCAGCACCGCCAACAAGTCAACGCCGAGAAAGGCGGCGCCAGCAGCACCCTGGACTACAGCAAGCTCGGCGCCGGCGATGCCGAGACCGATGACGGCTGGTTCTCCTTCAACAACGGCCACAGCCTGCTGTTCAGCGACATGCCCAACCCCACGGTGCGCCCCGGCTACGCCAGCGTGATGCCGCGCCTCGTGGAGGAATACGGCCAGGCCCGCGCCGAGTGGATGATGCACCGCCTGCGCAACCTGAACATCTACCCAAGCCTGTTCTTCATGGATCAGATCAGCTCGCAGCTACGCATCGTGCGCCCTGTGGCCTGGAACAAGACCGAGATCATCAGCCAGTGCATCGGCGTGAAAGGCGAGTCCGCCGCCGACCGTACCAGCCGCATCCGCCAGTTCGAGGATTTCTTCAACGTCTCGGGCATGGGGACGCCGGACGATCTGGTGGAATTCCGCGAGGCCCAGCGCGGTTTCCAGGCACGCCTGGAGCGCTGGAGCGACATATCCCGTGGCCACCACCTGTGGGCCGAAGGGCCGACGCCAAACAGCGAGGCCCTGGGCATCGAGCCGGTGCTCACCGGCACCGAATTCACCCACGAAGGCCTCTACGTCAACCAGCACCGCGCCTGGCAGCTGCGCCTGCTCGATGGCCTGGCGCAGAAAGCCCTGCAACCTGCCGAGGTGTCCGCATGAACCCGAACCTGCATTACGCGGTGGAGCAGTTCCTCTACCGCAAAGCCGCGCTCTGCGATGCCCAGGACTGGGACGCCTACATCGCCCTGTTCGACGAGGACAGCCTGTTCCACCTGCCGCAGTGGATCAGCGAGCACGAGTACGTGCAGGACCCGCAGCAAGGCCTGTCGTACATCTACTACGCCGACCGCTCGGGTCTGGAGGACCGCGTGTTCCGCCTGCGCACCGGCAAGTCGGCGGCCTCTACGCCGCTGCCACGCACCCTGCATCAGATCAGCAACCTGCGTCTTCAGCGGCTCGACGACGGCCAGCTCGAAGCGAAGGTTGGCTGGAACACCTTGTACACCCGCCACGGCATTTCCGAGCAATTCTACGGCCAGGCCATCTACCACCTGCGTGAGCTGGGCGGAGACGACTTCCGCATCAGCCGCAAGCACGTCCTGCTGCTCAACGACACCATCAACTCCGTGCTCGACTTCTACCACCTCTAGGAGGCACGCCATGAGCCATAACGTCGCGCTTAGTTTCGCCGACGGCAAGACACTGTTCATCGGGGTCAAACCCGGTGAGCTGCTGCTCGACGCCGCGTTGCGCCAGGGCATCAGCCTACCGCTGGACTGCCGCGAAGGGGTTTGCGGTACCTGCCAGGGCCGCTGCGAAGCGGGCCGCTACCAGCAGGATTACGTCGACGAGGAAGCCCTCAGTGAACGTGATCTGGCGCAGCGCAAGATGCTCGCCTGCCAGACCCGCGTGCAGTCGGATGCCACCTTCTACTTCGACCTCGATTCCAGCCTGTGCCACGCCAACTCGCTGGAGCGCGTCGAGGCCGTGGTCACGGCGCTCGAACAGGTGTCGCCGAGTACCGCCATCCTCCACCTCGACGCCATCACCCAGGGCAGCACCCTGCGCTTTCTGCCCGGCCAGTACGCGCGCCTGAAAGTGCCGGGCACCGAGCAATGGCGCGCCTACTCTTTCGCCAACCGGCCCAACGAACAGAACCACCTGCAGTTCCTCATTCGTCTGCTGCCCGACGGGGTGATGAGCAACTTCCTGCGCGAGCGCTGCCAGGTCGGCCAGCACCTGGAGCTGGAATTGCCGATGGGCAGTTTCTACCTGCGCCAGATCGAGCGGCCACTGCTGCTGGTGGCAGGCGGCACGGGGCTGTCGGCGTTCCTCGGTATGCTCGACGAGATGGCCGAGCGCGGCGGCTGCGGCCAACCCGTGCGGCTGTTCTACGGGGTGAATCAGGACGCCGATCTGTGCGAGCGCGAGCGTCTGGAGAACTACCGCGGGCGCATCGCCGACTTCGACTACCTGCCCGTGGTCAGCCAGCCCACGCCGGCCTGGACCGGCCTGCGCGGCTATATTCCCGAGCATTTCGACCGCAGCACGCTGGCGGCGCAGCCCTTCGACATGTACCTGTGCGGCCCGCCACCGATGGTCGATGCGGTGCGTAGCTGGCTCGACGAGGCGGGGCTGGGCGACGCCCGCCTGTATAGCGAGAAGTTCCTGCAAAGCGCCGCAGCCCGGCGCTGATCGCTCCGGCGCCGTCCCTGGCCGGCGCCACCGCTCTCAACGATCGAAATACCGCGCCAACTGGATCAGCGCCGCCGCCTGTTCGTGCAGGCTGGTGCCCAGGCGCTCGACCTCACGGGTTCTTTGCGCACTTTGCGCGACATCGGCGACAGCGCCCTGCACCTGCTCGTCGAGCAGGCCGATGACCTGCTCCTGCTCCTGCATGGCCACGGCGATCTGCTGGCCGAGGGCATTGACGTCCTGCAGCCGGTCGTCCACATCCGCCAGCCCACGGATCATCTCGCGCAATTGACCGTCGGCGTCCTGGGCCAGCACCTGGCAGCGCCCGGCCTGCTCGCCATTGTGCTCGGCCGTCTGTTGCAACCGTTCCAGCAATGGGCGGATCTGCCCCGTCGCCATCTGCGTGCGTGAAGCCTACTGGCGCACCTCGTCGGCGACCACACCGAAACCACGCCCGGCTTCGCCAGCCCGGGCCGCCTCGATGGCAGCATTGAGCGCAAGCAGATTGGTCTGTTCGGCTATCTCGCCGATCAGCCGGGTGAAGTCGGTGATGTCCGTGACCGCCGCCCCCACGTGCTGCGCGGCCGTCGCAGCGCCCGCCACCGCCGCGTCGAGCTGCCCCAACGCGGCCTGTGCACGGGCGGCGAGGTGCCGGCTGTGTGTCGTCTGCATACTGGCATCCGCGGTGCCCTGGCTGGCGCCCTGCACATTGCTGGTGACCTCCTGGATGGTCGCCGCCAGCTCATGCAGGGCCGTGGCCGCTTGATGATTGCTGTCGCGTTGCAAATCGAGGCGCGCCGCTTCGTGGCGGATCAGGTGAGCGACCTCTGCGGCACGCTGTTCGAGCTGGCCGCCCGCGGCGCCGATACGCATAAGCGCCGTCTGCAGGCGTCGTGCCTCACTGCGCAGGGCCAATGCCACACGCCCGGCCACCGGCTCATCATCGAGAAAACCGGCCAGCCAGGGGTCGTTGCACAGCGCTCGCCCACCTTCCAGCAGGCTCTGCATGCACCGCGCCTGGCGCCGCTGCGAGACCAGCCCCGCACCCAGCACACAGCCCAGGGCCAGGCCCTGTTCGGCCCAGCCCATGGGCAGTAGCGGCGCGCCGGCCAATAGTGCCGCACTGGCTGCCAGCCAGGGCCATGCGCCCCGCAACCAACCATGCAGGGCGCGCCCCGGTGCCTGCCCGCGGCGCACTCGCGCCAGAGCCCGTTCGGTACGCTGCCGCGCCGCTTCGTCCAGTGGTTGGTAGAGCGCGCCATAACCGCTGATGCCCTGCGCGCCATGCACCGGTTTGATGTACAGCTCGAGCCACAGCGCTTGCCCGTCACGGTGGCGGTTGCACAGCGGGCCGAGCCAGATGCGCTGTTGACCAAGGGTGCGCCAGAGGTGGGCGAACAGCGCCGGCGGCATGTCCGCGTGGCGCAGCAGGGCGAAGGGTCGTTGCAACAGTTCGCCGGCCTGGTAACCGTGGTACTCGGCGAAAGCCTGGGTGCAGAAGGTGATCCGCCCCTGGAGGTCGGTGCGGCAAATCAGTGGATGGTCGTCCATCGAGGCTCTCCGGCTCGGGCCACCGGCCAGCCTCGGCACGTCCGAGTCGCGGCCGGTAGCGGGAAATCACAGGCGCCAGCACGGCGCAGCAGAAAAAGACCTGCCGGAGGGGCACCGGCAGGTGGCCAGGGTCAGAAGTGATGGATGTAGCGCACCTGCAGGCGGCTGCCGTCCGGGCGGTTTTCCACGTCCTGCTCGAAGTAGGCGTTGACCACCAGGTGGTCTTCCCTGGAGAAGCTGTACATCGCCCCCGGGCCGATGGCCCAGACCTTCTCACGGCGCCCGGATACCTCGTGGCCGTCGATCTTGGTGTCGCTGATCTGCTTGAGCCAGTAGCCATTTAGGCCCAGACGCAGTTGCGGGGTGACCGCGTACTCGGTGGCGACGTTGGCGTGCAGCGCCTGCCCGGCCTGAATATCGGAGACGTCACCGAAGGCGTAGCTGGGGTCGTCGTTGCGCAAGTTGTACAGGTAGTGCGCGCGCACCGAGGCCGACCACTTGGGGCTGAACCAGTAGGTCGCCGCCCAGTAGGGGTTGAACGATACGGCGTTATTGCCCGGGTTGATGTCGCGCTTGTCGCTGTACTCGCCGGTCGGCAGGTTCACCTGCAGTTCGATGCGGTGCACGAAGCGCGGGCCGTCCGGGCCCATGATCGGGTCGAACTGGATGAACGGTCCGACCAGCAGATCGCCCATGCCGCTTTGCGCCTTGAGGGCCGCGTTGTTCAGGCCGTCGTCGACATCCATCTTGGTGACGATCGGCAGCACCGCGTTGAGGCCCAGGCTGGCGTTGCCCACGCGCAGATCGGACAGGTAACTCAGCTGCGTCACCGCCACCTGATACTCGAGATCGGTCTTCGGCAGTCCGATGCGATCACCGTTGCGATCACGCAGGCGATCGGCACTGTAGTGCTGGAAATACTGCTGCAGGTACCAACCGGACCCGGCCGGCAAGCCACCGTCGAGAAAGCTGGTCAGCCCCAGGTTGACCACGGGAAGGTCATAGGCGTGAGCGCCGCTGGTGGCAATTGCCAAGGCCAGCGGAAGATAGCGGATCTGAGACATGCAAGGCTCCTGTCATTGTCGTATTGGCGGCAGACTCAGAGGGCGATGGCCGGGTGCGCGACGGCGACCCGATACTGCCCGGCATGGAAGACCAGCGGTTCTCCGCCGCTGTGTCGGTAATGCTCGATCTCGCCAAGGAAGATCAGGTGATCGCCGCCCTCGTACTGCGTGCCGTTACGGCACACCAGGGTTGCGATGGCGCCATTCAGCAGCGGCACGCCGGCTGGCCCGTCTTCGCAGTCGATGCCGGCGAACTTGTCCGTCGCCGGGCGGGCGAAATGCCCGGACAGGCCATGCTGGTCACTGCCCAGCACGTTGATGGCGAAGTGGCTGGCGGCAAGGAAGTCCGTCAGGCTCGGCGCGCTACGCGCCAAACTCCAGAGCACCAGGGGCGGCTCGAGCGACACCGAGGAGAAGGAGTTGGCGGTCATACCTACCCGGCGTCCGTCGGCGGTGCGGGTGGTGATCACCGTCACCCCGGTGGCGAACTGGCCGAGCAGATTGCGCAGGCTGCGCGGCTCGACGCCGTCGACTGCGATAAGCGTGGAATCGTTCATGGCGGTCTCCCGATCAGGCGGCACGGTTGATATGGCTTTGGATGAAGTCCTGGCACTGCGCGGCGTCGAACCACCAGGGCGCGAAGCGGCGCGGGTCGTCGAAGGCGTTGGCGATCTGCGCGGCGATGGCCTGCGACTGGCCGGCGGCGCCGAGCAGTTCGAGGATGTGCGGGGGCGGTGGGGTGAGCAGGCTATTGGTCCACTTGACCACCTGGCCGGCGTAGTCCCAGTAGCGCTCGAAGGTTTGCTGCATCCACTCCGGGGTGAAAGCGGCGCTGCCCTGGGCGAGAATGGCGTCGAGGTAGACCTTGCTGCACTTGGCGGCGTTGTTGGAGCCCTGCCCGGTGATCGGGTCGTTGACTACCAGAGCATCGGCCATACCGAACACGGTGCGCCCGGACGGCAGGCGCAGCAGCGGTTTGCGCACCATTGGGGTGAAGCGCCCGGCGAGCACGCCGCCTGCGTCGGTCAGTTCCAGGTTGCGACAGCGCTCGGCTTCCCAGGGGGCGTAGCGCTGGACGATCTCCAGGCTGCGCTCAAGATGCTGCTCAGGCGAGGTGACGTCCTGCCAGCAGTCCATCGGGCCACCGGGTACACCCTCGAAGACCATGATCTCGCACGGCCCATTGAGGGTCAGGGCGGGGAACACGAAGTACTCGCCGATGCCGGGAATGAGGTTGAAGGCCACCCGCGAATAAGGCGACTTGGGCATCATGCCCTTGACGTAGGTCAGTGCCAGGGCGCGTTGCGGTTGCTGGAACACGGTGCGCTCGGTGTCGCGGGCGAACAGGTTGACCACCTCGCCCTTGCCGGCGGCCAGCAGGGTCAGGTCATGACTCTGGGTCAGTTGCTCCAGCTCGGGCAGGCCGACGTCCTGGATGATCAGCTCGCCGCCACGGCGCTCGAACTCGTCCATCCAGGCCGGCATCTTCAGGCGCTGGTCGACGGCCTGGGCATAACGATCCAGGCGCGCGCTCCAGTCGATCAGCTTCTCGCCCGGGCGCTCCGGGTTGGGCACGCACAGGCCGATGCCCTCTACCGCCGGGCATTGCTCCTCCCAGAAATTCAGGCCGAGATCGCGCTCGGTCTGCAGGGCGTTGTTGAACATGCATTGGCTGGACATCACCTTGCCGCCGCGCACCTGTTCGCCGCTGCGGTTGGTGGTGAGGGTAACGTGGTAGCCCTGGGCGAGCAGGCCGATGCCCAGTTGCAGGCCGGCCTGGCCGGCCCCGACGATGGCGATTCTACGCATGGGAGTCCTCCGGGGAGTCGAGTGGCGGGTTGGGGTGAAACCGTTGAAAAGGCGCCAGAAGGGATTGCTCATGAGGCTCACTCCCGTTCGGCGAGACGTGGGATGGCCGGCTGGTTGCGCTCCGGCCCCATCACCGAGTAACCACCGTCCACCGCATAATCGGCACCGGTGACGAAGCTGGCCGCTGGCGAGCAGAGAAAGGCGACCACCTGGGCCACCTCCGCCGGCTCGCCCAGGCGCCCGAGCAGGTGGAAGTCGGCGGCCACGCGGTCGGCATGGGCGCGATCGCCGCCACTGACCTCGGCGATCACCCGCGACCAGGTCCAGCCTGGCGACACCGAATTGACGCGAATGCCCAGCGGCGCCAGATCCATCGCCATGCTGCGCGTCAGTTGCAGCATGGCGGCCTTGGATACCGGGTAGATCCAGCGCCCGGTCTGCGCGCACTGCGCGGAAATCGAGGTGAAATTGACCACTGCGCCACGGCTCGCCTGCAAGTCGGCGCACAGCGCCTGGGTGAGCATCACCGCCGACACCAGGTTGATGTCCAGGGCACGCAGCCAGTCAGCGCGGGTCGAGGCCAGGCCGTCGTCGAGGTAGGTACAGGCCAGGTTGACCAGCAGATCGACCTTGCCGAACTGCCCATGGATGCTGTCGAGGGCCGCCGCCGAGGCAGCATCGTCGGTCAGATCCAGAGCGATGAACAACGCATCGCTGCCCAACTCATCCGCGACGGCGGCGCCCTGCGGGTCGATGTCGAGAATGGCCACGCGGGCACCGGCGGCAAGCAGCGCCTCGGCCACCGCGCGGCCGATCAGGGTGGCGCCGCCGCTGATCACGGCGACCTTGCCGTCGAGACTGTGCAGGTTCATGGCTCAGCCCTCGATCGGCTTGCCGGCGCTGGTCGGCCAGCTCGGCATCAAGGTGTTGGAGGGCAGGCTCTCGTCGAGCAGCTTGTGCGCGGTTTCGGCACCGGCCACCGGCAGGCCCGCGGGATCGAGCAGGCCGATCTGCACCAGCACGCTGGCCTGATCCCAGTAGATGTGCTCGTGGTACAGCTTCGGCCCACGGAACTTGACCACACCGAGCATGGGAATCTCGACGAAGCGGCCGGTAGGCGCGACGCCGGGCAGCAGCCAGTCGATCGCCTGGTCATGGGTGAAGCTCATGACGAATTCGTCGACGATCTGCGAGGCGCCGACAGTGCGCGAAATCGGCGTCAGCACCATGTCCCTGGGGTTGCCGTGAACGAAGTGGTAGCGATAGAAGCGCGCCAGCTCGCGGTAACCCACGCCACCGGTCATGGTGGGAATGTGGTTGACGTAGGGCTCGGGCACCATGGTGGCCATGGTCGCCGGCACGTCGCGGGTGTCGAACTCGTGGCGGATGTGCTCCTCCCACAGGTCCGAGAGGTTGTAGTCCGGGCCGATGGTGCGGCGCAGAGCGGCGATGCTGCGCTCATGGGCGAGTAGCGCGGAAGGCTTGTGGTAATGATGCCCGGCCGGGCGGGCGAAGGCGTGGTCGACACCTGGGTAGACGTAGGCCTCGGTGCCT
Source organism: Pseudomonas sp. PA27(2017) (assembly GCF_001945445.1). Taxonomy (GTDB): domain Bacteria; phylum Pseudomonadota; class Gammaproteobacteria; order Pseudomonadales; family Pseudomonadaceae; genus Aquipseudomonas. Next base: position 33,086 of record NZ_MSXW01000004.1, read on the forward strand.
GGGCGTTGCGCCAGCGCCGCGACGATCGCCTTGCGGGCCGGCTCCGGGCAGAAACCATCCTGCTCGGCGAGGTGCAGCACCAAGCGCCCCTGCAACCCCTCCAACTCATCCAGGGCATTCTCGATGCCGACCCCGTAGTAGCCCACGGCGCAGGCTACCTGCGGCAGGCGACAGCCGGCCAGGTAGGCGAGCTTGCCGCCCAGGCAGTAACCGACCACGCCGAGCCCGGCATCGCTGCACTCGGGGAGGGCTTTGAGCAAGGCCAGGCTGGCGTCGATATCGGCCACACCGTGGTTCTCGTCGTAAGCCTGGTACAGCGCCAGGGCCTTCTCGAAGTCATCAGGGGTGTAGCCCAGCTCGACGCCCGCCTGCTGGCGCCAGTACAGGTCCGGCACCAGCACGGTGTAGCCCTCTTCGGCCAGGTGATCGGCCACGAGGCGCATGGCCTCGTTGACCCCGAAGATCTCCTGGCAGAGCACGACGCCCGGGCCGCGACCGCCAATGGCGGTGGCCATATAAGCCTGGAACACTCCGCCGCCATTGCTGGCAACGCTGACATAGCGACCTTTCATGTGTGTCTCCAACGTCCGGTGATGTTGGAAACGATGGTGAAGCTGCTTGGCGTCGGCGCACTATCCGCCTAGCGCACCGACTGTCCTTGATCCGCGGAAAATTTGCGGCCCTTTCACCAAGCTGTCACAGAGGCCTCTCGTAGCTGGCGCAGGTATTGCTTCGACAGCGGTAGGCACGGCCAAGCGTGCCAATAAGAAACAGCAGAGGTGCCGCAGTATCCGCTCACTGCAGCGACTATCCGGATCGTGCAATGACCCGGTAACGCAATGGCACACACTGCCTTGAAATCGTGCATGCGGGTGAGGTGTTCATGAATATGGAGTTCAATGCGAACGGAGGTACGCGTTTTTTGCGCACCCCTTTGTTCTCGGTACACAACCGACTGTTCCTGCTCAACGACCGCGACAGCATTTGCGAAAAGGTCAGCGGCGTATTCAAGCCCCACGATCTGAGCCTGGTCGGGTCGACACGTGGCATCAGCGCGTCAATGCATCACGTCAGTCTTGGGCGCCTGTCACTGAGTCGCCTGGAGTACGGTTCTGCAGTGCGCATCGACCCCGGCAGCCTGGAAAACTTCTTCCTGATCCAGATCCCGCTCAAGGGCAGCGCCGAAATAAGCTGCGATGGTCACAGCTTTACCTCGTCGCCAGACTGCGCCTCGCTGATTTCCCCGGACACGCCGGTGTCGATGCACTGGGCCGCCGACGCACCGCAGCTAGCGTTACGCTTCGAACGCGAATACGTGGAAAGCCACTGCGCGCAGCATCTTGGCCGGCGCCTGGAAACGCCGCTGCGCTTCATGCCAGCTTTCGATCTGGATAAACCGGGTGCCCGCTATTTCCTGCAATTGCTGTCGACCCTGACCGATGCACTGACCTGTGCCGATCATCCCATCCATCAGCCGATGGTGCTCAAGCAGTTCGAGGCGACCCTGATCAACGCCCTGCTCTACGGGCAGCCGAATACCATGCAACGCATGGTCGATGCGCTCTCCAACGAGCGCCAGGTTTCGCCCTACTTCGTCAAACGCAGCGAGGAGTACATTCTCGATCACGCCCACGAGCCGCTGACCGTCGAGCAACTGGCGGCCCATGTGGGGGTCAGCGTGCGTACGCTGTTTTCCGGTTTTCGCGAGTTCCGCGGTACCAGTCCCATGACGTTCCTGCGCGAAGTACGCATGCAGCGCGTACATGAAGCGCTGCGCCACGAAAAAGGAGAGTCGGTCACTGATATCGCCCTGAAATGGGGCTTCACCCACCTAGGACGGTTTTCGCAGGAGTACCGCAAACGCTACGGCGAGCTGCCATCGGCGACCTTGCGCTATCGGCGCTGATCCTGCGCTGCCCGAGTAGCACCCGGGCAGCGGACCCTCGGATCGGTCAGTAAACGAACGTGAGCAGCACGTTGAACACCAGCGCCGCCACGAAACCGATGGGCGCGGCCTTGAACAGCAACTGTGGGAACAGCGCGGTGCGGCTCTGCTCCGAGGTGCAGGAGCCGAGGATCAGGCTGCCGCCGGAGGCGAACGGCGAGATCGAAGTGGCTTGGGCACCGACCACGATGGCGATGAAGATCACCATCGGCTCGATACCCATGGTCGCGGCGATCGGCGGCACGATGGGGAAAAGCGCCGGCGTCACCACGCCCAGGGTACTCGCGAAAATCGACATGATCGCGGCAATGATGCCGAACACCACCGGCACCAGAACCGGCGGGATGGTGCTGCCGATCCACGAGGCGAGGATGTCGATGGTGCCGGCCTTGATCGCCACCGAGATCAACATGCCCACGCCGCAGATCATGATAAGCGTGCTCCACGGCACCGAGGCCATGGCCTTGCGCTCGTCACCGAGCTTGAGCAGCAGGGCGATCACCGAGAACAGGCTGGCGATCAGGCCGATATCCATCTTCGAATTGACGAAGGTGACGGTAGCGTTGTCCGGCAGGACGATATGAGCGATGGGCGCGGCGAGCACGATGACCATCATCGCCAGGGTCAGCCACAGGGTGATGCGCTGCTCGCGGTTCAGAGGCGCCGGTGGCGTGGCCACAAAGGACGAGTTCTTCATCGACTTGCCGTGCCCGGTGAGGAACACGAAGGCACTGATCACTACCAGCGGAATCACCAGGGTGCTGAGGAAGATGCCGAAGGCATTGATGAAGGCATCGTTCTCGGAGATGCCGGCGCCGGTCATCAGGCCGCGAAAGATGATGCCGCTCTGGCTGGACACGAAGTTGGCACCGGTCAACGCTCCGTAGTTCACCGCCATGCCGCCGAGGATCAGGCTCATGCCGGTACGCTCGCAGAGCAGCAGGGTGATTGGCGCCATGAATGCCAGCACCGTGTAGTAGCCCGCCCCCATGGCGGCGATCATCCCGGCGGTGGCGAACACCGCGAAAGGCAGCAACTGTGGGAAGGCGCGGCAGGTGTAGATCAGGTGTTCGGCGAGTTTCTCCAGGGTGCCGTTGACCGTGGCGAAGCTGTAGAACAGGCATACCGAGAAGATGATGAAGAAGATCTTCAGCGGCCACATGTTGATGACGTCGGACGGGCTCAGGCCCATGCCGAAGCAGCCGATCAGGTAAGCGAAGGCAATGGCGAACAGGCCGATGTTGATCTTGGTCTTGTAACCGAGGGCCACGGAGATAACGATCGCCGCGACGACGAGCAGGCTCATCATGATGAAGGCTTCCTGTGTATGCGGGCGATCAGCGGGTGAAGCCGAACAGACGGGCGGGGTTGGCTACCAGCACCTGGGCGCGCTCGGCCGGCTCCAACAGCGCCTCGATCAGCGCCAATTGCTCGGCATAGTGTGTCCGATCTTCGAACTGGGTGTTGGGCCAATCGCTGCCCCACAGGAAGCGCTCGAGGCCGCCTGCCGCCTCACGTACCTGCGCCAGCACCCGAGTCGCCTGGGGCAGGTCGGACTGGCTGCGGTAGGCCGCCGACAGCTTCAGCCACACCCTTGAATCGCCGAGCAGCTGCAGAAATGCCCGGTGATTGGGGTTCTGCTCATCGATGCCGTGGTTCGGCAGACCGAAATGATCGATCACTACTTCCACGCCGGTGGCGACGATGGCCGGCACGATCTGCGCCAGGTCATCGATACCACGCTGGATTTCCACCTGCCAGCCACGACGCGCCAGGCGCTCGAACAAGGCGTTCCACGCCGGGCCGGTGTAATCCTGCAGCGCCTTGCCGATCAGGTTCAGGCGAATGCCTACCACGCCGGCTGCCGCGAGCGCGTCCAGCTGCGCGTCGTCGATGTCGGCATCGACCACTGCCACGCCGCGCAGGCGCTCGGGGAAACGGCGCAGCGCCTCGACCATGAAGCTGTTGTCGGTGCCCAGAAAGCTCGGCTGGATCAGCACGCCATGGGACAAACCATGGTGGTCCAAGTGGCCGAGGTACTGCTCCACCAGCGCATCGTAAGCGGGGCTGTAGCGACGGTTGGCAACCATCGGCAGATCCTGGCGAAAGATATGCGCGTGGGTGTCGATGCCGGTGATGGCAGGGCGAGAGGTGCTCATTGAGGCGTTACCTGATCGATTGTTATGGAGACCGGCACTGGTGCCAGCCACTGTTATCACGACATGCAGTCATATATATGAATGGTTGACCATATATTCGCTTCAGCCATTCTGTCAATCGATCAGGCGGTGGTAGAGTGGCGCCTGCCTGTTGCAACGGACACAAAGACGCGATGACTCTCGGATACGACGAACGCCTGCCGCTGTACCAACGGCTGCGCGAAGAGATGCTGGCCAAGATCGCCGCTGGCGAGTGGTCACCCGGCGCACCGATTCCCACCGAAGCGGAGCTGACCAAGCTCTACGGCGTGGCCATAGGCACGGTGCGCAAGGCGGTGGACACCCTGGTCAACGAGGGGCTGCTGCTGCGCAGTCAAGGCCGCGGCACCTTCGTGCGCCGACCGAACTTCGATGCATCGCTGGCGCGCTTCTTTCGCCAGGTGAACGCCAGCGGTGGCCGGGAAATCCCTTCCAGCCGGATTCTTTCCAAGGCCCTGCAAAAGCCGTCCAGGGAAATCGCCAAGGCACTCGCCCTGAAAAGCAGTGAGCAGGTGCTGCGTATGGAACGCCTGCGGGTGATCGAAGAGCGCACGCTGTTCCACGAGGAGATCTGGCTGCCCGCGTCGCGCTTCATCGTGCTGCTGGATATCGACTCGGCCACCTTCGGTGACCTGCTCTACCCCTTCTACGAGAAGCAGTGCGGCCAGTGCATCGCCTCGGCCCGCGAGACCCTGACCGTTGGCAGCGCCGATGCCGAGATGGCCGGCACCCTGGCCATCGGCGAGGGTGACCCCATCGTGGTGATCGAACGTACGGCCCTGGGCTACGACCGCAGCCCGCTGGAATACCGTCTGTCGCGCGCTGCGGCGGCCAACTTCCGCTACCAGATCGATATCTGCTGACGTGGGCGCCACGCTCCACCGCGTGGCCAAATCTGCCCTGTCCCCTCAATTCGTTGCGTGCTTCACGGCGCGCGGCCGGGTTGCTTTCGAACGCCCTCTCAACGGACGTCCGATGACCTGAGGGCCCCGTTGCAGGCGCGTTTGACTATTCCGATGTTAAAAAACATCAAGCCTGCATTTTTTCGATTTACGCCGCACTATCGAAGTGCTATCAGGTGCGTAAAGATTGCTGCTGTTTTGCATCGGCAGCCATAACAAGAACAACACTGTCAGGAATGCCCCCATGAACAGCTTGCGTCGCTTGCCGATCAATCGTCGTCTCTGGCTCATCATCGCGATGCCGGTGCTGATGCTGGTGCTGCTCGGCGCCTACATGCTCAACCAGATCAGCGTTGGCCTCTACGCCGGCAAGGCCGAGAAGACTCAGCACGTGGTGCAGACGGCCGTGGGCCTGCTCAAGTATTACCAGGGCCTGGAGGCCAACGGCACGCTGAGCCGCGAGCAGGCGCAGAAGCAGGCGATCGAGGTGATCCGCGGCCTGCGCTACGGCGGCCAGGAGTACTTCTGGATCAACGATCAGACGCCGACCATGATCATGCATCCGACCAACGCCAAACTCGAGGGACAGAACCTGTCCGCCCTCAAGGATCCGGACGGCAAGGCGCTGTTCAACGAGATGGTCGCCATCGCCAAGCGCCAGGGCGCCGGCCCGGTCGATTATCGCTGGCCCAAACCAGGCGCCAGCGAGCCGGTACCGAAGATTTCCTACGTCGAGCTGTTCCAGCCCTGGGGCTGGATCATCGGCTCGGGCGTTTACGTCGACGACGTGCAGGCCGAGTTCAAATCCCAGGCAATGAAGGCCCTGGCCATCGGCGTGCCGGCCACCCTGCTGCTGATCGTTCTGGTGGTGATGATTTCGCGCAGCATCGCCACGCCGCTGCAGCAGGCCGTCGCGGCCATGGCCGACATCGCCAGCGGCCAGGGTGATCTGACCCACAAACTCGATGACCAGGGTCGTGATGAGCTCGCTGCTCTGGCCGGACACTTCAATGCCTTCACCGGCAAGATGCGCCAGGTGATTCGCCAGTTGCTCGATTCCGCCTCCTCGCTCGACCAGGCCGCGCATTCGCTCGGCGACATTTCCAGCGCCGCTCAGCAGCACAGTCAACAGCAGGCCCAGCAAATGGAGCTGGTCGCCACCGCGGTCAACGAAGTCACCTACGGCGTGCAGGACGTGGCCAAGAACGCCGAGCACGCCTCCAGCGAAGTGCGCACCGCCGAAGAGCAGGCGCGCCAGGGCCAGCACAATATCGACGCCAGCCTCAAGCAGATCGACCAGCTGTCCGGCACCATCGACAAGGCCGTGGCGGTGATCGAGTCGCTGGCCAGCGAAAGCACGCAGATCGGCGGGGTGCTGGAAGTGATTCGCTCGATTGCCGAGCAGACCAACCTGCTGGCGCTCAACGCCGCCATCGAGGCCGCCCGGGCCGGTGAACAGGGCCGCGGCTTCGCCGTGGTCGCCGACGAGGTGCGCCTGCTGGCCCAGCGCACGCAGAAATCCACGGCCGAGATCCAGGGCATGATCGAGCGCCTGCAGACCAACTCGCAGGCGGCGGTGAAAGCCATCGGCGACAGCAGCCACGCTTCGCGCCTGACCGTCGAACAAGCCAGCCAGGCCGGCGAAAGCCTGGCGCAGATCGCCCAGTCGCTGCGCAACCTGACCGGCCTCAACGCCTCGATCGCCAGCGCCACGCTGCAGCAATCCCACGTGGTCGACGACATCAACCAGAACGTCACCGAGACCGCCGCTCTGGCCCACAGCACCGCCGAGTCGGCCGATCAATCGAGCGCTGCCAGCCAGCACCTCAAGCAACTGGCCGAGCAACTCGGTCGCCTGCTGGGGCAGTTCCGCGTCTGAGCCCTGCCCTGCTGCGAACGCACTTCGCATGCGTTCGCAGCGGAATCGGCACCCGTTACATGGGCGTACGCAAAACGCCAAACGGCGGGCCATAGCGGCAAGCTATAGCATCAATTAGCCATCACAAAACGCTTGCTTTCCTCTGTGCAAACATTAGCCTCAGCGTTCCCTGGCCATCCCCTCCTGCGAGCCCAACGAGCGCTGGAGCAAACCGGCCCTTCTGCCCATAGGTACCCAAGATGTCGCAACCGCTAACGATCGCCCAGCGTCTGGCCATGGGTTTCGGGTTGGTGTTGTCGCTGATGATTCTGGTCGCCCTGGTCGGCATCCAGCGCGTGCAGGTGATCGATAGCAGCCTCAGTGAAGTCAACGACGGCGCCAGCCTCAAACAGCGCTATGCGATCAACTTCCGCGGCAGCGTGCACGACCGTGCCATCGCCATCCGAGACCTGGTCCTGGTCCGCGAGCCCGCCGCGCTGAACGAGCAACTGCAGAACATCGAGCGCCTCGACGCCTTCTACCAGCAATCGGCTGCGCCGCTGGACAAGTTGCTCACTGCCAGCACCGCGAGCGCCGAGGAACAACGCCAGCTCAGCCAGATCAAGGCCATCGAAAACACCGCCCGCCAACTGACCCGGCAACTGATCAGCCAGCGCCAGGGTGGCAATATCGAGGGCGCGCAGACGCTGCTGTCACGGGACGTGGCGGGCGCCTATACCGAATGGCTCAAGCGCATCAACGCCTTCATCGACCTGCAGGAAAAGGACATCACCACCAGCCTGGATGGCGTGCGTGAAACCGCGGGCAGCTTCGGCCTGCTGATCGTGACCGTCACCAGCGTGGCGATCCTGCTCAGCGTGGTCGTCTCCCTGCTGATCATCCGCCGCCTGCGCTCGACGCTGGGCGCCGAGCCTCACCAGGTGGCCGAGGTCATCCAGCGCCTGGCCGGCGGCGCCCTCGATCAGCGCATCGAGACGCGTTACCCGAACAGCGTGATGGGCGCCGTCAAGGACATGAGCGCGCGCCTCGGCGATACCATCGCCCAGGTGCGCAGCGCCGCCGACGAGCTGAACCTGGCGTCCGATCAGTTGCGCGCCACATCGGCCAGCAACAACCGCCAGTTGCAGGCGCAGTCCGAAGAGGCCGAGCAGATGGCCGCGGCCATCAACCAGATGGCCGCGACAGTCAACGAAGTGGCCGGTTATGCCGGCACCGCTGCCTCGGCCACCCGCAACGCCGATGGCGAAGTGGAAACCGGCAGCCAGTTGGTGACTCAGGGCGGCCAGGCGATTCAGGAGCTGGCCAAGGTGCTCGACGCGGCTGCCGAGCAGGTCGAGCAACTGGCCCGCGACAGCAGCAACATCGAGACCATCATCGCGGTGATCACCGCGATCGCCGACCAGACCAACCTGCTGGCGCTCAATGCCGCCATCGAAGCGGCGCGGGCGGGCGAGCATGGCCGCGGCTTTGCCGTGGTGGCCGATGAAGTACGTTCGCTGGCCAGCCGCACGCAGACCTCGACCCGGGAAATCAGCGGCATGATCGAACAGCTGCAGGCCGGTGCCAGCGGTGCCGCACAGATCATGCAGACGAGTAGCCAGATGGCCCGCAAGACGGTCGAGCAGACCGCCGAGACCGAACAGGCCCTAGGCCGCATTCGCCAGGAAGTCGGGGCGATCAAGGACATGAACGCGCAGATCGCCAGCGCCGCTCAGCAGCAGAGCCTGGTGGCAGAAGACGTCAACCAGAACATTAGCCGCATTCACGCCAGCACGGTAGAAACCACCGCCGGCTCCACCCAGGTTTCCGCGGCCAGCGAGGAATTGTCGTCCCTGGCCCGCCGGCTTATCGAGCGGGTGAGTTTCTTCAAGGCCTGAAAGCCTGCTCATGACCTCTATGAGCATGAGGCGGCAGCTACAAGGAAGAAGCGGCCACTAAAACCAACCTGTGGGAGCCCCGACCTCGGGGCCAAACGATTGCAGCCTGACTGCCTATTTCGGCAGTGCCTGAGCGAATCGCCGCGAGGTCGCGGCTCCCACAAAAACGGACCAAGTTCTCAGAGCCTGTTCAAAGTCTTATCTACGCATGAAGCGGCAACTACAAGGCAGAAGCGGCCACTCAAACCAACTTGTGGGAGCCCCGACCTCGGGGCGAAACGATTGCAGCCTGACTGCCTATCGGCGGTGCCTGACTAATTCGCCGCGAGGTCGCGGCTCCCACAAAAACGAGCCAAGTTCTTAGAACCTGTTCAACGTCTTGTATGCGCATGAAGTGGCACCTACAAGGCAGAAGCAGACACTCAAACCAACCTGTGGGAGCCCCGACCTCGGGGCGAAACGATTGCAGCCTGACTGCCTGTTTCGGCGGTGCCTGAGCGATTCGCCGCGAGGTCGCGGCTTGTATGTTCTAGGCTAGGAACCTGTCGGGGGTGGAGGGACATGCGCGGCTTCTGCAAGCGACAAGCCAGACAGTGGGAGAATTCCCCCACCCCATACTCACCGCAAAC
>NZ_MSXW01000027.1 GCF_001945445.1 Pseudomonas sp. PA27(2017)
ATTGTCGCTCCGACCGAAGGATTCCTTATCGGCGTTTGCGGTGAGTATGGGGTGGGGGAATTCTCCCACTGTCTGGCTTGTCGCTTGCAGAAGCCGCGCATGTCCCTCCACCCCCGACAGGTTCCTAGCCTAGAACATACAAGCCGCGCCCCGCGGCGAATCGTGAGCACGGCACCGTTCTCGCGGTAGGGCCGCAATCGGTTTCGCGCCGGGGGCGACGCTCCCGCTCGGGCGTTGGGATGCTCGCGATCATTGTAGGAGCCGCGACCCGCGGCGAATCGTGAGCACGGCACTGTTCTCGCGGTAGGGCCGCAATCGATATCGCGCCGGGGGCGACGCTCCCACTCGGGAGTTGGGATGCTCGCGATCATTGTAGGAGCCGCGACCCGCGGCGAATCGTGAGCACGGCACCGTTCTCGCGGTAGGGCCGCAATCGATTTCGCGCCGGGGTCGACGCTCCCACGCTGGCGTTGGGATGCTCGCGATAATTGTAGGAGACGCGACCCGCGGCGAATCGTGAGCACGACACCGTTCTCGAGGTAGGGCCGCAATTGCCTTCGCGCCGGGTCGGCGCTCCCACACGATTGGTGGTGCATCCGCGATCGCGTATGAGACGCGACCTCGCGGCGAATCGCGAGCACGACGCCAGGGCCGCAATCGTTTTCGCGCAGAAGGCCGCTTCTACCGCCCGCGAAACGCCTCCAGACGCTGGCGCTGCCTGCCCTGCGCATCGAAATTCTCTGGGGCCAGCCAGCGTAAAAAGGCATCGCGAATCGCCGGCCACTCGCCATCGATGATCGAGAACCAGGCGGTGTCGCGGTTCTGGCCCTTGATCACTGCATGCTGGCGGAACAGCCCCTCCTGGGTGAAGCCCAGCCGCTCGGCAGCACGCACCGACCGCGCGTTGCGTGCATTGCATTTCCATTCCAGGCGACGATTGCCAAGCTCGTCCATGGCCTGCCTCATCAGCAGCCAGATCGCTTCGGTGGAGGCGGGCGAGCGCTGCATGGCGCGGCCAAAAGCGATATGGCCGATCTCGATGCAGCCATCGGCCGGGGCGATGCGCAGGAAGCTGAGCAGCCCTACGGCATGTTTCGACGCAGCGTCGATCACCGTGAAAAACAGGGGATCGTCGCTCGCCTGCTTGCCCGCGAGCCAGGCGTCGAAGGCACTGCGTTCGGCGAACGGGCCGTAAGGCAGGTAATCCCACAAAACGGGGTCACTGTCCGGGCCTTGCAGGGCAAGCCATAGGTCCTTGCCGTGACGCTGGGCGTCGAGCGGCTCCAGACGCACGAAGCGACCGTCGAGTGGCGCGCGGGGTGGTGGTGGGACGGGTTGCCAGTCGAGCAGGGTATCGTCGGTCATGGTCGGCTCCTGATCACAATTTCTTGCGGTACTGCACGAAGCCGGGGCACTCGGCGATGCGGTCGTACAGCTGCATGGCGGTGGTGTTGCTCTCGTGGGTCAGCCAGTGCACCCGCGAGGCGCCGGCCTGGCGGGCCTGGGCGTAGACGTGCTCGATCAGCCCGCGGCCAATGCCGCCGCCGCGCACCTGCTCGTCGACGAACAGATCCTGCAGGTAGCAGTAATCGCCCTCCGTCCAGCAGGAGCGATGGAAGATCCAGTGCACCATGCCGATTGCACGGCCATCGCGCCAGGCCAGGGCCGCATGCATCGGCTCACTGGCGTCGAGAAAGCGCTGCCAGGTCAATTGGCTGGCGGCCTCGGGAATCTCGGTGGCGTAGAAGCGTTGGTAACCCTGCCAGAGGGGCAGCCAGGCGGCGTGATCGTCAGCGGTAACGGCGCGTATTTCCATCCTCGGTCTCCTGTTTCTATCGAGTGATTCGGTCAGCCATGCGCTGCGCCAGGGCGCGGTCGCGGGAATCGAGGCTGGCGGCGAGGCCGTTGCGTACGCCGTGCTGGTCGGCTTCGCTGCGGTTCTGGCCGAGCTTCCATTTACCTTCCAGGCGCTCGATGGGCAGGGCGAAGCCGACGATGGCGCGCAGCATGCCGGCGATGTAGTCCTGCGGTGCATCGGCGATCGTCCAGGGTTGTGGGCGCGGTTGCTCGTGGCGGTCGGTCAACTCGCCGAGCAGGTTCAGCAGGCGTTCGGCGTCGTCGAACACTTCGGCGCGCCCATAGGCGTGCACGGCGATGTAGTTCCAGGTCGGCACCACCTTGCCGTGCTCGGCCTTGGCCGGGTACCAGGACGGGCTGACATAGGCCTCGGCGCTGCTGAATACCACCAGCGCCTCGCCACCTTCGGCCAGCAGCCGTGCATGGGGATTCGCCCGCGCCAGGTGACCGTACAGCGTGCCGTGGGCGCCTTGCTCCGGGCGCAGCAGCAAGGGCAGGTGGCTGGCCTGCAGGCCGCTCTCGCCATGGCTGATCAGGGTGGCCAGGCGGCAGGCCTGGATCTCCCGGTGCAGGGTGGCGAGGTCGTGCTGGCGAAAGGCGGAGGGTGTGTACATGGGCCGTTTCCTGAAGGGAATGACGTCATCCTAGATTTGTGATTGGTCTGTTATAAGATCCATTTTCAGTGACTTTCATGGAGCCAATCGATGGCCGCTTCAGCTCCGCTTCCCGTCGACCTCACCGGCCTGTGCCTGCAGCCCGGCGCGGGCCTGGCGCGTCAGCTGTACCAGGCATTGCGCGAGCGCATGCTCGACGGGCGCCTACCGGGTGGCACGCGTCTGCCGGCCAGCCGCCAATTGGCCGAGCTGCTGGGCGTGTCACGCAATACCGTCAACCGCGCCCTGGATCAGCTGTATGCCGAGGGCTACGTGCAGGCGCGGGTCGGCGACGGCACCTATGTGGCCGATCTCGCTGCCGGCGCGCCGTTGCCTGCGGCAATCCCGTCGAGCGAGGTCAGCAGCAGCGCCTTGCAGCGGCTGCAGAGCTTTCATCTGCCGCCGCACTTGCCGGGGCCGCCACGGGCATTTCGCGTCGGGGTGCCGGCCTTCGACCTGTTTCCCTATGAAACCTGGGCGCGCCTGGCTGCGCGTTTCTGGCGGCGACCGGCGCCAGCGCTGCTGGGCTATGGCGACCCGGCAGGCGATGGCCAGCTGCGCGAGTTGATCGCCGCCTACCTGCGCAGCAGCCGTGGCCTGCAGTGCGACCCTGGGCAGATCGTCATCACCTGCGGCGCGCAGCAGGCCATCAGCCTGTGCACCCAACTGCTGCTCGATCCGGGTGACCGGGTCGCCCTGGAGGATCCCGGCTACCGCGCTGCGGCCCACGCGTTCAGCGTCGCCGGGGCTCGGCTCGAAGGCATCGGTATCGACAGCGAGGGCCTGGATGTCGCCGCCCTGGAGCGGGCCGGGCCCTGTCGGCTGGCCTACGTCACGCCATCGCACCAGTACCCGACCGGGGTGACGCTGTCGTTGCCTAGGCGTCTGGCCCTGCTCGACTGGGCCGAGCGCAACGATGCCTGGATCATCGAGGACGACTACGACGGTGAATACCGCTACAGCGGCACGCCGCTGGCCCCGCTCGCGGCACTGGACCGCGGCCAGCGCGTGCTGTACGTCGGCACCTTCAGCAAGATCGTCTTCCCGGCGCTGCGCCTGGGTTATCTGGTGGTGCCGCCGCGCCTGGCCCAGGCCTTCGCCCGGCGGCGCGGGGTGGACATGCGCCATTCCGATATCGGCACCCAGGCGGTGATGGCCGAGTTCATCGCCGCCGGGCATTTCCAACGGCATATCCGCCGCATGCGCAACGCCGCCCGGTCACGGCGTGACGCCTTGCTCGCCGGCTGGCCGGCGCTGGTGCCCGGCTGTGCACCGCTGCCGGAGGTGCACGCCGGCCTGCACCTGAGCGTGCGCTGCGAGAGCCTGGCGCGGGAGCACGAGCTGATCGCTGCCGCAGCGGGCTTCGGCGTGGAAATCAACCCACTCAGCGTGCAGTGGCTGCCCGAAGGCAACACGCCGGCGGATCAGCGCGCCGGGCTGGTGATGGGTTTTGCCGCAGTCCCGGAACGGGCCATTGCCGAAGCGCTGCAGGCGCTGCGCAAGGCGTGGCAGTTGCCGGATTGAGAGCAACTGCCGGTCATATCTGCCGCTGCTTGGGTTTCTTCTCGTCATTTGGCGGTTCGATGCCCCAGTCGCCATCCAGGTACCAGTCTTCGCCGAACAGCTCGATAGGGTGCTGAGTGCGGCTGGCGCCGTTGCCGCATTCCAGATCGGTGGCGCTGCAGTAACGATCGCAGCCCCAGCACACGCGCTCGGGGTTACTCGGTTGCAGGGGGAATTTCTTGGCCATCTCGCGTACTCCGCTGGGCGTCGATCCCAGCCTAGCGCGGTGCGGCGGCGGCGCCTTGACCGGGATCAGTCCGATCCCGGTCAAGGCAACCGGTCAGGCAGGGCGCGGTTCTTCACTGTTTTCCTGGCCGGCATTCTGGCGCAGCTTCTTGGCGCGTTTTTCCAGCACCAGATAGACCACGCAGGCCACCGCCAGCGGCAGCAGGAAGTAGATTGCCCGGTAGCCGATCAGCGCGGCGACGATGCTGCCCTTGGACATTTCATGCTGCAGCATGGCGATGAACACCGCCTCGATCACGCCAAGGCCAGCGGGAATGTGGGTGATCACCCCGGCAATGCTGCTGATCATCAGGATGCCGAGAATCGTCGGGTAGAAGGCTTCCTCGGGCAGCAGCAGGTAGATGATCAGCGCCATCAGCGACCAGTTCAGGGCACCGAGACCGGCCTGCAGCAGTGCCATGGGCAGTGACGGCAGGTTCAGCTCGTGACCGCGGATCGTCCAGCTGCGGCGCTTGGAGAACTGGCAGGCCAGGAGGTAACCAATGCCTACCGCAAGCAACGCCAGGCCGATGATGCGCAGGCCCGTGGCGCCGATAGCCCAGCCTTCGGGCAGCTTGAGCAGGCCAAAGGTGAACAGCACACCGGCTAGCAGGATGTAGCCCAGCCAGTTGGTGATCAGGCTCATGCTCAGCACGCGGGTGATGGTCGAGACCCTGAGGCCCAGGCGCGAGTACAGGCGATAGCGCAGCGCCACGCCGCCAACCCAGGAACTCAGGTTGAGGGTGAAGGCGTAGCACACGAAGGTCAGCGGCAGCACTTGCCGGGTGGGTAGGCCGTGCTGGGTGTAGGCGCGGCCGATCAGGTCGAAGCTCGAGTAAACCCCATAGCTCAGCGCTGCCACGCCGATGGCGGCGAGCAGGGTGCTGGTGCTGTAGCTGCGTAGCGCCTGGCTGACTTCCTGCCAGTCGAGGTTCTTGACCAGCATGAACAGCAGCACCGGCACCAGGATGAAGAAGCACAGGGTCAGCAGGCGCTTGGCCCAGCGCCACGCGGGTTTGCCTTGCTTGTCGTCGGGTTTGCTCACGAGACTTTCTCCTGGTCGACCTGCAAGGTGCCGCACTGCGGCGCTTCGATATCGGGTTTGAGCAGCTTGAGCCGCGGTGAATGGGCCGGGAACCAGCCGGCGATGGCTGGAAAGTGGCGCAAGAAGTGGAAGCACAGAAAGATCAGCGGCGCGCGCCACCAGTAGCCGCGCATCACTCGCTTGAGCGGCACCGACTTGCAGCTCGATTCGGCGAGCTCGGAGAGATGCTCGTGCAGGCGCCGGTTGAGCGCCGGGTCGCGGATCACCACGTTGGCTTCCAGGTTTAGCGACAGGCTCAGTGGGTCGAGGTTGCTCGAGCCCACGGTGCACCATTCGTGGTCGGCAAGGGCGACCTTGCCGTGCAGGGGGCGTTGGCAATACTCGTAGATGGTCACGCCGTCGCGCAGCAGATAGTTGTAGGTCAGCCGCGAGCACAGGCGTACCAGCGGCATGTCCGGCATGCCCTGAAGGATCAGCGTCACCTTGACGCCCCGGCGGGCGGCGTTGCGCAGCTCGCGCAGCAGGCGATAGCCTGGAAAGAAGTAGGCGTTGGCGACGATCAGCCGGTGCTGGGCCTTGCGTATGGCGTCCAGGTAATGCTGTTCGATGGTGTTGGTGTCATCGCCGTTGTCGCGGATGGTCATCAGCAGGCGACTGTTGCCGGCATGCCTGTGCTGGCCGGGCTGGTTGACCCGGCGTTTGGCTACCTGGCGGTCGTCGCGTGCTTCGAGCAGGCGTTCGGCAGCGGTGTGCACGTCGGCGACGATGGGGCCGCGCACGCGCACGGCGTAATCCTGCTTGGCCATTGGGCCGTAGTCGCCCAAGTGGTCGGCGCCGAAGTTGATGCCGCCGATGTAGGCGATCTCACTGTCGATCACCACGATCTTGCGGTGCAGGCGGCGGAACAGGTTGGTACGCATGCCCAGCAGGCGCTTGCCGGGGTCGAACATGTGCACGCGCACGCCAGCTGCGGTCAGCGCCGCGACGTACTCGGCGGACAGGTCCGCGGTGCCGTAGCCGTCCACGGTGATCTCCACGCTGGCGCCGTTGCGAGCCGCACTGATCAGCGCCTGCTGCAGCTCCATGCCGACCTTGTCTTCGAAGATGATGAAGGTCTCCAGCAGCACTTCCTGCCGGGCGTTGCGGATGGATTCGAATACGGCGGGGTAGAACTCCTCGCCGTTGATCAGCAAATCGACCTGGTTGCCATCACGCCAGTCGTACTTCATAGCCGTATCTCCACAGCTAACGGTGCATGATCCGACAGGTGCGACCAGGGACGGGTCGAGAGCACCTGCGGGTTGTGAGTGGTCGCGTTGCGTACATAGATGCGATCGAGGCACAGCAGCGGCCAGCGCGCCGGAAAGCTCCTGGCGGGCTTGCCGTATTCGTTGACGAACGCCTCCTTGAGGCCACTGGCGGCCAGCAGGCCATCGGCACGCTGGCGCCAGTCGTTGAAATCACCGGCGACGATCACCGGCGCGTCGCTGGGCAGGCGGTCGAGCACCTTGCAGAGCAGGCCGAGCTGCTGCTTGCGATGGATTTCACGCAAGCCCAGGTGCACGCAGATGGCATGCACTTCGGCGTGGCCCGGCACGTCCAGCACCGAGTGCAGCAGGCCGCGCTGCTCCTGGGTGCCGATCGACACGTCCAGATTTTCGTGGCGCAGGATCGGGAACTTGGAGAGCAGGGCATTACCGTGGTCGCCATGGGGGTACACGGCATTGCGGCCGTAGGCGAACTGCGGCCACATGCTGTCGGCGAGGAATTCGTATTGCGGCGTGGGCGGCCAATTCTCGTAGCGCTTGGCGTGGTGTTCGTGGGTGCCGTGCACTTCCTGCAGGAACACCATGTCGGCCGACAAGGTGCGCACCGCATCGCGCAATTCCGGAAGGATGAAGCGCCGATTCAGCGCGGTGAAACCCTTGTGGGTGTTCACTGTGAGAATCTTCAGCGTGTGCACCGCGCTGGCCAGCTCCGTAGGGGCCGGTTGGTGGGTGGTCATGGGCTCACTCCTGGCGACTGGCCGGGAGCGTTGGGCAACGCCTTGGCCAGGTCGAACTTCTGTAAGAGTGCGTGGGCGTCATAGGGCGCACGTACCTTGAGGTCATTGTCGAAATAGCAGTACACGTCCCGTGATGCCCGGGCACGCGGCTTGTGGGTATCGATCAGCTGTGCATCGCCGGGTTGCTGACCACGGCTCCAGGTGGCGATGCGCTGGTGCCAGTGGTCGATGGCGTCTTTGTCGTAACCGCTTTCGTAGAGCTTCTTGTTGCCGTGCAGGCGCAGGTACACGAAGTCGCTCGTCAGGTCTTCGGCGTAGGGCCACTTGCCGGCGCTGTCGGCGAACACCAGCGCTACCTTGTGCTTGCGCAGCAGCCTGATGAAGGCCGGGTCGCGGAAGCTTTGGTGGCGAATCTCTACCGCATGGCGCAGCTTCTGGTGATGGGGCACTTCCAGACTGCCGTCCTGCAGGCGATCGGCTTTCTTGGCACTACGCAGGGCTTGCTCGGTATCCTGCGGCAGCAGAGCGAGGAAGTCGGCGAAGCGCTGTTCATCGAACGCCATGCTCGGTGGGAATTGCCAGAGGATCGGCCCCAGCTTTTTGCCGAGCTGCAGCGGCCCCGAGGCGAAGAAATTGGCGACCGGCGTGGCCACGTCGTCGAGGCGGCGAATATGGGTGATGTAACGCGGCGCCTTGACCGCGAAGCAGAAGCCGTCCGGCGTCTCCTTGGCCCAGCCGGCATAACGCTCCGGCGTTTGCAGGGCGTAGAAGGAGCCGTTGATCTCGATGCTGCTCACCGCTCGGGAGGCGAACGCCAGTTCCTCGCGCTGCTTCAATCCCGCGGGATAGAAGTCGCCGCGCCAGGGCCCATAGCGCCAGCCCGAAATGCCGATATGGATGCGCTTCAACGTAGCTCACCCGCTCGCGGCAGACCAACGCGCGGTTGCCCGCAGGCGCCAGGGTCTGTTCCCGTTTCACGCACGCTCGCGCTGAAACGGCAACGGATCCTAGGTTTCGGCGTTGGTCTGCTCATCGATCAGTGCGCGCCGGTCACGCGGCGCAGCAGCTCGGCGCTGGCCTGCGGGTCGTCGCTCAGCGCCAGGTTGCCCAGCGATACTACGCCGACCAGGCGTTTGTCGCGGTCGAGCACCGGCAGGCGCCGCAGCTGGTTTTCGCCCATGTTGCGAGCCACCTGGCGCACGTCCTCATCTTCGAAGCAGTAGCGAATTTCGCCGCTCATTACCTCGGAGATCGGCGTTTCCCCTGGCATGCCGGTAGCCACGGCGCGCACAGTGATGTCGCGGTCGGTAATCATACCGACCAGGCGGTCGTCCTGGTTGACGAGCAGGGCGCCGCAGTCGATGCGCGCCATCATGGCGGCGGCTTCGTGGATGGTCTGGCTGGGCGTGATCGTCTGCACGCCGCGGGTCATGATATCGCTGACTTTCATGCTGGCCTCCTGGCGATGATCGCCGTGGTTCAGCGAGGGGCCCGGGCGCAGCAGGCGCGCGGGCGTCGTTAAATTCCGACTGGAGCGGCGAGGAGGCGGTTCAAGGTTTTTGCCCGCCGGGCGGCGGCTTTAGGGCCTGTTAATACTGCTGCGCAAGCCGAGGGCTCCGGCGCGATGGTGCTCGAGCGTTAACAGGCCTAGAGCAGCGAGCGCAGGTAATCGCCGAAGCCGCCGCGGGCGCGGCAATCCAGGCGGGCGCTGGTGTATACCCGCGGCAGTGCGCTCCAGGCGATGCGCGCGCCGACGCGCTCGAAGGCGGCGACCAGCTGCACGTCCTCGTCGACGGCGATGTTCTGGAACCCTCCGGCGCGATGGTAGGCGGCTGCGCTGAACGACAGGTTGGCACCGTGGATGTGCCGATGTCCGTCGCGGTCCTGGTAGGCACTCAGGTAACGGCTCTGTACGCCGTGATCGAGCTCGCCCCATTCGGCGACTTCCACGGTGCCGCAGACCATGTCGGCTTGCAGTTCGCGCTGGCGCACCAGCCAGTCCGGTGCCACACGGCTATCGGCGTCGGAGCAGGCGATCCAGCCCGCGCCACGTTCGAGTTGCCAGGCCACGCCAGCGGCACGCGCCTGGCCGACGTTGCGTGCCTGCAGCGAAAGGCTCGCGACCGGGTAATTGGCGACCACGCTGGCCGATCCATCGCTGCAGCTATCGAGCACCACCAGAATGCGCACCGGCACATCGAGATGGGAGTGGGCGGCGGCGTCGAGCAGGGCGGCCAGGCAGGCGTCCAGGCTCTGCTCTTCGTTGTGAGCGGGGATCACGATGCCGATCAAACCGGACGCTCCCGGGCCTGTGGCGTTAGCCCTTCGCGCTGGGCGACGGAGGTGCTTTCAGTACCCCAGACTTCAAGCAACATGTCGGTATCTTCATGGCGCAGCAGGCGCGGCAGACCGAGGCGTTCGTGCAGGCGCTGGTGAACCTGGTCGCCGCTCAACGGGCATTCGTCGATCGGCCAACGCCAGTGGCAGGCCAGCAGGTTGGCGCCGGTGTTGAGGGCGGCCCTGGCGCAGTCGATCAGGCGATCCAGATCCTGCGCGTCGAGGTAGTAGCACAGCTCGCTGAGCACGATCAGGTCGAAACGCCCGGCCGGCCATTGTTCCGGCAGACGGGTTTGCATCAGGCGCACGTTACTGCGGTGAGCGAGGCGGTTGCGTGCCAGCTCCAAGGCGAGGGCAGAAGTGTCGCTGCACAGTAGGTGTGTGCAGCGTTCGGCCAGGCGCGCGCTTAGTTCGCCGTTGGCGCAGCCCGGCTCGAAGATGCTGCCGTAGTGGCTGCGCGGCAGGGCGGCGAGGGTCAGGTTGCGCTTGCGCTGTTCGTACCAACGCTCGCGAAACGACCAGGGGTCTTCGCTGCTGCGGTAAAGGTTTTCGAAGTAATTGTCGGCGACGCTCATAGAAACACCACCTCGAAGGGCTGCTGCAGGCGTTCCACTGCCGTGCCGGAAAGCACCGGCTCGTGACCGTTATCGGGGTCATCGTAGAGCTGGCTGGCGAAGGCCTGGATGGCGTGACGCTTGCACGCCTGGGCCCACTTGTCGAGCTGCAGCTTGCGGGCGCGTTCCCATGGTATGCGCGGATCTTCGGGGCTGGCCCAATGCCAGGCCCAGATCGGAATCTCGTGGGCGCGGGCGCCGCATTCCAGGGCGGCCTTGAGGGCAGCGCGGCCAACGGCTTCATGGTCGGCGTGGCCGTCCTCGCGCCAGGTGGCGAATACCACGTCGCTGGGTTGCAGGTAGGTCTTGAAAAATTCGCGCAGCTGCGCTTCGCAAGCGCCCACGCCGGTATCGGGGAAACCGCCGTGCACCCATTGCACCTGATCGAGCGGCAGGCCGAGGCGCTTGAGGGCATCGGCACTCTCCTGGGGGCGAACGATGCTCAGGCGTTGCGGTGTCCAGTAGGTCGAGCCCGGATGGCTGGCGGCGCCATCGGTGACCGAGATCAGCAGAATTTGCCGCTGCGCCTGAGCCAGCAGTTGCAGCAGGCCGCCGCTGCCGAGGATTTCATCGTCCGGGTGGGGGGCGATGATCACCGCGCGACAGCCTTCGGGCACCAGTTGCGTGCAGGTGATATCGGCCACCTGGGCCAGGCGCCGGGAGGCCTTCCAGGCTTGCGGCGAGGTGCCCTGGCCCTGGATCGGGTTGGTGTTCATAGCATCCAGCTCTCTTGAGGTTGGCGGGCCGCGAGCACGCCGAGGGCCGCCAGGTCGCGCTCGGCATGGCTCTGGCGCAGGAACACCGGCAGGTCGGCCAGCAGCCTTGCCAGCGCGGCGTCACGGCAATAGGGAGCAGCGCCAAGGGCTCGGCCAACGTGCTCGATCACCGTGTTCGCACGGTGCTCGACGATGGCGCGCACGCGGCGTACCGGCAGTTCGGCGTCGGCCTCTGGGTTGGCGTCGATCCAGGTGGCGCACTCACGCAGGGTGCTGGCTGCGGCGGTCAGGGCGCAGTCCACATGGCCAAGGTGGGCGAGGGCGTGGGGCTCGTCGCGTTCGCTGCAGTGCCGGCGCAGCGCTTCGCCCAGGCGGCTCGCCGCACCGTACCAGCAGGCGGCGATGCCGGCGCCGCCTTGCCAGAAGCCGGGCCGTGCGAGGTAGCCGCCAGGCGGGCCGACTAGTTGGCCATGGGCATCGTCGAAGAGAATTTCCACGCTCTGGGTGGCGGCCATGCCCACGGCCTGCCAGCCATCTTCGGTCACCCGCACGCCAGGCTGCTCGAGGGCAATCGCTACCAGCTGCTGTTCGCCGTGCTCGTTCCAGGCGGTGAGCAGACCGTGGCTGAGTACTGTGGCGCCCGAACACCAGGCCTTGCGACCGTGCAGGCGCACGCTACCGTCATGCTGCTCGGCGCCGAGGGTGACGCGGGCCATGGGCGGTTCTGCAGCCCACATGCCCCAGGTGGCACGAGCCGGCACATCAGCGCCGAAATGCTCGAGGATCGCCAGGGCGTCGGTGTGGCCTTCGTAGAGTTTGCACAGGCTCAGGTCCCATGCGGCGACCGTGGCCAGCGCCTGCCAACGTTGCAGGGTCTGGCCACCGCCGGGGTTGGGTAATAGATCGAGGCCCGCGTCGCAGAGCTTTTGCAGGCTGCGCAGCAGAGCCTCGGGGTGATGCGGGAGTGGGTGCGGCCACTCGTTCAGCAGGGCGCCGAGGCGTTCCACCAGACGAGTGCCGCTCCCGGTCATACCACCTTTTCCTTCTGCAGCTCGAACAGCACCAGCGAGCGGTGGGTAACGATGAACTCGTCACCGAACTGGAACACTTCATCGTCCTCCGGTTCCTCGACCCGGTTGGTGTCGAGCATGCACGTCCAGTGGCTGCCCTGGGCAACTTCCGGCAGGCGGAAATTGACTACGTCATGGTGCGAGTTGACCACCAGCAGCAGCGTCGCGTCGGCCCCGCTGCGGCGGATCCCGGTCGGCTGGGCGCGGCCATCGAGCAGCATGCCCATGCAGCGCGCATGGGGGTCGTGCCAGTTGTCCTCGTTCATCTCCTCGCCACTGGGCGCCAGCCAGGTGACGTCCTTGACGCCCAGCTCCTCGTTGAAGGCGCCGACGAAGAAGCGGCTACGACGCAGGATCGGGTAGTTCATGCGCAGCTTGATCACCCGGGTGACGAACGCCTGCAACTGCTTTCCGCGCTCGCTCAGGTCCCAGTTGATCCAGCCGATCTCGCTGTCCTGGCAATAGGCATTGTTGTTGCCGTGCTGGGTACGCGCGAACTCGTCGCCGGCCACCAGCATCGGTGTGCCCTGGGCGAGGATCAGCGTGGCCATGAAGTTGCGCATTTGTCGCAAGCGCAGGTCGTTGATGGCCTCGTCGTCGGTCGGGCCTTCGACGCCGTGGTTCCAGGACATGTTGTTGTTGCTGCCGTCCTGATTGTTCTCGTCGTTGTCCTCGTTGTGCTTGTCGTTGTAGGAGACAAGGTCATTGAGGGTGAAACCGTCGTGGGCGGTGATGAAGTTCACCGACGAGAACGGCCGGCGACCACGCTGGTTGTACAGGTCGCCCGAGGCGGTCAGGCGGCTGGCCAGTTCGGCCAGCTGGCCTTCGTCGCCCTTCCAGAAGCTGCGCACGTTGTCGCGGAACTTGTCGTTCCACTCCGCCCAGCCCGGCGGGAAACCACCGACCTGATAGCCGCCAGGGCCGCAGTCCCACGGCTCGGCGATCAGCTTGACCTTGCTCAGCACCGGGTCCTGACGACAGGCAACCAGGAAGCTGTGGCGTTCGTCGTAGCCATCGTGGTGGCGGGCCAGAATGGTCGCCAGGTCGAAGCGGAAGCCGTCTACGCCCATCTCCGTGGCCCAGTAGCGCAGCGAGTCGGTGACCATCTGCAGCACGCACGGGTGGCTCAGATCCAGGGTGTTGCCGGTGCCCGAATCGTTGATGTAGTAGCGCTTGTCATCGGGCATCAGCCGGTAGTAGCTGGCGTTGTCGATGCCGCGCATGGACAGCGTCGGGCCCAGCTCGTTGCCCTCGGCGGTGTGGTTGTAGACCACGTCGAGAATCAGCTCCAGGCCTGCATCGTGCAGGTGCGCGGCCATTTCCTTGAATTCGTTGATGTGGCCGCTGGCCAGGTAACGGGGGTGCGGGGCGAAAAAGCCGATGCTGTTATAGCCCCAGTAGTTGTTCATGCCCTTTTCCAGCAGGTGCTGGTCGTTCACGAAGGCATGCACCGGCAGCAGTTCGACCGACGAGACGCCGAGCTTGCGGATGTGCTTGATCACGTCGGCGTTCATCAGGCCGGCGAAGGTGCCGCGCTTGTCTTCGGCCACCGACGGATGACGCATGGTCAGGCCACGCAGATGGGCCTCGTAAAACACCGTCTTGTCCCAGTCGACGCGGTGGCTGCGGTGCTTGCCCCAGGTGTAGGCCGGGTCGATCACCTTGCACTTGGGCACGAAGGGCGCGCTGTCACGCTCGTCGAAACTGAGGTCGCCGTCGGGGTGGCCGATCTCGTAGCCGAACAGCGCTTCGGACCATTTCAGCTCGCCGACCAGTTGCTTGGCGTACGGGTCGATCAGCAGTTTGTTGGGGTTGAAGCGGTGACCGGCTTCCGGCTCGTAGGGGCCGTACACGCGGTAGCCGTAGATCAGCCCCGGATGGGCGTCGGGCAGGTAGCCGTGCCAGATTTCGTCGGTGTACTCCGGCAATTCGATGCGCTCGATTTCTTCCAGGCCATCAGGGTCGAAAATGCACAGTTCGACCTTGGTGGCGTGAGCCGAGAAGAGCGCGAAGTTGACGCCCAAACCATCCCAGGTCGACCCCAACGGAAAGGGCTGACCTTCGGTTATACGCGAGCGTGGTTGACTCATTCTGGGTGGCTCCTGGTATCAGGCCTTGGGCTTCTTGGCGGCAGGCTTGGGGGTGGTGCTGGGTTTGGCCTTGGCGGGCGCCTTGGCCGGTTTGAGCAGGGCAGGTTTCTCGGCGTCGGCCTTGGGCGCTGCCTTGCTGGCACGGGGTTTGATCGGCGCGGCAGGGGCCGGCTCGCCAGCGGCGGCCTTGGACTTGCTCACGCGCTTGGGCGCGGCCTTGCCGGGCGTCTGCTCGGCCTCGACCAGCTTGGTGGCCATTTCCCAGTGGCGTTTGGCCTGGCCGTGGGGTTTCCCTTCGGATTCCCAGATCTGGTAGGCGAACTCACGGATACGGTCTTCTTTTGCGCTCATGGTTGTGACTCCTGAGATGGGCTATGGGCGATCAGCAAATTGACGGGGACAGCGCGCAGCACATCGCGCAAGGCAAGGTAGGCGCTGGGGGGCAGAGGGTTGGCAGAGTCGAATGTGCTATGCAACGCCTGGTCGGCGAGCGCGGCGGGCAGGGCGATACGGGTGTCGCCCCATTGGTCGGCGGCGATCAGCGGCATGGCGCTGTCGCCCAGCAGTTTGGCGCTCAGGCGCGGCACCACGACGATGGCGTGCTGCTCGCCGTGGCTGCGCAGAAACGCGACGACCCGCTCGGCATGCTCACCCTCGACCTGCAGTGGCTGGTAATCGCCTTTGGCAAACAGTTGCGCGTGTTGCTGGCGAGCCTGCAGGGTGGCGGCGATCAGCGCCTGCTTTACGTGGCCGTCATGCCAGTGTTCAAGGGCCTGGGCAAGCGGTTGGCCGTCAGCCAGGGCCTGGCGGCGAGCGGCGAAATCCACCGGACGGCGGTTGTCCGGATCGACCAGGGAGAAGTCCCAGAACTCGCAGCCCTGATACAGATCGGGAACCCCCGGCACGCTCATGCGCAGCAGGCTCTGGGCCAGGCTGTTGAGGGCGCCGGCCGGCGCGATTTCGGCGGCGGCGTGGCAGATCTCGGCGCGCAGCTTGGCACCCTGGTCGCTGCCGAGCAGTGCCTGCAGGTAGTCTCGGCAAGCCTGCTCGTAGCGCGCGTTGGGGTTGCTCCAGGTGCTGCGCAACTTGGCCTCGCGCACAGCCTTTTCCTGCCAGGCGGTGAGGCGCTCGGTGAGGCTTTGCAGGCCCTCGGCATCGTCGGCGCGCAGATCCAGCGGCCAGCAGGCAAGCAGGATCTGCAGCAGCATCAGCTCGTCACCGGGCGCGGGCGCCAGGCCGTCATCCAGTTCATCGCACAGCGGCGCAGCCAGTTCGCGCCAGTGCTGGCAACGCTCGGCGAACCATTCGGCACGCTCGCTGAGCACGGTCAGGCGCGCGCGGGTGTCTTCGCCACGCTTGTGGTCGTGGGTCGCGGTGGTCAGCAGGTTGGCTGGGAAATGACGGGCCCGCTCGACGCAACCGTCATGAAAGGCCTGCATCGGCGCGCTGAATTGTTGCGGGTCGAAGCCCACGTCGTTACGCGACAGCAGCACCGCACTGCGGTAGCAGGCGGTGTCTTCCACGGCCTTGGCGGCGGCCGGGGAGGTGAGTTGCTGGAAGCGCTCGATCATCTTCGCCCGGCGCTTGCGCTGTGGGCTCGGTGGCAGGTGCGAAAGGGCCTGGCCGCCAAGCCAGCTGTCCAGATGTTCAAGGAGCGGCCAGTCGCCTTCGGCCAGCGTCGTGCGGGCGCCTTCCAGGGCATGGTCGAACACCGCCTGGTCATTGGCACTGCGCCCGGCGGCCGACACGTAGGTGCGGTACACCGAGAAATGGGTGATCAGCTCCAGCAGCGCGCGGCGGATGGCGCCCAGGGTCAGGTCGCGGGTGGCGATGTCGTCACGGGCCACTAGCAAGAGGCCTTGGGCCAGGGCTTCCAGGTCGCCGGCCAGGGAGGTGGTCAGCACCAACTGGCGCGCCTCACGAACCTCGGCCATGAAGTCGGCCTCGCGGCCGCTGGTTTCGCTCCACAGCTTCGACAGGATCGGCTCGCCTTCGGGCGCGTGCTGCAGCAGCGACACCTGGTTCATGAATTCGTAGCCGGTGGTGCCGTCCACACCCCAGTCGCGGGGCAGCTGTTCGCCTTCGCCGAGGATCTTTTCGACATAGATCGGAAAACGGCCACCCTGCAGATTCGCCGGGCGTTTCGGCAGCAGCCGCTCGACGCGGCGGCGCAGCTTGCGGCAATAGGCGCGCGGGTTGGCCAAGCCGTCGACGTGGTCGATACGCAGGCCATCGACCAGGCCTTTTTCGATCAGCTCGAAGATTTTCCCGTGGGTCGCTTCGAACACGTCGTGGCGCTCGACCTTGAGGCCGCCCAGTTCGTTGATGTCGAAGAAACGCCGCCAGTTGATGTCGTCCGCCGCGGTGCGCCAACTGGCCAGGCGATAGTGCTGGCGTTCGAGCAACTGGTGCAGCGCTTCGAAGTTCTGCCCCTCGGCTGGCCGTAGGCTGGCCAGGGCACGCTCGATGGCATGCCCGGCCTTGCTGGCCAGGGCGACCAGTTCACGAAACAGCACGCTCGCCTGACGCTGACCATCGGCGCTGTCGTCCAGCGCAGCGAAGCGCTGGCCCAGGGCCTGCAGCTCGGGATGGCCGCTGCGCTGCAGGATGTCGCCATAGGTCGGTGGGTTGATCGGGAAACGGTGGTGGTAGTGCTTGGCGTAGAACAGGCCGCGCTTGGCATCGAAGTGCAGCTCGATCTCGCCGGCAGCCAGCACCTCGCCGTAGTCGCTGCGCAAGAACGGCACCAGCAACTGTCCGCGCAGCAGCGGGTCGTGGGACTGCCAGTGGATGTCGAAGAATTTCGCATAGGCGCTGCTGGCGCCCCATTCGAGCACGTCCAGCCACCAGGGGTTGGCATCGCCGCCCACCGCCATGTGGTTGGAGACGATATCCAGGATCAGCCCCATACCTTTGCCGCGCAGGGCGGCGATCAGGCGTTCCAGGGCCGCTTCGCCTCCAAGCTCGGGGTTGACGCGTGTCGGGTCGACCACGTCGTAGCCGTGCATGGAGCCAGGCCGTGCGGTGAGCAGCGGCGAGGCGTAGATATGGCTGATGCCCAGGCGCGCGAAATAGTCGACCAGGGGCACTGCGTCGTCGAGGGTGAAGCCCTTGTGAAACTGCAGGCGAACGCTGGCGCGCAACTCAGTCATGGCCGAGGCCCTCGGCGAGGTTACGGGCCCACTGCAGGCGTTGGAGGCGATGCGCGACTGCCGGGGCGTCGAGCATGCCCTCGGCCGGCTCGGCCCAGCGGCGGCGCCAGTTGGGGTGTTGATCGCCCGGGCCTGGCAGGTTGGGCTGTTCGGTGGCGGCCATGGCGTCTTCCAGGGGCAGCAGTACCAGTGGCGCTGGGGTGCTGCCGATGAAGGCGATGCTGGCGTCTAGTTGCTGGCCGTCATCCATCTGTTCGGCGGTGGCGTGGCCATGATCGTGCAGGGCCTGGTGCAGTGCTCGGGTTTCCTGGGCGCGCAATTGATGATCCTGTCTGGTGTAGTCGTCGCTGCGGTGGCCCGCAGCCTGGCGCCAATGGATGTCGCGGGAGGCGAGCCAACCGCGAATGCTCGGCAAATCATGGGTCGTGGTGGTGGCCAGGGCGTCGCGCGGCCAGTGGCCCGGGGCATGGAAGTGGCC
Organism: Pseudomonas sp. PA27(2017); assembly: GCF_001945445.1. Taxonomy (GTDB): domain Bacteria; phylum Pseudomonadota; class Gammaproteobacteria; order Pseudomonadales; family Pseudomonadaceae; genus Aquipseudomonas. The sequence continues at coordinate 17,806 of NZ_MSXW01000027.1, forward strand.
GTTGCTTTGCTCGAAGAGCAGCACGCGCATGCCGAGAATGTTGCGTGCGGCCAGCTCTTCGCGCAGGCCGTCGGGCACCGTGCCCAGGTCTTCGCCGATGATCAGCGCGCGGTGGCGCTCGGCCTCCAGGCACAGCAGGCGCAACAGATCCTGGGACGGATAGTTGAGGTAGGCGCCGGCGCAAGAGTCCTCGCCCTCGGGAATCACCCACAGACGGCGCAGGGTCATCACGTGGTCGATGCGCATGCCACCGGCGTGAGCCAGGTTCGCGCGCAGCATTTCGATGTAGGCGCGAAAGCCGTTCTGTTGCAGGCCCTGGGGCGAAAACGCCGACACGCCCCAGTTTTGCCCCGAGCGGTTGAGGATGTCCGGTGGTGCACCGACGCTGACCGACTGCAGCAGTTCGGCATGGCGGCCCCAGGCCTGGCTGCCGGCGGCATCGGCGCCGACGGCCAGGTCGGCGATCAGGCCGACCGCCATACCCGCTTCACGGGCTGCCGCCTGCGCGCCGTGCAGGCAGCGGGCGACCAGCCATTGGGCGAAGGCATGGAATTCGATCTCGTGCTGATGACCTTCGCAGAACTGCTCGACCGCCGCGCTGGCAGGGTCCCGGTACTGCTCGGGCCAGGCCCGCCAGTCGACCGGCAGGCCGTTGAGGTCCATGAAGCCGCGCAGCGCCTCGAAGCGACAATGCTGGCGCAGGGCCTCGCCACCGGCCTGGCGAAAGGCCTCGAAGTCGGCCTGCAGCGGATGAATGCTGACAGCGAAATCGGCATGCAGCTGCCGCAATATCTGCATGCGCGCACTGGCGACGCCCGGCCAGTCGATCAGTTCCAGGCCTTCCAGGCGCGCCAGTTCGTCTGCCAGCCCGCAAGTGCGGATCGCCTGCTGAACCGCTGCTTCGCCGAGCACGCTGGCCGGTGCAGCATGCAGCACGTTGAAGAACAGGCGGCTGGAGGGCGAGTAGGGGCTGTAGGTGTGCAGGTTGGCGCTGAACATGGCGTGCATCGGGCTGATCGCCACGGCATCGGCGCCGCGGGCCGCCGCGCTACGCACCAGCGATTCCAGCGCCTGGGTGTCGCCCAGGCCGCCGTCATCCGGGCGACGCAGCGAGTACAGCTGGGCGCTGAGGCCCCAGATCTTCGCGTCGCTGCGACCGGCCAATTCGGCGACGCTCGGGCAGGCGGCAGGGGCCACGGCGAGGGTCACTTCGCCGCCCGCGATGCGCAGCTGGTGATAACCGGTGGTGCCGATCACCGGCAGGCGGCCGCTGTCGTCCAGACGGCCCTCCAGGCGCTCGCCCTGTTCCAGCTGGATCTCGAAGGGTGTGCCCGGCGGAAAGTACCGGGTCAGGTCCAGAGTCTGTTGCTGGTCGAGGGTTACCAGTGGGCCGAGGGCCAGGTTGTTCTGGCGGTGCTGCAACTGCGCCAGGCTGGCTTCGATCTGCTCGTCGTCAGCCGCGTGATAACCAAGGGCGTCGAGCAGACGACGTTGATGCTCGGGTTTGACCGATTGGGCATTACCGTCGGCGTCGATCCAGTCGACGCTCAGGCCTGCGGCCTTGCTCAGTTCTGCCAGGCGTGCATCGCTCATGGGGCGCCCTCCAGCAGAACGCGCACGCTGTGCGCCGACAGCTGCTCGCCGTCAGCGCGGTAGCTGAACAGCTGGTGAGCGCCTTGCGGCGTCGCTGCTTCCACCGGTTCGCTGCCCAGATTCAGGGCGATATGCAGTACCTGACCGTCGCCAAGCTGCCAGCTAGCAGCCACAGCGGCCTCGCCGAGCACCCGACTCTCCAGGGCCTGGCTGCCAGGCAGGCGCGGCACGATGTGCTGGTGGCGCAAGCTCAGCAGCTCTCGATAGAACGCCAGCCAGGCCTTGCCATCCGCCGTGTCGCGGCTGTGGTAGTCGGGCTTGGAGGTTTCGAAGGTGCTGGCGTCGTTGGGGGCAGGAATGGCCTGGCCGGAGAACTTGGAGAAATCCTTGAATTCGTTCTGGCGACCCTTGCGCACCGCTTCACCGAGCTCGTCGTTGTGTGAAGTGAAGAACTGGAACGGCTGCTCGCTGCCCCATTCCTCGCCCATGAACAGCAGCGGAATCATCGGGCTGAGCAGCAGCAGGGCGGTGGCGCTTTTCAGCGCGTCGTCATCGGCCAGCGTGCGCAGACGTTCACCGACGGCGCGGTTGCCGACCTGATCATGGTTCTGCAGGAACAGCACGAAGGCACTGGGCGACAGGTGACCGCTGCTGCTGCCGCGGGCGGTGCCGTGGCGGGTGGTTTCCCCCTGGTAGATGAAGCCTTCGCGCAGGCAGCGGGCCAGCTTGTGCGTGGCATCGCTGGCGAAGTCGGCGTAGTAGCCTTCGTGCTCGCCGGTCAGCAGGTGATGCAGCACGTTGTGGCCGTCATCGTTCCACTGGGCGACGAAGCCTTGCTGCAGCAGTTCGGCGTCGTTGTTCTCGTTTTCCAGCACCAGGTGCAGATGGCGCGAGGCGGGAATCGAGGCATGCAGCCGTTCGGCCAGTTCGAGCAGGAAGTCGCGCTCGCCAATGGCGTGCACGGCGTCGAAGCGCAAGCCGTCGACCCGGTAGTCATGCACCCACATCAGGGCGTTGTCGATGAAGTAGTCACACACCTGCCGTCGACGAAAATCGATGGCCGGGCCCCAGGGCGTGTGCATGTCTTCGCGGAAGAAATCGCAGGCGTATTGGCCCAGGTAATTGCCGTCCGGGCCGAAGTGGTTGTACACCACATCGATGAACACCATCAGGCCCAGCTCATGGGCGCGGTCGATCAGCGCGCGCAACTGGTCCGGTGTGCCGTAGGACGAATCCGGTGCGAAGGGCAGTACGCCGTCGTAACCCCAGTTGCGACCGCCCGGAAATTCACCGAGGGGCATCAGTTCGATGGCGGTGACGCCCAGGTCGGCCAATTCCTGCAAGCGCGCCTGCGCGGCCTGGTAACCGCCCAGGGTGCCAACGTGGACTTCGTAAAGCACCGTTTCCTGCCAGGGGCGCCCCTGCCAGTCAGCGCTGCGCCATTGATAGCGGGATGGATCGGCGACACGGCTGGGACCGTGCACGTCGTTGGCCTGCCAACGCGAAGCGGGGTCTGGCACCAGCAGGTGCTCGTCGATCAGATAGTGGTAGTCGGTGCCTGCCGCCACCGGAAGGGTGGCGGTGTACCAGCCGTCGTCGCCGGCCGTCATTGCATGTTGGGTGTCACCTTGCAGCTTTACCGCGACGCTCTTGGCGTCCGGCGCCCACAGTGCAAAGTGGGTGTGGCCGTTATCGTCGAGCCGGGCGCCGTGTCTTGGTTTTTCCTCTGCCATCACACCAGTTTCCCGCCCGATGTCTTCGCTGCCACCAGCTTGCGATACAGCGCGGCATAGGGCTCCACGGACTGCTTCCAGTACATCGGCGCGGCCATTGCATGGGCGCGCATAGCGTTGAGCAGCTCCGGGTTGCGGTAGATGGCCATGGCGCGGCGTACGGCGGTCAGGTAGCTGTCGCTGCTCGGCTCCTTGAACAGGAAGCCGTTGACGCCGTCTTCGATGGTGTCGGCGAGGCCGCCGGTCGCCCGGGCGATCGGCAGCGAGCCGAAGCGCTGGGCGTACATCTGGCTGAGGCCGCAAGGCTCGAAACGTGAGGGCATGAGCAGGAAGTCGCTGCCGGCGAACATGCAGCGGGCATCCGCTTCGTTGAAGCCGACGTTGGCGCCGACCTTGCCCGGATGGCGACGCGCCAGCTCACGGACGGCTTCCTCGAGGTGCTCCTCGCCACGGCCGATGATCGCGATACGACCGCCTTCGGCAACGATGGTGTCGGCGATCTCCAGGGTCATGTCGATGCCTTTCTGCTGCACCAGGCGCGAAACCACGGCGAACAGCGGGCCGTCGCTCTGCTCCAGACCGAACATCTGCTCGACGTGGCGTTTATTGGCGCGTTTGCCTTCCCAATCGTGGGCGTCGAAGCCCTGCACCAGGTGCGGGTCGTTGACCGAATCCCAGCTGTCGTCAATGCCATTGGGGATACCGCTGAGCTGGTTGAGCTGCACCTTGAACTGCAGCATGCCTTCCAGGCCGCAGCCGAATTCCGGGGTGGTGATCTCGCGGGCGTAGTTCTCGCTCACCGTGGTGACGTGATCCGAATACACCAGACCGGCCTTGAGGAACGACAGGCGACCATAGAATTCCATGCCCTGATGGCCACAGGCCGAGGAAGGCAGGCCCAGCTCCGGGCTGCATTCCAGGCTGCACAGGCCCTGGTAGGCGAGGTTGTGGATGGTGAATACGGTCGGCGTCTGCAGGCCGCGCCAGCTCATGTAGGCGGGCGCCAGGGCAGCGGGCCAGTCGTTGGCGTGAACCACTTCCGGGCACCAGCTCAGGCAGGCGGTGCCGGCGGCGATCTCGGCGGCGGCCAGGCCGAGGCTGGCGAAACGGATGTGGTTGTCCTGCCAGTCGCGCCCTTGGGCGTCGCCATAGGGCGTGCCATCGCGGTCGTACAGCTCGGGGCAAATGAGCACGTAGACGATCAGCCCATCGGGCAGCGTCATGCAGCCGATACGGGCGGGCGGCAGGGCCGCGTGGCCCGGTACGCTGCCGACATCGCGGATCGCGTGGCCGCTCTGCAGCACCTGGCGATAGCCGGGGATCAGCACGCGCACGTCGTGATTGGCGTTCATCGCCCGTGGCAGCGACGCGGAAACGTCACCCAGGCCGCCTACCTTGATCAGGTCGGCCAGCTCAGGGCTGACGAAGAGAATCTTCTTCTTGGCCGCGTGCAGGTTGGTAATGGTGTTATGTGGCTTGAGGGATGTTTCTACCGATACCGCTTGATCGAACCGTGTTACCGCAACAGCGTTTCCCATACCATCCTCCGCTCGATTCTGTCCTTGACTCGTCAATAATTCGTTCGCTTGCACGCCGACGGGAATAGGCCGTCTGTCTTTCCAGTTGATTGCCGTGTCGGGGCAGGAGGAAAAGCTGCTTGCTGGTGATTAATTCCCACCTAGTTGATGACCCAGCTCGCGAATAAGAAGTTTCGACTATTTTCACGAGCTTGCCCGGTCATCATGGAACTAATGCCGGGCAGCAGGTTTTCGCTGCCAATGGCCGGTAAGTTGCGGGGTTTCGACTGCGATAGGCGGTTTGCGACACAGGTTCGATCTGCCTTGGCGCCTCTCTAGCAGGGGCTTTGGGGCGTTTGGATCGGCACGGGGCGACGAGCGGTCATGTTTGCCCCCTGTTAGCGCGCTTGTACAAAGACTGGACAATTCCTTTACAACTGACGGTGTAAGTAAGCGCGCGGAAAGTTGCACTTATTTTTATCGTACGAACGGTCAATTAAGTTCGCTGTTTTTATTGCCTGACGATCCGTTCGATATTCATGACGCAAGTAAAAGTGCCACCATCGATTGGTTAATCACGATGGCCAATAAAAGGCTTGGAAATAAAGGGTTTTTGCCAGACTCAGCGTTTCGCTGAGCCGATCGGGTGTTGCAGATCGTGAACGACCGAGGCGGATCGGCGGTGTGGTACTGTTGCCAGGCCCCAACCAGCGCACTCCGGCCATGAACCTCGACACCCGCATCAAATTTCGCCACCTGACCTGCTTTCTGGAGATTGCCCGGCAGCGCAGCTTCGCCAAGGCCGCCGATGCCCTGGCCGTCAGCCAGCCGGCCATCTCCAAGACGGTCAAGGAACTGGAAGAGATCCTCGACGCTTCGCTGTTCGAGCGTGGCAAGGCGGGCGTCAGCCTGACCACCGCCGGGCTGGCCTTCATGCGCTACGCCGGCCCCTGCGTGCAGGCGCTACGCGATGGCGTGAGCAGCTTGCGCAGTGGCGAGCACGATGCCGGGCAGGTGCGCGTGGGGGTGCTATCCACCGTGGAGAGCCTGCTGATTCCCGAAGTGGTGCGGCGCCTGCACGCGCGCCACGCAGCGCTGGTGGTCAGCGTTGCCACGGGCCCCAGCGCCTATCTGCTGGCGCAACTGCGCGTCGGTGAACTGGACTTGGTGGTCGGCCGGATGACCGACAGCCCGGAGATCCAGGGCCTGACCTTCGAGCACCTGTACAGCGAGTCGATGAGCCTGGTGGTGCGGCCCGACCATCCGCTGCTGGCCGCTGGCGATGCCGGCCTCGGTCAATTGGGCGATTACCCCGTGGTACTGCCATTGGCCGGCACCACCATCCGCCGCTACGCCGACAGCCTGTTCGTGCAATGCGGCGTGGCCCAGCCGCGCCAGCGCCTGGAAACCCTGTCCCCGGCGCTCAGCCGCCGCTACGTGCAGCAGAGCGACGCCGTGTGGGTCGCGCCGCTCGACGCCGTGCGCCTCGACCTGGCAAACGGCGACCTGGCCGAGCTCGCCCTCGGCATCCGCGAGCCCGGCGGTTCGGTAGGCATTTGCAGTAACGCCACGCTGCCGCTGTCGTTGGCGGCGCAATGGTGTTGCGAGACTTTGCGGGAATTGGCGGGTGAATATCGAAAACGTTCGACGTTTCTTGAGCCCTAGGCCAGACCCGCTGAGGGTTTGCGGCTTTATTGGCAACTACGACCCACTGTCGAGTCTGTGATCAGCTTCCGTTGAACGGTATTTGATGGCCAGGTGCCACGTGTTTTAATCCGCCACCTCGAACGACCTACCTTTTTTCAGGGATGACCCTATGTTCTTCCGCAATGGACCTGCGGCGGTATGCCTCTGCCTGTCCGCTCTGTCGCTGGCCGTGTCCGCGCAGACGCCCCCCATCGATCTGCCCGCCAACCGCCAAACGCCGCTGACCCAGGATCTGATCCGCGACCGTCAGGAGCGCCTGCTCGACGAGCAGCAGCAGCGCCTGCAGGAATTGCAGCAGTTGCCGGGCAAACGTGCCGAGCCGACGGCGCCGGCAGCAGCCGAGGACGAGCGCTGCTTTGCCATCGAGCAAATCGAGATCAGCGGTGCCAGCCTGCTGTCCGAGGCTGACCGTGCAACCATTCTTACCCCGTTTGCCGACAGCTGCCTGGGCGTCAGCCAGCTCAACGAGCTGCTCAAGGCGATCACCAACCATTACGTCGATCGCGGCTACGTGACCACTCGGGCCTACCTGCCGCAGCAGGATCTGTCGGCCCGCACCCTGAAAATCACCGTGGTCGAAGGTCGGCTCGAAGGCCTCGACAGCTCCGCGCTGGCCAGTGACCGCGAACTGGCCATGAGCTTTCCAGGCGAGGCGGGCGAGATTCTCAACCTGCGTGAGCTGGAGCAACTGGTCGACAACCTCAACCGCTTGCCGTCGCGCCCGGCGCAGCTGGAGCTGGTGCCCGGCCAGCAGGTGGGCGGCAGCCGCGTCGGCCTGAAGGGCGAGCGCAGCAAGCCGTGGCACGCCAACCTCAATCGCCATAACGATGGCCAGCGCAGCACCGGCGAGCAGCAGTGGGGCCTGGGCCTGACCTGGGACAGCCCGCTGGGCCTGGCCGATCAACTGAGCCTGCGTGCCAGCCGCGATGCGGTCAGTGACAGTTACCGCCACTCCCACGCCCAGAGCCTGTCCTACAGCATCCCTTATGGCTGGTGGCGCGTGGACTACAGCTACAGCCAGAGCTACTACCGCACCCTGGGGCAGAGCAACGGCTTTCCCTTCGAGACCGACGGCGACAGCCAGCAGCATGCCCTGCGTGCCGAACGCGTGCTGCACCGCGACAGCGTCAGCAAGACCGCCTTCAACACCGGCCTGAGCCATATCCGCACCAACAACTTCATTCTCGGCAACCGCATGGACCTGTCCAGCAACCGCTTGAGCGAATGGCAACTGGGCTTCAACCATGGCCGGCGTATCGGCAGCGCCTTCGTCAACGGCGATATCGGTTGGCAGCGCGGCATTGGCGCCTTCGATGCTCAGGGCAACGGCGACCCCCGCGGTGATCAGCCCGTGGCGCGCTACAACAAATACAGCCTGACCCTGAGCTACCTGCAGCCCTTCAGCCTGTGGGGCGAGCGTTTCAGTTTCGACAGCCTGGCCACCGGCCAGAAGAGCGAAGACGTGCTGTTCAGCTCCCAGCGCCTCAGCGTCGGCGGGCTCAACTCGGTGCGCGGCTTCAAGGATCAGAGCCTGTCCGGCGACAGCGGCGGTTACTGGCGCAACCAACTGCGTTGGACGCGGCCGGTCACCTGGGCGCCGCTGCAACCCTTCGTACAGCAATACGGCGCGGCCTTGGCCTATGACGTCGGCGTGATCAGCCACGACCGGCACAACGCGGGGGCCAGTGGCCGCCTGAGCGGCCACGCCCTGGAGTTCAGCGCCCGTGGTGAGCACCTGGCTGCCAGCGTGACCTTCGCCCATTCCCTGGAGCGCCCCGACGTGATCACCGAGGGCGAGCGCCCGGTGTATTTCCGCGTCGACCTTTTCTTCTGATTTCTGATTCGTTTACGCCCTGGAGCACCCTGACATGGACGTTCGCAGCCCCTTCTTCCAGAACATCGCCCTGATC
>NZ_MSXW01000005.1 GCF_001945445.1 Pseudomonas sp. PA27(2017)
TTTGCAGCAAGGCCACAATCGAATTCGCGCCGAGGTCGACGTTCCTACGCGGTCGTTGGGTTGCTCACGATCATTGTGGGAGCTGCGCCCCGCAGCGAATCGTGTGTACGACGTCGTTTTTGCAGCAAGGCCACAATCCGAATTCGCGCCGAGGTCGACGCTCCTACGCTGTCGTTGGGTTGCGCACGATCATTGTGGGAGCCGCCCCCCGCGGCGAATCGTATGTACGACGTCGTTTTTGCAGCAAGGCCACAATCGAATTCGCGCCGAGGTCGACGCTCCTACGCGGTCGTTGGGTTGCTCACGATCATTATGGAAGCTGCGCCCCGCGGCGAATCGTGTGTACGACGTCGTTTTTGCAGCAAGGCCACAATCGAATTCGCGCCGAGGTCGACGCTCCTGCGAGGAGTGCCGATGCTCGCCAGCCCGACTGAGACGAAAAAACGCGGGCCATGGCCCGCGTTTTCGTTCATGAAGCTAGTCGATCAGCGCGCGGCCCAGGCGTTGAAGCGTTCCTCCAGCTCCTCGCCATGGTCGATCCAGAACTCGGCGTTGACCAGTTGCGCGCCGGCCATGTTGGCCTCGGCGGTCGGCAGTTGCGCCTGCACATCGGCCGGCAGTTGTGGCAGCGTCTCTTTGTGCACCGGGCCATAGGGGATCTGGCTGGAGAACACCTTCTGGGTGTCGGCCTGGCTGGCGAACTTGATGAAGCGCTCGGCCAGCGCCTTGTTCGGGCTGCCCTTGACGATGGCCCAGTGCTCGGGGTCGTACAGGCTGCCGTTCCAGGAGATCTTCAGGTTGGCGCCTTCCTTCTGTGCCACACCGATACGGCCGTTGTAGGCGGCGGACAGGGTCACGTCACCGGCCAGCAGCCACTGCGGCGGTTGCGCGCCGGCTTCCCACCACTGGATCGAACCCTTGATGGCGTCCAGCTTCTTGAAGGCGCGGTCGACGCCTTCCTTCGTGCCCAGCACCTTGTAGAGGTCCTCGCGGCTCACGCCGTCGGCCAGCAGGGCGGCTTCCAGGGTGTACTTGGCGCTCTTGCGCAGGCCACGTTTGCCGGGAAATTTCTCCAGGTCCCAGAAATCCGCCCAGGAGGTGGGTGCGGTTTTAAGTTTGTCACCGTTGTAGGCCATCACCATCGACCATACGTAGGTGGCCACGCCGCACTCGCTCACGGTGCCGGGAATGTACTGGTTGGCATCGCCGAGAATGGCCGGGTCGATGCGCTCGAAAAGGCCCTCTTCGCAGCCGCGCTGCAGCTCGGGGCTTTCCACCTCGACCACATCCCAGGTCACCTGGCCGACATCGACCATGGCTTTGACCTTGGACAGTTCGCCGTTGTACTCGCCGGCCACCACACGGCCGGCGCCGCTCTGCTCGAAGGGTTTGAAGTAGGCGGCGGTCTGCGCGACCTTGGTAGCGCCGCCGAAGGAGATCACCGTGATGCTGTCGGCGGCCAGTGCAGCGCTGCTGGCGCCCGCCAGCAGGGACAGGCCGATGGCGGCGCGGATGGATGGACGCAAGTGCTTGAACATGGAAACTCCCTCGCTGTTTTTTCGTTGTAGTGAGAACAGGGGCAGTAGGGCCGAAGCGGCGAAGCTGCGCGTTGTGTCACGCGTCAGCAGAATCTTTGTTGTTGTGCCGCCCTGAGTGCGTGCTGGGCGGGAACTGTCGTTCAGGTGAGGGCCATGGTGCGTCAGTCCGGCGCGAAGGAAAATTAGTAAAAATATGCTCGGGACTTACGAAAAACCTTTGCAAGGCAGAGCCCCGCCAGGGCGCCGTGTTGGAGTAAGGTGCAGGCAACCATCACGCTGAGATCGGACACGTGGCTTCCTATACCCTGCGGCAACTCAAGTACTTCGTCACCACGGTGGAAGCGGGCAGCGTGGCCGAGGCGTCACGCCAGCTGTACATCGCCCAGCCGTCCATCTCCACGGCGATCAAGGGGCTGGAAGAAAGCTTCGGCGTGCAACTGTTCATCCGCCATCACGCCCAGGGCGTGTCGTTGACGCCCAGCGGCGCGCGCTTCTACGAGAAGGCCCAGCAATTGCTGCGCATGGCCCGCGAGTTCGAGCAGAACGCCCTGGCCGACAACGATATCGTCGCCGGGCAGATCGACATCGGCTGCTTCGAAACCGTCGCGCCGCTGTACCTGCCGCAACTGATCGCCGGCTTTCGCGAGCGCTACCCGGGCGTGGATATCCGCATTCGCGATGGTGAGCAGCAGGAGCTGGTGCAGGGCCTCACCGCCGGCTCGTTCGACCTGGCGTTTCTCTACGAGCACGACCTCGATGGCACCATCGCCACCGAGCCACTGATGCCGCCGCAGAAACCCTACGTGCTGCTGCCCGAGCAGCACCGTTTCGCCGGCCAGGCTCAGGTATCACTGCGCGACCTGTGCCTGGAGCCGATGATCCTGCTCGACGTGCAGCCCAGCCGAACCTACTTCGTCAGCCTGTTCCACGAACTGGGGCTGACGCCCAATATCGTCTTCAGCTCACCGTCCATCGAGATGGTGCGCGGCATGGTCGGCCAGGGCTTCGGCTTCTCGCTGCTGGTCACCAAGCCGCATTCCGAATGCACCTACGATGGCAAGCGCGTGGTCACCGTGGACATCACCGAACCCGTCGCCACCTCCGGGCTGGTGGCGGCTCGCCTCAAGCGCAGCCAACTGACCAAGCCGGCGCAGTTGTTCGTGGATTTTTGCCGGGAACGGTTGGGCGAACTGAGCGAGCAAGCTGCGCGATAGGGCGGTGCTCGGGCTGCCCGGGTCGAGCGCAGTGAAACCCGGGAAAAATCCCTGGGTATCGCGTTGCTCAACCCAGGCTACGGGTTGGAGTTCATCTCGGAGCGCGTAGATAGCCTGCCGTTTCGTAGCCTGGGTTGAGCGCAGCGATACCCAGTGAACATGCCCCGGGTATCGCGTTGCTCAACATCGGGCTACAGGTTGCGGTTCAGCCCGGCTCGCAGAGGTAATCCGCCAACCGCTGCAGTAGCGCATCACAGCCCCGCAGCTGTTCCAGGCTGACGAACTCGTCGGGCTTGTGGCCCTGGTCCATGCTGCCGGGGCCGCAGACTACTGTTGGGATGCCTGCGCCTTCGAACAGACCGCCTTCGGTGCCGAAGGCCACGGTGCCGAAATCGTTCGAGCCACAGAGCCTGGCCAGCAACCGCGCCGCTTCGCTATCCGGCGGTGTGGCGAGGCCCGGGTAGGCGCTCAGTGGCTGTAGCCGAATATCGCTGGCGGCGCTCACCGTCTGCATCTTCGGCAGCAGTTGCTCGGCGGCGTAGCGCTGCAGCTCGTCCGCCACGCGCTGCGCGTCGAAGCCTGGCAGTGCGCGCACCTCGAAATCGAACTCGCACTCAGCTGGCACGATGTTCAGGGCGCGACCGCCCTTGATCACGCCGGTCTGCACGGTGGAGAAGGGCGGGTCGAAGCGCGCATCGTGGTGCTCGGGCTGGGCCAGGCGCGCGCCGATGTCACCCAGATGGCCGATCAGCCGCGCCGCGTATTCGATGGCGTTCACGCCATAGGGCGCGTAGGCCGAGTGACAGGCCGCGCCGTGCACTTCGCAGCGCATCGCCAGCTTGCCCTTGTGGCCGAGCACGGGCTTGAGTTCGGTGGGCTCGCCGATCAGGCACAGGGTGGGTTTGTGCGGGCGTTTTTCCAGTTCGGCGAGCATCGAGCGCACGCCCAGGCAGCCGACTTCCTCGTCATAGGAAAACGCCAGGTGCACCGGCACCTGCAGCGGCCGTTGCACCAGGCTCGGCACCGCGGCCAGCACGCAGGCGATGAAACCTTTCATGTCCGCGGTGCCGCGGCCGTACAGGCGCCCGTCGCGCTCGCTCAGCTGGAACGGCGCAACCGTCCAGGCCTGGCCGTCGACCGGCACCACGTCGGTGTGGCCGGACAACACCACGCCGCCGCGATCCTTCGGGCCGATGGTGGCGAACAGATTGGCCTTGGTGCCTTCGGCGTTATGGAACAGCTCGCTGTCCACGCCAAAGCCCGCCAGGTACTCGCGGATGAATTCGATCAGCTCCAGGTTGGAATCACGGCTGACCGTGGCAAAACCGATCAGCCGCTCGAGCAGGGCGCGGCTGGTCGGCTCATTCATCACCTGGTACTCCATAGCTTGGCGCTGCCGTCGGGTCGAGGGCGCGGGTCAGGTAATCCTGCATCTGTGGCCGGTAAGCTTGCCACAGACCGTCGAGCTGGCCGATGGGGTCTTCGTCCGCCCAGTCGACACGCAGGTCGATGATCGGCCAGACCAGATCGCCTACCACCTTGAGCGCCGCCGAGTGCACCGGGCCGGCCTCGCCGCCGGCGGCCATCGCCCCGTGCATGGCGGCGAGCAGGCGGTCGGCCAGTTGCCCGCTGGCGTTCTCGAAGGCCTCGACCATGGCCTGGATCACCGCCTCGCTCGCCAGCAGATTGCCGGCTGCCACGCACTGCTCGCCGGCCACCGCGTTGTACAGCCCCAGCGCTTCCTTACCGCTGAACAAGGCGGTGCGACCCTGGCTGTCGATCACCGTCACCTGGCGATACTGGCTCCAGCCATTGGCGCCCAGCGCGCGCTGCAAGGCGTCGCCTGGTTCCAGTGCCTGCTGCTCCAGCAGGTCGAGAATCTGCGGGCCGAGGGCGGGCAGGGTGACGTTCTGGGTGGCCACCGCACCGACTCCGGCCCTTAGCCAGGGGCAGCGGGCGCCGACGGCGATGCTCGACGAGCTGATGGCGATGCCCAGCTGGCCGGTTTCCGGGCAGCGCCCGACGATGGAAAAGGTCATGCGCGCCTCCTTATTTGGCCTGCCAGTCGTCCGGGATCACCGCGATCACGTCGATCTCCATCAGCCACTGCGGCTGGCCGAGGGCCGACACCACCAGCCCGGTGGAAATCGGGAACACGCCCTTGAGCCATTTGCCGACCTCCTTGTACACCGGCTCGCGGTAGCGCGGGTCGATGATGTAGGTAGTGGTCTTGACGATATGGGACAGGTCACTGCCGGCTTCTTCGAGCAACTGCTTGAGGTTCTTCATGGCCTGCTCGGTCTGCGCCTGCGGGTCGCCGAGGCCGACCAGGTTGCCGTCGAAGTCGGTGCCCACCTGGCCGCGCACGTACACCGTGTTGCCGGCGCGCACGGCCTGGCACAGATCGTTGTCCAGGGCCTGGTTGGGGTAGGTGTCCTTGGTGTTGAACATGCGGATACGGGTATGGGTGGGCATCATTTGACTCCCTGCAGGCGGGTGATGGGGGCGTCGGCCTGGCGCTGCTCGGCATCGCGGTAGGCGGTGTATTTGCGCTGCGTGGCGATGTGGTCGGCGACGTGCTTGGCGTCGTGCCACACGCCCCAGATGAACGACGAGCCACGGCGCGACAGCCACGGCAGGCCGAGGAAATAGATGCCCGGCTCGCGGGACACGCCGCGTTGATGCTGGGGCTTGCCGTTGGCATCGAAGGTGTCGGCTTCCAGCCAGCTGAAATCGGTGGCGAAACCGGTCGCCCAGATGATCGACGTCACCCCGGCCGCGATCAGATCCAGCTCGCGCAGCGGCTCGCTCATGCACGCGGGATAGGCCGGGATGATGCGCGCTTGCGGTTCTTCCGGCAGGTCGAGGCCGTTGCGTTTCACGTAGGCGTCCGCCGCATCGAGCAGCGCCAGATAGTTCTCGTCGCCGCGGCGGATGTTGTCGGCCAGGTCGTCGGCGAACTGCACCACGCCGTCGTCGAACGAGCGGGTCAGGCCGACCAGCGTCATGCCCTGGTGAGCCAGGCGGCGGAAGTCGATGGTCTTGCCGCCATAGGCGCCGCTGACTGCGATGGTCACGTGTTCGCGGCCGGCTTTCGGCGTCTCCTGGTCCCACTCGCCGAGCACGCCCAGCCACCAGCAGAAGTCTCGGTTGCGGTAGCTGCGCGGCGGTCGGTCATGGGCGCCGACGGAGAGGTAAACCTGGCGGCCGGACTGCATCAGCTCATCGGCGATCTGCGTGCCCGACGAGCCAGCGCCCACCACCAGCACGGCACCTGCGGGCAGTTGCTGCGGGTTGCGGTACTCGGCGGAGTGGATCTGCGTGAGGCGTTCGTCCTGCGGCGCGATGGCCGGAATCACCGGGCGCTGGAAGGGGCCGGTGGCGGCCACCACGCGATTGGCCTCGATCACGCCCTCGGAGGTTTCCACGGTAAAGCCGGGGCGATTGGCGTTGCGGCGGACCTTGTGCACTTCCACGCCGGTGCGGATCGGTGCGTCGAAGCTGCGCGCATAGGCTTCGAAGTAGGCGGCCACCTGCTCCTTGCCCGGAAAGGCGTCATCGTCGATGTCGAATTCCAGACCAGGAAAGCGATCATGCCAGGCCGGGCCGTTGGCCACCAGCGAATCCCAGCGCATGGTGCGCCAGCGCTCGGCGATGCGCTCGCGCTCCAGCACCAGGTGTGGCACACCGAGTTTGGTCAGGTGCTCGCTCATCGCCACGCCGGCCTGGCCGGCGCCCACCACCAGGGTGTCTGTTCGGGTTGTTTCGACAGCCATCGTTGCGTCCCTCTGAAGGAGGCCCGGCGCCCGTGCACAGGGATGGCCCTGGCCGGGGCGCACGAGCCGTTCGTGCGTTGAGGCCATTGTGTTCAGAGGAGGGGGATAGCGAAATTAGCGTTTTTGTAGTCGTTGCCCAGCAAAAAGCTGGGCATCGCCGAGAGGGCAGATCAGCCGGGCTGTTCGCTCAGCGCCACGCGGTTGCGGCCTGCGCTCTTGGCTGCGTACAGGGCGACGTCGGCTGCGGCGACCAGCTCGGCAGGTGCCTGCATCGTCTGCCCCGGAATGCAGGAAGCGACGCCGATGCTCAGGGTGAGGTTGGCGTACGGCGAGCCCTGGTTGGCGATCGCCAACGCCTCGACATCGGCGCGGATGCGCTCGGCCACCGCCATGGCCGAGGCGCTTTCGGCAGCCGGCAGAATCAGCGCCAGTTCCTCACCACCGTAGCGCGCGGTGGTGTCCGCGCTGCGCCGGGCGTGGCGCTTGAGCACCGCGGCGACCTGCTTGAGCGCTTCGTCACCGGCCGGGTGGCCGTACTGGTCGTTGAAGCGCTTGAAGTAGTCCACGTCCAGCAGCGCGAACGACAGTGGCTGGCGCTGGGCGGCAGCGGACTGGAAGGCGACGCGCAGCGCTTCGTCCAGGCGCCGGCGGTTGGCCAGGCCGGTCAGCGCGTCCTCACCGGCGATGATCTCCAGCGCGTGGTTGGCCAGCGCCAGGTCGCGGTGCATGCTCTGCAGGCGCGCCTCCATGCGCCCCTGGCGGCCCAGGGCACGCCAGATCAGCCAGCCCATGGAGAGCAGGATGACCAGTACACCGCCGCTCAGTGACCAGGTTTGCAGTGCGCGGCTGCGCCAGGCGGCCATCGCCTGCTCTTCGCCCAGGGAGGCGGCCACCAGGATCGGGTACTCGTCGCTGGTGTCGAAGCCATAGATGCGCTTCACCCCATCGATCATCGCCGTGAGCACCATGCTGCCGCGCTTCACGCCGTCGTCATTGACCGCACGCAGCACCGGGCTCTTGGACATGTTCAGGCCGGCGTTTTGCGCTGACTCTCGCGACCTGACCAGCAAGGTGCCGTCGCGCTTGACCATACCGATCACGCCCTCGCTGCCGACCTCGATACTGCGGTAGAAATCCACGAAGTGCTGGACCAGCAGCGTGGCCAGCACCACGCCACGAAACTCGCCGTCGGCATCGCTCAGGCGCAGCGTCAGAGATATCACCCAGTCGCCGCTCATGCGGCTCTGGATGGGCGCGCCGATATGCAGGCCTTTGACCTGATTGGTGCTGTGTACCGTGAAATAGTCCCGATCCAGCGCCGTATAGTTGGTGGTGGCGTTGGGCACCGTTGTGAGCAACGGATGGCCGTTTGCGTCGAGCACGGTAAAGCCTTCCACATCGGCCAGGATCGCCGATTGAGCGCGTGCCACCTCAAGCACTTCCTGCAGGTTCTCTGCGTCATACCCGGATATCTGCAGCTTGCGCTGAATGCCGATCAACACCGTATGCGCATCGCGAATGGTCGACTCGGCCTGCCGGGTCAGCGCCGTCGACAGGTTCTCCATATCGGCCACGTGCTGGCGCAGCGCCTCGTGCTTGTCCCACTCGACCTGAAGGTAGGTGAGCAGCAGCACGGCCACGCCCACCACGCTGGTCATGATCGCGACCAGGCGTCTGAGGTAAGTGATCTTGGAGGTCTGACTCGTCAAGGTACGGGCCCGGCTAGGCTGGTTGGGCTCGTATCGTCAGCGTGAAAGGCACGGCGGGATAGGAACGTCGTGCAAATTATGAACAAAGCAACGGGGGGATTGCACGCGGTTTTGCTGCGCTTTGAGCACGCAATCGTTTGCCTCCGGACGCGCCCGCTCGGGCGTTCGCACGCGCCACGGCGTATCGGATTGGCACTCGGCAGAGTGCATCGGTATACTCCGCCAGCCTTCTGGGGGCCTATAGCTCAGTTGGTTAGAGCAGAGGACTCATAATCCTTTGGTCCACGGTTCGAGTCCGTGTGGGCCCACCACCTTCGAAGCCGCGCACTGCGCGGCTTTTGCGTTTATGGCATATGAGCTTCGACGCGTCTCGCCTCGACATGCTGGCCACAAAGTGTCCACACCGCTGTACTGCTCGTTAGACAGTGAGCCGAATAGCCGGCATTATCGGCTCATCATATGAGCCGAATAGGCTCGTTAATCGGCTCACAAATGAGCAAGCCCATGAATGACCCCCTCTGGATCTGGCAGCAGTCCGACTGGCCGCATTTCAGCTGGCAAGCGGAAACGCTTGCGCCACTGCTGCGCGCTTGTGGTCAGGCGCAGGGGCGTTTGTTGGGCATGCTCGGCGCGCTGGGCGTTGATACCGAAGTTCAGAGCAGCCTGGATGCCATGCTGCAGAACATCGTCACCTCATCAGCTATCGAGGGCGAGCAGCTGAATGTCGGCTCGGTGCGTTCATCGCTGGCGCGGCGCCTGGGTCTGAAAGAAGAAGGCCGCACCACCTCACGCTCCGAAGGCCTGGTGCACTTGCTGTTCGATGCCACGTGTGGGCATCGCGAGGCGCTGGACGAGCAACGGTTGTTCACCTGGCACCGCTGGCTATTCCCGGGCGATGACCAATTGCAGGCTCGCCCGCTGCACATCGGCGCACTGCGTGGCGAAGAGCCCATGCAGGTGGTTTCCGGTCGCATCGACCAACCAACCGTCCATTTCGAAGCGCCGCCCCGTGCAGGGCTGGAAGCGCAACTGGCCGGCTTTCTCGCCTGGTTCGAGAGCAGCCGCCGCGATGCCGGCCTCGACCCCTTTCTACGCGCTGGTATCGCCCATCTCTGGTTCGTCACCCTGCATCCCTTCGATGACGGCAACGGTCGGCTGACTCGCGCCATCACCGATCTGGCTTTGGCCCAGGGCGAGCAACAGGCCATCCGCTTTTACGCCATGTCGGCGAGCATCCTCGACGACCGTGCCGGTTACTACCGCATCCTCGAACTCAGTCAGAAAGGCGGCCTGGATATCACCGCCTGGCTGCAGTGGTTTCTCGACACATTGCTCCAGAGTTTGCAGCAGGCGCTCGCGCGTATCGACCGAGTGCTGGCAAAGGCACGCTTTTGGCAAGCACATCGCAGCCAAGCGCTATCGGCGCAGCAGATCAAAGTACTCAACCGGCTGCTCGACGGTGGAGAGCGCGGTTTCGAGGACGGCATCAGTGCAGCGCAATATCAGGCGGTGGCCAAGGTCTCCAAGGCCACCGCGACGCGTCACTTGAGTGATCTGCTGGAGAAGGGCTTTATCGAGCGGCTGCCGGGTGGCGGGCGCAGCACGCGGTACCGGATAGCACCTTAGATACGTTGAGCTTGCCAGCCCTTGGTAGGCCACCGCGGCATAGGACATTGGTCGCGCCCCCCTTGAGTCCTTGAAAGCAATTAGCCATTATGCGGGCCAGTGCCAGGCTATTGGATTTCGGCACACCTGCACGCCCTGCAACCGGGCGCTCTGCAAGTCGCTCGGCTCAAGGAAGAAAATGGATTACAGCCCGATTATCGGCCAGGTCTGGGGCATGCTGGCCTGGTTCATCCCCGCGGCCCTGCTTATCGGCCTGCTCAAATCGCCGTGGGCCAAAGGCCATATCGGCGAGCTTTTGGTGCGCTTCTTCGCCCACCGGCAACTGGATGAGCAAATCTACCGCTGCCCGCACAACCTGACCCTAAACTACAAAGCTGCAATGCAAGCGCTAACACTCGCACAGCAAACACAACTGTGCGACGCGACGCGACTATGGATGAAACTCCGCGATGCTGATTGCACCTTGCTAGACAGCCTGACGGGCAGCAGTATCGACCGCATCAACAGCGCCTTGCGCTTTCTGGATATGACCAAGCAGCGTGCTGATGACCTTGCTGGATTGACCGATTCGAACCTTTGACTGGGCAACAGGTAATCGAAAATAAATCTGTCCTCTTATCACTCGTAATTTATAAAATAGATGTTACGCAAAGGAGATGCGCGTGAGCGAATTAAAATGGCTTCACTTGTCAGATTTTCACTTTGGCAAAAAGCCAGACAGCACTTACCAACAACCACTGGTGGCTCGAAAACTCATTGAGCACATTATCGCTCAGAGCAAAAAGGAAGGCCCACCCGATCTGGTATTTATCACCGGAGACATCGCTAATTCAGGTCAGCCACGTGAATACGCACTCTTCAATGATTACGTGATCTTCCCACTCTTAGCGCATTTTGGTGACGACTTCATCGACAACATTTTCCTGGTTCCAGGCAATCACGACGTCCAGCGAGAGGTACAGCGGAATTTTGGCCGCAATGAACACCTATCACTTGATAACGGTAACTTCGAGCCTACGATAGAGTCGCTAACAGATCGCTCCGGTCTTGTCGAACGAATTAAAGGATTTATTACATCTCCGTTTGCTAGCGATTTATCTGCATTTGAGAGCAAAGAAGGAATCTACCGCAGAGAGTTCAATTTATGTAATAAGAAAGTTGGCATACTCGGAATAAATACCTCATGGCTTTGCCGGGATAGCGACGATAAAGGAATGTTGACCCCTGGCGTGCCACTCGTTAGAGATGCTTTGGAACAAGGCGCCGATTGCGATCTCATGTTCGTGTTAGGGCACCACCCTTTAGACTGGTACTCTCCTTCGCATGCGGAGCCGATAAGAACATTATTTGCTCGGCACAATGTTATATATTTATATGGGCACATGCATAAAGTCTGGGGGAAACCTGAGTACGCGAATGGCTCGGCTTTTATGACAATCCAGGCTGGAGCTTCATTCCAAGCTGGCGAAGCCAGTAAATGGAAAAATAGTATCCTGTGGGGGCGCGCGAATCTGGAGAAAAAATCACTTGCACTCACTCCATTCACATGGAATTTCGACGAGCAGACTTGGAAGCTAAATTCGAATGGATTTCCAGAGGAACATAGAGTCCGCGATGAGTGGCATTTTCATTTTCCCCAGCCGTTTGCCCTCTTAGATATACAAGCTCCAAAGAAAATTACGCCCCCAGGAGGCTGGGAGATTACAAAGCTTGAAATTCTACAGGAATACGTAAAGCCTATCCCTGAAGAGCTAGCCATTTATTTCTTTGATGGTGCAAGCCCAACCTGGGAAGTCTCGTTGTCAATCTCCATCCCCAGAAGAGAGATAGTTGGCGAGATCGTAAGCACTTACAACAAACTAGTAGCTAAGGTATCTAACCTGCCTTGCGTTTGTACATTGCTAGCAGCAGGTTGTGAAGGAAAAACCACGGCACTACTCCAAGCCAGCTACGAAATAGTCCAGCAAGAGCCTTCCAAACGAATCTTGTACAGGAAAAATAACCTACGCCCATTTGATGTGGAGAGCCTTCTACCTGTATTAAATACACATGACAATTGGCTTATAGTAGTCGATGAGGCTGATCAAGTTGCGAAACACATTCAGGGCTTTGCTGAATCCGGGTTTGCTGGATACACAGGAAGAATCGATTTCTTACTAGCTTGCAGGGACTCAGACTGGCGTTCAAATGGTGCCGATACTATTCCTTGGAATTTCTCCTGTACCTACAAAGAAATCGTACTCAAGGATTTGAATAAGGCCGATGCTGAAAAGATAATCCATGCCTGGGAGGCATTTGGTGACCGCGGTCTAGGCGAAGGTGGCTTGGCGAACCTAGATACTGCGAGCCGAGTTGAAAAGCTGCGATTTTTTGCAAAACAGGAGTCTAGGAGTAAATCTGGTGCATTCTTCGGAGCTCTTTTGCTAAGTCGGCATAATGGCAAGTTACTTGACCATGCTGGAGAAATGCTTTCAAGGCTAGAAGAGACAGAAGTGAGCTTGGGGAAAACGCTTAGGGACGCTTTGGCTTATATTGCCGCAATGCACGCTGAAGGCTTTGAGAAACTCACCTACGATGTTTTGGCAGCAGCAATGGGTATGACTATATCCAAGCTGAAAAACGTTGTGATCAATAAGCTCGGACAAGAAGCAGCCGCAACAGGAACAGCGACGACAATCTACACCAGACACAAATATATTGCCGACGCGATTATTGAGGTTTTAGAAACAAAGTTCGAAGTGGATACAGCCTCGCTATTTATCGACTTGGCGCTTGCAGCAGAGGCAAAGTCCAAGATCGAGCGTGTAGCAAATTTAGAGTTTTGGCGTTTTAAGATGGCCGACACGTTCTTTGAAAACGATAAAAATACTGTAGCCACCTCGTTATCAAGGGCCTTGCTGGAGACTGATACCAGCAACTACAAGCTACTGACAAAACTTGCTAGCTTCTATCGAAAAGAAAACAGCCCGGATGATGCTCTGGAATTATTCAGAAAATACGGCGGCCCACCCCCTGAGCGCGGCTTCTATTATGAGTGGTCGCTATGTGAGCTTGAAGCACGAAACCCCTTGGAAAGTGCTGCCCTGGCACTTTTCTCGATCTCAGACGACACAGATGCTTCTCAGCTAGATATTCACACAGCACTCTCATATCTAGTAGGCTTAACAGATATTTTATCTACGCTCCATAGGGGGTATGCGGATGAGGTTTTCGTCAAAGCTTCTGATGCAGCATGGTCGATAATTAACTGTTTCGTAATTCTCCGGCCTGATCTATATCCCGTTGGGCTAAAAGCCTTCCTGAACAAAGTCGATAAAAAACGCGCGATTTTATATAAAGGTATAGAGGCTCATAGCATCTTGATCACATTGAGTGCTCGTCTCGGGAGTTACAAATCGCAACTGACTCTTCCGCAAAATTGCCAAGTGCAGCACCTGTTGTTTGACTCGCTGAAGGTGCTGATTAAAAACGCGTCAAGATAGGTAGCAATACGGAAACTCAAAAAGGCACCCAGGACTACCTGGGTGCTTTAGTCTTGGTAACGGACACTAAATTAAAGCCACCACAACTAAATAAAGGGGGACAGGTTTATTTGTCTCTAGATGGCAGGCTCGGATCGAGCGCTAACAGTTAGCAGAATGAAACCCACAAAAACCTGAACGTGTCGCGGTACAAAAAACAGTACACTGGCGGTACAGTCCCTAGCTTCTTTCACTTTTACAAAATTACGCTCAAGCCCAGTAATGACGCTGGCTTCAGCTTATTTTACTTGCGCTGAGCTTTTCACGATTTTACTGGGCTCGCGGCGTTTCGAGTCAACTCATAATCCTTTGATCCATAGTTCGAGCCCGTGTGGAACACTACCTTCAAAGCCACGCACTGCGCGGCTTTTGCGTTTATACCTCTGCGCTTTAGCTTCAATCCGCGCCACCCAGCCACTTTCCCTGAACCTTTCCCACCCCCATCCAGTCGGCTCTAGAACCGTCGCGTTTCGCGGCGCCGGCACAGGATGCGTGTTATGCGAGACCGCACCAGCAGGATCGCCGTTTCACCGTTGCACGTCGAGCAGCTATGGCAGCGTTACCAGCGTGTACGCGCTGCCAGCGAGCGGCTTTGCGAGCCGCTGGAGGCCGAGGATCATGTGATCCAGAGCATGCCAGACGTGAGCCCGCCGAAGTGGCATCTGGCCCATGTCACCTGGTTCTTCGAGGCCTTCGTGTTGCAGCCGTTCCTGCCGGGTTACCGCCCGCTGGACGAGCGCTACGACCACCTCTTCAACTCCTACTACAAGACCCACGGCACGCCCTTCGAGCGGGCGCGGCGAGGGTTGTTGTCGCGGCCGACGGTGAGCGAGGTGTACGCCTATCGCAGCCATGTCGATCTGGCCATGGAGCAGCTGTTCAGCCATCGCGGTGGTGAGTTGCCCGACGAGGTTTTGCAGCGCATCGAGCTGGGGCTGGAGCACGAGCAGCAGCATCAGGAGCTGCTGTTGATGGACATCAAGCACATCCTGGCGCAGAACCCGCTGCGG
Source organism: Pseudomonas sp. PA27(2017) (assembly GCF_001945445.1). Lineage (GTDB taxonomy): Bacteria > Pseudomonadota > Gammaproteobacteria > Pseudomonadales > Pseudomonadaceae > Aquipseudomonas. The sequence continues at coordinate 14,395 of NZ_MSXW01000005.1, forward strand.
CCGGTTTACCGGCATGACCTCAAGCCGGGCGGCGGGGCAGCCAGCGAACTGCGCTGGATCGAGTTTCCCGCCGGGCTGCGCCAGGTCGGTTATAGCGGCGAGGGCTTTGCCTTCGATTGCGAGCGGCCGCAGCACCGGGTGTTCGTCGAGGCCTTTCAGTTGGCTAATCGACCAGTGAGCAATGGCGAGTATCTGGAGTTCATCCGCGATGGCGGTTACCGCAGCACGGCGCTGTGGCTGGCGGACGGTTGGGACCATATCCAGCGCGCCGGCTGGCAGGCGCCGCTGTACTGGCAGCGCGAGGGCGACGACTGGCTGGAGCTGACCTTGGGCGGGCCGCGTGAGCTGGATCTGGCTGCGCCGGTCTGCCACCTGAGCTACTTCGAGGCCGAGGCCTTCGCCACCTGGGCCCAAGCGCGCTTGCCACGCGAGGAAGAGTGGGAAGTCGCCGCCCAGGACGAGCCTGTGTGGGGCAACTTCGTGGAGAACGATCACCTGCAGCCGGTGGCGGCGGGGCAGGGCGATGGCCTGCAGCAGCTGTATGGCGATGTGTGGGAATGGACCGCCAGCGCCTACCGGCCGTACCCCGGCTTTCGCCCATTGGGCGGCAGCCTGGGTGAGTACAACGGCAAGTTCATGTCTGGGCAGATGGTATTGCGCGGCGGCAGCTGCGCCACGCCGGAAGACCATGTTCGCCCCACCTATCGCAACTTCTTCTACCCCACCATGCGCTGGCAGTTTTCCGGCCTGCGCCTGGCCAAGGAGCTCTGAGCATGGCACTGGCAATCCGTACCCACGAACAACCCCAGAACCTCGAACAGCAGGCGCTGCGTGACGAAGCCTTGCGCGGCTTCGCGGCCAGCCCGAAGGCGATGTCGCCGAAGTTCTTCTACGATCACCGCGGCTCGCAACTGTTCGAGCTGATCTGCCAGCAGCCGGAGTACTACCCGACGCGCACGGAGGAAACCATCCTGCGCCTGGCCGCGGACGCCATCGCCGAGCTGGCCGGGCGCAACGCCAGCCTGGTGGAGCTGGGCAGTGGCGCCAGCCGCAAGATTCGCCTGCTGCTAGAAGCCCTGCGCCCGGCGCGTTACCTGGGCATCGATATCTCCCGCGAGTTTCTCGATATCTGCACGCGGCGCTTGGCCGCCGACTACCGCTGGCTGGACGTGCACGCGCTGTGCGCTGATTTCAGCCAGCCACTGAAACTGCCTGCCGAGGCATTGGGGCAGCGGCCGTTGGCGTTCTTTCCGGGCTCGAGCATCGGCAATTTCGACCCCATCGAGGCGCGCGCCTTTTTGCGTAATCTGCACCAGGCGCTGCCGGCCGGCAGTGGCTTGCTGATCGGCGTGGATCTGGTCAAGGACCGCCAGGTGCTGGAGCGTGCCTACAACGATGCGGCCGGGGTCACCGCGCTGTTCAACCTCAACCTGCTCGAGCGCATCCGCACCGAACTGGACAGCGACATCGACCCGCAGCGCTTCGAGCATCGGGCCTTCTACAACGAGCAGGCCTCGCGCATCGAGATGCACCTGGTCAGCCGCCAGAAGCAGCAGGTGCGCATTGAAGACCGGGTGTTCGATTTCGCTGCCGGCGAAACTCTGCACACCGAGAACTCCTATAAATACACGCCTGGCACCTTCCGGGCGTTGGCAAGTGAGTGCGGCTTCGCCTCGGTGGCCATGTGGCGCGACCCCGCGCAGCTGTTCAGCGTGCATTTTCTGCGGCGCGAGTGAGGGGCGCGGCGGTCGGAAATCTCGGCAACGATTGCGCGGCGTTGGTGTCTGTAAGCATCGGCACGGCGGGCCTGATTACCTTCAGGCGCCGCGCCGACTGCACTTACCCTCGAAAAGGATGCCAACTTTGCAACGCTTGCTAACCCTCGTCACCCTGTCCGCCCTTATCTCCGCTTGTGGGCAAAGCGCGCCATCGGAGTCGGAAATTTCCAAAACGCTGGCCGACAGCATTTCCCGCAAAGGCTGCGCCACCTCGACGCTGTTCAAGAGCTTCCCGATTGCGCCCGACATGGCCAGCAAAAACGGGGCGATCACCCGGCCGTTCGAAACCATCGGTTTCATCGCGCAGGGCGCCGATGGCTACCAGCTCACCGAGAAGGGCCAAGCCGAGTACGACGCCGAGCGCTCCGGCTTCTGCTACACGGACAGCTACCAGATCAGCGACATCAAGGTCATCGGCGAAGAGGCCGAGGGCGACCTGCCGCCGGCGCTCTCCGGTGCCTGGACCGTGAGTTTCACCGTGGCCCCGGCCAGCGTCGATGAGTGGGTCAAAAACCCGGAGATCATCAAGGCGGCGAGCCGTGCTTCGCTTGAGAAAATTGTCGAACCGCAATCCTTCAACGTGCGCGTGGCCAGGGAGAAGGGTAAGGACGAACTGATCGTCGCCGACCCGAGCTTCAGCTTCAGACCGGGCATTCATTTCAACATGGGCTGGTAACGCGGCAATCTTGCCAGCCACGCGTGGGATTAGCGTGGCTTGGCAGCGGGCGCCGAGGGCATTCGTCAGTGCCGTCGGCGCTGCGCTCGCGGCGAACATTCCGTCGCATCATCGCTTCAGTCTGTGAACCAGTGCTGGCACGCGCGGGTGGATGACCTTAGTCTGAGCCCATGACCCACACGCCTCCCAACCTCGAACGATCCGCGCAAGAACGCATCATCGTCGCCGATGATCATCCGGTGTTCCGCGAGGGGCTGAGCCGCATCGCGCAGCGGGTGTTCCCCCGCGCCTGCATTCTCGAAGCCGGCGACATGGACGAGGTGCTGGCCCTGGCCGTTGCCGGTGTGCCGCCCAGCCTGTTCATGCTCGACCTGCTGTTCCCCGGGCAATCGCCGGAGGCCATTGGCGCGTTGCGGCAGCGCTTCACGCGCAGCTCCATCGTGATCGTGTCGATGGTCGACAACCGTGAGTTGATCGACGAGGTAATGGCGGCCGGTGCCGATGGCTTTATCGGCAAGGCGACGCCGCCCGACGAGATCGCCGAGGCGCTGCAGGCGGTGCGCGACGGCGATTTCGTGCTGACCCTGGGGCCGGCCGGGGTGCCGGCCTTCGCCGAGGCGCGGCACCTGCTGGAGCAGCTCACGCCGCGGCAGCAGGAGGTGCTACGCCTGCTGGTGCGCGGCCTGGCCAACAAGGAGATTGCCCGTGAGCTAGATATCTCGCCCTTTACCGTGCGCATCCATGTGTCAGCGCTGATGCGTACGCTGGATGTGAGCAGCCGCGCGGCTGCAGCGGCGATGGGCGCCAAGGCCGGGCTGCGCTAGGCTCTCTACGGAAAGTGCCTGCGCTCGGTGATGCTGCGTTGAAATGTCTCTCAGAATGCTCATTTACAACACGTAAACTGCGCTTCTTCGAGCCATTTCGCCTTGCCTGACCTTCGCTCGGCAACTTTCCGTACGGAGCCTAGGCCGCTTAGGCCACCTGGGCCTTGAGCTTCAGCGCCACCAGCAACGAGCGCAGTTCGGCCGGTTGCACGGGTTTGGAGAGAATCGGGATCGCGTCGTCGCCCACTGCTTCCTGCACGCGGCGCACGTCGTGGCCGGTCATGATGATGGCCGGTACCTGGCGGGCGGCGAGGGCCCGCACGTGGGCGATGCAGTCGGCGCCGGAGGCTTCCAGGCCGAGGTCGAAGTCGGTCACCACCAGGTCGATATCTGCCGCCACGTCGGGCAGTGAGGTGTAGGTGTCGACCACGCAGCCCCATTTCTTCAGCAGGGTGGCGGTGGCCAGCAGCACGTTGTGGTCATCCTCGATCAGGCATACGCGCAGGCCGTTGAGCATGCTTGGCGCCTGTGGCCTGGCCGATGGTGCCGCCTGCCGGGCGGGCGCACTGACCAGTTGCAGGCCGTCGATGGCCGCCAGGGTGCCTTTGCCTTCCACCGAGCGGATGCGCACCTGCAGGTTCATCAGCTTGCCCAGCCGGCGCACGATGGTCAGCCCCAGGCCCATGCCTTCCACGTCGCTGTCGCGGGCCTGCCGCACGCGGTAGAACTCCTCGAAGATGTTTTCCAGGTGGGCCTCGGCGATGCCGCGGCCCCTGTCGTAAAGCTCGATGGAGAGATGCGCACCGCGTTGACGGCAGCCGATCAGCATGGGCTGGCCGGGGGCGTACTTGAGGGCGTTGGAGAGCAGGTTCTGCAGCATGGTGGTCAGCAGGCCCTGATCGGCCTGCACATGCACGTCCGGGCAGTGCAGGCGGATCTCCACACCGGCCCAGCGCGCCGCCTCAAGGTTCTGCTGGATCAGCTGGCGCAGCAGGCCTTGTAGGGGCAGGGGCTCCATGTGCGCGACGACCTTGCCGCTGTCCAGCGAGTACATGTCCAGAATCGTACGGAACAGCCGGGCAACGCTGTTCAGGGACTTGTCGATGTTCTCCACCAGACGGTGCTGCTCGCCGTCCAGGCGGCTGTCGCGCAGGCAGGCGGTGAACAGGCTGATGGAGTGGATGGGCTGGCGCAGGTCGTGGCTGGCCTGGGCGAGGAATTGCGACTTGGCGCGGTTGGCGGCCTGCTCGGCCTCGGCCGCCAGGCGCGAGCGCTTGAGCAGAGCGTGCATGTAGGCCGGCACCATCAGGGTGGTGAGCAGCAAGGTGACGATCAGGTAAGGCTGCGACTGCCAGTAGGCCGAGATGCTGGCAATGATCAGCAGCGACAGGGTGGCCAGCACGGTTGCCAGCAGCAGGTAGCTGGAGCCGTAGCGCAGGCCGTAGCCCACGGTGACCCAGATCAGGATGGCGTACACCGGCAGCATCGGTTCGCCGCCGATAGCGATCGTCAGGGTGATGCAGGTGTAGTCGCTGAGCATGGTCAGCACACGGCGCACCGGGTGGTTTCCGGGGCGCCGGCGGATGTCGATCCACAGGGCCAGGGACGCGGCCAGGAAGAGGAACTCGAGCAGCAGGATCCAACCGGCCAGCGCGGGGTCTATGGCCGAGCGCAGGTGCATCAGCAGGGTGTAGCCGATGGCGATCGGCGCGATGATCAGGCGCACCACCGCCTGGGCGCGTTCGACATCGTATTGTGGAGATGCGGTGGCCAGCATGACGGTTTCCCTGTGCGCTAACGCGGATATCCGCCCACCATAGGCCGCCGCCGCTCGGTGGTGCAAGGCGCGCGTGGGGTACAAAGTGCCTCTAGCACACCCGTACTATTCCGCCGCGCAGGCACGCTTCCTAGAATCCCCGCCATCGCTTCGGCACCAGGCCGGAGCCCAGTGATCGAGGGAACAGACATGAGTATCAAAGGAACGCTTGGGGCTCTGCTTTTTGTCCCGGTACTGGCCACACTCGCCGGGTGCCTGCCGCAGAACACGCAAAGCCAGGGGCTGCACAGCTCCCAGGTGGCCAATGGCGCCGCACCGTGCACGCCGAGCACCTCCGACAGCCTGATCTCCACGGGCCGCAGCCTGCTGAGCATCGCCAACTCCGTGCTGGAAACCCAGCAGAGCATGCAGGGCAACTCCACGACCTATGCCCAGCGTATGGATGCCGCCGAGAAGGCTCAGCGCGTCAATCAGGGCAACGACGTGCTCAACAACGTCGAAAGCATGACCGCCGGCCTGGGCGCAGGTTCGCCTTGCACCGCGGCAGTTGCACCGGCCGCGGCATCGCGTTGATGGAAGCGGCCTAGCCGCGCAACCCCGTTGGAAAGACCCGCCGAAGAAGCCGCGCCATTGCGCGGTTTTTTCGTTGCGGCCGACATTCGCCCCGGGTCGGGGCTCCTACGCGATAGTGGGTGTCGTATTTGCTTTTGTGGGAGCGGCGCAAGCACATTTTCCCGCAGGCATAAAAAAGCCCGGCATCAGCCGGGCTCCTCATTGCTGCGCTGACGCTTACTTGCCGTAGACCGGCAGCTTGGCGCAGATGGCCTTGACCTTCTCGCGAACGGCGTCGATCACCGCTTCGTTGTTCAGGTCGGCGAGGATGTCGCAGATCCAGCCGGCCAGTTCGCGGCACTCGGTTTCCTTGAAACCGCGGGTGGTGACGGCCGGGGTGCCGAAACGCAGGCCCGAGGTGACGAACGGCGAGCGCGGGTCGTTCGGGACCGAGTTCTTGTTGACGGTGATGTAGGCCTTGCCCAGAGCAGCGTCGGCGTCCTTACCGGAGATTTCCTGCTTGATCAGCGAGAGCAGGAACAGGTGGTTCTGGGTACCGCCGGAAACCACATCGAAGCCGCGCTCGATGAACACTTCGGCCATGGCCTGGGCGTTCTTCACCACTTGCTGCTGGTAAGCCTTGAACTCGGGCTGCAGGGCTTCCTTGAAGCAGATTGCCTTGGCGGCGATGACGTGCTCCAGCGGGCCGCCCTGGGCACCCGGGAAAACGGCGGAGTTCAGCTTCTTCTCGATGTCGGCGTTGGCGCGGGCGAGGATCAGGCCGCCACGCGGGCCGCGCAGGGTCTTGTGGGTGGTGGTGGTGACCACGTCGGCGAACGGCACCGGGTTGGGGTACACGCCAGCGGCAACCAGGCCGGCCACGTGGGCCATGTCGACGAACAGGTAAGCACCAACCTTGTCGGCGATGGCGCGGAAGCGCGGGAAGTCCAGCACCTGGGAATAGGCGGAGAAACCGGCGACGATCATCTTCGGCTTGTGCTCGACGGCCAGGCGCTCGACTTCGTCGTAGTCGATCAGGCCGTTGGCGTCGATGCCGTACTGGATGGCGTTGTACAGCTTGCCGGAGGAGGAAACGCTGGCGCCGTGGGTCAGGTGGCCGCCGTGGGCCAGGCTCATGCCCAGGATGGTGTCACCGGCGCTCAGCAGGGCCAGGTAGACGGCGGCGTTGGCTTGCGAACCGGCGTGTGGCTGAACGTTGGCGTAATCGGCGCCGAACAGTTCCTTGGCGCGGTCGATGGCCAGTTGCTCGACCACGTCGACGTACTCGCAGCCACCGTAGTAGCGCTTGCCCGGGTAGCCTTCGGCGTATTTGTTGGTCAGCACGCTGCCTTGAGCTTCCATCACCGCTGGGCTGGTGTAGTTTTCCGAGGCGATCAGCTCGATGTGCTCTTCCTGGCGCAGAGCTTCTTGCTGCATGGCTTCGAAGAGCTCGGCGTCGTACTTGGCAATGGTCAAATCACGGCTGAACATGGCAATCCCCTGAAAGTCAGCTGGGCGGAAGAAATAGGGTGCGGATTCTACCGCATCCGAGCTGGCCAGGCATATGAAGCGTGATCATGACCGGGACAAGTGGCGCTCAAGACGCGCCGCGCTTACTCGAGCATGAACAGGCTGCGCCCGCAGAACTGCGCCTCGAAGCGATGGGCGGGCATCGGCCGGCCCAGCAGGTAGCCCTGCACCTCGTCGCAGTCGTGGGTGCGCAGGAAGTCGAGCTGTTCCTGGGTTTCAACGCCCTCGGCGATCACCGACATGTTCAGGCTGTGGGCCATGGCGATGATGGCGCGGGCGATCTGCCCGTCCTGCTCGCCCTGGGGCAGGCCGTCGACGAAGCTGCGGTCGATCTTCAGCACGTCGATGGGGAACTGCTTGAGGTAGTTGAGCGACGAGTAGCCGGTGCCGAAGTCGTCGATGGCGATGCACAGGCCCAGGTTCTTGAGGTCCGTGAGGGTCTGTAGCGCGGCGCCGACGTCCTGCATGAGGATGCTTTCGGTCAGCTCCAGCTCCAGGCACGCAGCCGGGATGCGGCTGTCGATCAGGATGCGTTCGATGCGCTGGCGCAGGTCGCCGTCGCTGAACTGACGGGCCGAGAGGTTCACCGACACCTTGGGCACGCGGATCTTGTTGTGGTGCCAGATGTTCAACTGGCGGCAGGCCTCGGCCAGCACCCAGTCGCCGACCTGCACCACCAGGCCGAGTTCTTCGAGCACCGGGATGAACGCATCGGGCGCCACCAGGCCGCGCTTGGGATGTTGCCAGCGCAGCAGCGCCTCGACGCCGGTCAGGCGCTTGCCGTTGCCGGAGAACTGCGGCTGGTAGTGGAGCAGGAATTGGCCCTGTTCCAGCGCGTGGCGCAGGTCGCCTTCGAGCTCCAGGCGCTCCAGGGCGCTGGCGTTCATATCCGCCTGGTAGAACTGGAAGTTGTTCTTGCCGCGCTCCTTGGCGTGGTACATGGCGGTGTCGGCGTTCTTCATCAGCTGGCTCGGCTCGTTGCCGTCCTGCGGGCCGAGGGCGATGCCGATGCTGGCGGTGACGAAGAACTCGCGGCCTTCGAGCACGAAGGCCTGGGCCAGGCTGGCGAGAATCTGCTCGGCGACGTGGATGGCGCGGTGCAGGGCCGCATCGCGGCTGGCGCTGGAGTGCAGCAGCAGGGTGAACTCGTCGCCGCCCATGCGCGCCACGGTGTCGTCTTCGCCCACGCAGGCGGCCAGGCGCACGGCCACGTCCTTGAGCATGCGGTCGCCAGCGGCGTGGCCGAGGGAATCGTTGATCGGCTTGAAGCGGTCGAGGTCGAGGAACATCAGCACCACCCACTCGCGGTGCCGCTCGGCGTGCTGCAGGGCGGTGTGCAGGCGGTCCTGGAACAATGTGCGGTTAGGCAACTGGGTCAGGGCGTCGTAGTAGGCCAGGCGATGGATGCGCTGCTCGCTGGCCTTGCGCTCGCTGATGTCGCTGAAAAAGCACACGTAGCTGACCAGGTCGCCTTCCTCGTCGTGCACGGCGGTAATGCCGACCCACGCCGGGAAGTTTTCGCCGTCGCGGCGCTTGAGCCAGATTTCGCCTTCCCAGGTGCCGCGCTGGTGCAACTGGTTGAGCACGTAATGCAGGTGCGTGCTCTGCTGGCTGTCGGCGGTGAGCATGCCTGGCAATTGGTCGAGCACCTGCTCGGCGCTGTAGCCGCTGACCCGGCTGAAGGCATTGTTGACCTGCACTATGTAGCCCGCCGGGTCGGTTACCAGGATCGCCGCCGTGGAGTGCTCGAACACCGTGGCGGCCATGCGCAGGTCCTTCTCGGCACGGCGCTGCTGGGCCACGTCGCGGCCCACGCCGAGCAGGCCTTCGAACTTGCCGTTGTCGTCCCACATCGGCACCAGGCGCAGTTCTACGGGAATCTTGCGGCCGTCGGCACGCAGGAAGTCGAGGATGAACAGCTGCGGGGTGAGGGTCTGGCGCAGCTCGTGCATTTGTTGGTGCACGCCGAGGGCGCCACGGATGCGTTCGAGCAGGGTGTACACCGCGGCGAGTTGCTGTGGGTTGGTGGCCAGGCTGCCGAAGCCATGGGCCTGCACCCAGGCCGGCGGATAGCCCAGCACGGTCTGCACCGAGGGGCTGACGTAGTTGAGGTTCAACTGGCTGTCGGTGGAGAAGATCACATCGCTGATGCTTTCGGCGAGCATGCGGTAGCGGTGCTCGTTCTCGCGCAGCGATTCGTTGCGGGCGATCTGCTCGGTGATATCCCTGGCCACGCTGATCAGGCGGCTCACCCAGCCATTGGCGTCGCGCGCCAGGGCCTGCTCGGTGATGCTGAACCAGCGCCAGGAGCCGTCACGATGACGCACGCGTAGCTGCGACTCGAGCAGCACGCCGTTGCCCAGCACGCGCTGCTGGTTGCGCACGCGCTGGTGCAGGTCGTGGTCGTCGGGGTGGACGATCAGCTTCCACCAGTCGTCGCCCTTGCCGCGTACGGAATTGTCGTCATAGCCCAGGCGGCTGGCGAAGTCGTGGTTGCTGAACAGCAGCGTGCGGGTGGGCAGGTCGGTGACGTACAGGGTGTCCGGCACCGCACGCACCACCTCGGACCAGAAACGCTCGCGTTCGACCAGCGACAGCTCCATGCGCTTGCGGCTGGTGATATCGCTGATGCTCAGGGCGACCGCGTGCAGGTCCTCGGGGCTTTCCGGCAGGCGCATCACCAGCCACAGGTGGCGGGTGATGCCGTTGGCGCCTTCGATGTGGCTTTCCAGTTCCAGGTGGCCGCCGCCATCGAGCAGGGCCGCGCTGAGCTGGGCGCGGAAGCCGTCGGCGCGCACCGCGCCGCGGTCGATCAGCTGCTCCCAGGCCTGTTCGGTGGTGCTCACGCCGAGCAAGCGCAGGGCGATCTGGTTGGTTTCGGTGAAGCGCATGTGCTGCAGCAGCTCACCATGGCGCTGCGGGTTGGCGTCCAGCCAGGGTTTCAGTTCGGCGCCGCTGTTCAGGCCCTGCTCGCGCAGGAAGTGATAGAGGCTGGCCAGGTCGAGCACGCACAGTGCCGTGCCGGTGCCGTCGAAGATGTCCTGGTAGCGGCGACGGGTTTCCTGCAGCACGCGGGTGGCCTGCTGCTGCTCGGTGACGTCGCGCAGCACCCAGACGAAACCCAGCTGGCGGGAGGCGTCGCGCAGGTCGCTGCGGGTGATGGTGAACAGGCGGGTCTGGCCATTCTGGCGGATTTCCACCACGTCCGGGCCCTGGTCGCTGTGAAAGGCCGTGGCGTGCAGCAGCAGCGGGTCGAGGCCTGGCAGCAGTTCGAGCAGGTGCCACTGGCGGGCGTGCTGGGTGGTCAGGCCGAACATCGCTTCGGCCTGGGGGTTGAGGTAGGTCAGGCGGCCGGTCGCGTCGGTGACCAGCACCCGCTCCTCGATGGCGCTCAAGGCGCTGGCGGCCTGATGCAGCGAACGCCGCGAGGCGGCGTTGAGGGCGTGCAACTGACCCTGTTCACGCACCAGGCGGTAAAGGGCGAACAGGGTGAGCAGGCTGCACAGGGTGAACAGCAGGATCTTGCCGAGCATCTCCGGCAGCACCTGGGCCTGCACCTTGCTTTCATCGAGCATCGCGCGCAGTTGCCAGTCGGAGCCCGGCAGGTCCTGCAGCACGATGGTCTGCGCCTGGTTGGCCGCGGTGACCGACGGGTAATTGCGCTCCTCGGCGCTGACGCCGCGCGAGTCGGCGATCACCCGCTGGTTGGTGGCGTCCTCGAGTTGCCAGGAAACGTCTTGCTGGGGCGCCTTGAGCAGCCAGCCGCCAAGGGCGCTGGCATCGAGTTGCAGCGCCCAGTAGCCGTCGTCGACGCGCAGCAGCAGGTCGAGATGGCCGCCATCGATCGGGTCGAATACGTAGTAATAGCTGTGCTTGCTGCTGCGGCCGATCAACTCGGCGAGCAGCGCCTGTTCGGCCTGTGCCAGGCTGCTGCCCGGCCGCGGCTGCCCGCTGGCATCCAGATGGGCGAGGTCCCGCAGGGTCGGGAAAACCACGCGCAGGTTGTCCAGGTAGCGTTGCTGCTGGTCGACGGAATCCAGCGGCTCGCGGGTGGCGTGCAGCACCGCTGAGCCGGCGTTGGCCATCGAGGCCATGCTCAGGCTCAGTTGCTTGGCCAGTTGTTCGCTGACCGCCAGGTTGAGAGCGCGCTGGTCGTCCTTCAGCTGGCGGAACTCGAATTGCAGTTGCCAGAACAGCAGCACCAGCAACCCGAGTACCAGCACGACCAGCGCGCCCTTGAGGGAACGACGCATGGGAATGATCGTGGTATCGCGCTGAGGGCGAATGGTTTCGGCGGCTGACACGTGATGACGTCCTGCAACGGCGGGGTCGAGTAGGCAGGTGGCGCTGCGATGAAAGAGTGTTCAGGGCGTCCGCTTCCCAGGGCGGCTAGCATGCCACAAATGTGGCGAAGTGCCAGCCCAGGCGACGAATGTCATGCGTCGCCGGCTCTTCCTAGTCGCGGGCAGATCGCCGAAAATGCCCGGTCACCGCTGTACCGTCATCCGGGCAGGTCATCTCTATTATGTCCGGGCGTGCGGTACGGCCTGGCGCGCCAACTGGCGCGGCATTTATCCGTTTGCGTGAGGCGGCGTCTTGGCATAGGGTGCGCGCCATCGTCGCCATTTATTAGTGAGGTCTGAATTTTGGCTCAATACGTCTACACCATGCATCGGCTGAGCAAGGTCGTGCCGCCGAAGCGCGAGATCCTCAAGAACATCTCCCTGTCGTTCTTCCCCGGCGCCAAGATCGGTGTGCTGGGCCTCAACGGCGCCGGTAAATCGACCCTGCTGCGTATCATGGCGGGCGTGGACAAGGAGTTCGACGGTGAAGCCCGGCCGATGCCGGACATCAACGTCGGCTACCTGCCCCAGGAGCCGAAGCTGGACCCGACCAAGACCGTGCGCGAAGTGGTCGAGGAGGCCGTCAGCGTCGTGAAGGACGCCCAGGCGCGCCTCGACGAAGTCTACGCCGCCTACGCCGAGCCGGATGCCGACTTCGACAAGCTGGCCGCTGAGCAGGCCAAGCTGGAAGCCATTCTGCAGGCCAGCGACGGCCACAACCTGGAGCGTCAGCTGGAAGTCGCCGCCGATGCCCTGCGCCTGCCAGCCTGGGATGCGAAGATCGAGCACCTTTCCGGTGGCGAGAAGCGCCGCGTGGCGCTGTGCCGCCTGCTGCTGTCGGCCCCCGACATGCTGCTGCTCGACGAGCCGACCAACCATCTGGACGCCGACTCGGTGGCCTGGCTGGAGCGCTTCCTGCACGACTTCCCGGGCACCGTGGTGGCGATCACCCACGACCGTTACTTCCTCGACAACGTCGCCGGCTGGATCCTGGAACTCGACCGCGGCGCGGGCATTCCGTACGAAGGCAACTATTCCGGCTGGCTGGAAGCGAAGTCCGACCGTCTCGCCCAGGAATCCAAGCAGCAGTCGGCCCACGAGAAGGCCATGAAGGAAGAGCTGGAGTGGGTGCGCAAAGGCGCCAAGGCCCGCCAGTCGAAATCCAAGGCTCGTCTGCAACGCTTCGAGGAAATGCAGTCCCAGGAATTCCAGAAACGCGCCGAGACCAACGAGATTTACATCCCGGCCGGCGCGCGTCTGGGTGACAAGGTCATCGAGTTCAAGAACGTCACCAAGGGCTACGGTGACCGCGTACTGGTCGAAGACCTGTCGTTCAGCGTACCCAAGGGTGCCATCGTCGGCGTGATCGGTGGTAACGGTGCGGGTAAGTCGACCCTGTTCCGCATGCTGATGGGCAAGGAACAGCCGGATTCGGGCAGCATCGAGATCGGTGAAACCGTACAGCTGGCCTGCGTCGACCAGAGCCGCGAAGACCTGGACGGCAGCAAGACCGTCTGGGAAGCGGTGTCCGACGGCCTGGACATGATCAAGATCGGCAACTACGAAGTCCCGTCCCGCGGTTACGTGGGCCGCTTCAACTTCAAGGGCGCCGACCAGCAGAAGTTCGTCAAGGACCTTTCCGGTGGTGAACGTGGCCGCCTGCACCTGGCCCTGACCCTGAAGGAGGGCGCCAACGTCCTGCTGCTCGACGAACCGTCCAACGACCTCGACGTGGAAACCCTGCGCTCGCTGGAAGACGCGCTGCTGGACTTCCCCGGCGCCGCTATCGTGATCTCTCACGATCGCTGGTTCCTGGACCGCGTGGCGACCCACATCCTCTCCTACGAGGACGACGGCGTGCTGTTCTTCGAAGGCAACTACACCGAGTACGAAGCCGACCGCAAGAAACGCCTCGGTGACGCCGCTGCCCAGCCGCACCGGGTACGGCACAAGAAGCTGGCGCAGTAAGCGCTGTTGTAGAAAACGGAGCCTCAGGGCTCCGTTTTTTTATGGCTGCGTTTTTTGGGCGTTTTCGAATTCCTTTCGTTTCGATGACTGCAAAGCGGCGGGAGCGGCCGTTATCCGATCCATTGTGGCCGCGACCTCGCGGCGAATCGCTCAGGCACCGCCGAAATAGGCAGTCAGGCTGCAATCGTTTCGCCCCGAGGTCGGGGCTCCCACAGATTGGTTTGAGTGTCTGCTTCTGCCTTGTAGTTGCCGCTTCATGCGCAGATAAGACTTTGAACAGGCTCTGAGAACTTGGCCCGTTTTTGTGGGAGCCGCGACCTCGCGGCGAATGAGTCAGGCACCGCCGATAGGCAGTCAGGCTGCAATCGTTTCGCCCCGAGGTCGGGGCTCCCACAGGTTGGTTTGAGTGGCCGCTCTTGCCGCCGATCCGTGAGATACGTGTTCGCCAGTGCACAACGATCGCGATCAGGTCTCAAGCCCGGCTTACAACTTCAACCCGCAATACCTTGCCCGTCGGCGTGCAATGAACCGCCACCGGGCAGAAGGCTTCGATCACCTGGATATTGCTCTGCAGATGCTCGCTCAGATGCGTTGTGGTGAAGCTGCCGCTGCCGGCCAGCGCCATCGGTAGCAGCAACTGGTCGGCCAGGTGCTCGGCCACCGCTGCGCCGCTGGTCAGCCACTGTCGCAGCGGTTCGACGGCGCGGTCGGCCACCGCCTCGGCGCGAACGCCGTTCTGGCCGAAGGCGCAGAACTGCTCGGTGAGCTGCTCGCAGGCCACCGTGAGGGTCAGGATGTTGCCTGGGCCGTGCTCCTGGTCCAGCCAGGTGCAGTGCAGGTCGGCGTCCGGCCATTGCAGGCGCTTGCCGACGCGGGCCAGCTCGCGCTCGCCCACGTGGCCGGGAATGCCGGCCAGCAGCACGTCGGCACGTTGTTCGAGCACCTCGCCCCGCTCGGTCAGGTGCAGGGGCATCAGCGGCGACGGCTGGATGAACGCTTCCAGCGCGCCGCCACCGGCCGGCACGAAGCCATGGCGATGCAGCTGCAACTCGACCCGGCCACCCATACGCCGTAGCAGCGGCAGCCAGGCCCGGTCGAGGAAGTCGAACGGCGGCGCGGCCGGGTTGTGGGTGCCGCCGCTGATCTGCACGCGGCTTGGCTCGGCGGCCTGCAGCAAGGCCGGCAGAACGGTTTGCAGCACCAGGGTGCAGCTACCCGCCGAGCCGATGGCGAAACGGTAGTCTCCGCCGCGGATCGGGCCGGGGCGAAACACCAGGCTGGTGGCATGCAGCTCGGCGCCCTCAACCTCGGCACCGCTGATTTCGGCAGCGGCCAGCACGGCGGTCAGGTGCTGACGCAGCAGGCCCGGGCGACTACGCCTGGCGCGAATGTTGATGATGCGAAACGGTGTGCCGGTGATCATCGACAGGCTCAGTGCCGTCCGCAGCACTTGCCCGCCGCCGATGACGCCGTCGAGTTCGAGAATATCCTTGTTCACGGTGAATCCTTTGATCTTGATCGTTCCCACGCTCCGCGTGGGAATTCCTACCGGGTCGCGCCGCGTCCCGCTCAGCGGTGGACTGGATCGAACAGGCGATACCCGGAGTATCGCCTCGCTCATCTGGGCTACAAATGCGGCTCAGGCGTAGCGACCCACCATTTCTCGCAGGTAGACGTCGAGCAGCCCGCTGTCCGCCTGGGTACGCGGCAACGCCGGCACCGGCCGCTCCAGCTGCGCCTCGATGAAAGCGTGCAGTGCAGGGCGGCGCGGGCCGTAGGCGGACTCGTCGGCGCTACGTTTGAGGGTCAGCAGCTCGTCCACTTCGGCCAGCAGCGCCGAGTCGTCCACCGTCTGCAGCAGATCGGCGAAGGTCATCGGCGGCCGGCCACGGCCCTGGTCGATCCACAGCACGGCGAGCAGCGGGCGCAGTACGTAGAAGTATTTCTTGAGGCGCACCGTCTCGTCCTGCAGGTAGCCGCGGAAATTCTTTCTGGCCATCGACACGTAGTGATTGCGCGCCGCCGGCGGGCTGTAGAAATGCTCGGCCAGCTCGCGTAGGCGCGCCGTGGCTTGATCTTCCTGACGGTACACCAGGGGCGAGTCGAGCCATTCGAGCAGCGTCGGGTTGGATTTGCGCAGCAGGCCGAGGGTCTTGCGCAGCTCCCAGCCGCTGACGTCCAGCTCGTCGTCCAGTGGGCGCTCGATCACGTCGCGACCAGCATCCACCTGAACGAACCAGTCCGGTTTTTCCACGTAGACGAAGCGCACGTCGTAGTCGCTGTCCGTCGAGGCGAAACCCCAGGCGCGGCTGCCGGATTCGCAGGCATACAGCACCTTGACGTTGCGTTCGCGCTCGACCCGTTCGAGTTCAGCCAGCACCCGCGCGCGCATGGCGTCGCTGAGGGGGTGGCGTTGTTGCATGTCCATGTTTTTCCATCCTTGTTCAGTCTGTCGCGCTGGCGGCCAGCGCGGACAACGTCCGACGTCGCGGGTTGTATAGCGTGAGGCACCAGATGCCCCACCATTCCTTGCCGTCGTCGAAATAGTCGCTCCAGGTGCTGCGCTGCGGCTCTCTGTCTGCATCGCCGACCCAATCGAACACCTGCAGCGGTTCATCGCGATACAGCCGCAGCATTTGTAGCCACTCGCGAAAGTCCGCCACCTGCAACTGAGTGCCGTAGGGGGGATCGCGGAAGTTGCGGCATAGCGAACCCTCCTCGCTGGCCAGCTCCCGAATGGCATCGACCGTGAGCGGCTGTGGGCGGGCCTGAGCTAGATCCGCCGTCGGTTCGGGCCAGCGGTGGTTCGCGTAACGGGCATCCTGAGCGATCAGCTTCTGCTGCCAGACCCGGGCGCGTGCCTGGATGGCCTCGAACAGCAACTCCAGGGCCTGCCGATGCTCCGCCTCGCCAGGTGTGGCGGTCGGGTCGAGCGTGGTCACCACGAAGTCGAACACGCAGCCCGCCTCTTCCAGGCGGGTGCGCAGTTCATCGAGTCGCTGGCTTTGCATCGGTTGCAGCATGGCCTCACCTCATCCCGTTATTCGCATGCCTCGAGCAGGCGGTTG
Organism: Pseudomonas sp. PA27(2017); assembly: GCF_001945445.1. Taxonomy (GTDB): domain Bacteria; phylum Pseudomonadota; class Gammaproteobacteria; order Pseudomonadales; family Pseudomonadaceae; genus Aquipseudomonas. Next base: position 30,911 of record NZ_MSXW01000005.1, read on the forward strand.
TTTCACGTCAGGCGCGTCACGCAACCTGGCGGCAGGGCGCCGCTGTCCTGCAATTCTCTAACCCGGGCAAGCAACCTGCGCCGTTCGGCTGGCGCTGTGGTCGGGTCGACCATCAGGTATTGCTGCTGGCACCAGTTGACGATCCACACCAGCCAGTAGTCGCGCTGCTGGATATCGCTATCCAGGCGACGCAGCAGGTAGGCCAGTTGTTGCCAGCGTGGTCGCAGCGCCATCAGGGCGGCGCGGCGGTGGTCAGGCAGGCTCTGCCAGTCACGATCCAGGCGGCCGTCGAGCTCAGCTTGCAATGCATCCCAGGGCTGGCAGCTCAGACGTTCGCAGGCTTTGGCGAAAACCTTGTCGGCTGGATCGTCCAGCATCACCAACTGCTCGCTCAGGTGCTCGTCGCCGAGACTCGCCAGCGCCGCCAGGCGCACGCTGGCCATGGGCGAGCGTAGCGCAGCAGCGCGCCAGCGCTCATTCAGGCTGACCTGCAGTTCGCTGGCCAGACCAAGCACGCCCAGCCATTCGCGCTTGGACTTTGGCAGGGCTGCGTCCAGTCGATTAGTCAGCACCTCACCGGCATCAAGCTGCCAGCTTGGCGCCGCCCAGCGGGCCAGGCTGCGCACCGCCGGCGAGGCGTCCAGCAGGGCGCCGCGCAGCATCTCGCGTGGGTCGTCGAGCAGGCTCAGCAATGCGTGAAGGGCCTTGACCCGCACGCTGGCACCGGGCGTGGCCAGTGCGTGCTGCAACAGCGGTACCGCCTGTTCCGCGGGCAGCTTCTGGCAGGCCGAAACCGCCATCTGGCGTACCGTCATCTCGCGATGTACCAGTGCCTTGCCTAGCAGGCTAACGGGCTCGTCGCTTGCCTCGAGCAGCAGGTCGAACAGGAACCGCGCACTTTTGCCGTGATGCACGACGAATGCCGCCAGCACTGTATCGCGCACCTCGGCGCCCTGCAGTACCGTGCGGGCTAGCGCCAGTGTCTCTGTGTGGTCGGCGCGCTGGCGCTCAGCAAGCGCCATCAGCGGTTGCAGGGCATACAGTAAAGCCGGTGCATGCTCGGTTATGAGGTAGCGCCGTACGCCTGCATCGGCCAACTGGCGTACCTGGTGCACCCAATCGTTGACTCGTTCGAGCAGAGCGGCCAGGGCTTTTGGTGAAGGCAGCTCACTCAGTTCACGCACCGCCACCTCGCGCACGAAACCGTTGCCATGACGGCTCAGCGTGAGCCAGTCGCCTTCGCCCTTACAGCCAGCGAGGGCTTGCAATGCTTCGTGATGGCGACGGTCTTCCCAGTAGTCGCCGGAGACCGGGCGGTTTTTCAATCGCCGCAGCCATTCTTTCAGGTATTTCATAATCGCTATCCTTTAACGCACACCACCTGTCGCAGGGTGTGCACCACTTCCACCAGCTCGCGCTGGGCGTCCATTACATGGTCGATGTCCTTGTAGGCCATCGGGATTTCGTCGATCACGTCGGCGTCCTTGCGGCATTCGACGTGGGCCGTGGCCTTGATCTGGTCTGCCACGGTGAACAGCTTCTTGGCCTTGGTGCGGCTCATGGTGCGGCCAGCACCGTGGCTGCAGGAGCAGAACGCCTCCTCGTTACCCAGGCCGCGCACGATGAAACTCTTGGCGCCCATGGAGCCGGGGATGATGCCCAGCTCGCCCTTTTTCGCCGACACCGCGCCTTTGCGGGTTACCAGCACCTCTTCACCGAAGTGACGCTCCTTCTGCACGTAATTGTGGTGGCAGTTCACCGCTTCCAGCGCCACCTCGAACGGCTTGGCGATCACCCCGCGTGCCGCCGTGATCACCGCGTGCATCATCAGCGCGCGGTTCTGCTTGGCGAAGTCCTGGGCCCAGCCCACCGCTTCCACGTAGTCGGCGAAATGCTGGCTGCCTTCCTCGAAGTAGGCCAGGTCACGGTCCGGCAGGTTGGCGATGTGCTGGCGCATATCGGCCTGGGCCAGTTCGATGAACAGGTTGCCGATGGCGTTACCCACGCCGCGCGATCCGCTGTGCAGCATGAACCAGACCCGATTCGCTTCGTCCAGGCACACCTCGACGAAGTGGTTGCCGGTTCCCAGGGTTCCCAGGTGCTTGCGGTTGTTGGTCTTCTCCAGCCGTGGGTACTTGTCGGTGATCGCCTTGAAGCGCTCGCTCAGCGCCGACCAGGCATGGTCAGCCATCTCCGGCACGTTTTCCCAGGCGCCCCGGTCGCGGCCTCCCCGGGTATTGCTACGCCCGTGGGGCACGCCCTTCTCGATGGCGGCGCGCAGGCCGGCCAGGTTGTCCGGCAGGTCGTGGGCCATCAGCGAGGTACGTGCGGCGATCATCCCGCAACCGATGTCCACTCCGACCGCTGCCGGGATGATCGCGCCGACCGTGGGAATCACGCTGCCGATGGTCGAACCCTTACCCAGGTGCACGTCCGGCATCACGGCCAGGTGCTTGAAGATGAAGGGCATCTTCGCGGTGTTCATCAACTGCTGCTTGGCGTCTTCCTCGACCGGAACGCCTTGCGTCCACAGTTTGATCGGCTTGCCGCCCGCGACTTCCAGCAGGTTGTAAGTTTTCTCGCTCATATCGTCATGCTCCTGTTTGCGTTATGGCCCGGTCGGCGTCGGGGCGTTCCCGGCCATCGCGAATCCTTTTGTTCAATCGACAGGCCCGGCAGCGTACTGCCGTGGAAAATACCTGCCCTTTACACACTTCGTACCACCAGCGCTGCTGAGTTGCCGTCCAGATCTGTTCAGCGCCGCAATCGCGGCAGGTGAACGGCAGGTCCTGGTACCAACCGCGCTGGACGAAAAGCGGTTCGTCATAGCTGTTGTAAGTCGCCAGGCTGGGGCGGTAGACCGCAATGCTGCCGGGTGGCGGCATCTGGCATGCAGGCCAGTTGGCCGATGCGGCCTGGCACAGCTTGCGTTTTGCGCGTGCCTCGCGGATTTCCCGGCGGCGTTGTTTGTTGCTTTTCACGGCGTCCTCTCCTGCGCTGCGCGGGTTCTTTCCAGGCCTGGCCGAGCGCTCCGTTATTGCTGATTCAGCTTTTGCGAGCTTGGGGGCATCAGCGATTAGCTCAGGATGGATATAGCGATAGACGTGCCAGTTTTTTAAGAGGTGGCTGTTTATTCTTTAAGCTATTGATATTTATGTATTTTTATCTGTTAAAAGATTCTCATGAAGTGATCGAGGACTAGTTTTGTCTGATGTTTTGGATATTCTGATATCAGGATTTATCTCTATGGATAAACTATGAGAGTAAAGAAAACTGTCGCCATCGGCTTCATCGGCGCCACCCTGGATCGGGTCGGCAAGGGCGCCAATCGCTGGAACAAGTGGCGCCCGAGTATCGGCCTGTGCCAGCAGGCGGATTTGCTGATCGATCGCCTGGAACTGATTCACGGCGTCGATGCGCGCGACATCAGCCTGGCCGAGCGCATTCGCGCCGACATCGAGCAGATCTCCCCGGAAACCGAGGTGCGCCTGCAACCGATGCACCTGCGCAACCCCTGGGATTTCGAAGAGGTGTATGGCGCGCTGCATGATTTCACCAGCGGCTATGCCTTCGATACCGAGCGTGAGGACTACCTGGTGCACATCACCACCGGGACCCACGTGGCGCAGATCTGCTGGTTCCTGCTCACCGAGGCGCGCTACCTGCCGGCGCGGTTGGTGCAGACCTCGCCGGCGCGCAAGCGTGATGAACAGGCGCAGGTCACCGGTACCCATGCGCTGATTGACCTCGACCTGTCGCGGTACGACCGTATCGCCACGCGTTTCCAGCACGAGCGGCTGGAAGGGTTGGCGTTTCTCAAGTCGGGCATCGCCACGCGCAACGCGGCATTCAACCGCTCCATCGAGCAGATCGAGCGGGTTGCCGTGCGTTCCTCGGCACCGATGCTGCTGATCGGCCCGACCGGTGCGGGCAAGTCGTTTCTGGCCCGGCGCGTCTACGAGCTCAAACGTAGTCGCCATCTGGTCGATGGCCGTTTCGTCGAGGTCAACTGCGCGACCCTGCGCGGCGACGGCGCCATGTCGGCGTTGTTCGGTCATACCAAGGGTGCCTTCACTGGTGCCCAGAACGCCCGCGATGGCCTGCTGCGCGCCGCCGATGGCGGCATGTTGTTTCTCGACGAGATCGGCGAACTGGGCCTGGACGAGCAGGCCATGCTGCTCAAGGCCGTCGAGGAAAAACGCTTCTTTCCCATGGGCGCGGACAAGGAGGTGAGCAGCGATTTCCTGCTGATCGCCGGCACCCATCGCGACTTGCGCGCACGGGTCGCCGAAGGGCTGTTTCGTGAAGACCTCTATGCGCGCATCAATCTGTGGACTTTCGAGCTGCCGGGGCTGGCCGGGCGCCGCGAAGACATCGAGCCGAACATCGACTTCGAGCTCGAGCGCCATGCGCGCGAACAGGGGCGAATGGTGCGCTTCAACCTGGAGGCGCGGCGCCGCTACCTGGCCTTCGCCAGCTCCGGCGAAGCCGCCTGGCAGGGCAACTTCCGCGAGCTGTCGGCCTCGATCACGCGCATGGCGACCCTGGCCGACAGCGGCCGCATCGACGAGGCCCAGGTACAGGAAGAGATCGAGCGGCTGCGGCGTGCCTGGGGCGTTCTGGGCGCGGAGGATGACCTGTCGACTCTGCTGGGCGAGGCCGCAGGTGATACCGACCTGTTCGACCGTCTGCAATTGCAGGCGGTGATCGATATCTGTCGGCAGACAGGTAGCCTGTCAGAGGCTGGCAGGCGTTTGTTCGATATCAGCCGCCAGGCCAAGGCGCAGCCCAACGATGCGGATCGCCTGCGCAAGTACCTGGCGCGCTTCGGCTTGAGCTGGCAGTCCATCCGGGAGGAGTGATTTTATGGTGCGCGATGAGGCTGATTTGGTGCGTTGTTTTGGTTTGTGAAAGCCCTGCTTTTGCGAAGCTATTTACAATAAAGCACCAAAAAGTTTCATAAAGGCGTCATTTTGCCCTTTTTAAGGGCATGGCGTTCTTGTTAGAGTCCCGCCACTTTTCATTGCGCGGCGCAGCAAGACGCCAGGGAGTCTGCCATGAGCATGTCCGTCGATCATTTCCTCGAACGCCTGAAACAACGCGATCCTCACCAGCCCGAGTTCCACCAGGCGGTGGAGGAAGTGTTGCGTAGCCTGTGGCCGTTCCTGCAAGCCAACCCGCGTTACCTGGAGGCAGGCATCGTCGAGCGTCTGGTCGAGCCGGAGCGTGCCGTGCTGTTCCGCGTGCCGTGGGTCGATGATGGCGGGCGTGTGCAGGTCAACCGTGGTTTCCGCATCCAGATGAACAGCGCCATAGGCCCGTACAAGGGCGGCCTGCGCTTTCACCCCTCGGTGAACCTGAGCGTGCTCAAGTTCCTGGCCTTCGAGCAGACCCTGAAGAACTCTCTGACCTCGCTGCCCATGGGCGGCGGCAAGGGCGGGGCTGACTTCGACCCCAAGGGCAAGAGCGACGCCGAGGTGATGCGTTTCTGCCAGTCGTTCATGACCGAGCTGTATCGTCACATCGGCGCCAACCTGGATGTGCCGGCCGGTGACATCGGCGTTGGTGGCCGCGAGATCGGTTACCTGTTCGGCCAGTACAAGCGCCTGGCCAACGAGTTCACCTCGGTGCTCACCGGCAAGGGCCTGACCTACGGCGGCAGCCTAATCCGCCCGGAAGCCACCGGCTACGGCTGCGTGTATTTCGCCGAAGAAATGCTCAAGACCCGCGGTCGTAACTTCGATGGCCAGCGCGTGGCCATCTCCGGTTCCGGCAACGTGGCGCAGTACGCCGCGCGCAAGGTCATGGACCTGGGCGGCAAGGTGGTTTCCTTCTCCGATTCCGAAGGCACGCTGTATGTAGAAGAGGGCTTCAGCGAGCAGCATTGGCAGGACGTGATGGCGCTGAAGAACCAGAAGCGTGGCCGCCTGAGCGAACTGGACGGCGGCGCGTTGCGCTTCCAGGCCGGCCAACGCCCCTGGGGCCTGGCGTGCGACATCGCACTGCCCTGCGCGACCCAGAACGAGCTGAACCTCGACGACGCCCGTGCGCTGCTCGGCAATGGCTGCGTGTGCGTGGCCGAGGGCGCCAACATGCCGACCACGTTGGACGCGGTGGACCTGTTCATCGAGCACGGCACCCTGTTCGCCCCGGGCAAGGCCTCCAACGCCGGTGGCGTGGCAGTCAGCGGGCTGGAAATGTCGCAGAACGCCATGCGCCTGCACTGGAGCGAGGGCGAGGTGGACGAGAAGCTGCACGGCATCATGCAGTCCATCCACAACGCTTGCGTGCGTCACGGCGAGGAGAATGGCGGCATCAACTACGTCAAAGGCGCCAACATCGCCGGTTTCGTCAAGGTGGCCGACGCCATGCTGGCCCAAGGCGTGGTCTGACCGCCATACGCGCAGTGGGGCAACCCCGCTGCGCCGCCAACCCCAGCCATCTTGCCGACGGCTGGTCGGCGAGATGCGCTCATTGTCACGACTCGTACATACAAGGTGCCGACAATGCCCTCCCGTCGCGGCGCAGGATGGCGCCGCGCTTGTTGGCAACATCACTGGAACAACAAGAGTCGTGTCATGAAACAGATCCCAGGAATGCTCGAAGGCGCCATGGCGGTTCGCTTCTACCAGAGCGTGCAGGGGCCTTTCCCCATCGAAATCGGTGCCGCGGTGCCAGGCACGAGCATGTCCGCCATCGTCAAACCGACGGCCAGCCCCATCACCCTGGATGCGGCCTGCGAGGAAGACCTCGGCCTGTCGCTGCTCGAGGCCGAGGCCACCGGCCTGGCTGCCGAGAAGGTCTGCGACCAGCTCAACGCTTTCTACGCCGGGCGCCGGGTCAATTGCAGCTGCGCGGCGGAAGTCGAGGCGGTCATCGGGCTATTCCAGGCCGCTGGTGTGGAGCCGGAGTTCTCGCTGTCGACCCTCGACGCCGCGGCGCTGTACCTGCCCGACGCCCCGCCGGGCGACCAGTACCCGGAAAGCGTCGCCCGCGATCTGTTCGTGTTGGCCAAGCCGTTCGAGATGTGGCGTTTGCGCTGATCCGCTGATGACGCTGCTTTTCCTTCCTGGCTACCGCTACGCCTGCTCTGGATTCGGTGCAGGCGTTTATTTTTCATGTGCTGGCTTCTCTCGCTGGATTGTTGCGCCTTAGAATCATTCTCTACTAGGCGTTCGCGAGAGTCCGTTCATGATGTTGACCATCCCCAATGTGCTGGCGCCCGAGCAGCTGCGCCAGTGCCGTGTCGCGCTGGAGCAGGGCGCCTGGCAGGATGGTCGCGGCACGGCCGGGCATGTCGCCCAGCGCGCCAAGGACAACCAGCAACTGGCCCAGGATGATCCGCTGGCGATACAAATCGGCGACTTCATCGTCGATTGCCTGGGTGCCAACCCGCGCTTCGTCGCCGCTGCGCTGCCGCTCAAGGTGTTGCCACCGCGTTTCAACCGCTACGCTGGCGGCGGCACCTATGGCAGCCATGTGGACAACGCCATCTTCAGCGTGCCAGGCACGCCGCACCGGGTGCGCAGCGACCTGTCGGCCACCCTGTTCTTCAGCGAGCCGGATGAATACGACGGCGGCGAGCTGGTGATCGAGGACACCTACGGCAGTCACAGCGTCAAGCTGCCTGCCGGGCACCTGGTGCTGTATCCCGGCACCAGCCTGCACCGGGTGATGCCGGTGACCCGTGGCGTACGCTTTGCCTCGTTCTTCTGGATCCAGAGCCTGGTGCGCGAGGATGGCCAGCGCAGCATGCTGTTCGAGCTGGATCAGGCCATCCAGGGCATCAGCCAGCAGTTGCCGGAAAGCCCCGAGGTGGTTCGCCTGACCGGCGTGTACCACAACCTGTTGCGGCACTGGGCGAACACCTGAGCATGGAAAAGCTGCAGCAGATTCCCCCGAGCATCGCTTCGGTCAGTGATTACCAACCCTACGCCCAGGCGCGCATGAGCGAGCCGGCCTGGGCCTACGTCAACGGTGGCGTGGCCGATGAGCTGACTCTGCAGGCCAACCTGGAGGCGTTCCAGCGCCTGCGTTTGCGCAGCCGAATATTGCGCGACCTGAGCGGTGGGCACACGCGCCGGGAATTGTTCGGGGTGACCCACGATTTTCCGATTCTGCTGGCGCCGGTGGCCTTTCAGAAGCTCGCCCACCCGGACGGCGAACTGGCCACGGTGATGGCCGCCGCCGCTCTGCAGGCCGGGATGATCGTCAGCACCCAGGCCAGCACGAGCCTCGAGGACATCGCCGCTGCGGCCAGCAACCCGCTGTGGTTCCAGTTGTACATCCAGCCCGATCGTGCCTTCACCGAAGCCTTGGTACGGCGCGCCGAAGCGGCCGGCTATCGCGCGTTGGTACTGACCGTGGATGCGCCGGTCAATGGCGTGCGCAACCGCGAGCAACGTGCCGGCTTCGTGCTGCCGGCCGACGTGCAGGCGGTCAATCTGCAGGGCATGCGCGCGCCCGTCGCGCAGCCGGCGGCAAGCAATGGCGCCCTGCTGCTGGGCGGTAGCCTGCTCGCCGCGGCGCCAACCTGGGCGGACATTCGCTGGCTGCGCTCGATCACCCGCTTGCCGTTGTTGCTCAAGGGCGTGACCGACGTGGAGGACGCCCGCGAGGCGCTGGAGCAGGGCGCGGACGGGCTGATCGTATCCAACCACGGTGGCCGTACGCTCGACGGCATGGCGGCCAGCCTCGACTGCCTGGAGCCGATTGCCGATGCGCTGCAGGGTCGCCTGCCGCTTTTGTTCGACGGTGGCATTCGTCGCGGCACCGACGTTCTCAAGGCCCTCGCCCTTGGCGCCGACGCGGTGCTGATCGGCAGGCCTTACATCCATGGGCTGGCGGCAGCTGGCGCGGCGGGGGTGGCGCATGTCATTCAACTGCTGCGCGCCGAGCTGGAAGTGGCGATGGCCCTGACCGGATGCCGCGACCTGGCGGCCATCGACAAGCGCGTGCTGGCCCGCTGATCGCGGGGCATTTCATTCGAAGAGATTGGTGCTGGAGCAGGCCGGTCGAAACACGGTCGCTATACATACGGATCCGAATGATTATTGTTGTTGCATGATAATAATTATCAATTATTCTTCCCGGCTTTCTGGGGAGACACATCATGCAACACACAAGAAAAACGCTGACCCGCCGTCCACAACCCTGCCTGCTCGCTTCTGCCATCGGCTTCGCCCTGGCCTCCTGTGCCTGCAGCGCCCTGGCCGCCGAAACCGTTACCAAGGCCGGCTCGCTGGAACTGGGCGATGTCCGGATCCAGGCCCAGGAAGCGGAAAGCTCCAAGGTCGAGCAATCCGCCTCCGCGAAGATCAACACGCCGCTGCTGGATACCCCGCAGACCATCACCGTGGTGCCGAAGAAAGTCATCGAGGAACAGCAGGCCCTGAGCCTGCGACAGGTGCTGTCCAACGTATCGGGTATCACCTTCAACGCCGGCGAGGGCGGCGGTGGTTCGGGCGACAGCATCAACATCCGCGGCTTCAGTGCCAATGCCAACATGCAGATCGACGGCCTGCGTGACAGCGCCCAGACCAGCCGTACCGACACGTTCAACATCGATCAGGTCGAGGTCATCAAAGGGCCGAACTCGGTATTCGGTGGCGCCGGCACCACTGGCGGCAGCATCAACGTGATCAGCAAGCAGCCGCAGGAGCGCGCCTTCACCCGCATCGGCGGCAGCGTCGGTACCGACAACTACTACCGCATGACCCTGGACACCAACCAGCCGCTCGACGGTGTGGGCACCGACAGCGCCGTGCGCCTGAACCTGATGGGCCACCAGAACGACGTCGCCGGTCGCGACGAGATCGATCGCGAGCGCTGGGGGATCGCCCCGTCGCTGCGCCTGGGCTTCAGCGAGGCGACCCGGCTGACTCTCAGCCTGCACCATCAGCAAGACGACAACCTGCCCGATTACGGCGTGCCGGCCCTGGATGGCAAGCGCCTGGCCGGTGTCGATCGCGAGGCCTACTTCGGCTGGAAGAACCTCGACAAGGAAGAGATCGAGCAGAGCGCATTCACCGCCAACTTCGAGCACGATTTCAACGACAGCCTGAGCATCCAGAACCTGACCCGCTACAGCCTGGTCAACCGCGACACCACGGTTTCCGCCTCCCACGTCAACACCACCGGTGTGCCGGCCGGCAGCTATCGCCCGGCGGGCCCGCAGGGTTACGGCCGTGACGCCGAGACCGAGATGTGGATCAACCAGACCAACCTCAAGGCCGCCTTCGACACCTTCGGGCTGGCCCACAACCTGGTGGTCGGCGCGGAGATCTCCCGCGAGACCCTCGACCTGCGCACCTACAGTTACAACCTGACGAGCGCGGCGCCTTATCCGATTTTCGATCTCGGCAACCCACCTGGTCACTGGGCCGGCGCCACCAACAAGGCGAACAGCGGCTATACCGAGACCAAGCTGGTCGATAAGGCCATCTACCTGTTCGACACCATCGCGCTCAACGAGCAATGGGACATCAACGGCGGCGTGCGGGTGGACTGGATGGACGGCCAGGCGCGGGCTTTCGACGCCACTCACCAGCCGACCACGCGCTTCGATTTCAATGATCGCAAGGCCAGCAGCCGTCTCGGTCTGGTCTACAAACCGGTGGAAAACGGCCGCTTCTACGTCGCCTGGGGCAACTCCTTCAACCCGTCGGCCGAAAACCTGGCCTCGTCGGGCGGTGGCCTGACCATCGCTACCGCCAACCTCGACCCCGAGAAGAACGAAACCTGGGAACTGGGCACCAAGTGGGAGCTGTTCGAGCGCCGCGTGGAGCTGGACGCCGCGGTGTTCCGTGTGGAGAAGAGCAACGCACGTGAAACCATGTCCGACGGCTCCACGCAACTGGCCGGCAAGCAGCGTGTCGACGGCTTCGAGTTGGGCCTGACCGGCCACGTGACCGAGCAATGGGACGTGTTCGCCAACTACACCTTCCTTGATGGCGAAACCCTCGAGGCCGCCGACACGCCTGCCGGTGCCGCGCGTGAAGGCCAGGCGCTGGGCAACACGCCGCCGCGCTCCTTCAACCTGTGGACCACCTACGAGCTGCCGGCGGGCTGGAGCATCGGCTACGGCGCTCGCTATGTCAGCGAGCGCAACGTGACGTCCAGCACTCGCGCCAAGCTGGACGACTACTGGCTGCACAACGCCATGGTCGGCTACAAGGTCAACGAGAACCTCGACCTGCAGCTCAACGTGAACAACCTGTTCGATGAGGATTATGTCGAGCGCGTGCGTCAGCAGGCCGGTGCCGCGGCACGCTCGTCGGCCATCGAGTATGGCGATGGCCGTTCGGCGCTGCTGTCGGCGACCTACAGCTTCTGACCGGCGCCGCCGAGCCCCGTCGACGCCTGGCGTCGACGGGGCTTTTGCCTGTGTGGCGGTCGGCTGGTTGTAAAAGGCGAGTAAATATCGAGCATTTCGAATGCTTCTCATCTAGAGTCGCGCGGCTTTCAGTCGTGTCCATCTGCTGAGTGTTAATCGTGTTCAAGAAAGTCTTGTTCCAACTGCACTGGTTTTTCGGCATCACCGCCGGGCTGGTGCTGGCCCTGATGGGCGTGACCGGCGCGCTGTACAGCTTTCAGGAAGAGATCCTGCTGGCGATCAACCCCGAGATGGCGGTGAACGCTCAGGCGGGTGAAGTGCTGCCACCGGGCGAAATGGTCGAGCGCTTGCAGGCTCAGGGGCTCAGCGTATCCGGGCTCTACGTGGACACCGAGGGCGGCCAACCGACGCGGGTGTTCCTGACCCCGCCGCCCGGCGAGCGGCGGGGCGGCATACGCTTCGTCGACCCTTACAGCGCCCAATCCCTGGGTGAGCCGCGGGGCCTGCAGTTCTTCGGCCTGATGTTGCAGCTGCATCGCTTTCTCGCCATGGGCCAGAGCGGCCGGCAGATTACCGGCGCCTGCACCATCGCCCTGGTGTTCTTCTGCCTGTCCGGGCTTTACCTGCGCTGGCCGCGCAAGGTGTGGAGTTGGCGCGCCTGGCTGACGTTCGATTGGGCCAAGAAGGGCCGCGCCTTCAATTGGGACTTGCACGCGGTGGTCGGCACCTGGTGCCTGCCACTGTACCTGTGTGCGGCGCTGACCGGGCTGTATTGGTCCTACGACTGGTACCGCAGTGGTCTGGAAAGCCTGCTCAGCGACAAACCCCGGGTTGCTGGCGAAGAGCGCGGTCGCCGCGGGCCACCACCCGAAGGGCAAGCAATGCCGCCGGTGAACTACGCAAACCTCTGGCAGGGCATCCAGCGTACGGCCGGGGACCGGCTTGGCGTTTACAGCCTGCAGTTGCCCAATGCGGCCGGCCAGCCGGCGCGGGTATTCTTCATGCTGCGCGACGCCGAGCACACCCGCGCCTTCGACCAGATGCAGCTCGACCCGCTGACCGGCGAGGCGAAACAGGTCGAGCGTTACGCTGACAAGTCGTTCAAGGCGCGGTTGCTGGCCAGTGTTTACGCCTTGCATACCGGCGAATATTTCGGCATGACCGGGCGCATCCTGATGATGGTCGCCAGCATGCTGATGCCGCTGTTCTTCGTCACCGGCCTGCTGCTGTACCTGGACCGTCGCCGCAAGAAGCGCGCAGCGCTGGCTGCTCGACAGGCACTTGTAGGGGGCGAGGGCGGGGAGCCCTGGCTGGTGGGCTTCGCCAGCCAGAGCGGTTTTGCCGAACAATTGGCCTGGCAAACCGCCGGGCAGTTGCAGGCCGCCGGCATGGCGGTGGAAGTGCAGCCGCTGGCGCGTATCGACACCGCCAGGCTCAGCGCCACACCCCGCGCTTTGCTGGTGCTCAGCACCTTTGGCGACGGCGAGGCGCCGGACAGCGCCCGCGGTGCAGAGCGTCAGTGGCTGACGGCAACGCTGGATCTGCCTGGCCTGCGCTATGCGGTGCTGGCCCTGGGGGATCACCAGTACACGCAGTTCTGCGGCTTCGCCCGGCGCCTCGACGACTGGCTGGCCAGCCGCGGTGCGCAGCGCCTGGGCGAGCGTATCGAGGTGGATGGTGACGATCAGCAGGCGCTACAGCATTGGCAGCGGCAGCTAGCCGAGCTGACCGGCGTGCAGCCTCTGGCCGTGCAGCAGGTGCCGTTCGATGGCTGGGGGCTGCGTGAGCGTATCTGCCTGAACCCGGGCAGCCAGGGCGCGGGAACCTGGCTGGTTGGCTTGCAGCCGCCGGCCGGTGCCCAGTGGCAGGCGGGCGATATCTTGGAAATCCTCCCGCGCAACGGTGAAGCGCAGGTGCAGTGCTGGTTGCAAGCCCACGGTTTGCAGGCGCTGGCGTCCGTCGTCATCGAACCGCTGGGCCATACGCTGGCTGAGGCATTGGCCGCTCGCCAGTTGCCGTACAGCGTCAGTCATCTGGTCGGCCTGCATGCTCAGGCGCTGCTCGAGGCGCTGGTGCCTCTGCCGAGCCGCGAATACTCGATTGCCTCGCTGCGCGAAGATGGCGTGCTGGAGCTGATCGTGCGTCAGCAGTACCTGGCCAATGGCGAACTGGGCGCCGGTTCCGGCTGGCTGACCGAGCACCTGCCGATGGGCGCGCAGTTGCTGGCGCGGGTACGCCGTAACAGTGGTTTCCATGCCCCTGAAGATGATCGCCCGCTGATCCTGATCGGCAATGGCACCGGGCTCGCTGGCCTGCGCAGCCTGCTCAAGGCGCGCATCGCCGCCGGGCACGCGCGCAACTGGCTGTTGTTCGGCGAGCGCAATGCCGAGCATGACTTCTACTGCCGTGACGAGTTGCAGGCCTGGTTCGAAGGCGGGCAGTTGCAGCGACTGGATCTGGCCTTTTCACGCGACCAGGCTCAGCGGCTCTATGTGCAGGATCGCCTGCGCGAGGCGGCCGATGAACTGCGGGCGTGGATTGCAGGTGGTGCCGCCGTCTACGTATGCGGCAGTTTGCAGGGAATGGCCGGTGGCGTGGACCGAGTGCTGCGAGAGGTACTGAGTGACGATGCCGTCGACGAGTTGCTCGAGCAGGGCCGCTATCGGCGCGATGTCTATTAAGGCTTAGGCCGACAGTTGTCGGCGCTAATGCCCGGAACGAAGGGGCCGTCACGGGGCCTGCGATGGCTCCGTGACGGCACCTTAGGTTAGAAGGTGATATTGGCCGAAAGCCAAAGGCGCCGGCCTTCTTCCAGGGTACCCGTGGTGGACTGAGCCGTCTGAATGTACTCGGATGCCCAGGCCGTGGTGCCAGTGTTGGTGGTGTACAGCTTGCCTTTGGCGAAGTCCTTGTCGAAGGCGTTGTACAGCGTCGCGTTGAGGGTGAGGTTGTCCGTGGCACGGTACGAGCCGCCGAGATGGAAGACCTGATAGGCCTTCAGGTCGCCAACCTGATCCTGTACCGCACGGTTGGCGGCGGTTAGGTTTTCGTAGCGGTCGGTGAAGCGTGCCCGCTCGCCGCGGTATTCACCCTTGAACCACAGCGTCAGGCGCTCATTGGCCAACCAACTGAGGCGGGCATGGGCCATGTGCTCGGGCGTGTTGGTCAGCGGGGCGCCCTTGTTGTCACCGCTTTTCTGCTCGCTGTCGGTGTAGGTGTAGTTCATGGCCAGCGTCCACGAGGGCACGAACTCCCAGCGCCCGGCCAGCTCGAGGCCCTTGGTCTGAGCCTTGCCCACGTTGATGCTTTGCGAGAAATCCGCCTGGGTGAAGGCAGAGCCGTAACTGACGCAGCCCGGTTGATTCGGATCGATGGCGGAGAAGCAGTTGGGGATCGGCGATCCATCGTCGATCTTGTCCTCGAATTTGTTGTGGAACAGCGTGGCATTGGCATCGAAGCCTGCATGGCTGTCGTAGTAAACGCCGAACTCGGTATTGGTCGTGATTTCCGGTTCGAGATCGGGGCTGCCGATGGTGATACGTGCCCCCTGCGAGGTGACGCCATTGATGCCGTCATGCAACTGATTCAGCGTCGGCGTCTTGTAACCTCTGCTGACGCCGCCCTTCATCGTCCAGTTGTCGGTGGTGTTCCATACCAGATACGCCCTTGGGCTCACATGGCCTCCGAACGCTTCGTGGTCTTCATAGCGGGCGCCGAGGGTGAGTGCCAGGTCATCACGCAGGCGCCATTCGTCCTCGATGAAAAGCGCCCATGAGGTCTGCTGGAATTTCTCGCTGGCGATACCGTCCTCGACTTCGGCGTCCCAGTATTGGCCGCCGATGGTGGCGGTGTGGGCGTCCCCGATGGGGCTGACCAGCTTGGTGTCGAATATGAGGTCGGTGGACTTCAGCGTGCGGTCGTTGCCGCCGACGATCCTCGGGTAGCCGGTGTAGGCGACGCCAAGGCGGCCAGGTACGGTGCGGCCGATAGTTTCGGTGGTGTTGTGGCTCAAGCTGCTGTCCAGGGTGCCGAAGCTGAAGCGCCCGGTATGGATGAGGGCGACCTGTTCGCGTTCGAAGCGCAGTTCATCCTTGTAGCCGTTGATGGTGGTGGGAGCATCCGTGGTGCATCCCTGAGTGGCACTGCCTCCGCTCTTGCCGTCGAGGTTGCCGAGCTGGCAGTTGTCGTTGTTGTACACCTGGCGCGCTCTGTCGACATCCACGGAAAAATCATGATCTTCGTTGGGGGTGAGCGTCAGGCGCGCGCCCAGCGTGGTGTTCCGACCCTCCACGGGCGATGCGCCGCGCTTGCTGACGGTGCTGCCATTGTCGAAGGTCAGGTCGGACTCTTCACGGTTGTGGAAGCTGCCACGTAATGTCAGGCCGAGCAGGTTCTCGACCAGCGGCCCGCTTGTGTACAGGCTGGTGCTGCTGGCGGCGCCGTAGTCGCTGTTTTCCTGCAGCGTGTGATCCACGCTCAGGGATGTACCCCATTGATCACTCACTTTGCGGGTGATGATATTGACCACGCCACCCATTGCATCAGAACCGTAAAGGGTCGACATCGGGCCGCGGATCACTTCGATGCGGTCGATGGCCGACATCGGTGGCATGAAGCTGGTCGAGGTCTCATTGAAACCATTGGGGGTGACGTTGCCCGCCGTGTTTTGCCGGCGGCCATCGATGAGAATCAAGGTGTAGTCGCTGGGCAGGCCGCGAATGCTGATGTCCAACCCTCCCGTCTTGCCGGTGCCCTGGCGCACATCCACGCCTTCGACATCTTCGAGGGCTTGGGCCAGGTTGGCATAGCGTTTCTGTTGCAGGTCTTGCTGGCTGATCACGCTGATGCTGGCGGGGGCTTCGGCCACTTTCTGCTCGAACCCGGAAGCCGAGACCACCACGTTGTCGAGGACCATGGGCTCGTTGGCCTGGGCGGTAGCGCTTAGCGTGCCGGCGAAGGTGATGGCAGTGGCCAGCAAGGAGCGGCGGGAAGGGCTGTGCATCGTATTCATCCTGA
This sequence comes from Pseudomonas sp. PA27(2017), assembly GCF_001945445.1. Taxonomy (GTDB): domain Bacteria; phylum Pseudomonadota; class Gammaproteobacteria; order Pseudomonadales; family Pseudomonadaceae; genus Aquipseudomonas. The sequence goes on from NZ_MSXW01000005.1 coordinate 47,262, forward strand.
GTGGTTATGCGAATTCCGCTCGGGATGATAATTATTGTTAGTTGAACTTGGTTCTCAGTTGATCGTAACCGCTTGTATCTTCAGCTCCCGCATAGAGAGAACGCGGCCCTTGCAGCGTTGTAAGCTTTTGTAAGGGCCGCGAGCGTTCGCCTCAGCTGTTGATGGTTTCCGCGTGGTGGCAGGCCACTTCCCGGCCATCGAGCGGGCGCAGTAGCGGCAGCTCGGTCTGGCAGCGCTCGGTGGCGTATGGGCAGCGCTTGTGGAACGGGCAGCCCGGTGGCGGGTTGAGCGGGTTGGGCAGCTCGCCGACGATCTTGATCTTCGGTTTGCTCGGGTCCGGATGGATGGTCGGCGTGGCCGACAGCAGCGCCTTGGTGTACGGGTGCAACGGGCGCTCGTAGAGCCGCTCGCTGGGGCCGATCTCGGCGGGGCGGCCGAGGTACATCACCAGCACGTCGTCGGCGACGTGGCGCACCACCGACAGGTTGTGGGAGATGAACACGTAGCCGGTCTTGAACTCTTCCTGCAGATCCATGAACAGGTTGAGCACCTGGGCCTGGATCGACACGTCCAGCGCCGAAGTCGGCTCGTCCGCCACCAGCACCTTGGGGTTGAGCATCATGGCGCGGGCCAGGGCGATACGCTGGCGCTGACCGCCGGAGAACATGTGCGGGTAGCGCTGGTAGTGCTCCGGGCGCAGGCCGACCTGGTTCATCATCGCCTGGACCTTTTCGCGGCGTTCGACGCGCGACAGGCTGGTGTTGATCAACAGCGGTTCGGCCAGCTGGTCACCGATCTTCTGCCGCGGGTTGAGCGAGGCGTAGGGGTTCTGAAACACCATCTGCACGTCGCGGCGCAGTTGCTTGCGGGTCTGGGCGCTGGCGCCGTTGACTTCCTGCCCGGCGATCTGCAGCGAGCCCGAGGTGGGCTCCTCGATCAGGGTCAGGGCGCGGGCCAGGGTAGATTTGCCGCAGCCGGATTCGCCGACCACGGCCAGGGTCTTGCCGGCCTGCAATTCGAAGGACACACCATTGAGCGCCTGCACCGTGGCGGCAGGCTTGAACAGGCCCTGGGACACGGAATAGTGACGCGTCAGTTGGCGTGCGTTCAGGACAGTCGTCATCACGCCACCTCGGCATTCAGATTGAGCGGGAAATAGCAGCGCACCGCGCCGCGCTCGTGGGGTTCCAGGGCTGGGCGCTGTTCGCGGCACTTGGGCTGCACGTAGGGGCAGCGCGGCGACAGCAGGCAGCCTTTGGGTCGGTCGTAGCGGCCGGGAACGATGCCGGGCAGGGTCGACAGGCGCGTGGCGCCCAGGCTGTGCTCGGGAATCGCCTTGATCAGCGCTTCGGTGTAGGGGTGGGTCGGCGCGTCGAACAGCGCCGGCACCTGGCCCAGCTCCACCGCTTGCCCTGCGTACATCACGCAGACCCGATTGGCGGTTTCGGCGACCACGGCCAGGTCATGGGTGATCAGCACCAGGCCCATGTTCTGCTCGCGTTGCAGGTCGAGCAGCAGTTCCATGATCTGCGCCTGGATGGTCACGTCCAGGGCGGTGGTCGGCTCGTCGGCGATCAGCAGCTTGGGTTCTGCCGCGATCGCCATGGCGATCGCCACGCGCTGGCTCATGCCACCGGACAGCTGGTGCGGGAAGGCGTCGAGGCGGCTGGCCGCACCGGGAATCTCCACGCGTTCGAGCAGTTGCAGGGCACGCTGGCGCGCAGCCTTGCCCTTGAGGCCGAGGTGCTGGCGCAGCACTTCCTCGATCTGGAAACCGACGGTGAAACTGGGGTTCAGGGCGGTCATCGGATCCTGGAAGATCATCGACAGATCCTTGCCGACGATGTGCCGACGCTGGCGACCCTTGAGGGTCAGCATGTCGGTGCCGTCGAACGTCAGGCGGTCGGCCTGCACGATGCCGGGGGCATCGATCAGGCCCATCAGCGCCATCATCGTCACCGACTTGCCGGAGCCGGACTCGCCGACGATGGCCAGCACTTCGCCCTTGTCGACTTTCAGGTCGAGGCCATCGACCACCGGCACGGCGTTGGCGTCGCCGAAGCGCACGCTCAGGTTGTCTATTTCCAGCAGGCTCATCGGGCGGCCTCCATCGAATGGCAGGCCGTAATGCGAGAGATGTTCATGGCGGCCTCCTCAGATCGCGTTCTTGAGTTTCGGGTCCAGCGCATCGCGCAGGCCGTCGCCCATCAGGTTGATCGCCAGCACGCTGAGCAGGATGGCGAGGCCGGGCAGGGTCACCACCCACCAGGCGCGTTCGATGTAGTCGCGCGCCGAGGCGAGCATGGTGCCCCACTCCGGCGTTGGCGGTTGTACGCCGAGGCCGAGGAAACCCAGGGCGGCGGCATCGAGAATCGCCGAGGAGAAGCTCAGGGTCGCCTGCACGATCAGCGGCGCCATGCAGTTGGGCAGCACGGTGATGAACATCAGCCGCGGCAGGCTGGCGCCGGCCAGGCGGGCGGCGGTGACGTAGTCGCGGTTCAGCTCGCCCATCACCGCGGCGCGGGTCAGGCGCACGTAGGAAGGCAGCGAGACGATGGCGATGGCGATCACGGTGTTGATCAGGCCTGGGCCGAGGATGGCGACGATGGCCACGGCCAGCAGCAGCGAGGGCAAGGCCAGCATGATGTCCATCAGGCGCATGATCGAGGGGCCCATCAGGCGCGGGAAGAAGCCAGCGACCAGCCCCAGCAGCAGGCCGGGAATCAGCGAGATGACCACCGAGGCCAGGCCGATCAGCAGCGACAGGCGCGCGCCGTGGATCAGTCGCGAGAGCAGGTCGCGGCCCACTTCGTCGGTGCCGAGAATGAAGCGCCACTGGCCGCCGTCCAGCCACACCGGCGGGGTCAGCAGGGCGTCGCGGAACTGCTCGCTGGGCGAGTAGGGCGCGATCCACGGCGCGAACAGTGCGCAGAACACCATCAGCAGCATGAAGCCGAGGCCGGCAACGGCGCCCTTGTTGTGACTGAACGCGCGCCAGAATTCCTTCAGCGGCGAGGGGTAGACCAGGCTCTGGTCGAGCGGCGTGGTAGTGGTCGAGGTCATGCTCGCACCTCATGGATAGCTGATTTTGGCGTAGCCCGGGTCGAGCGAATCGACACCCGGGAAAGAGCGATCTGGGTATCGCGCTGTTCAACCCAGGCTACGGAAGTAGTTTGTGGGGTGGACGACGCTTTATCCGTCCACCGCGGCGCGGTCATGGTGGATGAGAAAAGCGTCATCCACCCTACGGTTGTGTTGGTATCAGTTGCCATTCATGACTCCGGAGAATCGGTTCATGGCCTCGCGAGCTAGCGCGAGGCAAGGAAAAATTCGTCGAGAGAGCGGAGTTGGCTGTAGCCAATGAGCATCTCGAGAGGGATTTTGACGCGGCATCGCCGACGCGCAGCAGGTCATGGCCGGTTCTCAGCGCTGGTGGCGAATACGTGGGTTCACCAATCCATAGAGGATGTCGACCACGAAGTTGACCAGGATCACCAGGCAGGCGATCAGCAGGATGCCGTTCTGTACCACCGGGTAGTCGCGGGCGCCGATCGACTCGATCAGCCATTTGCCGATGCCCGGCCAGGAGAAGATCGTTTCGGTCAGTACCGCGCCGGCGAGCAGTGTGCCGACCTGCAGGCCGAACACGGTGAGCACCGGAATCAGTGCATTGCGCAGGCCGTGCACGAACACTACGCGGCCCGGCGACAGGCCCTTGGCGCGGGCGGTGCGCACGTAGTCTTCGCGCAGTACTTCGAGCATCGCCGAACGGGTCATGCGGGCGATCACCGCCAACGGGATGGTGCCCAGCACGATCGCCGGCAGGATCAGGTGGCGCAGGGCGTTGACGAAGGCGCCTTCCTCGTCGGACAGCAGGGTGTCGATCAGCATGAAGCCGGTCACCGGCTGGATGTCGTAGAGCAGGTCGATACGCCCCGATACCGGCGTCCAGCCGAGCCACACCGAGAAGAACATGATCAGCAGCAGACCCCACCAGAAGATCGGCATCGAGTAGCCGGTCAGGGAGATGCCCATCACGCCGTGATCGAACAGCGAGCCGCGCTTGAGAGCGGCGATCACCCCGGCGATCAGCCCCAGCGTGCCGGCGAACAGCAGCGCGGCCAGGGTCAGCTCGAGCGTGGCGGGAAACAGGGTGGTGAATTCGTCCCACACCGGGGTACGGGTGCGCAGCGATTCCCCCAGGTCACCCTGGGCCAACTGGCCGATGTAGTCGAAGTACTGGGCGTACAGCGGCTTGTTGAGGCCCAGTCGCTCCATGGCTTCGGCGTGCATCTGCGGATCGACGCGACGCTCGCCCATCATCACTTCCACGGGGTCGCCGGGAATCATGCGAATCAGCGCGAAGGTAAGCAGCGTGACCCCGAAGAACGTGGGTATCAGCAGGCCCAGGCGCCGGGCTATAAAACTCAACATCGTGGTAGGTACCTCATTGGCCGGTCAGGCAGCCCGCCGGCGTCTGTAGCGCCGGCGGTGTGTTTTTATTCACTTCACTCGGGTGGTGGCGAAGTTGTTGGTGGTCAGCGGGCTGATCCGATAGCCCTCGACGTCCTTGCGCATGGCGGTGAACAGCTTCGGGTGGGCCACGTTGATCCAGGGTTGATCCTCGGCGTAGAGTGCCAGGGCCTGGCGATACAGGGCGGCACGCTCATCGTTGTCGGTCACGCCGCGGGCCCTGGTGATCAGTTCCTGAAACTTAGGGTTGCACCAGCGTGCATAGTTCTCGCCGTTTTTTGCCGCATCGCAGCTGAGCAGCGGGCCCAGGAAATTGTCCGGGTCGCCGTTGTCGCCAGCCCAGCCGGCGGATACCAGATCGCCTTCGCCATTCTTGGCGCGGCGAAGCATTTCGCCCCATTCCATCACCCGAATGTCGACCTTCAGGCCGATCTCGGCAAGATCCGCTTGCAGCATTTCTGCCGACAGGCGCGGATTGGGGTTGGTCTGGCCGCCGCCGCTGCGGGTGAACAGGGTGAGCACGGTGCCTTTCGGCACGCCGGCTTCCTCGAGCAGGGCGCGGGCCTTGTCGAGGTCGCGGGGCGGGTTGCGGTTGTCGTCGTTATAGCCGATCAGGGTTGGCGGGTACGGGTTGACCGCCACCAGCGCGTTGCCCTTGCCGAACAGCTGCTCGACGTGGCGCTGGCGGTCGAAGGCGAGGTTGATCGCCTGGCGCACGCGCACGTCGCTCAGGTACTGGTGCTCGGTGTTCATGGCGATGTAGCCGGTAACGATGGCCTCGATCTCGTCGACCTTGAGCCTGGCATCGGCCTTGATCGCCGGCACGTCGTCGGGCTTGGGATACAGCGCCACCTGGCATTCGTTGGCGCGCAGCTTCTGCAGGCGCGTGTTGTTGTCGGTGGTGATGGCGAAGATCAGCGGGTCGGCCGGTGGCTTGCCGCGGAAGTAATCGGGGTTGGCCCGGAAACGGACCTGGGCGTCCTTGTTGTAACGCTGAAACACGAAGGGGCCGGTGCCGATCGGTTTGCTGTTGAGGTCGGCGGTGTTGCCGGCTGCGAGCAGCTGATCGGCGTATTCGGCTGAGTAGATCGACGTGAAGGCCATCGCCATGTCACGCAGGAACGGCGCCTCCGGGCGAGTCAGGGTGATTACCACGGTGTGGTCGTCGGTCTTGGTCACCGACTTGAGCAGTTGCCGGAAGGCCATGCTCTCGAAATAGGGATAGCCGACGCTGGCCTTGGCGTGCCAGGGATGCTTGGGGTCGAGTTGGCGCTTCAGGCTCCACAGCACGTCGTCGGCGTTGAGGTCGCGGCTCGGCGTGAAGTAATCGGTGGTGTGGAATTTCACGCCCTTGCGCAGGTGAAAGGTGTAGGTCAGGCCATCGTCACTGACCGCCCAGCGCTCGGCCAGGGCCGGCTGGATGTCCGTGGTGCCGGGCTTGAAGTCGACCAGGCGGTTGAATACCGTCTCGGCCGAGGCATCGGCCGTCACCGCGGTGGTGTACTGAACGATGTCGAAGCCCTCGGGGCTCGCTTCGGTACACACCACCAGTGGCTTGGCTGCGAGGTTGCCGGCGGCGCCGAGAACCAGGGCGGCCAGCGCTGCACGTAGCGGTAGTGTCTTCATCGGATATCCCTCGCGAATGAGGTCAGCATAGACGTACGGCCTGCAAGGGGCAGGCCGTGAGCCGTGGTCAGAAGGATGCGTGCATCATCGGTCGTGCGGCGTGCTCAGCCAGTGGATAAGCCCGAGACCTGAGCGCTCGATGCGCCCCGACACTCGGGCCTGTCGGCTGGCAGGTCGCCTCGCGGTTGCCCACGAGGCGGCCCTTACGCCAATCAGTCGTTGCTGACACCGATGAAGCTGTTGCGCCCGAACGGGCTGATCTGGAAGCCCTTCACGCTGGTGCGCATCGGCTGGTACACGGTGGAGTGGGCGATCGGGGTGATCGGCACTTCACGCTTGAGCACTACCTGAGCCTGCTTGTACAGCTCGCTGCGCTCGTTCTGATCGGTCACGCGCTTGGCGGCCACCACCAGCTTGTCGTACTCGGCATCGCACCACTTGGAGAAGTTGTTGCCGTCCACCGAAGCGCAGCCGTACAGGGTGCCGAGCCAGTTATCGGGGTCACCGTTGTCGCCGGTCCAGCCGATCAGCATGGCGTCGTGCTCGCCGGCGTGGGCGCGCTTGATGTACTCGCCCCACTCGTAGCTGACGATGCGTGCCTTGACGCCGACCTTGGCCCAGTCGGCCTGCAGCATCTCGGCCATCAGACGAGCGTTGGGGTTGTAGGGGCGCTGCACGGGCATGGCCCACAGGGTGATTTCGGTGCCTTCCTTCACGCCAGCGGCCTTGAGCAGTTCCTTGGCTTTTTCCGGGTTGTAGGGGGCGTCCTTGATCGACTCGTCGTAAGACCACTGGGTCGGCGGCATACCGTTGACGGCCAGTTGGCCAGCGCCTTGGTAGACGGCGTCGATGATCGCCTGCTTGTTGACCGCCATGTCCAGCGCCTGACGCACTTCGAGCTTGTCGAACGGCGCGCGGGTCACGTTGTAGGCGATGTAGCCCAGGTTGTAGCCCGGGGCGGTCGGCACGTTGAGGTTCTTGTCCGCCTGCAGGCTCTTGAGGTCGGCCGGACGCGGATTGAGGGTGATCTGGCACTCGCCGGCACGCAGCTTCTGGGCGCGGACCGAAGCGTCGGTATTGATCGAGAAGATCAGGTTGTCGATCTTCACCTGATCAGGCGCCCAGTATTCCTTGTTGCCCTTGTAGCGAATCGCCGCGTCCTTCTGGTAGCGGCTGAACACGAACGGGCCGGTGCCGATGGGCTGCTGGTTGATCTGCGCGGCCTTGCCGGCCTTGAGCAGCTGGTCGGCATACTCGGCGGAATGGACGGCGGCGAAGTTCATCGCCAGGTTCTGCACGAACGCGGCGTCCACTTCCTTGAGGGTGAAGACCACGGTGTGGTCACCGGTCTTCTCGATCTTGGCGATGTTCTTGTCCAGGCCCATATCGGTGAAGTACGGGAACTCGCTGGGGTAAGCCTTGCGGAACGGGTGATTGCGATCGAGCATGCGCTGGAAGGTGAACAGCACGTCGTCGGCGTTGAATTCGCGGCTCGGCTTGAAGTAGTCGGTGGTGTGGAACTTGACCCCTTCACGCAGGTGAAAGGTGTAGGTGAGGCCGTCTTCACTGATGTCCCAGGACGTCGCCAGGCCCGGCTGGGCCTTGGTGCCGCCACGCTCGAATTCGGCCAGGCGGTTGAAGATGGTTTCCGAGGCCGCATCGAAGTCGGTGCCGGTGGTGTACTGGCCCGGATCGAAACCGCCCGGGCTGCCTTCGGAGCAATACACCAGATTGCTGGCCTGGGCGAGCGAAACACTGGAGAGCAGACCTGCAGTGAGCAGAGCCTTGCACAGGAGAGACATGCGCATGCGAACCTCTTTTTTCTTTTTGTTCGCGCTTGGGTTCAGCGCGAGCTCGGAATGCGGTGAAAGCGGATAGCTCACTCACCGGGTCGGGCTCGAAATTAAGTCATGCTGAAATTTCGGTCAACAAAAATTAAGCGGCACTAACATTGCGCATATTTGCCCTGAATTGGAGCAAAAAATCAGCTATTGGCAGGGTGATCGCCAAACAACGCCATGGTGGTCATGGTCAGCACCTCGGCCGGCTCGTCAGCGGCATTGATCAGGCGGTGCAGCTTGCCGGCATCGAAGTGCACCGAGTCGCCAGGGCCGAGCGGGTAGTCACGGCCTTCGATGGTATAGACGATCTGCCCGGCCAGCACGTAGGAGAACTCCACGCCTTCATGGGCGATCAACTCCGATTCGTAGCCCACCGGAATGTTCATCTTCACGGCATTGATCGAGTTGCCGGGAAACGAGCTGGACAGCCGCTCGTAGGCCAGCAACTGGCCGCCGACCGTATAGCGTACGCGCTCGTTGACGTGCGAGTCGGGCTGCGCCTGCTCGGGCTGGTCGAACAGCGCGTTGAGCGGCACGTTCAGGGACTTGGCGATGCTCGCCAGGGACGAGATCGACACGCCGGTGAGGTTGCGCTCTGCCTGGGACAGGAAGCTGGCAGTCAGGCCGGCGTCCGCCGCCACCTGATTGAGAGTCTTGCCGGCGGCCCGCCGGTAGCGGCGCAGGCGTTCGCCGATGCGATCTGCGGTCATGGGTAAGGTTCGCTGTTCGAATGGGCGGAGTATACCGATGGCGAGTAGGGACTTCAGCCGGAAGTTGACGGCATTTTTTAAGTCCCACTGAAAAATGCTTTGACCGTAATTTAAGTTGCACTTAAATTTTGCCGCAGTGAATGACCCGGCAACGATATCCGTTGCCGTCGCCAGACGAGGATGTGCAGATGACACTGGGAGTGGGCGGTAGCACGCCGGAGCAGGCCTTGGCGCGCCTGCAGGACATGACGGCCGGCACGCAGCCGATCGGCGAAGCGGAGTATCAGGCGCGCATCGAGCGGGCCCAGGCGCTGATGCGCGAGCAGGGCATCGACGCGCTGTTCGTCGCCGCGGGCAGCAATCTGCAGTACTTCACCGGGGTCAAATGGAACCCCAGCGAGCGCATGGTCGGGGCGATCCTGCCGGCCAGTGGCGCGCTGGAATACCTGGCGCCGACCTTCGAGGAAGGCACGGTGTGCGACTTTCAGGTGGTGCCAGGCACCATCAATACCTGGGAGGAGCATGAGAGCCCCTATGCATTGCTGCTCAGGTGCCTGCGGCGCCTCGGCGTGATGCCCGATGATGGTGCGCCGCCTCAGGTAGGTCTTTGTTCTTCCTTGCCTTTTTTCATGTTCGAAGGCATCCGCAAGCTGACCAACGGTTACCGTTTCGTCGACGCCGGGGTGATTACTGCTGCGTGCCGGCAGCGCAAATCTGCCGCCGAAATCGCCCTGATGCAACGTGCCAAGGACATGACTCTGGAGGTGCACAAGGCCGCGGCGAGCATCCTTCACGAAGGCATCACCACCACCGAAGTCGCCGAGTTCATCCGCCAGGCGCACCGCAAGGTCGGCGCGCCGGGCTCGATCTTCTGCATCGTGCTGTTCGGTCCGGCCAGCGCTTTCCCCCACGGCGTCAAGCATGCGCAGACCCTCAAGGACGGCGACATGGTGCTGATCGACACCGGCTGCCAGGTGCACAGTTACCTGTCGGACATCACTCGCAGCTACGTCTTCGGCACGCCGAGCGAGCGCCAGCGCGAGTTCTGGAACAAGGAAAAGGCTGCCCAACAGGCTGCCTTCGAAGCCGCCGTGCTCGGCGCCCCGTGCGCCAGTGTGGATGCCGCCGCCCGACGCAGCCTGGAAGCCGCCGGCCTGGGCCCCGGCTACAAGCTGCCGGGCCTGTCGCACCGCACCGGCCATGGCATCGGCCTGGACATTCACGAGGGCCCTTACCTGGTTGGTGGCGACGACACGCCGCTGGCCGAGGGCATGTGCTTCAGCAACGAGCCGATGATCTGCGTGCCGGGCGAGTTCGGCATCCGCCTGGAAGATCACTTCTACATGACGTCCGAAGGCCCGTGCTGGTTTACCCAGCCGAGCCACTCGGTGGACGACCCGTTCGGGCTGAATGCCTGAAGCGTCTCTGGAACTGATTTTTTTCGGGCGACATGAAAGACACTGCTGCAAGGCAGAGGCAAACGTAGGGTGGATGACGCTCTTTTCATCCACCACTGCGATCTCGGGGCGGTGAACGGGTCGGGCCGCGTAGGTGAAGCGTCGTCCATCCTACGGGCGGCCGCTTGCGCCACTTTGCAGGGCCGATCCGCACGATCATGAACAGGCTCCTGGAAACGAAAACGCCCGGCCAATTGGCCGGGCGTTTTCATTCATGCAGCTGGTTTACTCGATGCTCACGCCGTAGAAGGAGTTGATGCCGAACGGGCTGATCTTGAAGTCCTTCACCCGGGTGCTCATCGGCTGGTACACCGTGGAGTGGGCGATCGGCGTGTTCTGCACGTCGGCCTTGAGCAGGTGCTGGGCCTGCTTGTAGAGCACGGTGCGTTCTTCACGGTCGTTGATCGCCTTGGCTTTCTTGAGCAGTGCGTCGAACTCCTTGTTGCACAGGCGGCTGTAGTTGTTGCCGCCAATGGCGTCGCAGCCGTACAGCACGCTCAGCCAGTTGTCGGGGTCACCGTTGTCGCCGGTCCAGCCGATCAGCAGGGCATCGTGTTCGCCGGCCTTGGCGCGTTTGTTGTACTCGCCCCACTCGTAGCTGACGATGCGCGCCTTGATGCCGATCTTCGCCCAGTCGGCCTGCAGCATCTCGGCCATCAGCTTGGCGTTGGGGTTGTAGGGACGCTGCACGGGCATGGCCCACAGGGTGATCTCGGTGCCTTCCTTCACGCCGGCGGCCTTGAGCAATTCCTTGGCCTTTTCCGGGTTGTAAGGCGTGTCCTTGATGGTGTCGTCATAGGACCACTGGGTCGGCGGCATGCCGTTTACCGCCACCTGGCCGGCGCCCTGATACACGGCGTTGATGATCGCCTGCTTGTTGACCGCCATGTCCATGGCCTGGCGCACTTCGAGTTGGTCGAACGGTTTGTGCTCGGTGTTGTAGGCCAGGTAACCGACGTTGAAACCGGCCTGCTCGGGCATTTGCAGCTTGGGATCCTTCTTCAGCGTTTCCAGGTCGGCCGGGCGCGGGAACACGCTGACGTGGCATTCGCCGGCGCGCAGTTTCTGCATGCGCACCGATGGGTCGGTGTTGATGGCGAAGATCAGGTTGTCGATCTTCACGTCATCCGGGTTCCAGTATTCCTTGTTGCCCTTGTAACGGATCTGCGCGTCCTTCTGGTACCGGCTGAACACGAACGGGCCGGTGCCGATTGGCTTCTGGTTGATGTCCGAGGCCTTGCCGGCCTTGAGCAGCTGGGCGGCGTATTCGGCGGAGTGGATCGAGGCGAAGCTCATGGCCATGTTCTGGATGAAGGCCGCGTCGACGGTGTTGAGGGTGAAGCGCACCGTGTGTTCGTCGACCTTCTCGATCTTGGCGATGTTCTTGTCCATGCCCATGTCGGTGAAGTACGGGAACTCGGTGGGGTACGCCTTGCGGAACGGATCGTCCTTGTTGAGCATGCGGTTGAAGGTGAACAGCACGTCGTCGGCGTTGAATTCGCGGCTGGGCTTGAAGTAGTCGGTGGTGTGGAACTTGACCCCTTCGCGCAGGTGGAAGGTGTAGGTCAGTCCGTCATCGCTGATGTCCCATTTCTCGGCGAGGCCGGGGATCACCGAGGTGCCGCCACGCTCGAATTGCGAGAGGCGGTTGAAGACGGTCTCCGCGCCGGCGTCGAAGTCGGTGCCGGTGGTGTAGAGCCCGGGGTCGAAGCCCGCCGGGCTGCCTTCGGAGCAGTACACCAGGTTGCCGGCTGCCTGTGCGAAAGGTGCGCTGGCGATCAGCCCGGCGACGACAAAAGCCTGGATAAAGGCGTTCTTGTGCATGGTTACCTCATGTCTATTGTGATTTTTCCTGAGGGGTCTGCTGCGGCAAAACGGGCGTGTCGGATGGTGACGAGCCTGCCTTGAGCCTAGACCTTAGTTAAGCCTATGCACGGGCTGTGCCGAAAAGCTTGGGGCAAAAAAAGAAGAGGTTGCGACAGCGGTCGCAACCTCTTCTCGGGGTGTCGGCAGGCGGGTTTACAGCTGCACCTCGATCACCCCATCGGCATTCATCGTCACCTGGCTGGTGCCGGCTTCGACTTCCGGGGTGGCGCTGTCGCTGGCGAACGCCGAGGCCTTCATGGCTTCCATACGCATCGGCGGGCGCACGAAGCCGCCGCTGTTGAGGTTCAGGCTGACCAGTTTGTAGCTCTTGCCGCCCAGGGCTTCGGTGGTCAGTTGGGCGCGCTCCTTGAAGGCCGCGACGGCGTCCTTGATCAGTGCGTCTTCTTCCTTCTTGCGGGTGGCGTCAGCGATGCTGAAGCTCATGCCGCCCATCTTCAGGGTTTTCAGCATCTCGCCGGTGAGCTTGGAGAGGGCGGCGAAGTCCGCGCTTTCCAGGCGGATCTCGGCGCGCTCGCGCCAGGCGCTGATTTCTTCGCCCTTTTCGCTGTAAACCGGGTAGCTGTTGCGGCTGCCCTGGGAAACGGTCACGCCTTTCACGCCGCGGGCCTGGGTCAGGCCGGCATTGAGGGTACGGGTGATCTCGGCGGCCAGCGCCGCGGGGTCCTTCTGCTGGGCTTCGGTATACAGGGTGACCTGCATCAGGTCGTGGGCCACCTCGTGGCTGACCTGAGTGCTCAGGGAGATCTGGTTGTAGCGCGGTTCATCGGCGTGCGCGGCGATGCTGAGCAGGCCGGCGGTGGTGAAAGCCAGTGCGGTGGCGAGGCGGGACAGTGGCAGCATGGCGATTCCTTATCGATAGCGGGCACGGATGGAGACCGTGTTCATGGGGTTAGACGAGGCGGTCTGGGTATTCGGGTTAAGCGAATCGAAAAAAATATTCACCTCACCTCAGACCGCGCCGACCGGCAAGTGATTGGTCTGATTCGGCGCCTGCCGGGCAATCGTCGTACGACTGCGGCGCGTTGCCGCATCAGGGCGCCGGCGGCCTTGGTTATACTCGCCGGGCTCGCCAACGAGCATAGGGCAACTCTAAAAACTACCTGCGTTGCCATCACTGCGTTAAAAACAGGCTCAAAATGCTCATTTACCACTTGTAAACTCCGCTTTTTCGCCTGTTTTTGCCTTGTGCTGACTGCCTCGCCAACGTTTTTAGAGCTGCCCATAGAGGAGTATCGATGCTCGCCCCCGTACAACTGCTTTCGGCCAGCCGCCAGAACCTCTGGCGGCTGACCCTGATTCGCTTTCTGGTGCTGGCTGCCCAAGCCGGTTCGGTTGGCCTGGCCTACAAATCCGAATTGTTGCCGCTGCCCTGGTTGCAGTTGAGCATCACCCTGGGTGCCTCCCTGGTGCTTTGCCTGCTGACCGCGTTGCGCCTGCGCGGGCCCTGGCCGGTCACCGAAGCCGAGTACGGCATCCACCTGGGCTTCGACCTGGTGATCCACAGCGTGCTGCTGTACTACTCGGGCGGCTCGACCAACCCCTTCGTGTCCTATTACCTGGTGCCGTTGACCATCGCCGCGGCGACCCTGCCGTGGCTGTTCACCATGATTCTCGGCGGCATGGCGCTGGCGTCCTACACGCTGCTGCTGGTCTGGTCGCACCCGCTGCAGTTGCCGGTGGGGCCGCGCGAGAGCCTGCTGGTGTATGGCATGTGGCTGAGCTTCGCCCTGGCGGCAGGGCTGATCACCTTCTTCGTCGCCAAGATGGCCGAGGAGCTGCGCCAGCAGGAAAAGCTGCGTGCCGAGCGCCGCGAGGAAGGCATGCGTGACCAGCAGTTGCTGGCCGTGGCCACCCAGGCTGCCGGTGCCGCCCATGAGCTGGGCACGCCGCTGGCGACCATGAGCGTGCTGATCAAGGAGCTGCGTCGCGAGCACCAGAACCCGCTGCTGCAGGAAGACCTGGCGCTGCTGCAGGAGCAGGTCAAACTGTGCAAGGAAACCCTCCAGCACCTGGTGCGTGCCGCCGAAGCGGATCGCCGTCAGGCCGTGGTGGAAATGCCGGCGGTCAGCTGGCTGGAAACCACTCTCAATCGCTGGCACCTGATGCGCCCGGAAGCCAGCTATCGTTACGAATGCCTCGGCGTGGGCAAATCGCCGCAACTGATGCCGCCCGCCGACCTGACCCAGGCGCTGCTCAACCTGCTCAACAATGCCGCCGATGCCTGCCCGGACAACCTGGAAATCAACCTGGACTGGGATCACCAGTGGGTTCGCCTGAGCATTCGCGACTACGGCGCGGGTGTACCCTTGGCCATCGCCGAGCAACTGGGCCGGCCTTTCTTCACCACCAAGGGCAAAGGCAAGGGTTTCGGCCTCGGCCTGTTTCTCAGCCAGGCCAGCGTGACCCGCGCCGGCGGCACGGTGAAGCTGTATAACCATGAAGAAGGCGGCACGCTCACCGAGCTCAAGTTGCCGCGCGCCTACGCCCGGGTGTGAGCCCGACGCAGGTTTTTCGATGCAGCGCACTGCCGGGCCGGCAGGCCGCGAGCATGTATTGAGGAGTGAACCATGAGTGACGAAACGCTGCTGGAAAGCGAAGAACAGCCCCATCTGCTGCTGGTCGACGACGACCCCACCTTCACCCGCGTGATGGCGCGCGCCATGAGCAGCCGCGGGCTGCGCGTGTCCACCGCCGCTTCCGCCGAGGAAGGCCTGGCGCTGGCCGCCCAGGACCTGCCCGATTACGCCGTGCTCGACCTGAAGATGGAAGGCGACTCCGGCCTGGTGCTGCTGCCCAAGCTGCTGGAGCTGGATGCCGAGATGCGCGTGGTGATCCTCACCGGTTATTCGAGCATCGCCACCGCCGTGGAAGCCATCAAGCGTGGCGCCTGCAACTACCTGTGCAAGCCTGCCGATGCCGATGACGTGCTTGCCGCACTGCTGACCCAGCACGCCGATCTCGACACCCTGGTGCCGGAAAACCCCATGTCGGTGGATCGCCTGCAGTGGGAGCACATCCAGCGCGTGTTGGCCGAACACGAAGGCAATATCTCGGCGACCGCCCGCGCTCTGGGCATGCACCGGCGTACCCTGCAGCGCAAACTGCAGAAGCGCCCGGTTCGCCGCTGAAGCGAGTGTCGAACCGTTTCGGGAAGCCAAAGCCTTGCTATCATTAGCAGGCTATCGACGTGCCTGAGCGCCAGGCACGTCGGCGCATCCTAAGGCACTTCCACCTCCCGGGGCTCTCATGCTCGCTGTACTCCAGCAGACGCTCGCGATCACCGCGCCCGTCTTCGCCATGCTGTTTCTCGGCGTGCTGCTCAAGCGGCTGCGCTGGATCGACGACCCGTTCATCGATACCGCCTCGTCCCTGGTGTTTCGCGGCACCATGCCGACGCTGCTGTTCATCAGCATCGTCCAGGCGGACCTGAGCGCGGCACTGCAGCCGGCGCTGATCGGCTACTTCGTGTTCGCTACCCTGGTCAGCTTCGCCCTCGCCTGGGGCTGGGCGATCTGGCGCTGCCCGAAGGTCGACCGCGGCATCTACACCCAGGGCGCCTTTCGCGGTAACAACGGCATCGTCGGCCTGGCGCTGGCCACCAGCATGTACGGCGACTACGGCCTTTCGGTGGGCGCGGTGCTCGGTGGCGTGGTGATCCTCTGCTACAACGTGCTGTCCGCCATCGTGCTGGCCATCTACGCGCCAGACATGAAGGCCGATCCCTGGACGCTGTGCAAGAGCATCTTCACCAACCCGCTGATCATCGGCGTGCTGTCGGCCATCCCCTTTGCCTACTGGCAGATCCCGCTGCCGCACTGGACCATGGTCTCGGCCGAATACTTCGCGCAGATGACCCTGCCGCTGGCGCTGATCTGCATCGGCGGCACCCTCTCACTGGCCTCGTTGCGCGAGAGCAGCGGCGTGGCCATCAGCTCCAGCCTGATGAAGATGGTCTGGCTGCCGCTGCTCTCCACTCTCGGCGCCTGGGCCGTAGGCTTTCGCGGTGCGGACCTGGCGATCCTGTTCCTGTACTTCGTCAGCCCCACAGCTGCCTCCAGCTTCGTCATGGCCAAGGCAGTGAACGGCAACTACCGGCTCGCTGCTGCGATCATCGTCATCACCACCCTGGCGGCGGTGGTGAGCACCAACGTCGGGCTGTTGTTGTTGCAGTGGGCGGGGTGGGTCTAGTAGGCGGTTGTTGTGGGCGGACGCGCGTTGATTGTGATCCAGTGCCGATTCGCAAGTGCCACGATTGTCAGCCTTCGGGCAACTCGCTAGCATTCCTGCCCAGCGTGTAACTTGATGTGACGGGTGCGCCGCAGAAGCGGCTTGCGCCTCGCGCAAGTCAAACCTTTCTCTCAGAGCCAACAGTGTGAGTGCCGGCGCCAGCCCCCCTGAGCCAGCACAAGGAGTGCAGTGCGGTGGTTCGTTTCCCTCTGCGATGCCGAGCTCTTCGGCGCGCGCCGGTCGCTTCGCGACTGGTGCTGCTCTGCGCCCTGTTGGCCATGCCATTGAGCTGGGCCGAGTCTGGCCGGGCCGAAACTGGCCGTGCCGAACCTTCCGTTTCCCTGCAAAGCCCCGCTGGCGGCTGGCGCTATCACGGCCTCAACGAAGGCGACAACGACGCCCGGGTGGCCTATCCGACGCCGCCCATCGACCGCGGCGCGCAGCGTGGGCGCAGCCTGATCGAAGGCACCCTGCAGAACATCGGCCACCTGCGTGCGCCACATCGGCTGGTGGTCAACGGCAACCCGCTGCCGCTGTACACCGACGAGCAGGGCGGCTTCGCCCGGCCCTACGCCTTTGGCGCCGGCTCCAACAGCGTGGAACTGGTGGCCGGTGAAGGGCAGTCGCTGAAGCGCATTCAGTTCTTTGAAGCCAACAGCCTGCGCACACCGGCGCGTATCCGCATGGTGCTGGGCTGGGACGATCCCAAGGCCGAACTCGACCTGCACGTGGTCACCCCGGATGGCCAGCACGCGTTCTGGAGCCACCCGGTACTCACCAATGGCGGCGGCCTGGATGTCGACAGCGTCGACGGTCCCGGCCCGGAAATGTTCACCATGACCGCGCCGCTGCAAGGCACCTACCTGATCTACGTGAACTACTGGGGCAACCTGGGCAGCGAGGGCTACAACTTCGAGGCAGGTAGCAATCAGAACGAAATCATCACCGCGCAGATCAACCTGATCTTCAACGAGAACACCGTCAACGAGAAGCGTGAGACCTTCGTGGTACCGCTGCGCGCCATTGGCGAGCTGCTTTTCGTGAAATCCTTCAATTACTGATATCCCGAGGCTCGGATGAACCGGAATACCACTGCCCACCTGCGCCACGTCGCCTTGCTGCTGACGGCCGGCCTGCTGGCTGCCTGCGGTCAGGACTCACGCGAACTCGGTGAGCGCAGCGCCCTGGGCCTGGACCTCAAGCACCCTGATGCGCTGATCGAAAGCGCCTCGCTCAGCCGTCTGCCCAAGGACCTGCTGGCCGTGCCGCTGCTGCGCGACACCCTCACCGAAGACTTCGTGTTCTATTACGAGCACAACGCCGACCGCCTCGGGCTGGTCGGCAGCCTGCGGCGAATCATCTACGAGCGTGACCTGAAGCTGCGCGACAACCTCCTCGACGAGTTGCTCGACCAGCCCGCCGACGTTGCCCTGTGGAAGGGCGCCGACGGCAAGCTCAAGCACTTCGTGATGGTCATGCAGCGCGGCGGTCTGGCCAAGGTGCTCGAGCCCCTGGCCCATGTGGCGCTGGACGACACCCAACTCAGCCAGGCCGGCGAGCTGCGCGTCGATGGCAGCAGCGTGCCGCTGTACCGCCTCAATTACCTGGGTGATCGCGCCCTGCTGTTGGCCAGCCATGGCGACAAACTGCTGGTGCTGTCCTCGCCCGGCATGCTGTTCGGCGAGGACGACAAGCTCGGCCGCGACGCCACCGAATCAGTCGAGGCACTGCTCGATGGCGACAACCCCTTCGCCAAGCGCTTCGGCCTCAAGGCTCGCGAAACGGAGCAGCAGCGCATTTCCCTGAGCGGCGAATACGTCGCGCTCGGCTACCAGCGCTTCTTCCCGGCCTTTGCCGGCGTGCGTTTCGAGAAGGGCGAGGGCGGCTGGAGCAGTTTCCTGGCGCTCAACGAAGTGGACGACCAGCCGACCATGGATTTCACGCCGATCTGGAAAGCCATGCCCATGGGCGCCAGCGCGTGCGTGGCGGTGCCGGTGGCGCCGGGCAGCGCCGAAAAACTGCTGGCCAAGGTCGGCGCCAGCGAGCAGGCCAGCGAAGACCTGCGCAAGCGGCTAGGCAACGTCGCCGGCCTGTGCTGGTACGCCGACTCGCGGTTGCATTCGCCGCTGCTGGTCGCCCATCTCGACGAAGCCGCCACGCCGGAGCTGGATCAGGCCATCGGCGGATTGTTCGACGGCATGATCGGCGCCTTCGAGCCCAATGCCGAGAACGGTCGCTTCCCGGTCGAAAGCCAGAGTACGACCGATGGCCACACCTGGCGCCGCGAGGTGGGCTCCAACTTCGGCCAGTACCCGGCCGAGCAGGGCACCATCCCCGACGCACTGGTCTCCCAGGGCTTCTTCCGGGTGAGCCTGGCACGTCAGGGCCAGACCTTGCTGTTCTCACTCGATGACCGGCTGGTTAACAAGGCGCTCGATACGCTGAACAAACGCTTCCCGCCACTGGCCGAAGTGCTACCCGCCGACGGCGTGGTGCCCGGTTACCTGGCGCCCGAAGGGCTGTCGCGTCTGCTCGAACAGGAAACCCTGGACAGCCTGCCGGCCAACTACGAGCCGGTATTCCGCAACGCCGCCGACACCCACCTGCTGCCCAAACTGCGGGCCTTGGGCGGTTATGGCCAGTTCGCGCTGACGCTGCCGAAAGACACCGAAGCCGATGACGATTGGAAGTGGGTTCCGCTCGAATGGCGCTCCCTGTGAAAACCCACCCAGAGGCTGCTGCGCGTCGGCCCTGCTGCGTTAAAAACAGGCTCGGAATGCTCATTTACAAGCTCGTAAACTCCGCTTCCTCGCTTGTTTTTGCCTTGCATGGCTCTAGCTCGCGAGCCTCTGGGAGGGTTGCAGCTATCGCACTGTTCGCCGCGCTCATGTCGCTGAGCCTCTCCGCTCGCGCCGAGCAGGCGCCCGGCCTCGATCCCGAGCAGTCGCAGATCTTTCGCGCCTGGTTCGTGCGTATCGCCCAGGAGCAGCTGCGCCAGGGGCCTAGCCCGCGCTGGTATCAGCAGGATTGCGTGGGCCTGGTGCGTTTCGCCGCCAACGAAGCGCTAAAGGTGCACGACGCTAAATGGCTGCGCGCCAATGGCCTGTCCAACCGCTACCTGCCGCCAGAGCTGCAGCTCAGTGACGGCCAACGCCAACTGGCGCAGAACTGGGAGCAGGGCGGCGGCAAGCGCGGCGCCTATGTCAATGCGATCAAGATGATCCAGTTCAACAGCCAGTTGGTCGGCCGCGATCTGAACCAGGCGCGCCCCGGCGACCTGATGTTCTTCGACCAGGGTGATGACCAGCACCTGATGATCTGGATGGGCCGCGACATCGTTTACCACACTGGCACCACCACTCCCACGGATAACGGCATGCGTGCCGTCAGCCTGCAACAACTCATGACATGGAAGGACACCCGATGGATACCCGACGACGCCAACCCCAACTTTATCGGCATCTATCGGCTGAATTTCCTCGCGCGATGAACCGTCTGCTCGCCGTCGCGCTGCTGGCGCTCATGCCCCTGGCCGCTCACGCCGAAGACGAGGTGCCAGGCAGCGGCTACACGCCGCTGGCCGGCGAGTCGTTCTTCCTGCTCGCCGACTCGAGCTTCGCCGCCGATGAAGTGGCCACCGTGCGTCTCGAAGCGCCGGGCCGCGATTACCGCCGCTATCGCATGGAAGGCTACGGCGGCGTGGACATGCGCCTGTACCGCATCGACCAGCCGCTGGAGTTCCTCAAGCGTCAGAAGAACCTGCACCGCGTGGTCGCCGAGGGCCAGTTCAAGGGCGAGGGGCTGTCCAACACCCTGTCGTACCTGTGGGACAACTGGTACCGCAAATCCCGCCGGGTGATGCAGCGCGCCTTCTCCTACGAGTCGCGCAAGCAGGTCACCGAGGAGGCGCCGGAGCTGAAGATGGGCAACGCTATCGCCGCGCCCACCGAGTACACCCCGCAGGTGCAATTCGCGCCGATGAAGGGGCTGCCGCTGGTCGCCGAGTTCCGCTACCCGCTGTGGGAAGCCAAGCCGATCGAGCCGCCTGCCGGCGTCGACCTGTCCGGCTCGTCGAGCAACTTCGTCAGCGTCGCCTCGGGTAACGTCTACGTGCCGCTGGGCAAGCTCAAACCGGGCCTGTACCTGGCCGAAGCGATCATCGGTAAGTATCGCGCGACCACCGTGGTATTCGTCTCCAACACCGTGGCGGTCAGCAAGATCGCCGGCGGCGAGCTCTTGGTCTGGACGGCCGACAAGCACCAGGGCACCCCTGTAGCCGACGCCAAGCTGCTGTGGAGCGATGGCGTGGGCGTGATGACCAGCGGCAAGACCGACGCCCAGGGCCTGCTGCGCCTGGGCCACGCCAGCCCGGAGCGCTCCTACGTGATCGGTGAGGATGCCGACGGCGGCGTGTTCGTCTCCGAAAACTTCTATTACGACAGCGAAATCTACGACACCAAGCTGTACGCCTTCACCGATCGCCCGCTGTACCGCCCCGGCGACTGGGTGGAAGTGAAGATCGTCGGCCGCGAGTTCAAGAACGCCCGTGAATCCGTAGCGGCCGGCACCGCGCCGATCAGCCTCAGCGTGCTCGACGCCAACGGCACCGTATTGCAGACCCAGAAGCTCGATTTCGACAGCGCCCGTGGCGGCCAGGGCCGCTTCCAGCTGCCGGACAACGCCGTGGCCGGCGGCTACGAGCTGCGTTTCGCCTACCGCGACGGGCTGTACAGCAGCGCTTTCCGCGTCGCCGAGTACATCAAGCCGCACTTCGAGGTGTCGCTGGATCTCGACAAGCCGGACTTCCGCACCGGTGAGCCGGTCAAGGGCGCCCTGGTGCTGCTTTACCCGGACGGCAAGCCGGTGGCCAATGCCAAGGTGCAGCTGAGCCTGCGTGCCCAGCAGCTGTCGATGGTCGACAACGAACTGCAGTACCTCGGCCAGTTCCCGGTCGAGCTGGCCAGCAGCGAGGTCAGCACCGACAGCCAGGGCCGCGCGGCGCTGGACCTGCCGGCTGCCGACAAACCGAGCCGCTACCTGCTCAGCGTGTTCGCCAGCGATGGCGCCGCCTACCGGGTCAAGACCAGCAAGGAAATCCTCATCGAGCGCGGCGCCGCCCGCTATCGCCTGAGCGCCCCGCAGCGCTTCAGTTCGGCTGGCCAGGCGGTGAATTTCGCCTACCAGAGCGAAGGTGCCAGTGAACGCAAACCGGCCCGCTACGAGTGGGGGCGCCTGGAAGACCAGAGCACCGGCAACGGCGAGTTGGCGGCAGATGCCAAGGGCTTCGAGTTGAATTTCGAGCGCCCCGGCACCTACAGCATCACCCTCAAGGACGACAGCGGCCTGATCCTCGGCGCCACCGGCCATTCGGTCAGCGGCGAAGGCGTCAAGTCGGTGGCCGGCACCATCGAGATCGTGCTCGACAAAGCCGAGTATCAGGCCGGCGACGAAGCCCTGGCGCTGATCACCTTTCCCGAGCCGGTCAGCGATGCGCTGCTGACCCTGGAGCGCGACAAGGTCGAAGCCACTGCGCTGCTCTCCAAGGGCGGCGACTGGCTCAAGCTCGAGCGTTTGTCCGACACCCAGTACCGCGCGCGGATTCCGGTCGGCAAGAGCTTCTCGCCGAACATCACCTTCTCGGCGCTGTACACCCGCGGCGGTGATTACAGCTTCCAGAACGCCGGCATCAAGGTCGCCACGCCGCAGATCGACATCGCCATCAAGGCCGACAAGGAGGTGGTGCAACCGGGCGAGCTGGTCACCGTCGAGCTGAGCACCCTGTTCGAGGGAAAACCGATGCCGACGCGCCTGACGGTCAGCGTGGTGGACGAGATGATCTATGCCCTGCAACCGGAAATCGCGCCGGGCATCGACCAGTTCTTCTATCACCCGCGCCGCAACAACGTGCGCACCAGCGCCAGCCTGTCGTTCATCAGCTACGACCTGGCCCTGCCGGGCATGCCCAGTGCACCGGGCCGCGCCAACCGCAGCGAGCGTGGCGTCAAGGTGCTGGAGCGTCCGCGCCGCGAGGAAGTCGACACCGCCTCCTGGCAGCCGGACCTGGTCACCGATGCCAACGGCAAGGCGAGCTTCAGCTTCCGCATGCCGGACTCGCTGACCCGCTGGCGCATTACCGCCCGGGCGGTGAGCGCCGACGGTGAAGTCGGCCAGAAGCGCCAGTTCGTGCGCTCGGAAAAACCGCTGTACCTGAAGTGGAGCGGCCCGAGCCGCTTCCGTGTCGGCGACAAGCCGGCGCTGGGGCTGTTCGCCTTCAACCAGGGCGAGGCGGGCGCCAAGGCCGAACTGCTGATTCGTCATGGCGAGCAGGAACAGCGCCGCGAGGTAACGCTGGCCAAGGGCATCAACTACCTGCCGGTCGAAGAGGCGGTGATCGCCGCTGGCGACTTCAGCGCCGAGTTGCGCCAGGCCGATAAAGTCGCCGACGCCCTGGCAGTCAAGCTGAGCACCGTGGCGCCCGGCTGGCAGCAGGTGCGCAGCGAACACCTGTCGGTGTTCCCGGGCGGCACGCCGCTGCAATTGCCGGCCGATGCCAGCCAGGTGCAACTGCGCGTGGCCGACAGCGGCGCCGGGCTGTTCAACGCCGCGCTGGACGACCTGCTCGACTACCCCTACGGCGGTGTCGAGCAGACCGCCAGCCGCCTGCTGCCGCTTAGCCTGGCCTACCCGGCGCTGGCCGCCGGCGAGCCGCGGATCAAGGATCGCCTGCGCCTGATCATGCAGAACAGCCGCCTGCGCCTGGTGCAGATGGCCGGGCCGGAGGCGACCTTTACCTGGTGGGGCGGCGATGCCGACGGCGATGCCTTCCTGACCACCTATGCCTATTACGCCGACTGGCACGCCAGCCGCGCCCTGGCCATCCAATTGCCGCCAGAGCACTGGCAGCGCGTGCTGGAGTTGTACGCCAAGCGCGCTCCAGAAACGCCACTGCTGCAGCGTGCGCTGATCCTGGCGTTCGCCCGTGACATGGGCCTGCCGGTGAAAACCCTGCTCGAAGGCCTGGTGTATGACCTGGCCGCCGCGGGTGAGGGCGAAGAGGTGGTGCTCGGCGAAGGCGACAGCCTGGTGATGGCGGCGCCGGATTCGGCCCTGGGCCTGGCGATTGCCCGGGAGCTGGGCGTGCGCCTGGCGCAGCAGAACAGCGTGCCGGTCGCCGAGGCCCTGCAAGTACAACTCGATGGTGCCCGTCGTCGCCTGGCCGAGAGCCAGTCGCCGTTCGTGGCGGCCGTCGCCTTGTACCTCGATGGCCCTGATCGCCAGCGCGCTCAGCGCCTGCTCGGCGAGCTGGCACCGGCCCAGGCTGGCCTGGAACGCGCCCTGGCGCTGACCTGGCTGCAGCCCTCGCTGGACCTGCGCAGTGCCCAGCCGACGCTGGCGCTGGAAGGCGACTGGCAGGCCGTGGAAGGCACCAGCGGCGACAACTATTGGCAGTGGAACGGCGCGCAACCGCCCCAGGCCCTGCAGGTGGCCGGCGATCTGGATCAGCCGAGCGACGTGCGCCTCGACTACCAGAGCGCCCAGGCTGCGCCGAGCAATGTGCCGGTCACCGTCAAGCGGCGCTTGTTGGAGCTGGTCGAAAGCGATGAAACCTTCGTTTTCAGCGCCCATGAAGTGGGCAGGGACGACATCTCCAGCGCCAGCCTTTATCTGGACGAAATCACCCTGACCACCGATTCGGAGCAGACCCTGCGCTACGGCATGCTGGAAGTGCCGCTACCGCCGGGCGCCGATGTGGAGCGCACCACCTGGGGCATCCAGGTCAGCGGCCTGGGCGGCGACGAAGCGGCGCCGCTGGAAAAGGCCCGCAACGAGCCGGGCGAACTCAGCTACGCGGTGCCGGTGGACGCCCTGCAAGGCGAGCTCGTGCTACGTCACCTGGTGCGCTTCTCGCAGAAAGGCGAGTTCGTGTTGCCGCCGGCTCGCTACGTGCGCCTGTATGCGCCGGGCCAGCAGGCACTGGAGGCCGAGCCAGCGCTGCAGAAGGTCACCGTTGAATAAGCGCAGTATCCTCGCTTCGCTGGCCCTGCTGGCCGCCTTCGGCGGTTCAGCGATAGCCAGCGAGGCGCCGCTGTCGCTGGCCTGGCAAACGGCTGGCGGCAGCGAACTGCTGCGCCTCGACGGGCAACGGCTGATCAGCCGCGAACCGCTGCCCGACACTCTTCAGGCGCCGTTGGGCAGCCTGTGGAAATTGTTCGTCTACGCCTATCTGGTCGACACCAAACAGCCGGATCGCGGCTACCAGTGCCGCGGGCAGGACAAGGAAGAGGTGTATTGCTGCAACCCGGGCGAGCGCATCGATCGGGATCAGGCGTTGGTCAAATCCTGCGGCCTGTATTTCGAGCAGCAGAATCTGCAGCTGGATCAAGGCGACTGGTCGCGCTACTGGCAGGCCCGCAAGGCGCCGAGCTGGATCCGCGAGCGCCAGCGTCTGGCGCCGGCGACCCGTGTTTCGGTTCAGCAACTGCTTATGCAGCTGGCGCAATTACCCGCACAGGCCGATGCTCGCAAGGTGCTGCTGGACGTGGTGCTGGCCGGCGACGGCTCGACCGTCAGCGCCCTGGGCAGCCGGCTGCGAGTGAAGACCTGGAGCTGGCTGGCCGATAGCGATGCCCAGGCGCGCCAGGGTGGTTTCGCCGGCTGGCTGGCCGATGGCACGCCCGTCTGGGCTGGCGGCTCGGGCACCAGCAGCGTGGTGCTCAAGCACCATGCCGAGGCGCTCGGCCAGGTGCTGCCAGCGGCTTGGCCAAGCGAGGCCGGCAGTTGCGTCGAGGTGCGCCTGTTCGCCCGCTACCCGCTGCGTCAGCTCCGGCGCGAGGGCAGTGACGCGGCCGTGGAGGCGGGCGTGCTCAACGGGCGCTACGAGGTCGAGTTCGCCAATGGCAACCGCCTGCCCATCGAAAGCCACGGCGAGCTGTTTCTCGAACGTACGAGCGAGGGCCAGCAGCTCACGGCCCATCTGCAGCGCGAAGACTACGTGGCCCGGGTGCTGGATCGCGAAGCCTCGGCGCAGCCCGCCGAGGCCGCCAAGGCGCTGGCCATCGCTGCGCGCACTTACCTGCTGCAGAGCGCCGGTCGCCGTGGCGAATGCCTGCGCATCGACGACAGCAGCGCCAGCCAGCGCGTGGCGCCGCGCCCGGCCAGCCAGGGCGCCAAGGATATCGCCGCGTGGACGGCCGACCTGGTGCTGGCCGGCTCGCCGGTGACCTATCACAGCACCCAGCCGGGGCCTGATCGTCTGGCCTGGAGTCAAGCGGTCGAGCAAGCGAACGGTGGCCTGCGTTACGACGCCATCCTCGCCCGCGCCTTCCCGCGTGCCACCCTGAGCCGCTGGGACAAACCCGTGGCCGCCTGCCAGCCGCTGGCCGCTGCCGAGCAGTGGCTGCGCAAGCAGCGCCGCAGCTGGCGCCCGCGCCTGGACATGGAGCCGGGTTATGAAGAAATCCAGCAGTTCACCGTTTGCCAACTGGCCTCCGGGCGGCCCTATGTGGATCGCGAGCGGCAGCGCATTTTCGTGCGCGGCTTCTTCTCCCTGCAGGACCGCCTCGACCTGACTCACGAATACCTGCACCTGGCGTTCGTCGCCCACCCCAATGGACAGGACGAGGCCTACGTCGAAGGCCTCGCCCGCACCCTGTTACTGGAATGACATCATGGCCCTGATCACCCCTCGTATCGCCCTTTGCCTCACATTGCTGCCGCTGTGCGCGCTGGCCGAGGTGAAACTCGACACCCCGCGTAGCGGCTGGCGCGTTGGCGGTGGCGACGGCGCGCAGTTCATGCAGGAGGTCAATTACCCAGCCTCTTCGGTGACCAGCGCCGCCAACCAGGCCGACACCGCGCGCATCAAGGGCGCGATCAGCCAGCTCGGCAAGGACGAGAGCAAGGCGCCGGGTCGCCTGGTGGTCAACGGCACCAGCATGCCGCTGAAGATCGGCGAGGACGGCGGCTTCGACCGACCATTCGTGTTCCCGGCCGGCAGCAACAATGTCGAGGTGCGCAGCCCGGATGGCAGCCAGCGTCGCCGCGTGCAGTTCTACAACAACGGCAGCGGCGAAACCCCCGCGCGCCTGCGCGTGGTGCTGTCGTGGGACAGCGACAACACCGACCTGGATCTGCACCTGGTCACGCCCGATGGCGAGCACGTGTGGTACGGCAATCGTTCGCTGGCCAACGGCGCCGCCCTGGATGTCGACGTGACCACCGGCTACGGCCCGGAAATGATCGCCTCGCCCACGCCGCTCAAGGGCCGGTACCTGGTCTACGTGAACTACTACGGCGGCGGTTACAGCGAAGGCGACGAGGGCGAGAGCAACGCCGGGCAAATTCTCACCACCGGGCAGATCACCCTGATCACCGAAGAGGGCTCGGTCAACGAGAAGCAGGAGAGTTTTCTGATACCGATGCGCACGCCGGGCGAGCTGACCTTGGTGAAGAGCTTCAGCTATCCGTAAGAACCTGTTCAAAGTCTGCTGCGCGTCGGCACTGCGGCGTTAAAAACAGGCTGGATTGCCAGCCCAAACTAGGCGTTCCCGTCAGACTGCTCATTTACAGCTCGTAAAGTCGGGCGCGACTCCGACCGGTCCTCGCCTGTTTTTGCGGGGCCGCCCA
>NZ_MSXW01000028.1 GCF_001945445.1 Pseudomonas sp. PA27(2017)
GCGGCGAATCGCTCAGGCACCGCCGAAATAGGCAGTCAGGCTGCAATCGTTTCGCCCCGAGGTCGGGGCTCCCACAGGTTGGTTTGAGTGTCTGCTCCTGCCTTGTAGTTGCCGCTTCATGCGCAGATAAGACTTTGAACAGGCTCTAAAAGCCTGCTTACGATCCGCCCCGTGAAAGCTGGCTCCGGCCGGGCGCCCTCGCGCCGGCGTTACTTTGTAACAGCCTACTGCCCAGGCATGCGCCTTTCCTTATACTGCGCTCCCTTCTTCTAGCCTGTGGAGCTTGACCCCGTGAACTTCTCGTCCTGGACACCCAAGGAGCGTCTGATTTGCGCAGCGTTCTTCGCCGTGGCCATTGCTTGCCTGCTGTACGGTTTCGCCTCGGGCGTTGCGCCGATGAGCAGCGAGTTCTTTTCGATGTTCGCCGTGGTTTCGCTAATCATCGGCCTGGCCCTGACCCCACACTTCATGCTGCAACCGCTGAGCGAGAGCCTCGGCAGCAACCTGTCCACCCCGCTGCGCATCGCGCTCGGCTTCTTCTGCGCCTTCCAACTGGTCGCGGTCATCCGTGTGCTTGCAAGCTGAGCAGACTAAAGCGGCGTGACCGTCACCTGCACATCAGGGTCATGATGGCCGCCGCCGAGAATCACCCCGCGCAGGGGTGACACGTCCCCGAAATCACGTCCCCAGGCCAGGGTGATGTGCTCCAGTGCCGGCAGCAGGTTGTTGGTGGGGTCGAAATCCACCCAGCCGTTGTCCGGGCAATACACCGATACCCAGGCGTGGGAAGCATCGGCACCGACCAGCCGCGCCTGCCCCGGCGGTGGCTGGGTCAGCAGGTAGCCGCTGACATAGCGGGCGGCGAGCCCCCGCGAGCGCAGACAGGCGAGCATCAGATGAGCGAAGTCCTGGCACACCCCGCGCCGCTGCTCGAGCACGCTCGCCAGCGGCGTCGCCACCAGGGTGGCGCTGGCGTCGAAGGTGAACTCGCCGTGGATCTTCTGCATCAGCGCCTGCACCGCCTCCAGCAGTGGGCGCTCGGCTGGGAAGCAGTCGGCCGCGAAGGCTTCGAAAGCCGGTTCCAGGCCCACGTAGGGCGAGGCGAATCGGTAGCGCAGCGCCTCCAGCGCCTCTGTAGCCCAGGCGCGTCGCTGGTAGCGCAGGGCCTGGCGTACGGTGGTCCAGGATGGCGAGCCGTGCAGGTCGACCGGACGGCGCGGCAGCACTTCGACGGTCAATTGCGCCCGTACGTGCAGAGCGTCGTGGGGCCGCTCGAAGGCCAGGCGGGTCAGCGGGTTACCGAACACATCGACGCCATCGTGACGCTGGCAGGGCTGCGGACCGACCTGCAGGTCGTGCATCAGGCAGCGCTGCCACGGACAGTCGCGCGGCCACAGATGCGCCAGCTGCTGGGCCAGGGAAACCGGCGCCGCATAGCGGTAATGGGTGTCGTGCAGCACCTGATAACGGCGACTCATGACGACTGGGTTCCCTGGCTGGCAGCCACGTGGGCGAAGAAGCGCAGGCTCAGTTGCTCGGAAACCGCTCCGGCGGCCTGGCCGATGGCATCGAGCAGCCCGACCAGTCCTTCGAGCACCGCGCGAATGCCGCCGCTGCCGAACAACGGGTTCTCCAGGCTGTGGAGATCGAAGGCGCTCAGGCGACGTTCGAGTTGCGCGAGCTCGGGATTGGCCGGGATGTCGAAGCCCTGGGCGAGGCGTTTCAGGGCACGCAGCAGCAGGCGCAGCTGATACAGCACGGCGTGCGGGTTGCGCTCATCGAGCAGCAGCAGGTCGAGCACTGGAATCAGCTGCGCGCTGGCCATGTAGCGCGTGCGGTAAGTGATCGAGCTGTTGCCCAGTTCCAGCAGCCAGTCCAGTGCCGAAGCGTCGTCGCTGGCGCCGATGCGCAGGAAGCCACCGATGCTGTCGCAAAGAAACTGCAGGCGCTCGATACAGCGGCCGATCATCAGGAAGCGCCAGCCGTCATCACGGGTCATGTCATCGAGGGCGAACCCGGACAGCGCAGCCAGCGAGATCATCAGCCGATTGAGTACATCCAGTAGTTGCCCGAGGTCGCCTTCACGGCCCTCCAGGCGTTGCAGGTCGCGCTGCAACTCCACCATGGCCTGCCAGTTGGCCTGGGACAGCTTGCCGCGCACGCTGCCGGCCGTCCATTGCAGGCGCTGCAGGTTGACGCGCACGCTGGCTGGCCACTCGGTGCCGAGCAGCGCCTCACGCAGACGCGCCTCCACGCTGCCGTGAGCTTCATCGGGCAGGGTGCCGAGCTTTTCGGCGAGCTGGAACATCGCCTGCAGCGCACGCGGGTCGTCGTCGTCATCGACGTAGCGCGCCAGCATGATGCGCAACAGCCGCGCATTGTCCTCGCAGCGCTCGCTGTAGCGCCCGAACCAGAACAGGTTTTCCACCACCCGCGACGGGAGGTAGGGATCGCTGCGCACCAGATCGGCAGCGCCCAGGGCGCGCGTGCCCTGCCATTGCTCACTCGGCGCCTGGCGCTCGCCCAACACCCAGGTGTCCTTGCTGACGCCGCCGCGCTGCATCGACACCACCTCGGTATCGGCGGCCACGGCCACCCGGGTCAGGCCGCCAGGCATCACCCGATAGCCGTCGCCGCTGGCCACGGCGAACACGCGCATGCCGATGGTGCGCGGCTGCATGCCCTGCTCGCCGAGCCACACCGGCGCCTGGGACAGTTGCACGGGCGCCTGGACCACATAGGCCTCGGGCTGCTGACGCAGGCGGCTGGCCAGTTGTTCGGCATCAGGGCTGCCGCCGTGCCCAGGCGTCAGACGCTGGGCCGCCGAACAGGGGCGAATCAGCCAGTTCGGCAGGTCTTCGAGCACCTGGGCCAGTACCGGCGCCTCCCCGCACCAGGCACTGGTAATGCCAGGCAACGACAGCGGCTCGCCGAGCCATCGCTCGCTGATCGCCGGCAGGAATGCACTCAAGCCCGGTGCCTCCAGCAGGCCGCAGCCCAGGGCATTGGCCATCAGCACGCGACCCTGGCGTACCACTTCCAGCAACCCGGGCACGCCGAGCGCCGAATCGCTGCGCAGCTCCAGGGGGTCGCAGAAATCGTCATCGAGGCGGCGCAGCACAGCATGCACCCGCTGCAACCCCGCGAGCGTCTTCAGGTAGAGCGTGGCGTCGCGCACGGTCAGGTCGCTGCCTTCCACCAGCGGGTAGCCGAGCTGGCGCGCCAGGTACAGGTGCTCGAAGTAGCTCTCGTTGAAACGCCCGGCGGTCAGCACAACCACCAGCGGCGTGTCGTTGCCGGCCGGCGCCTGGCTGGTCAGGGTGTCCTGCAGAGTGCGAAAGAAACTGGCCAGGTGCTGCACGCCAAGATCGCGATACAGCTCGGGAAAGGCCCGCGAGATGATCTGCCGGTTTTCAAGGGCGAAACCGGCACCGGCCGGCGCCTGGGTGCGATCGGCAATCACCCGCCACTGGCCGTCCGCCGAGCGGGCCAGGTCCACCGCGTACAGATGCAGGTAAGTGCTGCCGGGCGGCTGCACACCCTGGCACGGCCACAGAAAGCTTTCATGGCCGAACACCAGTTCCGGCGGCAGCAACCCATCGGCGAGCAACTGCTGAGGGCCATAAAGGTCGGCCAGCACCTTGTCGAGCAGGCCCGCGCGCTGCGCCACGCCCGCAGCAATGGCCTGCCATTCGGCCGCCGGAATCAGATTGGGCAGCAGGTCCAGCTCCCAGGGCCGATCGGCGCCATCGGGATCGGCGTAGACGTTGTAGGTGACGCCGTTGGCCTGGATCTGCCGGGTGACCATGGCCTGACGCTGCTGCAACTGCGCGGGCGTATTGCGCCGCAGTTGGCTCAGCACAGGCCGCCAGTGCGCGCGCGGCTGCCCGTGGCGGTCGAGCAGTTCGTCATAGGCCGCCTCGTCAGGCAGGTAACAGGCAAGCAGATCAGGCATGAAGATTCCAGTGCAGTGCATCGATGGCGCGGCAACTTCTCGCGCCGTGAAAGCGTAGCCGCTGTGGGCGTCGATCGGCCAGCAAGATATGCGCCAGCGCACTGCCACGCCCCAGCGCCGCACGATGCCCCTTCGCCAGCGCCCTGCGCTTCCGTTACCATCGACACATCCAGTAGCGAGACGCGGCATGTATATCTATCGATTGGTTCTGATTCTGGTAGTCGGCATCTACCTGTTCTCGCCTGCCATCATGGACTGGTGGATCGATCCCAACGGTGCCTGGTACCGCCCCTACATGCTGTGGCTGATCCTCATCGTGGTGACCTTCATCCTGCAGAGCCAGCGCGATGCCGACGAGCTCTGACCCGATGCGCCAGCCAAAACCCGCCGCCGCCCCTGACTCGCCGAGCCGTGAATGCCGATGAACTTTAGCCTCGGTGGGCTGATGCTGATCAGCGCCGCCTACCTGCTGGTGCTTTTCGCCGTCGCCTGGTGCGCCGACCGCGGCCTGATTCCGCGCCGCTTCATCCGTCACCCACTGACCTACACCCTGTCGTTGGGTGTGTACGCCAGCGCCTGGGCCTTCTATGGCAGTGTCGGCCTGGCCTATCAGTACGGCTACGGCTTCCTGGCCAGTTACCTGGGCGTGACCGGCGCCTTCCTGCTCGCCCCGGTGCTGCTCTACCCCATCCTGCGCATCACCCGCACCTATCAGTTGTCGTCGCTGGCCGACCTGTTCGCCTTCCGTTTCCGTAGTACCTGGGCCGGTGCGCTGAGCACCCTGTGCATGCTGATAGCCGTGCTGCCGCTGCTGGCCCTGCAGATCCAGGCGGTGACCGATGCCATCGGCATCCTCACCCGCGAGGCGGTGCAGCCACAGGTCGCCCTGGCGTTCTGCGGGCTGTTCATCCTGGTGACCATCCTGTTCGGTGCGCGTCACCTGGCCACCCGGGAAAAACACGAAGGCCTGGTGTTCGCCATCGCCTTCGAGTCGGTGGTCAAGCTGCTGGCCATGTGCGCCATCGGCCTTTACGCCCTGTATGCGGTATTCGACGGCCCCCGCGAGCTGGAGCAATGGCTGGTGCTCAACCAGGCTGCCCTGGCCAGCCTGCACACGCCCCTGCAGGAAGGCCCATGGCGCACCCTGCTGCTGGTGTTCTTCGCTTCGGCGATCGTCATGCCGCACATGTACCACATGACCTTTACCGAGAACCTCAACCCACGCGCCCTGGTCAGCGCCAGTTGGGGCCTGCCACTGTTCCTGCTGCTGATGAGCCTGGCGGTGCCCCTGGTGCTGTGGGCCGGACTAAGGCTGGGCTCGACCACCAGCCCGGAATATTTCACCCTCGGCCTGGGCATCGCCGTGGACAGCCCAGCGCTCGCGCTGATCGCCTACATCGGCGGCCTTTCGGCTTCCAGCGGGCTGATCATCGTCACCACCCTGGCGCTGTCCGGCATGCTGCTCAACCACGTGGTGCTACCGCTCTATCAGCCGCCAGCCGAAGGCAACATATACCGCTGGCTGAAGTGGACGCGCCGCGCGCTGATCGTCGCCATCATTCTGGCCAGCTACGCCTTCTACAACCTGCTCGACGCCCAGCAGGACCTGGCCAACCTGGGCATCGTCTCCTTCGTCGCCACCCTGCAGTTCCTGCCTGGCGTGCTCTCGGTGCTGTACTGGCCGACCGCCAATCGCCGCGGTTTCATTGCAGGATTGCTGGCCGGTATCGCGGTGTGGGGCGTGAGCATGCTGCTGCCACTGCTCGGCACGCTGCCGGGCCTGTACGTGCCGGTGCTGGATCTGGTCTACGTGCTCGATGACAGCAGCTGGCACCTGGCGGCCATCGCCTCGCTGGCCATCAACGTGCTGGTGTTCACCCTGGTCTCGGTATTCACCGACTCCAGCCCCGAGGAAGACAGCGCCGCCGAAGCCTGCGCAGTGGACAACGTACGCCGCCCGCAACGCCGTGAGCTGCTGGCCCTGTCACCCCAGGAATTCGCCGCCCAGCTGGCCAAACCGCTGGGCGCCAAGACCGCCCAGCGCGAGGTCGAACAGGCCCTGCGCGACCTGCATCTGCCCTTCGACGAGAGCCGACCCTACGCGCTGCGCCGCCTGCGTGATCGCCTGGAGGCCAACCTGTCCGGCCTGATGGGCCCCAGCGTGGCCCAGGACATAATCGAATCCTTCCTGCCCTACAAATCCGGCAGCGAAGGCTATGTGACCGAGGACATCCACTTCATCGAGAGCCGCCTGGAGGATTACCACTCGCGCCTCACCGGCCTTGCCGCCGAGCTCGATGCCCTGCGCCGCTACCACCGCCAGACCCTGCAGGAGTTGCCCATGGGCGTGTGTTCGCTGGCCAAGGATCACGAGATCCTGATGTGGAACAAGGCCATGGAAGAACTCACCGAGATTCCCGCCCAGCGCATCGTCGGCTCGCGCCTGTCGACCCTCGCCGAGCCGTGGCGGGAGTTGCTGCAGAGTTTCACCGAGATTCCCGACGAGCACCTGCACAAACAGCGCCTGGCCCTCGACGGCCAGACCCGCTGGCTGAACCTGCACAAGGCGGCCATCGACGAGCCTCTGGCGCCCGGTAACAGCGGGCTGGTCCTGCTGGTCGAGGACCTCACCGATACGCAGATGCTCGAAGACAAGCTGGTGCACTCCGAGCGCCTGGCCAGCATCGGCCGCCTGGCCGCAGGGGTGGCCCACGAAATCGGCAACCCGATTACCGGCATCGCCTGCCTGGCGCAGAACCTGCGCGAGGAACGCGAGGGCGATCCGGAGCTCACCGAGATCAGCGGGCAGATCCTCGAACAGACCAAACGGGTCACGCGCATCGTTCACTCGCTGATGAACTTCGCCCACTCCGGTAACCACCAGCAGGCGGACGAGCCGGTGTGCCTGGCCGAAGTCGCCCAGGAAGCCATCGGCCTGCTGGCCCTCAACCGGCGCAGCGTCGACGTGCAGTTCTTCAACCTGTGCGACCCCGCACACCGCGCCGGAGGCGACCCCCAGCGCCTGGCCCAGGTGCTCATCAACCTGCTCAGCAATGCCCGCGACGCCTCGCCCGAAGGCGGCGCGATCCGCGTGCGCAGCGAAGCGTCGGAACACACCGTCGACCTGATCGTCGAGGATGAAGGCAGCGGTATTCCCAAAGGTGTGATGGACCGGCTGTTCGAGCCGTTCTTTACCACCAAGGACCCCGGAAAAGGAACCGGACTCGGCCTCGCGCTGGTCTATTCCATCGTGGAAGAGCATTATGGCCAGATAACAATCGACAGCCCGATCGACCCCGAGCAGCAACGTGGCACCCGTATCCGGGTGACGCTGCCGCGGCACATCGAGGCAATGCCACTGGCGAACTAAATTCCGAAGAACCGCATTCACGGGGATGCGCGTGGCCCATCTTGGCCGCAGCACCGGGAAGCAGGTTCCGAGACCGTCGAGAGAATTCGTTTAAATGCCTCATATCCTGATCGTCGAAGACGAAACCATCATCCGCTCCGCCCTGCGTCGCCTACTCGAACGCAATCAGTACCAGGTCAGCGAAGCCGGTTCGGTACAGGAAGCCCAGGAACGTTTCGATATTCCCGGCTTCGATCTGGTGGTCAGTGACCTGCGCCTGCCTGGCGCACCGGGCACCGAACTGATCAAGCTGGCCCAGGGCGCGCCGGTGCTGATCATGACCAGCTATGCGAGCCTGCGCTCGGCGGTCGACTCGATGAAAATGGGCGCCGTCGACTACATCGCCAAGCCCTTCGACCACGACGAAATGC
Source organism: Pseudomonas sp. PA27(2017) (assembly GCF_001945445.1). Classification (GTDB taxonomy): domain Bacteria; phylum Pseudomonadota; class Gammaproteobacteria; order Pseudomonadales; family Pseudomonadaceae; genus Aquipseudomonas. The sequence continues at coordinate 7,736 of NZ_MSXW01000028.1, forward strand.
TCCAGGCCGTAGCGCGCATCCTGCGTGATCGCGAAGCGCGCAGCCAGGCCGCCGGCGCACCTGCCGCGGCACGCAGCGCTGACAAGGGCGACAAGGCGGCCACTGGCGAAATCGGCATCATCGGCTCCAGCCCGGCCATGCTGGAGCTGTACAGCAAGATCCGCAAAGTGGCGCCCACCGACTCCAACGTGCTGGTGCAGGGCGAGTCCGGCACCGGCAAGGAGCTGGTCGCCCGCGCCCTGCACAACCTGTCCAAGCGTGCCAAGGCGCCGCTGATTTCGGTCAACTGTGCGGCGATTCCGGAAACCCTGATCGAGTCCGAGCTGTTCGGCCACGAGAAAGGCGCCTTCACTGGGGCCAGCGCCAGCCGCGCCGGCCTGGTGGAAGCGGCCGACGGCGGCACCCTGTTTCTCGACGAAATCGGCGAGCTGCCCCTGGAAGCCCAGGCGCGCCTGCTGCGCGTGCTGCAGGAGGGTGAGATCCGCCGGGTCGGCTCGGTGCAATCGCAAAAGGTCGATGTGCGCCTGATCGCCGCGACCCACCGTGACCTGAAAACCCTTTCGAAGACCGGCCAGTTCCGTGAAGACCTTTACTACCGCCTGCACGTCATCGCCCTGAAGCTGCCGCCGTTGCGCGAGCGCGGCGCCGACGTGCTCGAGATCGCCCGCGCCTTCCTGGCCCGCCAGTCGGCGCGCATGGGCCGCACCGACCTGCACTTCGGCCCGGACGCGGAGCAGGCCATTCATCATTACAGCTGGCCAGGCAACGTGCGTGAACTGGAGAACGCCATCGAGCGTTCGGTGATCCTCTGCGACGGCAGCACCATCAACGCCGACCTGCTGGGTATCGACATCGAGCTGGAGGATCTGGACGAAGACGTGTTCATGGGCCTGGCAACGCAGAGCGCCGCAGTGAATGCGACCAGCCAGGACCCCAGCGAAGACCTGTCACTGGAAGACTACTTCCAGCACTTCGTACTCGAGCATCAGGACCATATGACCGAGACCGAGCTGGCCCGCAAGCTGGGCATCAGCCGCAAATGCCTGTGGGAACGCCGTCAGCGCCTGGGCATTCCGCGCCGCAAATCGGGCGCCGCCAGCGAATAGAGCACCGCGCGGCGCTCTAGAGTGGGTGTTACCGCCGATCATGACAACACGTAACAAAGCCGGGGTTTACGGTAACGGAATCCCGGCTTTTTTCTGCCCATGGAAATGACAAAAATATTAAGATATTGATTTTAAAGGAAAAATAAAAACTGGCACGCTGAATGCTTTATCTCTGGCACAACAACAATAACAAGCATGACCCACGATAATAAAAATAAGACGTAACGACTTCAGCACAATAAGAACAAGATCGCAGAAGGCGCAGCTAACTGATTATTTTGGAGAGGATCGCCTCTCGGCTCCACAGCCAGACAGATAACAACAATAAATGTCGACGGGCATCACCCCTGGGTGAGGTCTCGGGCCTGAGGTAGCGTCAGCATCCAAAATAATCCGTTCGCTCTTGCTCCCACTCGGGAGGTACTCCGGACTCGATCCGGAACAGGCACCCAACAAGAACAACAGCCTGCATAACAAGAACGACGTAACGCACTACTTGAGGGGAGCTTCGGCTCCCCTTGTCGTTTCCCGCCCCGGCCTGCCCCGCCACCCTGCTTACGCCTCTGAGCCACCTGATGCTAGAATCCGCGCTATTTCTGCGCCTTTCCTTTATTCTGGCCGCTCAATTCGTCATACAGTGCCCTCCATGCTGAAAAAGCTGTTCAAGTCCTTTCGCTCGCCGCTGCGCCGTGCGCACCAGCCCCACAGCACACCGCACGTGCTGAACACCAACCAGCACCCGATCCAGCGCGGGCAGATCAGCCGTCACGCCATCAGCGTGGTCGAGCGCCTTCAGAACGCAGGCTACGAGGCTTATCTGGTTGGCGGCTGCGTGCGCGACCTGCTGCTGGGCATCGAGCCCAAGGATTTCGACGTCGCCACCAGCGCCACGCCGGAGCAGGTACGGGCCGAGTTCCGCAATGCCCGGGTGATCGGTCGCCGCTTCAAGCTGGTGCATGTGCACTTCGGCCGCGAGATCATCGAAACCGCCACCTTCCGCGCCAACCATCCGGAAGGCGACGAGCCGGAAAACAGCAACCAGTCCTCGCGCAACGAGAGCGGCCGCATCCTGCGCGACAACGTGTACGGCACCCTGGAAGACGACGCCCAGCGCCGCGATTTCACCATCAATGCGCTTTACTACGATCCGGTTTCCGAGCGGATTCTCGACTACGCCAACGGCATGCACGACATCCGTAACAATCTGGTGCGGCTTATCGGCAACCCGACCCAGCGCTATCAGGAAGACCCGGTGCGCATGCTGCGCGCCGTGCGTTTCGCCGCCAAGCTGGACTTCGACATCGAGAAGCACAGCGCCGACCCGATCCACGACCTGGCGCACCTGCTGGGTGGCATCCCGGCCGCGCGTCTGTTCGATGAAGTGCTCAAGCTGTTCCTCAGCGGCTACGCCATCTACACCTACGATCTGCTGGTCGATTACGGCCTGTTCGGCCAACTGTTCCCGGCCAGTGCCGCGGCGCTGCGCCAGAACCCCGAATACACCGACACGCTGATTCGCAACGCTCTGGACAACACCGACCTGCGCATCCATCAGGGCAAGCCGGTGACTCCGGCCTTCCTGTTCGCTGCCCTGCTCTGGCCCGCTCTGCCTGCGCGGGTGATCCGCCTGCAGGAGCGTGGCATGCCGGCCATCCCGGCCATGCAGGAAGCCGCCCACGAGCTGATCGCCGAGCAGTGCCAGCGCATTGCCGTACCGAAACGTTTCACCTTGCCTATCCGCGAGATCTGGGACATGCAGGAACGCCTGCCACGGCGCAGCGGCAAGCGCGCCGACCTGCTGCTGGAAAACCCGCGCTTTCGAGCCGGTTACGACTTCCTGCTGCTGCGCGAAAGCGCCGGCGAGGAAACCGGCGGCCTGGGCGAGTGGTGGACCGAGTATCAGGACGCCAGTGACAGCGACCGCCGGGTGATGATCCGCAACCTGTCCAGCAAGGACGAGCCCGGCAGCGCGCCGCGCAAACGTCGTCGCAGCGGTGGCGCCAAGCGCAAGCGCGCACCTCAGAACGGCGGCGCCAGCGAGTAAGTGATGGAACGCGTCTATATCGGCCTGGGCAGCAACCTGGCCGACCCCGCCGAACAACTGCGCCAGGCACTGGTGGCACTCGAGCAGTTGCCGCACACGCGCCTGGCCGCAACGTCCTCTTTCTACGCCAGCGACTCGCTGTTGCCCGGCCAGCCCCGTTACACCAATGCCGTCGCGGCGCTGGATACCGGGTTGCAACCGCTGCAGCTACTCGACGCGCTACAGGCCATCGAGCTGGATCAGGGCCGTGAACGCGGCGAGCGCTGGGGGCCGCGCACCCTGGATCTGGACATCGTGCTGTTCGGCCAAAGGCTGATCGACGAGCCGCGCCTGCGCGTGCCGCACTACCACATGCATGCCCGCGCGTTCGTGCTCTATCCCCTGGCGGAGATCGCCAGCGAAGACTTGCAGTTGCCCGACGGCCGCCCACTGAGCGAGCTACTGGCAGCCTGTCCATTCGAGGGCCTGGAGCGCCTGCTGCCCTGATACGCCGAGCACCCGGCCAGCGGTAACGGCGTAACAGCGCGGTAACACATTCGATTGACTTGCGCCCTTGCCATCGGGACTATAGCCACCCATTGCCCCTGCCGGGGCCACATTGAAGCAGCGTCGCTGCCCCTTCGATGCCAACGTGAACCTGCTCCACGAGAGCCTGCCCGAACAGGCCCGCACAGGTTCCGAGTGAGGATACCTTCATGCCTGATGTAACCCTGACCACCCTTCAAGCGCTCAAGCAAAAGGGTGAGAAAATCACCATGCTGACCTGTTACGACGCCACCTTCGCCGATGCCTGCTGCAAGGCGGGCGTCGAAGTGCTGCTGGTCGGTGATTCGCTGGGCATGGTGCTGCAGGGGCACGACAGCACCCTGCCGGTGAGCATGGCCGATTGCGTCTACCACACGGCCAGCGTCAAGCGCGGCAACGCCGGTGCACTGATCGTCGCCGACCTGCCGTTCATGGCCAACGCCACCCTGGAACAGACCCTGCACAACTCGGGCCTGCTGATGCAGGCCGGCGCTCACATGGTCAAGGTCGAAGGCGCCGCGTGGCTGGCCGAGTCGATCACCAAACTGGCTGAACGTGGCGTGCCGGTGTGCGCGCACATGGGCCTGACCCCCCAGGCGGTGAACATCCTTGGTGGCTACAAGGTGCAGGGCCGTGAGCACAACCAGGCACGCCAGATGGTCGCCGATGCCATCGCCCTGGAGCAGGCCGGCGCCGCCATGCTGCTGCTCGAATGCGTTCCGAGCGACCTGGCTGGCGAGATCAGTCGTGCGGTCAAGGTGCCGGTGATCGGCATCGGCGCCGGCCCGCAAACCGACGGCCAGGTGCTGGTGCTGCACGACATGCTCGGTCTTTCACTGAGCGGCCGGGTGGCCAAGTTCGTGAAGAACTTCATGAGCGGCCAGGCGAGCATCCAGGACGCCCTCGCCGCCTACGTCAACGAGGTCAAGGCGGTCAGCTTCCCGGCCGCCGAGCACGGATTCTCCGCATGAACACCGTCAAGACCGTGCGCGAGCTGCGCGCCGCCGTGGCCCAGGCCCGCCAGGAAGGCAAGCAGATCGGCCTGGTGCCGACCATGGGCAACCTGCATGCCGGCCACGCCGCCCTGGTGGAAAAAGCCGCCCAGCGCACCGATTTCGTGGTCGCCAGCATCTTCGTCAACCCGATGCAGTTTGGCCCGGCCGAGGATCTCGACAAGTACCCGCGCACCCTGCAGGCCGACCAGCAGCGCCTGATCGACGCCGGCTGCCACCTGCTGTTTCATCCTGACGTCGAGGAGATGTACCCCGGCGGCATGGGCGAGCAGACGCGCGTCAGCGTGCCCGGCGTTTCCGAAGGCCTGTGCGGCGCCAGTCGCCCGGGGCACTTCGAAGGCGTGGCCACGGTGGTCACCAAGCTGTTCAACATGGTGCAACCGGACCTGGCGGTGTTCGGTCAGAAGGACTTCCAGCAACTGGCGGTGATCCGCACGATGGTGCGCGACCTGAACATGCCGATCCAGATCATCGGCGAGCCGACGGTACGCGCCGAAAGCGGCCTGGCGCTTTCCTCGCGCAACGGCTACCTCAGCGACGAGCAGCGCGACGTCGCCAGCGTGCTCTATCGCTCGCTCAAGCACATCGCCGGGGCCATCCAGGGCGGCGAGCGCGAGCTACCCGAACTGCTTGCCGACGCCCAGCGTCAGCACGCCGCTGCAGGCCTGCGCGCCGATTACCTGGAAGTGCGCGAGGCCCAGAGCCTGCGCGCGGTCAGCCCTGGCGACCGCGAGCTGGTGGTGCTGGTGGCGGCCTACCTGGGTAACACCCGGCTGATCGACAACCTGAGTTTCACCTTGGATCAGGGCTACTGAAATCCCTCTACACGCGTACACTGAAAAGCCCGGACGATCTGCCGGGCTTTTTAATGCCTGAATCACCGCCAACCGAAGCCTCAACAAGGAAGCCCCATGGCGTACCACCGTCAGCCGCTCGATGTTCTCGCTCTTCCCACCTGGCAGGCGCTGCAACAGCACCGCCAGGCCATGCAGCACTTCAGCATGCGCGATGCCTTCGCTGGCAATGCGCGGCGTTTCGAGCAGTTCTCGCTGAGCAGTTGCGGGCTGTTTCTCGACTATTCGAAAAACCTCGCCAGCGACGAGACCATCGCCCTGCTGATGGCCCTGGCCCGTGAAGTCGGCCTGGAGCAGTCGATCCGCGCCATGTTCGACGGCGAGAAACTCAACGCCTCGGAAGGCCGCCCCGCGCTGCACACCGCACTGCGCCGGCCATTGGGCGACAAGGTGCTGGTCGATGGTGTGGACGTGATGCCCCAGGTGCAGCGCGTACTGCAGCAGATGACCGAGCTGGTCGGGCGTATCCACAGCGGCCTGTGGCGCGGTTTCACCGAAAAACCGATCACCGACGTGGTCAATATCGGCATCGGCGGCTCCTTCCTCGGCCCACAGCTGGTCTCCGAGGCGCTGCTGCCGTTCGCCCAGCGCGGCGTGCGCTGCCATTACCTGGCCAATATCGACGGTAGCGAATTCCATGAGCTGTCGGCCAAGTTGCAGGCCGAAACCACCCTGTTCATCGTTTCGTCGAAATCCTTCGGCACCCTGGAAACCCTCAAGAACGCCCAGGCCGCGCGCGGCTGGTACCTGGCCCAGGGCGGTTCGGAAGCCGAGCTGTACCGGCACTTCATCGCCGTGTCGAGCAACCGCGAAGCGGCGGTGGGTTTCGGCATCCGTGAGGAAAACATCTTCCCGATGTGGGACTGGGTCGGCGGGCGTTATTCGCTGTGGTCGGCCATCGGCTTGCCGATCGCCCTGTCCATCGGCATGTCCAACTTCAAAGAGCTGCTGGCCGGGGCCTACAGCATGGACATGCACTTCAAGACCGCGCCGTTCGAGCAGAACATGCCGGTGCTGATGGCCTTGCTGGGCATCTGGTACGGCAATTTCTGGGATGCCCAAAGCCAGGCGATCCTGCCGTACGATCACTACCTGCGCAACATCACCAAGCACCTGCAGCAGCTGGACATGGAATCCAACGGCAAGAGCGTGCGCCAGGACGGCAGCCCGGTCAGCGGCGCCACCGGCCCGGTGATTTGGGGCGGCGTAGGCTGCAACGGCCAGCACGCCTATCATCAGTTGCTGCACCAGGGCACCCAGCTGATCCCGGCGGATTTCATCGTGCCGGTGGTCAGCTTCAACCCGGTCGCCGATCACCACCAGTGGCTGTACGCCAATTGCCTGTCGCAGAGCCAGGCACTGATGCTCGGCAAGTCCCGCGAGGAAGCGCAAGCCGAGCTACGCGCCAAGGGCATGGGCGAGGACGACGTGCAGCGCCTGGCGCCGCACAAGGTGATTCCCGGCAACCGGCCGAGCAACACCCTGGTGCTGGAGCGCATCAGCCCGCGCCGCCTCGGCGCACTGGTGGCGCTGTACGAGCACAAGGTGTTCGCCCAGAGCGCCATCTGGGGCATCAACGCCTTCGACCAGTGGGGTGTGGAGCTCGGCAAAGAGCTGGGCAAGGGCGTCTACTCGCGCATGGTCGGTAGCGAGCCGAGCGCCGCGGAAGACGGCTCGACCCAGGGCCTGATCAACTACTTCCGCGGGCGCCACCGCGGTTGACCAGGATTGCAGGCGCCCGGCGACGGGCGCCTGCAATACGTTGCGCCCTCGCCCTAAAACTTGGCTGCTACCCTTAGTGTCGATTGGGTGTCTCTAAAAACGTTGGCGAGGCAGTCAGCGCAAGGCAAAAACAGGCGAAAAAGCGGAGTGTACGAGCTGTACATGAGCATTTTGAGCCTGTTTTTAACGCCGCGCTGACAACGCAGGTAGTTTTTAGAGGCGCCCATGCGGATATAACAACAAAGGGTACCCGCCATGTCTCTCCCTCACCGCTACCCCGTCAGCGACACCGCCCGCCAGCGTACGCACCTCGACGACGCCGCCTACCAACGCCTCTACCGCCAGTCGGTCGACGACCCGCAGACCTTCTGGGGTGAGCAGGCCAAGGCTTTTCTCGACTGGTTCAAACCCTGGAACGAAGTCTGCAGTGGCAGCCTGAGCAAAGGTGACATCCGCTGGTTCTCCGGCGGCCAGCTGAACATCAGCCACAACTGCATCGACCGCCACCTGGCCAAGCGCGGCGACCAGGTTGCGCTGATCTGGGAAGGCGACGATCCGAGGGATTCGGCCTCCATCACCTACAAGCAGCTGCACGAGCAGGTCTGCCGTCTGGCCAACGTGCTCAAGAAGCGCGGCGTGAAGAAAGGCGACCGGGTGTGCATCTACATGCCGATGGTGCCCGAGGCGGCCTACGCCATGCTCGCCTGCACGCGCATCGGCGCCGTGCATTCGGTGGTATTCGGCGGCTTCTCGCCGGACGCGCTGCGCGACCGCATTCTCGACGCCGACTGCCGTACGGTGATCACCGCCGATGAAGCGGTACGCGGCGGCAAGCTGATCCCGCTCAAGAGCAACGTCGACAAGGCCATGGCGAGCTGCCCCAACGTGTCCACCGTGCTGGTGGTGAAGCGCACCGGAAACGCAGTTGGCTGGGATGAAAAGCGCGACCTCTGGTACGGCGAGGCCGTGCAGCAGGTAGACGCCGACTGCCCCGCCGAGCCGATGGACGCCGAGGATCCGCTGTTCATCCTCTACACCTCGGGCAGCACCGGCAAACCCAAGGGCGTGCTGCACAGTACCGCCGGCTACCTGTTGCAGGCAGCGATGACCCACAAGTACGTGTTCGACTACCACGACGGTGACATCTACTGGTGCACTGCCGATGTCGGCTGGGTAACCGGGCACAGCTACATCGTCTACGGCCCGCTGGCCAACGGCGCCACCAGCCTGATTTTCGAGGGCGTGCCCAACTACCCGGATACCTCGCGCTTCTGGCAGGTGATCGACAAGCATCAGGTGAACATTTTCTACACTGCGCCGACCGCCCTGCGCGCACTGATGCGTGAAGGCGAAGCGCCAGTGAAGAAAACCTCGCGCAGCAGCCTGCGCCTGCTCGGCAGCGTCGGCGAGCCAATCAACCCGGAGGCCTGGGAGTGGTACTTCAAGGTGGTCGGCGAGCAGCGCTGCCCCATCGTCGACACCTGGTGGCAGACCGAAACCGGCGCCATCATGATCACCCCGCTGCCCGGTGCCACCGACCTCAAGCCGGGCTCGGCGACGCGGCCGTTCTTCGGCGTGCAGCCGGTATTGCTCGACGAACAGGGCAAGGAGATCGACGGCCCGGGCGCCGGCGTGCTGGCGATCAAGGCCAGCTGGCCGAGCCAGATCCGCAGCGTGTACGGCGACCACCAGCGCATGCTGGAAACCTACTTCACCGCCTACCCCGGCTACTACTTCAGCGGTGACGGCGCGCGCCGCGACGAGGATGGCTACTGGTGGATAACCGGGCGCATCGACGATGTGATCAACGTCTCCGGCCACCGCATCGGTACCGCCGAGGTGGAAAGCGCCCTGGTGCTGCACGACGCCGTGGCCGAGGCCGCCGTGGTCGGTTACCCCCATGACGTCAAAGGCCAGGGCATCTACGCCTTCGTCACCACCATGAACGGCGTGGAGCCGAGCGATGAACTGAAGAAAGACTTGCTCAGCCTGGTCGGCAAGGAAATCGGCAGCTTCGCCAAGCCGGAGCTGATCCAGTGGGCGCCGGGCCTGCCGAAGACCCGCTCGGGCAAGATCATGCGCCGCATCTTGCGCAAGATCGCCTGCAACGAGCTGGACACCCTGGGCGACACCTCGACCCTGGCCGATCCGGCGGTGGTCGACAGCCTGGTGGCCGAGCGACTCAACACCTGACCAACGCGCCCCGGTATCGCCGCGCTCGTCCACAGGCTACGTCCATCGGTGCTGTAGCCAAGCGGCGAACCCGGTGATAACCGGGGCACTCTCAAACCAACCCTGGCTTGTGGCCGGCATTCGCGCGCATTAGGCTCGCGCCATGGAAATTATCCGCCGCCGTATCGAACGCCAGGTGCTCAGTCTCAGTGGCATCTCCCTCGGCCAGATCGACTTCGAAAACCCCAAGGGCGACCCCGGCCTGTTCGGCCCGGAGGCCGTGTGCTGGCGCATCCATGGTGACTTCACCAGCATGCTGATCGGCGGTATCACCGCCCTGCTGCTGCAAGCCCTGCACCCGCTGGCGCTGGCCGGCGTGTGGGATCACTCCAATTTCCGCGAAGACCTGCTCGGCCGTCTGCGCCGCACCGGCCAGTTCGTATCCGGCACCACCTTCGCCAGCCGAGCCGACGCCGACTGGCTGATCGACAAGGTCAGGCGCATCCACCTGCACGTGGTCGGCACCGCGCCGGATGGCCGCCCGTACAGCGCCAGCGATCCCGAACTGCTGACCTGGGTGCACGTGGCCGAGGTGCACAGCTTTTTGCAGGCCCACCTGCGTTACCTCAACCCGCAAATGAGCGGCGCCGATCAGGATCGCTACTACGCCGAGATCGCCCTGGTGGCCGAGCGGCTGGGCGCGCGCGGCGTACCTCGCAACCGGGTGCAGATGGACAGCTACCTGCAGCGCATGCGAGGCCAGTTGCTGTGCGACGAACGTTCGCGGGAAATCCTGCGCATCCTGCTGGCAGCACCCGCACCCAGCCGGCTGGCCGCACCGGTGGGCAAGCTGTTCATGCAGGCCGGCATCGACTTGCTGCCTGACTGGGCCCAGCAGATGCTCGATCAACCCATGACGCCGCTGCGCAGCCGCCTGGTACGCAGCAGCGTGCATGGCATCGCGCCGATCATTCGCTGGGCGGTGCGCAGTGGTTCGCTGCACCGGTCGCGTGTTCGTATGGGCCTGCCGCCGTATTGAGAATTCGCTCGATGCCCGGCACGCCAGTCAGGCAATCGACACCGCAGCGCCGACGCTCAGCGGGCCTTTAAGCGATTGCGAGGGTGGTAGACTGCGCGCCCCTTTTCTACGAGTCGCTGCCATGCCGTCTCTCGACCAGGCAGTGCGCGCCGCACTCGCCAATCGCCACGCTCTGATCGCCGAGTTGCACGCACAGAGCACCGACTGCTATCGCCTGTTCCATGGCAGCCAGGAAGGCGCCGGCGGCCTGACCGTCGACCGCTACGGCCCGCAACTGATGGTGCAGAGCTTTCACCAGACGCTCGGCCGCGACGAGTTGCTGGCCCTGCACGCGCTCGTCGACGAATTCCTTGGACTGCAGACGGCGCTGGTCTACAACGACCGCTCCAAGGGCAACTCGCGCATCGACCGCAGTGACCCGGTCTACGTCGCCGAAGACGCGGCGCTGGTCGACCTGGTCGGCCAGGAATGGGGCCTCAACTACCGGGTGCGCGGCCGCCACGCAGGGCAGGACCCACTGTTGTTTCTCGACCTGCGCAACGCCCGTGGCTGGGTGCAGCGCCACAGCGCGGGCAAGAGCGTGCTCAACCTGTTCGCCTACACCTGTGGCGTAGGCCTGAATGCCGCCGCAGGCGGTGCGCGCGACGTGGTGAACCTCGACTTCGCCGAAGGCAACCTGGCGGTCGGCCGCGAAAATGGCGCGCTCAACCCGGCTCTGCCGGCCATGCAGTTCGTGCAATCGGATTACTTCCCGGCAATCCGGCAGTGGGCCGGGCTGCCCATCGCCGCGCGCCGTGGCCAGAAGCTGCCGAGCTACCCGCGCCTGGAACAACGCCAGTTCGACCTGGTGTTTCTCGACCCGCCCGCCTGGGCCAAGAGCGCCTTCGGTACCGTCGACCTGCTGCGCGATTACCAGAGCCTGCTCAAGCCGGCGATTCTCGCCACGGCCGAGAACGGCACCCTGGTGTGCTGCAACAACCTGGCGAAAGTGCCCATGGATGAATGGCGTGAACAGGTGCTGCGCTGCGCCAGCAAGCTCGGCCGCCCGGTACGCGAGCACGAGCAGCTGCCACCGGCGACGGACTTTCCCTCTAACGATGGCAATCCTCCGCTAAAGACCCTGGTTCTGCATTTCTGACAGGCCCGCCCCCCCTTCCCGCGGAACCTAGGCTCCATGCCATAATCCAAGGCACTCCCGCCAGGAAGATGAAGCGAAACCATGCCCAAAGGATTGCGCCGCGCCGCCACTGCCCTGTTGATCGCCCTGGGGCTGTATAGCCTGATCGGCTTCCTGATCCTGCCCGGTGTTGCCCTGCGCATCGCCAATCAGCAACTGGAGAACTATGCCACCCAGCCGGCGCGGCTGGATCGCCTGCAGCTCAACCCCTTCACCCTGGAACTGAAATTGTGGGGCCTGCACCTGGGTGAGCCCGGCAAGGAACAGGTGGCCTTCGAACACCTGGCGGTCGACCTGCAGCTGGACAGCCTGTGGAGCGGCGCCCTGCACCTGGCGAACGTCAGCCTGGTCAAGCCGCACACCGAGGTGCGCTTCGACAAGGACGGCACCCTCAACCTGGCGCAGCTGTTCAAGCTGCCGCCCAGCGAGCCCAAGCCCGATGAGCCGAGCGAGCCGTTCCCGCTACGCATCGACCGTATCGAACTGCTGGGCGGCAACCTGCGCTTTCAGGACCTGCGCCCGCAGGATGCGATCGACATCCACTACGACGACCTGAACCTCGAGCTGCACAACCTCAGCACCCTGCCCGACGACAACGCCGACATGACCCTCGTGGCCACCGGCCCGGCTGGCGGGCGCATCGACTGGAGCGGCGAGCTGAGCCTCAGCCCGTTCAGCTCCAGCGGCACCCTGAAGATCACCGACGAGCCCATGCAGGCATTCTGGCCGTACGTACGCGACGCCGTGCCGCTGGTGCTCGAACAGGGCGTGGTCAACCTCAGCACCGACTATCGGCTGGACCTGCGCAAGGGCACCGAGCTGACCCTCAGCAACGCACGCATCAAAGCCGCACCGTTCGCCATGAAAACGCCGGACGGCAAGCCGCTGGTCAAGCTGCAATCGCTGGAGGTCAGCGAAGCCTCGCTGGATCTGGCCAAGCAGCAGGTGGTCATCGGCAAGGTTCGCGGGCAAACGCTGGAAGCCTGGGCGAACCGAGAAAAGGATGGCGAGCTGGACTGGCAGAAGCTGTTCGCCGGCGAGCCACGGCCAGCGCCAGCGCAGGCACCAACGGACGACGGCAAACGACCGAGTGCCGGCGAAAGCGACAGCCAAGCCCAGCCGGCCACCAAGCAGCCGGCCAAGCCCTGGCAGGTGCAGGTCAAGGACGTGCAACTGCGCGACTACCACGCTCACCTGGTGGACCGCGTGCCGGACGAGGAATTGGCCGTCGAACTTGGCCCGCTCGATCTGGACATGCAGAACTTCGACAGCCTGGGCACCTCGCCCTTCACGCTCAAACTGGATACCGGGGTCGGCAAACAGGGCAAGCTGCAGGCCGAGGGCCAGGTGCAACCGAGCCCGACTACCGCCAGCCTGAAGGTCGCCACCCGCAATATCGACATGCGCACGGCCCAGGCTTATATCAGCCCCTTCGTGCACCTGGAGCTGCGCAGCGGCCTGTTGAGCAGCGACCTCGACGTCGCCCTCACCGGCACCGAACCACTGGCGCTGCGCGTACAGGGCAAGGCGCAAGTGACCCAGCTGCATACTCTCGACACCCTCAAGGAACGCGACCTGCTGCGCTGGAAGCAGCTGGATCTGGGTGGCATCGACTACCGCCATGGCGAGCGCCTGGACATCGAGCGGGTGGACCTGGAACAGCCCTACGCGCGCTTCATCATCAACGAAGACCTGACCACCAACGTCAACGAGCTGATCATCAAGCAACCAGCCGGCAATGCCTCGCAGGCGAAGGCGTCTGCAGATGCCTCTGCGGACAAGCCACTGGCGATCCGCATTGGCGAGGTCAGCCTGAAAGATGGCTCGGCCAACTTCGCCGATTTCAGCCTCCGGCCCAACTTCGCCACCGCCGTGCAGCAGCTCAACGGCCGCATCGGCACCCTCGACAGCACCGCCAACAAGGCCGCACCGGTGAACATCACCGGCAAGGTGGATCGCTACGCGCCGGTCAGCATCAAGGGCAGCCTGACGCCGTTCGACCCGCTGCAAAGCCTGGACATCGCCACCCAGTTCCGCCAGGTCGAGCTGACCACCCTGACGCCCTACTCCGGCAAATTCGCCGGCTACCGCATCCGCAAGGGCCGCCTGAACCTGGATCTGCACTACCGCATCAACGACGGCAAGCTCAACGCCGATAACAAGGTGTTGGTCGAGCAATTGCAGTTGGGCGAGAAGGTCGACAGCCCAGACGCCGTCGACCTGCCGATCCGCCTGGCCGTGGCCCTGCTCAAGGACACCCAGGGGCGCATCTCCCTGGAACTGCCGCTGCAGGGCAACCTCAACGACCCGCAGTTCAGCGTCATGCCGATCGTCTGGCAGACCCTGCGCAACCTGGTGCTGCGCGCCGCCCAGGCGCCGTTCAAGTTCATCGGCGGGCTGGTCAGCGGCGGCAGCGACATGGACCTGAGTACCGTGCTGTTCGCCCCCGGTAGCGCCGAGCTGGACGGCCAGGCGCGCCAGGCCCTGGACACCCTGGCCAGCGCCCTGCGGGAGCGCCCGGCCCTGCGCCTGGAAATCGAAGGCGCCGCCGCCCAGAGCAGCGATGGCCCGCTGCTCGCCGAACGGCGGTTGGAGCGCGAGTATCAGAACTACCTGTACCGCATCATGCAGCGCCGCGGTGACCAGGTGCCAGCCAACGCCGAGGCGCTGGTGGTGCCGGATGACGAAAAAGCCCCGCTGCTCGAAGGCATCTATCGCGCGCGTCTCAAGCAGCAGCCACCGGCCGAATGGGCCACACTGGACGATGAGGAGCGCACCGCCAAACTGCACGCGGCGGTGCTCGCCTCCTGGAGCGACAGCCGCGGCCTGCAGCGCCTACTGGCGCAGCAGCGCGCGGCGGCGATCAAGGATTATCTGGTGGACCACGACAAACTGGCGGACGAGCGCATCTATCTGCTCGACGTCAACCTCGGCCAGGCCGAACCCGATGGCCGCGTGGCCACTCCCCTACACTTGGGCAGCGAGTGATAAGCATGAAACGACTGGGCCTGTTGCTGGCGCTTTGCGCCAGCCCGCTGCTAAGCCACGCCGACACGTTGCGCTGCGGCAGCAAGCTGGTGAACCTTGGTGATCGCACCTTCGAAGTGATGCAGAAATGCGGCGAGCCGGCGTTCCGCGACCCCGTCGGCTACACGGTCGGCCCTTACAACCGGCGCGAAACCAGTATCGAGGAATGGGCTTACGAGCCCAGCAACGGCATGTTCACCATCCTGACTTTCGAGGGCAATCGGCTAACACGCATCGAGCGCAAGCGCCGGCAATGACCATGATCAAGACACTGATTTCCTGCGCCCTGCTGGTGCTGCTGGCTGGCACCGCCAATGCCGCGACCTGGCGCTGCGGCAGCGCGATCGCCAGCACTGGCGATACCACCGCCGAAGTACAGGCCAAATGCGGCGAGCCGAACAACCGCGACTTCGTCGGCTACAAAGACCAGACCGACCGCTACGGCTTCACCCATGAGGTGCAGGTCGAGGAATGGAACTACGGCCCACGCAACGGCATGAACTACTTCTTGCGCTTCGAAGGCAATCGCCTGGAGCGGATCGACAGCAAGCGCGGCGATTAGCTTGCTGCTCTGATCAGCGAGGCGATGACGGGAGGTCGCCGCCGGAGAATTCCTGGAACCGGTTCAAAGTCCTCGAGCCCAGGTTCGTCGATTTTGGCAGCTAAGCGTGGCGGGAGCGGCCGTTATCCGATCCATTGTGTGCCGCGACCTCGCGGCGAATCGCTCAGGCACCGCCGAAATAGGCAGTCAGGCTGCAATCGTTTCGCCCCGAGGTCGGGGCTCCCACAGGTTGGTTTGAGTGTCTGCTCCTGCCTTATAGCAGCCTGTTTCATATCGCCTGAGAAGATCCTGAACAGGTTCTTAACCGCGAGCAGCGTTGACTGCCGCGATGTAGGCCTCGGCATTGCGCTGATCCTGGATCAGGGCGATGAAGTCATTGCCGTCGGCGTCCTTGGCCTCGAGGTCATAACCGGCCTCGATGAAGAAACCCAGGAAACGCTCGAAGTCGTGATCACGCAGGCCGCGGTAGGCTTTCACCAGTTTGTGCAGCGACGGCGGCGTGGCATCGGCCGGTTCCACGGCGAGAAACAGTTTGATCTGCTCATCGCTGATGTCGTCGCCAATCACCTGCTTCTTGTCTTTGCGCATCGCTCACTCCAGCTAACCACTTCACGGGGCCGGCAGTGTAACTCCGGCGCTGCACGCACTCAACGAAGGGCGCAGCCGGCGCCTGTAGCATCCACCCCGTGCAAGCGGTACGCGACCTAAGTCAACACCCAGGCTCCAATCGTCGCTCTATACTGGCGGCATTCCTTCCAGGAAGCGCCGCCATGCCCACCCTGTTCGCCGCCTGCCGCCAGAGCCTGCGTAGTGGCTATTCCTGGGCCAGCCTGCGCGGCGACCTGGCCGCCGGCCTCACGGTGGGCATCATCGCCATTCCCCTGGCCATGGCCCTGGCGATCGCCGTTGGCGTGGCGCCGCAACACGGCCTGTACACGGTGCTGGTCGCCGCCCCACTGATCGCCCTGTGCGGCGGTTCGCGCTTCAATATTTCCGGCCCCACGGCGGCTTTCGTGGTGATTCTGCTGCCGATCACCCAGCAGTTCGGTATCGGCGGGCTGTTGCTGTGTACGGTGATGGCCGGTTTGATCCTGATCGCCCTGGGCCTGCTCAAAGCCGGAAGGCTGATCGAGTTCGTGCCTTACCCGGTCACCCTGGGCTTCACGGCCGGCATCGGCATCGTCATCGCTACCCTGCAACTCAAGGATCTGCTCGGCCTGCAACTGGCTGGGCAGCCGAGTCACTACGTGCAACAGATTCAGATGCTCTGGCAAGCCCTTCCCGGCATCCAGCCCGGCGATACCGTGGTGGCGCTGGCCTGCCTCGGCGTGTTGCTGCTGTGGCCGCGGCTGGTGCCGCGGGTGCCCGGGCACCTGGTGGCGCTGACGGTGGGCGCGATACTGGGCCTGGCACTGGAGCGCGGTGGCTTGCCGGTGGCGACGCTGGGCGAGCGCTTCAGCTACAGCGTCGATGGCATCAGTTATCCGGGCATTCCGCCGTTTCTGCCGAGCTTCGCCTGGCCCTGGCAACTGCCAGGCGCCGATGGCCAGCCACTGGTGCTGTCGTTCGAACTGATCCGCCAGTTACTGGCGCCGGCCTTTGCCATCGCCATGCTCGGCGCCATCGAGTCACTGCTTTGCGCAGTAGTGGCCGATGGCATGACCGGCAGCAAGCACGACCCCAACGCCGAATTGCTCGGCCAGGGTATCGGCAACCTGATGGCGCCGCTGTTCGGCGGCATCACCGCCACCGCGGCCATCGCCCGCAGCGCCACCAACGTGAGGGCCGGCGCCCGCTCACCACTGGCCGCGATCATCCATGCCGGCGTGGTGCTGGCGGCGATCCTGTTTCTCGCCCCGCTGTTCAGCTACCTGCCGATGGCCGCGCTGGCCGCTCTGCTGCTGATGGTGGCGTGGAACATGAGCGAAGCCCATCACGTAGCCCATACCCTGCGCATCGCGCCGCCCAGCGACGTGCTGGTGCTGCTCACCTGCCTGCTGCTGACGGTGCTGTTCGACATGGTGCTGGCGGTGGGCGTCGGCCTGCTGCTGGCCGCCGGACTGTTCATCAAGCGCATGAGCGAACTGACCGATGCCAGGCGCCTGCCGCGCAACGGCCATCAGGCCCTGAGCGACCTGCCCGAGCACGTGCTGGCCCTGGCCATCCGCGGACCGCTGTTCTTTGGCGCGGCCCAGCGTACCCTGGAAGCGCTGCGCCGGCTCGACCCGCATATCCGCGTGGTGATTCTGGATGTCAGCGCAGTGCCGATGCTCGACATGACCGCCCTCGCCGCCCTGCACAGCACCGTGCTCGAGTACCGCAAGCAGGGCATCGCCCTGATCGTCAGCGGCGCGTCACCGTCATTGCGCCTGAAGCTGCGTCGGGCCGGCCTGCAACGCACCCACGGGCGCCTCAGCTACGCTCGTGATCTGCACCAGGCGCGAGCGATCTGCGAAAGCTGGCCAAGCGAAGCCTGAATCGCGTGGCAGTTGGCCGTGGGGCTTGGAAGCCATTCACGATCTTTCGGCTCGATTTCAGCGCTTTGCCTGCAAAGTGGCGGGAGCGGTCGTTATCCGATCCAATGTGGGAGCCGCGACCTCGCGGCGAATTGGTCAGGCACCGCCTGATAGGCAGTCAAACTGCAATCGTTTCGCCCCGAAGTCGGGGCTCCCACAGGTTGGTTTGAGCGGCCGCTATTACCTTGTAGCCGTCTCTTCATGTCGCCAAAAAGATCGTGAGCGGGTTCTCAGAGCCCCTTGACCGCGAAGATGCCCGGGGCGTTGCGCCAGTAGCCCTTGTAGTCCATGCCGTAACCGAAGATGTAGCGGTCGATGCACGGCAGGCCGACGTAATCGGCTTTCAGGTCCGGGCGCGCCTTGCGGTCGTGATCCTTGTCGATCAGCACCGCAGTGTGCACGTTGGCGGCACCGGCGTGGTGACAGAAATCGATGATCGCGCCCAGGGTGTGCCCTTCGTCGAGGATGTCATCGATGATCAGCACGTCGCGGTCGATGAACGACACTTCCGGCTTGGCCTTCCAGAACAGCTCGCCGCCGCTGGTCTGGTTGCGGTAGCGGCTGGCGTGCAGGTAGCTGGCTTCCAGGGGAAAGTCGAGCTGGGTCAACAGCTTGCCGGAGAAGATCAGCCCGCCGTTCATCACGCAGAACACCACTGGGTTGCGCTCGGCCAAATCGGCGTTGATGGCGGCGGCGACGCGGGTGATGGCCGCTTCCACGTCGGCTTCGCTGTACAGGCAATCGGCTTCGGCCATGACCTGGCGGATGTGGGCGAGATCGGCAGACATATCGTGTCCTCGTAGGCGGGCCGGCGTGGCGCCGCATGGGTGGCCCCGGCGCAGGAGCTGAACACCGGGTCAGAAAAAAGCCGGCAACGTTACGCATCCGCCCGACGAGGCGCAAGCACCGCCATCGACACGCGACAGGTGGCATAACCGTTGCTCGATGATTATAAAAAGTTCCACATCCGCAGCGCCAAATTGCAACGCAATGCTTTAATCTAGCGTGTTTTTTGCCCATTTTTGCCGGAGACCCTGCAATGCCCGTCCTCGAGATCCGCCACCCGCTGATTCGCCACAAGATCGGCCTCATGCGCCGCGCGGATATCAGTACCAAGAACTTCCGCGAGCTGGCCCAGGAAGTGGGCGCCCTGCTCACTTATGAGGCGACCAAGGATCTGCGCCTGGAAAGCTATGAAATCGAAGGCTGGGCCGGCCCCGTGCAAGTCGAGAAGATCTCCGGCAAGAAGATCACCGTGGTGCCGATCCTGCGCGCCGGCATCGGTATGCTCGACGGCGTGCTCAGCCTGATTCCGGGCGCCAAGGTCAGCGCCGTCGGCGTGGCCCGCAACGAGGAAACCCTGCAGGCGCACACCTATCTGGAAAAACTGGTACCGGAAATCAACGAGCGCCTGGCGATGATCATCGACCCGATGCTCGCCACCGGCAGCTCCATGGTCGCCACCATCGACCTGCTGAAGAAAGCAGGCTGCAAGGAAATCCGCGCCATGGTGCTGGTCGCCGCGCCCGAAGGCATCAAGGCGGTTAACGAGGCGCACCCCGACGTGCAGATCTACACCGCGTCCATCGACCAGTGCCTCAACGAGCACGGCTATATCATCCCGGGGCTGGGTGATGCCGGCGACAAGATCTTCGGCACCAAGCAGAAGGACGCCTGATCGATGCGCGACGAATTCAACGACCCGTTGTGGCGGCAGGTGCTGTCCGGCGCGCAGATGCTCTTCGTAGCCTTTGGCGCGCTGGTGCTGATGCCGCTGATCACCGGCCTGGATCCCAACGTGGCGCTGTTTACCGCGGGCCTGGGCACCATCCTGTTCCAGATCGTCACCGGCCGCCAGGTACCGGTGTTCCTGGCCTCGAGCTTCGCGTTCATCACCCCGATCATTCTCGCCAAGGGCCAGTTCGGCCTGGCGGAAACCATGGGCGGCGTGGTCGCGGCGGGCTTCGTCTACACCTTTCTCGGCCTGGCCGTGAAGATCAAGGGCACCGGTTTCATCGACCGCCTGCTGCCGCCGGTGGTGATCGGCCCGGTGATCATTTCCATCGGCCTGGCCATGGCGCCGATCGCCGCCAACATGGCCATGGGCAAGGCCGGTGACGGCAGCGTGCTGCTGCCCTACAGCACGGCGATGTGGATCTCCATGCCGACCCTGCTGACCACGCTGATCGTCGCCGTGTTCGGCCGTGGCATCTTCCGCCTGGTACCGATCATCTCCGGCATCCTGATGGGCTTCGCTCTGTCGATCTATTTCGGCGCCCTGGACCTGAGCCACGTGGCCGACGCGCCCTGGCTGGCGGTACCGGCGTTCACCGCGCCGGCGTTCAACTGGCAGGCGATCCTGTTCATCGTACCGGTGGCCCTGGCGCCGGCCATCGAACACATCGGCGGGGTGATCGCCGTAGGCAGCGTGACCGGCAAGAACTACCTGAAGAAGCCGGGCCTGCATCGCACCCTGTTCGGCGACGGCCTGGCCACCTCGGCAGCCGGCCTGTTCGGCGGCCCGCCCAATACCACCTACGCCGAAGTCACCGGCGCGGTGATGCTGACCAAGGCCTACAACCCGAAGATCATGACCTGGGCGGCGATCTTCGCCATTACCCTGGCGTTCATCGGCAAGTTCGGCGCGATCCTGCAGAGCATTCCGGTGCCGGTGATGGGCGGCATCCTGTGCCTGCTGTTCGGCTCCATCGCCGCGGTGGGCATGAACACCTTGATCCGCCACAGCGTCGACCTCAGCGAAGCGCGCAACCTGGTGATCGTCTCGGTCACCCTGGTTTTCGGCATCGGCGGCGTGCTGATCGGCACCGGCGACGGCCCGGATGACTTCGGCCTCAAGGGCATCGCCCTGTGCGCCATCGTCGCCATCGCCCTGAACCTGATCCTGCCCGGCAATGACGGCTGGAAGAAGAAAAGTGCCGACGAAGCGCCCGATATCTGAGAAAGAAAAATGCCCGGTTCTAACCGGGCATTTTTTTACAAGCTCTGCGGGGCTCGCTCGCAGAGCCGCTTGAGCGCCGCCGCCCAGCTCGGGTGATCGTTCAGGCAAGGCACCAGCTCGAGGCTCTCACCGCCCGCTTCCTGGAACTGCTCGCGACCACGGTCACCGATTTCCTCCAGGGTCTCGATGCAATCGGCCACGAATGCCGGGCACATGACCAGCAGCTTCTTCACGCCCTGGGCGGCCAGTTCATCGAGACGCGCCTCGGTATAGGGCTCGATCCACTTGTCCTTGCCAAGCCGCGACTGGAACGACACCGACCACTGCTCCGGGCGCAGGCCCATGCGCGTCGCGAAGGCTTCGGCGCTGCGCATGCACTGGGCGCGGTAGCAGGTGGCGAGCACCTCGGGCGACGCCGTGCGACAACAGTCGGGCCCGCGCAGGCAGTGGCCGGTCGGGTCGAGCTTGCGCAAGTGGCGCTCCGGCAATCCGTGGAAGCTCAACAGCAGGTGATCGAAATCCTTTTCCAGATACGGTCGGGCGCTGTCGGCCAGAGCCTCGATGTAATCCGGGTCCTGGAAGAACGGCGGCAGAATCGAGAAGCGGATCGGCATCTTGCGCTCGCGCACCACGCGCTTGGCCTCTTCGATCACCGTGGTGGTGGTGCTGTCGGCGAACTGCGGGTACAGCGGCGCCAGGGTGACCTGGGTGATGCCCTGCCCGGCCAGGCGGGTCAACACGGTATCCAGTGACGGCTCGCCGTAACGCATGGCCAGCTCCACCGGCCCATGGGTCCACTGGCTCTTCATCGCTTCCTGCAGGCGTTTGCTGAGCACGATCAGCGGCGAGCCCTCCGGCCACCAGATCGAGGCATAGGCGTGGGCCGACTGCGCCGGCCGACGGATCAGGATCAGCGAAACCAGCAGGCGCCGCAGTGGCCAGGGCAGGTCGACCACGTAGGGGTCCATCAGGAACTGATTGAGATAACTGCGTACATCGGCGACTTCGGTGGACGCCGGCGAGCCGAGGTTGACCAGAAGTAAGGCGTGATCGGTCATGCAATATCCCTTGAAGGTGCCACGATCAGGACCCACCCGGATCGCGAACAGGTGTTAATGAAGACTCAACAGGTCGACCAGCGCCACATCCAGGCGGGTGAAGCGGAACTCGAAGCCCGCCTCCTGCGCCCTGACCGGCAGCGCATGCTGACCACCGAGCAGCAACAGCGACATTTCCCCCAGGCCAGCGCGCAGGGCAAATGCCGGCAGCACCATGAGGGTCGGCCGGTGCACGGCGTGGCCCAGCTCCTTGACGAATTCGGCGTTGCGCACCGGATGCAGCGAGCAGGCATTATAAGGACCGCGCGCCTGCTCATGCTGCAAGAGAAAATCAATCAGGGCGATTTGGTCAGCGATGTGAATCCACGGCATCCACTGGCGTCCGCTGCCGATGCGCCCACCAAGGCCGAAACGAAATGGCGTGGCCATGCGCTTTAGCATGCCGCCTTCCTTGGCCAGCACCAGGCCGGTGCGCAGCAGCACCACGCGGATGCCCAGCGCCTCGGCCTGCTGGGCACTCTCCTCCCAGGCGATACACAGCTGGGCAGCAAAATCGGCGCCGGGCTTGGCCTGCTCGTCAATGATGTGCTCGCCAGCGTCGCCATACCAGCCGACTGCCGAACCGGACAACAGCACCGCCGGTTTCTGCTCGCGGCCCTGCAGCCAGGTCACCAGGCGTTCGGTAAGCCCGATACGGCTCTCCCACAGCAGTTGCTTGCGTGCCTTACTCCAGGGCCGGTCAGCGATGGGCGCGCCGGCCAGGTTGACCACCGCATCGAGGGGCTCGTCACCGATGTCCTCGAGGCGTGCCACGCCCCGCACGGCGGTGCCGCACAGCACCGGCACCTGCTCGGGTCGCCGGCTCCACACGGTCAGCTGATGGCCCTGTGCAGCCCACTGGTGGCAGAGCGCCTGGCCGATCAGGCCAGTGCCGCCGGTGATCAGAATATGCATGGCAGACTCCTCGTTATGCTGTGTCTAAAAGTTCGACACGTGTCGGGCAACCTTGCTCAAGAACAATCCGCGCCTCGCCCCGCAGCCGACACAAACGGGGGAAACTATTGCCGTGCGCGCCTATTCTGAAGAGTAGATGCCCTGGCTGCAGATACTGCCGGCGCCCATGCATGGACTGTACATTGTCTGGGCAGTGTTCGAGGCGTAGCCTGAGGCCCAGCGAGTCGACGACAGGCAGTCACGGCGACTCGACAGCAGGTGAGGTAAACATGACCAGCACAGCCCCCATCGCCATCATCGGCACCGGTATCGCCGGCCTGTCCGCCGCCGAGGCGCTCCACGCCGCCGGTTACCCCGTGCAACTGTTCGACAAGAGCCGCGGCAGCGGCGGCCGCATGGCCAGCAAACGCAGCGACGCTGGCGCGCTGGACCTCGGCGCCCAGTATTTCACCGCCCGGGATCGGCGCTTCGCCGCCACCGTGGCCCAGTGGCAAACCCGCGGCTGGGTCGAGCAATGGACGCCCAGCCTTTATCAATATGCCAATGGCGTACTCAGCCCGTCGGCCGACGAGCAGGTGCGCTGGGTCGGCAACCCGCGTATGAGCGCCATCACCCGCGCCATGCTCGGCGCCTTGCCGGTGAAGTTTTCCTGCCGCATCACCGAGGTGTTCCGCGGCGAGCAGCACTGGCATCTACTCGATGCCGACGGCGAAAGCCACGGCCCGTTCGCCCAGGTGATCATCGCCACGCCCGCACCGCAGGCCAGCGCACTCCTGGCCACGGCACCGAAGCTGGCAGGTACCGTAGCGGGCGTCAGCATGGAGCCGACCTGGGCGGTCGCCCTGGCGTTCAAAGAGGCATTGAACACGCCGCTCGAAGGCTGCTTCGTGCAGGACGAGGTACTCGACTGGACCGCGCGTAACCGCAGCAAGCCCGGCCGCGACGCTACTCTGGACACTTGGGTGCTGCACGCCAGCAGCAGTTGGAGCCGCCAGCACCTGGACCTGCCCAAGGAGCAGGTGATCGAGCAGCTGCATGGTGCCTTCGCGGAGATGATCGGCTGCGCCGTGCCCGCCCCCGTGTTCAGCCTGGCCCATCGCTGGCTGTATGCGCGCCCGTCCGGCGCCCATCAGCTGGGCGCCTTGGCCGACGCCGACCTGGGCCTCTACGTGTGCGGCGACTGGTGCCTGTCCGGCCGTGTAGAAGGCGCCTGGCTGAGCGGCCAGGAAGCGGCCCGCAAACTGATCGCCCATAACCAATGAACGGCGCGAGACACCGGCTGACGCCGCGCAAATTGCTGCTGTCGAAGTGGACCGCCGCCAGGCCGCAGAACCGCGAAAAGCACTTTCTGGTTACCGAGCTGTTCTGCGATGAAGAAGGCACCGTGCTGCAAGTAGAGTTGCAGGCGGTGCTCAGCAAGCGCTCCCAGCGCCTGGACTGGCGTCAGCTACAGAATGCCGAGCAATGGCTGATGGGATGGCGTTGAACCTGCCGGCGGCGAACGGCTCTATGACTATGACCCTGTACACGAAATTTGACTTGTACAAGATCAGGCTTAAGATGAAATAAACCTGTACATACACAAATTTTTGTACAAGTTCATTTTTAAGGTGTGCCATGCTCCTCAGCCCGCTCCACCGCAGAAAACCCACGCTCGGCGTCAGCGCCTGCCTGCTGGGGGCCGAAGTTCGCTACAACGGCGGGCACAAGGCATCCAGATTGTGCCTGGATCAACTGAGCGAGTACTTCGACTTCGTGCCCTACTGCCCCGAGGTCGCCATCGGCCTGGGCACGCCGCGCGAACCGATTCGCCTGGTGGGCGACCCTGCCGCGCCCCGCGCCATCGGTACCGTTCACCCCGATCAGGATCACACCGACGCCCTGGCAGCCTACGGCGAACAGGTCGCGGCCGAGCTGCCGGCCATCAGCGGCTACATCGTCATGCAGCAGTCGCCGTCGTGCGGGCTGGAGCGGGTCAAGGTCTATCAAGACAATGGCCATCCCAGCGAGCCCAAGGGCCGTGGCATCTTCACCCGGGTGCTCGCCGAACGGCACCCTAACCTGCCGATCGAGGAAGAAGGCCGGCTCAACGACCCGGTCCTACGCGAGAACTTCCTGACCCGCGTGTTCACCTATTCGCAGTGGCAGGTACTGTGCGAATCGGGGCTTACCCGCGGCAAGTTGATCGAATTCCACGCCCGCCACAAGTACCTGCTGATGGCCACCGACCCGCTGCGCTACAAGCGCCTGGGGCGGCTGCTGAGCGATCTCTCCGCGCAGGATCTCGACGAGCTGGCAACCCGCTATATCGCCGAACTGATGACCGCACTCAAGCGCTGCGCCACCCGTGGTACCCACAGCAACGTGCTGCAGCACCTCAGCGGCTACCTCAAGGGCGCCCTCAGCGCTGAAGAAAAGCAGGAAATGCAGCAGTTGATCAGCCAGTATCGAAAGGGCATCGTTCCGCTGGTGGTGCCGCTGACCCTGCTCAAGCACCATTTTCGCCTGCACCCTGATCGCTATATCGCCCAGCAGGTCTACCTGCAACCGCACCCGGAAAACCTCAGCCTGCGAAACGCGCTATGAGCCGCTCGACCTCCAGCGAGCCGGGCGCCAGCACCACGCAGGACCTGGTCGCCGCCGGCTACCGGCCGATTCGCGACGTGGCCAGCATCACCGGCGTCAATCCGGTGACCCTGCGGGCCTGGGAGCGCCGCTACGGGCTGATCGTGCCGCACCGCACCGCCAAGGGCCACCGCCTGTATTCCCCGGAACAGGTGCAGACCATCCAGACGGTACTCGGCTGGCTGAGCCGCGGGGTCTCCGTCGGCCAGGTGAAAAGCCTGCTGCGCGCTGACCAACCGCTGCCCGCCGAACAGGCTTCGCAGTGGCAGGAAAAGCGCGACCGCCTGTGTGATGCCATCCACACCTTGGACGAGCGACAGCTGGACGAACGCTTCAACGCCGAACTCGCGCTCTATCCGGTGCAGATCCTTTGCCAGCACCTTCTGCTGCCGCTCCTGGTGACCCTCGAAGCACGCTGGCCTCAATTGCCCGGCGCGGCTACCGAGCGCCTGTTCCTGCACAGCTGGCTGCGCAGCAAGCTTGGCGCGCGGGTCTACCACGACAACCGCCAGCATCAGGGCCAGCCGCTGATGCTGATCAACCTGTGCCAGTCGCCGATGTCGCCGCAGCTGTGGCTGTGCGCCTGGCTGATCGGCACCGCTGGCTGCCCGGTGGACGCCTTCGACGGGCCGATGCCCCTCGATGAGCTGCCCCTGGCCATCCGTCGCCGTCGCCCGCGCGCCTTGTTGCTGTTCTGCGAGGCCGACTCCAACACCAGCGCCCAATCCACGCTGCAGCAGTGGCTGGGCGACCATGGCGTGCCCTGTGTGCTGATCGGCATCGAGGATCAGCAGGAGGCCGAACAACTGGTCACCCGCGCGCCCGCTTCGGCGGATGTCACCGTGGCCGCCGACCCGCTGGCGGCACTGCAATACCTCGCAGATCGTCATCTGCTCGAATAGGACGTCCCATGCTGCAACTGATGTGGTTTCGAACCGATCTGCGTGTCACCGACAACACCGCTCTGGCCGCCGCCATGCAGGCCGGGCCGACGGTTGCGGTATTCCTGCTCAGCCCTGACCAGTGGCAACGACATGATGATGCGCCGTGCAAGGTGGATTTCTGGCTGCGCAACCTGGCTGAATTGAGCCGCGAGCTGCGGCGCCTCAACGTGCCGCTGCTGGTTCGCGAAGCGGATGACTGGAGCACGGCGCCCAAGGTGCTCGGCAAGCTGGCCAAGGAACTGGGCGCTGCAGCCGTGCACGTGAACGAGGAATACGGGGTCAACGAAAGCCGTCGCGACCAAGCCGTTGGGGCGGCGCTGGACGAGTTGGGGATCAACTTTCACAGCCACCTCGACCGCCTGCTGTTCAAACCGGGCAGCGTACTGACCCGCACCGGCACCTACTTCAAGGTCTATAGCCAGTTTCGTGGCGTCTGTTATCAACGCCTGCACACGACCCTGCCCACCCTGATGGCGCTGCCAAAGGCGCAGGGCAAGCTGGAGATCGCGGCCGACAAGCTGCCCGATCAGGTCAAGGGTTTCGAGGCGCCCAGCCAGACGCTGCGCGATGCCTGGCCTGCCGGTGAACAGGCCGCCCGCGAACGCCTGCAGCGCTTCGCCGACGAGTGGATCGAGGATTACCACGACAACCGCGACTTCCCCATCCGCCCCGGCACCAGCCAACTGTCGGCCTACCTGGCGGCTGGCGTGTTGTCGCCCCGCCAGTGCCTGCACGCAGCGCTGAACGCCAACCGCGGCGAGTTCGAAAGCGGCAGCCAGGGCGCCGTCACCTGGATCAACGAGCTGATCTGGCGCGAGTTCTACGCCCACATTCTGGTCGGCTACCCGCACGTCTCCATGAGCCGTGCCTTCCGCCCGGAAACCGAAGCACTGCCCTGGCGCAACGCCGGCAAGGATCTGCAGGCCTGGCAGGAAGGCCGCACCGGTATTCCGATCATCGACGCAGCCATGCGCCAGTTGCTGGAAACCGGCTGGATGCACAACCGCCTGCGTATGGTGGTGGCGATGTTCCTGACCAAGAACCTGCTGATCGACTGGCGCGAAGGTGAGCGCTTCTTCATGCGCCACCTGATCGATGGCGACCTGGCCGCCAACAACGGCGGCTGGCAGTGGAGCGCCTCGACAGGCACCGACTCGGTGCCCTATTTCCGTATCTTCAACCCGATCAGCCAGTCGCAGCGCTTCGACCCGGACGGTCGCTTCATCCGCCGATGGCTGCCCGAACTGGCCTCGCTGAGTGACAAGGCGATTCACGACCCGCACGCCGGCAGCAAGAGCCAAGCCAGCCTGTTTGGCGGCGGTGTGGATTATCCCAAACCGATCGTCGACCTGCGCGCCAGCCGCCAACGCGCGCTGGATGCCTTCAAGAACCTGCCGTCGGCCAGCAACGCGTCATGAGCGCGTTCAGCCGGCGCATCTGGCTGACTGGGGCCAGCAGTGGCATCGGCCACGCCCTGGCCGAGCGCCTGCTGAACGATGGCCATCGCCTTGCCTTGAGCGCTCGCCGCGAGGAGCCCTTGCAGGCGCTGGCCGAGCGCTTTCCCGGCCGGGTGCTGGTGCTGCCGGGCGACCTGGGTGAAGCCAGCGAAGTGGACGCCATCGCCGCCCAGCTCACCGAACGGTGGGGGGCGCTGGACTGCGCGATACTCAATGCCGGCGTCTACGAGCATGTCGACGCCAGCAACTTCGAGGCCGACGCCCTAGCGCGGGTGATGCGCGGCAACCTGTTCTCGGCCAGCCACTGCATGGTCGCGGCCCTGCCGCTGCTGCGCCGTGGCCAGTCGCCGCACCTGGTCGGCGTCGCCAGCGCGGTCACTTATCTGCCGCTGCCGGGCGCGGGTGCCTTCGGCGCCTCCAAAGCCGCGCTGCGATACCTGCTCGAATCCCTGCGGGTGGATCTCGCCCAGGAAGGCATCGCCGTTACCGTGGTCACGCCGGGCTTCGTCGACACGGCGCAGTCGGAAAGCAGCGGCTTCTCCACCCCCATGCGCTGGTCCGCGCACAAGGCCGCCCGACATATCGCCAAGCGGCTCGATGCCCGGCCACTGGAAATCGCCTTTCCAGGTCCGTTCATCGCTGCACTCGGCCTGCTGGGAAGGCTACCCGCTCGCCTGCAACTGGCCCTGGGCAGGCGCCTGGTCCGTGGCGAGCGGGACATGTCCTGACACGCCCATGGGTTGCGCCGGCATTACCCGCCAAGGCAACATCGGCGCCCTTTGTCTACCGCCACCGGATGCCGCCCTGTGTCTAGAAACCTCCTCAACGCCCTGCTGTTCATCGCTGGCTGGCTTGCCTGCCTGCTTGGCGGCGGCCTGTGGCTGTGGGGCGTAGCGACGGCACTGCTGGCGCACCTGATCTGGATCGGTAACTGGCAGCGCGAAGGCAAACTGCTGATGAGCGCCTTGTTGTTCGGCAGCGCGGTGGAGAGTTTTCTGCTGCAGCTTGGGATGTTCGACTTCGGCGAGCCGCGCCAGTTGATTCCGCTTCGGCAGGCGCTCATCTGGCTGCTGATCGGCACCACCCTGTGCCATTGCCTGGCCTGGACGGCTCGCCCCTGGTGGCGCGCCAGCCTGCTCGGCGCCACACTGGCGCTGCTCACCTACAGCGCCAGCCTGTGGCTTGGCCTGGTTCGCCTGCCCTACGGCAATGCCGCCACCCTGGCGCTACTTGCGGCAATCTGGGCAGCCATGCTGCCGCTGCTGCACGGCTTTGCCAGCTTGTATACCGACCGCCCGGCTTGAAATCCCTCGGTGGCGAGCCCGCCTGGCGTAGACTAGGCGGATGAGTAACGCGCTCCATATCCCCCACACCCGGCTCGCCGACGATGCCCCCGTCACGTGCAGCACCTGTGCAGCCTGCTGCTGCCAGCTGGAAGTGATGCTGATCACCGATACCGGTGTGCCCGGACGTTTCATCGACAGCGACGAATGGGGCGCAGAGGTGATGCGCCGCCTCGACGACGGCTGGTGCGCCGCGCTGGATCGCGACACCATGCGCTGTACCATTTATGAAGTACGGCCATTGATTTGTCGCGAGTTTGAAATGGGCGCGCCCGAATGCCTGGAAGAGCGCCGCGGCCTCGACACGATATATCGCTAAGTACACTTATACATACATGAAGCCATGCATAAAAAAACCGGGCCAACGCCCGGTTCTTTTGATGCGCCTAACTTAGAAGTTGAGGCGATAGTGTAGCGAGTAAGCTTCGACGCCATCGTTGGGCTGCTTGATACCGGCGTTGGAATAGTGGATCGCACGGATACCCACTTCATGCCCACCGGCGAAACGCAGGCCAGCACCGATGCGGTCTTCGAACTGGAACGACGAACCCAGATCGTTGGACTCCAGGCGCGTGCTGGAGAATGCCGCGACCCCGATACCCGCTTCCAGATAGGGTTTGACGGTCTGCCCGGCGAATTCGTAAACGAATACCGGTGCGAACGAAACGCTGTGATTGGAGGCGGTATCGTCGCCCTGCCAGTAGGTGTAACCGGCATCCCAGTAGCCACCGAGATGACCGACGCTGCTTTCAAACCAGCGGCTGTTGAAATCGAATTGCGCACCAAGGCGATAAACCATGGTGGAATCACCAGACTGACCCACGGAAAAGGTCAGCCCCGTTGCCTGAGCGGCTGTAACCGATCCAAGAGACAACGCAACTGCAGCGGCCAAGCCCATCAGCTTCTTCATTGGAGCATCCTTGTAGAGGAACTTATTAGTTTTTTAAGTGCGGCATTGTGAAACTCATCGTTACAGACTTTAGACAAGTTCCGTTGGTTCTAGAAATATTTAATAGCGTATGGCCGATTAAATATTCTCGACCAATCCACTCACCTGCTCGGCGCTGCCCCACAGCTGCGGTAATACACCTTGCATGGCCAATGGCTCACCGCTGCACCAGAACCCATCGGCACCACGCGGCCCGGCAGCCAGCAAATCGCGCCTGGCCAGCAGCCGTTGCAGCTGCCGGGCGACCGCCGCGCCGGTGTCGATCAGGCTGATCGACGGATCCAGCCACTGTTCGAGCAGCGGCCGCAGGAAGGGATAGTGAGTGCAACCGAGAATAAGCGTGTCGCAACCCTCGGCCAGCAAAGGCTCGACGTAACCACGCAGCAGCGCGTGCAGGGCCGGATCGTTCAGATCTCCGGCCTCGATCAGCTCGACCAGCCCCGGGCAAGGCTGCGTGACCACCCGCACATCGCTGGCGAACTGATCGAGCAAGGCGGCGAAGCGCGCACTCTTCAGCGTACCGGTGGTGGCCAGCACGCCGACCACGCCGGAGCGCGTCGCTGCCGCAGCTGGTTTCACCGCCGGCTCCATGGCCACGATCGGCAGTTGCGGATACAGCATGCGCAGTTCGCCGACCCCCGCCACCGTCGCGGTGTTGCAGGCCAGCACCAGCGCCTTGGCGCCGCGCGCGAGTAGAAAGGCAGCGATGACCCGACAGCGCTCGCGAATGTACTCGGGGCTTTTCTCCCCATAGGGCACGTGGCCGCTGTCGGCCACGTAGAACAGCCGTTCATCGGGGAGCAAGGCGCGAATTTCCCGCAGTACCGTGAGCCCGCCAACGCCGGAATCGAACACTCCGATCGGCGCGTCACGCATCGGCGGCACTCCCGCATACGGCGCAAGCCGGGTCGCGCCTGACCCGCAGCTCACGGAAGCGCGAGCCGAAGGCGTCGATCAACAGCAAGCGGCCGACCAGGGGCTCGCCGAAGCCGGCAAGCAGTTTCAGCGCTTCCAGCGCCTGCAGGCTGCCGACCAGGCCGACCAGCGGCCCGACCACGCCGGCTTCGCTGCAGGTCAGCTCGGCTTCGCTGCCATGGCCGTACAGGCAATGGTAGCAGGGGCTGTCTTCGCGGCGCGGATCGAATACCGACAACTGGCCTTCCAGGCGGATCGCCGCGCCACTGAC
The DNA here is from genome assembly GCF_001945445.1 of Pseudomonas sp. PA27(2017). Taxonomy (GTDB): domain Bacteria; phylum Pseudomonadota; class Gammaproteobacteria; order Pseudomonadales; family Pseudomonadaceae; genus Aquipseudomonas. The sequence goes on from NZ_MSXW01000028.1 coordinate 38,968, forward strand.
CAGCGGCCTACGCGCAGCCACGCAAGCAGCGTTGACGGCTTCGCGGGTGGTGAAGTTGTCCGAGCAGTCGAGCACCAGGTCGACCGTCGCCACGGCAGCGGCCAAAGAATCGGCATCCAGGGCCTGACGATGGGCGCGCAGCGTGACCTGGGGGTTGAGCGCGCCGAGTCGCGCCAGTGCCGAATCGACCTTGCTCTGGCCGATGCTCGCGGTGTCGTGGGCGACCTGGCGCTGCAGGTTGCTGAGATCGACGCTGTCGAAGTCCGCCAGGTGCAGCTCGCCCACCCCGGCCGCCGCCAGGTACAGGGCCACGGGCGAGCCTAGGCCACCAAGGCCGACGATCAGCACGTGGCTGCTCTTGAGGCGCAGTTGGCCGTCTACATCGATCTGCGAGAGCAGAATCTGCCGGCTGTAACGCAGCAGTTCCTCGTCGCTCAGGTGTTCATTCATGTGGCCACCGCCCCAGGCTGATGCGCTCATGATCGGCGAGATCACGGCGGCTGTGAACCTCGACGAAGCCGCGCCGGCTCAACAATTCGCGCACCGACTCGGCCTGATCGAAACCGTGTTCGAGCAGCAGCCAGCCGGGCGCGGCCATATACGCCGGCGCCTGATCAATGATCAGGCGGATATCGTCCAGCCCGTCGACGCCGGAGACCAGCGCACTACTCGGCTCGAACCGCACGTCGCCTTCGCCCAGATGATGATCGTCGCTGGCGATATAGGGCGGGTTGCTGACGATCAGCCCATAGCGCTCGCCAGCCAGCGCCGCGAACCAGTGGCTCGGGCGGAACGAAGCATTCGCCAGGCCCAGCCGGGCGCGATTTCCGTCGGCCAGCGCCACGGCTTCATCCACCCGGTCGACGCCGGTGACCTGCCAGGCCGGCCGTTCGCTGGCCAACGCCAGGGCGATGGCGCCGGTGCCGGTGCCCAGGTCGAGCACCCTGGCCGGGCCACCGGGCAGCAGCGCCAGCGAGATTTCCACCAGCAGCTCGGTGTCCGGGCGCGGGATCAGGGTGTGGGGCGCGACGTCCAGATCCAGGCTCCAGAACCCCTGACGACCGAGGATATAGGCGACCGGCTCACCGTTACGTCGACGCGCCAGGCTGGCGTTGAATGCATCGGCGGCTACGCCTTCCACCTCATGGTCGGCCCAGGTGCGCAGGTAACTGCGCGATTTGCCCAGGGCGTGGGCCAGCAGCAGCTCGGCGTCCAGGCGTGGCGTGGGCGAGTCGGGCAGCGCGACGCTATTGAGCAGGGATTCGATAGTGGCCATGGCTAGCTTCCTGGACGGTCGGGGCGCTGGCAGCGTGGGTGGATGAGAAGCGGGCAGCGACGTGCCCCGCTCCACCCAACTTTCCGATCAATCGCTCAACGCGGCCAGTTGATCGGCCTGGTACTCGGCGAGCAGCGGCTCGATCACCGCATCGACGCCGCCGGCGATCACTTCACCCAGGGAATACAGGGTCAGGTTGATGCGGTGGTCGGTCACTCGCCCTTGCGGAAAGTTGTAGGTGCGAATGCGCTCGGAGCGATCACCCGAGCCGACCAGCAGCTTGCGGGTGTCGGAGATTTCCTTGTGGGCGGCCGCGTCCTGCTGATCCTTGAGCTTGGCCGCCAGCCAGGCCATGGCCTTGGCGCGGTTCTTGTGCTGGGAGCGCTCTTCCTGGCACTCGACCACGGTGCCGGTGGGAATGTGGGTGATGCGAATCGCCGAGTCGGTGGTGTTGACGTGCTGACCGCCGGCGCCGGAGCTGCGGTAGGTGTCGACACGCAAGTCTGCCGGATTGATCTCGATGGCCATCTGCTCGTCCGGCTCGGGCAACACCGCGACGGTGCACGCCGAGGTGTGGATACGGCCTTGGGACTCGGTTTCCGGCACACGCTGCACACGATGTGCGCCGGACTCGAACTTGAGCTTGCCGAACACGTTATCACCCTCGACCCGGGCGATCACTTCCTTGAAGCCGCCGTGCTCGCCTTCGTTGGCCGACAGCACCTCGACGCGCCAGCCCTGCTTCTCGGCGTAACGCGAATACATGCGAAACAGATCGCCAGCGAAGATCGCCGCCTCGTCGCCACCGGTACCGGCGCGTACTTCGAGGAACACGTTGCGTCCGTCGTTGGGGTCCTTGGGCAGCAGCATGCGTTGCAGGCTGTCTTCCAGCTCGGCGAGGCGCGCACGGGCGGTGTCGACTTCCTCCTCGGCCATTTCGCGCATGTCGGGGTCGCTGTCCTTGAGCAGCGCCAGGGCGCCCTCGAGATCGGCCTGCACCTTGCGAAACTCGCGAAACGCCACGATCACCGGCTCGATCTCGGCGTATTCCTTGGAGTAGGCGCGGAACTGGGTCTGGTTGGTGATCACCTCGGCGTCGCCGAGCAGCGCCGTGACCTCTTCGAAGCGGTCCTGCAGCAGGTCGAGTTTATTGATCAGCGAAGCTTTCATTGCATGCCTTCTATTTATTGACCAAGCCGGATGACGCGCCTTCGTCGAGGGCGAACAGCTCCTGAGCCACGCCCAACGCATCGATGCGCCCGGTGGCGGAGAATTTCTTCAGTTGCACGCTGGGTGCGTGCAGCAGCTTATTGGTCAGGCCCCGGGCCAGCTGGGCCAGTACGTCTTCGGCGGCGGCGCCATTGGCGAGCATGCGCTGGGCCCGAGCCAGTTCGTCGTCGCGCAGGCGCTCGGCCTGCTGGCGATAAGCGCGGAGCACATCGACGGCGGCCAGCTCGCGCAGGCGCGCCATGAAATCGTCGGTGCCGGCGGCGACCAGTTCCTCGGCGGCCTGGGCCGCGCCCTGGCGACTCTTGAGGTTTTCGGCGATGACTTCGTGCAGGTCATCGACGGTATAAAGGTACACGTCATCCAGCTCGCCGACCTGGGGCTCGATGTCACGCGGCACGGCGATGTCGACCATGAAGATCGGCTTGTGCTTGCGCTGCTTGAGGGCGCTTTCCACCGCGCCCTTGCCGAGGATCGGCAGTTGGCTGGCGGTGGAGCTGATGACGATATCGCTGTGCACCAGTTCCTGGGGAATGTCGGACAGCAGCACGGCGTGGGCGCCGAACTGCTCGGCCAGGCTGCTGGCGCGCTCCAGGGTGCGGTTGGCGACCACGATGCGCTTGATGCCTTGGTCGTGCAGGTGGCGGGCCACCAGGCTGATGGTCTCGCCGGCGCCGATCAGCAGCGCCTGGCTGCGGTGCAGGTCGGCGAAGATCTGCTTGGCCAGGCTGACGGCGGCAAAGGCCACCGACACCGGGTTCTCGCCGATGGCGGTATCGGTGCGCACGGTCTTGGCGGTGCTGAAAGTGGCCTGGAACAGGCGCCCCAGCAGCGGGCCCAGGGTGCCGGCCTCGCGGGCCACGGCGAAAGCGGACTTCATCTGACCAAGAATCTGCGGCTCGCCGAGCACCATGGAATCGAGGCCGGAGGCCACGCGCATCATGTGACGAACGGCCGCATCGTCTTCGTGAATATAAGCGCAGGCACGCAGCTCTTCGACGCTCACATGGTGGTAATCGGCCAGCCAGCCGAGTACCGCCTCGACGCCTGGGCCGTCCTGTTCGAGGTACAGCTCGCTGCGGTTGCAGGTCGACAGGATCGCCGCTTCGCGGCTCGGCGTATCACGGCAAAGCAGCTGCAACGCCTCTACGAGCTGCTCTGGAGTAAAAGCCACGCGCTCGCGAACATCCACCGAAGCGGTCTTGTGGTTGATACCGAGGGCGATAAAGGCCATGCACGTCGCTGACAGGGGGTTGGAAGCCGACAATTGTCCTACTTCGGCCGGTGCAGGACAACCATCGCACCGTGCATCGCGCCGATAGCCATGACCGATGACCGACGATGAGAACGACTTTTCCGGCACCACAAGCGTGCGCCTGGATTGGATGCAACCCACCCAGGCTTCGGCAGTCCAACCTCACATCGCCAGGACACACGGGCTGCCCCATGGGCTTGCCCAACGGCTTGTGTCATGATGGCCAAAACCGCAGGTTAGTCGCATTTCCTCTTATGAATAGACCCATCGCGTTGCTCACCGCCCTGGCCTTGCTGGGTGGTTGTCAGACTTTTGCGCCGTCCGCACCGAACGGCAGCGTTCCCGTTGAGGAACCGGGCACCGAGGCAACCGCCAAGGCGCCGGAAACCTACGGCTCGTTCAGTCAGGAAACCCTGCTGGCGCTGCTGACCGCCGAGCTGGCCGGCCAGCGCAACCGCTTCGACATCGCCCTGAGCAACTACGTGCAGCAGGCCAATGCGACCCAGGATGCCGGCGTCGCCGAGCGCGGCTTCCGCATCGCCGAATACCTGGGCGCCGAGCAGGAAGCCCTGGAGACCTCACTGGTGTGGGCGAAGAACGCACCCGATGAGGTCGATGCCCAGCGCGCCGCCGCCGTGCAGCTGGCTCGCGCCGGCCGCTACGACGAAGCCATGACCTACATGGAGCGCGTGCGCCAGCGCCAGGGCAACACCCATTTCGACTTCCTCGCGCTGTCCGCTGCGGAAACCGACCCCGACACTCGTGCCGGCCTACTGCAAAGCTTCGACCGCCTGCTCGGCAAGTACCCGAACGACGGCCAGTTGCTGTTCGGCAAAGCACTGTTGCTGCAGCAGGACGGCCGCGCCGAGGAAGCCCTCAAACTGCTGGAGACCAGCGAAGCCAAGCAGGATCAGTCCGCCCCGCTGCTGCTGCGAGCGCGCCTGCTGCAAAGCCTCGGTCGCGGTGAAGAAGCACTCCCGCTGCTCAAAAAGGGTATGGAACGCAACCCGAGCGACAAACGCCTGCGCCTGACCTACGCCCGGCAACTGGTCGAGCTGGGCCGCATGGACGAAGCCCGCGGCGAGTTCTCATCGCTGCTGCAGCAATTCCCCGAAGATGACGACCTGCGTTTTTCTCTGGCCTTGGTATGCCTGGAGGCCGAAGCCTGGCGCGAAGCCATCGTCTACCTGGAAGAACTGATCCAGCGCGACGCCCATGTGGATCCCGCCCAGTACAACCTCGGTCGCGCTCACGAAGCCCTCGGTGAAGTGGACGAAGCGCTGCTCGCCTACTCGATGGTCGGCGGCGGCACCGACTACCTGCCCGCCCAGGCGCGCATGACCGATCTGCTGGTCGCCAATGGCCGCGGCGCCGAGGCCTCCCGGCATCTGGCCGAAGCTCGTGACAGCGAGCCGGACTACGCCCTGCAGCTTTACCTGATCGAAGCCGAGTCGTTGTCCAAGCAAAACAAGCCCGACCAGGCCTGGGATCTCATCCAGCAGGCGCTCAAGCAGTACCCGGGTGACATCAACCTGCTTTACACCCGCGCCATGCTGGCCGAGCCGCGCGGCGACCTGAAGCAGCTGGAGCGCGATCTGCGCCTGATCCTCGAGCGCGAGCCGGACAACGCCATGGCCCTCAACGCCCTGGGTTACACCCTGGTCGACCGCACCGATCGCCATCAGGAAGGTCTGGAGCTGATCCAGAAAGCCCATGACATCAATCCGGAAGATCCGGCCATCCTCGACAGCCTGGGCTGGGCCAACTATCGCCTCGGCAACCTGGCCGACGCGGAGAAGTGGCTGCGCCAGGCATTCGAACGCTTCCCGGACCACGAAGTCGCCGCCCACCTGGGTGAAGCGCTGTGGGCCCAGGGCAAACAGCGCGAAGCCCGCAAGGTTTGGCGCGACGCCCTGAAAGAACAACCCGAGAGTGAAATTCTGCGCAGCACCGTGCAGCGCCTGACCGGATCGGAGAAACCCTGATGTCGCTTCGCCCCCTTCTCATACTCGCCCTGATCACCCTGCTGGCTGGCTGTTCCGGTCTGTCCACCCGCGAGGCGGTGGAACAGGGCCTTGGCGACCCGGCTCGCTGGCAGGCGCACAAGCAACAGATCGGCACCCTCGATGGCTGGCAGATCAACGGCAAGGTCGGCATCCGCGCCCCGCGTGACTCGGGCAGCGGCACGCTGTTCTGGCTGCAGCGCCAGGATTACGCCGATATCCGCCTCTCCGGCCCGCTCGGCCGCGGCGCGGCGCGCCTGACCGGTCGCCCCGGCAAGGTCGAGCTGGAGGTCGCCAACCAGGGGCGCTACCAGGCCGAATCCCCGGAAGAGTTGCTGCAGCAAAGGCTGGGCCTCAACCTGCCCGTCTCGCATCTGCTGTGGTGGATTCGCGGACTGCCTGCACCGGACAGCAAGAGCCGCATCACCCTGGATGCCGACAGCCGCCTGGCGCAATTGAGCCAGGATGGCTGGGAAGTCAGTTACACCCGCTACGCCGAGCAAGACGGCTACTGGCTCCCCGAGCGCCTGCGCCTGGAAGGTCACGATATCCAGGTGACCCTGGTGATCAAGGACTGGCAGCCGCGCCACCTCGGTCAGTAATCGCTCCCGTATCGCGCGACTTTCACACTCGCAATTCCCGCGCCGCAACCTGCGGTTGAGCGCAGCGATACCCAGGACCAAACTCCCGGGTGTCGCTGTGCTCGACCCGGGCTACGGGCTGCGCTAGCCTGCGCGACTCTCTTATCCCCTCTTGCCAGCCATTGCCCCATGACGACTCACGCCATTCCTGCTGACGCCGAGCTGACTCTGCCGGCACCGGCCAAGCTCAACCTGATGTTGCACATTCTCGGGCGCCGCGACGACGGCTATCACGAGCTGCAGACCCTGTTTCAGTTTCTCGATCACGGAGACGAACTGGGCTTCAGGAGTCGCGAGGACGGCGTGATCCGCCTGCATACCGCAATCGACGGCGTGCCCCACGACAGCAACCTGATCGTGCGCGCCGCCAAACAGTTGCAGCAGCAGAGCGGCACTCGCCTGGGTGCGGACATCTGGCTGAACAAGCGCCTGCCCATGGGCGGCGGCATCGGCGGTGGCAGCTCGGATGCGGCGACCACCCTGCTCGGCCTCGATCACCTGTGGCAACTGGGCTGGGGCGAGGATCGCCTGGCGGCCCTGGGCCTCGGCCTGGGCGCCGACGTACCGGTCTTCGTGCGCGGCCGCGCGGCCTTCGCCGAAGGTGTTGGCGAAAAACTCACACCGGTCGAGCTGCCGGAGCCCTGGTTTCTCGTCGCCGTACCGCAAGTGCTTGTCAGCACAGCAGAAGTTTTCTCCGACCCTGAGTTGACACGCGATACGCCGCCCATTAAAGTTCGCAGCCTTCTTGAGGGGGGTGGTCGTAACGACTGCCAGCCGGTCGTCGAGAAGCGTTACTCAGCTGTTCGTAACGCGCTGATCTTGCTGAACAAATTTGTTCCGACAAGATTGACCGGCACTGGAGCTTGTGTGTTTGGGAGCTTCCCAAACCGGGACGATGCTGATAAAGTCGCCCGCCAACTTCCAGCCACACTGCCAAGTTTTGTTGCGCAGGGTGCCAACGTTTCGATGTTGCACCGCAAGCTGCAAGAACTGGCCAGGAAGTGAATGCGTAGCATCGGTTATACGTTACAGGGGCGTCGCCAAGCGGTAAGGCACCAGGTTTTGATCCTGGCATGCGTTGGTTCGAATCCAGCCGCCCCTGCCATAACCACCCAAGGGTGGCTCGTACTACCGAATTGAGCAGCATTGCGTCACACACGATACAGGGGCGTCGCCAAGCGGTAAGGCACCAGGTTTTGATCCTGGCATGCGTTGGTTCGAATCCAGCCGCCCCTGCCATTTTTATACTCATCCAGGTTACCCTCAGCCGGCAGGTACTGCGCGTGTCCAAGATGATGGTCTTTACGGGGAACGCTAACCCCGATCTGGCGCGACGTATCGTTCGTCAGCTGCACATTCCCCTCGGTGATGCCTCGGTCGGTAAATTCTCCGACGGCGAAATCATGATCGAAATCAACGAGAACGTCCGCGGTAAGGACGTTTTCCTGATTCAGCCGACGTGCGCGCCAACCAATGACAACCTGATGGAACTGGTCGTGATGGCAGATGCCTTCCGCCGTTCCTCAGCGACTCGAATCACTGCAGTCATCCCCTACTTCGGCTATGCCCGCCAGGATCGCCGCCCGCGCTCCGCTCGCGTGGCAATCAGCGCCAAGGTCGTGGCCGACATGCTCACCGTGGTAGGCATCGACCGGGTTCTCACCGTCGACCTGCACGCGGATCAGATTCAAGGCTTCTTCGATATTCCCGTCGACAACATCTACGGCTCGCCCGTACTGGTCGACGACATCGAAGATCAACGCTTCGACAATCTCATGATCGTATCCCCGGACATCGGCGGCGTGGTGCGTGCTCGCGCCGTGGCCAAAAGCCTGGGCGTCGATCTGGCGATCATCGACAAGCGTCGTGAAAAGGCCAACCACTCCGAAGTGATGCACATCATCGGTGACGTTGAAGGTCGCACCTGCATCCTGGTCGACGACATGGTCGACACCGCCGGCACCCTGTGCCACGCGGCCAAGGCTCTGAAGGAACACGGCGCTGCCAAGGTGTACGCCTATGCCACGCACCCGGTGCTGTCGGGTCGTGCCATCGAGAACATCGAGAACTCGGTACTGGACGAACTGGTGGTGACCAACACCATCCCGCTGTCCGCCGCCGCGCAATCCTGTTCGCGTATTCGTCAACTGGACATCGCGCCGGTTGTGGCTGAAGCGGTACGCCGCATCAGCAATGAAGAATCGATCAGTGCGATGTTCCGCTAACCCGGAACGCCCCTGACGAAACATGCCTGGCCACCTGGCCAGGCCTTTCACCGAACCGCCCCGCCGCTGGTCGCAAGCGTAACGGGCGGTTTGGTTATTCTGGAGAAGTGAAATGACTGCTGAATTTACCCTGAATGCCGAAGCGCGTTCCGACCTGGGGAAAGGTGCGAGCCGCCGCCTGCGTCGTAACGCCAGCCTGGTTCCTGCCGTGATCTACGGTGGCGACAAGGCTCCCCTGTCCATCAGCCTGGTTGCCAAGGATTTCGCCAAGCTGCTGGAAAACGAAGCTGCGTTCAGCCACGTGCTGAACCTGACCGTTGACGGCAAGAAAGAAAACGTTCTGATCAAAGCCCTGCAGCGCCACCCGGCCAAAGGCTTCGTTCTGCACGCTGACTTCATCCGCGTGGTGGCCGGCCAGAAACTGACCGCACACGTTCCGCTGCACTTCATCAACGAAGCTACCTCCGTTGGCGTGAAGCAGAAAGGCGGTGAAGTTCTGCACTCGCTGAACGAAGTTGAAGTCTCCTGCCTGCCGAAAGACCTGCCGGAGTTCATCGAAGTCGACTTCGCCAACGTTGATCTGGACCAGACCGTTCACCTGTCCGACATCAAACTGCCGAAAGGCGTTGAGCTGGTTGCTCTGGCCCACGGTAGCGATCTGCCGGTTGCCAGCGTTCACCTGCCGCGCGTTCGTGCAGAAGACGCAGCTGAAGGCGAAGGCGAAAGCACCGCCGAGTAATTCCGGCTCGCTACGCCTGCTTCAAGAAAGGGCTCCTGTATGACTGCCGTACAACTGATCGTTGGCCTGGGTAACCCGGGCCCCGAATACGACCAGACCCGGCACAATGCAGGGGCCCTTTTCGTTGGGCGCCTGGCGGACAGCCTGCGCGTCAATCTCAGCGTTGATCGCAAGTATTTTGGCCTGGTGGGCAAGTTCAATCACCAGGGCCGCGAAGTTCGTCTGCTCATCCCCACCACCTTCATGAACCGCAGCGGCCAGTCCGTGGCGGCGTTGGCGAATTTCTTCAAGCTCAAACCCGAAGAAATCCTGGTGGCCCACGACGAACTCGACATGCCTCCCGGCGTCGCCAAACTCAAACAGGGTGGCGGGCACGGCGGGCATAACGGGCTGCGCGACATCATTGCCCAGCTCGGCAACCAGAACAATTTCCACCGCCTGCGGCTTGGCATCGGCCACCCCGGGCACGCCAGCATGGTCTCCAACTTCGTACTCGGCCGCGCGCCGCGTGGCGAGCAGGAGCTACTGGATACCAGCATCGACTTCGCCCTGGGCGTCCTCCCGGAAATACTCGCCGGTGACTGGACGGTAGCGATGCGCAAGCTGCACAGCCAGAAAGCCACTCTCTAATTTCATCTACCGCCATTGGCGCGAGGGATACACCATGGGATTCAACTGCGGCATCGTCGGCCTGCCCAACGTCGGCAAGTCCACCCTGTTCAATGCCCTCACCAAGTCCGGCATCGCCGCTGAGAACTTCCCGTTCTGCACCATCGAGCCGAACAGCGGCATCGTGCCAATGCCCGACCCACGCCTCGACGCACTGGCCGAGATCGTCAAGCCCGAGCGCGTGATCCCCACCACCATGGAGTTCGTCGACATCGCCGGCCTGGTCGCCGGCGCCTCGAAAGGTGAAGGCCTGGGCAACAAGTTCCTCGCCAACATCCGCGAGACCGACGCCATCGCCCATGTGGTGCGTTGCTTCGAAGACGAGAACGTCATCCACGTCGCCAACAGCGTCGACCCCAAGCGCGACATCGAGATCATCGACCTCGAGCTGATCATGGCCGACCTCGACAGCTGCGAGAAGCAACTGCAGCGCGTCGCCCGTACCGCCAAGGGCGGCGACAAGGAAGCCGTGGCGCAGAAGGCGCTGCTGGAAAAGCTCATCCCGCACTTCACCGAAGGCAAGCCGGCGCGCAGCCTGCTCAAGAACCTGGGTGACGACGAGAAGCGCCTGGCCAAGACCTTCCACCTGCTGACCACCAAGCCGGTGATGTACATCGCCAACGTCGCCGAAGACGGTTTCGAGAACAACCCGCACCTGGACGTGGTGAAAGCGATCGCCGAGGAAGAAGGCGCCATCGTCGTGCCGGTGTGCAACAAGATCGAAGCCGAGATCGCCGAACTGGACGATCTGGAAGAGATGCAGATGTTCCTGGAAACCATGGGCATGACCGAGCCCGGCCTGAACCGCGTGATCCGCGCCGGTTACTCGCTGCTCAACCTGCAGACCTACTTCACCGCCGGAGTGAAGGAAGTGCGCGCCTGGACCGTCAAGGTCGGCGCCACCGCCCCGCAGTCCGCTGCCGCCATTCACACCGACTTCGAGAAAGGCTTCATCCGTGCCGAAGTCATCGCCTACGACGACTTCATCCAGTACAAGGGCGAAGCCGGTGCCAAGGAAGCGGGCAAATGGCGCCTGGAAGGCAAGGAATACATCGTCAAGGACGGCGACGTGATGCACTTCCGCTTCAACGTCTAAGCCTCTGCCGTAACGAACGAAGCCGCGCGAACAACGCGGCTTCGTTGTTTCTGCAGTACGAGAGTTGTACATCGCGGCCTGCGATACGGCTTTTTGCCAGCATCGCCCTATGCATCGCGCCGCGCAGCAGTATACTGACCCTGCCCTCCCCAGCAGGCGCTGTACCGTGAAACCCGACACCCCGTGTTCTGCTTCGGTCAGCCTTCCATCAGCGCGATTCGCTGCGCTGCTGCGCCTTGCCGGCCGCCTGAGCGGCTTCGGCCTCTGCGGCATCGCCACAGGCGATGACACCCTGCAACTCGACCCACCGCAGCCCGCTGCCCTGCAGCAGGCCCTGCAGCCTCTGCTCATCCGCACGCGACTCGGCCAGTCACCACTCATCGTGCCAGACGCACGCCTGGGCCTATCTCATCCGCATCATTCGCTCGGCTGCTTTATCGGCTACCCGCTACGTGTCGATGCCGGCGACTGCCTCGGCGTGCTCTACGTGGCCGATGCGGCGGCCCAGGCGATCGACACCATCTTGCAGAGCACACTGCAGGACATCGCCGACAGCGCTGCCCGGTTGCTCACCCAAACGCCGACCGACGACGCCTCGCTGGAAGAAAACCGCATGGCCCTGGCCATTCAGGGCAGCGGCACCGGCATCTGGGATCGAGACCTGCTCAGTGGGAAAATCCACTATTCCACCGCCTGGAAAGCCATGCTCGGCTATGCCGAAGACGAGATCAGCACGCGCATCGAGGACAGCTACGCTCGCGTTCACCCCGACGAACTGGAGCATGTGCAGCAAGCGATGCAGGCGCACTTCAGCGGGCAGACCGAGCAGTACCAGGTGGAGCATCGCCTGCGCTGCCGCGATGGCAGCTACAAATGGGTGTGCAGCCGCGGCAAGGTGGTCGCCCGCGACGCGCAAGGCAATGCCCTGCGCATGCTCGGCACCACTACCGATATCAGCAACCTGCGATCACTCGCCGAGCGCCTGCAGCACAGCGTTGAACTGGTCACCCGGCTGACCGACCAGGTACCCGGCGTGGTCTTCCAATACCGCAGCTACCGCGACGGCAGTGGCTGCTTCACCTACGTCAGCGCCGGCGTGCGCGATATCTTCGAAGTCACCCCGGAGCAACTGCTGCACGACCCGGAAATCATCCATCACTGCGTGCACCCCGACGACCTCGCCGTCTACAACACCGCGCGCAAGGAGGCCGAGCGAGCCTTCTCCAACTGGCACGTCGAATACCGCGTGCAGTTGCCTCGGCAGGGCCTGCGCTGGCGCCTGGGGGAAGCGCGACCACAGCGCGAAGCGGACGGCAGCATCGCCTGGCACGGCGTGGTCACCGACATCACCGAACGCAAGCGCTTCGAACGCGAACTGCACGAATTCGCCTCCATGGATGCCCTCACCCAACTGGCCAACCGGCGCGTGTTCATGGCCTACCTGGGCAGCGAACTGGCGCGCATCCAGCGTCGGGATATGAGCGTGTCGAGCCTGCTGATGTGCGATCTCGACCACTTCAAACTGGTCAACGACCGCTGGGGCCACGGCATCGGCGACCGCGCCCTACGCCATTTCAGCGACATCCTGCGCAGCCAACTGCGCACCAGCGACCTGGCCGGCCGCGTCGGCGGCGAAGAGTTCGCCGTGCTGCTCAGCGGCGCCGGCAGCTTCCCGGCGCGCGACTTCGCCTGCCGCGTGCAACACGCCCTGGCCAGCCAGCCGCTGCGCGTCGACGGTGGGGAAATCCACCTGACCCTGAGCATCGGCCTCACCCAACTGACGCCACAGGACTCCACCCCAGACACCGCCTTCAGCCGCGCCGACAAAGCGCTCTACCGCGCCAAGCAGAATGGTCGCAATCGCATGGAGATCAATTGAGGGAGCCGCAGCAGGAGAAAAACCGGGCCAGGCGCCTAAGCGGTTGAAAGTTCGTAAATTTATTCTGCCTGAGGGCTTGACACCCCACCGACAGATAAGGAAAATGCGCGCCACTCGGCTACGTAGCTCAGCTGGTTAGAGCATAGCATTCATAATGCTGGGGTCCGGGGTTCAAGTCCCTGCGTAGCCACCAAACAAATCAAGGGTTTACCGAAAGGTAAGCCCTTTTTTGTTTATGGGGCAGACTACAAACAGACTACACCCAGACCACCGAGCCTCATGCCTGGGCACGCAGTGGCTCAATCTCGTGCTCAATCTCTTCGCCATTGGCGGCAAAAGTCGTTGCTAGCGAATAGTCGGTTTGCAGGTTCATCCAGAACTGCGCAGACGTATCGAAATAGCGCCCAAGACGAATAGCCATATCTGCAGTCACCCCACGTCGCTCACGCACGATTTCATTCACCGTGGGAGCAGATACGTGGAGCGCACGCGCCAGTGCGGCCGGGGAAATATCCAGCGGCTCTAGAAACTCTTCGCGAAGGATTTCGCCCGGATGGATGGGGCGCATACCGTTAATTGCCATGGTGCGACCTCCTTAGTGATAGTCGACGATTTCAACGTTCGTTGGGCCGGCGTCCGACCACTCGAAACAAATGCGGAATTGATCATTGATTCTGATGCTGTACTGACCAGCCCGATTTCCTCGCAATGCCTCAAGTCGATTGCCGGGTGGAGACCGTAAGTCTCGAAGCTCAGTGGCCGCGTGCAGCATGGTTAACTTGCGGGTGGCAACATTAAGGATATTCTTCCACCGCCGCGAATCGCCGGCTTCGAACAGAGCCTGGGTCTCTGGACACTTGAAGCTCAAAATCACGCCTTAACCATTAACGTTAAGCGTTATAGACATACTACACCATTGACCCGGATCTTCAAGTGAACGCATGCCCGCTCTGCTGCAAGGGCGAGAGCCTCAGAGCTGACTCCAGGTGGTCAGGCGATAGATGCGCATAGCGCATGGTCATGGCGATCGAGGAATGCCCCAGGATACGCTGCAGGCTGAGAATATCCCCTCCCCCCATCATGTAGTGACTGGCGACGGTGTGCCGCAGGATATGGGTTAGCTGTCCCGGCGTATGGAAGCCGCAGCGCTGATAGGCACCACGGAACGCAGCCCTGCAAGGCATGAACAAACGGCTAGACCCCGGCATTGCCACCGATAGCGCAGCTTGCTCGACTTCCTTGGGGATTGGCACCGACCGAGACTGACGATTCTTCGTCCTGTGGAAATGGGCCTTGCCACCGAACAACGCCGCACGACTCAGACTTTCGGCCTCATCCCAACGTGCACCAGTAGCCAAGCAGATCAGGGCGACGGGATAGGTGTGGTTGTTGGTGGACTTCCGGCACTCATCGAGCAGCACACCGACTAGATTGAGGGTCAGAAAAGTCAGCTCGGTCTGGTCGGTCTTGATCTGGCGGATTTTGGCCAGCGGGTTGATGCCATGTCATGCGCCGAGGTGGATCAGCTCGGAGAAAACAGCCGATAGGTAGCGCTGTTCATGATTGACGGCATGTGGAGAAACGTCCTTCAGACGAGCCTGCCGGTAACGAGCCCAGGCGAGTGCATCGAACTGACAGGCTAGCGGGTTACCAAGGCGTTCAACGACAGCCAGGGTACGGGAGAGTCGGCCCTTCACGTCCATCAGGCTACTGCCGTGCAGCGAGTGCCAAAGGGTCACCAGATCGGACAGGCGATCATCAATTGGCCTGCCGGTATCCTGCAGCGAGGCGAAGTAATCCGACTCATAGCGTTGAGCAGCCGACTTGGTCAAAAAACCGTACTTTCTGATTCGACGACCAGAACGACCGTTTTCGTAGAAGTCTGCCGTCCACGTTTTGCCTTCCTTACGAGCCGTCATACCGCCCTGCCCCATCGCACATGGCGTTGACCACGGCGTGTCCACTACGATCAATCCACCCAAGGGTTTATAACGCTAACCCCCAGGTGATCGAAGTGCCGAACATTACGCGTAGCGACAGGCGCATCGTATAAAGCCGCAATGGCAGCGATCTGCGCATCGACCATATCTGCCACTCTTCCCTTCGCCTCACTGGCGGCAGCCAAACTGGCATAGCGAATCGCCGCATCGGTATCGAACGGCAGAATTCGTCCCGCAAAATCTTCATCAAACATCAGCTTCGCCAGATCGGCGAAAGCAGTCTTGCGCTTTCCATCCGGCAATCGAGCGATGCCATAGAGGATTTCAGCCACGGTGATGGAGCTTATGTAAAGCTGCCCTGCAGGCTGCTGGTCGATCCATGACAGAACTTCCACCGCTGGCTTCGCTTTCATCAGCTCCGAAAGCACGTTGGTATCAATCAGGATCATTCGTCGAAGCTCGCAGCCCTGGCTTTAGTGTTTCGCTCAGGCACTTCAAGGTCGGCACCACCCAGTGCAGAAAAACGGGCATGGATGCGACTACCTAAGCCACCTTTCTTATCTTGCTTGGTCAGCGCTTGGCGAATGATCAGTCTCGCCTCTTCTTCCATGGAGCGCCCGTGGCTGGCGGCAACGACGCGCAGCATGGCCTTGAGGTCATCATCCAGATTTCGAATCGTGATAGTTGCCATGAGGCCCTCCAAATGAAATCAATGCAGTCATTGCTATCATACGTGCATGCATGTGGACATGCACACATGTTTACAGGCCAATGGCCTAGCTGCTCTGCTGCAGCGGCGACAGTCGAAGGGCCGAGGCCAAGTGATCAGGCGATAGGTGCGCATATCTCATAGTCATTGCAATGGACGAGTGCCCCAGGATGCGCTGCAGGCTGAGAATATCCCCTCCCCCCATCATGTAATGACTGGCGAACGTGTGCCGCAGAATGTGGGTTAGCTGGCCCGGCGTATGAAAGCCGCAGCGCTGATAGGCACTACGGAAGGCAGCCCTGCAGGGCATGAACAGTCGGCCAGATCCTGGCATCGCAACCGATAGCGCAGCTTGCTCGACTTCCTTGGGGATCGGCACCGACCGGGACTTCCGGTTCTTTATCCGGTGAAAGTGCGCCTTGCCGCCGAACAGGCTAACGCGAGTCAGGCTTTCGGCTTCATCCCCACGGGCACCGGTTGCCAAGCAGATCAGAGCGACCGGATAGGCAATGGTTGTTGGAAGACTTGCGGCACTCATCGAGCAGCAGGCCGACCTGATTCAGGGGCAGAAACGTCTGGTCGGTCTTGATCTGGCGGATCTTGGCCAGCGGGTTGACGCTATGCCATGCGCCGAGGCGGATCAGCTCGGAGAAAACTGCCGCGAAATAGCACGCCTAAAAGCACTGCTTAAAACACAGATAAAAGCTCATTCAGCTCAAATAATTAGATTGAGCGGGGCGTCGTCGGCTGGCTCGTTTCAGCACTATGTGCAGATATTTAGCGGGGTCAACTATCGGCACCACTGCGTCTCACAGGGCACCCCATCGTTATTGCCGTCCATCTTCACGCCTGGGCAGTTGCGCAGAAAGAAAGTCGCTTCTTCGCAGGAGCGCATTTGCGAGCAATAGGTGCGGCCATCGCAGCGATAGCTGGCGGTGGGCTTGGGCGCAGAGCTGGGACGCGGAGAGGTTTCGCTGCTGGCGAACGTGGGGATGAAGCGTTCGAGGGAGAATGTCGGCGCCGGCTGTTCGATAACGGGGTTGCTGAGTACGGCGCCATCGGCGCCGATATTGGTGATCACCGGGCTGGCGGGAGGCTTGAGATAGAAGTGCCAGAAGGCAAAGCCCAGTGCCGCTATCACGATCAGTTTTTTCATCGCTGCATTCCATTGCCCGCAGACGGTCGCCTGCCTGATTGCGTGCAGCATAACCTGCAGTCACCGCATTGAATGAGTGCGACCAGGCGCATAACGCAAAAATGCTTATCACCCGATAAGCCTTTTCGTCGTGAATGCGTTGTATCTAGATCACCAAAAACCCCGCCACGATCAGCGCCGCGACGGTCACCACACCGAGAATAAGCAGTATCCGGCTGGTCCTGGTGTTTTCACGGCTATCGATCAGCGGCTGGGCTGGCAGTTGCAGGTAGGAAGGTATGGTGCTGAGCTTGAGGGGGCGTTGGATGCGCAGGACGTTGCCGCCCTTGGGGTCGGGCTTGGCGCTGAAGTTGTCCCATGAGGCGTTGTGCCCCTGCTGTCGGCGGCCTTCGCGCCACCACTCTCGGTCTTCCGGTCCCATGATTCGCCCTCCTGGCTGGTGTCTATCTGATCAATCAGAGCTGCATTGGCAGTTGCAAGTTCAGTGTACGCCCGTAAACCATTTCGCGTGGGTGATATATGCACCGTCAATCGGCTGATATCAGGCGGTGGCGCTGGCACGCTGGCGGGCACGGCTGCACAATCCGCTTTTCCCTGCACGCCCGACTTGCGCCGTGACTGCCCTCACCTCCCCTTACCTTCGCCGCCAGCCCTTATGGGTATGGGGCTGTTGCGTCTGGTTTCTGGCAGGCGTGCTGGGCATGCCGGTACAAGCCGAGCCATTGGCCCAGCGCGAGCACCACCGCTGGACCATGGCCGACGATGACGGCCCCAATCAGGTCGGAGCCCTGGCGCAAACCGATGACGGCTATCTGTGGCTGGGCGCCGACAGCGGCCTGCTGCGCTTCGATGGTTTCGACTTCACGGCATACCAGCCGAGCGACGGCCAGCCACTGGGTACGGTGGCCAGCCTGCTGGCGGTGGACGATGGCCTGTGGGTTGGCCTGCGCGCCGGTGGTGCGCGGCTGATTCAAGGGCGCACCTCGCGCAGCTTCCCACCTGGCCTGGGCCTACCCGGTGGCACGCTGTATGGGCTGGCTCGCGACCGCGACGGCATGATCTGGGCGGCGGCCCATGAAGGATTGGCCCGTTTCGACGGTAAGAAATGGATGGCCATCGGTGCCGACCAGGGCTTCGATGCCCGAAGCGCGCGGGCCGTATTCGTCGACCGGGACGGGACGCTGTGGGCGGCGAGCAGCCATCGCCTGTATCAGCGCCCGGCCGGTTCCCAAGGCTTCACGGCGGTGGACGGCACGCTCGATTGGGCCAGCCAGATCGCCCAGGCGGCAGATGGCTCGATCTGGATCGCCGAGCGCTACGTCAATCGCCTGCACCGCGTGGTGCCCGGCAGCCAGCCGCACCTGCAAAGCCAGATGGTAGAAGCGCCGATCAACGGCCTGTTGTTCGACGACGCGGGCGGCCTGTGGACCAGCACACCGGGCAACGGGCTGCACCGCTACCAGAACGTGCACATACCGCTGGATCCGGCCAATGCCGAGCGGGTGACCCCCAATGAAGGCCTGAGCGCCGATTACCTCTGGCCGCTGCTCGAGGATCGCGACGGCACCGTGTGGGCCGGCAGCAATGCCGGGCTGGACCGTTTTCGGCTACGTGAGCTGAGCCCCGCACCACTGCCGGCCGGCACCCTCAATGCGGCGCTGGCGGTGGCCGGCGATGGCGCGCTGTGGGCGGCCAGCGGCAACCGCGGCCTGATGCGCTTGCTCAATGGCGACCTGCAGCGTTGGCCCATCGCCGAACCGGTGACCGCCCTGCTCGCCGACCGTGCCGATGGCGTCTGGGCAGGCGGGCCTCAGGGCATCTGGCATGCGACGACGGCAGGCGTGACGCTACAGGCCGGGCTACCCAGCCAGGCGCCGCAGGACGCGTCAGTGCGGACGATGGCGCTGGCCGATGACGGTAGCCTGTGGGTGTCGATCAATCAGCTCGGGCTGTTCGTGCTGCGCGGGGATCGATGGCAGGCAATTGCCGGTGTCAGCGAGCAGCAGAGCCAGGTGATGCCGGTCAGCGCCGGACGCGACGAACAGGGTCGGTTGTGGTTCGGCTACCGCGACAACCTGCTGGTCAGCCGCCAGGGCGATGCGCTGCGCCAGTGGGGCGCGGCGGATGGGCTGCAAATCGGCCACGTGACCGCTCAACTGCACCATGAAGGCGTTACCTGGGTCGGCGGCCAGCATGGCCTGGCGCGCTTCGACGGTGAGCGTTTCCAGACCCTGCAGCTGCCGGCCAATGGCCAGTTCGACAATATCTATGCGCTGTTGCCCGGCCGCGATGGCGACCTGTGGGTGCATGGCAAGGGCGGCATCCTGCAGTTGCCCGCAGCTGAAATAGCACGGGCTCTGGCTGAGCCGGGCTATCGCCTGCACTACCGCTCGGTGAGCCTGGACGGCAGCCTGGCCAATGACCCCTACCGCGTGCTGCCGCTGCCCACGGGTGTGGTCGGCGCCAATGGCAAGCTGTGGTTTTCCAGCAGTGCTGGCGTGAGCCTGCTCGACCCGGCGCGCCAGCCTGCGGCCACGCCATTGCCGACGGTAGTGATCGAGAGCGTGCAAGTCGATGGCGAGCCCCAGCCTCTGCCCGGCATCTTGCAGCTGCCGGCTGACAGCCAGCGCCTGGTCATCGACTACACGGCGATTAACCTGCGCGCTCCACAGAGCCTGTC
Source organism: Pseudomonas sp. PA27(2017) (assembly GCF_001945445.1). Classification (GTDB taxonomy): domain Bacteria; phylum Pseudomonadota; class Gammaproteobacteria; order Pseudomonadales; family Pseudomonadaceae; genus Aquipseudomonas. The sequence goes on from NZ_MSXW01000028.1 coordinate 58,463, forward strand.
GTTTCGCTATCGTCTGCAGGGCTATGACCGCGACTGGATCGAGGCCGGGCGGCAGCGACGGGCCACCTATACCGGCCTGTCGGCGGGCGATTACCACTTCGAGGTGCAGGCGTTCGATCAGAGTGGTAGCGAGCCGGGCGCGCCAACGGTGCTGGCGTTCAATGTGGCGCCAGCGTTCTACCTGCGCCCGTTGTTCTACGTACCGACGAGCGCAGCCCTATTGCTGAGCCTCTGCTGGCTGCATCGCCGTGCACTGCGCCGTGACCGTCAGCGCCTGCGCCTGCAGTTGCATGCCCAGCAGGGTGAGCGTGATCGCATCGCCCGCGAACTGCACGACACCCTGCTGCAAAGCCTGCAGGGCCTGATGCTGCGCTTCCAGGCGGCCGCCGATACGCTTGCTGCCGATCACCCCTCACGCGCCCGGCTGGAGCACGCCCTGGATCGCGCCGACGAGGTAATGCACGAAGGCCGCGAACGCGTGCAGCACCTGCGCCAGCCGGGCGCCAGCGGCCTGGGACTGTCGACCGAACTGAGCCAGTTCGTGCAGGGTCTGGACGAGCCAGACAGCGAGATCACCCTGCACGTCAGTGGCGACAAACGCCCGCTGCACGCCGCCGTGCAGGACGCCATCTACCGTATCGCCGTCGAAGCCATCGGCAATGCCCTGCGTCATGCCCGCGCGCAACGGATCACCGTCACGCTGAGCTATGGTGCACGCTGTTTGCGGCTGCGCGTCGAGGACGATGGCCAGGGCATCGCCGCCGCCTTCGCCACGGCCGAGGGCCGGCCAGAACGCTGGGGCGTGCGTGGCATGCACGAGCGTGCAGCGCAGGTAGGTGCCACCCTCACCGTGCAGCCGCGGCCCAACGCTGGCACCCGGGTGGAACTGCAGCTCGGGGCGGCACTGTCCTACGCTGACCACTCCCCACAGCCATGGCGTCGCGGGTTCGCGCGCTCCCGACCGAGAGACGATGCATGAGTGACACCCCCATTCGCCTGCTGGTGGTCGACGATCATCCGCTGCTACGCGAAGGCATCGCCGCTGTGCTTGAAGCGCACGCGGATATCGAGCTGGTCGGCGAGGCCGCCGACGGCGAACAGGCCGTGGCATTGTTCGCCGAGCTGCGCCCGGACGTGACCCTGATGGATCTGCAGATGCCCGGCCTAAACGGCACCGAGGCCATTCATGTGATTCGCGAGCAGTTCGCCGATGCCTGTATCGCCGTGCTTACCACCTACAGCGGCGATGCTCGCGCCCTGCAGGCGGTGCAGGCCGGCGCCCGCGGTTACCTGCTCAAGAGCATGCTGCGCAAGGAGCTGGTCAGCGCCATCCGTAGCCTGGCGGCGGGCAAGCGCTACTTTCCGGAGCCGATCGCCAGCGAGTTGCTCGCCACCATTGCCGAGGACCGCCTCACCCCGCGCGAAACCCAGGTGCTGGAGCGCACCGCCCAGGGCCTGGGCAACGGCGATATCGCCGCGCTGCTGGCGATCTCCGAGGATACGGTCAAAGGCCATATGCGCAGCATCATGACCAAGCTCAAGGCACGCAACCGCACCCACGCGGTGAGTATCGCCCTGCAACGCGGGATCATCGACGGCTGGCAGTAGCGCCCTTCGGCCACGGGCCAGGACGCCCGCTTAACCTTAATTAACATTACGCAACTCGCCGCCACCGCCCCGCTCTTCAACAATCCCTTCTGCCCCGCGACATCCGGTCGCTCGCCGCGCTGCCAGGCGCCAGATGGGATATCGACATGAAGGCCGTCCACCATTGCCAACAGTTGCAAGCTGCCGCCGGCAAACTCGCCGACTGGCAGGAAGCGATCGCCAAAGAGCTGATGCTGGCCAACCTGGATGCCGGCATTTCGGTCGCCGAAGTGGCCGAAGCCTGCGCCCTGTCGCGCAGCCACTTCACCCGCAAATTCAAGGAGAGCACCTGCCAGTCGCCCCATGTCTGGTTGCGCCAGCAGCGGGTGGACAAGGCCATGGAGCTGCTGCGCCATTCGCCGTTGTCACTGACGCAGATCGCCATGGAGTGCGGGTTCTTCGACCAGGCGCATTTCTGCCGGGTGTTCGCCCGCAGCCAGGGCATGACGCCGCTGGCCTTCAAGCGCCAGCATCAGGCGCAGCCGATCGAGCTGCAGCGCGTCGCCTGCTAGCTAGCCCACGCCTAGGCCAGCGCCGGAGTGTCCCAGGTGCTGGCGAGCGCCGCCTCGCGTGCTTTCTCGCGAGCGAAGGCGCGGGTGCAGCCGAGCATGTGGTAATAGACCTGCCCGCCGTCACGACGCAAGCCAATCAGCGAAAGCCCCACCAGCCGGGCCAGTGCGGCGCAACGCGCACTGTCGCTGATCTTCAGCCCGCAAAGCGCCTGCTGCACATCGGCCACCGTGAAGTACGCATCGCAGCATGCCAGGCCCTGCAGGCAACGGCGCTCCTCGGCGCTGAGCAGCGCGTAACTCCACTCCAGCGAGGCCAGCAGGCTGGCATGCCGGGCTGGCGTGCTGCGGCGACCGAGCAGGCTCAGGTAACTGTGGTTCTCCAATTGGGCGAGGATGCCCTCCAGGCTCTGTACGTCCAGCTGCGCTGCAGCCAGTTCGATGGCCAGCGGCAGGCCGTCGAGCCGCCAGCACAGTTCGGCCACCCGCGGCACCTCGCTTTCCAGCAGGCGGAAGTCCGCCTGGCGCGCCCGCGCCCGACGCATGAACAGCTTTACCGCTGGATATCGCAGGGCGGCGGCCAGGCGCAGGTGGCTGCCCAATGGCGGCGATTCCAAAGGCGCCAGCGGCTGCACGTATTCCTCGGCGGTGCGCAGCGCCTCGCGACTGGTGGCCAGGATGCGCAGCCCAGGTGCGGCCTGCAGCAGCGCTTCGCTGAGTGCGGCGCAGGCATCGACCAGGTGTTCGCAGTTATCCATCAGCACCAGCATGTGCCGGTTGGCCAGGGTCGCCAGCAGGTGAGCCTGAGCATCGACGCCCTCGGGCACCGCGATGCCCATTTCCGACGCCAGGGTGGCGGCCAGCAGCGCCGGCTCGCCAAGCGTCGCCAGGTCCGCGAAGCGCACGCCATCGGTGAAGTGGCCGAGCTGCTGCTGGGCGACGCGCAGCGCCACGGTGGTCTTGCCCACTCCTGCGGGGCCGATCAGGGTGATGTGGCGGCGTGAGTGCAGGCGGCGCGTCAGTTCGTCGATCAGCTTGTCACGGCCTTCGATACGCACCGGCCTCCCCGGCAGGCTGGGCGCCAGCGCCGTCTCGCTCGCGGCCTGGCTGACCTGCTCGACATGGGCGACGAAGCTGTAGCCTCGCTGGCGCACGTTGGTGATGTAGTCCCGCGATTGCGGGCACACGCCAAGCACCCGGCGCAGGGCGGAGATGTGCACGCGCAGGTTGATCTCTTCGACGAAGGTCTTCGGCCAGACCTGGGAGATGATCGCCTCCTTGCTGACGATCTTGCCGGCGCTTTCCACCAGCACCAGCAGGATGTCCAGGGCGCGGGCGCCGATAGGCAGCGGGCGGTCGCCGTCGAGCAGCAGGCGACGCTGGGGATGCAACTCGAAGCGGCCGAAACGCAGGACGGTATCGCTGCCAATGGGTTCGAGATCGTGCATGACCTGTTCAGCTTCCCGCCATGCCGGACGTCACCCATCGGGTCTCGGCTGCTCGGCGCTCTGCCGCTCCTGTTCTGATAAGAGAATCATTCTCTACCGTTCGTCTGCCCGCAAACATCGTCACAGGGGGACGGATTCGGCCATTGCGGTGCGCAACTCGGACAACCGACGAAACGCTCTAGCGCGAGCGTCGTGGCCCTTTGCCAGCCGATCAGCCGAACTGGTGACGGTATTGCACCGGGGTCAGGCCCAGGCGCTTGTCGAACATCTGCCGCATATGCCGAGTGCTGCCGAAGCCGCTGCGAAAGGCCACGGTCTTCAACGGCAGCTCGGTGCTTTCCAGCAGCGAGCGGGCGTGGTCGACACGGGCGTTGAGCACGAACTCCATGGGCGTCATCTGTAGCTCGCGGGTGAATACCCGGGCAAAGTTGCGCACGCTCATCGCCGCCAGCTCGGCCAGTTGCTCGACGCTGAACGGCTCCTGAATGTTTTCCAGCACGTACTGCTGCACACGGTCCAGCGGCGTGGCGCCCTGGGTGCTCGGTGGCAGCAGTGGGCTGAACTGAGCTTGGCCGCCCTGCCGCTTGATCACCACCAGCAGCACCTTGGCAACGTCCAGCGCGAGCTTCTTGCCGTGGTCGTCGGCGAGCATCGACAGCGCCAGGTCGATACCTGCCGTCACGCCGCCGGAACTGAGCAGCTTGCCGTCCTTGGTGAACAACTGATCGGTTTCCAGCTGCGCCTTGGGAAAGCGCTTGGCCAGGCGATCCAGGTAATGCCAGTGGGTGGTCACGCGATAGCCGTCGAGCAGCCCTGCCTCGCCGAGGATGAAGGCGCCGGTGCATATCGCACCATGGCGGCGCGAGGCCTGGGCCGCCTCACGCAACCAGCCATGCAGGTACGGATGCCGGTCGTTGTAGGCCCCCGGCCCGCCGGGCACCAGCAGGGTGTCATAGGCTGGCGGTGCATCGATGGCCAGTTGATCGGCCTGCATGACGATGCCGTTGGAAGCACGCGCGCTGAGCGACTCGGCGCCCAGGGTGACGATGCGGTAGTGGTCGCTCTCGGGCAGGTAACGGTTGGCGACCGAGAACACCTCGATGGGGCCCGCCACGTCGAGCATCAGGACGTCGGCGAAGAGCAGAATCGCCACGGTTTTGGTGGTCATGCACAATCTCGAAGCATAAAAGGCCGGATGCCGCTGCCCCGTGGGAGCGATCGTCAGTTTTGTAAATCCTAGCGTCGATTATCGGAGCATGACAGCCGGCCGCACAGCCCCCGCAAGAGGTGCCGGCATGCCCCACCAAAGTGTTGGTGGCAGAGCGCCAGGCAAGGTATTCGGCTTCAGGCGGCCATGAACCTGAGGATCTGCTCGCGCAACCAGCGTTCGGCCGGGTCCTGATCCTGGGCGGCGCGCCAGACCATGGTCAGCTGCGCCGGCACGATCTCGAACGGCGGCTCTTCCATCACCAGGCCGCCGCCCTGCACCAGCGCCTCGGCGGCGTAGTCGGGAATGGTGGCGATCATGTCGGAGTTGCGCAGCAGCGCGCCCAGGCCGTTGAAATGCGGCACCGCCAGGGCGATCCTACGGCTGCGCTGCAGGCGCGCCAGGTCCTGATCGATGTTGCCGCACAGGTCGCCTGACATCGACACCAGCGCATGGGGGCGCGTGCAGTAATCGTCCAGGGTCAGTGGCGGCGTGCCGTCGGCGGCGCGAATCACCATGGCGCGGATGTCGCGCAGGCGACGGCATTTGGCATTGGCCGGCAGTTGGGTGGTGTAGCTGATGCCGATGGACACCTCGCCAGTGGCGAGCAACCCGGGCAGCAGCAGGAAGTTGGCATTGCGCACCACCAGCACGCATTCGGGCGCCTGTTGGCGCAGGTGGGCGAGCAACTGGGGCAGCAGGCCGCATTCGACGTCATCGGACATGCCGATGCGAAACACTGCATTGCTGTTAATCGGGTCGAAGTCACGTACCTCGCTGATCGCCTGGGAAATGCCATCCAGAGCAGCCGGCAGGCGGCGGAAGATTTCCAGCGCGCGGGGCGTGGGCTCCATTTCGCGGCCGTTGCGCACCAGCAGCGGGTCGTTGAAATAGTCACGCAAACGGGTCAGCGAGGCGCTGATCGCCGGCTGGCCGAGGTAGAGCTTTTCCGCCGTGCGCGTGAGGTTGCGCTCGTGCATCAGGCTTTCGAACACGACCAGCAGCTGCAGGTCGACTTTGCGCAGATCATTGCGGTTCACGATGGGCTCCCGGAAAGGCTGCACCGCAGAAAGGGATGGGGCCGCGAAAGGAAATTCGCCGCGGCCCGCTGAATGGGTGGACGGCAGAGGCGCCAGCCACCCTCACCTGTTACTTGCCTTCGGTGAGCGCCGAGTAGCTGGTGATCAGGTTGCGGTAGTCCGGAATGTGATCCGAGCAGATCTTCGCCAGCCCTTCCACGTCGTTGCGCCAGTCGCGGTGCAGCTCGCAGGCCACGGCGAACCAGTTCATCAGTTGCGCGCCGGCGGCGGTCATGCGCTGCCAGGCCGAGTCGCGGCTGATCTGGTTGAAGGTGCCGGAAGCATCGGTCACCACGAACACGTCGAAGCCTTCCTCGATGGCCGCCAGGGCCGGGAACGCCACGCACACTTCGGTCACCACGCCAGCGATGATCAGTTGCTTCTTGCCGGTGGCCTTGATCGCCTTGACGAAGTCTTCGTTGTCCCAGGCGTTGATCTGGCCTGGGCGCGCGATGTACGGCGCGTCCGGGAACAGCGCTTTCAGCTCTGGAACCAGCGGGCCGTTGGGGCCGGTTTCGAAGCTGGTGGTGAGGATGGTCGGCAGCTTGAAGAACTTGGCGAGGTCGGCCAGGGCCAGCACGTTGTTCTTGAACTTGTCCGGGTCGATGTCACGCACCAGGGACAGCAGACCGGCCTGATGATCGACCAGCAGAACGGCAGCGTTGTCTTTGTCCAGGCGGTTGTAGGGCTTGCTCATGATGAAACTCCGGGTGGGGTGGGAAAACGGGAATCGACCGCTCGCGGCTCGGGCACACCGAGCAGATGGCGGATGCGTACCGGAACGCCTTCGCGCTGGTACTGACGGGCGGCGGCCTCGATGCGCTGCTCGGCCACGGTGACGCGGCCGTGATGGCGCAGGTGTTCGAGCCAGGAGGCGTCGAAGAAGAATTCCTGCCAGAGGTGCGGGTTCTCGCTGTCCTGCAGCAGCCCCCAGGACAGCGCGCCGTTGCGCCGGCGCATGGCGCGCACGGCGAGCATCGCGTGGCTGAACGCCTCGGCGTGTTCGCGGGGGATGTCGTATTCGAGGGTGACCATCACCGGGCCGCGCTCGCGGTCCAGGTCAGCACTGAGTACCGGGGCCGGCCAGTGCACGGAAGGCGCCAGGTCCTCGGCATCGGTGACCGGCAGGCGAAAGCGCCAGGACAGCAGCACGCCGAGCACCAGCATCGCCCCGCCGCTGGCCAGGGCCACGCTCAGCGAGTACTCGCTGGCCAGCGAGCCCCAGACGATGCCGCCCAGGGCGCTGCAACCAAAGAACACCAGGATGTAGACGGCCAGGGCGCGGGCGCGCACCCAACTCGGCACGGAGGTTTGCGCGGCGACCTGCAGGCTCGACAGCACGGCGATCCAGGCGGCACCGCTGACCAGCATCACCGGAATCAACAGGGTGAAGTCGCGAATGAAGGCCAGGCCGAACAGCACCGCGGCATAGGCGAGGCTGGCGCCGGCGACGATCAGGTCGCTGCGCAACCGCTCACGCAGTTTGGGCAGGAACATCGCCCCACCGATGGCACCAGCGCCCACGCAGCCGAGCAGGATGCCGAAGTCCGCCGCCGTACCGTGCAGCTCGCGGCGCACCAGCAGCGGCAGCAGCGACATGCCGGCACTGGCGCCAACGAAGAACGCGAAGGTGCGCGCCAGCACAGCCTGCAGCGGTTTGGCGCTGCGCGCATAACGCACGCCGAGCCGCACCGCGCCGAACAGCCGCTCGGCCGGCAGGATGCTCACCGTGGGCGTGCGCTTCCAGGCGTACAGCGCAGCGATTACCGCAAAGAACGACACGGCGTTGAGGGCGAAGGTCAGCCAGGGGCCGCTGAGGCTCACCAGCACACCCGCGATAGCCGGGCCGATGGCCCGCGCTACGTTCATGCCCAGGCTGGACAGCGCCACGGCAGCCGGCAGCTCGCTCTTGCCGACCAGCTCGGGCGTCAGCGCCGACCAGGCCGGCATCATCAGCGCTGTACCTATGCCCATGGCCAGGGTCAGCAACAGGAGCAGCGGCACGTTCATCAGGCCCAGCAGCGTCAGGCCGGCGAGCAGCACCGCCACGGTCGCCATCCACAGCTGCACGGTCAGCAGATAGCGACGCTTGTCGACGATATCGGCCAGGGCGCCGGCGGGCAGCGCCAGGAAAAACATCGGCAGCGCCGCCGCCACCTGCACCAGCGCCACGGCGAGCGGGCTGGCCGACAACGAGGTCATCAGCCAGCCGGCACCGACCTCGTGCATCCAGGTGCCGATGTTCGAGGCAATGCTGGCCAGCCACAGCCAGCGGAACACCGATGTGCGCAGTGGGCTCCAGGGGCCGGCGGTGGTTGGTTGGGTGACGCGGGTCATGGGTTCTCTCGTTAAAAAGCAGTCGGTGTCGGTAAAAAATGGGCACAGCGGTGCCCGAGGCGCGGAGAGACGCCGATAAAAATGTGTGTGTTGCCTGTCGGAGTGCGGCGAACGCTCCCACAGACCCAGTCGTTCTCAAGCTCCTCGTAGGTCCTTTAACTTTCTAAACAGTCCTCAGAACGCGAAGCACGAACACCCGAACGCGCCCCAGAAGCCGGCGTAGTCGCTCACCGGCACCTTGCTCTGCCGCGCGCGCTCATGGCTGTGGGCATGCACCGCGCAGGAGCCGACGCACTGGTGCGCGGCGGCCTGCAGCGGCGCAGCCGGCTTCCAGTGTCCCGGCACCTTGGCCACCGGCGACCAGTCCGGCAGTACCGGCAGCGGTGGGTTGCCGTACTTGTCGAACTCGTCGGCGCCGTAGACCACCTTGCCGCCGACCACGGTGAGCACCGACTCGAGGTACTTGATGGCTTCCTCGGACACGCTGAAATAGTCCTGGGAAAGCACCGCCACGTCGGCCAGCTGACCCACGCGGATCTGCCCCTTCTTGCCCTGCTCGTTGGAGAACCAGGCGCTGCCCTGGGTGAACAGTTGCAGCGCGACTTCCCGCGACAGCCCTTCGGGGTACAACGCGGTGCCGCCCACGGTCTTGCCGCTGACCAGCCAGTACAGCGAGGTCCAGGGGTTGTAGCTGGCCACGCGGGTGGCGTCGGTGCCGGCGCCGACCGGTACGCCCTCGGCGAGCATGCGTTTGATCGGCGGGGTACTTTCCGCCGCCTGCTTGCCGTAGCGGTCGACGAAGTATTCACCCTGGAACGCCATGCGGTGCTGGATGGCGATGCCACCACCCAGCGCCCTCACCCGCTCGATGTTCTTCGGGGTGATGGTTTCGGCATGGTCGAAGAACCACGGCAGGCCATTGAACGGGATGTCGCGGTTGACCTTCTCGAACACGTCGAGCATGCGCGAGATGGATTCGTCGTAAGTGGCGTGCAGGCGGAACGGCCAGCGGTGCTCGACCAGATGGCGCACCACCGGCTCCAGGTCGGCTTCCATGTTCGGCGGCAAGTCCGGGCGCGGCTCGAGGAAGTCCTCGAAGTCGGCGGCGGAGAATGCCAGCATCTCGCCGGCACCGTTGTGGCGCAAGTAGTCGGTACCCTGGCCGTAGGTGACGCTCCTGGTCCACTGCTGGAAGTCAGCCAGCTCTTCCTTGGGCTTCTGGGTGAACAGGTTGTAGGCGATGCGTACGGTCAACTGATCGTTGTCGGCCAGCTCCTGGATCACCTGATAGTCGTCCGGATAGTTCTGGTAACCGCCGCCGGCATCGATGGCGCTGGTCAGGCCCAGGCGATTGAGCTCGCGCATGAACTGGCGGGTCGAATTGACCTGGTATTCGAGGGGCAGCTTCGGCCCTTTGGACAGGGTCGAGTAGAGGATCATCGCGTTGGGGCGGGCGATCAGCATGCCGGTGGGTTCGCCATTGGCGTCACGCTGGATTTCGCCACCGGGCGGGTTGGGCGTGTCCTTGGTGTAGCCGACCACCCGCAGGGCGGCGCGGTTGAGCAAGGCGCGGTCATAGAGGTGCAGCAGGAACACCGGGGTGTCCGGCGCCGCCTGGTTGATCTCGGCCAGGGTCGGCATACGCTTTTCGGCGAACTGGAATTCGTTCCAGCCCCCGACCACGCGCACCCATTGCGGGGTGGGCGTGCGGTCGGCCTGGTCCTTGAGCATGCGCAGGGCATCGGCCAGCGACGGCACGCCTTCCCAGCGCAGCTCGAGGTTGTAGTTCAGGCCGCCGCGGATCAGGTGCAGGTGCGAGTCGTTGAGGCCGGGAATCGCGGTGCGCTTGTTGAGGTCGATGACCTGGGTGGCGGCGCCCTTGATGGCCATGGCCTCGGCGTCGCTGCCGACCGCGACGAAGCGGCCATCCTTGATCGCCACGGCGCTCGCATGCGGGCGCTCGGGGTCCACGGTGTGGAATTTGCCGTTGAGCAGGATCAAGTCGGCGTCGTTCATGTTGGCTCCGAATGCATAGCCGGCACCGCCGGCAAAGGGTAAGGCGGACCACAGCGCGCCAGCCGCGCCGAGCAGGCCACCGGCAGCAACGACCTGGCGGCGTTTCGGGTCTTTGGGATCATTGGTCATGGCTGGGCGCTCCGGTCGATCAGCGGGACACGAAGGCCAGCAGGTCTTCGTTCAGACGCTGCTGATGGGTCACGGCGAAGCCGTGGGGCGCGCCCTCGTACACCTTCAGTTCGGCGCCCTCGATCATCTGCGCGGCGAGGCGGCCGGTGGTTTCGAACGGCACGATGGCGTCGGCGTCGCCGTGGATCACCAGGGTCGGTACATCGACCTTGGCCATGTCGGCGCGGAAATCGGTTTCCGAGAACGCGGTCACGCAGTCGACGGTGCCCTTGAGCGACGCCAGCAGCGCGATGTTGAGGGTCTGGGTGAGCACGCCATCGGAGATCGCGTGGCCCTTGTCGATGCCATAGAACGGCGTGGCGAAATCGCTGATGAACTGCGCGCGGTCCTTGAGCAGGCCGTCCTTGATGCCGGCGAATACCGAGGCGTCGACGCCCTCGGGGAAATCCGCGGCCTTGCCGAAGATCGGCGTGACCGCGCCGAGCAGCGCCAGCTTGCTCACCCGTGACGTGCCGTGGCGGCCGATATAGCGGCTGACGTCGCCGCCGCCCATGGAAAAGCCCACCAGGGTCACGTCATGCAGGTCGAGGTGTTCGATCAGTTGGGCGATGTCGTTGGCGAACGTGTCGTAGTCGTAGCCCGTCCACGGCTGGCTGGAACGCCCGAAACCGCGACGGTCGAAGGCGATGGTGCGGTAGCCGCGGCTGCTCAGGTACTGCATCTGGTATTCCCACATGTCGGCGTCCAGCGGCCAGCCATGGCTGAACAGCACGGGCTTGCCGCTGCCCCAGTCCTTGAAATAGATCTCGGTGCCGTCACGGGTCGTGAATGTGCTCATGGAAATTACCTCTCGGGTAGAAACGTAGGGGGAAGTCAGCGGGCGCTCAGCCAGCCGGCGCTCCAGCGGGTGACCGCCGGCATGATCCAGAACACCACCGGCACGACGATGCACAGGGTGATCAGCAGGTTGCTCGGTACCACGCCCGCCAGCGCCGGGTACTGCTGGAACAGCGGCTGCCACAGCAGCGGGATGATCATGGTCAACGGGCAGATGACCAGGTAGGTCAGCACCGCCTGCTTCCACTTCGCCGGCTGGGGCGCCTGGGCATGTTCGGGGGTGAACCAGAATTCGTGGTCGCGGCTGACCTGGATCTGGTCGCCGCCTTCGAGCAGCGGCAGCACTTCGTCGATCAGCAGACGCCGGCGATCCGAGGCGATCCACTCGTCCAGTTGCCAGCCTTCGGCGAAGCGCAGCACGGTGGTTAAGGCACCGCCCTGCCCATCCGTACGGATCACGTTGACGCCCAGGTGGCCGGGCTGCTGTTCGGCAGCGGCCAGGGCACGCTTGAGCCAGGCTTCGTAGGCCGGCAGGCAACCTGGGCGCACCTTGTGCTGGATGACCAGGGTCAGCACATCGCTCGGTTGAATGGCTGGCATCGAAGAGGCGTCCCTGGCGGCGAAATCGATCCGCGAGGCCATGGCCTGCGGCGTGACGATCAGCAAGCCTGTGGCCATGGCCGACCGTGCAGCCACTATGCCGCTGCGTCGAGCGGCGTTATTGGACGTATGTGCTCAATGGTCACAGCCGCTCGAAACGGCGGCTGGAAACGGTCGGCTAGTTGAGCAGCAGCTCAACCAACAGAAACAGGCCAGCGATGCCGCACAGCAGCCCGCCCAGCCAGAAGAACGAGGCGCCGCGCTGCACCGGGGTGTCGATCACCGCGCGCTTAGGGAAGGCCGGGTCGTAGCGCACCGCCACCAGGTCGCCTTTGCGGTAGTGGCGCCAACTGCTCATGCTGCTCTCGTGCATGTGCAGGTTGCCGTGCTCGTCGCGCCACTCGAAACGCGGATAACGGCTCGGCGTGCTGAGCCCCCAGTCACTGGCGATGATACGCCCTTGCGCGCACAGCCAGTCGCGGCTGACGCGGCGCCGGGAAAGGCCGATGCCCATGAGTACGGCGCCGACGCAGCCGAACACCAGGGCAAGAAAAACAGCAACAGGCATGGGTCACTCGAATCAGGTACGTGAATAAGTAGTGCCCCCCTGCAGCCCGAAGGTTCACGGAAAAAACCTGCCGTTCGGCGGGGTGTGCAGAAGTGTCACCGGCAACGCGGTATAAGAAGACGACAGGCCGGTGGGGTGACGAAAATTTAGGTTGAGTTTTCCGCAACCTGATCCTGTCCATTCATATGGACACGGATTAAGGAGAGCCACATGAAACCCACGCGTAACCTCAGCATCTTGTTTGGCGCCCTGCTGGTCAGCGGCATGGCCCATGCGGCCGATCCGGCCGAGCAGGAACCGGCCCGTGAGGTCTATCAGGATCAGGTGCTCAAGCAGCAGCCGGACCAGGAAGATCCGCAAGCCAAGGATCCGATGCACATCGGTGACCTCAAGGAAGGCACCCCGGCACCGCACAAGTACTGGCGTGACGATTACGCGATCAAGGACCTGAAAAAGCACAACCTGCCGGAGCCCGAAGACAAGGAGCACGAGCACTGGGTGAAGATTGGTACCGACTACGTGTTGCTCAACAACAACACCGGCACCATCCAGCGCATCATCAAGGGCAAGTAACCGCTCTGGCACGCTGCACCGACACGGAAATAAAGCTCAACGACGCCGCGTAAGTGGCTATCATTCACGCAGGTTCCGTCATGCCTCGTGTCGGTTCTTTCTCTTCTAGGGATGGATGATGAAAGTTTCAGCAAGCAAACCCAAAAGCCCGCGCAGTGAGTTCGCGCGCAGCGCCCTTGCGGTGGCCGTTGGCGCCGCGCTGGCTTATGGGGCTGCTCATCTGTTCGCCCGATTCTATCCGGCGCATCAGCAGGCGGCGCCGACCACCATCAAGGTCACCCCGGCTCCGGCTGCCGCCCCCAAGGTTGCGCCGATAGAGCCGTTGGCGCCCGGGGAAGACCCCTGGTGGCGCGGTGATACCGAGTTCTGGCAGGAACAGGCGCGTCTCAACAGCGCGGCAGTAGCACCGCAATACCGCGAGCTGCAATTCGCCTGGTCGGAGCGCATGGCCGCCCTCGCCAAACAGCGCGCCCAGCAGGACGGCAGCAAGCGCGACCCGGCCACCCTGCAGGCCAAGGACGCCCAAACCACCGAGCTGCATATCCAGCCACGCAGCAAGCAATAACTCTCGGCCGTCTGGCCACGTTTACGTTCATCGCACCGCGCTCGCCGCAGGGAACGCTTGCAGAGCCGAGAGCTCAAAACCCTGCCTCAGCCTCGCGCCTTTGCACGCCGATGCGAGCATAATGCCGCCCCCAAGCAGCCCGCCCGGATCGTCATCGGGCTGCCCTATCGTTGGAGCCCTCGATGGAATTCATTCACCTGGTTATCGATTTCATTCTGCATATCGACCAGCACCTGGCGGCCCTGACCGCTCAATACGGCACCTGGATCTACGCGATCCTGTTCCTGATCGTGTTCTGCGAAACCGGCCTGGTGGTCACGCCGTTCCTGCCCGGTGACTCGCTGCTGTTCGTGGCCGGCGCCATCGCCGTGCACGGCACCATGAACGTGCACCTGCTGGTGCTGCTGCTGATCACCGCGGCGATTCTCGGCGACGCACTGAACTACACCATTGGCCGCTTCATGGGCCAGCGACTGTTCCGTAACCCGGACTCGAAGATCTTTCGCCGCCGCCACCTGGAAATCACCCAGCAGTTCTATGCCCGCCACGGTGGCAAGACCATCATCCTGGCGCGCTTCGTGCCGATCGTGCGCACCTTCGCGCCCTTCGTCGCCGGCATGGGCCGCATGAGCTACGCCCATTTCGCCGCCTACAACGTGGTCGGCGCGATCCTGTGGGTCACCCTGTTCACCTACGGCGGCTACTTCTTCGGCAACCTGCCGGCGGTGCAGAGCAACCTGCACTACCTGATCATCGGCATCATCATCGTGTCGATCCTGCCGGGCGTTATCCAGCTGGTTCGCCACAAGATGAGCAGCTCGGCGCGCGTGCAGACACCGCAGTAAGAACCTGACGCCCATAAAAAAACCCCGCGATCGCGGGGTTCTTTAGTGGCTGACCGCAACCGATCAGGGCTGCGGTGCGGCCGCAGTGGCCGGTGCGCTCTGGGTACGCTCGTTCCAGCCGCCACCGAGCGCCTTGTACAGGTTGATCTCGCTGGTGAGCTGCGACAGGCGTACGCCGATCAGTTGCTGCTCGGCGCTGAACAGCTGGCGCTGGGCATCGAGCAGGGTCAGGTAGCTGTCCACGCCGGTACGGAAACGGCGGTCGGCCAGGTCGTAGTAGTTCTCGGAGGTTTCCACCAGGCTGCGCTGCGCCTGCAGTTGCTCCTCGAAGGTACCCCGCGCGGCAAGGCCATCGGAGACTTCCTGGAAGGCGGTCTGCACCGCTTTCTCGTAGTTCGCCACCTGGATGTTCTTCTGGATCTCGGCGTAGTCGAGGTTGGCGCGCAGGCGACCGGCCGTGAAGATCGGCAGGTTGATCTGCGGCTGGAACAGCCAGGTGCCCGAACCACCGTCGAACAGGCCCGACAGCTGGCGGCTGGCGGTACCGGCGTTGGCGGTCAGGCTGATGCTCGGGAAGAACGCGGCACGTGCAGCGCCGATGCTGGCGTTAGCAGCGAGCAGTTCACGCTCGGCCTGCAGCACGTCGGGGCGGCGTTGCAGCAGGTCGGACGGCAGGCCCGCCGGCACGTCGGCCAGCAGTTGCTTGTTCAGCCCCTCGCCCTGCGGCAGGTCGGCCGGCACCGGGCCGCCGAGCAGCACGCCCAGGGCGTTGCGATCCTGGGCAACCTGGCGGGTGTACTGCGCCAGGTTGGCCTGGGCGGTCTGCACCGAGGTGCGCGCCTGGCTCAGGGACAGGGCATCGGTCACACCGACGTCGAAGCTGCGCTGGGTCAGTTCCAGGCTGCGCTGGAAGGTGCCGAGGGTTTCGCGGGTCAGCTTGAGCAACGCCTCGTCGGCCTGCAGCGTCAGGTAGGCATTGGCCACGCTGGCGATCAGGCTGATCTGGGTGCTGCGCTGTGCCTCTTCGGTGGCGAAGTACTGCTGCAGCGTCTGCTCGTTGAGGCTGCGCAGGCGACCGAAGAAGTCCACTTCCCAGGCATTCACGCCCACGGTCGCGCTGTACTGGCCACCGACCGTGGAACGGCCGGTCTGCGACAGGTCAGCGGGAGTACGCTGGCGGGTACCGCTGCCATCGGCCGATACGTTGGGGAACAGCTCCGAACGCTGGATACGGTACTGGGCCTGGTAGGCCTCGACGTTCAATGCCGCCACGCGCAGATCGCGGTTGTTGTTGAGCGCGGTTTCCACCAGGCGCTGCAAGGCCGGGTCACGCAGGAACTCGCGCCAGCCGAGATCGGCCGCCGCGACCGAGCCCTGCACGGCGCTGCCCTGGTACGCCTGGCCCTGGGGCCAGGCACTGTCGACCGGCGCATCGGGGCGCTGGTAGTCGGGGATCATGGTGCAGCCGCTGAGTACGATGCTCGCGACGGCTAGAGACAACAGGGACTGCCTCACTGGACGGCCTCCTCATCGTTGAGTTTTTTGGCGCTCTTGTCCTTGAACATCGAGCTGACCACCACGTAGAACAGCGGGATCCAGAAGATCGCCAGCACCGCCGCGGTAAGCATACCGCCGATCACACCGGTACCGATGGCATGTTTGCTGCCGGCACCCGCGCCGCTGGAAATGGCCAGCGGAACCACACCCAGGATGAACGCCAGGGAGGTCATGATGATCGGGCGCAGTCGCATGCGGCACGCCTCGACCGCCGCCTCGAGATGGCTCATGCCCTGCTCGTGCAGCGACTTGGCGAATTCGACGATGAGGATCGCGTTCCGTGCCGACAAACCGATGGTGGTGATCAGGCCCACCTGGAAGAACACGTCGTTGGACAATCCGCGCCCCAGGGTGAACAGCAGCGCACCGAGGATACCCAGTGGCACTACCAGGATCACCGAGAACGGAATCGACCAGCTCTCGTACAGTGCCGCCAGGCAGAGGAACACCACCAGCAGCGACAGCGCATAGAGGGCCAGGGTCTGCGAACCCGCCAGACGCTCCTCGTAGGATTGCCCGGTCCAGTCGAAGCCGACACCCTGCGGCAACTCGGCCGCGATGCGCTCGACTTCGGCCATCGCCTCACCCGAACTGTGGCCCGGCGCGGGCGCACCGAGAATCTCGATGGCGCTCACCCCATTGTAGCGCGACAGCTTGGGCGAGCCGTAGGTCCACTCGCCAGTGGCGAAGGCGCTGAACGGCACCATCTGGCCCTGGTCGTTGCGTACGTGCCACTTGCTCAGGTCTTCGGGGTTCATGCGCGAGTCGCTTTGACCCTGCAGGTACACCTTCTTGACGCGGCCGCGGTCGATGAAGTCGTTGACGTAACTGCCGCCCCAACCGATCTGCAGAGTGGTGTTGACGTCCGACAGGGACACACCCAGGGTGCGCACCTTCTCATCGTCGATCAGCAGCTTGTACTGCGGCTCGTCGAGCAGGCCGTTGGCGCGCACGCTGCTGAGCACCGGGCTCTGGTTGGCCAGTTGCAGGAACTTGTCACGGGCTTCGTTCAGGGTGGCCTGGCCGACGCCGGCACGGTCCTGCAGGAACAGGTTGAAGCCGGTTGCGTTACCCAGCTCCATGACCGCAGGCGGGGCGAAGGCGAACACCATGGCATCGCGGAACTCGCCACCGAAGAAGCGGCCCTGGGCACGCTGCGCCAGCTCGGCGACGCTGGTGCCGGCAGCGGTACGCTCGGACCACGGCTTGAGCATGATGAACGCCATACCCGAGCTCTGGCCACGGCCGGCGAAGTTGAAGCCGGTCACGGTGAACACCGAATTGACCACGTCCTTCTCGTCTTCGAGCAGGTACTTGCGCATGTCGTCGACGACCGCCTGAGTACGCTCGGCACTGGAGCCGGACGGCGTCTGCACCTGGGCGAACAGCACGCCCTGGTCTTCCTCGGGCAGGAACGCCGACGGGATCAGGGTGAACAGCCAGCCTGCCACCGCCACGATGATCGCGTAGATGATCAGGAACGGCGCCTTGCGCTTGACCACGCCGCGTACACCACGCTCGTAGCCGTTGACGCTACGCTCGAAGGTACGGTTGAACCAGCCGAAGAAGCCGCCCTTCTCATGGTGCTCGCCCTTGGCGATCGGTTTGAGCATGGTGGCGCACAGCGCCGGCGTGAAGATCAGCGCGAGGATCACCGAAAGCACCATGGCCGAAACGATGGTGATCGAGAACTGCCGGTAGATCACGCCCACCGAGCCGCCGAAGAAGGCCATCGGCAGCAGTACCGCCGACAGCACCACGCCGATACCGACCAGCGCGCCCTGGATCTGGCCCATGGATTTTCGCGTCGCCTCGAGCGGTGACAGCCCCTCTTCGCGCATCACCCGCTCGACGTTCTCGACCACCACGATGGCATCGTCCACCAGCAGGCCGATGGCCAGGATCATGGCGAACATCGTCAGGGTGTTGATGCTGTAGCCGAACACCGCCAGCACGCCGAAGGTGCCGAGCAGTACCACCGGTACGGCCAGGGTGGGGATCAATGTGGCGCGGAAGTTCTGCAGGAACAGGTACATGACCAGGAAGACCAGCACGAAGGCTTCGATCAGGGTCATGATCACGCCATGGATAGACTCCTGCACCACAGGCGTGGAGTCGTACGGCATCACCACTTCCATGCCGGCCGGGAAGAACGGTTTCAGCTCTTCGATGGTGGCGCGGATCGCCTTGGCGGTATCCAGGGCATTGGCGCCGGTGGCCAGCTTGATCGCCAGACCGGAGGCCGGGTTGCCGTTGAACTGCGCACGGATGTTGTAGTTCTCACCGCCCAGCTCGACCTTGGCGACATCGCCCAGGCGCACCTGGGAACCGTCGCGATTGACCTTGAGCAGAATGTTACGGAACTGCTCGGGGGTCTGCAGGCGGGTCTTGCCGATGATGGTGGCGTTGAGCTGCTGGCCGGGGCCGGCTGGCAGGCCACCGAACTGGCCGGAGGAAATCTGCACGTTCTGCGCCTGTACAGCGGTACGCACATCGACCGGAGTCAGTTGAAAGTTGTTGAGCTTGGCGGGGTCGAGCCAGATGCGCATGGCGTACTGGGCACCGAACACCTGGAAGTCACCGACGCCCGGTGTCCGGGAAATCGGGTCTTGCATGTTGGCGACGATGTAGTTGGACAGGTCCTGGTTGGTCATGCTGCCGTCGGTGGACACCACGCCGATCACCAAGAGGAAGTTCTTCACCGCCTTGGTGACGCGCAGGCCCTGCTGCTGGACCTCTTGAGGCAACAGCGGGGTGGCCAGCTGCAGCTTGTTCTGCACCTGAACCTGGGCGATGTCCGGGTTGGTGCCCTGGTTGAAGGTGACGACGATTTCCATGCTGCCGTCGGAGTTGCTCGCCGAGCTGATGTAGCGCAGCCCGTCGATACCGTTCATTTGCTGCTCGATCACCTGTACCACGGTGTCCTGCACGGTCTGTGCGGAGGCACCCGGGTAGTTGACCTGGATGCTCACGGCAGGCGCGGCGATGCTCGGGTACTGGTTGACCGGCAGTTTGAGGATGGACAGGCCGCCGGCCAGCATGATCACCAAGGCGATCACCCAGGCGAAAATCGGCCTGTCGATGAAGAAATTCGACATCGTATAATCGCTCCTTAGCGGCTCTCAGCCTGGTCAGCCGCCTGTTGCGGCGCTGCCACGTTCTTCGCTTCGGTGGTTTTCACCTCGGCCCCCGGCTGCACGAACTGCAGGCCCTCGGTGATCAGCTTGTCGCCGGACTTCAGGCCGTCGAGCACCAGCCAGCGGTTGCCAGCGGTACGTTCGGCCTTGATCTGGCGCAGCTCGACCTTGTTCTCGGCGTTGACCACCAGCGCGGTCGGGTCGCCCTTGGAATTGCGGGTCACACCCTGCTGCGGCGCGAGGATCGCTTCCTTGTTCACACCGGCGGGCAGGCGCGCATGCACGAACATGCCAGGCAGCAGGGTGTGGTCAGGGTTGGGGAACACGGCGCGCATGGTTACCGAGCCAGTGCCCTCATCGACCGACACTTCGGCGAATTCCAGGGTACCTTCGTGCTCGTAGGTGCTGCCGTCCTCGAGGCGCAGCTGCACCTTGGCGGAGGTATCGCTGGCCTTCTGCAGCTGACCGCTTTCCAGTTCGCGGCGCAGGCGCAGCAGGTCCTTGGTCGGCTGAGTCACGTCGACGTAGATCGGATCGAGCTGCTGGATGGTCGCCATGGCATTGGTCTGGCCGTTGCTGACCAACGCGCCTTCGGTGACGGCGGAACGGCCGACGCGACCGGCGATGGGCGCCAGCACCTTGGTGTAGCGCACGTTGATGCGCGCCTGTTCCAGCGAGGCCTCGGCCTGCAGGCGAGACGCCTGGGCTTCATCGTAGGCCTGACGGCTCACGGCTTGATCGGACACCAGGCTCTTGTAACGCTCGGCCAGCGACTTGGCCGAGGCCAGGGTGGCCTGGGCACTCTTGGCTGCTGCCTCGTATACCGCCGCGTCGATCTGGTAAAGCTGCTGGCCAGCCTTGACCTCGGAACCTTCCTCGAACAGGCGCTTCTGGATGATGCCGTCGACCTGCGGACGCACCTCGGCGATGCGGTAGGCGGCGGTTCTGCCCGGCAGTTCGGTGGTCAGCGTGTAAGGCTCTGCCTGCAGCGTGACGATGCCGACAGTCGGCGCCTGACGCGGTGGCGGAGCAGCCTCATCGCTGCAGCCAGCGAGCGTCAGCGTGGCCAGAGCGATAGCGGAAACCATAGCGGCGAAGGCTGGCTTCTTCTGCATCTGAAAGGACCTCATGTCTAAGTGATTCGAGCCGCGGGGGGCGGTACCTGGCAGATAGCCGAGGTGGATACTGGGAAATAGAGCGCAAATATACTTACGTTCGAGAATGTTTGTAAATGCATCTTTTTGTGTGACACTGCGCGCCTGTGTGACCCCGGACAGGGGTTTTGATCCGAATTTTTTACGCCTGGAAGCCGCGCTATGGCCAGACGCACCAAAGAGGAAGCCGAAGAAACCCGCGCGCAGATTCTTGATGCCGCTGAGCGGGTGTTCTATGCCAATGGCGTGTCGGCCACCTCGCTGGCGGACATCGCCGCCGCAGCCGGCGTAACGCGCGGGGCCATCTACTGGCACTTCCAGAACAAGGTCGACGTATTCCAGGCCATGCTCGACCGTCGCCTGCTGCCCCAGGAAGAACTGTCTCGCGCCTGCGAAAGCGAGGACGAACCTGACCCATTGGGCAACATGCGCCAACTACTGGTGCAGCTGCTGTTGCGTATGCACGCCGACAGCGAATGCCGTCGGGTCGGAGAAATTCTGCAATACAAATGCGAATACAGCTCCGAGCTCGGCGGCCTGCGCCAGCAGATGCAGGTGTTCCAGCAAGAATGCGACCAACGCATTGCCAGAACATTACGTAATGCCGTCAACCGCAACCAACTGCCAGCCAACCTCGACTGCCAGCGCGCAGCGATCTGCCTGCATGCTTACATGGACGGCCTGCAGGCCCACTGGCTGCTCAATACCGACGCCTACGACCTGCAAGCCCATGCCCATGCCATGGTCGATGCGATGATCGACATGCTGCAGCACAGCGAAGCGCTGCGTACCTGCTGATCGACTTGGAGCCTGTTCAAAGTCTTATCTGCGCATGAAGCGGCAACTACAAGGCAGGAGCAGACACTCAAACCAACCTGTGGGAGCCCCGACCTCGGGGCGAAACGATTGCAGCCTGACTGCCTATTTCGGCGGTGCCTGAGCGATTCGCCGCGA
>NZ_MSXW01000029.1 GCF_001945445.1 Pseudomonas sp. PA27(2017)
TCCCTGGAGCGCCCCGACGTGATCACCGAGGGCGAGCGCCCGGTGTATTTCCGCGTCGACCTTTTCTTCTGATTTCTGATTCGTTTACGCCCTGGAGCACCCTGACATGGACGTTCGCAGCCCCTTCTTCCAGAACATCGCCCTGATCGTCGCCGGCGTGATGTTCCTCAACCCCATCGTCGCCTCGGCGGCGCAGCTGACCGTTGATGCCCAGGCGGGCGGCAACACCAGCATCGGCCAAGCCGGCAATGGCGTGCCGATCGTCAACATCGCCACGCCCAACGGCAGCGGCCTGTCGCACAACAAATTCACCGACTACAACGTCGGTCAGCAGGGGTTGATCCTCAACAACGGCGCCCAGGCGTTCGTACCGACACAGCTGGGCGGTTACATCACCGGCAACCCGAATCTGCAAGGCGGCGCCGCGAACGTCATCCTCAACGAAGTGACCGGCAGCAACCGCAGCCAGCTCAAGGGCTACACGGAAGTGGCCGGGCAGGCCGCACACGTGATCGTCGCCAACCCCCATGGCATCACCTGCGATGGTTGTGGCTTCATCAACACCCCACGCGCGACCCTGACCACTGGCGCGCCGGTGGTCGAAAACGGACGCCTGCAACGCTTCGACGTCAATGGCGGCGACATCGCCATCGAAGGCGCTGGCCTCAATGCGGGCAACGTCGACCAGTTCGACCTGATCACCCGCAGTGCGCAGATCAACGCCGAAATCCACGCCAAGCGCCTGAACGTCATCGCCGGCCGTAACGAGGTCGATGTGGCGACCCTGCAGGCCACTGCTAAGGCCGATGACGGCTCCCAGCAGCCGCAACTGGCCATCGACAGCTCGGCCCTGGGCGGCATGTACGCCGGTGCGATCCGCCTGGTCGGTACCGAAGCCGGTGTAGGCGTGAAACTGGCCGGTGATATGGCCGCCAGCGCCGGGGATATTCAGATCGATGCCAACGGGCAACTGACCACCAATCGCATGGCGGCCAGCAATGACGTCACGCTGGTGGCCAAGGGCGTCGAGCTCAATGCCGATACCTATGCGGGGCGTAATGCGACGGTGACGGCTACCGACAAAACGGTGGTGAAGGAAAGCCTGGCAGCGGGGAGCAAGGTTGAAGTCGGTGGTGGTGAGCTGGAGAACCAGGGCATCGTCGAAGCTGGCGTCAAGGCAGACGGCACGCTGGTAACCAACAGCCAACTGGTGCTCAACAGCGAGCGCGTTACCAACCGGGGCGAACTGATCGCCCGCGGTACGCTGAATGCGACCGTTGACGAGCTGGATAACCGTACCGGCAAGCTGGTGAGTGCCGGTGATGCCACCATCCAGGCTGCAAAGCTCGACAACAGCCAAGGCCAGCTCATCGCCCAGAAGAACCTGACGCTCAAAGGCGGTGACGTCACCAACCATGCAGGTGAGGTAGTAACGGCCGGCCGACTGCACGTCGATGGCGCTGCGCTGGACAACCAGGGCGGCACACTGGCGGCCAACGCCATTGACATGAAACTCACGGGTGCCCTGACCAACGATCAGGGCCTGATCGAATCCACTCAGTCCCTCAAACTCGATGCTGACAGCGCCCAGAATCACAATGGGCGCCTGCGCGCGCTGGCCAGTACCGGCCAAAGCGACTTCCAGATCGGCAGCCTGTTCGACAACGGTCAGGGTTTGGTGGAAATCGGCAACGCCGCCTTCAGTCTCTCCAGCGGCTCACTGACCAACGTGGGCGGCACGGTTCGTCATCTTGGCAGCCAAGGGTTCGACCTGAGCCTGGACGACCTGGGCGGCGCCGGCGGACGCTTCACCACCAATGGTGAGCTGACCCTGAGCGCCGCTGACTGGACCAACACCAGCGAACTGCAGGCCGAGCGCCTGACCCTGAACATCGGTCAGTTCACCCAAACGGCCACCGGCCAGTTGATTTCCCGGCAGAGCATCGTGGCCACCGGCGACAGCTGGGTAAACGACGGCCTCATCGCCACCGATGGCACGCTAGGCCTGACGCTTACCGGCAGCTACACAGGCAATGGCGCGTTGAGCAGCCTTGGCGATCTGATCTTCAAGGCTGCCAGCGCCGAGTTCGGCACCGATGCGCAGGTCAAGAGTGGTGGCGTTGGGCAGTTCGACCTCACTGGCCAACTGCTGAACCGTGGCCGCCTGACCGCGGCCCAGGACATGTCCCTCAAACTGGGAAGTCTGGATAACCGCGGCACGCTGGGTGGTGCGGGCCTGCTGCGTATCGAGGGGGATTCGCTGCGTAACGAGCAGGGGCTGGTCTTCAGCGGTGGGGACATGACCCTGCGCACTACCAGCCTGACCAACCTGCTGGGCGATATCTACAGCCTGGGCGGGCTGGATGTAGCCCGTGATGAGCAGGGCGGCAATCTCGACTTGCTGGATAACCGTTCTGCGAGCATCGAGTCGGCGAAGGACATGACTCTGCGGGCAGCGGTGTTGCGTAACCGCAAGGACGTTTTCGATTGGGGCTTGGTGCAGACCTATGGTGGCGTTATCAAGCATTGTGGTGATTGTGGCGGTGACCACCATAACGTCGACTACGAGGCCATCGAACGTTTCGAAGCACGTGTGCAGGCCGACTCCGCTGCCTCGCGCATCCATAGCGGCGAGAATTTGAATGTTAAAGCTGGCGAGGTCACTAACCAATACAGCACGCTCAGCGCTGTAAATGACATTAGCGTTGTAGCCACTAGCTTGGAAAATACGGGCGCTAATCTAGTCTCGGTCGAACGTATACGCGTTTTCAACACTGGTCGTGTCACCGACGGGACAGAAGAGCGTTTTACCGCCGGTTATGTCTATCCCTATAACGCGCAGCCCCTTCCGAAGACACTGCCATCGGCTTTCTATCGGTGGCGCTTGGTGAGCGATATACAAAGGGAAACCCCCATCGGTATTGCGGCTCCCGCCATCATTCAAGCGGGAGGTAATGTAGATATACGGGCCACTCAGCCAATTACCAATGCGGCCGTTATGGCCCACAGCGCCCCTCAGGCTGGCGGCTCCACTCCAACGCTGGAGACGAGTGTTGACGGTGCCTCTGCTCCTTTGGTTGTGCAGCTCAACCCACAGCTTGCTGCTGACAAAGCACAGCAGGCGATAGACCCGATCAGTCTCCCAGGTTTCAGTCTGCCGCAAGGCCAGAACGGCTTGTTCCAAACCAACACAAATCCTGGTCACCGCTACCTGATCGAAACCAACCCAGCGTTTGCTGACCTCAAGAACTTCCTCAACTCCGATTACCTGCTCAGTCGCCTCGGTTTCGATCCTGACGTGGCGCAAAAACGTCTAGGGGATGGCCTTTACGAGCAGCGTCTGATCGAGCAGGCAGTGGCCGCACGTACTGGTAAACGCCTGCTCGATGGTCTTACTAACAACGACGCACAATTCCGCTACCTGATGGACAACGCCCTAGCCAGCAAGGACGCCCTGAGCTTGTCGCTGGGGGTAGGGCTGTCGGCTTCTCAAGTAGCGGCTCTGACGCATGACATCGTATGGCTCGAAGAGCGTGAGGTGCAGGGCGAGAAGGTGCTGGTGCCGGTGCTCTATCTTGCTCAGGTCGGTGATCGACTGGCGCCTACAGGTGCGCTGATTCAGGGTCAGGATGTTGCACTGATCAGTGGTAGCAGCCTGAACAACAGCGGCACCTTGCGTGCCAGCAAGAACCTCAGCGCCACCGCCTCCAGTATTGGCAACAGCGGCCTGATGCAGGCCGATGAGCGTTTGAAGTTACTCGCTAATGAAAGCATTCGTAACGCCCAAGGCGGCATTATTCGAGGCCATGACGTCTCGTTGACGACCGTGAGTGGAAATATCACCAACGAACGTACCATCAGCCAGCAAAGTATGAGCGGCAAGGGCTTTAGTCAGTTGACTAGCGTGGTTGATAAGGCGGCAAGCATCGAGGCTGGTAACACGCTGCAAATAAAGGCTGGTGGTGATATCCAGAACATCGGCGGCAGTCTCAGAGCGGGCGGAGATGCTGAATTAAAAGCTCGGGGGGATGTGATCATCGCTTCTGCCGAAGAAGAACACGGCAGCATGCGCAAGGACAAGCGCCATTTCTGGAGCTCCACCAGTACTACTCAGCATGGTAGTGATGTTCAAGTTGGCGGAAACCTTGCGGTATCTGCCGGGCAGGATATAGCTGTTGTGGCGAGTACGGTTAAGGCTACCGGTGACGTACTGCTCGATGCGGATCGAGACGTAATAGTGGCTGCGGCAGCCGATGAAAGTAGCAGCGAATATCGTTACAAGCGCAGTGGCAAAAAGGTTAATAAAGAAAACAGCACCATCCGCCAGCAGGCTGCGGTGATCGACGCTGGCGGCGACCTAACCATTCAGGCTGAGCGTAACGTCGCGCTAAACGCTAGCAATCTTACTGCTGGGGGCGAGGCCTATCTATATGCAGGAGAGCAACTGGCGCTATTAGCTGCACAGAACAGCGATTACTCGCTGTACGACATGAAGAAAAAAGGCTCTTGGGGCAGCAAGAAAACCCAGCGCGATGAAGTGACCACTGTTCGTAATGTGGGTACCACTATTACTAGCGGTGGAGATCTGACACTGGTCAGCGAGGGCGATCAGCTATACCAGAGGGCTCGCTTGGAAAGTGGCGCTGACCTAACTCTAGAGAGTGGTGGTTCGATAACTTTCGAAGCGGTGAAGGATCTGGATCAGGAAAGTCATGAGAAGAGTAAGAGCAGCCTTGCATGGACTTCCGGTAAGGGTAAGGGAAAAACAGACGAGACCGTACTTCAGAGTCAGTTGATTGCGGAAGGCAATGTCACGATTAGAGCGGTTGAAGGCCTGAAGATTGATGTTAAGCAGGTCAATCAACAGTCCGTTAGCCAAGCTATCGATGCGATGGTAAAAGCTGATCCGAGCTTGGAGTGGATAAAGCAGGCTGAGCAGCGTGGCGATGTGGATTGGAGGCAAGTTAAAGAAATCCACGATAGCTTCAAATACAGCCATTCAGGACTTGGTGTAGGTGCTCAGATAATCATCGCAATTGCGATGGCTGCGATAGTTGGGCCCATGGCAGCTGCAGCTGCTGGTGGTGGTGCAGGTGGGGCGGCTGCCGGCGCCATTGCCGCCGGTGCATCTACGAATGCAGCAGTTAGTACAGTTAATAATCGCGGGAATCTAGGCGCTGTATTTAAAGACGTCACCTCTAGTGATGCTTTAAAAGGATATGCAGTGTCTGGAATTACTGCAGGTGTTACAGCCGCCTGGATAGACCCTACGTTTGGGGGAAATACTAATCCAGCTAACTCAATGACACACGGTTTTGATCTTACAACGGTAGGCGGCGTTGCTGGATATGCTGGGCATGCCACTGCTAAGGCAATTCTCCAGGCTGGAGTGGGAACCGCTATAAATGGCGGGAGCTTCTCTGACAATTTGTCTGGTGCCTTAGCAACCCAGCTACAGGGGGTTCTACAAGCAGTTGCATTCAATGCTGTTGGTGCGGTCAGTAAAACCCAAAATTGGGAAACAGGCAGTCCTGAAAAAATTGTTATGCACGCCCTTGTCGGCGGACTGCTGAGTGAGGCCGCTGGCGGCACATTCGCAGCAGGTGCGTTAGCCGCGGGCGCTAACGAGGCCTTAGTTAAACATCTCGATTCATTAGTCAAATATGACGACACCCTGCTTACTGCAGCCTCACAGATTGTTGGTGTTGTAGCTGCAGGAGCGGTGAGCGGTGAAAAAGATCTGCAACTGGGAGCAGATATCGCTGGAAGTGCGACCAACTACAATTATTTAGGGCACGAGCAACTAGCACGAGCTGCTAGAGAGATTAACTCCTGTAAGAGCGAAGAGTGCGTTAGCAAAGCTCAGCTTAAATACTTGCAAATTAGTGCGGAGCAAGACGCCAAAGGTTTCGTCGACTGCGCCTCTAATGCTGAGACTTGCAAGGCGCACTCTACAGAGGTCGCTAATGCAAAGCTGAAGTTGGATGCCATCTATAACGAATTGGGCGATGGTATCGACGACTTGCAGAAGAAAGAAGCAATTCAGGCGTTAATTAATCAAAATAATGACGTTCAAGAAATGCTTGCAATGGCAACTACTGGTCGTCAGGCTGAAGGGGCGTTAATTAAGATTCAAACGACACTGGGTCTCTCAGACACACAAGTTGCTGACATAAAAGAAGCGATGCTCGTCGCATCTGTTGGCGGGCCGATGGGGGCGGCTGCTTTCTTTAAAATCAAATCTATATTAGCCAGCAGTGCCGCGAAAAAGCGCGCTGCTTTGAACGTAGCTTCGGATAATGGCAGTTCAAAAGATATAAATCTTTCATCAGGAAATCCAGTTCCTGGCCCAACTAGCTTTATGGGTAGTAAAGATCAGTTTTTTAAAAATGCGTCTAACAGAGCAGATGTTGACCCTGATGGATTTTTTGATGTGGTGGCTCATGGAAGCCAGCAGAAAATAGAGATCACTACACCAAGTGGAACCATAATGGCCGATCAACGTCTTGTCTCAAAATTGATCGAAAATAACGCTGGCTATACTGGTCAACCAATCCGGTTGCTATCATGTGACACTGGTGCATGTGATACTGGCTTTGCTCAGAATTTGGCTAATAAAATGGGCGTTCCAGTAAAAGCTCCCACCAGCTTAGTTTGGGCGTATAGTGATGGGCGACTGGTAGTGGCTCCACGTCTATCACTAAACAAAAATTCACCACTATTTAATACTCCAGATTTGTCGAAGCAGGGCGTATTTAAAATTTTTAATCCTGGTAAACCAGAATGAAAGAAGATGAGTCTGTTTTATGTTCGCGATGTGGCAGTGGGCTAGAGTTTTTTGAGGAAGGCAGTATCTCTGGCCAAAGATGCCTCTGTTGTGGGCTGTCTGTAGTTACAACAAACCTTTCAGGGATAAAAACCGACAGTAATATTTATGAGGTTAGCTGTAGCGGTGACTATCGAAATGAAGCCCATGTGAGGGCCGTTTCTGCGGTCTCTGGCTTTAACTTTATTGCGGCCAGAAAAAGACTTAAGGAAGGTCATTTTTCTGTCTTTTCTGGAGAGGCTGTGGATGTTTTGAAAGTCAAAAACACACTCGTCTCTGCTGGCGTTTATTGTACTGTTGAGCCTGATTTTCCATGGGGTTGACCAGAGTAAAGTTTGAGGGCGAGGTTGGTTTTACTCTTTTGAATTGTTAAAGGTGCGGGGTGGCCGCCCGATGCTGCGAGCTGTAGAGGTTCGCAGTCATGTAGTTTTAGGCGTATTAGTTGGCATGTGCAGTTGAGCGCTTAAATACCTGCTGTAGTATTCGCGCACCAAGCGAACACGGTTTTTTGCCCGGTTAGTATAGCTAAGGAAAGTTCTGGGTAATGTTGTTTTGCCTCGGAGTGTTTTTAAATGAAATTGAGCATTAGTTTCCCTGATAATTTAATCACTGACGAGCTACTTAATCAGATTCGAATTCCTTGCTTCTGCAAGGTTTCGAGAGAATTTGTAATTACATTTTCCGATACGGTTCCTGAATCTGCGGGTGTGGTTCTCGAATGGAGTCGTGAAGAGTTGGAGCTAAGAGCTGTGGCGGGAGGCGGTGGTGAATACACGCATTATAATAACGGGCTAATCACACTTAAGAAAATTGATGAAAATCTCTTCGATATCATTGATCTCGAAGTGTTCTACCGCAGTTTCGGTTGGTGTGTAGTCTTACGAGGCGGAGAGTATGCGCCTCCGGGAAACTTCTGGGACGAAGAGTAGATCTAGCTTTGAATAGGCGGTCTTTTCCAAACCCGAGCAGCCCCGTAGCGAGTCTGCATCAGTGCTAGACTTGTTCTTGATATCGTTACATAGCTATAGATTCGTCTTGGCCTTTATGGCAAGAAACTGCTGGGCGAGCGACTGGCGTAGCTCAGGTCGGAGCGTTAGAGCAACAGCATGCTTGATGCTTGTTCTTAATGCGGCATAAATGGCCTGAGGCCTGAAGGAAAGTTGAGTGCTGCTTATATCCGCTCACTATGCCCGCCATCGGACTCAATGTGTGCTTTCAGGGCTTCTGTCAGCTCAGCGGGCGCGCTCTCCAAGCGGCAATCTTCCCGCGCATTCCCGTAACTCGCCTTGGGATCAATGGGGTCAGAGTCTGAGGAATCCCCACAAAATATCCATTAAAATCAGTAGGATAGCTTGATGATGCCTGTCTGATTCGGGCAGTTTGGTAGTCGCCAAACACACCAACGCCCTAGAGTCATGCAGGCAATACGATTCTTACACAAGGCATTTTCCCAAGCACTCCCCACTGTTCACGCCAAGCGACTGACCGCGCTGATGAGTTGCGTCAGCGCCTTGCTGCATGGGCATCGCTTAACCCTGACCGATCTGGGCAGGGCCATGCCCAGCGGGGCCTACACCAAACATTCGATCAAGCGCGTGGATCGCTTATTGGGTAACGCCCAGCTTCAGTCCGAACGTCCTCTGTTCTACTGGAAAATGCTCACGGCACTGCTTGGCTCCCTGCGTCATCCACTGATCCTGGTGGATTGGTCGCCGATCAATGCCGCTTCTGATCTTTACTTGCTGCGCGCTTCAATACCGCTGGCCGGGCGGGCGTTCCCCGTTTACGAGAGCGTGCATGATCGTGAAGGCTGCCCACAACGCCAGAGGCAACTACTCGACGCGCTTGAGCTTATGCTCCCCGATCAATGCGTGCCGGTTCTGGTGACAGATGCCGGATTTCGTCGTCCCTGGTTCCAGACTGTCGAAGCCAAGGGCTGGTATTACGTGGGTCGCGTGCGTAATCGTGATCTCTATCGCGACGAGCAAGACCACTGGCAACCGATTAAGCATCTCTATCAGGGGATAACCTCGACAGCGCGGTCGCTTGGCGAAATCGAGATGACGCGCCGCGCGCCACATCAGGTTGCGCTGTACGGCATTCACCAGCCACCCAAGGGCAGGAAGCATCGACGCGTGACGGGCAGCATCGCGCGCAGAAAGCGCAGCCGCCAAAACGCTCGCCGTGAACAAGAGCCCTGGTTGCTCGCCAGCAACCTGCCGCAAACCAACTGGACAGCACGTCAGATCGTCGGCATCTACCGCAAGCGGATGCAGATCGAAGATGGGTTTCGAGACGTGAAAAGCCTGCGCTTCGGCTTTGCCTTCGATCTGCACCGCACGCGCTGTCCACGACACATCGAGATCCTGCTGTTGATCGCGGCAATGGCTTGTTATGCGCTGTACCTGGTTGGCCTTCAGGCTAAAACGACAGGCGGGTCATACCGCTGGGTCGGACGCCAGCCCGTGCTGGTCCAGCGAGGTACCGAGGTCTTTTTCGGGCAATTCCAGAACAGTCTCGATTGAAGGACATCAGCCAAGGGCTCGACGCCTTCGTCGCCCGCAAGAAAGGCCATTACTGTCAGGTGATACAAGCAAAGCCCGTGAAAGCAGGGCGACTCATCAGTGAAGCAACGCCGAGCGCCACGCACGCGTTGTCCCCCCTCGCGTGAATGACAGAACCGTGACACTGGCATGGAACCGGACAGCAGCGATCGCCACTCATTCCCGGACACCGTCAAGGCGGTTACACGCCCAATCCGATGGGACCACCCTCGAAGCCCTCGTAACAACGGAGAATAATAATCATGGCTGTACCTCATCAGTACCGCCGGCTGCTGGACGAGATCCATCAGCTGACTCATGTGCCTGAAGCGCTGCTGTCTCGTGAACTTATCCATCTGTCCATTCGTGGCGTCGACTTTTCCATTTACCCGGTTGGCGATCAGGATCAGGAGCACGTGGTCATCCATTGCGATCTCGGCGCACTGCCTGAGAAACGCAGAGATGAGGCGCTGCTGCGTTTACTCGATACCAACTTTCATCTCATCAACTCTGCAAAACCCATAACGTTCTGCCGCAACGAACAAAGTGGCAACCTATTGCTCAGCACCGCGCAGCCGCTCCTGGCGAGCCTCTCAGGACAATCGATTCTCGATCAGATGGGATCATTGGTGGATTACGCTCTGGTTTGGCGGCAAACCTTCTTCCTCGATCAGAAGGCGTCAACACCCCAGGCCCCCATTGCCAATCAACCACCTCAAACCTTTGGTGCCAGGAGGGCTTTCTAATGCTTACACCAAGAACATCCATCAGCAACTTGCACCAAACGCTGGCCGTACCGGGCGCCCAAGACACCCAGACCACTCAGCGTGCCAGCGTTGAGGGCGTAACGGCAGGTAACCAGGGCCCAATAGAACTCCGGCAGATGCCGGGGCATTATCCAACGACGCCGGAAGCGGCGCTGACACCCTTTACACCGTCGGCGAAACTCGTGGAACGGGCCGATAAACTGCGCGAAACCATGCACGTACAAGGCGCTACGGTTAGCGACGCGCAGAAAAAAGCACATATCCTTGAAAAAGCGATTATCCACGGTAAGTACTTGGAAGAATGCACCAAACACGCCGCGGCCAATAACTCATTGCACACGTTGCCTAGATTTCCAGAAATCGAAGCAGCCTTGGGGTTCGACAATCCGCTGTTCGATCAGGTCGATAACAGCTTGATGCAGGCCCAGAAAGAACTTGAGACTGCCGTTCAACTTCGTGGCGGCGAGCGGGGTAGCGCACCCGCTTCGACGGTGAACCTGAAAGAACAGATGAAGCAGCAGGCCGCTTTATTCGACGAGCACTTGCAAAATTTCGAGACCGCCAGAAAGCAGAATCTGTCTAAGCAAGATCGCGAGGCGGTGTTGAAAAGCGAGCTGAGTTTCTCGCTGTACGCCGCCCAAACAACATCCACCATACCCAGCACCATAACCAGCATGAGAGATACTGCCAATTTGGTGATTGGCGAGTTGGAAGAAAAGCTGAATGCGGCGGGTACTGAAAGCGCTGCTGAAAATGAACGAGTCTCGAGTTTACTCGGCGAATGGCGGGAAGCCTCGACTGCACTGGATCAGACTCTTGCCGATCTGGTGCCCGAATTGGAGACTGCGGTAGAACGATCAAAAATCGCAGAGACCATCAAGGATTTACAGGACAGCGGGGGCTGGGGCGCTCAATTGCACGCCATGGTAGGCCAAGGGTTCCGGCAGTTTGGACTGTCTGGCTTCGCGCTGGGGCTTGTGAACTCGTATTCTTCGGATTTGCTCAGCAAAACGCCATTGCCCGCGCCGCTTCAGATGGCGCTAGGTGCCGGCCTTACCGCTCTGGCCCACGATTTTGGTACCCACGCGATTGCTGCAGGGATATTGGAGCTTATGGGCGGCGCTACGAAGCCTGTGAAGGCCAGCGACGTAACCAGCACAGCAAATAAATTCATCTATGACAATGGTGAGTTCCGCGAGAAAACCACGGATGAAATACAAGCACAACGTGAGTTGCAGACCAAGTTCGAAAAAGAACTCAAGTATGGTGACAATGCCAACAAGTTAGGCACTGGGTGGAGTGAACTCAAGTACGCCTCCGTATTCGGTGCGGTTCAAGGCCTCGGTAGCCTTGTCGCCACGGGGCCGGCCGCATCCGTAACCGGTTCTCTCATTGCCGGCGGTTTGGTGGGGGCCTTGATTGGCGGCGGCGGCATGAACGCGAGTGCCAAAGAGCCCGGAGGCCGGAGCGTACCGGCCATGGAGCCGACACCGACATCAGGTACGCTACGTGGCGCCAAGAACAAGGCGTTTGAGATGATGAATAAAAAAATGGATTACAGCAATGACGACAATCTGAAAACGCTTCAAAACAAATTCGCCGGACTTTTGACCGGCAGTGCGGCGAAAAGACTGGTGGACTTTGCCGCCACTGCCATCGAGACTCGATATCCAGCCGCCGGCAAGGGTGTACAAGCGGCGGGGACGGCAGTTGGAACTGTCATGAATTTGTTATCGTTGTATGGAAGTTTGAAGATTTCAGACGAGGCTAATGCATACAAAAAGGAACGAGAGGAAGCACGAACACCGGCCGGGCAAGAAACGAGAGAGGGCTATTTCAATTTCGACAGGCCCAAAGGCCTGGTGATGCTGGGCACAAACCCTAACCATCCCGCTGCTAAGCAGGTCTTTCCTGAAGGCAGTATTGGCCGAGTGGCCACAAACGTTCTTGACGCCAGCCAGCGTGCACTGAATTTACCTGGGGCAGTCGCCAACTCCGTTGTCGATGGCGTGGTGAGAGCAGGCGTCGACAAGACCGTGCAAGGTGTGCGGAACGCGAGAAACACCACTGCTCAACCGGACACCGAGCGTGATGCCCCTGACAACGCTTGAGGCAGTGCCTCCAGATGCATGGGGGCTGTCGACGTTTCACGCATAGCTGCGCCGGAGCCCGTTTTGCCGGGAGGTAAGGCACGAGCCGCGACGTCTAGCTAGCGGGCTAAAAGAGCCGGCGATAAACGCAGCATCGCGGCAAAACGGACACGGCCCGGCGTGTTGCGCGAGAAATATCGCCATGCGTCGTTGGAGGATTCGAAGAGGGAAGGCGCGGACGGCTAGTCCATTGCCTGCGTGCTCCGTCTAGCGGATCGCCGCCCGGCGTAGCGAGATTTCTCGCGGCAACGCGGCTCGCGCTGCAGCATCTAAAGGTGCCGGGGCTCATGGCGCTTATAAACTTCCTTGTGTGACTGCGCCTCTTTCCTCTCCATCTCTTCACGCCGGCTTGCCCGCTTTCCGCTGGCTCCACCTACCTCCGTGAGCAAAGCTCGCACTACGATCGTCCAGCTTCCGGACCCGGGGCTATCCGCCTGAGCCGCTTAGCGGCCTCCCATTCTTGATTGTTCTTCAACAGCCTATCCAGCTCTACGGGCGATAACACGCCCGCGGCTTTTATCGCTCTTGGCATTTCCTGTGGTTATCACCGAATGCGCATAAGTGATTATCCGCCGCCGTGCGCCATGGCTAGAGTCGTCGGCAACAGGCAGCTCGGCTGCCGCCGCAGACCAACAAGAAGCCGGCCCTGATCGCCAGGGCAAAAGCGGCAACAAGGAATCGACCATGACACCGATGGCATCGGTCAGGGCGCTGGCCTCGCTGTGCTCGCCACCTCTTTTCAATTTCCCGCTCAACCAACCCCGTCGTATCGCCGAGAGCCAGCCTCTGCCGGTCGCCCCTCTATCGTGAAAGGAGCCGTACCATGAAAATAAAATCCATCCGTACCCGCGTTTTCGAGTGGAAGGGCAAGGTCGTGCCGCCCCAGGCGCACTTTTGCACCAATGCCAGTGACATCCTCTTCGAGAAGGGCGATGCCATGGGCTCGTTCCGTTTCCATGGCTGGCTGGTGGTGGAAGTGGAGACCGACAACGGCATCGTCGGCATCGGCAACTGCGCCCTGGCGCCGCGGGTGGCCAAGGAGATCATCGACACATACTTGGCGCCCATCGCCATCGGCGAGGACCCATTCGACAACGAGTACATCTGGCAGAAGATGTATCGCCAGAGCCACGCCTGGGGCCGCAAGGGCATTGGCATGGCGGCGATCTCGGCGATCGACATCGCCATCTGGGACATCATGGGCAAGGCGGTCAACAAACCGGTGTTCAAGCTGCTCGGCGGGCGCACCAAGGAAAAGATCTGGACCTACGCCTCCAAGCTGTATGCCAACGACAACCTCGACCTGTTCCTGGAAGAGGCCCAGGGCTATTTGAACCAGGGCTTCAACGCCCTGAAGATGCGCTTCGGTTATGGCCCGAAGGATGGCCCGGCGGGCATGCGCCGCAACATCGAGCAGGTGCGTGCGCTGCGTGAGCTGGCTGGCCCGGACGTGGACATCATGCTCGAGTGCTACATGGGCTGGACCCTGGAATACGCCCGCCGCATGTTGCCCAAGCTCGCCGAATTCGAGCCGCGTTGGCTGGAAGAACCGGTGATCGCCGACGACCTCGAAGGCTATATCGAGCTGAAGAAGATGGGCATCATGCCGATTTCCGGCGGCGAGCACGAGTTCACCTCGTACGGCTTCAAGGAGATGCTCGAGCGCCGTGCCGTGGACGTGATCCAGTACGACACCAACCGCGTGGGCGGCATCACCGCGGCGCGCAAGATCAACGCCATGGCCGAAGCCTGGTCGGTGCCGGTGATCCCCCATGCCGGGCAGATGCACAACTACCACCTGACCATGTCGACCACCGCCTCGCCGATGGCGGAGTTCTTCCCGGTGTTCGACGTCGAGGTCGGTAACGAGCTGTTCTACTACGTGTTCAAGGGCGAGCCGGCGCCGGTCAATGGCTATATCCAGCTGGATGACCACAAGCCCGGCCTGGGCCTGGAAATCTCCGAGGAGTACCTGAGCGATTTCAATATCATCGAGTGAGCCGCGACTGCGCTTGCTGCATCGTCGAGCCCCGGTTATCCGGGGCTTTTCGTCAGCGGCGGCGCAGCAGGCTGACCAGACCGACCAGAGCCAGCAACAGAATTACCACTGCCACCGCACCCACCCCATACAGACCGGCGGTGCTCAGCAGTGGTTGCTCCACGCGCTGGTAGCTCGGCTGCTTGAGCAGGAGATTCAGCGCGGCATCCAGCTGGGCGGTGTGGAGCTTGCGCAGTTCCGGCGCCGGGTCGGCGAAGCGGCCTTCTTCGTAGCTGCCCAGGGAGCTCCAGTAGATGTCGGCCAGGGCGCTATTGCCCTGTGCGGTCCAGTTCTGGCGGGCTAGGGCGACGCTGCGCAGGCGCTCTACGGTGACGTCGTCCATGCCGTCCTTGGCGAGGCGTTGCAGCAAGTCATGCAGGCGCTGCTCGGTCTGCGCCACGTCTTCGCGCGCCACCTCGGCGCTGATGCTGAAGAAGCTGCTGCTGCCGTAGGCGCTGCGCTCCACGGTGGGGCTGTAGGCCAGGCCATGTTCGAGGCGCAGGTCGCGGTACACGGCCCATTGCAGGTAATCGCGCAGCAACTGCCAGGTGCCCTGGTCGAGTTCGCCGACCCAGGGTTCGGTGAAGATCAGGTTCACCTGGGCGGTGTCGCCGACCAGGCCGGTGGTCAGTGTCCGTTCGGGATCGGCGTGACCGGTGCTTTCCGGCAGTTCGCGCAGCTCGGGCATGGGGCCGGGCGGCAGTTCGCCGAAGCGCCGTTCCAGGTAGGCGGGCAGGCGGCGATCCAGATCGCCGACCATGATCAGGGTCATGTTGTTGGCCACGTACCATTGTTCGCGCAGACGCTCCAGGCCGGCGGCGTCCAGGCGCTCCAGCGAATCCTGCTCGGCACAGGCCTGACCGAGTTCGGCGGCCACCTGTTCGGTGGCGTCGTTACGCTTGCTCGAAGCGCCCAGCAGGCGCTGCCAGGCAGCGGGGTGTTCGCCGTTCTCGTGGACGATCACCCGCTTGGCTGCGTCGATGCGCTCGGCGGTGAATTCGGTGTTGAACAGGGCAGCGAGCAGCAGATCGAGCGCCGCACGCTGGTTCGCGGCCGGGACTTCGATGACGAAGGTGGTGTCGCTGTCACGGGTGAAAGCATTCCAGTCGCCACCCAGGGCCTGCATGCGCTCTTCCAGGCCGGCTTCGCCGCGTTCGTCGATGCCGCTGAACAACAGGTGTTCGAGCAGGTGCGGCATTTCCTTGTGGGAGCAGTCGAACTGGTCGAAACCGACGCCGACCACCAGGCGGATCGACACGTGACCCCGTTCGCTGGTGGGCTTGAGGATCAGCTGCAGGCCATTGTCCAGCGGGTAGCCTTCGACCTTCAGATGATCGGCCGCCCACAGCGGGCTGCACATCATCAGCCCCAGCAGCAGTGCCAGTGAGCGGGCCACGGCCCGCACTATTCACCACCTTCTTCGGCGAGCAGGGCACCGGTTTCGTGGCTGCCGAGTACGGCGTAGGCGCTTGCGCAGAACAGCGAGTTGAGGCGTTTCATATCGTCGATCAGTTCCAGATGCAGAGAGCTGGTTTCCAGACTCTTGACCACCTGCCTATGCAGACGTTCGACATGTAAATGCGTGAGCCGGCGCTCCTGAATACGGAAGCGGCGCTTCTCGCGCAGCAATTGGCGTGCAGCATCCGCGTCGGCCGAGAAGAACACCGACAGGCCCAGGCGCAGGTTGCCGAGCAGGCGTTCGTGCAGCGCGGTGAGTTCTTCCAGGCCGCTCTCGGAGAAGGCATGGCGTTGGGCGGTCTTCTCGTCCTGGATCTTGCCGAGCATGCGCTCGATGATGTCGCCGGAGCGCTCCAGATTGGAGGAAAACTCGATGATCTCGGCCCACCGTCGGCTGTCCGTTTCGCTCAGGTCTTCCTGCTGGATCTGGGCGAGGTAGAGCTTCACGGCGGTATAGAGGGCGTCGATGTCGTCGTCGATACGCCGCAGATCCTTGGCGAGAATCGGCTGGCTGCCACGCAGGGCATCCTGCAAGTGACCGAGCATGCTGTCGACCAGATCGCCGATGCGCAGGGTTTCGCGCACGGCGTTGGACAGTGCCAGGCTCGGCGTGGGCAGCGCCGTGGGGTCGAGGTGGCGGGCCTTGGCCACGGCGTTGATGTCCGGGCGATCGGGCAGCAGCCAGTTGCAGAAGCGCGCCATCAGGCCCAGGGTCGGCAGCATCAGCAGGCAGCGCAGAGTGTTGTAGAGCACGTGGAAAGCGATCACCAGCTCGGCCGGGTGCCATTTCAGGCTATCGAGCCAATGCGCCAGCGGGTCGAGCACCGGGATCACCAGGATCAGGCCGATCAGCTTGTAGAGCAGGCTGCCCAAAGCCACACGGCGGCCGGCCTGGCTCTGCATGCTGGCGTTGAGAAAGGCCAGCACGCCGCTGCCGATGTTGGCGCCGATCACCAGGCCGATGGCTACCGGTAGGCCAATCACCCCGGAGCCGGTCAGCGTCGCCGTGAGCAGCACCGCGGCCAGGCTGGAATAGGAGATCAAAGCGAACAGCGCACCGACCACCGCATCGAGCAGCACGTCGCCGGTCAACGAGGCGAACAGCACGTGGATGCCCTTGGCCTCGGTGATCGGCGTGGCGGCAGTGACGATCAGTTGCA
This sequence comes from Pseudomonas sp. PA27(2017), assembly GCF_001945445.1. Taxonomy (GTDB): domain Bacteria; phylum Pseudomonadota; class Gammaproteobacteria; order Pseudomonadales; family Pseudomonadaceae; genus Aquipseudomonas. The sequence continues at coordinate 16,943 of NZ_MSXW01000029.1, forward strand.
GGGCAAGAATCATCAATCCCAGGCCGATGGCCACGCGACCGAGCTGGCCGGCGCGGGTCTGCTTGCGCGACAGGAAGAACACCACACCGAGAAAGATCAACAGCGGCGACAGCCAGCTGAGGTCGAAGGTCAGCACCCGGGCCATCAGCGCGGTGCCGACATCGGCGCCGAGCATGATCGCCAGTGCCGGGGTCAGCGCCATCAGGCCCTGGCCCACGAACGAGGTGACCAGCAGCGCCGTGGCGTTGCTGCTCTGCACCAGCGCGGTCACGGCGATGCCGGCGACGAAGGCCATCGGCCGCTTGCCGACGTTGTGGCTGAGCACGCGGCGCAACTGCGAGCCGTACACCCGCAGGATGCCGGTGCGCACGATATGGGTGCCCCAGATGAGCAGGGCAATGGCGGACAACAGATTGAGCAGCGTCAACATCACGCATCTCCCTGATATGCAGATTCGATCCCGGTACTTGGGATACTGCCGATGACGGCGTTCGCGCAGGCGTGGTCACCAACACCGCTGCCTATTACAAGCTGTAGTTGGAGAAGCGCAGGTTGCCAAGCAAGGAGTGGACCGCCGCTTGGCCGGCGGGTTGCGCGGTGCGTCAGTCAATCACCGTGCTCTGTTGCAAGCGAGCGCTAATGCGCCTAGCATGCGCGCCTTCTCTCAACCGACAGCAAAGGAGGCACATCATGCAGCAGCTGATCACCCTTTGCAGGTCGCGCCTGGCTTGATCGCACTCGCCGCTCTTCGTTAGCGGTGCCGCAACGCCCGGCCTCTGGCCTGCCAATCCGAACATCTTTCTGTTTCAACCCATCAGGATTGGACTATGGGCACTTGCATTCGCAATTTGTCCGACGGCGCCGTATTGGTCGCCACGGACGACACCTGGATCGAAGGAAAAGCGATCCAGCAACTCGAAACCACCGCTCGCTTACCGGGCATGCATCGGGTGGCCGGCATGCCGGATCTGCACCCGGGGCGTGGATACCCGGTTGGTGCGGCATTCTTTTCCGTAGGGCGTTTTTACCCGGCGCTGGTTGGCAACGACATCGGCTGCGGCATGGCGCTGTGGCGCACGGACATACCGACCGCCAAGCTGCATCTGGACAAACTGGAAAAGCGCCTCGGTAACCTCGACCTGCCACTCGACGAGAACTGGCAGGAGGCGGTCGCCGCCTTCGGGCTGCCAACCACCGGACACGAGCGCTCCCTTGGCACCATCGGCGGCGGTAACCATTTCGCCGAGCTGCAGCAGCTCGATGAAAGCTATGACGATGCTGCGCTAACAGCCTTGGGCATCGAGCGTAAGCACCTGCTTTTGCTGGTGCACAGCGGCTCGCGCGGCCTCGGTGAAGCGATCCTGCGTGAGCAGGTCGACCTGTTCGGCCATCAAGGCCTGGAGGCGGGCAGCGATGCCAGCAGCCATTACCTGGGCCGACACGACGGCGCGCTGCGTTTCGCCGAAGCCAACCGCCAGTTGATCGCCCGGCGTATGCTCGAGCGCTTGCGTGCCGACGGCGAGAGGGTGCTCGATATCAACCACAACCTAGTCTCGCCAGCGCGTATCGATGGCCTCGATGGCTGGCTGCACCGCAAGGGCGCCACGCCGTCGGACCAGGGTACGGTGGTGATTCCCGGCTCGCGTGGCGATTACAGCTACCTTGTGCAGCCGATCGCCGATGAGCGCAGCCTGCTGTCGCTGGCCCACGGCGCCGGTCGCAAATGGATGCGCAGCGAGTGCAAGGATCGCCTCGCCGCGCGCTATAGCGTCGAGCAACTGAGCCGCACCGCACTCGGCAGCCGGGTGATTTGCGCCGACCGCGCGCTGATCTACGAGGAGGCGCCCGAGGCCTACAAGGCTATCGACTCGGTCGTCGGTGCCTTGCGTCAGGCGGGGCTGGTTCGCGTGCTGGCGCGACTGAAACCGGTGCTGACCTACAAGACGCGTGGAGGGTGCTGCTGATGATCCTTCTGCAACTCTCGGCGGCTCAGGGTCCGGAGGAATGTGCGCTGGCAGTGGCCAGGGCATTGCCCAGGCTACAGGCCGAAGCGGATGGCCTCTGCGTGGCGGTACGGGTACTCGAAGAGGAACCGGGGCCGCGGCGTGGCACCTTGCGTTCGGTATTGCTGGCGCTGGATGGCGAGCAGGCCGAGCGGCTGGCCGGTGACTGGACGGGCTCGCTGCAATGGACCTGCCCAAGCCCCTACAGGCCCGGCCATGCTCGCAAGAACTGGTTCTTCGGTGGTGCGCGCTTTGCCGCGCCGGCAGAGGAGCTGGCCGGTGAAATCCGCTTCGAAACCCTGCGCTCGTCTGGGCCGGGTGGCCAGCACGTCAACACCACCGAGTCGGCGGTGCGTGCCATCCATGTGGCCAGCGGCATCAGCGTCAAGGTGCAGAGCGAGCGCAGCCAGCACGCCAACAAGCGCCTGGCGCTGCTGCTGATTGCCCAGCGCCTCGCCGTGCATGCCCAGGCGCAGGCCGATGCGGCGAGGGCGCAACGTCGCGATGCGCACCTGCAGGTGGAGCGGGGTAACCCGCGGCGGGTGTTTCGTGGTGAGCGCTTCGAGCCCGCAGCGGATCGGGTCTGAGCGCATAAAAAAACGGGGCCGTCGAGGCCCCGTTTTTCATTGCATCAGCGTCAGCCGATCACTGCCCAGGAATGTCCTTGCGCAGTTTCACCGGCTCCGGGTCGGCCTTGCCTTCGGCGCGGCGGCGGGCGGTGCGCATGCGGATGTTCAGCGCTTCCACGGCCAGGGAGAAGGCCATGGCGAAGTAGACGTAGCCTTTCGGTACGTGGACTTCGAAGCTCTCGGCGATCAGCACGGTGCCGACCACGATGAGGAACGACAGGGCCAGGATCTTCAGGCTCGGGTGTTTCTCGATGAAGTCGCTGATGGTGCCGGCGCAGATCATCATCACGATGACGGCGACGACAATGGCCGCGACCATGACCGGTACGTGGGAAACCATGCCGACCGCGGTGATGACCGAGTCCAGCGAGAAGACGATGTCGATGATGGCGATCTGGATGATGGTACCGAGGAACTGCTTGCCGGCGCCCGAGGGCTGCTCGGGGCTTTCTTCCTCGCCTTCCATGCCGTGGTAGATCTCGGTGCTGCTCTTCCACAGCAGGAACAGGCCGCCGAAGAACAGGATCAGGTCACGACCGGAGATGCCCTGGCCGAACACATGGAACAGGTCGGTGGTCAGGCGCATGATCCAGGTGATGGACAGCAGCAGCAGGATGCGCGTGACCATGGCCAGGGCCAGGCCGAAGAAACGGGTACGCGCCTGCATGTGCGGCGGCATGCGCGACACCAGAATGGCGATCATGATGATGTTGTCGATGCCCAGAACGATTTCCAGGGCGGTCAGAGTCAGGAAAGCAACCCAGATTTCCGGGTTGGTGAGCCATTCCATTAGAGGTTCCTTGTGGGTGAATAGAAAACTGGCGCGAGGCATCGGCCGGGATGCCGAAGTCTAGCGCCAGTGATGTGAAAATTTCGTCAAAATGTTTTCGGATCAGCTACCGAACAGCGGAAACACGCCCAGCACCAGCGCCGCAGCCAGGATCGCCATGCATACCAGCACCGCCCATTTCAGGGTGAAACGCTGCAGGTCGCCGAATTCGATCTTCGCCAGGCCAATCAGCAGGTAGGTGGACGGCACCAACGGGCTGAGCAGGTGCACCGGCTGGCCGACGATGGAGGCGCGGGCCATTTCCACGGCGCTGATGCCGTAGCCGGAGGCGGCCTGGTTCAGCACCGGCAGAATGCCGTAGTAGAACGCATCGTTGGACATGAAGAAGGTGAACGGCAGGCTGACCAGGGCGGTGATTACCGCCAGGTGCGGGCCGAGGGCGTCCGGAATCACCGCCAGCAGGCTCTTGGACATGGCGTCGACCATGCCGGTGCCGCTGAGGATGCCGGTGAAGATACCCGCCGCGAAGATCAGGCCGACTACCGCCAGGACGTTGCCGGCGTGGGCGGCGATACGGTCCTTCTGCTGCTGCAGGCAGGGGTAGTTGATGATCATGGCGATGCTGAAGGCGATCATGAACAGCACCGGCATCGGCAGCAGGCCGGCGATCAGGGTGGTCATCAGCACCACGGTGAGAATGGCGTTGATCCACAGCAGTTTGGGGCGGCGAGCCTCGGGGAACTGCGACACGCTGATTTCTTCCTGAGCACTCTGGTCGTCCGGCAGTTGCAGCACGCCCAGGCGCTTGCGCTCGCGCATGCCGTATAGGTACGCCACGCCGAACAGCACGATGGCGCCGACGATCATGCCGGGAATCATCGGCACGAACACGTCCGACGGGTCGACGTGCAGGGCACTGGCGGCGCGTGCGGTCGGGCCGCCCCAGGGCGTCATGTTCATGATGCCGCCGGCCATGATGATCAGGCCGGCCATGATGGTCGGGCTCATTTTCAGGCGGCTGTACAGCGGCAGCATGGCGCCCACGCAGATCATGTAGGTGGTCGAGCCGTCGCCGTCCAGGGAGACGATCAGCGCCAGGGCCACGGTGCCGACCGCGACCTTCAGCGGGTCGCCCTTGACCAGCTTGAGGATCAGGCGCACGGGCGGATCGAACAGGCCCGAGTCGATCATGATGGCGAAGTAGAGGATGGCGAACATCAGCATCACGCCGGTGGGCGCGAGCTTGCTGATGCCTTCGAGCATCATCGGGCCGATCTGCTCGGCGAAGCCGCCGATCAGGGCGAAGATGATCGGAATGATGATCAGAGCGATCAACGCCGACAGGCGTTTGCTCATGATCAGGTACATGAAGGTCGAGACCATGGCGAAGCCAAGGAATGTGAGCATGGAGATTCTCCGGACGTGATTCGGCTAGGGGCGGGTAACGCGCGAGTGGCTAGCGTCGAGGCGAGCGGAGAGGGCGATTCAGGCGTGAGTAGCTGAGGCGGAACATGGTTAATTACCTGTTTTGTTCTTGTTGACGGCAGCTGCGGGCCTCACTGGCGGCAGCTCATCGACCAATCTGTGTCGGTCAGTGCGCGGATGCTAGAACACGAAGCTTTCAGCCAGCTTTCGCCGAAACCAGGGCTGCGAACAGGAAATTGGGCAGGCGACGCGGACCCTGTGGTCCGCGTCGCGGTGCTTTCAGAGCAGGCGTTCGAGGAGCGCCAGCACCGCCACCAGCGAAGCGGCAGCCAGCAGATGCTGCAAGGTGATGATGCCGGCCATCAGGTTGGCATCGCCGCCCAACTGGCGGGTCAGCACATAGGCGGTCGGTGCGGTGGGCAGGGCGAAGAACAGCACCAGTACGGTGCTTTCCATGGCCGGCAACTGCAGCCCGACGGCCACGGCCAGGGCCAGCAGTGGCATCAGTAGCAGGCGCAGCAGGCTGTTCCAGGCCAGGGCCGGTACCTCGCCGCCCAGCTGTTCGGGTTTCAGCGCCGCGCCCACGCACAAGAGGCCTAGCGGCAGGCTTGCCGCCGCCAGCAGGCTGAGCAGTCGACCGCTGCCGCCGGGCAAACCCAGGCCGCTCAGGTTGACCAGCGCACCGGCCAGGCAGGCCAGGATCAACGGGTTGCGGATGATCGGCAGCAGCAGGCTGCGCGCGCTGACGCCCCGCTCGGCGGTCAGTGACCAGACCGATAGCACGTTGACGGTCGGCACCATCAGCGCCAGCATCAGGGCTGCCAGAGTCAGGCCCGGCTGGCCGAACAGGCTGCCCACGGCGGCCAGGCCCAGGTACGTGTTGAAACGCAGGATGCCTTGGCTGAAAGCACCGAAGCGCGCCGCCGGCCAGCCGCGCAGGCGACGCACCACCAGCAGCGCCAGCCAGGCGATGCCCAGGCCGAGCAACACGGCCAGTGCCATGCGCGGCAGCTGCGGGTTGTCCAGCGGTGCGGTGGCCAGGCTGTTGAACAGCAGCGCGGGGAACAGGATGAAGTAGTTGAGGCGTTCGGCGCCTGGCCAGAAGGCTTCGTTGGGGAAGCCGCGACGGCTGAGCACGTAGCCGCCGACGATCAGCGCGAAGAGTGGCCAAAGGGCCAAGAGCAGTTCGGTCACGGGAGCCCCCGGTGGTGGTGAGGGTGCATCTTCGCCAGTGCCGTTTGATCAGGCAAGCTGGGATATCACGAGGTTTCAAGGAGAGCGGGATGAGCGATTCGCATCAGGGCGGCTGCCAATGCGGCGCCGTGCGTTACCAGTTCCGCGCGCCGTTGCGCGATATCGCCCACTGCCACTGCTCGGTGTGCCGACGCAGCACCGGCGGCATCCTGGTGACCTGGATCACCGTGCCGCTGGCAGCCTTCACCTGGCTACGCGGCGAACCGGCGCGTTTCGCCTCCTCGCCCAGCTGCGAGCGCTACTTCTGCCCGACCTGCGGCGCCCATCTGGCGCTGTTCACCACTCTGAGCCCGAACAGCCTGGACGTGACCATCGCCACGCTCGATCACCCCGAACACGCCGCCGCCGACCGGCATATCTGGACCCAGAGCCGTTTGCCGTGGCTGGAGGTCGATCCATCTTTGCCCCAGGAGCAGCAAGAGCGAATCGACTAGCGGCACATATCTGATTTAGCGGTCGTCGAGCTACTGTCGCCTGGTTCATCGAACTTTATTAAAGATTGGCTGTCTCGCGCCGATTGCCTGTCTGTACCTCGTCCATTGCCTAACGTGCCGCATGCCAAATGCGTCCCCCTGTTCAACGCGCCGCGCAGACGGTGCGACAACAGGCAACCCTTCGCTTCGTAATCAGAACTGCCGAAGTAAATTGAATAGGTGAAACGTCGTGCTCAGAAACATCCCCTTGAGCCTCAAGCTCTTGTTGATTCTCGCCTGCCCGTTGCTGGGCTTTCTCTGGCTGGCCGCTCTGCAGGTCAACAGCAGCTACCAGACCTTGCAGGAGATGGAGCGGACCCAGGAGGCCAGTGTCGTCGCGCAGAAGGTCAGCCAACTGATCACCGTATTGCAGCGCGAGCGCGGCGCCAGTGGCGTATTCCTGGGCAGCCAGGGCAAGACCATGCAGGACGTGCTGCTGCGCATGCGCGGCCAGACCGACACCGCCCTGGCCGACGCACGCGCGCTGGGCAATGTCGATGCCGGGCTGAATGAGGCGCTGGCTGCGTTGAGCGGGCTGGATGCCATGCGTGGGCAGATCGACAAGCTGGCGATCAACAACCGTGAGTCCGGCGCGCGCTTCACCGACATCATCCGCAAGCTGGTCGGCTACACCCACGCCGTCGAACGCTCGGTCAAGGATCCGACCTTGTCGCGGGCGCTGTCCTCGCTCAACCAGTTCATCGAGATGAAGGAGCGCGCTGGACGCGAGCGCGCGACCTTGGGCGTGGTGTTCAATCAGGATCGCTTCGATGCGGACCTGCTCTCTACCTTCAGCCGCAACCTTGGCGAGTTCACCGCCTATTCGGAAGGCTTTCGCCGCAACGCTTCGCCAGAGTTCGTGCGCAAGCTCGACGAGAAGATGCAGCAGCCCAGCGCCCTCGAAGTGGCGCGCTTGCAGAAGCTGTCTTTCGACACGCCGATCGGCGATTCCCTGGGCGTGAAGGCCACCGACTGGTTCCAGACCTCCACCAATCGCATCGACCTGATGGGCGAGGTGGAAAGCGAGCTGGGGCAAAGCGTCGGTGACCTGGCCGCCCAGGCGCGCGCGAAAGCGTCGGCCATGTTGTGGACGACGGCCATCAGCGTGCTGATCGCCATGGCGGTGGTGGGCGCGTTGTCCTACCTGATCATCCGCAACATCAACCTGGCGGTGGGCGAGGCCAACCGTGCCTTGCTGGCGCTGTCGCAGCGTGACCTGACGGCCCGTTCGGGTTATGTGGGCAAGGACGAGTTCGGCGAGATCACCCGCAACCTCAATATCATGGCCGAGGAACTGACGCAGATCGTCCAGGAAATCGGCTCGGCCACCGCCCAGGTCGCGACCGCGGCCGAGGAGTGCTCGGCGGTCACCCTGCAAACCAGCAACAGCCTGGAGCGTCAGCGCCAGGGCACCGAGCTGGTGGTCACCGCCATCAACGAGATGAGCGCCACGGTTCGCGAAGTGGCGCAGAGCACCAACGACGCCGCGGAGATGTCACGCCAGGTCAACCTCAGCACCACCCAGGGCCGCCTGGAAATCGAGCGCACCGTCGAGGTGATCCGTGAGCTGTCGACCCAGGCCGATGACACCGCGCGCATCATTGGCGACCTCAAGCACGAAAGCGATTCGATCTCCTCGGTGCTCGACGTGATTCGCGGCATCGCCGACCAGACCAACCTGTTGGCCCTCAACGCGGCCATCGAGGCGGCACGCGCTGGCGATCACGGTCGCGGCTTCGCAGTAGTGGCCTCCGAGGTGCGTACCCTGGCGCAGAAAACCCAGGAGTCCACCGGCAACATTCAGGAGATGATCGCCAACCTGCAGCGCGGCTCCGACCTGGCCACGCAGTCCATGCAGGAAACCCTCGGCAAGGCCCGCGCCGGTGCCAGCAACATCGAGCGTGCCGGCGACCTGCTGGGCGATATCGCCTCGGGCGTTTCCAGCATCAGCGACCGCAACATGCAGATCGCCGCGGCGGCCGAGGAGCAGAGCGCGGTGGCCGAAGACATCAACCGCAACGTGGTGGAGATCAACGACGTGGCCATCCAGGTCAGTTCCGGTGCCGAGCAGACCGCCGTCACCAGCCAGGAACTGGCGCGCCTCGCCGATCACCAGCAGAAGCTGGTGGGCCGCTTCCGCCTGGCCTGATCGGGCCCCGGCCCATCGTCGCCCGCCGAGTTGGCGGGCGACGATCCCGCCTCGCACGCGCCACCAGTCGGCGCCATGAAAAATTAATGAAATCTTGCCTGGCCGAGCCGGTCAGAGCCTGACCCTTACTGCCGGATCCCAGCGATGCCACTGATAGTCATAGCCGAAGACGAACGCTCCATCAGGGAGATGCTCGTGGAGATCTTCGAAGACGAAGGCCACGAGGTCAAAGCCTTCCCCTGTGCTGACGACGCCTGGGAATACCTCGCCAGCAGTGACGGCCAGGTGGACATGGTGCTTACCGATTTCAGCATGCCCGGCGACATCGACGGCATCTTTCTCGCGCACCTGATTCGTGACCGTTTCCCGGATCTGCCGATCATCATTTCCTCGGGCTTCCTCGGGGCCTCCACGGATTTCGACGGCCTCAACGTCGCCGTGATACCCAAGCCCTGGAGCGTTGCCCAGCTGCTCGCCATGTGCGCGTCGATGACGCCAGACAAGGCTCAGCAGCCCGGCACTCCGCGCGGCTGAGCGTCCCACGCCAGCGACCAAGGCTCACTGTGACAGGTGAGTGCGCAGAAATCGCGGCGGGTATGTAAAATCGCCGCCCCGTTTTACTGCTGGAGATGCCATCTTGGCCATTCACTTCTCGCCTTCCTCGAACACCATCGCCTGCGGCCGTAGCGGCGCGAGCCTGAGTACCACCGAGGATCAGGCGCAGGTTTCCTGCAAACTCTGCCTGCGTTCGCTGGACAAGGCCGCTGCGCCGGTCACCACCAACCGCACGCCAACCCTGGCCGAACTGCGCGCTGCCGCCCGCGCCGCCAAGGCCCCGGCCAAACCCGCCGAGAGCGCCGAGAAAGCGACCCTGAGCGTGAAGGCCGCCTGGCAGCAGAGGATCGAGCAACTGCCGGGCCGCAATCGCCTGCCCCGTGGTGCTGCGCGCCAGAGCTTCGTCTGATTTTTCGGGCTGCGCTGCGGCCGTATCCCGTCGCGTTAGGCGCCTCTTCCATAGGCGCCAGATCCCTGGCCCGATCAGCCGCTGCCCGCCGGCAAATACACTGAACCGAAGCGCCAACCCGGCCACCAAATTGCATGCTGAAATGGTGCCGCCGTGCGTGCGCCCGGTGCCGTGGAATGAGGGGGTGTCGATGAAGCAACTTGACCTGCAGGTGATCCAGCAGGCTCTCGGCTGGCTGCAGCAGGGCCATGGCGTCTGGCTGTGCACTGTGCTGTCGACATTCGGTTCGGCACCGCGGGCGCCGGGAGCGATGCTGGCGGCGCTGGCGTCCGGCGCCTCGTGCGGCTCGCTGTCCGGTGGCTGCGTCGAGGAGGATTTTCTCGAGCGCGTGCAGAATGCCGGGTTCGCGCCCTGCAACCAGATCGTGCGCTACGGCGAAGGCGGCCTGACGCCCACCCGCGCACTGCCCTGTGGCGGCGTGCTGGATGTGCTGGTCGAGTACCTGCAGCCCGGCGAGGCCGTGCAGCGCATGCTCGGCCAGGTCGAGCAGGCGCTCGGCGGTGGCGAGTTGCTGGTGCGCGAAGTGCCGCTGGGGGAGGCCAGCAGTCGCTGCCGGCCCGGCAGCATGAGCGATGCGAAGATCCATCGTAGCGCCGAGCAGGTGTCGATTCGCATCGGCGCCGTGCTGCGCGTGGTACTGGCCGGCTGGTCGCCGGTAGCCGAGTTCTGCGCCGGCTTTGCCGTGGCGCTTGGTTATGAAGTGATCGTCTGCGATCCGCGCGCCGAGATCATCGCCGAGGTGAATGTGCCAGGCGTGCAGGCTATCGAAATTCTGCCGGCGCGGTTCATCGCCGAGCAGGGCGCCCACAGCGCCACGGCGATCCTCGCCCTGACCCATGACCCGCGCATGGACGACCCGACCCTGATCGAAGCGGTGCGCACCGAGGCGTTCTACATCGGCGCCATGGGCTCCCAGCGCACCAGCGGCAAACGCCTGGAGCGCCTGGCCCGCTTGGGCGGTTTGCAGCCTGGAGATATGGCACGCATCCACGCGCCCATCGGCCTGCAACTGGGCAGCAAAGCCCCTGCGGAGATCGCCCTGGCGACCCTGGCCGACGTGCTGCGTGTCGCCAACGGCATCGACCGCGGCGCGCTGTAGTCATGACCGACGGCCCGGTGGTCATCGTGCTCGCTGCCGGGCGCGGCACGCGTTTTCGTACTTCCGGCGGTGACGGCAGCAAGCTGCAGGCCGACCTGCACGGCAAGCCCGTGCTCGACCACGTGCTGGCGGCAGTCCAGCGTTCCGGCCTGGCGCACCATGTGGTGCACCGCGCCGCTGGCGACGGCATGGCCGACTCGATCGCCGCCGGTGTGCGGGCCACGGCGGCGGCGTCGTGCTGGCTGATCCTGCCGGGCGATCTGCCGCTGATCGGCGCGCCGAGCCTGCGCCAGGTGGCCCAGGCGCTGACGCAGCAGCCGGTAGTGGTACCGACTTTTCAGGGCAACCGGGGCCATCCGGTCGGCTTCGCCCGGGAATGCTTCGAGGCACTTGCCGACCTGAGCGGTGAAGCGGGCGGCGCCTCGGTGGTGCAGCGTTATCGCCGTGAGGGGCGGGCTCTGCTGCTGCCACTCGATGATCCGGGCATCCTAACCGACGTCGATACCCTGGCTGACCTGCTGCGCGTGCGCGCCCTGCTGGCTGGCGGCAACTAGCGCGGCCATTGGGCCGTGGCGCTAGCGGGCAGCCTTCGATTATCACTATCGACGCAAATGATGCGGTGCCTGCGGGCTTTACCGATACCCTGTACCTCGATGAACACAACACCATGGGCTTTCGAAAGAGGCCGGTGGTCTCTCCGGTTCATCATCCTTTGGTTACCGCCTCCCTGATGAGGCGGTTTTTTTTGCCCGGGAAAAATGTGGCGAACGCGAGCTGCACCCGCAGGTGACGGCGCTGTCACAGAGGGCGGCATCCGATTCATCTTGAGCGAGCGAGATAAACGTGTTCCACCTGATCACGGCCATCCTGGCCCTCTATGTATTCTGGCGAATTGTCTGGCCGCAGCGCTGGCCGCGATCGGTCAAGGCGCTGCTGGGTGTATTGATCCTGGCGGTTGCCGAGCACCACCTGGTGACCCGTCAGTTCTTCGGCAGCATGGCCTCGCCGGAGATTCCGGGCACGTTGCTGATGGTGCTGGGCTGCGCCTTCGGTGCACTGCTCATCAGCGCCATGCTGCTGTTGGTACTGGATATCGCGGCGCTGTTGCCGCGCCTGCGTACCGCCGTCATGGCGCCTCGGTTGCGCGCCGGAGTCGGTATCGGGGCGATCCTGCTGTCGGCGCTGGGCGTCTGGCAGGCGGTGCGGGTGCCGGAGGTGCGCGAGGTGGAAATCACCCTGGCCCAGCTGCCCGCCGAACTGGATGGTTTGCAACTGGTGCAGCTCACCGACCTGCACGCCAGCCGGCTGCTGCAGCGCCCGTGGATGGAGGCGGTGGTCGCCAGAGCCAACGCCCTCGACCCGGACCTGCTGGTGATCACCGGTGACCTGGTGGATGGCACCGTCGCCGCGCGAACCGGCGATGTCGAGCCGTTACGCGCCTTGAAGGCGCGCCTGGGCGTGTACGCGATTGCCGGTAACCATGAGTACTACGCCGAGTACCAGCAGTGGCTGGAGCACTTCGCGCAGTTGGGCCTGCCCATGCTGCTCAATAGTCATGTGACGATCATTGATGCGGGCGCCAGCCTGGTGCTGGCCGGCATCACCGACCCCGCCGCCGCGCGCTTCGGCCAGCCGCTGCCGGATGTCGATGCGGCCCTGGCCGGGGCGCCTAAGGACGCCGCGGTGATCCTGCTCAGCCACCGGCCCCTGGCCGCCTCGTTCAACGCGTTGGCGGGCGTCGACCTGCAGCTGTCCGGGCATACCCATGGCGGCCAAGTGCTGGGCATGCACTGGGTCACCCAGGCGTTCAACGAGGGTTACGTGTCGGGCGAGTACGCGGTCGGCGATATGCGCTTGTATGTGAGTAACGGCACCGGCCTGTGGAACGGCTTCCCGCTGCGCCTGGGCAAGCCCTCGGAAATCACCCGCATCACCCTGCGCTCGGCCGAGGGTTGAGCGTTAGCAGCGTTTTTCGGGTTCCTTGAGCAGCATGCTCAGCAACTGCGGCGGTTGGTGAACCAGGCCCGTGGGCGTTTCGCAGACGCGCTGGATGAAGTTGTCGGTGAACAGCAGTTTGCCGTGCACGAAGTGCTCGTTGGGGCGCAGGTTGGGGTTGTGGATGCGCGTGCCGAGGCGCGCGGCCAGCCATTTGCCGGCTTCGTAATGGCTGATCCAACGTTCGGCCGACAGGCTCGCCATGGTCTCGGCCTTGGCCTCGCGGCCGATGACGATCACCGGCACGTCGCTGACTTCCGGTACCAGATCGTTGTGGCCCCAGTGGCCGCCTTCGCCTAGGCGCTGGCCATGGTCGCCGGTGATGATCAGGTAGCGCTCGCCCTCCAGGCGGTCGAAGTCGGCGATCACCTCGGCCAGCAGGCCGTCCAGGTAATGCACCGAGTTGTCGTAGGCGTTGCTCTGGCCATTGGGCCCCTGATCCACCCAGGGTGCCGGGGTCTTTTCATGGCGGTAGTTCTGCGCGTAGGGCAGGTGCGCGGTGCGCAGGTTGAGCACCACGAAGTTGCGCTGCGCCCAACGCTGCCTGTCGAGTACGTCGAGCAGGGCGCGATCCTGTAGTTTGAGAAAGCGTACCGGATGGTCTTCGCGGGTGATCGACACGTCCAGATAACGGCTGCCCAGGTTGGCCAGCAGCTTGGATTCCTGCGAGGAAATCCAGTGGGTGCGAAAGCCCGCCTGCTTGGCGAAGCGGAACAGGTTGATGTCGCCGGTGCGCAGCAGCGCATCCTTGCCTGGCTCGCGAATCGGGTTGATCAGGTAGGGCAGGCTGACGTCGGTGGCCACGCCAGCGGCGATGCCGGGGCGCACGAAAGCACTGGGATGCTCGCGCAGGTAGTCGGCCAGTCTCGGCGTGGTGTCGCGGTCGTAGCCGAACACGCCGAGGCGATCGCTGCGCAGTGAGTCGGCGACCACCAGCCAGACGTGCTTGGCTTCGCTCAGGCTCGGGCTCAGGGCATAGGGCGCGAAGGTGCTGGGCGGCAGCTCGAACTCCGGCTTGAATGCCAGGTGCACGGCCCAGGCGGAAAACACGTTGAGGTTGTTGTGCAGGGCGCTGCGGCTGGGGCTGGCGGCGAAGGAATCGAGGTTGCGGTAGGTGGCGCGATAGGGTTTGGAGAGCAGCACCACGGCGATCAGCAGCAGCGCCCAGCGGCTCTGCGGCAGGCTGACCCGGCCCGGCAGGCGCCAGTGCAGCACCAGCAGCAGGCCGTAGGGAATGCCCACGCAGAGCAGCACCGGCCAGTGCTCGGCGAAGCTGTGGGCGGCGGTCTCGCGTACTTCGCCGGGGTCGTTGAGCAGCGACTGGATGTCGATGGCGGTCAGCGGCTCGCCGAAGAAGCTGATATTGGCCAGCTGCATCAGTTGCATCACCGCGAACAGCGTCAGGATGATCATGCTCAGCGGGCGCAGGTTGCACAGCCACAGGCCCAGGCTGAACAGCCACAGCACGACCACGTAGCCTGCTTCCAGCTCGGCGTGGTTGTTAGGGGTGAACAGCTGCTGCAGAAAGTCATCGGCGAGCAACAGCCCGCAACTCAGAGTGGCCAGGGCAAGCAGCGACAGCCAGGCGCGCGGGGCGCTGGCACGGCGAGGTGCGAGCAGGGTCAGCATGGGGTTCGAATCTCAGCGATGTTCGGATGGTGGGCGGCGTTTGCCGGTGATCATCGACAGCGGCAGGTTCTCGCCCAGGTGCAGGCTTTCGATCACGGCCGCAGCCATATGGATCGCCACCAGCGTCGCCAGGCCGTTGGCGGCCCAGGCGTGCAGCGTGAGCGGCCAGTCGGCGCCCCACAGGGCATCGACTTCCTGCATCAGAAAGCCGCTGATGCCCAGGGTGGCGATGGCCGTCATCATCAGCAGCATCACCAGGGCGCCGATCGGCGAGTGGCCGAGGCGGCGGTGCGGTTCACCCTCGAGCAATCGGCCGAGGTGGTCGGCAAGGCGTGAGCGGGTTGGCCAGAAGTCCGTCCAGCGCGCGCTGCGCGGGCCGACGAAGCCCCAAATCAGGCGCACGGCGAGCCAGGCGCAGGCGTAGTAACCGAGCCAGGTGTGCCAATCGTCACCTTCCTCGGTAAAGAAATAGTTGGCGACGAAGACCCCGGCTACCGATAGGTGGAACAGGCGGATCAGGGGATCCCAGAGTCGTATCGTCGCCGCCTGCATCAGTCTTCGATCTCGGTCTTGATGGCCTTGCCGCTGACCGGGTCGTGATAGATCTCGACCTTGCGCTTGTCCTTGTCGAAACCGTAGATCTCGTAGCAGTTGCCTTTGGTGACCTTGAACTTGCTGATCTGGTAACCCTGTTCCTTGAGCTTGGCCTGGAACTGCTCCGGGTCCTGCCAGGTCGAGCGGTCGGCGGTGGTGCATTCGGTGCTGGCCATGGCCAGCGGGCTGCCGAGCAGCAGGGCGAAAAGCGCGACGTAACGCATGGTGAGTCTCCTTCTTGGGGTAGTCAGGAGCACCTTGCGACGCGAAGCTTAGGAAAGTCTTAATGGGCAAAGGTCGGTAACATCTACCCCTGCCCAATGCGCCGCGCGAAGCGCATGATGGCGCCGTTTTATCGATGACGAGGTGCGTGCCGTGCGTGTCCTGCTGGTTGAAGATGATCGTGCCCTGGCGCGCGGGATCCGCGTGGCCCTGCGCGGCGAAGGCTATACGCTGGACTGGCTGGAGGACGGCGTCGAAGCCGCCCATGCGCTGCGCAGCGAACGGTTCGACCTGGTGCTGCTCGATCTCGGCCTGCCGCGCCTGGATGGCATGACCCTGCTGCGTCAACTGCGCGCGCGCAGCGAGAACGCCGTGCCGGTGCTGGTGCTCACCGCCCGCGATGCCATGGATGACCGGATTCAGGGCCTGGATGCCGGCGCCGACGACTACCTGGTCAAACCCTTCGACCCCGAGGAACTGAAGGCGCGCATCCGCGCCTTGCTGCGACGCAGCCAGGGCCGTGCCCAGCCGGTGCTGGAGTTCGCCGGCGTGACCCTCGACCCGTCCACCCAGGAGGTGCGTTACCAGGGCCGCGCCGTGCCGATGACGCCCATGGAATACCAGCTACTGCACCAGTTGCTGATTCGCCCCGGCGTGGTGGTCACTCGCGAGCGCCTGGCCGGCGCCCTGTACGGCTGGCAGGAGAGCGGCCCGGGCAATACGCTGGAGGTGCTGATCCACAACCTGCGCCGCAAACTGTGCAGCGAGTTGATCCGTACCGTACGCGGGGTCGGTTATCTGGTGGAGCAGACGTCGTGATTTCCATCCGCACGCGCATTCTGGCACCGACCATCGCCCTGGTCCTGGCCGGCAGCCTGGCCCTGGTGCTGCTGGCCCTGCGCGACAGCCACCGGCAGACCGAAGCGGTCTACGACGCACAACTGGTGCAAGCTGCACGGGTGCTGCAAGGCATGCTGCAGCAGCCCGACGGCCGGCCGGTGGACTGGCAGTTCGTTCGCCAGGCGCTGGATGGCGCCCTGGATCGCTCCGCCGATGGGGTGTTCTCGCACCCCTACGAAATCAACCTGGCGTTCCAGGTATGGGACCGCGACGGTAATCTGCTGGTGCGCTCCGAACAGGCGCCGCACCTGACGAAACTGCCGGCGCCGGGCATTCACGAATTCTTCTTCAACGATCAGGAGTGGTGCGGCGTGCTGCTCGACGACAGCGCAGGCGGCCTGCGCATCTGGGTCGGTGAGCGGGAGGACCTGCGCCAGGACCTGATCCACCAGATTCTCCAGCACACCCTGATGCCGACGCTGGTCTGCCTGCCGTTGCTGGCCGCGTTCATCTGGCTGCTGCTCGGCTGGGGGCTGCGCCCATTGCAGCGCCTGGCCCAACAACTGCGTGAGCGCCCCGAGCACAGCTTGGAGCCGCTGCCGACAGGGCCGCTGCCGCCGGAGCTGGAACCCATGCGCCTGGCTCTGGACGACGTATTGAGCCAGCTGCGCGCGCTGCTCGAACGCGAACGCCGCTTCATCGCCGATGCCGCCCATGAGCTGCGCACGCCTCTGGCGATTCTCGAGATTCACGTGCGTAACGCGGCGCAGGCCGAAAGCGTGCAGGAGCGCGAGGAGGCGCTGGCCTTCCTCAAGCACGGTGTACATCGCGCCACCCGCATCGCCAGCCAGCTGCTGACCATGGCGCGGCTGGAGGCGCCATCGCAGAACCTGCAGCCGCTGGACCTGACCGCTGTGGTGCGCGAGGAGCTGGCCGACCTGGCGCCGCTGGCCCTGAACCGGCGGATCGACCTGGCCCTGGAGGCCGAGGAAACGGCGCTGATTCAGGGCGATCGCGGGTTGATCGTGATCCTGCTGCAGAACCTGGTCAGCAACGCGCTGACCTTCTCGTCACCCGGCAGCGAGGTGAGCGTGCGCGTTTGCCGGGAAGGCGAGGGCGTGCACCTGCAGGTCGTCGATCAAGGGCCAGGCGTCGAGGAGGCCCGCATACCGCGCCTCGGCGAACGCTTCCACAGCGCCGGCAACCCGCAGGGTGCGGGGCTGGGGCTGGCCATCGTCGGCATGATCGCCCATCATCTGGGCGGCTCCATCGGCTTCAGCAACGCCACCCCGCGAGGCTTCAGCGCGGTGGTCAGGTTTCCCGATACGGTGCGATAGGCAGGCTTGCGGCCTGCCAGGAGCACCCTGCTCAGAAGCGCATGCCGAACAGAGTGAAGTGCTCATTCGGGAAGCGCACGCGCACCGGCAGCGAGTCGACGCGCCACTCGTTGGCCAGCGGCTCGGTGAAGCGCGCCGGCACCATCAGCCCGCGGGTGGGGCTGCGAAACGGCTGGCGCAGATCGCTGGGCAATGGGTTGGCGCTCTCTGCCGGATTGATCACTTCCGCCTTGATCCAGTCGCCGTCGGGCAAGCGCACGTCGAGTGGCGAACCGGGGATGGCGTGCTCGACATCCTTGGGGTCCAGGTACACCCACAATTGCGCTGGTCCGCTGCGTTCCAGGCGCATCAGCAGGGTGCCGGGGCCGACATTCTCACCGGGTGCGGTGACCACTTCTGCCACTCGGCCGCGCTCGCTGGCACTGACCTGCATCTGCTCGAGCTGGCCGGCCAGCCAGCGACTTTCCAGTTGCTGCTGGCGCTCATAACGCTCGCCTTCGCTGCTGCCGACGCCGCTCAGGCTGCGCTCGAAATCCAGTAACTCGGCCTCACGGCTGTCCAGGGCATTCTGCGCTTCGACCAGCTCGCCGCGGGTGGCGGCGCCTTGCTGCACCAGCCGACGCGTGTCGTTGACCCGTTGCGAGGCGCGGTTGACCAGGCTCTGCAGCACCGCACGGTTGCGCGCGCCCAGGTCGCCGACCGGTGCTGCAACTGGCGCCGAGCCGCCTTGCAGCAGGTTCAGGCGCAGGCGCCATTCGGGGTTGTCGAGCTCCACCAGCGGCGTGCCGATATCCACGTGATCACCTGCCTGCACGCGGATGCTTTCCACCTGGCCGGGCTGCATGGCGCGCACTTCCATGGTGGGCAGGCGCACCAGCGCGGGTGCCTCGACGCGTATCAGTTCCAGGCCGTAGCGCCCGGCCAGCCACAGGGCGGGCAGCAGGATCAGGAACAGGATCAGGTACCAGCGCAGCCGGAAGGCCAGGCGTTTGCCGGGTGCGTAGAGCACCTGCATGCCGTTGTCCTGGGTCGGGTGTCGTTCTTTCGGGCTATTGAAACGTATCTTCATCGGCTTCTCGGGTAATCGGTCCAGGATTGCCAGTCGATACCGCCCACTCCAGCCGGGCGCAGAGCGTTCTGCCAGTTCACTACCTGTTGTTGCAATTGCGTGTGGGAGGCGTCCGCCCAGCTCAGGTCGGCGGGCTGATCCACCTCCACGCTCTGGGCCAGACGCAGCTTCAGGGCCGGCCATTGTTTGGCGATGGCCAGGGCCCGATTGGCGCTGCTCTGCGGGTTGCGGGTGTAGATCATCAGGCTGATCTCGCCGACCCCGATGCGCTGCAGTTCGCAGGGCACGCAGGGCTGGCGATTGACGTGCTCGTCGAACCACCGCGGGTGGCTGGACAGGTTGAGCGGCCAGGGCGCGGCGGCCTTGGCCTCGCGCACGGTGTCGAGCCAGTCGTGCAGACGCTGATCGGGAACCGGCCAACCGAGCTGCTCGACTTCCAGGTCCAGGTGCAGGGCGTCGAAGGGCAGGTCCCTGAGCTGGCCGATCAGGTCGATCAGCCCCTGGCGTTTGCGCGGTTTCAGCCAGTCCGGGTCGCCGAGCAGCAGGGTGACCCGCATGCCGCGGGCGTGGGCAGCCTGCAGCAAGGCGCCCAGGGCCGGGTGGCTGCGCTGCATGTCAGCGACCTGCAGCGCAGTCAGGCCGACGTGCAACTGGCTGATGCCGGCCTGCTGCAGGGCGTTCAGTTGGCCGCTGCGCTGATGCGCATCGAGCAGGGCGACGCTGTCCCAGATGTACGCGCCCTGGCTCCAGTCGGTTTGCGTGGCCGCCTGTGCCGGCATGACGGTGTTTTCGCCTTGCCAGTGCACCACGCGGTTGCCGAGCAGGCGTTCGAAGCCCGGGCTGTCATCACCGAACAGGCGCAGCGCCGAGTCCTGCAGCCAGGCGCCGTGCCAGGCGGAAATCTGCGCGAAGCCGGCGTTGTAGTGATCGACCTCGGCCTGCAGCAGCCGCAGGCTGGCTTCGCCGGCATCCAGGCTGCCGCGTTGGCGGCGCTCGGCGATGATGGTGTCGAGGGCGTCTCGCCGTTCGCTGCGCCACTGGTATTCGTTGAGTTGGCGGCGCTGCTGCTCCAACACCTTGCCCAGTTCACGCAACACATCGCCGCGCTCGCGCTCCAGCGCCTGCACCGCCGCCTGGTAGCGCGCTTCGCCCTCGCGGCCGCGGGCGGAGCCGTAGTCGAACAGGTCGAAGGGCGCCGAGAAGGTGATGCCGGCGCTCAGGCCACTGCCGTCATCGCTGGCGCCGCTGCGCTGCTCCAGGGTCTGGGCGACGTTGACGTAGGACTCGATGGCGCTGTACCAGGGCTGCTTGCGGCCCAGCTCGGCATTGGCCAGTTCGGCGCTGCGCCCGGCGACGCGCGGGTTGTCTTCGAGCTGCGTCTGCCAGGCCTGCAAGGGTTGCGGGTCGCTGGCCAGGGCCGAGGCGACTGGCGTGTCGTTGCCGTCGACCTGCACGCCGAGGCTTTGCAGGCTGGCGCGGATATCTGTCAGCAAACCGTCCTGCATGGCGCAGCGCTGGGTTACCGCGGTCCATTCGCTGCGCATCAGCTGGGCGTCGGACGGCAGGATCCACTTGCCGTCCAGGCGCGTCTGCACCTGCTGGTCGGCATCGCGTGCGGCGCGCTCGACATCCCGGCACAGGCGCTGCTCCTGGGTGGCCCGCCACCAGTCCGCATAGGTGCTGCGGATGGCCAAACGCTGCTGGGCGCGGCGATAGCCCTGTTCGATCTCGCCGAGGCGAATGTCGCGTTCGCTGTCGCGCACCGCATCCATGCGTCGGCGCAGGCTGCCGAGCAGCGGGTAGCGCACGCCGACCGCGAAGCTGCGCCCGTAGTAATCGTCGCGAACTTCGTCGGTCACCAGTTCGCGGTAACGGCCGACGTTGGCGTTGCCGAACATCTCCCAGCCGGATTCGCTCTCGCGTTGGTCGCGGGCCGCGTAGCGCGCCTGCAGTTCAGCGTTGGCCGCCGGGCTGCCGTCGCCGGCCTGTTGCAGGGCCTGCTCCAGGCTCAGGGGCGTGGCGCCTGCCAGCAGCGGCGCGCAGCACAGCAGCGGCAGCAGCAGACGTGAAGGTCGTGGTGCAGTCATCTAGTAATAGCGCCTCAGAATCGATTGGCCCGCTTGAGCACCCACCAGGGCGCCATGCTCGACTCCTCGTGCCCGCGCCGCAGGGTTTCATTGAGAATGGCGACCACGCTCCAGCAGCGCAGGGCGTACATCGCCAAGGGGTAGAAGGGCAGCACCCAGATCAGCCGCAGGTCCTGCCTGGGCCGCTCGCTGACCATCAGCATCAGGCCCAGGTACAGGAGCGTGCTCATCACCAGGTACAGCGCGTAGATCAGCAGCGAATAGAACACCAGCGCGGTGAACGGCAGGATGATCACCGCCACCAGGCTGTAGCCGAGGATGATGAAAGGCAGCACCAGCTGAAAGAACAGGCCACTGACCATCAGCATCAGGAAGTTCGGCCAGCCGAGCAGGCGCGGTGTGAACACGTGGCGGTGCTTGCGCACGTAGACGAAGAACAGGTCGCCGTCCCAGCGCAGGCGCTGGTCGAGAAAGCCGCGCAAGGTCGCCGGTGCATCGGTATGGCCGATGGCCTGGGGCTCGAACGGAATGCGCAGGCCGTAGCGCCGGAAGTACGCCTTGATGCGCAGGGTCAGGTCGAGGTCTTCGGCGGTATGGGTGTCCCAACCGCCGATCTGCTGCAGGAAGCTGCGGCGAAAGGCCCCGAAGGCCCCGGAGACATTGTTGACCAGGTTCCACTCGGCCAGGCCGATCTTGCACATGTGGATCGACAGCAGGTACTCCAGCGCCTGGATGCGCGCCACCCACGATTGCCTGGCATTGCGCACGCGCAGGCTGCCGGCGACGGCGGGCACCTTGGGGTCACGGAAGTGGCTGACCATGCGCACCACCATGTCGTTGTCGAACGAGGTGTCGCCATCGACGTTGATGAGAATCTCGCCGGTGCTGTACGCCAGGCCGGTGTTGAGCGACGACACCCGTCCGCCGCGCTGCCATTTGGCGATGGGGCGGATCACCCGGTTGCGCGGCAGGCGCTGGTCGGCCTTGAAGCGTCGCACCACCTCGGTGGTGGCCTTGTTCGCGGCGGCGCCGTCGACGATCGGGATGATCTCGATCATGCCGGGGTAGGTCTGCTCGGCCAGGCTGCGCAGGGTCAGCTCGACATCGCGGCCCTCGCTGTAGCAGGTGATGATGCACGACACCCGCGGATGCCAGGTGTTGTGCAGCGGCAGCGCACTTCGCTTGCGTACGAACCAGCGCAGGGTGCCGAGCAGCACCATGAGGTTGAGCGGCACCTCCAGCAGCAGGAAGTACGGGAAAACCATGAGAAACAGCCGCCAATGACCATTGGCGCCATAGATCTCGCCCAGCCACGCGTGCAGATGCTCGACCAGCGCGTTCATCAGAGCTCTCCGGCGAGGCGGGCCATCAGCAGCTCGGCGTCTTCCTTGTCGATCAGGCCGCTGGGGGCGACGCAGCCGCTGGTGGTCAGGCGAATGTCCTGGAGATCCTCTCCGACGAACAGCTCGCTGATTTCGTTGATGCGCTCGACCACCCGGCGCAAACCGGCCGAATCGGTGTACATCAGCAGCAGCCAGAGCTGTTCCTCACTGCTGCGGGTGCAGCGGTCGGTGTCGCGGATGGCCACCTGGATGCGCTCGATCAGGGTGTCGAGCAGGGCGTGGCCGCGTTGTGGGCCCAGGCGTTCGAGTACCCGGCCCAGGTTGCGAAAGCGCATGCCGAGCAGCGCGAAGGTCGGCGCCTTGTGCCGCTCGATCAGCTCCAGCTGCCAGTCGAGCAGGGTCTTGAAGGTGCCGGCGCCGACCACCGGCAGGCCACGGAAGTAATTGTCGGTATTGCGTTCCAGCCCCTGGCGGGCGGTGAGCAGGCCGCCTTCGGACAGCTGATAGTCGCGGATTTCGCGAACCTGCAGCTCGTCCGGCGCGTGGTGCTCGCCGCAATCCAGGCAGCGCGCCTGTACGTCGGCATCGACGAAGAAGGCATCGCAACTGTTGCAGTTGTAGTTTTCCAGTGGTCGGTCGTAGTCGGTGCCGATATGGCGCAGGCGCGTCAAGCAGTTGGGGCAGACGAGGGCACCATCCTTGAGGTACTCGGTCTGGGCGCCGATGTGCCCGCAGGTGAAGCAGTGCAGCGACGGCTGTCGGGCGATGTCCAGGGAATTGCATTCCACGCACACGTCGACGTAGTTCAGGTGGCCACTGCCGCAACTGCGGCACAGGCGGATGCGATCGACCAGTGCGGTGCTGTCGAGCAGGTTGCGCTGGGCCAGGTTCTGCACCTGCGCGAGGCCATTGACCTGGTCATCGCCCAGCGCCTCGAGCAGCGGATAGACGTAGTGCCTGGCCGAAGACGGCGCACGCACTGCCTTGAGCGTGCCTGGCGCGCGCAGCCACAGGTAGGCGAGCAACTGCGCTTCGAGGCCCTCGGGTGCGCGGCCATTGTTGAACAGGCTCAAGCGCTCGCGCCATTGCTGCCAGGCCTGCTGCAGCATGCTCGGCTGCGTGGGCGCCGGGCCGTCGCTCAGCGCCACGGCCAGTGGCGCCTGGCTGGCGCAGTAGATCAGGCTCAGGCGATAAGCTGGCTGGCGCCGCAAGGTTTGCAGCATCGCCAGGTTCTCGGCTTCGCTGGCACTCAGCACCACGACATCGAAGGCCGGCTGCTGCAGCAGGGAGGTGAGTTCGCTGAAACGACTGGCGGCAGGAAAACGCGCGTCGTGGCCTGTGGCTACTTCAGCGATGCGAAGGGTAAGTTCGGACATCGGCTCTTCCAGTCAGGGGGCAGAAGTCCGACTGGAAGGCGCTTTGAAAAGTTCTACAAAGATGTTTCGCGTGTACAAGATCGTGCGCCAAACCTTGAACCAGGCCTCGTTTATTGGCCATGGCGCTCTTACAGCTGCAGCCCACCGCTTTTCTTGTGCAGCTTGCGCAGGTGCTCGCCGAGCAGCTTGAGGTTGGCCTCGTTGGCTTCCAGCTCGGCCAGGCGCTGGGGTTCGAGCAGGCTGCGCACCTCGCCGTCGAGGTCAGCGCTGAGCAGGCTCAGTTGTTGCTGGCGCGTGCGGGTTTCGCTTTCCAGGCGCTGCCATTCTTCCTGCTGCGGCAGGCCGTAACCGCCTTCGAGCAGCTCGGCTGGGCGGCTCAGGAAGCCGGTGTTGGCGAGGATCTGCTCCAGTGCATCACCGGCCTTGTTCAGGCTCGGGTCCTTGGCGGCGCGGCCGGTCAGGTAGCGCTGCTTGAGTTCGTCCTGGGAGAGCAGCAACTGACGGCGCATTGCCGCCTGTTCGAGCAGCAGCATGGCGGCGCTGGCGCGCAGGTCGGCCTGCTCGAACCATTGGCGGCGCTGTTCGGATGGCTGCTCGAGCCAGTCCTCGACGCGCTGTTGGCGGATTGGCAGGCGCTGCTGCAGCACCTTGAACATGGCCTGGTAGCGGTCGCGGAACGAGTCGAAGCGATAACCGAGGCGCAGCGCCTCGCGCGAGTCGTCGAGCACGCTGCCATCGGCCAGGTCGCGGGCTTCGAGCACTTCGAGCAAGCCGATGGGCGTGATGCTGTCCAGTGTCTGCAGGCGCGGATGGTTGGTTCCGCTGCGCAACAGCTTGAGGGTCTCCACCGCACAGTTATTGGAGATGAAGAAATAGTCACCGTCGTAGCTCCAGTGCTGCTCGACGGCGCGGGCGACCAGCTGCTCCAGGCGTTCGCGCGGCAGTTTCAGCGGCACCGAGGCGAGGCTGCGCAGCTCGACCTTGGTGTATTCCTCGATTACCTGGGCCAGGGGCAGCACGAACAGGCGCGACGGGTAGGCGCCGGTCAGGCCGTCCCAGCTCGACAGCTGCACGTCGTTGACGAAGGCGCGGTAGGACAGCACCAGGTGCTGATCCAGATCCAGCCGGCAATCCGGCCCCCGGGGACGGCCCGGTGCGCAGATGACCAGGCGCAACATGCTGTGGCCCCAGCGGCTGGCCATGTTCTGATTGGCCTCGGCGAGCAGGTAATCCACTTCGTAGACGCGTTCAGGGTCGAGGTTGGCCAGCGCCTGCTTGTCGAAATCACGGCCTGCGTTCAGGTAGGCGTAGCCGTTGCCGCAGGGCGCTTGCCTGGCCGGCGACCAGCCGAAGTGCTCGCTGAAGAAGCGCGCCAGGGACGGGCGGCGGCAGGCATATTCGGGGTCGAGGAGAAAGTACTCCATGTTCACCGCGACGAACTCGCGCGGGTTGCTCAGCTCGTAGCTGTCCGGGCTGCGGGCAACCTGACCGTTATGAGTTTCGCGCTCACCGCGTTTTCCGACGCGCTGGGGCCAGCCGGCCAGGTCGAGCAGGCGCGGCTCGTCGCTGAGGGTGAAGCGGCGCTCGGTCTGGCCGCGGCACTCGGCGCGCAGGCCGACCGGGCCCAGGTCGGCATTGTGCCGCTGGCAGCGGCGCAGCAAGGTGCGCTGCTCCGCGCTCCAGTAGGCGCCACGGTCGTAAAGGTGGGTCACTTCATGCAGCACGGTGGCCAGCAGTTCCTGGCGCACGGTGCCATGGGGGCGGCCGTTGCGGGTGGTCGCCGCGCTGCCGTCGGTAAGGCTGGGCAGCAACGTGGCGTTGAGTTCGACGCCGCTGAGGCGCCCGGCTCGGCCGTAATTGTCCGCTGGCATGTCGACCCAGCGCACGGCCACGTCACGGTCCAGCGCTTCGCGCAGGTGCGGCGGCAGGGCAGCATGAGCTTCGTCGAGTAGGGTCTGGCTGGCGTGGCGTTGCTCGGGCGTGAGCCCGGCATCGTCGAGGGCGAATTGCAACTGGGCGTGGCTGGCCGTGCTGACCAGCAGGGTCAGCAGCAGGAGCCAGCCGCGGGCGGTCATCACAGCGCGAGAATGGCTTCTGCGAGTACCTGATCGGAAGCGTTCTGGGCCTCGGGAACCTGGCTGCGCAGCGCGCCGAAGGCGGCTTCGAGCTGGGCGCCACGGATGTCACCTTCGCTGGCGACGAAGCTGGCAGCGTCGTCACGGGCTTCGATCACCACTTTCATGTCGCGGATCGAAGTGGTGGTGTCCGAGGTGAAGTTGATGGTGCGATCCAGCGCGCGGACGATGATGTTGCTGGTGGCCACCAGGGTCTGGGCCTGTACGGCGCCGGCGAACAGGGCCAGCGAGGCGGTGGCGGCTAACAACGGACGCTTCATGAACGGTCTCCGAATGGGGTTTGATTGGCTGCTTGGACGGGGAACGCCTGCCGCAGTTCCGGCAATGACGAATGGTTAGCGAGCTAGGATAGCCTGCGCCAGTTGCGCATCGTCGGCTTGCAGGCTCGGCATGCGTTCGCGGATGTGCTGCAGGGCGTTTTCCAGGTGAGCGCCGCGCACGGCGCCGGCGCTGGCGACGAAGCTGGCAGCGTCGTCTCTGGCGGCCAGCACGACCTTGTTATCGACCACCGAAGAGGTGGCGTTGGAGGTGGTGTCGATGGTGGCGGCAAGTGCGTCGACCAGGGTGTCTGTGGTGACCACGAAGCTGCTGGCGCTGGCGCCGGTAGCGAGGCCGAACAGACTGACGAAGGCGAGGGTGCGGACATTGGGCATGGGCTTGGTCTCTACGGCTCACGGAAAGCCACATTCTAACCGCTCTGCAAGCCTGGGAAGAAAAAGACCGACACAGTTTGTTTACAAGGCAGTGACGATGAGATTACCGCTACCCATGACGACAAAACCCCGCCGGCGCTGCATGCCGGCGGGGTTTTGCGGGAGAAGCTCAGATATTGCGGTTAGCGCCAGAACGGCTTGCTCAGCTCGGCGTAACGCTGGCTCTCGCTGATACCGGCATCGGCCAGCAGACGAGGGTCGAGGCGTGCCAGTTGGCGGCGGCTGACGATCCGGCGCTGCCACAGGAGCAGGGTGGCCAGGATGTTCAGCGGCAGGCTGGTGGCAGATTTGGACGAGTTGTCGACAAGCAGATCGGAACTGAGGGTACGTTCCATGGCGTGCATCCTTCCGCTTTTGGCGGGACTGGTTAAGTTCTGGTGCCCATTTTCGTCCTCGCACGGGATTTGCAGTAGCCACAGCTGAAGTAAATTAGCTGAGCACTAGATAGGTTGCTTTTTAACTGTTCCTACAATTTAGATGGTAACTGTAACGGTGTTTGTGAATTTGCCGTGACTTAGCGTGTTTGGCAGTTTTTTACGCTGAAAATATCTAAATTTTAAGTGAATTAATTGCGGTACAGTTACGATTGTTCGGTATAGTTGCTTAGCTATTTATTTTTTTGAGCAGCAATTCTCGTTACCAATCAGCGCTGCTGTATTTTTCCCTTGACGCCGAATTGCACTCGAAAGGGGCGCGACCGCTCTAGCGCGCCCCTTTGCGGGTCATTCTACGGCCTTGAGCATGTCCTCGATGACCTTCTTGGCATCGCCAAATACCATCATGGTCTTGTCCAGATAGAACAGTTCGTTGTCCAGTCCGGCATAGCCGCTGGCCATCGAGCGCTTGTTGACGATGATGGTCTTGGCCTTGAAGGCTTCGAGGATCGGCATGCCGGCAATCGGCGACTTGGGATCGTTCTTCGCCGCCGGGTTGACCACGTCGTTGGCGCCGAGCACCAGCACCACATCGGCCTGGCCGAATTCGGCGTTGATGTCTTCCATCTCGAACACCTGGTCGTAAGGCACTTCGGCCTCGGCCAGCAGCACGTTCATGTGGCCGGGCATGCGGCCCGCCACCGGGTGGATCGCGTACTTCACGGTCACGCCCTTGTGCGCCAGCTTCTCGGTCAATTCCTTTAGTGCATGCTGAGCGCGGGCCACGGCCAAGCCGTAGCCGGGCACGATGATCACGCTGTCGGCATTGCCGAGCAGGAACGCGGCATCGTCCGCGGAGCCGGATTTGACCGGGCGTTGCTCGCTGCTGCCAGCCGCCGGGCCGGTATCGGTCGCGCCGCCGAAACCGCCGAGAATGACGTTGAAGAACGAGCGGTTCATCGCCTTGCACATGATGTACGAGAGAATCGCGCCGCTGGAACCGACCAGGGAGCCGGCGATGATCAGCATCGAGTTGTTCAGCGAGAAGCCGATACCGGCCGCTGCCCAGCCCGAGTAGCTGTTGAGCATCGACACCACCACGGGCATGTCCGCGCCGCCGATGGGGATGATGATCAACACGCCGATCACGAAAGCCAGGGCCACCAATACGGCGAAGGCCGTGAGATTGCCGGTGAAGGTGAAGTACAGGCCCAGGCCGGCGATGGCAAGGCCGATCAGCAGGTTGATCAGGTGCTGGCCGGCGAACTGTACTGGCGCCCCCTGGAACAGGCGGAATTTGTACTTTCCGGACAGCTTGCCGAAGGCGATCACCGAGCCTGAGAAGGTGATGGCGCCGATGGCCGCACCGAGGAACAGCTCTAGGCGATTGCCGTTGGGAATCGGATCGCTGATCGCGGCAACGATACCCAGGGATTGCGGCTCGACGACGGCCGCGATGGCGATGAACACCGCCGCCAGGCCGATCATGCTGTGCATGAAGGCGACCAGCTCGGGCATCTTGGTCATTTCGACGCGCTTGGCCATGATCGAACCGGCAGTGCCGCCGACCAGCAGGCCGACGATCACGTAGCCGATGCCCTGTACCGCCAGCTCGCTGCCGAGTTTATGGATGAGGCCGAGGGTGGTGAGCACGGCGATGGTCATGCCGATCATGCCGAAGGTGTTGCCGCGCCGCGAGGTGGTCGGGTGCGACAGGCCCTTGAGCGCCTGGATGAAGCACACCGATGCGACCAGATAGAGAAGGGTGATCAGGTTCATGCTCATCGCTTACTTCTCCACCGCCGCTTTGGCGGCCTTCTTCTTGAACATTTCCAGCATGCGTCGGGTGACCAGGAAGCCACCGAACACGTTGACCGCTGCCAGTGCCACGGCCAGGGTGCCCATGGTCTTGCCCAGCGGGGTGACGGTGAGTGCGGCGGCGAGCATGGCGCCGACGATGACGATCGCCGAAATGGCATTGGTGACCGCCATCAGCGGCGTGTGCAGGGCAGGGGTGACGTTCCAGACCACGTGGTAGCCGACGTAGATGGCCAGCACGAAGATGATCAGGTTGTAGATTCCGTCGGAAATCAGATCCATCGCTGTGATCCTTTCTTGTAGTCGTTGGCCTCTCCATAAGGAGAGGAAGGCATCATTTATTGAGGCGCTTGATCTCGCCGCCCGTGCACATCAGGCAGGCAGCGACGATGTCGTCTTCCAGGTCGAGGTGGAAGGCGCCGTCCTTGATCACCAGCTTGAGGAAATCGAGCAGGTTGCGCGCATACAGGGCCGAGGCGTCGGCGGCGACCAGGGCGGGCAGGTTGCCGTGGCCGACCAGGGTCACGCCGTGCTTGATCACCACCTTGTCCAGTTCGGTCAGCGGGCAGTTGCCGCCCTGAATGGCGGCCAGGTCGATGACCACGGAGCCGGGCTTCATCTCGGCGACCGTGGCCTCGTGCAGCAACGTTGGCGCCTTGCGGCCGGGAATCAGCGCGGTGGTGATGACGATGTCGGCCTGCTTGGCACGCTCGTGCACGGCCCTGGCCTGGCGTTCCATCCAAGATGCCGGCATCGGCCGGGCGTAACCGCCGACGCCTTCGGCGCACTCGCGCTCCTCGTCGGTTTCGAACGGCACGTCGACGAACTTGGCGCCGAGGGACTCGATCTGCTCCTTCACGGCTGGGCGCACGTCGGAGGCCTCGATCACCGCGCCCAGGCGTTTGGCCGTGGCGATGGCCTGCAGGCCGGCAACGCCAGCGCCGAGGATCAGCACGCGAGCGGCTTTCACCGTGCCCGCGGCGGTCATCAGCATGGGCATGAAGCGCGGGTAGTGGTTAGCCGCCAGCATCACCGCCTTGTAGCCGGCGATGTTGGCCTGGGAGCTGAGTACGTCCAGGCTCTGGGCGCGAGAAGTACGCGGGGCCGCTTCCAGGGCGAAGGCGGTGACGCCGGCAGCGTTGAGCCGGGCGATGGTCTCGTTGCTGAACGGGTTGAGCATGCCGACCAGTACGGCGCCGCTTCTCATCAGAGCCAGCTCGGCGTCGCTGGGGGCGACCACTTTGAGAATCAACTCGGCGCCGAATGCCGCGGCGGCATCGCCGATGCTGGCACCGGCGGCGGTATAGGCTGCATCGGTAATGCTGGCGGCAATGCCGGCACCGTTCTGAACAGTGACCTGGTGGCCTTGGCCGATCAGTTTCTTGATGGTTTCCGGCGTCGCGGCCACCCGCGTTTCGCCTGCCTGGGTTTCGAGGGGAACACCAATGTGCACGCTTGCATCTCCTGCGATCGTTGCAGATTCACCCAGAGGGCGGCAGAGGTACGGTGTCGACTAAAGTCGTACCGCGGCATTCTGCAAACAGTGCGCGTCGGTAAGCAATATTCATGGAGTAATTATTTTTCATGACTACAAGTTATCGGAGATATTGTTATTTTTCATGCCCGATTATCTCGATAAAATATTGTATTTAAGCCGCTAAAATCGCCTTACATGAGGATATCGTGAATAAATGTCTGAAAATATAACCGCTAATTAAGTAGTGAAGTGCGGCGCGATGTCGCACTGTTCAAAATCATTTACAGATAGATAAAACGGCGTTTTTGAGATTTTTGTAGTAATTTTTTATAGTCGCTACTGATGGGCGTTAGACGTGCTCAAGGGCCTTCCAGGTCAGTCAGGCAGGTTGATGTTTTGGATTTTGCGCGGGATGGAGCGGGCCTTAGAGCCTGTTCAAAGTCTTATCTGCGCATGAAGCGGCAACTACAAGGCAGGAGCAGACACTCAAACCAACCTGTGGGAGCCCCGACCTCGGGGCGAAACGATTGCAGCCTGACTGCCTATTTCGGCGGTGCCTGAGCGATTCGCCGCGAGGTCGCGGCTTGTATGTTCTAGGCTAGGAACCTGTCGGGGGTGGAGGGACATGCGCGGCTTCTGCAAGCGACAAGCCAGACAGTGGGAGAATTCCCCCACCCCATACTCACCGCAAAC
>NZ_MSXW01000030.1 GCF_001945445.1 Pseudomonas sp. PA27(2017)
GGCAGAAGGTTGGCTGAGCTGCGGGGAGGTATCGGAGGAATGTTTCTGGATCACCGTCCAAGGCCGGGAAGACCCAGGACGGTGAAGATTTCCAAAACCCGATATCCAGTGGATCGTAAGGCTGCTCCGCTTAAGTGAACAGCATTACCGCCGAAGCGGGTCCTTTTCAACGGCGTGGCTTACGCCAGTTCGTCGAAGCACTCGGCCACGATGGCGATGCCTTTTTCCAACTGGGCGTCCGGGATGGTGACCGGCATCAGGAAGCGCACCACGTTGTAGTAGGTGCCGCACGACAGCAGGATCAGGCCCTTCTCGCGCGCCTTGGCGACGATCTTGCCAGTCAGTTCGGCAGCCGGCTTGCTGTGGTCGCCGCCTTCGAACAGCTCGATGGCGACCATCGAACCCAGGCCGCGCACGTCGCCGATCACCTTGTGCTTGGCGGCGATGTCACGCAGGCCAGCCTTGAGCTTCTCGCCAACGGCGTTGGAGCGATCCAGCAGCTTCTCTTCGTCGAACACCTTGAGTACGGCCAGGGCCGCAGCGCAGGCGATCGGGCTGCCGGCATAGGTGCCGCCCAGGCCGCCGGGGGCGATCTTGTCCATGATCTCGGCCTTGCCGCTGACGCCGGAGATCGGGAAGCCGCCGCCGACCGACTTGGCGAAAGTGGTCAGGTCCGGCACCACGCCCAGTTGCTCGGTGGCGAAGAAGGTGCCGGTGCGGCCAGCGCCGGTCTGCACTTCGTCAGCGATCAGCAGGATGCCGTGCTGGTCGCACAGGGCGCGCAGGCGCTGCATGAAGGCTGGCGAGTTGACGTAGAAACCACCTTCGCCCTGTACCGGCTCGATGATGATCGCGGCGATGTCCTGGGGCTGGGCATCGTTCTTGAAGATGCGCTCGATGCTGGCAATTGATTCATCTTCGCTCACGCCATGCAGTTCGCACGGCGCAACGGCGCGGTACACGCCAGCAGGCATCAAGCCCATGCCGGCGGAGTACGGCACGACCTTGCCGGTCAGCGACAGGGTCATCATGGTACGGCCGTGGTAGGCACCCGTGAAGGCGATCACGCCAGCACGGCCGGTAGCGGCACGGGCGATCTTCACGGCGTTCTCGACGGCTTCGGAGCCGGAGGTGACCAGCAGGGTCTTCTTGGCGAAGTCGCCAGGTACGCGCTTGGCGATTTCTTCGCACAGCTCGATGTAGGGCTCGTACGCCAGCACCTGGAAGCAGGTGTGGGTCAGCTTGGTCAGTTGTTCCTGAACGGCGGCGACCACTTTCGGATGCAGGTGACCGGTGTTCAGTACGGCGATACCGCCGGCGAAGTCGATGTACTCGCGGCCTTCGACGTCCCACACGGTGGCGTTCTCGGCGCGCTCGGCGACGATCGGGTGGATCTGGCCGACACCGCGCGGTACGGCGGCCTGACGGCGTTGCAGCAGGGATTCGTTGGTCTTGCTCATGGCTTCCTCATTCACCGCTCATCGTCGGTGTGGTTCAAGGATGACGCATCCCGCTGCAGCCACGACAGCATGCGATGATCGACTGCCGGGCCTTGCGGGATACAGGGAGAAACCTGTGTTGCGCCGCCGCAGCGACGCAGTTCGATCAGTGTTAAATGCTCAGGCAGAGGTACTTGATTTCCAAATAATCCTCGATGCCGTACTTGGAGCCTTCACGGCCCAGGCCCGAAGCCTTGATGCCGCCGAACGGCGCCACTTCGTTGGAAATCAGGCCGGTGTTGATGCCGACCATACCGTATTCCAGCGCCTCGGCCACACGGAACACACGGGAGAGGTCACGGGCGTAGAAGTAGGAGGCCAGGCCGAACTCGGTGTCGTTGGCCATGGCGATCACTTCGGCTTCGTCCTTGAAACGGAACAGCGGCGCCAGCGGGCCGAAGGTTTCGTCCTTGGAGACCAGCGCGTTCTTCGGCACGTCGGCCAGAATGGTCGGCTCGAAGAAGGTGCCGCCCAGGGCGTGGGTCTTGCCGCCGGAGAGGATCTTGGCGCCTTTGGAAACGGCGTCCTCGATGTGCTCCTTGACCTTGGCCACCGCCTTCTCGTCGATCAGCGGGCCGGTGGTGGTGCCGTCTTCCAGACCGTTACCGATCTTCAGCTTCTCGACCGCGACCTTGAGCTTCTCGGCGAAGGCATCGTAGACGCCGTCCTGCACGTAGATGCGGTTGGCGCACACGCAGGTCTGGCCGTTGTTGCGGTACTTGGAAATGATCGCGCCTTCGATGGCCTTGTCCAGGTCAGCGTCGTCGAACACGATGAAGGGTGCGTTGCCGCCCAGCTCCAGGGACACCTTCTTGATGTCCTGAGCGCATTCGGCCATCAGCTGGCGACCGATCTCGGTGGAACCGGTGAACGACAGCTTGCGCACGATCGGGTTGCCGGTCAGCTCGCCGCCCACTTCACCGGCGCTGCCGGTCACCACGCTGAACACCCCAGCCGGGATGCCGGCACGGGTGGCCAGCTCGGCCAGGGCCAGAGCGGAGTAAGGCGTCTGCGAAGCCGGCTTGAGCACCATGGTGCAGCCGGCGGCCAGGGCCGGGCCGGCCTTGCGGGTGATCATCGCCGCCGGGAAGTTCCACGGCGTGATAGCCGCGGTGACGCCGATCGGCTGCTTGATGACGATCAGGCGCTTGTCGGCCTGGTGACCCGGGATGGTGTCGCCATAGACGCGCTTGGCCTCTTCGGCGAACCACTCGATGAAGGACGCCGCGTAGGCGATTTCGCCCTTGGCCTCGGCCAGTGGCTTGCCCTGCTCGATGGTCATCAGGCGCGCCAGGTCTTCCTGGTTCTCCAGCATCAGCTCGTACCAGCGACGCAGCTTGGCGGAGCGCTCCTTGGCGGTCAGCGCACGCCAGGCCGGCAGGGCCTTGTCGGCAGCTTCGATGGCGCGGCGGGTTTCAGCAGCGCCCATCTTCGGCACGCTGCCGATCACTTCGCCAGTGGCCGGGTTGGTCACCTTGATGGTCTGGCCGCTGTCGGCATCAGCCCAGGCGCCGTTGACGAAAGCCTGCTGGCGGAACAGTTGCGCGTCTTTCAGTTGCATGGCGATCTCCTCTATCCCGGCACCACGGCGCCAGGAGATGACGAAAGAAGCTGGGAGCGAACCCAGGCGTGGGTTGGAGCGACAGGCTAGCTGCGGCCTGCAAATTCGAACGGAGTGCGCCGCCGCGAGTTCAGCCGGCCGACACCATCGTTTGAAATATCAAACAGATCGTAAGATCAGGTCGATCAAAGGGCAATAGGCCGTTCAAGAAAATTAACAGCCCGCGGATGGGCGGGGATTCCGGCCGGCTTTCTTTATAGCCCAAACCAGCCGCCCAGGCCCGCCGAACGAGCCCTACGTCCAGCATGGACGCACGCCAACGACATGCGTATGATTGCGCCCCGCAACGCACTCGTAGCTCAGCTGGATAGAGTACTGCCCTCCGAAGGCAGGGGTCGTGGGTTCGAATCCCGCCGAGTGCGCCATATCGCTGTTTCCTCCACCCGACAGGTGACCAGGAAACGCAACACGAAGCCCGCCCTGTGCGGGCTTCGTCGTTTCTTGCGTCAGGCAGGTCTTTCGGCGCCGCTGTCACGCCCTTCCGAAACCGCTGGCCAATCAATCGAAACCGCAATCCGCCCGCGGGTGTCAACTGCATCGCGACCACCCACTCAGGATGCTGACCATGTACAACCCGGCCATTCACGCCAAAGGCGAACTCTCGCGAGGCATCGTCTGGCTCGCCCGGACTGGCTACGCGGCGCGTGGCGTGGTGTACCTGATCATCGGTACCTTCGCACTGCTCGCCGCAAGAGGAAGCGGGGAGACGGTCGGCACAAAGGGCGCCATCTCGCAACTGCTGGGGCAACCGTTCGGCGAGACGCTGCTGTGGATCATGGTGGTCGGGCTAATCGCCTACGCCGCCTGGCGGCTGACCCAGGCGATTGCCGATCCGGAAGATCACGGCACCGACGCCAAGGGGCTCGCCGCGCGTGCAGGCCTCGTCGGTGGCGCCATCAGTTACAGCCTGCTGACTCTGTTCACGCTGGGCCTGCTGGGCAGTTCGCTCGGCGAGTCTTCCGGGGGTGGCAAGGGCGGTGAAGACTTTCTCTCCGGCCTGCTGGGCTGGAAGTATTCGAACTATCTGGTTTACCTGGTGGCGCTGGTGCCTCTGGGCGTCGGCATCGCGCACATCATCAAGGGCTGGAAAGCCAAGTTCGAAAAGTACTTCTCGGCCTCGGACGACGTCATGCGCTGGGTAACGCCCATCTCCAAGGTTGGCCTCATCGCCCGCGGCGTTTCCTTTCTGGTGGTGGCCGGCATGCTGTTCAGCGGCGGTACCCGTTATGAACCCACCTCCCCACCAGGCCTCGAGGACGCGCTGCACGCTTTGCAATCCTTGCCCTTCGGCGCCTTCTGGCTGGGGTTGATTGGCGCGGGCCTGATCGCCTTCGCGCTCTACAGTTTTGCCGAAGCGATCTGGCGACGTATCGACACGGCGGCGGT
Organism: Pseudomonas sp. PA27(2017); assembly: GCF_001945445.1. Taxonomy (GTDB): domain Bacteria; phylum Pseudomonadota; class Gammaproteobacteria; order Pseudomonadales; family Pseudomonadaceae; genus Aquipseudomonas. The sequence continues at coordinate 4,507 of NZ_MSXW01000030.1, forward strand.
CTTCGACTGACCCCAGGCTTCAGATCTCCGTCAATCGCCCTCCAACACCTCCGGCCCGACCAGAAACTTCTGCCGCAACAGCGTTTCCCGGGTAATCGCCACCAGCGCATCGATCTGCATGTCGGGCATTTCCGTCATGTAGGAGAGGCAGAAGCGCGCCGGCGGGATGGGCGGGTCGCAGGGCAGGGTTTTCAGCAGGTTGAGGGCGAGCATTTCACGGATCAGCGGTACCGGCAGGATGCCGATGGCATGGCCGGCGGAAACCAGCTTGGCCATGAAGCTCAGGGAGTTGCTGGAGTGGAAGGCTTCGGACGGCGCGTTGCCGCCCTTGAGCCAGTTCTCGACCACCGAGTACAGCGTCGAAGGCGCCGAGTGGCTGACGATGGGATGGCCGGCGGCGTGCTCGGGCAGGAAGGGGTCGGCGTCGATGGCCAGTTGCGGAGCGGCGACCCACTGGAAGGTCATCCAGCCGATGAAGATGTCGGTGACGTCCTCGCGGGTCGCCGGGTTGGTGAGCAGCGCCAGATCCAGCTCATGGTCGTTGAGCTTGCGGTTGAGCACCGCGCCGACGTCGATGGTGATTTCCAGGGTGATTTCGGGAAAGTGCGCCTTGATCTCGGCGATCACCGCGGTCAGGCCGACCATCGCCGAGCATTCGTCGGCGCCGAGGCGCAGCCGGCGGTGCTGCTTCTGCTTGGCGGCGAATTGCTCGAGTTTCACGCTGTTGTTGAGCGCCAGTTCGGCGTGGCGCAGGGCGATATGGCCATCGGCGGTGAGGGTCATGCGCTGCTTGCTGCGGTCGAACAGCTTGACGCTGAGCAGTGATTCCATCTCGCGGATGCGTGAGGAAATGGCCGGCTGAGTCAGGTGAAGGTGGCGAGATGCAGCATGTACGCCGCCCAGTCGGGCAGTCCAGTAGAAGGCCTCGATCTGCATCAGGGTAATTCGCATGATAAAAATCGTCCCCTCTTACGTCCGCTGATTTTTATTATCGCCACAAAAACATGCTTGTTAGGATCGGGCCCACTTCTTGCCCAAAACGAATAATTAAACAGCGCATGTATATTATCGAAGCACTTCCCGAGGCGATTAATCCAGAAGAACTTTCCGTTCTTTTGCGCGCCGAGCCCGCCACCATCGGCCATTTCATCACCACCGGCATATTGAGCCCGCAAATCAGGGCGCACTTGGAAAATGTGCGTACCGTGGGCACTGCGGTGACGGTTAAGATGCCTGGCGCCGATGGCGGCATCCTCCATTACGCGATGGGTTGCGCCAGGCCGGGTGACTTTCTGGTGGTCGACCGCTGCGGCGAAAGCGTGACCGCGGCCATGGGTGGTGCCATGGCCTATGCCGCCAAGCAGGCGGGCATAGCCGGGATCATCATCGACGGCTACGTCACCGACCTGGGCGAGCTACGCGAGCACGGCGTGCCGGTGTGGTCCTGGGGCGCCAGCGCCATCACCACGCGGGTGAAGGGTGAGGAAGGCGAATTCTGTACCCCGGTGCAGTGCGGCGGGGTCGTCGTGCGGCCAGGTGATGCGGTGATCGCCGACGAGAACGGCATCGTCATCCTGCCGCCCGCCCAGGCACTGGCATTGGCCCACCGCGCCATCGAGTTCCAGGAGAACGAGAAGCACACCCTGGCGCGCCTGGCCCAGGGCGAAAAGTTTCCCGACGTGGTGGGCTCGCGCCCGCTGATCGACGCGGCCATCGACCGGGCGCGCTGACCTCGGTCGCACCGCGCAAGGTCAGGCGCGATGACAATTCCAATACTGACCCGCTGCACCTTTCATCAGGTTTCTGCCCCGTAGCTCCCCCAGAAAAACAACAGGACTACCATGAAACTGTATTCGCTCCCCAGGGTGATCCTGGCTGCGCTGGGCTGCGCGATTGGCGCCAGCGCACTTGCGGACGATGCGTCGTCCGTCCATTTCAACGTGGTCGGTGGCGGCAGCCACAACTACACCTTTCGCGCCGTCGAGCGCCCGTTCTGGACCGAAACCCTGCCCGCCAACTCGGACGGCTCTGTCACCGCTCGCCTGATGGGGCTGTCGGAAAGTGGCCTCAAGGGGCCGGAGATGGTGCGTGTACTGCGCGCAGGTGCCGTCGAGATCGGCATGGGCGTGTTCGCCTTCGTAGCCGGCGACGATGCGGCCTTCGAGGGCATCGACCTGCCCGGCATGGCTGCCGACATCGCCACGTCACGGCAGATCGCCGATGCCTACAAACCGGTGCTCGAAGCACGCATGGCCGAGCGTCACGGCGTCAAGCTGCTGGCCACCGTGCCCTATACCGCCCAGGTGTTCTTCTGCCGTGATGCGGTGAATGGCCTGGACGACCTGAAGGGCCGCAAGGTGCGGGTACGCGGTCGCAACATGGCGGACATGGTCAGCGCGCTCGGCGCATCGCCGGTCACCCTGCCCTTCGCCGAGGTGGTCACGGCCATGCAGACCGGCGTCATCGACTGCGCGGTAACCGGCATGGGTTCGGGCAATGCCGCCAAGTGGTACGACGTGGCGGGCTACGTCTACGACCTGCCAGTGGACTGGTCGATCGGCTTCTACGCCATGGGCCTGCAACGCTGGCAGCAGCTCTCTCCCGATATGCAGCGCCTGCTGCAGGCCCAGGCACAAGTGCTGGAGGACGCCCTGTGGACGGAAACCGCTCGCGAGAACCGCTATGCGCTGGCCTGCAACACCGGCGCCGCCGACTGCCAGATTCATCACCCTGCCGGGATGCAGGCCAGTGCGCCGACCGAAGACGAGCGCGCCAGGCTGCGCGAGGTCGTACTGCGCATCGCAAATGACTGGGGCAAGCGCTGTGGCGCCGACTGCGTGCAGCAATGGAATGCAACGGCGGGCAAGGCGGTCGGCGTAGCCCTGAAAGATCCCTGAGAACCTGTTCACGATCTGCTGCGCGTCGGCCCTACTGCGTTAAAAACAAGCTCGGAATGCTCATTTACAGCTCGTAAAGTCGAGCGCGACTCCGACCGCTTCCTCACTTGTTTTTGCCTTGTAGGGCTCTAGCTCGCTAGATCGTGAGCAGGTTCTGGGCACAGCGAAAGCCTCGCACGAAGCGGCGCTTGCCGCGCTGAACTCCACCCGTTCGCGGAGAAACCTGCTCATGCAACCTGACGACACCCCGAGCCTCCGGCTCATCAACCGCATCGCCCGGGCCAGCGCCTGGATGGGCGGCATAGCGCTGACGGGCTCGGCCCTGATGATCAGCATCGATCTGCTGCTGCGCCGCCTGCTGGGCTTTTCCATGGGCGGCGCCGATGAGATCGCCGGTTACGTGCTGGCCATCGTCAGCGCCTGGGCCTTTCCCATCGCGCTGCTCAGGCGCTCCCACTTGCGTGTGGATATCCTCTATTCGCGCCTGTCGCTCAAGCCCAGAGTCGGTCTCGATCTGCTGGCCCTGGCCGGCATGGCGCTGTTCGTCGGCACGTTGCTGTTCCATGTTGGCGGAGTTCTGTGGGATTCCATCGCCTATCGCTCGATTTCCACCACGCCGTTGCAGGTGCCGCAATGGATTCCCCAGTCGCTGTGGTTCGCCGGCTACCTGTTCTTCGCCTCGACCATTCTGGTACTGGGCTACAACAGCCTGATGCAGCTGCGTCAGCAACGCTGGGCCGCAGCCAACGCGCTGATCGGCATCAACTCGGTCGAGGAGGAGATCGAGGAAGAGTCCCGCTCCAGCCGTGGTGCAACCACCCGGGAGGGGCGCTGAGATGCTGGCATTCACCCTGATCGTATTGCTGGGCCTGCTCGGCCTCAGCGTGGCCGCGGCAGTCAGCGTGGGCCTGCTGGGCATGTCGCTGGCCGAGCTGTTCTCGACGTTGCCGCTGAGCAATGCCATGGGCGAGATCGCCTGGAGCACCGGCGCCGAGTTCCTGCTGGTGGCCATTCCGCTGTATGTGCTGATGGGCGAGCTGCTGGTCTGCTCGGGTGTGGCCGGGCGCATGTACAGCGCGGCGGACAAGTGGCTATCGTGGCTGCCGGGCGGCCTGATGAATTCCAATATCGGCGCCTCGGCGCTGTTCTCCGCCACCAGCGGCTCCAGCGTGGCCACGGCGGCGACCATCTCGACCATCGCCCTGCCGGAGCAGGTACGCAAGGGCTATCCGGCGCCGCTGTTCCTCGGTTCGATCGCGGCGGGCGGCACCCTAGGTATTCTGATTCCGCCGTCGATCAACATGATCCTGTTCGCGCTGATCGCCAACATCTCGGTACCCAAGCTCTACCTGGCAGCGACCATCCCCGGCCTGCTGCTGTGCCTGATGTTCGTGGCGATGATCGTGATCACCTGCATGATCTGGCCGAAGCTCGGCGGCACCCGGCAACATGCCACCTGGGCCGAACGCCTGGCGAGCATTCCCGACCTGCTACCGCCGCTGGCGATCTTCGTGCTGGTGGTCGGCGCCATCTACAGTGGTTTCGCCACCGCCAGCGAGTCGGCGGCACTCGGTGTGCTGGCGGCGTTCGGCCTGGGCCTGTGGCGCCGCACCTTCACCTGGCAGAACCTGGGGCAGGCGTTCGAATCGACCATGCGCACCAGCGGGATGATCATTTTCATCACCCTGTCGGCGTTCTTCCTCAACTTCGTGCTATCGGCTATCGGCCTGACGCCCACACTAGTCAGCTTCGTCACCGACCTGAACATGTCGCCGATGGCCACGCTGCTGGCGATCATCCTGTTCTACATCGTGCTTGGCTGTTTCATGGACACCTTGGCGATGCTGATCACCACCGCGCCGCTGGTGGTGCCGGTAATCGTGGCACTGGGTTTCGACCCATTGTGGTTCGGGGTCATCCTGATCGTGCTTTGCGAGATGGGGCAGATAACACCGCCGTTCGGCATGAACCTGTTCGTGGTGCAGAGTATTCGCAACAAGGGCAATTTCATGGATGTGATTTACGGCGCATTACCCTTCTGCTTCGTACTGTTGTTACTTATCGCGTTATTGATTGTATTCCCGCAGCTGGCCCTGTGGCTGCCACAGCTCGTCTGATCACCTGGTAAAACTTAATATTTATAAACCTGCCTGGAAATAATCAACCACTCTACTTATTTCTGCAAAAGGATTTGCATGCACGTCTATGACGCTCATTTTCCATCACACCCGATACGCCAGCATCCCACGATGCTGGCGGCATTCGCGTGCCTGCCTGATTACTTGCCATAAATAAATGCGCGTCATGCTGCCGAGTGCGCCGTTATATGCCGGAGTGCGCCGCCAACTGCCATTTTTATCAGCCTAATAAAAACATTGAATCCGACTCTTCGGGCAGTTGCGTTGACACTTATCGGCATTCAGAAAAGAATCAACTACCGCATATAAACATTCAACCAATAATAAAAAGGTGATCAATGCCCGCCCCCGACGACACGGCCAGCGCTGCCGTATCGGACGCCTTCGCGCGCGCCGAAAACAAGGCAACTTTCCTACTTCGCTCATCTGCCCATTCGCCGGAGAGCGCACCATGAAAAGCATTCTGACTATCTACTTCGCCACGCTGAAAGTGCTGATCGTTTCCAGCCTGGTCTGCATAACCCTGTTGATCTTCTCCAATGTGGTACTGCGATACGGCTTCAATTCCGGGCTGTTCTTCAGTGAGGAGATCTCGCGGTTGGCCTTCGTCTGGCTGGTGTTCGCCGGGGCTCAGCTGATGCTCCACGAGAACGGCCATATCGGCGTCGATATCGTGACCAGCCGCGTATCGCCCGCGGTCGGCAAATACCTGTTGCTGCTCACCCAACTGCTGATGCTCTACGTCACCTGGCTGTTCCTGCAGGGCAGCTGGAAGCAGACGCTGATCAACCTGCACGTCGGCGCACCCTCGACCGGTGTGTCCATGGCGTTGTTCTACGGCGCCGGTCTGGTGTTCTCGGTGCTCAGCGCCGCGCTGATCGCCGCGCAGATGATCGACAACCTGAGAAAGCCGGCGGGCAGCTACATCCCGCGCACTGCCGAGCCCGACAGCCATGTCGCGCCGACCACCCAACCTGGGGTACTGAAGTAATGGCCCTTACCGTCTTCGTTGGCGTGCTGATGGCCGCCATTCTCATCGGCGCCCCCATCGCCTATGCGCTGATCCTCTGCGGTGTGGCGCTGATGTGGCTGCTGGGCCTGTTCGATGGGCAGATCATCGCGCAGAACATCATCAACTCCGCCGGCAGCTTCCCCCTGCTGGCCATTCCGCTGTTCATCATCGCCGGTGAGGTGATGAACAGCGGCGGGTTGTCCAAGCGCATCATCAACCTGGCCATCGCCATGGTCGGCCACCTGCGTGGCGGCCTCGGTTACGTGACCATCTTCGCCGGCGTGCTGCTGTCCAGCCTGTCCGGCTCGGCACTGGCCGACGCCGCCTCGCTGACCGCGCTGCTGCTGCCGATGATGGTCATCGCCGGCTACAACAAGAACCGCTCTGGCGGCCTGATCGCCTCGGTCTCGGTGCTCGGCTCGATCATCCCGCCGAGCATCGGCTTCGTGGTGCTCGGCGTAGCATCCGGCCTGTCGATCACCAAGCTGTTCCTCGCCGGCATCGCCCCGGGGCTGATGATCGCCGTGGCGCTGTGCGTGGCCTGGTGGCTGGTGTCGCGCCGCGACACCGACGTGAAATTGAGCCCCAAGGCATCCGGCAAGGAGCGCGCCAAGGCGTTCGTCGACAGCATCTGGGCGCTGATGCTACCGGTGATCATCGTCGTCGGCCTGCGCTTCGGGGTGGTCACGCCGACCGAAGCGGGCGCCGTGGCCAGCGTCTATGCGCTGCTGGTGTCGGCACTGGTGTACCGCGAGCTGAACCTCAAGGATCTCAACGCGTTGCTGCTGCGCGCCGGCAAGACCACCGCGGCGGTGATGTTCCTGGTCGCCGCCGCCTCGATCCCGGCTTGGATGATCACCATCGCCGATATACCTGGGCAGATCATCGACTTGATCGAGCCGGTGATGGACAACCCGAAGTTGCTGATCCTGGTACTGATGCTGCTGATCCTGGTGATCTCCATGGTCATGGACCTCACCCCGACCGTACTGCTGCTCGCGCCGATCCTGGTGCCGGTGGTAACGGCGGCGGACATCGACCCGATCTATTTCGGCGTGCTGTTCATGATCAATTGCTCCATCGGCCTGATCACCCCGCCCGTGGGCACGGTGCTCAACGTGGTCTGCGGCATCGGCCGAATGCGCTACGAGGCGCTGCTCAAGGGCACTTTCCCGTTCCTGATCGCCGAAATCATCGTGCTGTTCCTGCTCGTCGCCTTTCCGCAGCTGGTCACCGTGCCGGCCGAATGGTTCGCCAAATAACAACAACCACAACAAGGATTTCACCATGAAGATGAAACTGACCGCACTAGCCGCGTTGCTGCTGGCCAGCAGCCTGAGCTTCGCCGCCGAGTACAACTCGCACACCATCAAATTCGCCGCCACCAGCCCCAAGGGTACGCCGCCGGCCATCGGCATGGAGCTGTTCGCCAAGAAAGTCAGCGAGCGCAGCGGTGGCAAGATCAAGGTTCGCACCTTCCCCAATGGCGTATTGGGCGGCGATGTGCAGGTGCTGTCGTCGCTGCAGGGCGGGGTGATCGAGATGATGACCTGGAATGCCGGGCTGATGCTCAACCACGTCACCGACTTCGGCATCCTCGACTTCCCGTTCCTGTACACCGACACCGCCAAGGTCGATGCCATGCTCGATGGTGAGGTCGGCAAGATGCTCACCGATCAGCTACCCGAACAGAATCTGGTCGGCCTGGCGTTCTGGGAGCTGGGCGTACGCAACCTGACCAACAACAAGCGCCCGGTCGCCAAGCTGGAAGACATCGCCGGCCTGAAGATCCGCGCCCAGCAATCGCCGCTGTTCCTCGACGTGTGGTCGGCCCTCGGTGCCAACCCGACCCCGCTGCCGTTCACCGAAGTTCACACGGCGCTGGAGACCGGTACGGTCGATGGCCAGGAGAATCCGGCAGCACTGATCCTCGCCTCCAAATTCAACGAGGTGCAGAAGTACCTGAGCCTCACCCACCACAACTACAACCCGCAGATCGTACTGATCGGCAAAGGCTTCTGGGACAAGCTCAACGACGACGAAAAGAAGCTGATCAGCGAGGTGGCCATGGAGGTGCGTCTCGAGCAGCGGCAGATCTCCCGCGAGGCTGACAGCAAGGCCATCGCCGAGCTGGAGGCCTCCGGCATGCAGGTCAACGAGCTGCCTGATGAAGAAGTCGCCCGCATCCAGGAAAAGATCCGCCCGGTCGTCGACAAGTACGCCGCCAAGATCGATCCGCAGCTCGTGAAGAAGGTTTACGAGGCTATGGACGTTACCCAGCCCTGAGTACCTGCTCACGATCTTCCAACCCAGGTTCGTCGGTTTTGGCAGCCAAGGGGCGGGGGCGGCTGTTATCCAATCCACTGTGGGAGCCGCGACCTCGCGGCGATTCGCTCAGGCACCGCCGATAGGCAGTCAGGCAGCGATCGTTTCGCCCCGAGGTCGGGGCTCCCACAGGTTGGTTTGAGTGTCTTGCCACGTCATGCACGCAAAGATCGTGAACAGCCCCTGATCACCGCAGCACCGCTGCACGAACAAGCGCGCCCGATTCCCTGGGCGCGCTCTGCCACCTATAGAGGAAACCCATGAAAATTTCGGTCGCGCAGATTCATCCCGTCCCCGGCAACCCGACTCAAACCATCGAAAAGGTCGCCGAGCTCTCGCGTCAGACGGCGCAAGAAGGCTCGCGCCTGATCGCTTTTCCAGAATGCCTGCTCACTGGCGGCTCTTTCGACAGCCGTGAAGACCTGGAGCGTGGCGCCATCGAGATCGAGGCGCTGGCCCCGTTGCTGGCGGTGAGCGCAGAGACCGGCATCTATATCATCGCCGGCTTCTACGAGCGCCTGCCGGATGCCATCTTCAATACCGCCGCACTGATCGGCCCCGAAGGTATCGTCGGCCTGCATCGCAAGCGTCACCTACCGTTCATGATCGGCGACCGTTTCACCGATACCCCGGATGAGTGGACGCCACCGGTATTCGATACCGAGATCGGGCGCATCGGCATGGCCATCTGTTACGAAATCCGCTTCCCGGAAGTGGTCCGCACCTTGGCCCTGGAAGGCGCCGACATCGTCGTACTGCCGGCCGCATGGCCAGAACAGGCACGCATGCTGCCGGACATCTTCAGCACCGTGCGAGCGGCCGAGAATATCGTCTACTTCGTAGCGCCGAACCGTAACGATATGGACGGCGGCATGCAGTTCATCGGCATGAGCCACATCATCGAGCCGTCCGGCAAGACGCTGGTGCGTGCTGGCGCGGAGGACGGCGTGTTCACCGTCGAGATCGACGTGGAGAAGGCCCGCAACAAGTCGCTGATCCGCGAGCCCGGTGTGTTCGAAGTGCATCCCTTCCGGGATCGCCTGCCTGACACCTACCGTATCTGAGGGCGCCCCGATGACCAGCACACTGAAACAGCTGATGGCACGCGGCACCACCTATGGCATGAACATCTACAGCACCGCATCGATGCCCATCGAAGTGGCCGGCAACTGGGGCCTGGACTTCGTGTTCATCGATGCCGAACACACCTCGCTCGGCGTCGATCGTGACATGGAGAAACTGATCCTGGCGGCCAAATGTTCGAATATCCATAGCCTGGTGCGGGTGCGCGGCACCCTTGACTGGGATATCCGCAAGGCCCTGGAAATGGGTGCCAGCGGCGTGATCATCCCGCAGGTGCACAACGCCGAGCAGATGCGCAGTATCATCCGCAGCGGCAAATTCCCACCCATGGGTCGCCGTGGAGGGGACAGCTCGGTCCGCTCCGCCAACTACGCCGGGCCGAATTTCGACTGGGGCACTTATACACAGGCGGAGAACGAGCGCACGGTGATCGTACCGATGGCCGAGAGCTACGAGTTCTTCGACAACATCGACGCGATCCTCGACGTCGAGGGCATCGACGCCGTGCACTTTGGCCCGGCCGACTATTCGTTGTCACGCCAGTTGCCAGTCGATTACCGCCTGGGTAACCCTGAAGTGCTGCAGCGCCTGGAACTGCTGATCGAGAAATGCCACGCCCGCGGCATCCAGGTCATGGTCCCCTGCTTCCCAGCCGACGGCGAAACCGCCAAGCGTCTACTCGACATGGGCAGCGACATGCTGCTGATGGGCAGCGACCTGTCCTGGCTCAACCAGGCTGGGCGCAGTATCGCTGCGGTGAGAGAGCAGTTGCAGTAATCAGGTAACCACGTAAACGACGAAGCCTGCGCTATGCGGGCTTCGTTGTTTCTGAAGAACGAATGTTTAGGGGCTGGCTACCGAAAAAAGCCGAGCTAGAGAGTCTTGCTGTCACGTTATGGCGCGGTATGTGCTGCGGATAGGCAGGAGATAACTAGCCGGCGCTATGCCCCCCAACCAGCTCCCTGGGTTACGCCTCCGGCTAACCCAGGCTACGAGAGCCCGCCAAGCACCGTAGGGTGGAAGACGCTTCACCCTTCCACCGCTGATTCGCAGCCCACCAGAATCCCGGACGCGTAGCCTGCGGTTGGGCGAAGCGCTCCCCAGGTCAGCTTACCTTCTGGCCGCCTGCCTGATGCTGCTGGGTATTAGGCCTTTGGAATTTTCCTGGCCCCAAAAGACGAAACCCCAGACCTCTGTCGAGATCTGGGGTTTCTTATAGAAGCTTGACGATGACCTACTCTCACATGGAGAAGCTCCACACTACCATCGGCGATGCGTCGTTTCACTACTGAGTTCGGGATGGGATCAGGTGGTTCCAACGCTCTATGGTCGTCAAGCAAACTGGTTGCTGCTTCGGGGTTTAGCCGCTGCAGCGAATTGCGTATGTGATGTCGGTTGGTATTACGTGTTCTCGCAAATTTTCGGCATTACTGTCGACTTCAACCGTCTAACAGCCAAATTGTTTGGGTGTTATATGGTCAAGCCTCACGGGCAATTAGTACTGGTTAGCTCAACGCCTCACAACGCTT
>NZ_MSXW01000031.1 GCF_001945445.1 Pseudomonas sp. PA27(2017)
AGGGCTACCTCAAGCGTGGGCTCAAGCGAACAGAAGCCCTGACCATCCTGGCCCGTAAACTCGCTCGTATCGCCTTTGCGCTGATGCAGAAGCAGGTCGATTACAACCCCGAAAAAGGGGGATCCTTGACATAGAATCTCCCACAATGACCGCGAGCAACCCACCCCCTGCGTGGGAGCGCCGACCCGGCGCGAACGATTGGGCCTTGTTGCAAGGCCTGCGGCGTACACACGATTCGCCGCGGGTCGCGGCTCCCACAATAATCGCAGGCAACCCACTGTCTGTGTAGGAGCGCCGACCCGGCGCGAACGATTATGGCCTTGTTGCAAGGCCTGCGGCGTACACCCGACTCGCCGCGGGTCGCGGCTCCCACAATAATCGCAGGCAACCCACTGTCTGTGTAGGAGCGCCGACCCGGCGCGAACGATTATGGCTTTGTTGCAAGGCCTGCGGCGTACACCCGACTCGCCGCGGGTCGCGGCTCCCACAATAATCGCAGGCAACCCACTGTCTGTGTAGGAGCGCCACCCGGCGCGAACGATTATGGCCTTGTTGCAAGGCCTGCGGCGTACAACCGACTCGCCGCGGGTCGAGGTTCCTACAATAAATCGCGAGCAACCCACCGACTGCGTAAGAGCGTCGACCTCGGCGCGAGTTCGCGGTTTCTGGAGGCGTTAAACCGTCATTCGGCAGCGATCCCGTAATCGCTCAGCTTGACGATAAACGTCTGCTCATCAAGCACCGGAATGTTCAGTTCGGTGGCCTTGGCCAGTTTCGAGCCGGCGCCGGGGCCGGCGACCACGCAGGTGGTTTTCGCCGATACCGAGCCGGCCACCTTGGCGCCCAGGCTTTCCAGCTTGTCCTTGGCGATATCGCGGCTCATCACTTCCAGGCTGCCGGTCAGCACCCAGGTCTGGCCGGCCAGCGGCAGACCTTCGACGACCTTCTTCTCGCTCTCCCAGTGCATGCCGAAATCACGCAATTGCGCCTCGATGGCCCGCGCGCGATCGGTGTTCTCGGCGCTGGCGAAGAACTCGCGCACCGACTGTTTGGCTTTTTCGTTGAGGCCCTTCATGGCGCTGAGGTCGAGCCAGTCGGCGGTGATCACCGTCTCCAGCGTCTTGAAGCGCTCGGCCAGGTTCTTCGCACCAGTGGCCGCCACGAAAGGAATGTTCAGCTTGTCGAGCAACCCGCCGAGCGTGGTGCTGGCGGCGAACTCGGCCGCCAGCTCACCCTGGTCCTGCAATTCCAGGCCACGTTCGAACAGGTGCCTGATCACCGTCTGGTTGTGCGCATCCTCGAAGAAGCTGTGGATCTCGTGGGCCACTTCCAGGCCGATGTCCGGCAGGTACGTCAGCACCTCGGGCAGCGCCTGGGTGACGCGCTCCAGCGAGCCCAGGGAGCGCGCCAGCACCTTGGCGGTCTCTTCACCGACATCGGGAATGCCTAGGGCGTAAATGAAGCGCGCCAGGCTCGGGCGCTTGCTGTCGGCAATGGCGTCGAGCAGCTTGCGGCTGGACACCTCGGCAAAGCCTTCAAGGCCGACGATCTGTTCGAACTCCAGGGTGTAGAGGTCGGCTGGCGAGCCGACCAGGCCCTCGTCCACCAACTGCTCGACGCTCTTCTCGCCGAGGCCCTCGATGTCCATGGCGCGTCGCGACACGAAATGGATGATCGCCTGTTTGAGCTGGGCGGCGCAGGCCAGGCGGCCGACGCAACGATACACGGCGCCTTCGCTGACCGTTTCGCGGCCCTTGCTGCGTTTGATCAGCTGGGTACGCTCCACCGCCGAGCCGCACACCGGGCACTGTTCCGGCACCGCCACCGGGCGCGCGTTCTCGGGACGACGTTCGATGACCACTTGCATCACCTGGGGAATCACGTCACCGGCGCGGCGGATGATCACCGTGTCGCCGATCATCACCCCGAGGCGTGCCACCTCGTCCATGTTGTGCAACGTGGCGTTGGATACCGTCACACCCGCCACTTTCACCGGCTTGAGCCGTGCCACCGGCGTCACGGCGCCGGTACGGCCGACCTGAAATTCCACGTCGAGCAGCTCGGTGAGCTCTTCCATGGCGGGAAACTTGTGGGCGATGGCCCAGTGCGGCGTACGGGCGCGGAAGCCGAGCTGCTGCTGGTCTTCGATGTTGTTGACCTTGAACACCACACCGTCGATGTCATAGGGCAGGCCCATCCGTCGCTCGCCGATGTCGCGGTAGTAGGCCAGGCAGTCTTCCACGCCCTTAGCCAGCTTCAACTCGGGGCTGATGGGAATGCCCCAGGTTTTCAGGCGCTGCAGCATGCCGACCTGGGTCGGCGCCGGCTCGGCGCTGTGCTGGCCGAGGCCGTAGCAGCAGAATTCCAGCGGGCGGCTGGCGGTGATCTTCGAATCCAGCTGGCGCAGGCTGCCGGCGGCGGCGTTGCGCGGGTTGGCAAAGGTCTTGCCGCCGATCTCCGCCTGGGCAGCGTTGAGGCGTTCGAAACCGGCGCGGGACATGAACACCTCACCGCGCACTTCCAGCACATCCGGCCAGCCACTGCCCTGCAGCTTGAGCGGCACGTTGCGAATGGTGCGCACGTTGACGCTGATGTCTTCGCCAGTGGTTCCGTCACCCCGGGTGGCGCCGCGTACCAGCTTGCCGTCACGGTACAGCAGGCTCACCGCCAGGCCGTCGAGCTTGGGCTCGCAGCTGTATTCGAGCTCGGCACCGCCACCGAACAGATCGCCGCCCTGCACGCCGAGGCCGTTCTGCACGCTGCGGTCGAAAGCCCGCAGGTCGTCTTCTTCGAAGGCGTTGCCAAGGCTGAGCATGGGCACTTCGTGGCGCACTTCGCCAAAGGCGCTGAGCGCTTCACCGCCAACGCGCTGGGTCGGCGAATCGGGCGTCACCAGTTCCGGGTGCTCGGCTTCTAGGGCCTGCAGTTCGCGGAACAGGCGATCGTACTCGGCGTCGGGCACGCTCGGCTCGTCGAGCACGTAGTAGCGGTAGTTGTGCGCGTCCAGTTCGTTACGTAGTTCGAGGATACGTTGGGCGGAATCTTTCATGCAGGTCATTCTCGGCGGGCCACGGCCAGGGCACAGAAACGAAAAACCTCAAGCCAAGCGCTGGGCTTGTAGCTTGAGGCTCGTCGGTGCCGCTTTCTTTCAGCGTTTTTGCGTCAACAGGCGGCGTTCGTATTCGACGATGCGCTGACGGTAATGTTCGATGGTTTGTGCGGTCAGCACGCTGCGCTGATCGTCCTTGAGCTCACCATTGAGTTCATGGGCCAGCTTGCGCGCCGCCGCGACCATCACGTCGAAGGCCTGCTTGGGATGGCGCGGGCCTGGCAGGCCGAGGAAGAAGCTCACCGCACGGGTGCTGAAGCCCTCGATGTCGTCCAGGTCGAAGGTGCCGGGTTTCAGCGCATTGGCCATGGAGAACAGCACTTCGCCGTTGCCGGCCATGCTCTCGTGGCGATGGAAGATGTCCATCTCGCCGAAACGCAGGCCGCTTTCCAGAATGTTTTGCAGCAGCGCCGGGCCCTTGAAGCCTTGCTCATCACGGGCGATGACGTTGATCACCAGCACTTCCTCGACCGGCGGCAGATCCTTGTCGACCTGCTTGCCGGAGACGCTGCTGCGCGCCTCGTCTTCGTCGTCCACCGGGTTGAGCAACGTCGGCACCGGCTCGTCGGCGGTCAGGTCCAGGTCACCCTGACGCGGTTCGCTGCGACGGCGGCTGTTGACGTCGCGGGCGCTCATCGATGGCAGGTCGTCTTCATCCAGCGAAGGCTCATGATTGCGCTCGATCACCCTGGGCGGGCTGAGCACATCGGGATCACCTTCGTCATCGGGCAGATTGGACAGGTTGCGGTCGAGCCGGAACTTGAGTTTGCCCTTGCCACCGCGCATCCGCCGCCAGCCATCGAAGAGGATGCCGGCGATGACGATGATACCGATGATGATCAGCCACTCGCGTAGACCGAATTCCATGAAATGTCCTGACCCCTAAAGCAAAAATTGATGAAAAAAGGCGTCCTGGCCCGTAATGATGACCTTGAAACGTGGCGCCAACTCCATGTTCTGACTGGCGTTTTCCCACGTGCAACAAAAGTGGGCGTTAAGCTAGCACGACGAAAGGCAACTTTACACCGGCAAAACGCTGTAAAACCGCCACTGCCACTGGTTTTTACGCGACAAAAACCTCGTTTGGCCTTCTCAACTGTCCACCATCGCCAACGCCTCTTCGACATCCACCGCTACCAGTCGCGAACAACCGGGTTCGTGCATCGTCACGCCCATCAACTGGTCGGCCATTTCCATGGCGATCTTGTTGTGGGTGATGTAGATGAACTGCACGGTTTCCGACATTTCCTTGACCAGCCGCGCGTAACGCCCGACGTTGGCATCGTCCAGCGGTGCGTCCACTTCGTCGAGCATGCAGAACGGAGCCGGATTGAGCTGGAAGATCGAAAAAACCAGCGCCAGCGCCGTCAATGCCTTCTCGCCGCCGGACAGCAAATGGATGGTGCTGTTCTTCTTTCCCGGTGGACGCGCCATGATGGTCACCCCGGTATCGAGTAGATCTTCGCCGGTGAGTTCCAAATATGCGCTGCCACCGCCGAAAACTTTTGGGAAAAGCGCCTGCAAGCCGGCGTTGATCTGGTCGAAGGTTTCCTTGAAACGATTGCGCGTTTCCCGATCGATCTTGCGGATGACGTTTTCCAGGGTATCCAGCGCTTCGACCAGGTCGGCGTTCTGGGCATCCAGGTAGCGCTTGCGCTCGGATTGCTGCTGGTATTCCTCGATGGCCGCCAGGTTGATCGCGCCGAGCCGCTGAATGCGCCCGGCCATCTGCTCCAAAGCTTGCTCCCAGGCCGTCTCGCTGGCGTCATCGGGCAAGGTGGCGAGTACGCCGTGCAGGTCATAGCCCTCTTCCAGCAACTGATCCTGCAGGGCCTTGCGGCGCACGTTCAGCGACTGCCATTCCAGGCGCTGCTGCTCCAGCTGGCCACGCAGCAATTGCGATTGCTGTTCGGCCTGAGTGCGGCGCTTCTCGGCGTCACGCAGCTCGCGGTCGGCATCTTCCAGGGCGAGGCGCGCCAGGCGCAGCTCCTCTTCGACGCCCATGCGCCGCTCCAGCAGCTCTTCGAGTTTCAGGCGCAATTCTTCCAGCGGTGCAGCGCCCTCTTCCAGGTTCAGGTCGAGCTGCTCGCGCTTTTCCGTGAGGCGTTCGGATTGCAGTTCGAGGCGTTCCAGAGCCTGGCGGGTAGAATCGTGCTGGGCGCGCAACGAACCCAGGCGCACGGCCAACTGGTGGGCGTGATCCTTGTGCTGGCGCGCCTCCTGGCGGACACGATCAAGCCGCTCGCGCAAAGCATCGCGGCTGGCCAGCAGGCTTTCGCGCTGCTCGGTATCCAAGGCCATGCTGTCGAGGGCGTCCTGCAGGTACAGGCGCGCCTCACCCAACTGTTCGGTTTCCATGGCCCGTTGCTCGGCCAGCTCCTGCTGCTCGGCCTCGATGCGCCGACGCCGCAGCAACAACTGTTCGGCCTTGGCCTGACCGGCCGACAGCCGCGCCTTGAGCTCGCCCAGGCGGCGCGCCTGATCCTGCAACTGGCGGCGCTGCTGCTCACGCAATTCTTCTTCCTGACGCTGGCGCTCGCGCAGGGCCTGCAGGTTTTCCTCCAACAGCGTCAGCGCGGCCTCGCGCTCGTCCCGCTCCAGACCCAAGCTCTCCAGCTCCTGAGCCCGGGCCAGGACGCCGCTCTGCGCCTCGCTGGCACGCCGCACACGCAGGAAGTGCCGGCCCACCCAATAGCCATCGCGGCTGACCAGGGTTTCGCCGGATGCCAGCGTGGCGCGTTCGGCCAAGGCCTGATCGAGGTTTTCGACCGGGCGCACGCGGCCCAGCCAGGGCGCCAGGTCCACGGGGGATTCGACCTTGTCCAGCAGGCTGCCGGGGATGCGCTGGCCATCGCCGGCAGCCGACACCAGGCGCAATTCGCCCTGCTTGAGGGCGGCGAAATCCAGCCCGCTGAAATCGTCCTGCAAGACGGCCTGCAGGTCGGCGCCGAGCACGGTTTCCACCGCCAACTCCCAGCCGGCTTCCACCCGCAGGCCTTCGGCCAGGCGTGGGCGCTGCTCGAGGCCATTGTCGCGCAACCATTGCGCCGTGCCCTTGCCCGGATCCAGCGCGGCCTGCTGCAAGGCTTCCAGAGACGCGAGGCGACCGCTGAGGCGTTGTAGCTCGCCCTGGGCCTGCTGCTGCACCTGGCCGGTATGTTGCAGTTCGTCACGCAATTGCTGCAGGCGCTCGGCCTGCTCGGCTTCCTGTTCCTGTAATTGCTCGAGGTCCAGCTCGCCGACGGCGATCTCCTCGCCCAGCTCGATGATCGCCGCATCTTCCGGGTCGGCGGCCAGTTGCTGTAACTCATCGCCCAAACGACGCTGGCGTTCGCTGAGGCGCTCCAGGCTCTGCTCCAGCTGTTGGATGCGCGACTGCTGCACCTCGGCCTGGCGACGCGGCTCGGCGCTGCGCTGGTTGAAGGCTTCCCATTGTTCCTGCCAGCCGTGCATGCCGGTCTCGGCTTCTTCCAGCGCAGCGGCGGACTCCTCGGCAGCCGCCGCGGTGATCTCCTGCTCCGGTTCGAGCATGGCCAGTTCTTCACCGAGGGTAGCCAGCAGGGTACGGTCGTGGCCCAGGTGCGATTCGGTCTCCAGGCGCGCGCGCTCGGCTTCACGCAGGTCGTCCTGCAACTGGCGCAGGCGCTGCTGACCATGCTGGATGCTCTGTTCGACCCGGGCGATATCGCCGCCCACCGAGTAGAAGCGTCCCTGCACCAGGTTGAACCGCTCGGACAGCTCATGGTGGCCGTCACGCAGCCGTTCGATGCTGGCGTCGGCGTTGCGCTGCTCGGCCACCAGCGCCTCGAAGGAAACCTCCTGGTTGCCGATCACCGCCTCGCGCTGGCCGACCTGCTCGTTCAGCGTCTGCCAGCGCAGCGCGGTCAGTTGCGCCTTGAGCTGACGTTCCTCGGCCTTGTATTCCTGATACTTCTCGGCCGCCTGGGCCTGGCGGTGCAGGCGCTCGAGCTGGCGTTCCAGTTCTTCACGCAGGTCGGTCAGGCGCGCCAGGTTTTCCTGGGTACGACGGATGCGGCTCTCGGTCTCGCGGCGGCGCTCCTTGTACTTGGAGATGCCCGCCGCTTCTTCGATGAAGTTGCGCAGTTCCTCCGGCTTGGCCTCGATCAGTTTGCTGATCATGCCCTGCTCGATGATCGAGTAACTGCGCGGGCCCAGGCCGGTGCCGAGGAAGATATCGGTGATGTCGCGACGACGGCATTTCACGCCGTTGAGGAAATAGGTGTTCTGGCTGTCGCGGGTCACCCGGCGGCGAATGGAGATTTCCGCGAAGGCTGCGTACTCGCCGGTCAGGGTGTTGTCGCTGTTGTCGAAGATCAGCTCGATGCTGGCCTGGGTCACCGGTTTACGGGTGTTGGAGCCGTTGAAGATGACGTCGGTCATCGACTCGCCACGCAGGTTCTTCGCCGAGCTTTCGCCCATCACCCAGCGCACGGCATCGATGATGTTGGACTTGCCGCAGCCGTTAGGACCGACCACCGCCGCCATGTTGCTGGGGAAGTTCACCGTGGTGGGGTCGACGAAGGACTTGAAGCCCGCCAGTTTGATGGATTTCAGACGCATGCGCGAGCGCTCGCCGAGACGGCAACCAGGTTGGCAGGGAAGTCAGCGGCGCACAGCGTCATAAATGTCCTTGAGGCGCGATGCTTGGGGAGCGTGAGGCCTGGCCAATGGCCAGAAGGGCCGGGAGTTTAGCACAGCCAGGACGCCAGCAAGCCCCGCGCATATCTACAGGGAACGCCGCCGCTTCGCCGGCATCCAATCGCCAGGCCAGCGCAATCGCCTGGCGCGTTTTCTTCGTCCGAGGTTTTCCATGCAGACGTACGCATGCGCAGCGAAACTGGATCGCCTGAATTTCTTTCTGGCTGACGTTCGCGACGGCCTCGGGCCTTACCTGGCTATATACCTGCTCTCGGTACACAAGTGGCAGGCCGGCGACATCGGCCTGGTCATGGCCCTCGGAGGGCTGGCCGGCCTGGCCGCGCAGATTCCCGCCGGCGCGTTGGTGGATTGGGTGCGCGACAAGCGCCTGCTGGTCGCAGCCGCCTCCATTCTGGTCACCCTCGCCTGCCTGGTCACCCTGTGGCAGGCGCAATTCGCCTGGGTGGCGATCAGCCAGATCGCCGCCGGCATGGCCTCCTCGGTGTTCGCCCCGGCGCTGGCCGGCATCACCCTGGGCATCGTCGGGCCGAAGGCGTTCACCCGACGTATTGCCCGCAACGAATCCTTCAACCACGCCGGTAACGCCACCGCCGCGCTGCTCGCCGGTCTGTTCGCCTACCTGTGGGGGCCGGTCGCGGTGTTCTACCTGATGACCGCCATGGCCGTGCTCAGTCTGCTGTCGGCATTGAGCATTCCAGCCCGCGCCATCGACGCCGACCAAGCCCGGGGCCGTGAAAGCGGCTCGGCGATGACGCCGCTGCGCCAGCTGCTCACCCAGCCGCCGCTGGTGCTGCTGGCGCTGTGCTGCGCGCTGTTTCACCTGGCCAACGCCGCGATGTTGCCGCTGGTGGGGCAGAAACTCGCGCTGGCCAATCCGGAGCTGGCGACCACGCTGATCTCGGCCTGTATCGTCGCCGCCCAACTGGTGATGATTCCGGCGGCCATGCTGGTCGGTGCCCGCGCCGATCGCTGGGGGCGCAAGCCGCTGCTGCTGGCCGGCTTTCTGATCCTGCCGATCCGCGGCGTGCTGTACACGCTGAGCGACGACCCGGTCTGGCTGGTATCGGTGCAATTGCTCGACGGCATCGGCGCTGGCCTGTTCGGCGCCTTGATCCCGCTGATGGTGCGCGACCTGACCCACGGCAGCGGCCATTTCAACGTCAGCCTGGCCAGCGTGAGCCTGGTGTTCGGCATCGGCGCGGCGCTGAGCAACGGCCTGGCCGGTTATGTCGCCGAGGCCAGCGGCTACGACAGCGCCTTCCTGGTGCTGGCGGCCGTGGCTGGCTGCGCCGTGCTCCTGCTGCTGGGCATGCCGGAAACCCTCAGGGCCGACACGATAGAGCACGAACTCGACGACGCAGCGCCGCGCACCGCCACCTGACCGCCAGGTCAACATTCGCCTCGGACGAGGTTGTCGCCACCGTCCTTGTCCCGCAAAATCTCCGCTCAACGCGGTGCGCGCGTCGCATCGATGCGCGCACGCCTGCGGCGGCGCCGCCCGCGACCGCCCTGCACCGCTCTATCGGATCTGTATCGAGGCCCCATGTCCACTACGCTTCACGCCTACCGCGGCGCCATCCTGCACAGCCTCGCCGATCCGGCCGAGGTCGGTATCGAGGCGTCCCACGCCTATTTCGAGGACGGCATCCTGCTGGTCGAGGATGGCAAGGTTCGCGACGTGGGCCCGGCGGAGGACCTGCTGCCGCGTTTGGCCGGCGTCGCCCTGAGCCATTACGAGAACGCACTGATCACCCCGGGCTTCATCGACACCCACATCCATTTCCCGCAGACCGGCATGATCGGCGCCTACGGCGAGCAACTGCTCGACTGGTTGAACACCTACACCTTCCCGACCGAGATGCGTTTCGCCAACAAGGCCCATGCCCGCGAAGTGGCCGAGGTGTTCGTCAAGGAACTGCTGCGCAACGGCACCACCACCGCGCTGGTGTTCGGCAGCGTGCACAAGCAGTCGGTGGACGCCCTCTTCGAGGTGGCCAGCGCACTGGACCTGCGCATGATCGCCGGCAAGGTGCTGATGGACCGTAACGCCCCCGAGGCGCTAACCGATACGGTGCAATCCGGCTACGCCGACAGCCGTGAACTGATCGAGCGCTGGCACGGCAAGGGCCGCCTGCACTATGCGGTGACGCCGCGTTTCGCGCCGACCAGCACGCCGGAGCAACTGGCCATGGCCGGGCGCCTGCTGGGCGAATACCCGGACCTGTACCTGCACACGCACCTGTCGGAAAACCGCCAGGAGATCGAGTGGGTCAAGGAGCTGTTCCCGGACAACGGCGGCTACCTGGACGTCTACGACAAGCACCAGCTCACCGGCCCACGCTCGGTGTTCGCCCACGCCGTACACCTGTGCGACGCCGAATGCCAGCGCCTGGCAGAGACCGGGTCGGCGGTGGCCTTCTGCCCGACCTCCAACCTGTTTCTCGGCAGCGGCCTGTTCGACCTCAAGCGCATGGAGCAGCACAAGGTCCGCGTCGGCCTGGGTACCGACATCGGCGCCGGTACCAGCTTCTCGCAACTACGCTCGCTCAGTGAGGCTTACAAGATCATGCAGTTGCAGGGCCAGAAGCTCGACCCGTTCAAGTCGCTATACCTGGCGACCCTGGGCAGCGCCCGGGCGCTGCATCTGGACGAGCGCATCGGCAACTTCGCAGCCGGCAAGGACGCGGACTTCGTGGTGCTCGACTACCAGGCCACGCCGCTGATCGACTACCGCCTCAAGCAGAGCGGCAACCTGGCCGAACGGTTGTTCGCGTTGATTACCCTGGGAGATGACCGGGTGATCAGGGAGACCTTTGCTGCGGGGAACAGCGTGCATCGCCGCGATGGCTGATGGGGACCCTATAGGTGCCTGCTTGCGGACGCGAATCAGAGTGCCCCCAGGGATGGGCACAATCGCATCGTGGGAGCCGCGACCCGCGGCGAATTGGGTGTACGACGCCAATATTGCAGTAAGGCCGCCATCGATTCGCGCCGAGGTCGGCGCTCCCACATGATTGGTGGTGCATCCGCGATCACTGTATTCACCTGGCCTTGCAGCAGCGCCGGCAGGCTAGTTTCCGTCGGGCGGCGCTTTAGTTCCGGGAACCAATTACCGATACCGGATAGATCGCGGTGTAGGCACCACCGTCCACGCTCAGGGTTCGGCAATCTACGCCATACACGGCGGCCAGGTGCTCGGGGGTGAGCATCTCGTCGGTGGTGCCGCAGCCGTGCACGCTGCCCCGGTCGATCATCAGCGCGTCGTCGGCATAGCGGCTGGCCAGGTTCATGTCGTGGAAAATCGCCAGGGTGACGATGTTCTCGCGCCGCGTGTAGGCGCTGACTGCCTCGAGCATGTGCAACTGGTTGGCCAGGTCCAGCGCCGAGGTCGGCTCATCGAGCAACAGCAGGCGTGGGCTGCGCACCAGCGCCAGGGCGAGGGAAATCATCTGTCGCTCACCGCCGGACAGTTGCCCCGGCTGCTTTTCGGCGAAGCGTTGCAGGCCCAGCAGGTCGAGCACTTCACTGGCGCGCCGCTGGCTGTCGCGCTGGGTCGACCAGCCCCGCGCGCCGCCATGCTGTGCCAGCAGGAGCAATTCGTAGGTCGACAGGCGCACGTCGAGGTGGGCCATGTCCTGAGCCACATAGCCGATCAGCCTCGCGCGCAGCGCCGGCTCCAGGCCGAGTAGCTGGGTGCCGTCGATGGTCGCCGAACCTTCGGCACGCAGCAGCCCACATAGCCCCTTCATGAACGTCGACTTACCCGCGCCATTGGCGCCTAGCAGTGCCAGGGTGCGGCCCGCTTCGGCACGCACGGCGAAGTCGCGGATGATCGGCCGGCCGCCGATGGACACGCGATAATCCTCGGTGACGAAACTCATCGGGACGTCAGCCTCCGGTCGCGCAGGATCAAGATGACGAAGAACGGCAGGCCGATCAGCGAAGTGACCATGCCGATGGGCAGCACGGCGCCCGGCACGATCAGCTTGCTGGCCAGCGACGCCAGGGTGACGAAGATGACCCCGCAGGCCAGGGTCACGCCGATGGTGAAACGCTGATCCTCGCCGACCAGCAGGCGCGCCACGTGGGGCGCCACCAGACCGACGAAACCGATGATGCCGACCACCGAAGTCACCGCCCCGGCGAGCAGCGCGGCCAGCACCAGCATGCTGGTGCGCACGCGCTTGACGCGAATGCCGAACACCACCGCCTGCTCGCCAAAACTGCGCAGCGCGGTCAGCGCCCAGGCCTGCATCAGCACCAGCGGCACCGCCACCAGGGCGATGGCGGTGCACAGCGCGACCTTGGTCCAGGTCACGTGCAACAGCGAACCCATCAGCCAGAACACGATGCTCTGCAGCTGGTCGACGCTGGACACGTACTGCACGAGCCCCAGCAACGAACTGAACACGAAATGTACGGCGATGCCCAACAGGGTGATGGCCTGCAGGCCGATCTGCCCGCGGGTCAGCAACAGGATCACGCCGACGGTGAGCAGCGAGAACAGAAACGCGTTGGCGGTCACCAGCATTTCCGCACCGAAGCCTGGCAACCACTGCGCCAGGGACAGGTTGAAGGTCAGCGCCAGCGCCGCGCCGAAGCCCGCCGCCGAGGAAATACCGAGGGTGAAGGGCTCGGCCAGCGGATTGTCGAGCACCGTCTGCATGATCAGCCCGGCCAGCGCCAGGCAAGTGCCGGCCAGCACCGCCATCAGCGTCATCGGCATGCGCAGCTCCCAGAGGATGACCCGCGTCGAGTCGTCCACCTGATCCGGCATGAACAGGCCTTGCAGCGCATCGGCGAAGCTCAGGGTGCCGGAGCCGACAACGAGATCCGCAACGAAGGCGATCAGCGCCACCAGCAACAGGCCGACCAGCAGCAGGCTGCGCTGCCAGACCGCGCGGGCGTAGCGCTGTTGATAGCCGGCATCGACCGGCGCCGCAGCGGCCGCCGGGTCACTCACCGGCCGGCGCCTGGCCGAACAGAATCGCGGGCACCTCGCCAAGGCCGGTCATGCTCAGCAGTGCTCGAGTGCTGGCGGCGTGATCCAGGCCGGCAGCGGCTTGCGGATAGAAGGCCTGGGCCAGGTACTCGACCGCCAGGATGTTCCAGGCGCTGGCATAGAACTGGTGGTACACGCCATACACGCGGCCGTGCTGTACCGCGCTCAATTGCTGCATGCCGGGGCGCTGCAGCAGTTGTTTCATGGCTTTGTCGATCGCCGCCTGCTGCACCGTCGGGCCAAAACCGAAGGGTGGCGAAATCGAGGCGCTGCCCGAGAACTGGGTGCCGCTCATCACGTAGACGTCGGGCTTCTTGCTGATCACCGTCTCCAGGGTGACGTCGCCGGTCACGCCAGGCAACAGCTGGCTGCCGAGGTTATCGCCACCGGCCGCCTGTATCAGCTTGCCCCAGTACACGTCACCGTGGGTGAAGCAGCAACTACTGGCGCCACCCTGCCCGGCCTTGGCCTCGACGAACACCAGCGGGCGCTTGCCCTGTTCGGCGATCAGTTTATCGACCTTCGCCAGGCGCGCCTTGTAGAAATCCAGGTACTCGCTGGCGCGGGCCTCGCGGTTGAGCACCTTGCCCAGCAGGGCCACGCTCTGCTGGCCGTTGGGTACCGGATCCAGATCGCTGTCGACGTAGATCGCCGGAATCTTCAGCGCCGCCAGCTTGCGCTCGACGCCTGCGCCTTCTAGGGATTTGCGCGCGCGCAACTGGAACACCAGCAGGTCGGGTTTGCCGGCGACCACGGCTTCGAGGTTCATGTCGCCCTCATCACCGAACTGCATGTCGACAGCCCGCCCGGCGCTCTGCGGCCAGCGTTTCTGAAAGACCTGCCAGGTGTTCGGATCGGAACGCTTGATGATGTTGTTCCACACCGTGATGCGTGCGAACGGGTCTTCGCGATCCAGCAGCGCCAGGCCGAACAGATCGCGCCCATCCTGCAGGACGATGCGCTTGGGCTCGTGCTCTATGGTCACCTGGCGACCCGCCAGGTCCGTGACGGTTAACGGATAGTCGGTGGCCTGGGCAACAGCGCTGCACAGCAGGCACAGGGCGGCCGTGAGACGGACGAGAAGCGCGGGGATGGTCATGGAGGGATCGAGCCTTTTACTGCGCGGATGAACGGACGGCGGGCGTCGGCGGCAAAAACAGAAACATAGGGTAACAAAGGCGCCACACAACGTCATTAAGAACCATTATCGATGGACGATTCGAATCCATTCACGCCGTCAGCTGCGCCGATCTAACTGGGCTTGCACAGACCTGCCAAGGTGGCATCGCCGCAGGCGACACAAACGAATTGCAGGCACAAAAAAAGGATGCCCGCAGGCATCCTCTTTCCAACTCAGCGCCGATCAGCTGGCGCGCGCGGAATCGCGCAGTGCCTTGACCTGATCATGGTTGCGCTGCACGCCTTGCAGTTGCTTCTCGAGCACGACGCGGACGTTGCTCGGCAGGTCTTTCTGCAGGGCTTCACGATAGGCCTTCAGGGCAACGTCTTCACCGCGCTCGCACTCGTTGAGGATGGCCTCTTCGCTCTTGCCGGTCAGCAGCGATTTGAGGTCCACCCAGCCGCGGTGCAGAGCACCGGAAACGCTGGAGCTGGTTTCCGGGTCGCCGCCCAGGCCACGGACCAGTTGCTGCAGCTCGGCGGCTGCGCTGGCACAGTCCTGCGAACGCTGAACGAAGAAAGTTTTGAGGCGCGGCTCTTTCACGTCTTCGGCACACTCGCTGAAGCCTTTCTCGCCGTCTTTGCTGGTTTCGATCAGGTCATTCAGTACCGAAATAACGTCTTTGTTATCCACTTTGAATCTCCTCGTCGCTTCAGAAAAAAGCCCTTATGGGCCGCTCCCTTAAGTGGAGTGAGCGCCTGTTGCGGAGGTTCAGGGCAAATTCTGGCGGGTCGGTCAGGCGGCGCTCAATCGGCCATGGGCAAAGGCCCGGGCCGCCTGGGCGCGAACCGCTCGTCTGGATGACGAAAAGGCGAAGAAAGCGAAACGGCTCAGCCGCCGGTCATGCTCATGAAGCGTATAACCTGCACCTGCTCGTCGGTTTCGAAGTGGTGGCGCTCGGGCTTGAGCTGCAGCGCACCGACCAGGGCCTCGCGCAGACGCTCGCTGTCGCCGGGATGGGCGCGCATCAAGCCGCGCAGATCCAGGGCGTTGTCGTGGCCCAGGCAAAGCACCAGCTTGCCTTCGGCGGTGACGCGCACGCGGTTGCAGTCGCCGCAGAAGTTGTTGCTGTGCGGCGAGATGAACCCCACGCGGGTGTCGCTGCCGCCGACCTGCCAATAGCGTGACGGCCCTCCAGTGACATGGCTGCTGCGCACCAGCGCATGACGCGTTTCGATGCGTTCGCGCACCACTTCGCTGGAGCAGAAGGTCTGTTCGCGCTGATGGCTGACCACGCTACCCAGCGGCATCTCTTCGATGAAGCTGATGTCCAGGCCGCGGGCCATGGCGTATTCGACCAGGCCCAGCACCTCGTCGTCGTTGCGCCCGGTTTGCACCACGCTGTTGAGCTTGATGCGCTTGAAGCCCGCTGCTGCTGCCGCGTCGATGCCAGCCAACACCTGGTCGAGCATGTCGCGGCGGGTGAAGGCGGCAAAGCGCTCGCGCTGCAGCGAATCGAGGCTGACGTTCAACCGGGTGACGCCCGCAGCGCGCAGGTCGTTGGCCATGTGCGAAAGCTGCGAGCCGTTGGTGGTGATCGACAGATCCTCGAGCTCGGGGCGCTCGCCCAGGCGGCGCAACAGGCTCAAAAGGTTCTTGCGCACCAGCGGCTCGCCGCCGGTGATGCGGATGCGTTTGACGCCCAGCCCGATGAACGCGTCGGCGACGTTGTACAGCTCTTCGAGGCTGAGGATCTGCGAGCGCGGCGCGAACACCATGTCTTCGCTCATGCAGTAGGTGCAGCGGAAGTCGCAGCGATCGGTCACCGAGAGTCGCAGATAGGTAATGCGTCGGCCAAAGGGATCGACCAACTGCGTCGTGTGCATCGTTCCGATCTCCCGGCCTCGTGGCCAGCTGGAAGTGGCTGCCGCCAATGCGACAGAAGGCAGCTCAGAGGGCTGCGCAGTGACGCCGAGTTTATCACGCCTGCCCCGGCGCCGCGCCGTTCCCCGGGTCGCACCCTGTCGGGTCGGACAACATCGTCCACACATTCAGTGACACAACCGGGCTTACCCGCGTAGCTGCAAAAGCACCTCGCGATGCTGGCGAGTTTTGCAGCAGGCCACAGCCGACGGGCCTCACAGCGATTTGCCGAGCGCCCCGACAACCGCTACGCACGCCCGGCGGAAAGGTCGAACCGGGTTTCCCGCGCCTGGGTCACACAGGCAGACCTCAGGACGACTGGCAATGGAGGGCGCCGATGCCACTGCTGAAACTGCTGCATTTCACCGCGCTGATCGCCTGGTGCGGCACCCTGCTGTACCTGCCCGCGATGATCGCTGCCAGTTGTCGCAGCGCCCAGAGCACGGAGCGCCCGGGCCACCCCGAGATCAACCGCACGATCTTCACCCTGATCGCCACGCCGGCTGCACTGATTGCCATCGGCAGTGGCACCGCGCTGTTCCTGCGCGATGGCACCTTTGGCATCTGGCTGGTGGCCAAGCTCACCGCCGTGGCGGTCATGGTCATCTGCCATGCGCTGTGCGGCCTGCTGATCCTGCAGTGCGAACGTCAGCCCCGCCCTGCCCTGACCGTCGCCTGCGCGGCATTGGGCGGCATCACCTTCGGCATGATTGCCGCCACGCTGTGGCTGGTGCTCGCCAAACCTTTCTGAACCAGGAGCTACCCACCCATGAATGCAGGCGGGCCTCAGCCAGACCTACTCGACGTCGACACCCACGGCATGCTCATAGACCAGGCGCCCACCCAGGTACGCGGCGATGGCGATCAGCCCGGCAGTGAACAACGACAGGTAGAACGCCCAGATCTCGAAACCATCCTCGCCGTGGCGGTAGCGCAGCATCCAGTTCAGCGACGCCAGGGACAGCATCATCACGGCGATGATGGCGTGGCACCAGGCGCTGATCTTCTGGCGGATGCGCCGTACGGTCAGCAGGTCGATCATTCCGGCGATGCTGGCAATCCAGCCGCCGGCTGCACCAACGCCGGCCAGCCACAGGCTGGCACGCGCCCAGAATGGGTCGGTGGTCCAGAAGTAGGCGAAATCGGTAGCCACCAGGCCCAGCAGCGCGGCCACCGGGAAGTGGATCATCATCGGGTGCAGCGGGTGCCCGGCGATGGCGGCGCGACTGATGATGGATTCTTGTTGCTCAGCCATGTCGGCCTCCCTGTCGGTTGGAAAGAAGGTCACGGATACCCGACCCTAATCAAGTTGACCGCACTGGCCTCAGCAGTTCCGATTATCTCCGCGTGCAGTGGTGACCAATCGATTCTGGCCCCGGCCGGCCCGGTGGCGCGCGATATCGCCCTGTTGTGGTGGGCCATGTGCGGCTTCTTCACGCTGGTGTTGGTGGTGGTCAGCGCCATCTGGATCTACGCCCTGTGGCGCAAGCCACGCGAGTATTCGGCGGATGAGACCCGGCGCATCCAGCGGCGGTGGCTGATCGGTGGCGGCATCCTGCTACCCTCGGTCACCATCGTCCTGCTGCTGGCATTCGGCATCCCGGTGGGCCAGCGCATGATGCAGCTGCCGCTACTCGGCGAACGACCGCTGCAGATCGAGGTGATCGGCCATCAGTGGTGGTGGGAGGTACGCTACCCGGACAGCGGCGTGGTGACCGCCAATCAGTTGCACCTACCGGCCGGGCGCCCTGTCGATATCTCCGTGAGCAGCGCCGACGTGATCCACGCCTTCTGGGTGCCGCGCCTGGGCGGCAAGATCGACATGATCCCCGGTCGCGAGAACCACATCCGCCTGCAGGCCGACAAGCCGGGTACCTTTCGCGGCCAGTGCACGGAGTTCTGCGGCACACAGCACAGCCATATGGTGCTCGACGTGCAGGCCCACAGCGAAGAGGACCTCGCGGCATGGCTCGATGCGCGCCGCGAGCCGCAAATCCAAGCCGCGCAAGGCCCGGCCGCCGACACCTTTCTCGCTCACTGCGGGATGTGCCACCGAGTGGCCGGCGTCAGTGCCGGTAACCGTGGCCCGGATCTCACCGACCTGGCCAGCCGCCGCCACCTCGGCGCCGGCCTGCTGCCCAACGAGCCCGGCGCCACGCTGACCTGGATACGCGAGCACGGCCGCTTGAAACCGGGTACCGGCATGCCGCTGACCGACGACCTCGATGCCGAGCACCTGCAGGCCATCGCCACCTGGCTGGAGGGCCTCGAACCATGAGCGCAAGCGACGAGAACCAGCGCGATAACCGCGAAACCCAGTGCCGCGAAACGGCCGACGCCGATGCTCTGCACGACCAGTTCAACGAGGTGTGGGGCAACCCGCGCGGCTGGCGAGCGCTGACCATCGTCAACCATACGACCCTGGGCTTGCGCTTCATGGTCACCGGCCTCGGTTTCTTCATCTTCGGCCTGCTGCTGGCGATGCTGATCCGCACCCAACTGGCACTGCCGGGCAACGCGTTCATGGGCCCGGAGATGTACAACCAGGTATTCACCATGCACGGCACGGTGATGATGTTCCTGTTCGCCGTGCCGATGATGGAAGGCCTGGCGGTGTACCTGCTGCCCAAGATGCTCGGTGCCCGGGATCTGGTGTTCCCGCGTCTGTCGGCGCTGGGCTATTGGTGCTACCTGTTCGGCGGACTGATCATCTGTTCCAGCCTGCTGTTCGGTGTGGCGCCCAATGCCGGTTGGTTCATGTACACGCCGCTGTCCAGCGCTGCGCATTCGCCAGGCATCAACGCCGACTTCTGGCTCCTGGGCATCACCTTCGTGGAGATTTCCGCGGTGTCGGCCGGGGTCGAGCTGGTGGTGTCGATCCTGCGCACCCGCGCCGAGGGCATGGCGCTGAACAGGATGCCGATCTATGCCTGGTACATCCTGACCATGGCGATGATGATCGTCATCGGCTTTCCGCCCCTGATCCTGGGCAGCATCCTGCTGGAACTGGAGCGCGCCGCCGGCCTGCCGTTCTTCGAAGTGGCGCGCGGCGGCGATCCGCTGCTGTGGCAGCACCTGTTCTGGCTGTTCGGCCACCCCGAGGTGTACATCATCTTCCTGCCAGCGGCTGGCATCGTCTCCACCCTGCTGCCGGTGTTCTGCGGCCGCCCGCTGGTGGGCTACCGCGCTGTGGTGCTGGGCGTGCTGAGCACCGGCTTCATCAGCTTCGGCCTGTGGGTACACCACATGTTCACGGTGGGCATTCCGCAACTGGCCCAGGCGTTCTTCTCGGCGGCGAGCATGCTGGTGGCGATTCCCACCGCGATCCAGGTGTTCTCGTGGATCGCTACGCTGTGGCTCGGCAAACCGCGCTACAACGTGCCGATGCTGTGGCTGGTGGGCTTTCTGATCATCTTCGTGTGCGGCGGGCTGACCGGGGTGATGCTGGCGCTGGTGCCGTTCGACTGGCAGGTGCACGACACCCACTTCGTGGTCGCCCATTTCCACTACGTGCTGATCGGCGGCATGCTGTTTCCGCTGATCGCCGGGCTGTACTACTGGCTGCCGCACTTCTCCGGGCGCATGGCCTCCGAGCGTCTGGGCAAGTGGGGCTTCTGGCTGGTGTTCATCGGCTTCAACATGACCTTCCTGATCATGCACTGGACCGGCCTCCTGGGCATGCCACGGCGGGTGTACACCTACGAGAGCGGCCTGGGCTGGGACATGCCCAACCTGATCTCGTCGATCGGCAGCTTCATCATGGTGATCGGCATCGCCACCCTGCTGCTCGATCTGGTGCTGCACTATCGCTACGGCAAACCTGCGGGCAACAATCCCTGGCAGGCCGATACCCTGGAATGGGCCACTGCCCTGCCACCCAACCCGTACAACTTCGTCAGCCTGGCCAAGGTCACGGACCGCCATCCGCTGTGGCGCGACCCGGATCTGAGCGAAAGCATGGCCCGCGGCGAACATGCGCTGACGGTGATCGACCACGGCCGCCGCGAAACCTGGGGCGTCGACCCGCTGACCGGCAAGGTACGGGAGATCATCCACCTGCCCGGCAACAGCTGGCTGCCGTTCATCGCTGCCTGCTTCATCGCCGTGCTGTGCCTGAGCCTGCTGGCCAAGACCTACCTGCTGGCGCTGATCGCCTGCTTCGCGTCGATCGGGGTGCTGCTGCGCTGGAGCTGGGAGAACGGCGCCCACCCCAAGGCCGCACCGGATGCCCAGACCCAGCCCGGCGAGCCGCCGCTGCATTCGCGTACCTGCGATGGGCCGGGCCTGTGGGGCATGGGCGTGACGCTGCTGTCCAACGGTGCGCTGTACCTGTCGCTGCTGTTCGGCTGGTTCTACCTGTGGACGGTAGCGCCAAACTGGCTGGTGCCCGATGCGCCCGTGTTCAACCACTGGCTACTGCTGGCTGCCGCCCTGCTGCTGAGCCTGGCTACGCCCTGGCATCGGCGGGTGCTGGCACGACTGCGCCGCGGCGATGCCCGCGGCTTGTTCGCTTGCCAGGTCGGCCTGGCCGTGGCCGGCCTGATTCAGAGCGCTCTGTTGCTGGTCGCCTTGCTCAGCGAATCACTGGAGCCGACTGTGCGCGCCCATGATGCGGTGATCTTCGTGATGCTCGCCTACAGCCTCGGCCATGCCCTGCTCGCCAGCACCCTCAGTGTCCTGCAGGCGCTGCGCGTACGCATCGGTTACGTGGGCGGCGAGTCGCCCTACGAACCGCTGGTGGTCGCCCAGCTGTGGGGCTACAACCTCGGCGTGCTGTGGGTCAGCTACTTTGCCATCGCCCTGTTCCCACCTGCTTTCGGAGGCGCCTGATGCAAAGCCTGCGTTCGCTCTACAACCCGATCCACGTCGCCAGCGGGCTGAGCATCTGGAGCCTATGGTTCGTGGCCCTGTATGGCGGCCAGGGCGTCGGCTGTTCGGTGGCGCCGCCGCCTCTGGAAGACGGCCCGTGGACCTGGCTGAACCTGGCACTGGCGCTGCTCTCGTTGCTGGCCACAGGTCTGCTGCTGGCACTGGCACGGCTGTTTCTCCGGGCTGCCAAACGCCCCGGCTGCAACGAGCGCGAGCGTTTCGTGGCCAGCGTCTCGGCGGGCGGGCACCTGATTGCCGCCATCGCCGTGGCGTTCATCTCCCTGCCGATCATGGTGCTGCCGCCGTGCGCTTGAAGTTGCAGCGAACCTGCTGGAACGCCACCTAAGCTAGTAACGCGCGATCAGCCCGAAAGGCGATAAGCAACTCTTCCAAAGGCGTGGTAATCGCCATGCTGCGCGAGAGAAGTATTGGCTACGCACCCTGCGGAAGCGGGCGGGGACGCCCAATCCATGCCCGCTAATGGTAGATGCCTCACCTCACCGTGGTGAGGTGACCGTCACGGCACTCGTCTAGCCGCGCTCGGCAGGCGCCGAAGTCAGTTCGAAGGGGCTGTTGCTACGTCGCTGATTGCGATCTTCACGCGGCGTGGCGCCAAAGAAGTTGCGGTAGGCGCTGGAGAAATGCGGCCCCGAGGAGAAACCGCAGGACAGGCCGATCTGGATGATCGATTTGCTGGTCTGCATCAGCAACTGGCGCGCCTTGTTAAGGCGCAGCTCCAGGTAATACTGGCTGGGCACGCGGTTCAGGTACTGCTTGAAGATGCGCTCCAGCTGGCGGCGCGAGACGCACACGTGCTGGGCGATTTCGTCGGTGGTCAGCGGCTCCTCGATGTTGGCTTCCATCAGCAGTACCGCCTGGGTCAGCTTGGGGTGGCTGGAGCCGAGGCGATTTTGCAGCGGAATGCGCTGGCGCTCGCCACCCTCGCGGATGCGCTCGACCACCAGCTCCTCCGACACCGCACCGGCCAGCTCGGCACCGTGGTCACGGGCCAACAGGGCCAGCAGCATGTCCATCACCGCCATGCCGCCACAGGCTGTGAGGCGGTCACGGTCCCAGTCGAACAGGTGGCTGGTAGCGATGACCTTGGGGAAACGCTCGGCGAAGTCGTCCTGCCACCGCCAGTGCACGGATGCCCGATAACCATCGAGCAGCCCCAGTTGCGCCAACGGGTAAACGCCCGCCGCTACCGCGCCGAGGCAACAGCCGTTGCGCGCCACCTGCTTGAGCGCGGTGGCCAGCGCCGGCGCCACGCTGGCCGGCGGCTCGTCGGCGAGCAGGAACAGCTTGCGATAACCTTCCAGGCCTGCCGTCCAGGAATTGCCTGGCAGGCGCCAGGCACCGTCACTGGGCGCCTCAGCCTGCAGGAACGAAACCTCGTAGACCACCTCCGGATGGACGCGCTGGGCGACGCTCAAGGCCTCTTCCGCCAGCGCCAGGGTCAGGGGCTTGGTGGAGGGCCAAAGCAGGAAGCCGATTCGGGGGGCAGTCATGATGGGCAGGTTGGGCTCTGAAGGCAGTGATAGGTCGGGAATGATAACGCCAACTATTTAAGGCTGCCGCTGAGGAACTGTTGCAGCCGTTGAGACTGCGGATTGGCCAGCACCTCGCGCGGGTCGCCACGCTCCTCCACCAGGCCCTGATGCAGGAACAGCAGTTGATTGGACACTTCGCGGGCAAAGCCCATCTCGTGGGTGACCACCACCATGGTACGCCCTTCATCGGCCAGGTCGCGCATTACCTTGAGCACGTCGCCGACCAGCTCGGGGTCCAGCGCCGAAGTCGGTTCGTCGAACAGCATCACTTCCGGCTCCATGGCCAGGGCCCGGGCGATCGCCACACGCTGCTGCTCGCCGCCACTCATATGGGCGGGATAGGCGGTCTTGCGATGGGCCACGCCGACCTTCTGCAGGTAGTGCTCGGCCTTGTCGCGGGCCTCGGCCTTGCCCATGCCCAACACGTGCACCGGCGCTTCCATGACGTTTTCCAGCACGTTCATGTGCGACCACAGGTTGAAGTGCTGAAACACCATGGAAAGCCGCGAGCGCAGGCGCTGTAGCTGTTTGTCATTGGCGGCGCGCAGGGCGCCGTCCTTGCCGGGCACCAGTTCGAGCGCCTCGCCGTTGAGCAGGATCTGCCCGGCGTGGGGCTGCTCGAGCAGGTTGATGCAGCGCAGGAAGGTGCTCTTGCCCGAACCACTGGAGCCGATGATGCTGATCACGTCACCGGCTTTGGCCGCCAGCGACACGCCCTTGAGCACCTCGTGGCTGCCGTAGCGCTTGTGCAGGTCCGTCACTTCGAGCTTGTACATGCTTTTCACTCTTTCAGAAGTCCGAGGGCTCAGGAACGCCGCGGCGCCAGATAGGCCAGCCAGCGACGCTCGGCCAGTTTGAACAGGCGCACCAGGACGAAGGTCAGGCACAGATAGAACAGGCCGGCGGTGATGAATGCCTCGAACGGCAGGTAGTACTGGGAGCTGACGGTGCGCGCCGCGCCGGTGATGTCGATCAGGGTGACGATCGACGCCAGGCTGGTGGTGTGCAGCATCATGATCACTTCGTTGCTGTACTGCGGCAGTGCGCGGCGTAACGCCGACGGCAGGAGGATGCGGCGGTACAACTTGGCCCGCGACATGCCCATGGCCTTGGCCGCCTCGATCTCGCCGTGGGGCGTGGCTTTCAGGCTGCCGGCGAGAATCTCGGCGCTGTAGGCGCTGGTATTGATGGCGAACGCCACGCAGGCGCAGAAGGTGGCGTTGGACAGGTACGGCCACAGCACGCTCTCGCGCACTGCCTCGAACTGGGCGAGGCCGTAATAGACCAGAAACAGCTGCACCAGCATCGGCGTGCCACGAATCACGTAGGTGTAAAGCCAGGCCGGCCCGTTGACCCACGGCGAGCGTGAGGTGCGCATCAGCGCCAGGGGAATGGCCAGCAGCAGGCCGAAGAACAGCGCGATGGCCAGCAGCTTGAGGGTCACCAGTACGCCGCCGAAATACAGCGGCAGGCTGTCCCAGATGACGGTGTAATCGAAGATCATCGTGCGGCCCTCACAGTTCGGCAACCTTGGTGCCGACCGAGTAGCGTTTTTCCAGATAACGCAGGGCCAGCAGCGAGACGCTGGTGATCAGCAGGTACAGACCGGCCACCGCCAGGTAGAAGGTGAACGGCTCGCGAGTGGCGTCGGCGGCGCTCTTGGCCTTGAACATCATGTCCTGCAGGCCGACCACCGAAATCAGCGCGGTGGCCTTGGTGAGCACCAGCCAGTTGTTGGTGAAGCCCGGAATGGCGAAGCGGATCATCTGCGGCACCAGAATGCGCATGAACACCTGAAAGCCGCTCATGCCGTACGCTGCGCCCGCCTCCGCCTGGCCCTTGGGGATGGCCATGAAGGCGCCGCGGAAGGTCTCGGACAGATAGGCCCCGAAGATGAAGCCCATGGTGAACACGCCGGCGACGAAGGGGTTGATGTCGATGTAGTCGTCATAGCCGAGCATCGGTGCGATCCGGTTCACCATGTCCTGGCCGCCGTAGAAGATCAACAGGATCAATACCAGGTCGGGAATGCCGCGGATCACCGTCGAATAGGTTTCCCCCAGCACCGCCAGCCAGCGCACCGGCGACAGCCGAAACGCGGCGCCGATCAGGCCGAGCACGATCGCCACCGCCATCGAGGTCAAGGCCAGAATCAGGGTGAGCCAGGCGCCCTCGATAATGGACGAGCCGTAGCCGTTGAGCATCCGCTTACCTCATGCGTGCGCCCGCAGGCGCCGGAAATGCAACGCAAAAGTGGCACGCGCCGAGCGTCGGCGTGTGCCACTTTTGCTGAAGAACGCCTTACTTGCCGTAGACGTCGAAGCTGAAGTACTTGTCCTGAATGGCCTTGTACTTGCCGTTGGCGCGGATCGCCAGGATCGCGGCGCTGATCTTCTCGGCCAGCGCCTTGTCGCCCTTGCGCACGGCGATGCCCTGGCCTTCGCCGAAGTACTTCTCTTCGGTGAAGTCCGGGCCCACGAAGGCGAAGCCCTTGCCGGCGTCGGTTTTCAGGAAGCCGTCTTCGATGTTCACCGAGTCGGCGATGGTGCCATCCAGGCGGCCGGCGCTCAGGTCCAGGAACACTTCGTTCTGCGAGCTGTAGCGCACGATCTCGGCACCGGCCGGCGCGAAGACGTCGGTAGCGTAGCGGTCATACACGGAGGAGCGCTGCACGCCGATCTTCTTGCCCTTGAGGTCGGTGGCCACGTCGTTCATCACCGCGCCGCTCTTCATCGCCAGCTTGGCAGGCGTTGCGTAGTACTTGCCGGTGAAGTCCACGGCGCGCTTGCGCTCTTCGGTGATCGACATCGACGACAGCACGGCGTCGAACTTGCGTACTTTCAGCGCCGGGATCAGGCCGTCGAACTCCTGCTCGATCCATTTGCACTCGACCTTCATTTCTTCACACAGGGCCACGCCGATGTCGTAGTCGAAGCCGGTGATGTTGCCGTCGGGAGTCTTGTAGGCGAATGGCGGGTAAGCCGCTTCGATACCGATGCGCAGCGCCTTGGCCTCCTGGGCCATGGTCAGCGGCGACAGCAGGGATAGTGCCAGCGCGCCGAGCAGTGCGATCTTCTTCATGGGGAAACTCCTGACAGGGATGGGGTTTCACTGGCCGCAAGGCGGGTAAGCCGGGCCATGGAAGGGTGACGTCGCCAGCGTAGCGCAGGGCTGCAGGCGGCGCACGGAAGTGCGGCATTCTAGCGATAGCGCGGCAGGCGATATTTCCCAGATGCGACAACTAATTACAGAACTCAGGGGGCAGCTGCCCGCCCATCTTGACAGAACAAAAAACAGCCAATTCTGACCAATCGGTTCAGTCGCCCGAGTCATCCACACGGGACAAAGACGAACGCCCCACACCGGTCAACCGGTGTGGGGCGTCGCATCAAAGCACGACTCGGATCAGGCGCAGGCGGCCTGCATCGACTTATGGGTGTCGATCAGGTGTTGCACCACGCCCGGGTCGGCCAGGGTGGAGATGTCGCCGAGGCTGTCGTACTCGGCGGTAGCGATCTTGCGCAGAATGCGGCGCATGATCTTGCCCGAACGGGTCTTCGGCAGCCCTGGCGCCCACTGGATCACGTCCGGGGTGGCGATCGGGCCGATTTCCTTGCGTACCCAGGCCTTGAGTTCCTGGCGCAGCTGCTCGGACGGCTCCTGACCCTGGTTCAGGGTCACGTAGACGTAGATGCCCTGCCCCTTGATGTCGTGCGGCACGCCGACCACCGCCGCCTCGGCGACCTTCGGGTGAGCGACCATGGCGCTTTCCACTTCGGCGGTACCCATGCGATGGCCCGATACGTTGAGCACGTCATCGACGCGACCGGTGATCCACCAGTAGCCGTCTTCGTCGCGGCGAGCACCGTCGCCGGTGAAGTACATGCCCTTGAAGGTCTTGAAGTAGGTGTCGACGAAACGGTCATGGTCACCGTACAGGCTACGCGACTGGCCCGGCCAGGAATCGAGGATCACCAGGTTGCCCTCGGCGGCGCCTTCGATCAGGTTGCCCAGGTTATCGACCAGCGCCGGCACCACGCCGAAGAACGGACGGGTCGCCGAGCCTGGCTTGAGCGCGGTGGCGCCCGGCAGCGGCGTGATCATGAAACCGCCAGTTTCGGTCTGCCACCAGGTATCGACGATCGGGCAGCGCGACTGGCCGACCTTCTCGTAATACCAGTTCCAGGCTTCCGGGTTGATCGGCTCACCGACCGAGCCGAGCAGGCGCAGGCTGGAGCCGTCGGCACCGGCCACGGCCGCCTCGCCCTGGGCCATCATGGCGCGGATGGCGGTCGGCGCGGTGTAGAGGATGTTGACCTTGTGCTTGTCGATGATCTTCGACACCCGGGTCACGTCCGGGTAGTTGGGAATGCCTTCGAACAGCAGCGTGGTCGCGCCGTTGGCCAGCGGGCCGTAGACGATGTAGCTGTGGCCGGTGACCCAGCCGACGTCGGCGGTGCACCAGTAGATTTCGCCCGGCTTGTAGTCGAACACCCGCTCATGGGTCAGCGCGGCGTACAGCAGGTAGCCGCCGGTGGTGTGCAGCACGCCCTTGGGCTTGCCGGTGGAGCCGGAGGTGTAGAGGATGAACAGCGCTTCCTCGGCACCCATTTCCTTCGGCGCGCAGACGCTGCCGGCGACCTTCATCAGGTCCTCGAACCAGATGTCGCGGTGCTGGTTCCACTTGATCTCGGAGCCGGTGCGCTGCACCACGATGACCTTCTGGATGCTGCGCGTCTCGGGGTTGGTCAGGGCGTCGTCGACGTTGGCCTTGAGCGGGATCTTCTTGCCGCCGCGCAGGCCTTCGTCCGCGGTGATCACCACCTTGGACTTGCAGTCGATGATGCGGCCAGCCAGGGCTTCGGGCGAGAAACCGCCGAACACCACGGAGTGGATGGCGCCGATGCGTGCGCAAGCCAGCATGGCGACCACGGCCTCGGGAATCATCGGCATGTAGATGGTCACCACGTCGCCGCGGTGCACGTCCTGGCCGCGCAGGGCGTTGGCGAACTTGCACACTTGCTCGTGCAGCTGGCGGTAGGTGATTTCCTTGTGCTCGGACGGGTCGTCGCCTTCCCAGATGATCGCGATCTGATCGCCGCGCTCTTCCAGGTGACGGTCCAGGCAGTTGTAGGAAACGTTGAGGGTGCCGTCGGCGAACCATTTGATGTCGACGTGGTGGTCGTCGAAGGACGTCTGCTTGACCTTGGTGAACGGCTTGATCCAGTCGAGGCGCTGAGCCTGTTCGCGCCAGAAGCCATCGGGGTTGATCACCGACTGCTGGTACATGGCCTTGTAGGTGGCCTCGTCGGTCATCGTATTGGCCGCCACCTCAGGGCGCACGGGATACAGGGACGCAGCACTCATTGAATCACCTCGGCTTTATTGATGTTGTTTTTCTATGGCGACATTTGTAACCATCGCTCCCCTGCTCAACCATTCGACCATGGTCTTAACGCTGCTAGACCTTGGTCGCAGCTCCTGCTGCCAAGCCACAAACGCCCGCAAACTTCTACGACCACCGCTGCCTGGCGCCAATTGCGAGACGCAGCGAGCATTCTTGTCGGACGACTTTCGCTAAGCTCTGCACAGCCATCCTGGACCCCGTAACGCCATGCCCTTCTCCACCCTGCGCACCCGCGGGCGCGCCCGGCGCCTGAGCACCTCGCTGGCGGTCGCGGCGTTGCCGTTGCTACTCGGCATACCGCTCATGTACTGGCAAGCCGCGACGCTGCTGCAAAGCCGCGCGGTGAAAAGCGCAGCCGATGCCCGCAAACAACTCGACGCCATGCTCGACGACGCAGCCCGCTCCGCCGGCCTGGTGCTGCCACTGGCCGGGCAAGCCTGTGAGAGCGTCGCGCAGACGCTGCGTAGCCAGGTGGCCGTCAGCCCGTTCTCGCGCTCGGTCAATCTGGTAGCGGACGGGCTGATCTACTGCACGTCGCTGATGGGCGCCTATGAACGGGACGAAGATACCGCCAGCTACGTTCGCGGCCAGCTGCGTCTGATGGCCGGCAACGCGGTCACGCCCGACCGCGCCGTACTGGTCTACCGAAAGGCCGAGGGTAACCATGGCGTATTGATCGGTATCGACGGGCAGCACCTGATCAACCTGTTGCAGATCAACGGCCAGGAAGTGTCGCTGCAGATCGCCGTCGGCCAGAACTGGATTTTCGCCGATGGCCGGGTCACCGCCACACCGCCCAGCGGTGAGCTCGAATACGCCACCCAGGCAGCCTCCTCGCGCTATCCCTTCAGGGTCGCCGCCGGCTACGCGCCCGGTGCCACGCTGCAGTACATGCAGGACCACTATCAGCCGCAGTGGCTGCTGTTCATTATCCTCGGTTGCCTGGCCGGCGCCGGCAGCTATCGGCTCGGCCTGCGCGCCACCTCTCCCGGCACGGCGCTCAAGCGCGCCCTGGAGGCCGACGAGTTCATCCCCTATTACCAGCCCGTGGTGGATGCCCAGACCGGCCACTGGCACGGCATCGAAACCCTGATGCGCTGGCAGCACCCGACCGAAGGCCTGGTGCCACCCGACCAGTTCATTCCCCTGGCCGAGCGCCTGGGCCTGATCGTGCCGATGACCCGCGCGTTGATGTGCCAGGTTCGCGAGGATTTCGTCGGGCGTGCCGAACACCTGCCCATGGGCTTTCATATCGGCATCAACATCACCGCTGCGCAATGCTGCGATCTGCACCTGGTCGACGAATGCCGGGACTTCCTGGCCGCCTTCGCGCCCGGGCAGATCACCTTGATCCTCGAGCTCACCGAGCGGCAGATGATCACGCCTACCGAGGTCACAGAACGGCTGTTCGCCGAATTGCGCCAGTTGGGCGTACGCATCGCCATCGACGACTTCGGCACCGGGCATTCGAGCCTGGCCTACCTGCGCGAATTTCGCGTCGACGTGCTGAAGATCGACCGCAGCTTCATTTCGATGATCGATTCGCACTCGCTGTCCCGACATCTGCTCGACAACATCCTCGACCTGGCCACCCGCCTGCAGCTGGACCTGGTCGCCGAGGGCGTGGAAAGCGCGGAGCAGGTTCAGTACCTGACCCAACGTGATGTGCGCTATCTGCAAGGCTTTCACTTCGCCAGACCGATGCCCGCCGCCCCGCTGTTCGATACGCTGCGCACGCCGCCGACGGTATAGAACCGGGAAGCCCGGCGCTGTGGCCGGGCTTGTTTTTTCTTTTGCGACATAGCCTGTTCAACGGCCTGCGAGCGCAGCCGCCGCTGGGCAGGCTATCAGTTCATACCCAGCCAGTTCGGCAATGCCAGCGACACGAACGGCACGTAGGTGACCAGGATCAGGAATGCCAGCATCACCAGCAGCCACGGCGAAACCGCGCGCACCACACGGGTCAGCGGCATGCCGGTGACCGCCGAGGTGACGAACAGGTTGAGACCGGTCGGTGGGGTGATCAGGCCGATCTCCATGTTCACCACCATGATGATGCCCAGGTGGATCGGGTCGATGCCCAGCTGCATGGCGATCGGAAAGAGGATCGGCGCCAGGATCAGGATGATCGCCGACGGCTCCATGAAGGTCCCGGCGATCAGCAGCACGATGTTCACCACCAGCAGGAACTCGATCGGGCTGAAGCCCTGCTCGACGACCCATGCGGTGATCGACTGCGGGATCTGCTCGGTGGTCAGCACGTGGGCGAACAGCATGGCGTTGGCGATGATGAACATCAGCACCACGCTGAGCTTGCCGGCCTCGACGAACACCTTCGGGCACTCGCGGATGGTCATGTCCTTGTAGATGAAGATCGCCACGAAGGCCGCGTACACCGCCGCCACCGCTGCCGCTTCGGTCGGCGTGAACATACCCGAGTAGATGCCGCCGAGGATGATCACGATCAGCAGCAGGCCCCAGCCGGCCTTGCGCCCGGCGGTGAGGATCTCGGCCATCGACGCGCGTGGCAGCGACGGCATGTTCTTGACCCGGGCGATGATGTAGATGGTGATCATCAGGAACACGCCCAACAGCAGCCCCGGCACTACACCGGCCATGAACAGCTTGCCCACCGAGGTTTCGGTGGCGGTGGCGTAGACCACCATGACGATCGACGGCGGAATCAGGATGCCCAGGGTAC
>NZ_MSXW01000006.1 GCF_001945445.1 Pseudomonas sp. PA27(2017)
TGCGCTGGCCCATGCACACGGGTCAGCTAGAAGGGATTAACAACCGGATCAAGGTCATCAAACGGATGGCTTACGGCTACCGGGACAGCGAATTCTTCTTTATGAAGATCAAGAATGACTTTCCCGGCAATCCGTGAAGAACCTTTTTTATGGGCGGCCGAAAACCGGCGGGCTGGCACCTCGCCTCTAGGCCACCTGTTCTATTGAGCCAGGCCCGGTCCTGCGGGAGCATTTCCGTGAGGGTGGCGTGAATAGCTGCGGTGCGATGCGCTGCCCATCAATCCTGGATCGATGGAGAGGTTTCCATGAAAAACATGAAGAAGCTGGGTTCACGCCGTTTGGGGCTGGCGGCCGCATTGCTGGCCGGTATCGCATTCAGTGGCACCGCCAGTGCCTGGACGTTCGAGCATGGCTGGAGCTGCCAGAACAAGTGGTATCAGATGGGGCTGATCGAGCTGATTGCCTGCGGTGGCGGAGGCGAGGGCTGAACCGTCTGGAGCCTTTGGCCCAGCAATGCCAGACAAAGCCCGCAGAGCGGGCTTTTTCATGCCTTGTAGGACGAGGCGTATGGCAGGGGAGTGGCGCTGGCGTCCATGGAAGATGGATGCCAGGGCGCCAAAACGAAAAAACCGGCCGCGAGGGCCGGTTTTTCTGGGATTTGGTCGGAGAGACAGGATTCGAACCTGCGACCTTCTCGTCCCGAACGAGACGCGCTACCAAGCTGCGCTACACTCCGAATTCGCCAAATTCTACTCAAAAACTTTTGCAACACAAGGGGTTAGCAAAAAATTTTAATCGGGGCGCCGCACCTGGCGTGCGCCCACGACCCGAATGGCGCTTACAGCTCCTTGACGGTACGAACCTGGTCCTTGTTGACCTTGGTGCGCTTGCCATCCAGTTGTTCGAACTCGTAGAAACCGGTGTCGTCGTCGAAATCAGGGCGATCGACGGTCTGGATTTCACGGCCATCATTGAGAGTGATCACCGATGGCGTGGAGCAGCCAGCCAGGGTCACCAGGCCGAGGGCGAGTAGAAACGCAGCGGACGTCCGTTGCTTCATGACGTGTCTCCTTAAGTCGAGGCAGAGTGATTACCTTGGCTCAGACGAGTAGGCCGAGCCCAAGTTCCACCCTATTTATCCACCTGTGGCCCCATGCCGCAAGCTTTCAGCCGAGCAGATCGGGGGAGTTGAGGTTGCTCAGGCGCGGATCGTCGGTCTCGCAACGCAGTGCGGCGGGGTCATGCGCGCGCAGCCAGCGCTGGGTGCTGCGTTCGCCCTCAAGCCAGGCCTCTTCCAGCGACGGCAGCAGGCGGCGAGGGATGACCGCGAACAGCGGCTCCCAGTAGCCGTCGCGCTGCGCCATCACCGGGCGCCCGTCTGCCAGGGCCAGCAGGCCCTCGATGAGTGCGCGGTCGACCCTGGGGGCGTCGCACGGCAGCACCAGCAGCAACGGGTGGCGGGCGACCTGCAGGGCCGCGCGGATGCCGGCAAGGGGCCCCGGATAGTCGGCGCTGTCGTCGCCGACCAGGCGGCCGGCGTAGGCGGCATAGGCCGACTGGTTGCGATTGCAGGAGATGATCAGGTCATCGGTGAGCGGGCGAACCACCTCGTGCAGCCATGCGATCATCGGTCGCGCCTGCCAGTGCACCAGGCCCTTGTCCAGGCCGCCCATGCGCTGGCCCCGGCCACCTGCGAGCAGAACCACCGAAAAGGGCTGGGGCGTTGCGGTGGCGGGCATGGCGGGGTCTCCGGAGGTGGCGCTGTGGTATAACACCGGCCTTTGTTCACGACAACTGGAAGCCTGCCATGAGCCACAAGGCCGATGCGCCATTCGTGCCCCTGAATATCGCCGTGCTGACGGTCAGCGATACCCGCACGCTGGAAACCGATACCTCCGGGCAACTCTTCGTCGACCGCCTCAAGGCGGCAGGCCACAACCTTGCCGAGCGCGTGCTGCTCAAGGACGACCTGTACAAGATCCGCGCCCAGGTCGCCACCTGGATCGCCGAAGACGTGGTGCAGGTGGTGCTGATCACTGGCGGCACCGGCTTCACCGGGCGTGACAGCACGCCGGAAGCGGTGGCCTGTCTGCTGGACAAGCAGGTCGATGGCTTCGGCGAGCTGTTCCGGCAGATATCCATCGCCGACATCGGCACCTCGACCATCCAGTCCCGCGCGCTGGCTGGCCTGGCCAACGGCACCCTGGTGTGCTGCCTGCCGGGCTCGACCAACGCCTGCCGCACCGGCTGGGATGGCATCCTCGCCGAACAGCTCGATGCGCGCCATCGCCCGTGCAATTTCGTGCCACACCTGAAGCTCGCCGCGCCCTGCGAGAGCCGCGGATGAGCGAGGCGCATTCCCCGCTGATGCCGGTGGAGCAGGCGCTGGCCCGGCTGCTGGAATTGGCCGAGGCGACGCCGATCGTCGAGCACGAGCGGGTCGACCTGGCCGAGGCCGATGGTCGTGTGCTGGCCGAGCCCATGGTCGCCGGTCTGGATCTGCCGCCCTGGCCGAACAGCGCCATGGATGGCTACGCATTGCGCCTGGCCGACTGGCAGGGCGAGCCGCTGCCGGTCAGCCAGCGCATTCTCGCCGGTATGGCGCCCGATGCGCTGCGGCCCGGCACCTGCGCGCGCATCTTTACCGGCGCGCCGGTTCCTGAGGGCGCCGATACGGTGGAAATGCAGGAGAACGTCAGTGTCGGTGACGACGGCTGCGTGCATTTCAACCAGGCCCTGAAGGTCGCGCAGAACATTCGCCCTCAGGGCCAGGAAAACCGCAAGGGCGAAA
This sequence comes from Pseudomonas sp. PA27(2017), assembly GCF_001945445.1. Lineage (GTDB taxonomy): Bacteria > Pseudomonadota > Gammaproteobacteria > Pseudomonadales > Pseudomonadaceae > Aquipseudomonas. The sequence continues at coordinate 2,792 of NZ_MSXW01000006.1, forward strand.
CACTGCTGGCTGCCGGCACGCGGCTGGGGCCCATCGAGCTGGGGTTGGCCGCCTCCATCGGTCTGGCACAATTGCCGGTACGGCGCCGACCGCGGGTGGCGGTGCTGTCCACTGGTGACGAACTGGTCGAGCCCGGCAACGCGCTGAGCGGCGGGCAAATCTATAACAGCAACCGATACCTGCTGGTCGCTTGGCTGAAGCGTATGGGGTGCGAGGTCGTCGATGGCGGCATCCTGCCGGATGACCTGGACCGCACGCGCCAGGCGCTGGGTGAGCTCGATGACGTCGACCTGATCCTGTCCACCGGCGGAGTGTCAGTGGGCGAGGCGGATTTTCTCGGCATCGCCCTGCGCGAAGCCGGCGAACTGGCTCTATGGAAGCTGGCGATCAAGCCCGGCAAACCGCTGACCGTCGGCGAATTCCGCGGCCGCCCGGTGATCGGCTTGCCTGGCAACCCGGCCTCGACCCTGGTGACCTTCGGCCTGCTGGCGCGCCCGTATCTGCTGCGTCGCCTCGGCGTGCAGAAGGTCGAGCCCCTGGGCTTCAGCGTGCCGGCGGGTTTCGCCTGGCCCAAGCCGGGCAAGCGGCGCGAGTTCCTGCGCGCACGCCTGGAAAACGGCCGCGTGGTGCCCTATTCGAACCAGAGCTCGGGCGTGTTGCGCAGCGCCGCCTGGGCCGAGGGGTTGGCTCAGGTATTGGAGGGCAGCACCGTTGCCGAAGGCGATGCCGTGCACTTCATCCCGATGAGCGAGCTGCTCGGCTGACACCGGCAAGCGGCACGAGCGTGCGGTGGGCGTGATTATTTGCCCCGCACGCTGTCTGCATTAGGCAGCACAGTGTTCAATTCCCGTTTTCGGAGCCGTTATGCAAGAGCGTAAAGCGCTGTTGATCCTTCATGGTAAGCAGTCCCTCAACGAAGAGGTGCGTGCGGCAGTCAGTAGCCAGCGCGAGAACGGCTGGGAGCTGACCGTGCGGCTGACCTGGGAAGCTGGCGATGCACAGCGCCTGGTCGCCGAGGCCTTGCAGGCGGGTTATCCGACCGTGATCGCCGGCGGCGGGGACGGCACGCTGCGGGACGTCGCCGAGGCCATGGCCAAGGCCGAAACCGATGCCAGCCTGGTGTTGCTACCGCTGGGTACCGCCAACGATTTCGCCCATGCCGCGGGCATTCCGCTGACGCCTGGTGAGGCCCTGGCTATGCTGGACACGCCTGCTCAGCCGATCGATCTGGGCGAGGTCGACGGCGAGCTGTTCCTCAATATGGCCACGGGCGGCTTTGGCTCGAATATCACGGCGAATACTTCCGAGGATCTCAAGCGCTTCCTGGGCGGTGCGGCCTACATGCTCACCGGCCTGACTCGCTTTGCCGAAGTGCGTTCGGCCTTTGGTCGCTTCAAGGGCCCGGATTTCGCCTGGGAGGGCGAGTTTCTCGCACTTGGCATCGGCAATGGCCGCCAGGCCGGTGGCGGGCATGTGCTGTGCCCCCATGCTCGCGTGAATGACGGCTTGCTGGACGTGTGCATCGTGCCGGCCGCCTCCGATGTGGTCGGTACGCTAGGCACACTGCTGTCCGGCGGCCTGAAAGGCATTGAGGGGGTATCGATCAGCGCGCGCCTGCCGTGGCTGGAAATCGACGCACCCGAAGGGCTGGATTTGAACCTCGACGGCGAGCCTCGCGGCGGGCATCGTCTACGCTTCGCTGCAAGGCCCCAGGCATTGCGCCTGCATCTGCCGGCGCAGTCGCCGTTGCTGCGTGACTGACCGGCGGGTACTGGTGCGGCGCCGCGCGCTGGTGCAAGATGGCGTTGCGCCATGCCGCCTACAGTAATTGCACGACTGGCCGATAGCTTCATACGAACACCACGCCTCACAGGAGCGAATAATGGCCGGTATTCTCGACACCGTTGATCAACGGACGCAGTTGGTAGGCGAGAACCGCCTGGAAATCCTGATGTTCCGTCTGGCGGGCCGGCAGTTGTTCGCCATCAACGTGTTCAAGGTGCAGGAAGTGCTGCACATGCCCAAGCTGACGCTGATGCCGCATCGTCATCGCTTCGTTTGCGGGGTGATCCACTTGCGCGGCCAGACGCTGCCGGTGATTGACCTGTCCCAGGCCATCGGCATGCGCCCGATCGTGCCGGATGAGCGCAGCACCATCATCGTCACCGAGTACAACCGCTCGATCCAGGCGTTCCTGGTCGGTGGCGTCGACCGCATTCTCAACCTCAACTGGGAATCCATCCTGCCGCCGCCCGGTGGTGCAGGGCGCCAGCATTACCTGACGGCCATCACCAAGGTCGACGACCAACTGGTGGAAATCATCGATGTGGAAAAGGTGCTGGCCGAAATCGTGCCGTACGACACGCGCATTTCCGGTGACCGTCTGGCCGATCCATTGCTGGAAAAAGCCCGTGGCCGCGAAGTGCTGCTGGTCGATGACTCCAGCGTGGCCCTGGCGCAACTGCGCGATACCCTGTCGCAACTGGGCATCAAGCTGCACGTCGCCACCGATGGCCTCAAAGGCCTGCAGATGCTCAAGGCCTGGGCCGATGCCGGTGAAGTCATCACCGACAAGCTGCTGATGATGTTCACCGACGCCGAGATGCCGGAAATGGACGGCTATCGCCTGACCACCGAGATTCGTCAGGATCCGCGCCTGCGTGACCTGTACGTGGTGCTGCACACCTCGTTGTCCGGCAGTTTCAACGATGCGATGGTCAAGAAGGTGGGGTGTGACAACTTCCTGTCCAAGTTCCAGCCGGACAAGCTGGTGGATGTGATTCGTCAGCGTCTGGCGCTCGACGAAAAGTAGAGCTCTGCTGGCTTGAGCCCTGGCGGCGGTTTGCGTATAACCGCCGTTTCGCTCAAGTCAGGACGCCGAGCCATGCATCTCTCCGCGCTATATCGTTTCCCTCTCAAATCCGCCATGGGCGAGTCCCTGCCTAGCCTGCAGCTCGATGGCCTGGGCGTGGCCGGCGATCGCCGCTGGATGTTCGCGGATGCGCAAACCGGTCGGTTCATGACGCAGCGCACCTTTCCCCATATGAGCCAGTTGCAGGCGCGCTGGAATGTCGACGGTGGCCTTACCCTGCAAGCGCCTGGCATGCCGGTGTTGCAGGTGGCGTTGCCGGATCCTGACCAGGCGCTGCGCGGTGTGATCATCTGGCGCGACACTCTGCGGGTACCGGATGCCGGTGACGAGGCCGCCGCCTGGGGCAGCGAGTTCATGGGCAAGAGCTGCCGGCTGGTGCATGTGCCGGCAGAGCGGGCGCGCTTCATTGAAGGCAACGTCGATGGCGACGAGAAGGTCGGCTTCGCCGATGGCTTCCCGTTGCTGCTGATCGGTCAGGCTTCACTGGATGATCTGGTGGCCCGGGTCGGCAGGCCGCTGGAGATGCTGCGCTTTCGTCCCAACCTGGTAGTGCAGGGCAGCGAACCCTACGCCGAAGACGGCTGGAAGCGCATTCGTATCGGTGACGTCGAGTTCACCCTCGCCAAACGCTGCTCGCGCTGCGTGATCACCACCATCGACCCCAGGACCGGGGAGCGCAGCGCCGACCGTGAGCCGCTGACCACTTTGCGCAGCTATCGCCAGGGCGAAGACGGCATCATGTTCGGACAGAACCTGATCAACCACGGCAGCGGCGAGCTGCGCGTTGGCATGCCGGTTGAAATATTGCAGTAGGGTAGAGCTACAAACGCGTATCACACGGGGCTGCCATCCATGGCTTGGCCCGTGTTGCCATTTCGACTCTTACTACGAGGAGTAACGAGTCGAAAGGCGCAGGTGCTCGTACAGTCAGCGCATATTTAGACCATCTCTATACCATCTTCCTCATTCGGCTGTTGTCGCTGGCGCTGACGTAGTTCATTGACTTGCCCCATCAGCTGTCGAGTTATCGCGTCCGAGTCGATGCTACCCACCATGGCGGCAGCGGTATCGAGCGTTTGTCGGCCTGTTGCAAGTGCCGAGTTGATGCCATTGCGTGTGGATTCGAGCGCTTGGTTTGCGCCGTTACGCGTGGCTTCTATGGCGTGGCTTGTCCCGTTGCGTGTTGCCTCGAAGGCGTGCTTTGTCCCGTCACGCGTGGACTCCATCGCCTGGCGAGCGGCCGCTTTGGGGGCCGCGTGGTTGTCTTTGTCGTACCACTCTGAGGCTTTATCGGCCACTTTCTGACCCACGGCGTTCATGGCACCGTACACGCCAAACGCCGTAGCTGAGCCGACAAGGTTGATCGCGTTGTTGACCGCAGCCTTGGCCAGAGGATTGCTGATTGGGGCCGTAGCCGCTTTCTGAATGGCGCTGACCCCGCTAAACGTTGCCGCAAAGCCGCCATTGGCCAGAACGCTACGCGCGGTGCCGAGGCTTCGTACGCCGTCCAGGGTACTACTCAGGGTACCCATCGCGGCATTGCCTACGCGGCTGGCACCATGACTGGCCATGGCCTTCCAACTGGTGTCTTTGGCCGCTTTATAGATGTCGTACCAGTCCCTTTCATCAGCGAGATTTTCCTTGGGCTCGGCATCTTTGCGCGCGAAGATTTGCGCAGGATCGCGTAGGCCACTCTTTTCTTCCCGCATACGTGCAAGATGCGCTGACCCCATTGTCGAAAAAACACCGCCGACACTGGTGATCGTCGTCCCGGCGTTCGCGGCCTTGGTTGTCGCTGCCGCTTGCGCTTCCGGCCGAAGACCGGGCTGATTCGCCTGAGAAGAGAGGTGCGTGTCAAGGCCGTTACGCAACACATTACGCACACTGAACGTTTGCATTTCCGCGGCGCCAGTACCGGCCTGTGTCAACCGTCCTGGCTCCTTGTCTTTCAACGCCTCCACCATGACATCGTGCAAGTTGTCCTCAGGTGCTTTGAAAAACAGCAAGTCCTTGTTCATTTCATTCTGAGCGGCGGTGGATATCTGATCGAGCGCGACCGCTTCTAGAGCAGCAACCAGGCCTTGAGCTGCCGCTTCGGCATATGGGGAAGTTGTGCCAGCAAGGCTGGTCAACATCTTGGCAGGGGCCTCCACCAGGTTGGGTTTGAGATGCTGAGCAATCGCAACCAAGGCGAACGGCAATCCTGCAACCAATGAAGAGCCTGATGTCGACTTGCTGTCGAGTGAATGGGCGTTCTCCAGCGTTCTGCGAACTGAATCGAGATCTTCGCCTTCACTCGCCAGCAGCTCGGCTCGGGAGCTCACCAGAGCGTCGATCTTTGTATTGTGCTCGGCTACTTTCGCATGATCTTGCGCGCTAGCACCTGGTGGCAACGTGGTGGGTTTGCGATATTTCTGGAACATACCGTCCAGGTGATCATGTATCTCACGCTGGTTGCGTGCTTGGCGCTGTGCTGCATTTATCTCGGTTGCCCGGCGGCCCTCGGCGCGAGAGTCATTTTCGACCTGGGTATGCGATACAGCTGGTAATGCAGGGGTACCGCGCGAAACTCCATCCATAACGAATCCTCTTTTCTTTATGAAATACAAGGCATCAAGCCGCGTAGCAGGGCAGTCAGTGATGTTGCTGTTTCATCGTTGTTATGTGCTTTGGGCTGAAATGGCCTAGCTCCTTGCGCGCAGTTGGAGGGCTGGGGCATTAATCAGCCGCCTTCTCCAGTGAGAAAGCCATATCGCTGGGTGGTTTGGGCGGCGAACTGGTTCCCTGCGTGAGTCAACTACGTTACCCACAAGCGGCTGATCGAGCCTTGGAGGTTGCGGATCACTGCGCCAGAGCGCTGCGGATGCCGAGCGAGGAGGGAGGATGCTGGAGGCGGTCAGCTACATAGCTGGAGAGACTGGAGGCAGTCACAGGGCTCAGCCAAGCAGGCTGTTCTGCGTACGATCCGCTGCAGGCTTGCCCTGCAGCGGCTGTTGTCGGGGTTGTGGTTTCAGTCAGTGGAGGCCAGGGTGACAGAGCCGGAGCTCAGCATTTTGGCTGATGTTCATTGATCCTCGAAGAAGCGCTCATGCCAGCCAACCAGCGGCTGGGGCGCGTTGAGCTTGTCGCCGTAGATCACCGCGTAGGACAGCACGTTCTGCACGTATTGGCGGGTCTCGTTGAACGGAATGTTCTCCACCCACACGTCGTAGGACAAGTGATCGGCGCCGCGCAGCCATTGGCGCACGCGGCCCGGGCCTGCGTTGTAGGCGGCCGAAGCGAGCACCCGGTTGCCGTTGAACTGGCCGTAGATCTGGCTCAGGTAGGCGGCGCCCAGTTGGATGTTGACGCTGGGCAGCAGCGCGTTGTTAGGGTTGCTCAGGGGGATGCCGAACTTGCGCGCGGTCTCCTTGGCAGTGGCCGGCATCACCTGCATCAGGCCCAGGGCCCCGGCGTGGGACTTGGCATCGGCCATGAAGCCGCTCTCCTGGCGGGTGATGGCGAATACCCAGCTCGAATGCAGGCCGCGCTTCTTGGCTTCCGCGGTTAGCGGCTCGCGATGGGCCATGGGGAAGCGGATGTCCAGGTCGTCCCAGTACTTGGCCTGGCTGATGGTACGGATTGCCGGGAAATACCATTGCATGTCGTAGGCCAGGCGCGCCTGGGCGACCAGCTCGTCACGGTCGAAATGGCGGCTGGCGTGGTACCACTCGCGGCGGCCTTCGACGATCTGTCCGCGGTCGTGGAATTCCATGGCGCGGCGGATGCCGGGCGCGTTGCGTACTTTCTTGATCACGGCAGGGCTGAGCTGCAGCGGTGCATTCTTCAGGTAATAGGGCTCCTTGACCTGGTCGGCGGCCATGAAACCATAGAAGTCGCGCTCCTTGGCCAGGTCGTGGAACAACGGCTGGGCGGCCTTGCTGTTGGGCTGGGCCAGTTGCAGGCTGCGCGCCTGCCAGTAGCGCCAGCGGTTGGTGCTGGCCAGGGACTCGGGCATGCGGCTGATCAGCTTATTGGCTTCGTCCCAGCGGCCCAGGCGCAGCAGCAGGCGGGCGCGCCACTCGCTGACGGTGTCGTCACGCAGGTTGGGGTCGTACTTGGCCATGATGTCGAGGGCGCGTGGGTCGAAGCGGCGCGCCAGGGTCAGGCCGATCTCGTTGGCGATGGCGACCTTTTCCTGATCGGAAAAATGCATGCGCTGGGAGTAGCCCTCGAGCAGGCTCAGGGCCTGTTCCGGATCCTGGCGCGCGAGGCGACGCAGACCGAGGCTGACCACGTCACCCATGGCGTCGTCGGCCGGCGTGAAGCGGGCGGTCTGGGTGAGAATCTGCGGTTTCTGAGCGACTTCCACGAGGAGCTTGCCGTGGTTGCTGAGGGTCGGCAGGTCCTTGCTCAGGAAGGTTGCCAGGCTGTAGTTGCGCGCTTCGGCGGCCAGTTTGGCGCGCTGCCAGCGACGTTGCTCGGTCAACTGGCCTTCGGCGGCCCAGCGATCGAACAGGCGGTCACAGGCTTCGGGCTGGGATTTGCCCACCAGCCAGAGCTTCTCGGCGGTGGCATAGCCTTCGGCGGTCTGGCCCTGGGCAAGCTGGCGCTGGCCGTTCAGGCAGTCCAGTTCGGTAAAGTTGAGCCCCGGGTCGTAGTACTTGGCGAAGGTTTGCCATTCGCCGCGTTCGGCGAGCCAGCGCAGCCAGCGCAACTTCATCCAGTTGGCCTGGGGCAGGTCACCATGGGCGGCGAGAAAGGCTTCGATTTCCTGATTGCTGGCCCATTTCAGCCGTGCGGTCAGCTCGTCGTAGGTCAGATACGGCGTCAGCGGGTAGTCGCGCAGCGCGCTGGCGTAGCGCTCGTAAGGCCCCTTGTCGCCCTTGGCGAGAGCGGCCTTGGCCTCGTCGTAGTACTGGCGTTGCTGCTGCAGGCTCGCGGCCTGGCTCAGCGTGGATGTGGCGGCGCAAAGAATCAGGCAGGACAGCAGACTGGGCAAACGACAGCGCATGGCACTTCCGGGGTCATCTCGTGATCGGGCGCGACTGGCTGGTGCCGGTCGCCTGATGTGCCCTTGGGGCGGTTACCGGTGTGCGCCGCTGCGAAACGTGCATCGTCAGGCGCGGCGGCGGCAATGGTCGCTAGCTTAGCCTTTTGCCTGCGTGCCGCGAAAGGGCCGCCGGTACATGGCGCATGTCTGTTTATGTCACATCAATGCGGGCTCACAGACGCCGCCGGCCATCTCGGTTAGAATACGCGCCCGTTTTTGGTTGGCGCACGCGTCGGCCAGATCACTTTCGTGGTCGGCAGCAACGAGGCCTTGGTCGCGCCCCAGGTTTTCGTCCACCACTCCCGCGTATTGTCCGAGGCAACCCTGATGACCCTGCTCAAGTTCACCGATGTTTCCCTGGCCTTTGGCGCCATGCCGCTGTTGGACAAGGTGTCTTGGCAGATCGCGCGCGGTGAGCGGGTGTGCATCATCGGTCGCAACGGTACCGGCAAGTCGAGCATGCTCAAGCTGGTCAACGACCAGCAGAAGCCCGACGACGGCACGATCTGGCGGGCGCCGGGCCTGAAGATCGGCGAGTTGCCCCAGGAGTTGCCGGTCGCCGATGGCCGTACGGTGTTCGACGTGGTCGCCCAGGGCCTCGACGGCGTGGGTGATCTGCTCGCCCAGTACCATCACCTGGCGCAGAACTGCGTGACCGAGGAAGACCTCAACAAGCTGATGCATGTGCAGCAGGAGCTGGAGGCGAAGGACGGCTGGCGCCTGCAGCAACTGGTCGACAGTACCCTGAGTCGCCTGCAACTGCCGGCCGACAAGACCCTCGCCGAGCTGTCTGGCGGCTGGCGCCGTCGCGTGCTGCTGGCCCAGGCGTTGGTCAGCGAGCCGGATCTGCTGCTGCTCGACGAACCGACCAACCACCTGGACATCGGCGCCATCGCCTGGCTCGAAGAAGCCATCAAGGATTTTCAGGGCGCCGTGCTGTTCATCACCCACGACCGTGCCTTCCTGCAGAGCCTGGCCACGCGCATTCTCGAACTGGACCGCGGCGGGTTGATCGACTGGAACGGCGATTACGCCAGTTTCCTGGTGCACAAGGAGGCCGCGCTGGCCGCCGAAGAAACCGCCAATGCGTTGTTCGACAAGAAGCTGGCCCAGGAAGAGGTGTGGATCCGCCAGGGCATCAAGGCACGCCGCACCCGTAACGAAGGCCGCGTACGTGCCCTGAAGGCCTTGCGCGTGGAGCGCAGCGAGCGCCGCGAGCGCACCGGCAAGGCCAATATCCAGCTGGATGTGGCGGATAAGTCCGGCAAGCAGGTAATGGTGCTGGAAAACGTCAGCTTCGCCCATCCGGGCGGCCCGCTGCTGATCAGGGACTTTTCCATGGTGCTGCAGCGCGGTGATCGCATCGGCCTGCTCGGCGCCAACGGCACCGGCAAGACCACGCTGCTCAAGCTGATGCTCGACGGTCTGCAGCCGACTGCCGGCAAGGTGGAGCAGGGCACCAAGATCGAAGTGGCGTATTTCGATCAGCTGCGCCACCAACTGGATATCGAAAAGACCGTTATCGACAATATTTCCGAGGGCCGCGACTTCATCGAGATCGATGGCCAGAACCGTCACGTGCTGAGCTACCTGGGCGACTTCCTGTTCAGCCCGCAGCGTGCACGCACGCCGGTCAAGGCGCTGTCCGGTGGCGAGCGTGCGCGCCTGCTGCTGGCCAAGCTGTTCAGCAAGCCGGCCAACCTGCTGGTGCTCGACGAGCCGACCAACGACCTCGACGTGGAAACACTGGAGCTGCTCGAAGAGGTGCTTTCCAACTTCAAGGGCACCGTGCTGATGGTCAGCCACGACCGGGCCTTCCTCGATAACGTGGTGACCAGCACCCTGGTCTTCGAGGGCGAAGGGCGAGTCCGTGAGTACGTCGGCGGCTATCAGGACTGGCTGCGCCAAGGCGGCTCGCCGCGCCTGCTGGGTGTGGGCGAGAGCAAATCGGGCAAGGCAGAACTGGGCTCGGCCATCGTCGAAGCACCCGTGGTCGAGGCGGCGGTCGTCGAGACTGCCGCCGCTGTACCGGCAGCCAAGAAGAAGCTGAGTTACAAGCACCAGCGTGAGCTGGACGCCATGCCGGAGATGATCGATACCGCCGAGCAGGCGATTGCCGCGCTGGAAGCCAAAATCGCCGATCCGGCCTTCTATCAGCAGCCGGCCGAGCAGACCTCCGCGGTACTGGCGCAACTGCAGGCCCAACAGGAAGAACTGGATCGCCTGGTCGAGCGTTGGGCTGAGCTGGAAGGCTGACAGGCTAGGGCGGCGCAGCGTCGGAAGGATCGGGTGGGATGACGCCGGGCGGGTACCCGGCGTCATTCGGCAGGGCTGATCAGGCCGCTGGTTTCTTCAGGCTGACCGCCAGTACGTCGCACGGCGCGCCATGCAGCACGTCGTTGGCGGTGGAACCGAGCAGCAGGGCCAGGCCATGGCGGCCATGGCTGCCGACGATGATCAGGTCGCAGTGCTGTTCGGCGGCCAGGCGGTGGATTTCCTGACGCGGCTGGCCGTAGGCCAGGTGACGGTTCTCGGCGGTGAGTTGCGGGTGTTTGATGGCAAAGGCATCGAGGCGCTCCTTGGCCTGTTCGAACTGCTGCTGTTGCAGCATCGACAGGTCCATCGGCACGTCGCCGCCGAAAGCCATGGCCATGGGTTCGACGATATGCACCACGGAAAGCTTGGCCTGGGTGCTGCTCGCCAGAGCCTGGGCGCGCTTCATTACCGGGTCGCACTCCTCGGTCAGATCGACGGCGACCAGAATGTGCTGGTAGGACATGGGGTTGTCTCCTTACAAGGGTGACCAGTGATTTCAAGTATGGCTGGTTTGAGCATTTACCACAGGTTGCGCAGTCGAGATAGAAATTATGACGGGATGGATCGTTCTCGCCCTACTGGTTTTCGCCCTCAGCCCGTTGGTCTGGCTGGTGCCGTCGCGTCGCCAGCGCGGGCAGATGGACGTGCGCATGCAGGCCCGGCGTCTCGGTTTGGCGATGCAGCTGGCCCGCGAGGAGTGGCCGTACTGGCTGAGTAAAACGCCGCCCAACCCCTGCCCGCAGTACCACAGCCCGCGCCCTAGGGGCCGACAGGACAGCTGGTGCTACTGGCAGAGCGAGCCGGGCAAGTGGCTGAACAAGTGGCAGGAACCCTGCGCGGATGCGTCGCTGAGCGAGCAGCTCGCCACCTTGCCCGCCGACGTCTACAAGGCCGAGGCCACGCCGCAAATGATCGCGCTGTTCTGGGGCGAGCGCGCGCAGCCGGAATCCCTGCCGGCGATTGCTGCCTTTCTCAAGGGCCGCGCCTGAGTCGCAGGCCGGTTCATGGCAATGGATCACGACTGGCTGCCTGACTGCGCGTAGATCGCGTCGACATCCGCCAGGCTGCGGATGATGCTGTCCGAGTACTTGTTGACCAGAAATGGCACGCTCTTTTCGTTGTAGTTGCGCAGCGAACCCTCGATATAGCGCCATTTGGTTGCCACGCCGTCGAGCGTGGTGTTGACCGCCACGCTGTTGCCGGGCTGCTTGCGCAGTGCGGTCAGGCGCGCGGAAAAGTCGGCCACCAGCTCCTCGATGGGGCGTTCGCTGCTGTCCCCCGAAAAACTCGCACCCACTGAGGCGCTACGCGCGGCGTAGTTCACCGCGATGCCTTGCATCAGCACGCTGAGCTCGCGTGTGGCCGCCATCTGTGCGCTGATGGCGCTGTCGTCCATGCGTTGCAGCGCTTCGTAAAGCGCCTGGGCGGTGGCCAGAAGCTGGCGGTTGCGTGCGGCCAGGTCCGCGACCGGCTGCAGGTCCGTGTAGCCCTGTTTCTGGAGCGCGGCCATCAGGGTCGTCAGCTCCCCGTCGTACAACTGCCATTGTTGCTGCAGTTGCGTCTGCAGGCGCGCGGCGCCCACATCGGCCAGGTTCGCCAATTTGTTCAGCCCGTCGCGCGCCTGTTGGCGTGAAGCGTCGATCATTCGCGCGTAACGCTGATCGCCTTCCATGGCGTTGTACATGTAGAAGTCGCCCAGGCTTTTCTGGGTGGCGAGATGGAAGGTCTGCAGATGCTGGAAATCGGTGGTGGTGCTGGCGTGCCCGGTGCTCGAGAGCAGCAGGGCGGTCAGCAGGAGGGTACGCAGAGAGAAGGCACGCAAGTAGGCTGGCATGCTGGCACCTCGGGTCATCGCTCGTTCTTGTTGTTTTTTTGGTATTCGGTGGCAGCCGAATGGCCGCGACTCTACCCGCGGTCGGGCGTTTTGGCTAGCGCCTGCAAAGGGGTTATCTGCGCCGCCCGAATGATGCGTTATCGACACCGATGATCGACTTTTCGCCCAGGCTGAAAGTGACTGTATGGTCTGCGTAGTGCCGGCTTCACTCGGCTACATAACGCCAATTGACAATCGCAGGCTTTTCCGAGAAGGTGTGCTCACCCAAATCAAACGGGCGTATGAATTGAGCGTTTGCCTCGCTGGCAGTGCCCAATCCAGTCCGACTATCGCATCGGCGGGTAGCTCTTTTTCGTCTACGTTGTTCGTAGCGTGAATTGGCCGGTTGGCTCCGGTGTGTACTGTTCAGATTCCCTTAGCGTGGAGATCAGTTGATGATTTACGAAGGTAAAGCCATCACGGTTAAGGCTCTTGAAAGCGGCATCGTCGAACTCAAGTTCGACCTCAAGGGTGAGTCCGTCAACAAGTTCAATCGTCTGACCCTGAGCGAGCTGCGCCAGAGCGTCGATGCGATCAAGGCCGATGCCTCGATCACGGGCGTGATCGTCAGCAGCGGCAAGGACGTGTTCATCGTCGGTGCCGACATCACCGAGTTCGTCGACAACTTCAAGCTGCCCGAGGAGCAGCTGGTTTCCAGCGGCCTGGAAGCCAACCGGATCTTCAGCGATTTCGAAGACCTGAACGTGCCCACCGTGGTTGCCATCAACGGCATCGCCCTGGGTGGCGGTCTGGAAATGTGCCTGGCCGCCGACTATCGGATCATGGCCGAAGGCGCCAAGATCGGTCTGCCCGAAGTCAAGCTGGGCATCTACCCGGGCTTCGGTGGCACCGTGCGCCTGCCGCGTCTGATCGGTACCGACAACGCCGTCGAGTGGATCGCATCCGGCAAGGAAAACCGTGCCGAGGAAGCGCTCAAGGTCGGCGCGGTCGATGCCGTGGTCGCCGCCGACAAGCTGCAGGCCGGTGCCCTGGACCTGATCAAGCGCGCCATCTCCGGTGAGCTCGACTACAAGGCCAAGCGTCAACCCAAGCTCGAGAAGCTCAAGCTCAACGCCATCGAGCAGATGATGGCCTTCGAAACCGCCAAGGGTTTCGTTGCGGGTCAGGCTGGCCCGAACTACCCGGCGCCGGTCGAAGCGATCAAGACCATCCAGAAGGCCGCCAACTTCGGTCGTGACAAGGCCCTGGAAGTGGAAGCCGCCGGTTTCGCCAAGCTAGCCAAGACCTCCGTGGCGCAAAGCCTGATCGGCCTGTTCCTCAACGACCAGGAGCTGAAGAAGAAGGCCAAGGCCCATGACGCCATCGCCCAGGACGTGAAACTGGCCGCCGTGCTCGGCGCCGGCATCATGGGTGGCGGCATCGCCTATCAGTCGGCCTCCAAGGGCACGCCGATCCTGATGAAGGACATCCGCGAGGAAGGCATCAAGATGGGCTTGGGCGAGGCCTCCAAACTGCTCGCCAAGCGCGTCGAGAAAGGCCGCATGACCACTGCGCAGATGGCCGAATCGCTGAGTGCCATCCGCCCGACCATGTCCTACGGCGACTTCGGCCACGTCGACATCGTCGTCGAAGCCGTGGTCGAGAACCCCAAGGTCAAGCAGGCCGTACTGGCCGAGGTCGAGGCGACGGTCAAGGAGGGCACCATCCTGGCGTCCAACACCTCGACCATTTCCATCAGCCTGCTGGCCAAGGCCCTCAAGCGTCCGGAAAACTTCGTCGGCATGCACTTCTTCAACCCGGTGCATATGATGCCGCTGGTCGAAGTCATCCGTGGCGAGAAGTCCAGTGATGAAGCGGTGGCCACCACCGTGGCGTATGCCAAGAAGATGGGCAAGAACCCGATCGTGGTCAACGACTGCCCGGGCTTCCTGGTCAACCGCGTACTGTTCCCGTACTTCGGCGGCTTCTCCAAACTGCTGAGCTTCGGCGTCGACTTCGCGCGCATCGACAAGGTCATGGAGAAGTTCGGCTGGCCCATGGGCCCGGCGTACCTGTCCGACGTGGTCGGTATCGACACCGGCCACCATGGCCGTGACGTGATGGCCGAAGGCTTCCCGGACCGCATGGCCGTGGAAGGTCGTACCGCCGTCGACGTGATGTACGAAGCCAACCGCCTGGGCCAGAAGAACGGCAAGGGCTTCTACGCCTACGAGACCGACAAGCGCGGCAAACCGAAGAAGGTCAGTGATCCCGAGGCGTACGAACTGCTCAAGTCGATCGTGGCCGAGCAGCGCGAGCTGAGCGACGAGGACATCGTCAACATCATGATGATCCCGCTGTGCCTGGAAACCGTGCGCTGCCTGGAAGACGGCATCGTCGAGACCGCCGCCGAGGCCGACATGGGCCTGATCTACGGTATCGGTTTCCCTCCGTTCCGTGGGGGCGCGCTGCGCTACATCGACAGCGTCGGGGTCGCCGAATTCGTGGCCCTGGCCGACAAGTACGCCGATCTGGGTGCGCTGTATCAGCCGACCGAGAAACTGCGTGAAATGGCCAAAAACGGCCAGACCTTCTTTGGTTAATCGCGCAACGATTGGAGCGAGAGTGAATTTATGAGCCTGAATCCAAGAGATGCAGTCATCGTCGACTTCGGCCGGACCCCGATGGGTCGTTCCAAGGGCGGCATGCACCGTAACACCCGCGCCGAAACCATGTCGGCGCAGCTGATCAGCAAGCTGCTGGAGCGCAACGGCAAGGTCGATCCCAAGGAAGTCGAGGACGTCATCTGGGGTTGCGTCAACCAGACCCTGGAGCAGGGCTGGAACATCGCGCGCATGGCGTCGCTGATGACCCAGATCCCGCACACCAGTGCCGGGCAGACCGTCAGCCGCCTGTGCGGCTCGTCGATGAGTGCGCTGCACACCGCCGTGCAGGCGATCCAGACCGGTAACGGCGATGTATTCGTGGTCGGCGGCGTCGAGCACATGGGGCACGTTGGCATGATGCACGGGGTCGACCCGAACCCTCACCTGTCGCTGTACGCGGCTAAGGCGTCCGGCATGATGGGCCTGACCGCCGAGATGCTGGGCAAGATGCACAACATCAGCCGCGAGGCCCAGGACAAGTTCGGCGTGCGTTCGCACCAGTTGGCCCACAAGGCCACGGTGGAAGGCAAGTTCAAGGACGAGATCATCCCGATGCAGGGCTATGACGAGAACGGCTTCCTGAAGGTCTTCGACTACGACGAAACCATTCGCCCGGAAACCACCCTGGAAAGCCTGGCCAACCTCAAGCCGGCGTTCAACCCGAAGGGCGGCACCGTGACCGCGGGTACCTCCTCGCAGATCACCGATGGCGCTTCCTGCATGATCGTCATGAGCGCCCAGCGCGCTCAGGATCTGGGTATCCAGCCGATGGCCGTGGTGCGTGCCATGGCCGTGGCCGGTGTCGATCCGGCGATCATGGGCTACGGCCCGGTGCCGTCCACCCAGAAGGCGCTCAAGCGCGCCGGCCTGACCATCGATGACATCGATTTCGTCGAGCTCAACGAAGCTTTCGCGGCCCAGGCACTGCCTGTGCTCAAGGACCTCAAGCTGCTCGACAAGATGGAAGAGAAGGTCAACCTGCATGGCGGCGCCATTGCGCTGGGCCACCCCTTCGGTTGTTCCGGGGCGCGTATCTCCGGTACCCTGCTGAACGTGATGAAGCAGAACAACGGCACCTTTGGCGTGGCGACCATGTGCGTTGGCCTTGGCCAGGGCATCACCACGGTGTTCGAGCGCATCTGAGGATTCGCCAGGGGCTGCTGCGCCGCACGCGTTTCGCGCAGCAGGCTTTGGCAAAATCCGTTGTATGGGTTGCACGACCGGGGCTTCTGCCCCGGTTTTTGTTTTTTTGCGTTGCGCCAATGTGCGCGGGCCCTGGTGAAAATCACGGTCGACCCTTTCTATCAGACGAAAAATATTTCCAGGAAATTGAATGATGTCGCTGCAACCCGGTCTCTACCGTCATTACAAAGGTCCCGAGTACCGCGTGCTGGGCGTGGCCAGGCATTCGGAGACGGAAGAGGAAGTCGTCGTCTATCAGGCGTTGTACGGCGAGTTCGGGCTCTGGGTAAGGCCGCTGGCGATGTTCGCCGGTGAGGTCGAACTGGACGGCAAGCGGGTTCCACGCTTTGCTTTCGTCGAGGCCGAGGCGAGCGTTCTGACCCGTCCCTGACGGCACATCAGGAAGCGCTCGCCCTTGACCTCGCCTTGACCGCCACTATATATAGCGGGGCCAAAGCTGATCGCAGGGCAGTCAGGATCGTGCAAGAGCGCGATATCGGTCTGGAACCCGCGGCAGCACCACGCTTTTTGCGTTCGCTTCATCGGGCGAGCGCCTTCATCGTCGACGTGATTAGCGTCGGCCCGATACGCCCAATAGTGTTTCCAGGCGTCCGTCGCCTTCACCTACCGAATTTCAGGAATTTTCCAATCCATGGGTAAATCGCTGGTCATCGTGGAATCCCCGGCCAAGGCCAAGACAATCAACAAGTACCTGGGTAGCCAGTACGTGGTGAAGTCGAGCATCGGCCATATCCGCGACCTGCCCACCAGCGGCGGGGCGGCTACCAAGGAACCTGCCAAGCGCGGCAAAGCAGCAGCAGGCGAAGCGCCGGCGCTGTCGCCGAAGGAAAAGGCCAAGCGCCAGCTGTTCGCGCGCATGGGCGTCGACCCGGAGCATGGCTGGAAAGCCAAATACGAAATCCTGCCCGGCAAAGAAAAGGTGGTCGAGGAACTGCGCCGCCTGGCCAAGGAAGCCGACACCATCTATCTCGCGACCGACTTGGATAGAGAGGGGGAGGCCATCGCCTGGCACCTGCGCGAATCCATCGGTGGCGATGACAGCCGCTACAAACGCGTGGTATTCAACGAAATCACCAAGAAGGCCATCCAGGAGGCGTTTTCCGCCCCGGGCGAGCTGGATATCAACCGTGTGAACGCCCAGCAGGCGCGCCGCTTCCTGGACCGCGTGGTGGGCTACATGGTCTCGCCGCTGCTGTGGGCGAAGATCGCCCGTGGCCTGTCGGCCGGCCGCGTGCAGTCGGTTGCGGTGAAGCTGGTGGTCGAGCGCGAGAAGGAAATCCGCGCCTTCGTACCCGAAGAATACTGGGAAGTGCACGCCGACCTGGGTACCGCCAAGGACGCCCAAGTGCGTTTCGAAGTGGTTCGTGAGAACGGCGCCGCCTTCAAGCCGCTGAACGAATCCCAGGCCATGGCCGCGCTGGCGACCCTCAAGGCGTCGAGCTACAGCGTCGCCAAGCGCGAGGACAAGCCGACTAGCAGCAAGCCGTCGGCACCGTTCATCACCTCCACTCTGCAGCAGGCGGCGAGCACGCGCCTGGGCTTCGGGGTGAAGAAGACCATGATGATGGCCCAGCGTCTCTACGAGGCCGGCTACATCACCTATATGCGTACCGATTCGACCAACCTGTCGGCCGACGCCATCGAGATGGTGCGCGGCTTCATCGACAGCGAGTACGGCAAGAAATACCTGCCGGAGAAGCCCAACTTCTACTCCAGCAAGGAAGGCGCCCAGGAGGCGCACGAAGCGATCCGACCTTCGGACGTCAACCTGCGGCCCACCCAGCTGTCCGGTATGGAGCGCGATGCCGAGCGCCTGTACGAGCTGATCTGGCGCCAGTTCGTGGCCTGCCAGATGCCGCCGGCCGAGTACCTGTCGACCACCGTGACCGTCACCGCTGCGCAATTCGAACTGCGTGCCAAGGGCCGTATCCTCAAGTTCGACGGTTACACCCGCGCCCAGCCGCAGATGAGCAAGCCGGGCGACGACGCCGTTCTGCCGGAAATGAAGGAAAGCGAGTCGCTCAAGCTGATCAAGCTCGACCCCAGCCAGCACTTCACCAAGCCGCCGGCGCGCTATTCGGAAGCCAGCCTGGTCAAGGAAATGGAAAAGCGCGGCATCGGCCGCCCGTCGACCTACGCGGCGATCATTTCCACCATCCAGGATCGCGGCTACGTGGCCCTGCACAATCGCCGCTTCTATTCCGAGAAGATGGGCGACATCGTCACCGAACGCCTCAGCGAGAGCTTTTCCGACCTGATGGACTACGGCTTCACCGCCGGCATGGAAGAGAACCTCGATGACGTCGCCCAGGGCGAGCGCGAGTGGAAGCACCTGCTCGACGAGTTCTATGGAGACTTCAAGAAGAAGCTCGAAGTGGCCGCCGACGGCGACAGCGGCATGCGTGCCAACACGCCGACGCTGACCGACATTCCGTGCCGCGAATGTGGCCGGCCGATGATGATCCGCACCGCGTCCACCGGTGTGTTCCTCGGTTGCTCGGGCTACGCTCTGCCGCCGAAAGAGCGTTGCAAGGCCACCATCAACCTGGTGCCGGGCGACGAGATCGCCGCTGACGACGAGGGCGAGTCGGAATCTCGCGTGCTGCTTGGCAAGCATCGCTGCCCGATCTGCGCCACCGCCATGGACGCCTATCTGCTGGATGAAACCCGCAAACTGCATATTTGCGGCAACAACCCGGATTGCGCGGGCTATGAAATCGAGCAGGGCCAGTTCCGCATCAAGGGCTACGAAGGCCCGAGCCTGGAATGCGACAAGTGCGGCAGTCAGATGCAGCTCAAGACCGGCCGCTTCGGCAAGTTCTTCGGCTGTACCAACAGCGAGTGCAAGAACACCCGTAAATTGCTGCGCAACGGCGAGCCTGCGCCACCCAAGATGGACGCGGTGAAGATGCCGGAGCTCAAGTGCGAGAAGGTCGACGACACTTACGTGCTGCGCGACGGCGCCTCGGGGCTGTTCCTGGCTGCCAGTCAGTTCCCGAAGAACCGCGAAACCCGTGCGCCGCTGGTGCTGGAACTGATTCCGCACAAGGACGAGATCGATCCGAAGTACCACTTCCTGATCGATGCGCCGGCCAAGGATCCGGAAGGCCGCGCAGCGGTCATCCGCTACAGCCGCAAGACCAAGGAGCAGTACGTGCAGACCGAAGTGGACGGCAAGCCCACTGGTTGGAAGGCGTTCTTCGACGGCGGCAAGTGGAAGGTCGAAGACAAGCGTTGATCCGTGTTCGGTGCGCGCTTGATGGGCGCACCTGAAGGAGTGCAAATGGCTGGCGAACTGTATACCCGCACCAACCAGAAGATCTTTTACGCCGGGCTCTCCCTGGAGTCCTGGCGCAAGGCCGAGGAAGGGCGGGCGATGAATGCCCAGGCGCTGGTACAGGCCGAGCGCGAGGCTACGCTGTTCCACCTGTACGGCGCGTTGCTCGGGCTGTGCCATGAAATCGCCGGTTTCTACCGCTTGCCCGACAGCAGCGCGGCCCGTGCCGAAGTGCTGCTCGATCGTCAGAACCTCGATGGGGCGCCGAGCCCGGAGCTGGCTGAGCTGATCGAGTTGGCCGAGAACCGGCAGACCTGGCTGGGGCAGCTTCTGGCCGCCCATGCCGAGCTGTTCAAACCGCCGCGTCCGCCGCGCGAGCAGAAGAGCGATCCCGGCGCTTCGACGTTGATCGAGGCGGTAAGCGTGGGCGACGAGCCGCCATTGCTCGAGCGCGAAACCCTGGAAAGCTGGCGGCAGGAACTCAAGGCGCTGGCCCAGCGTTTTCGTGTCGGCCTCAGTGAGTGGTAATCACGCCGCTTGCCATTGATTGAACGCCCGTTCGGCAATTGGCGGTTTTTTCGCCAAGCGATCGGGCGGGCTCGCTGTTACACTGGGCGGCCTTTCGTGGAGAACCCGAGTCATGCCTACGTCTTTCCTTGAAATCGTCGAACTGCCCGATGGGCGTATCGCCCTGCGTCGAGCCGACGATGAGGAAGCACTGGTGGTGCTGGACTTCTCGGAAGATGCTAAGGCGTTCCTGCAGGGCCAGCATGTGGAGGTCGCCAAGGCGATGCTCAACGTCGGCGTGCAGATGGCCGGCCGAATGGCGGAAGGTGATTTCGAGCACGAAGAAGACGAGCAGCCGCGCGTTCTTCACTGACAGGCATTCGTCTGCATCCAGTCAGGCGAACGCAACTAAACGAAAGGCCAGCATATTGCTGGCCTTTGTCTTTCTGGATTGATGCTTACCCGCTGCTGAATCTTAGCCCAGGCTGATGTTCAGGCTTTGCGCCTTGCCGATACGGGCGGCAGCTTCCAATTGCTGGCGTGCATGTTGGGGCAGGGGATGCAGCCAGCTGACCACGGTATGGCTACGACCGAGCTTCAGTGCTTCCTGGGCCAGTTGCAGTGCGCTCTGATTGTGGCGTGGTTGCAGCAGCAAAATGCGCTCGCGGTTCAGGCCCGCCTCGCGAAGCCAGCTCTGGGTCAGGCTGGCGGGTGGGGTGATCAAGGTCAGCCAGCGCTCGTCATCTTTCTCACTCAGTTCCCGCAGCATGGGCGCCAGTAGCGTCAGGCAATGCCCCGCGGCACCACGCAGCGACACCTCGCTGAAGGTGGCTTCGTGGCTGGTTGGTTCCTCGACGGCTGCGATGGTCGATGCCAGGAAGGCATCGAACAGGGGCAGCTGGTTACGGCTCAACGACTGGGGAAACTGCATGACGCCTCCAATTAGCGGCGGATGACGCCGACACTCAAACCTTCGATGATCAGGTCCTGCTCTTCCAGATTCACTTCGATCGGGGCGAACTCCGGGTTTTCCGCCAGCAGCCAAACGGTGTTGCCTTCACGCTTGAATCGCTTGACCGTCACTTCGTCATCGATGCGCGCCACTACCACTTGGCCGTTGCGTGCCTCGCTGGTGGTGTGCACCGCCAGCAGGTCACCGTCGATGATGCCGATATCCTTCATGCTCATGCCGCGCACGCGCAGCAGGTAGTCGGCCTTGGGGCGGAAGAAGTCCGGGTTGATCCGGCAGGCCTCCTCTATATGCTGCTGCGCCAGGATGGGTGCGCCGGCGGCGACCCGGCCGATCACCGGCAGGCCATCTTCCTCTTCCTGATTGGGTTCGAAACCCGGAATACGGATACCGCGGGAAGCGCCCGGGGTCATCTCGATGGCGCCTTTGCGCGCCAGGGCCTTGAGGTGTTCCTCGGCGGCATTCGGCGACTTGAAACCGAGCGCCTGAGCGATTTCCGCGCGGGTCGGCGGGTAGCCGTTGTCTTCCAGGCACTGCTTGATGAAGGCGAGAATTTCGCCTTGGCGGGGCGTCAGCTTGATCATGTGAGGCGCTCTGGCTTTTTATACAGTGACTGGAATTATATACAGTAAGGCATGCTTGGCAATCGGTTGATGAAGGTGCCGCCCATATAAAAGAACCTGTTCAGAGTGTTGTATGCGCATGAAGAGGCAACTACAAGGCAGAGGCGGACATCGTTGCTTCACCTGTGGGACCGTCCATGCCCGTGATTTTTCGCGGGCATGGCCCGCACCACAGCCACGTAGGGTGGATGACGCTCTTTGCATCCACCGTTGCGATCACGAAGCGGTGGACGGGTCGGGCCGCGTAGGTGAAGCGTCGTCTACGCGACCCGGTCCACCCTACAAATGTCCGCCCCACTTAGCCGCCAAAGTCGACGAACCTAGGCTTAAAGATTATGAACGGGTTCTAACAGCCGGGCGGCGGATGACCGGTAGCCTTCGAGGCACCGGATAGCGTGGTTGCGTGCGACGCTATCGCCAAATGGTGACTGAGCATCCAGAATACGCCTTGCGCGACTTGACAGTGGCACGCGCTGAAACGTATGTTTCAAACACTTGTTTGTCTGGTGGATGTCATGGCGCAATCTGAAACCGTTGAACGCATTCTCGACGCTGCGGAGCAGTTGTTCGCGGAGAAGGGCTTTGCCGAAACGTCGCTGCGCCTGATCACCAGCAAGGCCGGGGTGAACCTGGCGGCCGTCAATTATCACTTCGGCTCCAAGAAGGCCCTGATCCAGGCGGTGTTCTCACGCTTTCTCGGGCCATTCTGCACCAGCCTGGAGCGTGAACTGGACAAGCGCCAAAGCAAGCCAGGGGTCACCTTCAGCCTAGAGGAGCTGCTCGAACTCCTGGTCGAGCAGGCCTTGGCGGTCAAGCCGCGCAGTGGCAACGATCTGTCGATCTTCATGCGCCTTTTGGGCCTGGCATTCAGCCAGAGCCAGGGCCACCTGCGTAAATACCTCGAAGAGGTCTACGGCAAGGTGTTCCGCCGCTACATGTTCCTGGTGCATGAAGCTGCTCCCGGTATTCCTCCCCTCGAGCTGTTCTGGCGCGTGCACTTCATGCTCGGTGCGGCGGCGTTCAGCATGTCCGGCATCAAGGCGTTGCGCGCCATGGCCGAAAGCGACTTTGGCGTGGACACCTCCATCGAGCAGGTGATGCGCCTGATGGTGCCTTTCCTGGCGGCCGGCATGCGTTCGGAGAGCGGCGTGACCGATCCGCGCCTTGCCGCTGCCCAGCTCATTCCTCGCCACAAAAGCCCGCCCATCATCAAGCCATGAGTCGGGGGCACTGCTTGCCCGTGGCTCCTGGCTGCCCCTAAGCTAGCGTCCTTCGAGATAACCGCCCACGGCCCGGAACTCTGGCCGGCACCAATGTCCCATGGGCGTGAAGCTTCTATTCAAGGAATACGCGTTGTGACGACTCCCCTGTATGGCTCCCTGATGGTGGACATCGCCGGTACCTGGCTGACCGCCGAAGACCGCCAGTTGCTGCGCCAGCCCGAAGTGGGCGGCCTGATCATCTTTGCCCGCAATATCGAGAGCCCGCGCCAGGTGCGTGAGCTGTGCGAGTCCATCCGTGCGATTCGTCCCGATCTGCTGCTGGCGGTGGATCAGGAAGGCGGTCGCGTGCAGCGTCTGCGTCAGGGCTTCGTGAAGCTGCCGGCCATACGGGCGATCGCCGGTTGCGCCGACGCCGAGCAACTGGCGCGCCAGTGCGGCTGGTTGATGGCCACCGAAGTGTTGGCGGTGGGGCTCGATCTGAGCTTTGCCCCGGTACTGGATCTGGACCACGAGCGCAGCGCGGTGGTCGGCCATCGCGCCTTCGAGGGCGACCCCGAGCGCGCTACCCAGCTGGCCGGGGCCTTTATCCGCGGCATGGCAGAGGCGGGCATGGCCGCTACAGGCAAGCATTTCCCTGGCCATGGCTGGGCCGAGGCCGACTCCCACGTGGCGATTCCTACCGATGAGCGCAGCTTGGAGGAAATCCGCCAGAACGATCTGCGACCTTTCGCGGCGCTGAGTCGTGACCTGGCCGCCGTGATGCCGGCCCACGTCATCTACCCGCAGGTCGATAGCCAGCCGGCCGGCTTCTCGCGTCGCTGGCTGCAGGACATCCTGCGCGGCGAGCTGGGCTTCGATGGAGTGATTTTCAGTGACGACCTGTCGATGGCGGGCGCCCACGTGGTCGGTGATGCGGCCAGTCGTATCGAGGCGGCGCTGACTGCTGGCTGCGACATGGGCCTGGTATGCAACGACCGGGCGGCCGCGGAGCTGGCCCTGTCGGCCGCGCAGCGTCTCAATGTCGTTGCACCCAAGGGCCTTGCACGCATGCGTCGGCGGGCCTTTCCGGGCGTCGACTATCGCCAGGATCCGCGCTGGGCGCAGGCGCTTTCGGCGCTACGGGCGGCGCAGTTGGTGGAGTGAGCTTGAGGCGAGTCGCCGCGAAGTGACAGGGTAGGCAGTCTGTGGGAACGGGCCATGCCCGTGACTTCTTTCGCGGGCATGAACTAGGCGTCCCCGTCCGCTCCCACAGAGTATTACTTTCGGCTGTGTCTGCTTTAGCTCAACCACAAACGCTCAGGGCCGCATAAGCGGCCCTGATCATTTTCAGCTCTTCACCGTCGCCAGAAGCCGCTCCATCAGTGCTTCCAGGGTATTGAAGCGTTCCTCGGCGCGCTCCATCGGTACCGAGAAGCGGAACAGCGTGGCACCTTCGAACTTGTAGCGGTTCGGCGCGCTCTGGATCAGCTTGATCAGCGTCAGCGGATCGACCGGTGTTTCCGCCGCGAATTCGATGCGCCCGCCCTGCGGGCCCGCATCGATCTTCTTGATGCCCAGCCGCTCGGCTTGCAGCTTGAGCAGCGTGATGCGCACCAGGTTCTTGGTCGGCTCGGGCAGCAGGCCGAAGCGGTCGATCATCTCCACCTGCAGTTCCTTGAGGCCGTCCTCGTCGGTGGCGTTGGCGATGCGCTTGTAGAGGATCAGGCGGGCGTGCACGTCCGGCAGGTAGTCCTCGGGGATCAGCGCCGGCACCCGCAGGTTGATTTCCGGGCCGCCGCCCAGGGGCTGGTCGAGGTTCGGTTGCTCGCCCTTGCGGATCGATTTGACCGCACGTTCGAGCATTTCCATGTACAGGGTGAAACCGACCGCCTGGATCTGCCCACTCTGGCCGTCGCCGAGCAGCTCGCCGGCGCCGCGGATTTCCAGGTCGTGGGTGGCGAGCACGAAGCCGGCACCCAGGTCCTGAGCGTTGGCGATGGCCTCCAGGCGCTTTTGCGCATCGTCGGTCATCTGCTTGCGTGGCGGGGTCAGCAGGTAGGCGTACGCCTGATGGTGGCTGCGGCCGACCCGACCGCGCAACTGGTGCAGCTGGGCCAGGCCGAACTTGTCGGCGCGCTCGATGATGATGGTGTTGGCGCTCGGCACGTCGATGCCGGTTTCGATGATGGTCGAGGCGATCAGCACGTTGAAGCGCTTGTGATAGAAGTCGCCCATCACCTGTTCCAGCTCGCGCTCGTTCATCTGCCCGTGGCCGATGCCGATGCGTGCTTCGGGCACCAGCTCGGCCAGATCCGCCGCGCATTTCTCGATGGTTTTCACGTCGTTGTGCAGGTAATACACCTGGCCGCCGCGCAAGAGCTCACGCAGCAAGGCTTCCTTGATGGTCGGCTTGTTCTGCTCCATGACGAAGGTGCGCACCGACAGGCGCCGCGCCGGCGGCGTGGCGATGATCGACAGGTCGCGCATGCCCGACACGGCCATGTTCAGGGTGCGCGGGATCGGCGTGGCGGTCAGGGTGAGAATGTCCACCTCGCTGCGCAGGGCCTTGAGGGCCTCCTTCTGGCGCACGCCGAAACGGTGTTCCTCGTCGATGATCACCAGGCCAAGGTTCTTGATCTTGACGTCGTCCTGCAACAGCTTGTGGGTGCCGATGATGATATCGATCTTGCCTTCGGCGAGCTGCTCGATGGCGGCGCTGACTTCCTTGGCGCTCTTGAAGCGGCTCATCACCTCGACGGTCACCGGCCAGTCGGCGAAGCGGTCGCGAAAGCTGTTGTAGTGCTGCTGGGCGAGCAGGGTGGTGGGGACCAGAATCGCCACCTGGCGGCCGCCGTGCACGGCGATGAACGCCGCGCGCATGGCCACTTCGGTCTTGCCGAAGCCGACGTCGCCGCACACCAGGCGATCCATCGGCTTGGCGGCGAGCATGTCTTCGCGCACCGCCTCGATGGCGCTCTGCTGGTCCGGCGTCTCCTCGAACGGGAAGCCGGCGCTGAAGGTTTCGTAATCGGCCTTTGGATCGCGGAACGCGTAGCCTTCACGGGCGGCGCGGCGTGCGTAGATGTCGAGCAGCTCGGCGGCGACGTCGCGCACCTGTTCGGCAGCCTTGCGCTTGGCCTTCTGCCAGGTTTCCGAGCCCAGGCGGTGCAATGGCGCCAGGGCGTCGTCGCTACCGGTGTAGCGGGCGATCAGGTGCAGGCTGGCCACCGGCACGTAGAGCTTGGCTTCCTCGGCGTACATCAGCGCCAGGAACTCGGCGGCCTGGCCGTCGAACTCCATGGTCACCAGGCCCAGGTAGCGGCCTACGCCGTGATCGATGTGCACCACCGGTGCGCCTTCGCGCAGCTCGGTAAGGTTCTTGATCACGTTGTCGCCGGCATCGCGGGTCTTCTCGCGGCGACGGCGCTGCATGATGCGTTGGCCGAACAGCGGGCTTTCGGCGATCAGCGCGATATCTTCGAGCTGCAGGCCTTCATCGAGCGGCGCGATGGTGATGCCCAGGCGCTCCTTGCTCGCGCAGAACTGTGGCCAGCCCTCGACTTCCTTGGGCTTGAGCTTGAGACGGGCGAGCAGCTCGAGCAGCACCTCGCGGCGCCCCGCGGATTCTGCGCAGAACAGCACGCGGCCCGGATACTCCTCGATGAAGCGGCGCAGCGCCGCCAGCGGCTCGCTGGTCTTGGCCTGGATCGCCAGGTCAGGCAGGGCGGCGGCCTCGAAGCGCGTGCGGCCAACGCCCGGCTCGATGTCGTCGGCGCTGACCACTACGCGCGGCCAGTCCTTCAGGCGCGCGAAGCAGTCCTCGACCGGCAGGAAGATATCGGCTGGTGGCAGCAGCGGGCGCTCGGGGTCCACGCGGCGCTCGTCGTAGCGGTTGCGTGCGTCGAGCCAGAACTGCTCGGCAGCCTTTTCGATACCGGGTAGCGAGAACACCTGGGTGTCCTGGGGCAGGTAGTCGAAGAGGGTGGCGGTTTCCTCGAAGAACAGCGGCAGGTAGTACTCGATGCCCGCCGGGGTGATGCCGGTGGACAGGTCCTGATAGATCGGGCAGCGCCGGAAGTCGACATCGAAGCTCTCGCGGAAGCGGCCGCGGAAATCGGTGACGGCTTTCTTCTCCAGTGGAAATTCCCGGGCCGGCAGCAGCTTGATCGACTCGACCTTGTCGATCGAGCGCTG
Organism: Pseudomonas sp. PA27(2017); assembly: GCF_001945445.1. Classification (GTDB taxonomy): domain Bacteria; phylum Pseudomonadota; class Gammaproteobacteria; order Pseudomonadales; family Pseudomonadaceae; genus Aquipseudomonas. The sequence goes on from NZ_MSXW01000006.1 coordinate 29,467, forward strand.
GGTTTCCGGGTCGAAGGTGCGCAGGGTTTCGATCTCGTCATCGAACAGATCGATACGGAACGGCTGCTTGCTGCCCATGGGAAACAGGTCGATCAGCGCGCCGCGTACGGCGAACTCGCCATGCTCGTAGACGGTATCGACATAGCGATAACCGGCCGCCTCCAGGCGCGCGCGCATGTCGTCGACATCTATGCGCTGGCCCACGTCCAGCACCAGGCTGCTGCCCAGCAGGAAACGCTTCGGCGGCAGGCGATGAAGGGCGGTGGTGATCGGCACCACCAGCACGCCATGGCTCAGCGACGGCAGGCGATAGAGCGCCGAAATGCGCTGGGAGATGATGTCCTGATGCGGCGAGAACAGGTCGTAGGGCAGCGTTTCCCAGTCTGGGAAATGCAGCACGGGCAATTCCGGCGCGAAGAAGCTCAATTCCTGCTCCAGGCGCTCGGCGCTCTGGCTGTCGGCGGTAAGCAGCAGGGTAAAGCGTTTGGCGGAGCTGGCCGCCTCGGCGATGGCCAGGCTCAGCGCGGCACCGGGCAGGTTGCCCCAGTGTTGTTTACCGGCGGTGGCCGGCAAGGACGGCAGACGCAGTACAGGCACGGGTGGCTCGCGATTGGTAACGATTTGGCCCCCGATTGTAACTATCCGCGAGGATGGCTGTCAGTGTTTCGACCGCTGCAGATTGCCGACCCACAGCTGGGTCGTCATAATGTAGCCCCTTTTTTCAGCCCCTACATGTGGAAGGTATTGCCGTGACTCAGAAGCCCGACCAGTGTCTTGGTGAATGGATTGACCGTGAAGCCCTCGCCGAGGCGATGATTCCGCTGATTGGTCAGCTGTACCGCAACAACAACGTGGTGCTGTCGATCCATGGCCGCAGCCTGATCAACCGCTCGGTCATCGAGATTCTCAAGGCGCATCGCTTCGCCCGTCACCGTCAGGCTGATCAGAACGGCCTGGCCGTTCACGATTCCTACGCCGTGCTCAAGGCCATGAGCGAGCTCAAGCTGGGCGCTGCGTCCGTCGACCTGGGCAAGATGGTCGGCAAGTTCAAGGCCGAAGGTAATGGCCGCAGCATAGAGCAGTTCGTCAAGGACGAGCTGGCCGATGTCGCCAACCAGCAGAACGCTTCGCCGCGCAAGGGCACCGACGTGGTGCTGTACGGTTTCGGCCGTATCGGTCGTCTGCTGGCACGCATCCTGATCGAACACACCGGTGGTGGCGACGGCCTGCGTCTGCGTGCCATCGTGGTGCGCAAGGGCGCCGAGAACGACCTGGTCAAGCGCGCCAGCCTGCTGCGCCGCGACTCGGTACACGGCAAGTTCGATGGCACCATCACCATCGACGAAGAGAACAGCACCCTGACCGCCAACGGCAACCTGATCCAGGTAATCTACGCCAAGGACCCGTCGGCCATCGATTACACCCAGTACGGCATCAAGGATGCGCTGCTGGTCGACAACACCGGCGTATGGCGTGATGCCGAGGGCCTGGGCCAGCACCTCAAGTGCCCGGGTATCGACCGCGTGATCCTCACCGCACCGGGCAAGGGCGCGCTGAAGAACATCGTGCATGGCATCAACCATGGCGAGATCACCGCTGACGACAAGATCATCTCGGCCGCTTCCTGCACCACCAACGCCATCGTGCCGGTGCTCAAGGCCGTCAATGACCAGTACGGCATCGTCAACGGTCACGTCGAGACCGTTCACTCGTACACCAACGACCAGAACCTGATCGACAACTTCCACAAGGGCAGTCGTCGTGGTCGTAGCGCCGCGCTGAACATGGTCATCACCGAAACCGGTGCAGCCACTGCCGCTGCCAAGGCACTGCCGGTGCTCAAGGGCAAGCTGACCGGCAACGCGATTCGCGTACCGACGCCGAACGTGTCCATGGCCATTCTCAATCTGAACCTGGAGAAGGCCACCAGCCGCGAAGAGATCAACGAGTACCTGCGCCAGATGGCCATGCACTCCGACCTGCAGAAGCAGATCGATTTCGTCAGCTCCCAGGAAGTGGTTTCCACCGACTTCGTCGGCTCGCGCCACGCCGGTGTGGTCGATGCCGAAGCCACCATCGCCAACGACAACCGCGTCGTACTGTACGTGTGGTATGACAACGAGTTCGGCTACAGCTGCCAGGTGATCCGCGTCATGGAAGACATGGCCGGGGTCAACCCGCCTGCTTTCCCGCGCTGATCGCAGCGCACCGCGCGACACCAGATGGGAGCCTTCGGGCTCCCATTTTTTTGCCTGCCGTTTTTGCGCGGCCGCTCAACGGCGAAGCCGGCGGGTAGGGTGGTGCGGCGTTATGTCGCCGCCTGGTGAGCCTGCCATCGCTAAATTCCTGTTGCGTTCTGTAACGGAAATCCGAAAAAAGCCGGCCGCCCGGGTGGCTTCACGTTGTCGCATAACTCTATAATCCCGGCGATTTCTTACCTGCGTTCGACATTGATCCACACCAGTAGCGATATTGGGGTGCGTCTTGCTTTGTGACTGACGGTTTGTCGAGCGTCATTCAAAAATTTATAAGCTCAGTGGCTAGGCAAACCTATGATCAAAATAAAACGTGGGCTCGATTTGCCCATAGCGGGCGCGCCGGCTCAGCAGATCGATAACTCGAGACCGGTGCGCAGCGTGGCTGTCATAGGCTTCGATTATCACGGGATGAAGCCCACCATGGCGGTACAGGTGGGCGACCGGGTCAAGCTGGGCCAGATTCTGTTCTCCGACAAGCGCTCGGAAGGCATTCACTACACCGCGCCAGGTGCCGGTGTGGTGAGCGCGATTCACCGCGGTGAAAAACGGGTGCTGCAGTCGGTGGTCATCGATCTCGATGGCGACGAGCAGGAAACCTTCGCCCAGTATCCGGCCGCCCAACTGGGCAGCCTGGAGCCTTCGCAGGTGCGCGACAACCTGCAGCAGTCCGGCCTGTGGACGGCGCTGCGTACGCGGCCGTTCAGCAAGGTGCCGGCAGTCGATGCCGTGCCGAGTTCGATCTTCGTCACCGCAATCGACACCCACCCCCTGGCTGCAGACCCAGCCCCGATCATCGCCGAGCATGCTGGCGATTTCGAAAACGGCCTCAAGGTGCTGGCTCGCCTGAGCCCGGTATTCCTGTGCAAGGCGCCAGGCGTGAGCGTGCCGGGCGAGCAGGCCCAAGGCGTGCGCAGCCAGGCCTTCGCCGGGCCGCACCCGGCTGGTTTGCCGGGTACCCACATTCATTACCTGGACCCGGTCAGCGCCAGCAAGAGCGTGTGGAGCATCAACTACCAGGACGTGATCGCCGTCGGCAAGCTGTTCACCAGCGGCCAGCTATGGGTCGAGCGCGTGGTCGCGCTGGGCGGCCCCGTCGTCGAGCGTCCGCGCCTGCTGCGTACCCGTCTGGGCGCCAACCTCACCGAGCTGACGGCAGGTGAACTGGCACCTGGCGAGAATCGAGTGATCTCCGGCTCGGTACTCGGTGGTCGCACTTCGCGTGGCGCCTGCGCCTACCTGGGGCGCTACCACTTGCAGGTGTCGTGCCTGAGCGAAGGCACCGAACGCGAAATGCTGCATTACCTGCGTGCCGGGGTGAACAAGCACTCGATCCTCAATATCTTCGTGTCCAAGCTCAACGCCGCCAAGCGCTTCGCGTTTTCCACCAGCACCAATGGCAGCCCGCGCGCCATGGTGCCGGTAGGTAACTACGAGGAAGTGATGCCACTGGACATCCTGCCGACGCAGCTGCTGCGTTCGCTGATCGTCGGCGACACCGAGATGGCCCAGCAGCTCGGCTGCCTGGAGCTCGACGAGGAAGACCTGGCGCTGTGCACCTATGTTTGTGCCGGCAAATACGAATACGGTCCGATCCTGCGTGATTGTCTGGCCCTCATCGAGAAGGAGGGTTGAACATGGGCGTTCGCCAGTTCCTCGACAAGATCGAGCACAACTTCGAAAAAGGTGGCAAATACGAAAAGTGGTACGCCCTCTACGAGGCCGTTGACACCTTCTTCTATCGCCCCGGCAGCGTGACCAAAACCACCGCCCACGTGCGTGACGGCATCGACCTCAAGCGCATGATGATTACCGTGTGGGCCTGCACCTTTCCGGCCATGTTCTTCGGCATGTGGAACACCGGTTATCAGGCCAACCTGATCTATGCGCAGAGCCCTGACCTGCTCGCCGCCCAGGACGGCTGGCGCTTCGCGCTGATCGGTGCGCTGGGCGGCTTCGACCCGACCAGCCTGTGGGACAACTTCATCCAGGGGGCGGCGTACTTCCTGCCCGTGTACCTCACGGCGTTCATCGTCGGCGGCTTCTGGGAAGTCTTGTTCGCGTCCATCCGCCGTCACGAGGTCAACGAAGGCTTCTTCGTCACTTCCGTGCTGTTCGCCCTGATCCTGCCGCCGAGCATTCCGCTTTGGCAGGTCGCGCTGGGCATCAGTTTCGGCGTGGTGATCGGTAAGGAAGTGTTCGGTGGTACCGGCAAGAACTTCCTCAACCCGGCTTTGGTCGGTCGCGCCTTCCTGTTCTTCGCCTACCCGGCGCAGATATCCGGTGACGGCGTGTGGACGGCTGTCGATGGTTACGCAGGCGCCACGGCGCTGACCGCTATCGCCGACGGCGGCGTCAACGGCCTGGTCAACGATGGCCTGACCTGGACGCATGCCTTTATCGGCCTGATGCCGGGCTCCATCGGCGAGACCGGCACCCTGGCGATTCTGCTCGGCGGCGCGGTGCTGCTGATCACCAAGATCGCCTCGTGGCGCATCGTCAGCGGCGTGATGATCGGCATGATCGCCACCGCCACGCTGTTCAATGCCATCGCCTCGGACAACAACCCGCTGTTCGCCATGCCCTGGTACTGGCACCTGGTCACCGGGGGCTTCGCCTTCGGCATGATCTTCATGGCCACCGACCCGGTGTCGGCCTCCATGACCAATACCGGCAAGTGGATCTTCGGCATTCTCATAGGCCTGCTGGTGACCATCATCCGTGTGGTCAACCCGGCGTTCCCGGAAGGCATGATGCTGGCGATCCTGTTCGGCAACCTGTGTGCGCCCCTGATCGACCATTACGTGGTGCGGGCTAACATCAAGCGGAGGCTGGCGCGTAATGTCTAAGCTCAAAGAAACCCCGACACGCACGCTGGTCGTCACCCTGGTGATGTGCCTGGTGTGCTCCATCGCCGTCTCGGCCGCTGCACTGATCCTGCGTCCTACCCAGCAGGAAAATGCCCTGGTGGATCGCCAGCGCGCGGTGCTGGTGATCGCCGAGCTGTGGCAGCCCGGCATGTCCAGCGACGAAGTGCGCGAGGTGTTCGCCTCGCGCGTCACGCCGCGCCTGGTCGATCTGCGCACCGGTGATTACAGCGACGCCTTCGACCCGCACACCTTCGACCAGAACAAGGCGGTTGCCGATTCGTCGCTGTCCAGCGCGATTCCGGAAGAGCGCGATATCGCCTCGATCCGTCGCCTGGAACACTACGCGGTGGTCTACCAGATCGAGCAGAACGGGCAGATGGATCGCCTGGTGCTGCCGGTGCGCGGCTACGGCCTGTGGTCGACCATGTACGGGTTCGTGGCCCTGCAGGGCGACCTGGAAACGGTGGCCGGCATCGGCTTCTACCAGCACGGTGAAACGCCGGGCCTGGGTGGCGAGATCGACAACCCCAACTGGCAGGCCAAGTGGGTCGGCAAGAAGGTTTACCAGAACGGTGAGCCGGTATTGCGCGTGATCAAAGGCAGCGTCAATGCCCAGAGCCCGCAGGCCGATTACCAGGTGGACGCCATCGCCGGGGCGACCATCACCGCCAACGGCGTGACCCACATGATCCACTTCTGGCTCGGTGAGGATGGCTTCGCGCCGTTCCTCAAGAAGCTGTCCGCAGGGGAGGCTTGATCCATGTCCAAACCCACCATGAAAGAGCTGTTGCTCGATCCGATTCTCAATAAGAACCCGATCGGCCTGCAGATTCTCGGCATCTGCTCGGCGCTGGCGGTTACCTCCAGCCTGAGCACCGCGTTGGTACTGTCCATCGCGCTGACCCTGACTACGGCGTTTTCGAGCTTCTTCATCTCGATGGTGCGCCACCAGATCCCGGGTTCCATTCGCATGATCGCCCAGGTGGTGATCATCGCCTCCCTGGTGATCGTCATCGACCAGTTCCTCAAGGCCTATGCCTACAGCCTGAGTCAGCGTCTGTCGGTGTTCGTCGGCCTGATCATCACCAACTGCATCGTCATGGGCCGTGCCGAAGCGTTCGCCATGTCCAACCCGCCGGTGGCGTCGTTCGTCGACGGCCTGGGCAACGGTCTGGGCTACAGCGCCATGCTGGTGGCATTGGGTATCGTGCGCGAGCTGTTCGGTGCCGGTTCGCTGATGGGCGTGCAGATCCTGCACACCGTCAACAATGGCGGCTGGTACCAGCCCAACGGCCTGCTGCTGCTGCCGCCGTCGGCGTTCTTCCTGATCGGTCTGTTCATCTGGGCCCTGCGTAGCTACAAGAAGGAGCAGGTCGAGAAGGTCGAGTACCGCATGGCGCCGCAAGTGAAGAACGAGGAGGCTTACTGATATGGAACATTACATCAGCCTGTTCGTCCGCGCGGTGTTCATCGAGAACATGGCGCTGGCGTTCTTCCTGGGCATGTGTACCTTCCTGGCGATTTCCAAGAAGGTCGAAACCTCCCTGATGCTCGGCCTGACGGTCATCGTGGTGATGGTCATCACCGTGCCGCTGAACAACCTGTTGTACGTCTACCTGCTCAAGGACGGCGCGCTGGCCTGGGCCGGCCTGCCGGAAGTCGACCTGAGCTTCCTCGGCCTGATCTGCTACATCGGCCTGATCGCTGCGGTGGTGCAGATCATGGAGATGGTGCTCGACAAGTACCTGCCCGCGCTCTACAACGCGCTGGGTATCTTCCTGCCGCTGATCACCGTGCATTGCGCCATCTTCGGCGGCACGCTGTTCATGGTCGAGCGCGACTACAACTTCACCGAGAGCGTGGTCTACGGTGCCGGTGCCGGTGTGTCCTGGGCGCTGGCCATCGTGTTGCTGGCCGCCATCCGCGAGAAGCTCAAGTACAGCGACCCACCCGCCGGCCTGCGCGGCCTGGGTTTGACCTTCATCACCGTTGGCCTGATGTCGCTGGGCTTCATGTCGTTCTCCGGCGTACAGCTGTAAGGGGTTGCCGATGGCTTTCGAGATTCTAGTAGCAGTCTCCATGTTCACTGTGGTGATCATCCTCCTCGTGGCGGTGATCCTCATGGCGCGTGCGCGTCTGGTTTCCGCCGGCGACGTGAACATCGAGATCAACGGTGAGCGCACCATCACCGTTCCGGCCGGCGGCAAGTTGCTGCAGACCCTGGCCGAAAACGAGATATTCCTGTCGTCCGCCTGTGGCGGCGGTGGAACCTGTGCGCAGTGCAAGTGCATCGTGGAAAGCGGTGGTGGCGAGATGCTGTCCACCGAGGAGTCGCACTTCAACAAGCGCGAGGCCCGCGAGGGCTGGCGCCTGTCCTGCCAGACGCCAGTCAAGCAGGACATGAAGATCGAAGTACCCGAAGAAGTGTTCGGCGTGAAGAAATGGGAGTGCACGGTCGAGTCCAACCCGAACGTGGCTACCTTCATCAAGGAGCTGACCCTCAAGCTGCCGGAAGGCGAGAACGTCGATTTCCGCGCTGGTGGTTACGTGCAGCTGGAGTGCCCGCCCCACGAAGTGCACTACAAGGACTTCGACATCCAGGAGGAGTATCGCGGCGACTGGGACAAGTTCAACCAGTGGAAGTACGTGTCCAAAGTCGACGAAACGGTGATTCGTGCCTACTCCATGGCCAATTACCCGGAAGAGCGCGGGCTGGTGAAGTTCAACATCCGCATCGCCTCGCCGCCTCCCGGCAAGGATCACCTGCCGCCGGGGCAGATGTCCTCGTACGTGTTTAGCCTCAAGCCGGGTGACAAGGTCACGGTCTATGGGCCGTTCGGCGAGTTCTTTGCCAAGGACACCGATGCCGAGATGGTCTTCATCGGCGGGGGTGCCGGCATGGCACCGATGCGCTCGCACATCTTCGACCAGCTCAAGCGCCTCAAATCGACGCGCAAGATCAGCTTCTGGTACGGCGCGCGCTCGATGCGCGAGGCGTTCTATACCGAGGAGTACGACCAGCTGCAGGCGGAGAACCCGAACTTCGAATGGCACCTGGCGCTGTCCGACCCACAGCCGGAAGACAACTGGACGGGGCTCAAGGGCTTCATCCACAACGTGCTCTACGAGAACTACCTCAAGGATCACCCGGCGCCCGAGGATTGCGAGTTCTACATGTGCGGCCCGCCCATGATGAACGCCGCGGTCATCAAGATGCTCACCGACCTGGGTGTCGAACAGGACAACATCCTGCTCGACGACTTCGGCGGATGATTGCAGCCGCTCTGAAGCAGCCCGCCCTTGTCGCAGCCCTGGCTGCGACATTGGTTGCTACGCTCGTGAGCTGCGGTTTTTCCGAGACCGTCGAAGAGTTCGGTGGGCCCGCCCAGGGCAGCACCTACTCGGTCAAGTACGTCAGCGCCAAAGGCGTGCCGGACAAGGCCACGCTCAAAGCCGATGTGGAGGCGATCTTCGCCGAAGTCGACGAGCAGATGTCCACTTACCGCGATGATTCGCTGATCGAGCAGTTCAACCGCGCCCCCGCCGGCACCTGCATGCCGATGCCGGCGGGCGTGCTGCAACTGATCGAGACCGGCAATACCCTGCATCGCGACAGTGGCGGTGCCTTCGACCTGACCCTCGAGCCGTTGCTCGACCTGTGGGGCTTCGGTCCGCGCGGCAATGGCCAACGTCAGGTGCCGGATGCCGAGGCGCTGCAGGAGGTGCGCGGGCGTATCGGCCAGGAGCATTTGCACATCGACGGCGAGCGCCTGTGCAAGGATCGCGACCTGCAGGTCGACTTCAACAGCATCGCGGCCGGCTATACGGTTGATCGAATCATTGCGCGGCTGGTCGAACAGGGGGTGAGCAGTTACCTGGTCGAAGCCACGGGTGAACTCAAGGCAGTCGGGCGCAAACCCGACGGCCAGCCCTGGCGCATTGCGCTCGAGGCGCCTCGAGACGATCAGCGTGCCATCCAGCGGGTGATCGAGCTGGACGGTTACGGCATTTCCACCTCAGGTGACTACCGCAATTATTTCGAGGAGCAGGGCGTACGTTATTCCCACACCCTCGATCCGCAGACCGCCGCACCGATTCAGCACACCCTGGCGGCGGTCACCGTGGCCGCGCCCACTACGCTGATGGCCGACGGCCTGTCCACCGTGCTGCTCGTGCTCGGCCCGGATAAGGGCTTCGAGTACGCGGAGCGCGAAGGTATCGCGGCGTTCTTCGTGACCCGTGAGGGTGACGGATTCGTCACACGCAGTACCGCCACTTTCGAGCAGCTATTCGCTGCGGGAGGCAAGCAATGACGTTCGTGATGGTTTTTCTGATCATGCTCACCGTCGTCGGCCTGATGGCCGTCGGTGTGATGATGGGCCGCAAGCCCATCGCCGGTTCGTGCGGCGGTATCGCCAACCTGGGGATCGAGAAGAAGTGCTCGATCTGCGGTGACGACCGCGAGAAGTGCCCGGAAGTGTCGGGTGATGCCGAAGGCAATGGCAAATCCGGCGTGCAAACCTACGACGCCAGCAAGCGCTGATCGCCAAGCGCCGCATAGGGCGTTACCCTATGCAACGTTTTGCATGATGTTGCGTGCCAGGCCGCCCGGTCGGCCTGGTTCTGTCGATAACGCGCGATAAGCGTTACGGCGTGATCAGAGGAGTGAACATGGCGGTCTACAACTACGATGTCGTGGTATTGGGCTCCGGCCCTGCAGGTGAAGGGGCGGCGATGAACGCGGCCAAGGCCGGTCGCAAGGTGGCGGTGGTCGACGACCGCCGTGAAGTCGGCGGCAACTGCACCCACCTGGGCACCATCCCGTCCAAGGCGCTGCGCCACTCGGTGCGGCAGATCATGCAGTTCAACACCAACCCCATGTTCCGCCAGATCGGCGAGCCGCGCTGGTTCTCCTTCCCCGACGTGCTGAAAAGTGCCGAGCGGGTGATCGCCAAGCAGGTCACCTCGCGCACCGGTTACTACGCGCGCAACCGCATCGACGTGTTCTTCGGCACCGGCAGCTTCGCCGACGAGCAGACCATCGAAGTGGTCTGCCCCAACGGCGTGGTGGAAACGCTGTCCGCCAAGCAGGTGATCATCGCCACCGGCTCGCGCCCTTACCGCCCGGCGGATGTCGACTTCAACCATCCGCGCGTCTACGACAGCGACACAATCCTGACCCTCAGCCACACCCCGCGCCGCCTGATCATCTACGGTGCCGGCGTGATCGGCAGCGAGTATGCGTCGATCTTCAGCGGCCTGGGCGTGCTGGTCGATCTGATCGACAACCGCGATCAACTGCTGAGCTTCCTCGACTCGGAAATCTCCGATGCCCTGAGCTATCACCTGCGCACCAACAACGTGCTGATTCGTCACAACGAGGAGTACGAGCGCATCGAGGGTCTGGACAACGGCGTGATCCTGCACCTGAAGTCCGGCAAGAAGATCAAGGCCGATGCGCTGCTGTGGTGTAACGGTCGTACCGGCAACACCGACAAGCTGGGCCTGGAAAACATCGGTATCAACGTCAACAGCCGTGGCCAGGTGCAGGTCGATGAGCACTACCGTACCGAAGTCCCGAACATCTATGCCGCGGGTGACGTGATCGGTTGGCCGAGCCTGGCCAGTGCCGCCGCCGACCAGGGCCGTTCCGCCGCCGGCAGCATCGTCGACAATGGTAGCTGGCGGATCGTCGACGACATCCCGACCGGTATCTACACGATTCCCGAGATCAGCTCGATCGGCAAGAACGAGCACGAGCTGACCAAGGCCAAGATTCCCTACGAAGTCGGCAAGGCGTTCTTCAAGAGCATGGCGCGGGCGCAGATTTCCCACGAGCCGGTGGGCATGCTGAAGATCCTCTTCCACCGCGAAACCCTGGAAGTGCTCGGCGTGCACTGCTTCGGCTACCAGGCCTCGGAGATCGTACACATCGGCCAGGCGATCATGAACCAGAAGGGTGAGGCGAATACACTCAAGTATTTCGTCAATACCACCTTCAACTACCCGACCATGGCCGAAGCCTACCGGGTGGCGGCATTCGACGGCCTCAACCGGCTTTTTTGAGCGGCTCCGGCCGGCGGCCTGAGCCGGTCGGGGATCCGTTCGCCGACTCCCGCGACTGGCGCTGGCCAAACCGCGAGAGCGTCTGAGCAGGCCAGAAAACCGATTCCCAGTGGATCGGTTTTTTTATGGGAGATCCCTGGCGTTTTCAAACGCGCGCTTACGAATAGGCGGTTAGGTGCTCGATGAGCAGCGCCAGCGCTGCATCCGTCGATAGCTGCGCGGTATCGAGGGTCAGTGGCGCCTGCAGCCAGGGCTCGTACTCGTGGACCATGACCGATTGCCAGTCCGGCACCACCAGCCCCGGTACGTCGCTGATTCGGGACTCCACGCGCCGGCGATGTTGATCAGGATCGGAACAGATGATCCGAACGTTCAACAATGGGCACCGTGCTTGTGCGGCTGTATCGGCCCAGGCCTGGCGGCTTTCCTCTACCGGATTGACGCAGTCAGCGATCACCCGACGTCCCATCTTGAGGTTGTCCAGCGCGATGGCGTTGGCCACCTGGTAGCCGCTGCTACCGACGCCCTGGCTGAGTACCGTGCTGTTACGCAGTGCCTGCTCGATGCTGTCGATGCGCAGGTAGACGGCTTCGAGATGGGCGGCCAGGACTTTGGCGAGGGTGGTCTTGCCGGTGCCCGGCAGGCCGCTGAGGACGATCAGCATGTTCGATCCATTTGTGCTTGCGCCTTCACTGCGGGGCAGGAAGTGGGAGCGCGCCATGCGCGCGAAATCACCGGCATGGCCCGTTCCCACATTAAGGAGCCGTTTCGCTTAGCTGCGCAGCGTGTTGACGGCGATACCGGGAAAATCGGTAATGATGCTGTCGGCACCGAAGTCGGCGAGACGGCGCATCAGGGCGGGTTCATTGACGGTCCACACCGACACGTGCAGGCCGGCTTTCTGCGCCTTGAGCAGGCGTTCCGGGGTGCACAGCGTCCAGTTCAAAGCGAGCAGGTCGCAGCCATAGTTACGTGCCACCTTGATCGGGTCCAGCCAGGCGTATTCGGCGACCAGGCCGCGACCCAGATGTGGCGTCAGGCGCTGGGCGGCGCTGAGCACTTCGCGAGAGCTGGAGGTGATGGTGATCTTGTCGTCCAGGCCGAAACGGCGACTGAGCAGGGCAATGGCTTCCACGGTTCGTGCCGCGCGCACCTTGGAGGCGCTCTTGACCTCCAGTTGCCAGTGCTCGAAGTCGCATTGCTCGAACAGTTCGCTCAGCCGTGGAATGGGGCAGGGGTGCCGCCAGCCCGGGCCGCCGCGGCGAGCGTCGTAATGCACCAGTTCGGCGGCATCGTGCTCGACCACCTTGCCGCGCTGGCCGGTGGTGCGCTTGAGCGTCGGGTCGTGGATGACCATCAGCTCGCCGTCGCGCGACAGGTGCAGATCCAGCTCACAACGGCGTACGCCGTGCTCCAGGCACTGCTGAAAGCTGACCAGGGTATTTTCCGGGGCTTCGCCCTTGGCGCCGCGATGGCCGTAGATCAGGGTCACGGTTGCTCCTTACTCGGTGGCGGTGGTGCGCGGTTGCAGGTGGCGCACGCTGTCGATCACATGATCGTATTCGAAGTAGACGCTGAATTCGCGGTAGTCCCAGCGGGTGATCGGCGGCTTGCCGACCGCGGGGTGTTCTTCATCGGCGAGGCCGAAGCGTTCCAGCACCAAACGCTTCGACTGGCCCTTTTGCGGCAGGTCGGTGAGATCGGCGCCTTGCTGGCCGACGGGAATCGTCAGGGTCTCGGCCTGGGCCGCCAGGGGCAGCAGCAGGATTAGCGAAAGCAGCAGTCGGGACGGTATCACGTGAGTTCCTCGCGGGCCTGGCGGCGCTCCTGCGCCTGACGCTGCAGGATATGCCGGGCGAGCAATTGGCGTTGTGCGTCAGTCAGCGCTTCGAACTCGGCGCCGATCTCGAACTGGCCGTCACGCTCGGTGCAATGCAGCACCTTGGCGCGCAGCAGCAGGCCGAGTGCCTGGGGCATCAAGACCATCTTCATGGCCAGGTGGCTGTCGATTGTTACCGGCTGTGTGTTGAGAAAACTGATGCCGCCCTCGGACAGCGTCACCCGCTTGGGCGGGCCGATATCGCGCAGCAGGCTCTGGGCCATCGCCTGGCCGAGCAGGTCGATGCGCTTGTTGACTACCTTGAGGTAGCCCGCCAGGGTGCGGTCGCGCTCGCTGATGTTGCGCAGCAGGTGTTGGGATTCGAAGTCCATCACGTGCAGTTCGCTGAGCAGGTTGAACAGGGGGGATGCGTCGTGAAGCTCGTCACTGGCCAGGGCCTCGGCGCCGGCCAGGGGGGTGAAATCCAGTGCGATCGTGTCCTCGATACGGTAGTATTCGCGGCGATCGTTTTCGTCTTGAGTCGACATGGCGAACCCATGGCAGCAGTGGTGGTCAGAGTGTAAGGCCGCTCGCCAGGCCCCGCCACAAGGACGTTTCTCTTTCCCTCGAACAAGCGCCCCACATGTTCAGACCCCTGTCCGTTTTTCTCGGTACGCGCTACACGCGGGCCAAGCGTCGCAACCACTTCGTTTCGTTCATTTCCCTGACCTCGATGATCGGGCTGGCACTTGGTGTGCTGGTGATGATCCTGGTGTTGTCGGTCATGAACGGCTTCGACCATGAAATGCGCACCCGCGTGCTGGGTATGGTGCCCCACGCGACCATCGAGAGCGCTACGCCGATCACCGACTGGCAGCGCCTGGCCGACCGCGCGTTGGAGAACCCGCAGGTGCTGGCGGTGGCGCCTTTCAGTCAGATGCAGGGCCTGCTGACCAACGACGGCAAGGTGCAAAAGGTATTGATCAATGCCGTGGATCCCGTCGAGGAGCCCAAGGTGTCGATCATCGGCGACTTCTTCCGGGAAGGTCGCCTCGAGGATCTGCAGCCGGGCACCTTCGGCATCGTCATCGGCGACAAGGCCGCCGCCAAGCTCGGCGTCGGCATGGGCGACAAGATCACTTTCGTGGCGCCGGAAGTCACCGTTACCCCGGGCGGCGTGTTCCCGCGCCTGAAGCGCTTTACCGTGGTCGGCATCTTCCATGTCGGTGCTGGCGAAATCGACGGATTCATGGCCATGACTCACGTCCAGGATCTGGCCCGCCTGCAGCGTCATCAGCCTGACCAGGTCCAGGGTATCCGCCTCAAGTTCGCCGACCTGTTCCAGGCGCCGCGCACCGCCTGGCAACTGGCCCAGAGCTTCGGTCAGCAGGATTACCTGGCCCGCGACTGGACGCGCACCCACGGCAACCTCTATCAGGCCATCCGCATGGAAAAAGCCATGATCGGCTTGCTGCTGCTGCTGATCGTTGCCGTCGCCGCGTTCAACATCATTTCCACGCTTGTGATGGTGGTCACCGACAAGAAGGGCGACATCGCCATTCTGCGCACCCTGGGCGCCACGCCGATGCAGATCATGGCCACCTTCATGGTGCAGGGCACGGTGATCGGGGTAATCGGCACCATCATCGGTGCGGTGCTGGGCATTCTCGCCGCGCTGAACATCAGCGCCATCATCGCCGGCGTCGAGCGCCTGCTGGGCTTCAAGTTTCTCAATGCCGACGTGTATTTCATCGACTACCTGCCGTCGCAGCTGATGCTCGCCGACGTGGTGCAAGTGTGCGGTGCGGCATTGGTCCTGAGTTTCCTCGCTACTCTTTATCCGGCCTGGCGCGCGGCGCGCACCCAGCCCGCGGAGGCATTACGTTATGAGTGAACCGGTCGTGCAGGCGCAAGGCGCCGTGCTCAGCTGCCGCAACCTGAGCAAGCGCTACGAAGAAGGCCCGCAATCGGTGGTAGTGCTCGACGATCTGCAGCTGGAGCTGTTTCCCGGCGAGCGCGTGGCCATCGTCGGCAGTTCCGGTTCGGGCAAAAGCACGCTGCTCAACATGCTCGGCGGCCTGGATACGCCGAGCAGCGGCAGCGTCTGGCTGGCTGGCGAGGAGCTGTCGGCACTCAACGAGAAGCAACGCGGCCTGCTGCGTAACCGCGCGCTGGGCTTCGTCTACCAGTTTCACCACCTGCTTGCCGAGTTCACTGCGCTGGAGAACGTGTGCATGCCGCTGTTGATCGGCAAAACGTCGATTCCCGAAGCGCGCCAGCGCGCCACCGAGCTGCTCGAGCGAGTCGGCCTTGGCCATCGCCTGAGCCACAAGCCGGCCGAGCTGTCCGGCGGTGAGCGCCAGCGTGTGGCGATCGCCCGGGCACTGGTCAACCGCCCCGGCCTGGTGCTGCTCGACGAGCCTACCGGCAACCTCGATTCCCATACTGCCCAGGGTATTCAGGAGTTGATGCGCGAGCTGAGCAGCCAGTCGCAGACCGCCTTCCTGATCGTGACCCACGATCTGCATCTGGCGCGGCAGATGGACCGGGTGCTGAGCCTGGAAGACGGCAAGCTGGTGCGCGCCTGATGTTTCGCC
The DNA here is from genome assembly GCF_001945445.1 of Pseudomonas sp. PA27(2017). Taxonomy (GTDB): domain Bacteria; phylum Pseudomonadota; class Gammaproteobacteria; order Pseudomonadales; family Pseudomonadaceae; genus Aquipseudomonas. The sequence continues at coordinate 45,074 of NZ_MSXW01000006.1, forward strand.
CGCTGAGTGTCTTCATCGGCCTGCGTTATACCCGCGCCAAGCGGCGCAATCATTTCATCTCGTTCATTTCCCTGACCTCGATGATCGGCCTGTCCCTGGGCGTGCTGGCGATGATCGTGGTGCTGTCGGTGATGAACGGCTTTCACCGGGAAATGAGCTCGCGCATCCTCGGCATGGTGCCCCACGCTACCATCGCCGGGGCACCTGCCCTGGCCGACTGGCAGGCGCCGGCCAAGGTGGCGCTGCAAAATCCGCAGGTCGAGGCCGCGGTGCCGTTCGCCGAGCTGGAAGGCATGCTTTCCTACCGCGGCGTGATGCAGCCGATCCAGCTGCATGGCATCGACCCGGCGCTGGAGCCGAAGGTCTCGATCATCGGTGACCACATGGTGCAGGGCCGGCTGAGCGATCTGCGCGAAGGCGAGTACGGGGTGATCATCGGCGAGATCACCGCACGGCGTTTCCAGCTACAGATCGGCGACCGCTTGGCGCTGATCGTGCCGGAAGTCAGCTCCGTGCCTGGTGGCATCACGCCGCGCATGCAGCGTTTGAACGTGGTCGGCATCTTCAAGGTCGGCGCCGACCTGGACAGCTCCCTGGCGCTGATCAACGTCGCCGATGCCGCGCAGATCCAGCGCCTGGAGCCGGGGTCGGTGCAGAGCATCCGCCTCAAGCTCAAGAACCTGTATCAGTCGCCCCAGGTGGCGGCGGCGATTGCCGCGCAATTGGGCGAGGGCTACCACGCCAGCGACTGGACCCAGACCCAGGGCAGCCTGTTCAGCGCCATGAAGATGGAAAAGACCATGATCGGTCTGTTGCTGCTGCTGATCGTCGCGGTGGCGGCCTTCAACATCATCGCCACGCTGATCATGGTGGTTGCCGACAAGGGCGCCGATATCGCCATCCTGCGTACGCTGGGTGCCACGCCACGGCAAATCATGGGCATCTTCATGGTCCAGGGCACGGTGATCGGCGTGATCGGCACACTGATCGGTGGCGTGCTGGGCGTGCTGGCGGCGCTCAACGTCAGCGAACTGGTGGGTTGGTTGGAGCGCGTCAGCGGCCAGCACGTGTTCAGCTCCGACGTGTACTTCATCAGCACCTTGCCGTCGGAGTTGCAGGTCGCCGACGTGGTACTGATCTGCAGTGCCGCGCTGACCCTGAGCTTCCTCGCCACCTTGTATCCGTCCTGGCGCGCATCACGTACCCAGCCGGCCGAGGCATTGCGTTACGAGTGACGCCCGCCGCCGCATCATCCGCCTGCTAGGCTCGCAAGGCCGCTATGAACGTAGCGGCCTTCGCGTTTCTGTACCCTTTGCTCAGCGGGACGTCCATGGGCGGCACTCGAACAGGCGATTTGCGTAGCGCTTTGCTGGCATTGGCAGCCGGCTTGCTGCTGCTGCGCTTCCTGCCGCAACTACCGCCCACCTCTTTGTTGTGGATGACGGCGCTGCTGGGGCTGGTACTTCTGGTTTCTCGCGGCTATCTGGTCGGTCTGTTTCTGCTTGGTTTCAGTTGGGCATGTACCTCTGCGCAATGGGCGCTGGATGATCGCCTGGAGCCGGAACTGGACGGTCGCACGTTGTGGTTGGAGGGCAGGGTGGTCGACCTGCCGGACGTGCGCGAAGGCGTGGTGCGCTTTCATCTGGCCGAGCCATACTCGCGTCGCGCCGAGCTGCCGCAGTTGCTGCGCCTGTCCTGGTACGACGGGCCGGAGATTCGTGCCGGTGAGCGCTGGCGCGTGGCGGTGAACCTCAAGCGGCCCCATGGGCTGGTCAATCCGCAATCCTTCGATTACGAGGCGTGGCTCTTGGCCCAGCGCATAGGCGGGGTGGGCACCATCAAGTCCGGCCAGCGCCTGAGCGAAGCCGGCGGCAGTTCGGCATGGCGCGATGGGTTGCGCCAGCACATGCTCGCCAAGGATCCCCATGGCCGCGCCGGTGGCCTGGCCGCTCTGGTGCTGGGCGACAGTTCTGGCCTGTCGGTGGCCGACTGGCGGGTGCTGCAGGACACCGGCACCGTGCACCTGTTGGTGATCTCCGGCCAGCACGTGACGCTGGTGGCCGGCATGTTCTACGGCCTGGTGTTCTGGCTGGCGCGCCTGGGCTGGTGGCCGCGCACGCTGCCCTGGCTGCCGGTTGCCTGTCTGTTGGGCTTCGCATCGGCGCTGGGCTACAGCTTGCTGGCGGGTTTCGAGGTGCCGGTGCAGCGTGCCTGCGCAATGATCGGCCTGGTACTTTTATGGCGCTGGCGTTTTCGTCACCTGGGTATCACCTTGCCGTTGCTGGTGGCGCTGGTCGCAGTGCTGATTCTCGAACCGCTGGCGGTCTTGCAGCCAGGCTTCTGGTTGTCGTTCGGCGCGGTGGGGCTGCTGATTCTGATCTTCGCCGCGCGCCTGGGGGCCTGGGCCTGGTGGCGCACCCTGGGTCGCGCGCAGTGGGCAATGACCGCGGGCCTGCTACCGATGTTGCTGGCCCTTGGCCTGCCGGTCAGTGCCAGCAGCCCGCTGGCCAATCTAATCGCCGTACCCTGGGTCGGCTTCGCCGTGGTGCCGCTGGCATTGCTTGGCACCTTGCTGCTACCGGTGCCCTGGCTCGGCGAGGGGCTGCTGTGGCTAGCCGGCTTCTCGCTGGAGTGGCTGTTTCGCGTGCTTGGGGCGATGGCCGAGTGGCTGCCGGCCTGGTTGCCCAGCGACCTGCCGTTGTGGGGCTGGCTGCTGGTGGCGCTGGGGGCCTTGTTCATTCTGCTGCCCAGCGGTGTGCCAATGCGCGGCCTGGGGCTGATCCTGCTGCTGCCTTTGTTTTTCACGCCTGTACCGCGGCCTGCCGAGCAGCGCGCCGAGGTGTGGATGCTGGACGTCGGCCAGGGCCTGTCGATGCTGGTGCTGACCCGCCATCACGCGTTGCTGTACGACGCCGGCCCCAGTTTCGGCGACTTCGACATGGGCGAGCGGGTGGTGCTGCCGTCGTTGCGGGCGCTGGACGTGCGCGGGCTGGACATGCTGCTGATCAGTCATTCGGACAACGATCATTCCGGAGGTGCCGAAGCGGTGGCGCGTGGCATGCCGGTCAAGCGCGTAGTCAGCGGCGAAGCTCCTGAGCTACCCGGGGGGCTTGGTGCGGAGGATTGCGAGGAAACGAGTTGGTCGTGGGATGGCGTGCAATTCGACACCTGGCGCTGGGCCGATGCGGCGAACAGCAACCAGTCATCCTGCGTGTTGATCATCGAGGCTGCCGGCGAGCGCATCCTGCTGACCGGTGATATCGATGCCCGGGCCGAGCGTGCACTGATCGACACGGGCCGTGACCTGCAGGCTCACTGGCTGGTGGCGCCGCACCACGGCAGCCGCAGCTCGTCGTCCTGGGCGTTGCTCAAGACGGTGCAGCCCCGGGCGGTGCTGTATTCGCGGGGCAACCATAACGCCTATGGCCATCCCCATCCGGCAATCGTCTCTCGCTACGAGGTCTTCGATGCCCGTGCCTACGACAGCGTCGAGACCGGCGCGCTGCGTATCGACCTCGGCAGCTTTGACGAGCCGCAGGCGTTGCGTGAAATACCGCGTTTCTGGCGGGAAAAATGAGAACCGCAGCCGTCGGCGACATCACGACCCTATGCTAGAGTGGCGCCACTTTTGCGAAGGGGATCTGCCACCGTGTGGGAACTGGTTAAAGCTGGCGGCTGGGTGATGCTGCCGATCATTCTGTGTTCAATCGCTGCCCTGGGCATCATTGTTGAGCGTCTGTGGACGCTGCGCGTCAGCCGCGTCACGCCACCGCATCTGCTGGGGCAGGTCTGGCGCTGGATCAAGGACAAACAGCTGAACAGCCAGAAGCTCAAGGAACTGCGCGCCGACTCCCCACTCGGTGAGATCCTCGCAGCGGGCCTGGCCAACTCCAAGCATGGTCGCGAGATCATGAAAGAGTGCATCGAGGAGGCCGCCGCACGGGTGGTGCACGAAATGGAGCGCTACCTCAATGCGCTGGGCACCATCGCCGGCATCACGCCGCTGCTCGGCCTGCTCGGTACGGTAATCGCCATGATCGACATCTTCGGCTCGTTCATGGGCGGAAGCACCGCCAACCCGGCGCTGCTCGCCGGCGGTATCGCCAAGGCGCTGATCACCACCGCATCGGGCCTCACCGTGGCGATTCCAGCCCTGTTCTTCCACCGCTTCCTACAGCGCCGTGTCGATGAACTGGTCATCGGCATGGAGCAGGAGGCGATCAAATTGGTGGAGATGGTGCAGGGCGAACGCGACGTCGACCTGGCCGAGGAGCCCAAGCCGGCCAAGGGGAGCAAAAAGGCGTGAAGTTCAGACGTAGACGGCGTGAGCAGGTCGAGATCAATCTCGCCTCGCTGATCGACGTGGTGTTCATCCTCCTGCTGTTTTTCGTGGTAAGCACCACTTTCACCCGTGAGACCCGTATGCAGGTCGATCTGCCCGAGGCGGCCAGTGGCACGCCGCCGGAGCAGAGCGAGCTCAAGCAGCTGGAAGTGGTGATTTCCGCTGACGGCGCTTTCTCGCTCAACGGTCAGGCGCTGATCAAGAACGACCTGGACAACCTGATGGCTGCGTTGCAGAAAGAATCCGGCGGCGACAACAGCCTGCCGCTGACCATCAGCGCCGATGCCAAGACCAGCCACCAGTCGGTGATCACTGCCATGGACGCCGCCGGCAAGCTGGGCTTCGCGCACCTGCGTATCACCACGGTCGAGACCCAGGCCGCACCCTGATGGCGAGCCTGTCCGACCGCCTGGTACGGGCGTGGTATGCGGGGCACCCGGCGCTGGCTTTGTTGCGCCCGCTGGAGGCCCTTTACCGCCGCGTGGTAGAGCGCAAGCGCGAGCGTTTCCTGGCCGGTGACGGCGAGATCTACCGCGCGCCGGTGCCGCTGATCGTGGTGGGTAACATCACCGTCGGTGGTACCGGCAAAACCCCGTTGATTCTCTGGCTGGTCGAGCAGTGCCAGGCCCGCGGCCTGCGCGTTGGGGTGATCAGCCGCGGCTACGGCGCCAAGCCGCCGAGCCTGCCCTGGCGGGTTCGCGCCGAACAGAGTGCCGAGCAGGCGGGGGACGAACCCTTGCTGATCGTGCAACGCAGCGGCGTGCCGTTGATGATCGACCCGGATCGCAGCCGTGCGGCCCGCGCGCTGCTTGCCGAGGAGCCGCTGGATCTGTTGCTCAGCGACGACGGCCTGCAGCATTACCGCCTGGCCCGCGACGTGGAACTGGTGCTGATCGACGCCGCTCGCGGCCTCGGCAATGCCCGCTGTCTGCCCGCCGGGCCGCTGCGCGAGCCGGCCGAGCGCCTGCAGAGCGTGGATGCCTGCCTCTACAATGGCGCGCCCGAGGATCCACCTGGCGGCTACGCCTTCACCCTGGTGCCCAGCGCGCTGATCAACCTGCGCAGCGGTGAGCGCCGTTCACTCGATCATTTCCCCCCCGGCCAGGCCGTGCACGCCGTGGCCGGCATTGGGAACCCGCAGCGTTTCTTCAAGACCCTCGAGGCGCTACACTGGCGGCCTGTCGCGCATGCCTTCGCCGACCATGCTGCCTACAGCGCGGAGCTGCTGAATTTCTCGCCGGCGCTGCCGCTGGTGATGACCGAGAAGGATGCGGTGAAATGCCGGGCCTTCGCGGCCGACGACTGGTGGTACCTAGCCGTCGATGCCCAGCCGTCCGCTGCTTTCCGCGCCTGGTTCGACGCCCGGCTGGAACGTCTGCTCGGCGAACGACACTAAGCCTGCGCGCCTATTTCCTCCCTGTTCTCAAGGATTTCCCATGGACCCGAAACTGCTCGATATCCTGGCTTGCCCAATCACCAAGGGCCCACTCAAGCTCAGCCAGGACAAGACCGAACTGATCAGCAAGGGCGCCGGTGTGGCCTATCCGATCCGCGACGGCATTCCGGTCATGCTGGAAAGCGAAGCCCGCACCCTCAACGATGACGAGCGCCTGGACAAGTAACATGAGCAACGCCTTTACCGTGGTTATTCCAGCGCGCTATGCGTCGACCCGCCTGCCTGGCAAGCCGCTGCAGGACATCGCCGGCAAGCCGATGGTCCAGCATGTCTGGGAGCAGGCCTGCAAGAGCAGTGCGACCCAGGTAGTAGTGGCCACCGACGATGCGCGCATCGTCGAAGCATGCAAAGGCTTTGGCGCCCAGGTGCTGCTGACCCGCGTCGACCATAACTCCGGTACCGATCGCCTGGCCGAAGTGGCCGCGGCGCTGGGCCTGGCAGCCGATGCCATCGTGGTCAACGTGCAGGGCGACGAGCCGCTGGTGCCGCCGTCGATCATCGATCAGGTGGCCGCCAACCTGGCTGGCAATCCCCAGGCGGGCATCGCCACCCTGGCCGAGCCGATCGAGGATGTCGCCGCGCTGTTCAATCCCAACGTGGTCAAGGTCGCCAGCGACCTCAACGGCCTGGCGCTGACCTTCAGCCGAGCGCCGTTGCCCTGGGCGCGTGATGCCTTTGCCGCCGACCGTGACGCGTTGCCGGCGGGCGTGCCTTACCGCCGGCATATCGGCATTTATGCCTACCGCGCCGGGTTCCTGCAGGATTTCGTCGCCTGGGGCCCGTGCTGGCTGGAGAACACCGAATGCCTGGAGCAGCTGCGTGCGCTCTGGCATGGCGTGCGTATCCATGTCGCCGACGCCCTGGAAGCACCGCCCGCGGGCGTCGACACCCAGGAAGACCTGGATCGTGTCCGTCGTTTGCTAGGTGCCTGATGCGCGTCCTGTTCGTTTGCCTGGGTAACATCTGCCGTTCACCTACCGCCGAGGCGGTCATGCGTCAGCGCCTGCAGCAGGCCGGCTTGGCCGAGCGTATCGAAGTCGACTCCGCCGGTACTGGCGACTGGCACGTGGGCAAGGCGCCGGATTCGCGCACCCAGCAGGCGGCCAGCCGCCGTGGCTATGACCTGTCCAGCCTGCGCGGCCGCCAGGTCTCGGTGGATGATTTCGCGCGTTTCGACCTGATCCTCGCCATGGACGGCGCCAACCTGCGCGATCTGCAGCGTATGCGTCCGGCCCAGGCGCGGGGCGAGCTGGACCTCTACCTGCGCCGTTTCGAACTGGCCGAGGACGACGTGCCGGATCCGTATTACGGCGGCAGTGAGGGTTTCGAGCATGTGCTGGATCTGCTCGAGCAGGCCAGCGATGCCTTGTTGATCGAACTCAAGGGGCGGTTATGAGCCTGGTGGTGCAGTCGGGCGTATCGCTCAAGGCCTACAACACCTTCGGTGTGGATGTGGCCGCGCGCTACTGGGCCGAGGCGGGCGACGTGCAGCAGGTTCGTCAGGCGCTCGAAGCGGCGCGCGAGCGTCAGGTGCCGTTGCTGGTGCTAGGCGGTGGTAGCAACCTGCTGTTGACCGCCGATATCGAGGCGCTGGTGCTGCGTATGGTCGGCCGCGGCATTCGCGTGCTGGCCGACGACGGCGAGCACGTGCAGATCGAAGCCGAAGCCGGTGAGCCCTGGCACGACTTCGTGCTGTGGACGCTGGCTCAGGGCCTGGTCGGTCTGGAGAATCTCAGCCTGATTCCCGGCACGGTCGGCGCTTCGCCGGTGCAGAACATCGGCGCCTACGGCGTCGAGCTCAAGGACTGTTTTCTCGGTCTCACGGCCCTGGATCGGCAGAGCGGCGAGGTTCGCGAGTTCAGCCTGCAGGACTGCGCCTTCGCCTACCGTGACAGCCTGTTCAAGCGCGAAAGCGGGCGTTGGATCATCCTGCGCGTGCGCTTCGCCCTGAGCCGCAACGCAGCGCTGCATCTGGATTACGGCCCGGTGCGCCAGCGCCTGGCAGAGCAGGGTATCGAGGCGCCAACCGCCCTGGATGTCAGTCGCGCCATCTGCGCGATTCGTGGCGAGAAGCTGCCGGACCCGGCGCTGCTCGGCAATGCCGGCAGTTTCTTCAAGAATCCGCTGGTGCCCGCCGAACTGGCGCAGCGCCTGCAGTCCGAATACGTCGACCTGGTGGCCTACCCGCAGGCCGATGGCCAGGTGAAACTGGCTGCCGGCTGGCTGATCGAGAAGGCCGGCTGGAAGGGCTACCGCGACGGCGACGCTGGCGTGCACCGCCTGCAGGCGCTGGTGCTGGTCAACCATGGCAACGCCACCGGGCAGCAATTGCTCGGCCTGGCGCAGCGCATTCAGGTGGATATCGCCGAGCGTTTTGGTGTCAGCCTGGAGATCGAGCCGAACGTGCTCTGATTGCGTAGCCCCGCTGCATTGGCGGGGCTGCGTAGGTCTCCTTATCCCATTTCTCGTTGCTCCCGGGTATCGCTGCGCTCAACCGCGGGCTACATCGCGCATATCCCCGCGTGTGCAGGGCAGGCTTTCCGTAGCCTGGGTTGAGCCCGGCGATACCCAGGTCAGTCCAGCTGATACAGGAGGCGACGGAGTCTCGAATCGCAGGCAATAAAAAAGGGATGCCGAAGCATCCCTTTCGTTTACGCGTCAGCTATCAGGCTTGCGGCTTGGGCGCATCCTGATCGCGCTGGGCGCTTTCGTCGACCGGCGTGACGATCACGTCAGCCTGTTCCGCTTGCTCGACCGGCTCGCTGGCCGGCTGGGCATCGACCACGGCTTCGCTTTCCGCGATCTGCGGCGCTTCAACCACTGGAGCAGCCTCGACGACGGCAGGCGCAACAGCGGCGGCCTTGGCAGCCTCCTCGGCTTCGCGAGCCAGGCGCTCTTCCTCACGCTTGCGACGACGCACTTCACGCGGATCGTTCGGTGCACGGCCGTTGCTGCTGGCCGGCGCTGCTGGCGCAGGCTGCTCGGCTGGCGCGACAGTGATCTGCTCGACGACGGGCTCGGCTTCAGCGATCGGGGCTGCTTCGACTGCAGGCGCTGCCTCGGTGACGACGGTAGTTTCGGCGATCGGCGCCTCGACCAGCGGCTTTTCGATGGCGGCTGCTTCAACGACAGCAGGCTCGCTGACCGGCTCGGCGACAACTGGCTGCTCAGCGACGGCTTCGAAAACCGGAGCCGGTTCACGTGGCTGCTCGACTTGCGGCAGTGCTTCGACCACCACGTCGGCGCGCTCGGCGACCACTGGCGCCGGCGCGTCTTCTACGGTCGGTGCCGGTTGCTCGGCTTCGACTGCAGCGGCAGCCTGAGCTGGCTCGGCAGGGGCGGCCGCCTGGCTTTCGCTGGCGACGTTCTGCTCGGCAGGTTGCTCGGTTTCTGCGATCACGGCGGCTACGGTAGCGGCGGCTGCGATGCTGGCGCCGGCGACCGGCTGCTCGGCATTTTCTTCGCTGCCTTCGATCGGGTTGCCATCGGCATCACGCTGACGCTCGCGACGGTTGCTGCGGCGACGCTGACCACGGGAGCGGCGACGTGGGCGCTCGCTGCCCTCGGTGCCGTCCTGCTCGTCATCCTGCTGCTCTTCGCCGTTCAGCACTTCTTCTTCGGCGCTATCGGCCTGAGCCTGCTCGGTGCGTGGTTGACGCTCCTCACGAGGTTGACGTGGCTGACGCGGCTCGCGTTGCGGGCGTTCGGCACGGGGTGCTTCCTCGCTGGCAACGGCGGCGTTCTCGTTCTGCGGCTCGGCGTCCAGCGGGGCACGCAGTTCGCGTGGCTGACGCTCTTCGCGCGGGCGACGCTCGCGGCGGTTTTCCTGGCCTTCACGCGGTTCGCGCGGCGGACGGGATTGACGCACTTCCTGAGGCTCGCGTACTTCCACGTTTTCACGCGGCTGGCGATCTTCACGCGGAGCGCGAGGCTGACGCTCTTCACGCGGTGCACGCTCTTCACGTGGCGCACGTTCTTCGCGGGCTGCGCGATCTTCACGTGGGGCGCGCTCTTCGCGTGGCTTGCGGTCGTCGTCACGGCGGTTGCCGCGGTTGCGGTTCTGCTGACGGCCGTTGCGACGTTCGTCACCACGCGGCTGACGCTCGCCCGCTTTCTTCTCGACGACGGTCGGCTTTTGCTCTTCGGCGCCGGCGAACAGACCGACCAGGGATTTCACCAGGCCTTTGAACAGGCCACCGGCAGGCGCTGCAGCGGCAACCGGGGCAGCCGGAGCGGCTTCGCTGACCGGAGCCGGCGCGCTGCGTGGCGGCGCGGCCTTGATGGCGGCTTCCTGGCGAACCAGGGTGCGAGTGGCGGCTGCCGGTTTCTCTTCTTCGGCTTCGACCGTGGCCATTTCGTAGCTGGTCTGGGCGCTCTGGGCTTCCGGGCTGTCGTCACGGATACGCTGCACTTCGAAGTGCGGGGTTTCCAGATGATCGTTCGGCAGGATGACGATGCGCGCACGGGTACGCAGTTCGATCTTGGTGATCGAGTTGCGCTTCTCGTTGAGCAGGAAGGCGGCGACCGGGATCGGCACCTGGGCGCGTACTTCGGCAGTGCGGTCCTTCAGGGCTTCTTCTTCGATCAGGCGCAGGATGGCCAGCGACAGCGATTCGACATCGCGGATGATGCCCTGACCGTTGCAGCGCGGGCAGACGATGCCGCTGCTTTCGCCCAGGGAGGGACGCAGGCGCTGACGGGACATTTCCAGTAGGCCGAAGCGCGAGATGCGGCCGACCTGTACGCGGGCGCGGTCGGCTTCCAGGGCTTCGCGAACCTTCTCCTCGACGGCGCGCTGGTTCTTGGCCGGGGTCATGTCGATGAAGTCGATGACGATCAGGCCGCCGATGTCGCGCAGGCGCAGCTGGCGGGCGATCTCTTCGGCCGCTTCCAGGTTGGTCTGCAGGGCGGTTTCTTCGATGTCGCTGCCTTTGGTGGCGCGCGCCGAGTTGATGTCGATGGACACCAGGGCTTCGGTCGGGTCGATGTAGATCGAGCCGCCGGACGGCAGCTTCACTTCACGCTGGAAGGCGGTTTCGATCTGGCTTTCGATCTGGAAACGGTTGAACAGCGGCACGCTGTCTTCGTACAGCTTGATCTTGCTGGCGTACTGCGGCATTACCTGGCGAATGAAGGTCAGGGCTTCTTCCTGGGCTTCGACGCTGTCGACCAGTACTTCGCCGATGTCCTGGCGCAGGTAGTCGCGGATGGCGCGGATGATGACGTTGCTTTCCTGGTAGATCAGGAACGGGGCAGGGCGGTCCTGGGAGGCTTCCTTGATGGCGCTCCACAGTTGCAGCAGGTAATCGAGGTCCCACTGCATTTCTTCGCTGCTGCGGCCCAGGCCGGCAGTGCGCACGATCAAACCCATGTCGCCCGGGATGTCGAGGCCGTTCAGCGCTTCGCGCAGTTCGTTGCGCTCTTCACCCTCGATACGGCGGCTGATGCCACCGGCGCGCGGGTTGTTGGGCATCAGCACCAGGTAGCGGCCGGCGAGGCTGATGAAGGTGGTCAGGGCTGCGCCCTTGTTGCCACGCTCTTCTTTCTCGACCTGAACGATGACTTCCTGGCCTTCCTTGAGCACGTCCTTGATGTTGACGCGGCCTTCGGGGGCCTTGCTGAAGTATTCGCGGGAGATTTCTTTGAGGGGAAGGAAGCCGTGACGCTCGGAGCCGAAGTCGACGAACGCCGCTTCGAGGCTGGGTTCTACGCGGGTGATGCGACCTTTGTAGATGTTGGATTTCTTCTGTACACGGGCGCCGGACTCGATGTCCAGATCGTACAGGCGCTGGCCATCTACCAGCGCAACACGCAACTCTTCGGGTTGAGTTGCGTTAATCAGCATTCTTTTCATGTGGTACCAGTGGTTTCCGGTGCTGCCGGAAGCCGCGTTAGGCACACACGACGATCAGGGTCGGTGTCAGGTGCGTCAGAAACGGGCGTAAATCGTTTCATTGTCTAGCGGCAGCAGCCAGTTGTGCTGGGCCGCGACGGACGTCTCCTGCTTGCTGTATGTGACAGAAAGCCCTCAGAACTCGCTTGTGATCGGCTAAGCATCGGCCTTGCTGCGTTAACACCGGTCTGGAAGGCCCGTTTACCATTGAAGTAAAGGTCGTTTCCTTGCCCGCCCCATATTGGGGGCTGTTACTAACGTAGCGTCTTGCTTGGCGCTAGCTCGCGAGACCTTAAACAGGTTCTCAGTCAGGAGGAGGAATCAAGGGTCGGTAGCGGACGATATGACGCGTCTCTGATAAAGCTCTTTGCTACGCAGGCCGACCGTTGTGCATCTCCACCCTACACGTATCGCTGAAAATCGGGTGCCGCTCACGAAAATCCGCAGCGGGTTGGCATTACCGCGACCGTCCAATTGGGCAGGTCACGCATCTGTGTCTCAGGCCTTGTTTCCGAGTTTCTCGAGCAGCCATGCTGGCCTTTCGCTCTCCGAGATGCCCGTCGGACGGCCTTATGTCCTGAAGTGGGTTGCTCGATTCGCGATGGCGGTTTGGCAACATCCGCGAATCAGGCCGCTTTTGACGGCATTCGCGACTATAGCAGCAATGATTAAGTGCTTCAAATGCATAAAAATTGTATGATCGCGGGCATGACGACACCTACTCCCCCAACCTCCGGCGTTCAGCTGCTCGAGGTCGCGCCTGAGCTCGCGGGTCAGCGCATCGACAACTTCCTTCGCAACCAACTCAAGGGTGTTCCCAAGACCTTGATCTACCGCATCCTGCGCAAGGGTGAGGTACGGGTCAACAAGGGGCGCATCAAGCCCGAGTACAAGCTGCAGGCCGGCGACATCGTGCGGGTGCCGCCGCTGCGCCTGGCCGAGCGAGACGAACCGGAGCCGCTGGCCCAGGGCCTGTTGCAGCGCCTGGAAGCCGCCATCGTCTATGAGGACAAGGCGCTGATCGTGCTCAACAAGCCGGCCGGTATCGCCGTGCATGGCGGCAGCGGCCTCAATTACGGGGTGATCGAGGCGTTTCGCCAATTGCGCCCGGACGCCAAGGATCTGGAACTGGTGCACCGCCTGGACCGCGATACCTCAGGCCTGCTGATGATCGCCAAGAAGCGCAGTATGCTGCGCCACTTGCACGAGCAACTACGCGGCGATGGCGTCGACAAGCGCTACATGGCGCTGGTGCGTGGCCACTGGGCAACCGCCAAGAAGCAGATCAACGCGCCGCTGCTCAAGAGCAATCTGCGTTCCGGTGAGCGTATGGTCGAGGTCAACCCGGAAGGCAAGGAAGCACTGACCGTGTTTCGCGTGCTGCGTCGCTTCGGTGAGTTCGCCACCCTGGTCGAGGCCAAGCCGGTGACCGGCCGTACTCACCAGATTCGCGTGCATGCCCAGTACGGTGGGCATTGCATCGCCGGTGACAGCAAGTACGGCGATGACGACTTCACCCGCGAGATTCGCGAACTGGGCGGCAAGCGCCTGTTCCTGCACGCCTACGAGCTGAACATCCCGCTGCCAGAAGGCGGCGTGCTGAAGCTCGAGGCGCCGGTCGACGAGGTGTGGGCCCGCACCGTGGAGCGCCTGAGTGCGTGACTACAAGCTGCTGATCTTCGACTGGGATGGCACCCTGGTCGACTCCATAGCCCGTATCGTCACCGCCATGCACCAGGCCGCCGATCTGTGCGGCGTGCCGCGGCGCAGCGACGAGGCGGTCAAGGGCATCATCGGCCTGGCGCTGCCGCAAGCGATCACCACCCTTTATCCGGAACTCGACGAAGCGGCGCACGTCGAACGCTTCCATGCCGCCTACAGCGAGTGCTACGTAGCTCTGGATCGGACGCCTTCGGCGTTCTTTGACGATGTCGAGCAGAGCCTGGCGAGGTTCCGCGAGCAGGGCTACCAGTTGGCGGTCGCCACCGGCAAGAGTCGCCGTGGCCTGCAGCGGATTCTCGACACCCTGGGCTGGCAGAATTATTTCGATATCACCCGCTGTGCCGATGAAACGGCCAGCAAGCCGGACCCGCGGATGTTGCACGAGATTCTGCAGCATTGCGGGGTGAGCGCCGAGCAGGCGTTGATGGTCGGCGATTCGTCGTTCGATCTGGAAATGGCCCAGCGCGCGGGCATGGATTCGGTGGCAGTGGGCTACGGCGCACAGACGCTGGAAGCGCTGAGCCTTTATGAGCCGAAATTGTCGATCAACCATTTCACGCAATTGAGTACCTGGCTGAGCTGCACGGTAGCCGAGACCCTAACCGAGGAGATTGAGCATGTGGGGTGAGAGAAAGACGTCATCGGTCTCCGAGAGCGATCCGAAGAGCTGGAAGCTCCTTGAAAAGACCTTGCTGGCCAGCGTCCATGAGCAGCGCCGCTCGCGCCGCTGGGGAATCTTCTTCAAGCTGCTGACCTTCATCTACCTGTTCGGCGCCCTGGCGCTGTTCTCGCCGCTGATCAGCAACCAGGGCAGCGGCAGCAGTTCGCCCCATACCGCGGTCATCGAAGTGCGCGGGATGATCGCCGACAAGGAAGCGGCCAGCGCCGACAACATCGTCGGCAGCCTGCGCGCTGCCTTCAAGGATACGAACACCAAGGGCGTGATCCTGCGCATCAACAGCCCAGGTGGCAGCCCGGTGCAGTCGGGCTATGTGTACGATGAGATCCGCCGCCTGCGTGACGAGAACCCGAACATCAAGGTCTACGCGGTGATTTCCGACCTAGGCGCGTCCGGTGCGTATTACATCGCCAGCGCCGCGGACCAGATCTACGCTGACAAAGCCAGTCTGGTGGGCTCCATCGGCGTCACGGCAGCCAGTTTCGGCTTCGTCGATACCATGGAGAAACTTGGCGTCGAGCGCCGTGTGTACACCTCGGGTGAGCACAAGGCATTCCTCGACCCATTCCAGCCGCAGAAGGACGAAGAAACCCGTTTCTGGAAAACGGTGCTGGACACCACCCACAAGCAGTTCATCGACAGCGTGAAGAAGGGCCGTGGCGATCGCCTCAAGGACGCCGAGCATCCCGAGCTGTTCTCCGGCCTGATCTGGTCCGGCGAGCAGGCCCTCGGCCTCGGCCTGATCGACGGGCTGGGCAGCACCAGCTACGTGGCTCGCGAGGTGATCGGCCAGGAAGAAATGGTCGACTTCACCGTGCAGGAAAGCCCGCTGGATCGCTTCACCAAGAAGCTCGGTGCCAGTGTTGCCGAGCATCTGGCCTTGTGGATGGGTTTTCAGGGGCCAACGCTGCGTTGATGGCGGCGTTGTAAATAGAGAGCCCCGGCCAGATGCCGGGGCTTTTTATTAGTTTCGAAAATCCACACACGCTGCCTTTATAGGGTATCTCTAAAAACGTTGGCGAGGCAGTCAGCGCAAGGCAAAAACAGGCGAAAAAGCGGAGTTTACTGCTGTAAATGAGCATTTTGAGCCTGTTTTTTAACGCCGTGCTGACAACGCAGGTAGTTTTTAGAGGTGCCCTATAGAGGACGTCAGGCGTTGCTGATGCTCTTGGCGTTTTTCTGCTGCTCGACCAGGGCGCGAATGCGCGGTAGCAGATCCTGGCCGTACTCCACGGCGTCGCGCAGTTGCTCGAAGCCGCGGAACAGGAAGGTGGTCACGCCAATGTTGTAGTACTCCAGCGCGGCTTCGGCGACCTGCTCCGCTGTGCCGACCAGTGAAGTGGAGTTGCCGGCGCCGCCGCTAAGGGCGGCGATCTCGGTCCACAGGCGTTTGTCATGCACCTTGCGTTGGCCCGCCAGTTCCACCAGGCGCGAGGAGCCCGCGTTGCTGGTGCCGAAGTTCTTGTCGCGACGTTTGCCCTGGCGCAGATGGATCAGCTCACGTGCATCAAGCAGGGTGCGCTCGGCGCGGGCCCAGGCTTGCTCTTCGGTGGCACCGAGGATCGGCCGCAGCGACAGGCTGAAGCGGATATGTTTTTCGCGACCGTATTTGGCGGCAGCCTTGCGCACCTTGGCGATGCGCTCGCGAACCTGCTCCAGCGGTTCGCCCCACATCATGTACACGTCGGCGTGCTTGGCGGCGACCTCCACGGCAGCGTCGGATGCGCCGGAGAAGTAGATAGGTACGTGTGGTTTCTGGATCGGCTTGACCAGCGTCAGGTTGTCTTCGATGCGGTAGTGCTCACCCTGGTGATCGAAGGGCTCGGTGCTCGTCCAGGTCTTGCGGAAGATGTCCAGGTATTCCTCGGTACGGGCGTATCGCGCGTCCTTGTCGAGGTAGTCGCCGTCGCGCTGCAGGTCGCCGCTGTCACCGCCGGTGATCACGTTGATCGAGGCGCGGCCGCGGCTGAGGTGATCGAGAGTGGCGAACTGCCGGGCGGCGAAGGTAGGTGCCTGAAAGCCCGGACGATGGGCGACCAGCAGGCCCAGCTTGTCGGTCACCGCGGCCACGTAGCTGGCCAGGATCATCGAATCCGGTGCGCTGGTGTTGACGGCCAGCAGGGCTTTGTCGAAACCGCCATATTCCTGGGCCTGGGCGAAGGCCTTGATGAAGTCGATGTCCACCGCCGGGCCACGTGGCGCCTGGGATTCGCTGGCTTCCTGGGGGCCTATCAGGCCGATGAATTCGAGGCTCATGGTTGCTCCTTTCTATTGAAGTGGGCTGCCACCGGCCCGCCTGGCGAGCGCGGCGACGGGCGATGCTCAGGCCACTCGGCCTTCCAGGCGGCGCACGGTGTTGCGGTTGGTGGGCACTGCCAGGCCGAAGTTGTCGCGCAGGGTTTGGCCTTCATAGTCGCGGCGCAGCAGGCCGCGCTCCTGCAGCAGGGGCACTACCAGTTCGGTGAAGTACTGCAGGCCGTCGGGCAGCAGCGAGTTGACGATGAAGCCGTCGGCGGCGCCGTCCTCGAACCAGTCCTGCAGGGCGTTGGCGACCGCTTGCGGCGTGCCGACGAAATCGCGGCGCGGGCGCGAGAACTGCAGGGCCACCTCGCGCAGGGTCAGGTGCTCGTCGCGGGCGCGCTGCTTGATCTGTTCCGACGTGCCCTTGTGGCTGTTGCTGCCCAGGTCGCCAAGGTCAGGGAAGGGCGCATCCAGTTCGTGACGACTGAAGTCGTAGTCGTTGAATGGGCGGCCAAGGGCAACGATGGCGTCCTCGATGCTGACCAGCTCGACGGCCTGCTGGTAGCGGCTTTCCACTTCCTCGTCATCACGGCCGATGATCGGGCGAATGCCCGGCAGGATGAATAGCTCATCCGGGTTGCGTCCGGCCTTGGCCGCGCGCTGTTTGAGGTCGGCGTAGTAGGCGCGGGCCTCGCTGAAGGATTCCGGGCTGACGAAGATCGCGTCGGCATTCTGGGCAGCGAAATTGCGGCCATCCTCGGAAGTGCCGGCCTGGAAGATCAGCGGCTGGCCCTGGCGCGAGCGCTGGATGTTGAGCGGGCCTTTGACCTTGAAGAATTCACCCTGGTGATCGAGGGTGTGCAGCTTGCTCGGGTCGAAGAATTCGCCGCTCTGCTTGTCGCGGGTGAAGGCGTCGTCTTCCCAGGAATCCCACAGCCCCTTGACCACATTCACGTGCTCGCGGGCGATGCGGTAGCGGGTGGCGTGGGGCGGATGCTCGGCTTTGCCGAAGTTGTCGGCGGTTCCGGAGAGCCACGAGGTGACCACGTTCCAGCCGGCACGCCCGCCGCTGATGTGATCGAGCGAGGCGAACTGCCGGGCGACCTG
Organism: Pseudomonas sp. PA27(2017); assembly: GCF_001945445.1. Classification (GTDB taxonomy): domain Bacteria; phylum Pseudomonadota; class Gammaproteobacteria; order Pseudomonadales; family Pseudomonadaceae; genus Aquipseudomonas. The sequence continues at coordinate 62,514 of NZ_MSXW01000006.1, forward strand.
GAACGGCTCGCTGTAGCTCACCGTCACGGTGGCGACCAGGCCGATATTTTCGGTCACGGCGGCCAGTGCCGAAAGAATGGTCAGCGGCTCGAAGCGGTTGAGGTAGTGCGGGCTGGATTTGGCATGGATGTGCAGGCTGTCGGCGATGAACGCGAAGTCGAATTTGGCGCCTTCGGCCAGTTTGGCCTGCTGTTTGTAGAAGCCGAAATTCACACTGGCATCGGCCAGTGCATCCGGGTGGCGCCATTCGCCCCAGCCGTGGCCGACCCCGTGAATCATGGCGCCGAGTTTGATCTGTCGTTTGCTCATGGACGTTGCTCCTGTCGGATTACTGGGGCTGCACCTGGGCGAGCGCTTTTGCGGGTTGCTCGGCGCGGGCGGCGTTGAAGCTGGGGTCAAAGCCCTTGGAAACGTCCACGGCGCGGCTCAGCACGCCTTCTTCCAGGTAAATATCCGAGACTTGCTGCAAGCCGGCGATGACCTCGTCGGTGATTTCGGCGCGCGAATGGGCGGTGGCCTTGACTGATTCCAGATGCACCTCGACCGGCAGGCCGGTCACCCGCGCCTGGGCCTCTGCGTACGCCTGGTGGTGGTCGTTGGCCCAGAGGAAGGCGCGCTCGACCCGTTCGACGAAGTCTTCGAGCTGCACGCGTTTGCCGTCGATGGCGGTCTGCGTGGCGGCTAGGTAGAAATGGTTGGTCAGCAGGTTGTCACTGCTGCGCAGGATGCGTGCGCCGTTCTGGGTGATGGCGATGGTGGTGTACGGATCCCAGGTCGACCAGGCATCGGCGGCGCCGCTTTCCAGGGCGCTGCGGGCATCGGTGGGCAGCAGGTTGACGAAGGTCACGTCGGACGTTTTCAAGCCGGCTTCGCGTAGCGCGCGGATCACCAGAAAGTGGCCGATGGAACCCCGGTTGGTGACGATGCGTTGGCCCTTGAGGTCGGCCACGGTCTTCAGCGGCGAATCCTTCGGCACCAGGATCGAAGTGGTGTAGCGGCCATCACGCTTGATGATTTCCACCACCTTGAGTGGCGCGCCGGCGCCCAGGGCGAACACATAGGGCGCATCGCCCAGGCCACCGATGTCGACGGCGCCGGCGTTCAGCGCCTCGCCCAAGGGGGCGGCGGCCGGGAACTCGGAGAAGTCGATTTCGTACGGCACGTCGTCGAGTTCGCCGGCGGCCTCCAGCAGCAGCTTGATGCTGGATTTCTGGTTGGCGACACGCAGCGGCTCGAGGTCTGCGGCGCTGGCAAAGCCGCCGAACAGCAGGCTGCTGCCAAGCAGGGTGGTGAGGAGGGTGCGGATCAGCATGGGTGAGCTCCGGTCAGGCCGCCAGCGCGGCCAGGTTGGTCAAATAAAGGTGCGCGTGAGCGATGCCGCGTCGTGGGGAATCAGCGGGAATGAAGGCGGGGGCGGGCATGGGCGTAGCGCTCCTGGCATGGGTCGGGGGACGGCCTCCGCCAGGAAAGGGGTCGGTCTGCAGTCGACCTTATAGAGCTAAGAAAGGGCTGTGAAAGTCTTTGTGGTTCTAAGCTAATTATGTAATTTCATTATCTAACGTGTTTTGAAATATCAGTAATGAGTATTTAATGCGGGCATCCTGAGCGTAATCGAGAGTTCTCCCATGAGCAGCAAAAGACAGATAAAACTGGGCGCAGTGCCGATGGGCGTGGGCGGGCCAGGGCGCCATAATCTTTGGCACGACCCCGAAGTGCCGGCTGATGCCAGTGTCAGTGTCGAGTGGTTCATCGACCTGGCGCAGCAGGCCGAGGCCGCGCTGTTCGACCTGATCTTCATCGTCGACAGCCAGTTCATCACGCCGGATTCGCCGCCCCATTACCTCAACCGCCTGGAACCGCTGACGCTGCTCTCTGCCCTGGCGGTGACCACCCGCCACATCGGCCTGGTCGGTACCCTGACCACCTCCTACAACGAGCCTTTCAACGTGGCGCGCCGGCTGGCCTCGCTGGACTTGATCAGCAAGGGGCGGGCGGGATGGAACGTGGTCACCAGCGGCGATGCCGGCACCGCCGGCAACTACGGGCGCGACGAGCATTACGACTACGACACCCGTTACGGGCGTGCGCTGGAGCATGTCGAAGTGGTGCAGAAACTCTGGCGCTCCTACGAGGACGATGCGCTGGTGCGCAACCGCGATACCGGGCAATTCCTCGACCGCAGCAAGTTGCATGCGCTGCATCACAAGGGCGAGCACTTCTCGGTGGTCGGCCCGCTGAACATCCAGCGCTCGCCGCAAGGGCAGCCGGTGATCTTCCAGGCGGGCGACTCGCCCCAGGGGCGCGACCTGGGCGCCAGCGTGGCCGACGTGGTGTTCACCCATGCACCGAGCGTGGAGAAGGGCCAGGCCTTCTACCGCGATATCAAGGCGCGCGCCCAACGCCTGGGGCGCGATGCCGATGACATCATCATCCTGCCCGGCGCACAGATCTACATCGGTGACACCGACGCCGAGGCGCGTGAGATCGAGCGTCACTATCATGCCGTTGACCATAGTTTCGAGCAGGCCCTGGCCGAATATGGGCGCAGTTTCGGCTGGCACGACTTCCGCCAGTACGACCTCGACGCGCCGTTCCCGGTCGAGGCGCTCGAACATGCTCGCAGCAGTTTCTATACTGCCGCCAAGGCAGCCACCGACCAGGCCGTCGCCAAAGGCTGGACGCTGCGCCAGGCGGTGGCGGCCGGCCTGCAGCTAAGGCCCAATGCCTTCGTCGGGTCGGCCGAGACGGTCGCCAACGAGATGATTCGCTGGTTCGAGGCGCGGGCACTGGATGGCTTCAACCTCTACATCGGCCACCCGGAGCAATTCCGGCGCTTCACCAGGGAAGTGCTGCCGATTCTGCAGGAGCGTGGGGTTTATCGCCGCGCGTACGAGGGCAGCACCTTGCGCGAGAGCCTGGGGCTGGAGATTCCGCGCAATCACCGGCCTGAACGTGGCTGACTAGCCGTATCGTGCGGCATCGAAACAACCCGGATCCTCATCCAGAAACTTCTTCATTCTGCGCCACAGTGTGGTGGTGCTGATGCCCAGGTGCTCGGCGGCGCTTTGCCGGTTGCCGCCCGCCCTGACCAGTGCCGCGAACAGAATGTCACGCTCGCTGGCCGGTTTCATGGCCGGCTCGCCGTTCACGGCTGGGGTTGTCGGAGAGAGATCGTCGAGGGCGTCGTCCAGCCAGCCCGGTATCAGCGCGCTGCATTGGCTCATCACGCTCAGGCGCTCGACGATGTTGCCGAGTTGGCGAACGTTGCCCGGCCAGTGGTGATCGCAGAGTCTGGCGAGCAGGGTTGGCGTGTGCTCCAGCAGCTCGCTGGCGTTGCCTTTGAGAAGATGGCGCACCAGCGCGGGAACATCCTCTCGGCGTTCGCGCAGGGGCGGCAGCCTGAGTCTCAGCACGCAGATGCGGTAATAGAAGTCCTCGCGGAACAGGCCTTGGGCGACCAGCGCCGGCAAGGACTTGTTGCTTGCCGTGATGATGCGGATGTCTACCGGCGTAACCTTGTCGTCGCCCATACGGATGACTTTGCGTTCCTGCAGGGTACGCAGCAGTTTCAACTGAATATCTGCCGAGGTTTCGCTGATTTCGTCGAGAAACAGCGTGCCGGTGTGGGCCAGTTCGAAGACCCCGGCCCGACCCTCGCTCGAGGCACCGGTGAAAGCGCCCTTTACGTAACCGAACAGCTCGCTTTCCAGGACGCCAGGCGCAAAAGCAGCGCAGTTGATCGCCACGAAGGGGCCGGCACGGCGTTGCGACGCATTGTGGATGCTCTGCGCGAAAAGCTCCTTGCCGGTGCCTGTTTCACCTTCGATCATCAGGGTGCTATCCACGCCGGCGTAGGTGGCGGCCAGGCTCTTGGCCCTTTGCAAGGCCGCGCTGCCACCGATGATGTCATCGAAACTGTTGTCTGCCGTATGTTGCCCGGCCAGGGCGCGACGCATCTTATGTTCGATCGCCTTGATATCCGTCTGCTTCTGCAGGGTGGCAACGGCGCCAATGGTCTGCCCCTCGAGGACGATGGGCGCAATGCTTAGGGTGAGCGACAGGCGGCCTATATCGATCAACGCCCCGCGCACCGGCTTACCGTGGCGTAGCGCCTGGGTGACGTAGTTATGCATCGGCAGCTCGGTGATGGCATCTCCGCAACTGACGGTACTCAGGTAGGTCTTGGCGACGTTATTCATGCGCGTCACCACCCCTATGGCATCGACGCTGAATATGCCTTCGGACACACAATCGAGGATCGACTGGATCATCTCGTATCGGTGTTGCAACTCCTGTCGCTGCTGTTTTCTTTGCTCCTGCACCTGCAAAAGATGCAGGGCTTCGTCGATTGCTTCGGATGCGGCATCGCTATCGGTATCCGACATCACATAGTGCATGCCGCGCGATTTGACCGGCTCCTCGAGTGACAGGCCGCCTATCGCGACTTCTATGCCCTGATCCTGCAGGCCATCAAGGATCGACTCGGTGTTTTGCACGCTACTCAGCGGGTCTATGAAACAGATCGATGCGTCGGGCACGAACGGGCGGGATTTTTCCAGAATCCTGGCGTAACCCTCTGATGTCGCTAGGAAAATTATCTTGGAGGACAGGCGTTTAGCCTTCTCATAAGCATTGATGCAGTCGAAGAAGGTGTGCCTGACCTCCACGACTGGTACGCGAAAGTGTTCGCGAAGCATGTGTGCGGTCTTGCCCCGACTGATCAGCACCTCAGCACCTTCGGCTATTAGTTGCCCGGCGATCCTGATCGCTTCGGTCTGTGCCGCCTGCACGACGGGTAGGGAAAGCTGGCGCGCTTGCAGAATGCTGTCGATCGTCCGCGTCATGGTGGTGGAGGGGGTGATCACGGCAATTGCACTGGTAGGAATCCGCTGCTCAGCTGGATTGGCGTCGCCTTTCATTTTCTTCTCTTCTATTTCATTTTTATTGGATGAGGTGAAATTAACTGAAATTGTAAATTAATTGCTGTGTTGTTTGCGATCAAGGCCGAGTTGAAACGGAATTTCTTTAATTTATTGATATATAAGACGATTTTATTGAGGTTGTTTCGTCGGCGTAGGTCGTGGCACATGCCTTGCTCTGCCTCCAGAAAAATAAATCCAATAAGAGGCAACGCGTTCATGGACTTGATCTTCATCGGTTTTGGCGAAGCCGCCTTTCACCTGGCCACCGGCCTGGGTGCGCAAGGTGACATACGCATGGGCGCATACGACGCCTATCGAGACGACCCCAAAGCAGGCCCATTGATTCGGCAACGCGCCGAGCAAACGCAGGTGACCCTGTTCGACTCCCTGGAAGCGGCATGCCGTGAGGGCCGCTTCATTGTCTGCCTGACCAGCGCCAGCAGTGCCCTTGCCCTGGCCGAACGCATCATGCCGTTGCTACGGGCCGGCCAGCACTACATCGACATGAACTCGGCAGCACCCACCGTCAAGCAGGCCATCGCGTGCTTGCCGCGGGCTGCTGAGGTGGGCTTCTGCGACGTTGCGGTAATGGGTACCGTGCCGGGCAACGCCCACCGGGTACCGATGCTGCTGGCCGGTAGCGCTGCGCAGGCATTCGAGCAGGCATTCAGCCCCCGTGGCATGCGCCTGACCGTACTGGACGCGGATCCCGGCTCGGCATCGGCCATCAAAATGCTCAAGAGCGTCGTCATGAAAGGCCTACCCCAGTTGCTCCTGGAGTCCTTCCAGGCGGCCGAGCGATTCGGCGTGCTGGATACCCTGGTCGACTCACTGGCGGACTCGCTCGATGGCAAGACGGTCGAGCAGCTCGCCAACACCTTCACCGCACGCACGCTGATCCATGCGAAGCGCCGAGCTGCCGAATTGGATGACGTGGTTTCCACACTCGAAGCGGCTGGCGTCGATGCCAGCATGTCGATCGCTACCAGGGCACAGTTGGAAAAGCTTGCAGACCAGGACTGGTCAAGCAAGCTCGGCCCGGGCGGCAGTGACATGAACTACCGCGACGCCATCGCGCATCTCATCCGCCAGCCCTGAGGACTTCGCCATGAATACCGAACACTATCTTTCCCTACCCGATGCCATTCCTCAGGAAATCCTTGAGCGCTTTCGCAAGCTCAGCCCCGCACAGCTGTGCGATGGCATGCAGAGCCTGGGTATTGCCCGCAATGGTTGCATGGACAGCGACCTGATGCCGCTCGATGAAAGCAAGGTCATGCTCGGCACCGCCTATACGGTGGATACCGAAGACGGCGACAATTTCCCCATCCACGTGGCCATCTACCAGGGGCAGCCGGGTTACGTACTGGTGGTGGCGGGCAAAGGCTATCGCGGTCGTGCCTACATCGGTGATCTGATGGCTGGCGCTGCCCAGGCGGTGGGCCTCAACGGCCTGGTGATCGACGGCTGTGTACGCGACAAGGTGCCACTGGCCGAGTTGGACATTCCGATCTATGCCAAGGGTTTCATGCAGCGCAGCCCGGCCAAGCAGGGGCCTGGCAAGATCAATGTGCCTGTGCATTGCGCTGGCATCGAGGTCGCCCCGGGCGACCTGGTCTTCGGCGATTACGACGGCGTCACGGTGGTTCCCCGTGCCCGCCTGCTGGACGTTCTGGAGGCTTCCGAAAAGAAGGATGCCTACGAGGCCAAGCGCCGCGAGGTGATCGAGCAGTATGCCCGTCATCGAGCTAGTGGCGAGCCATTGCCTGAGCTCGCGCCAGCCTGGGTAACTGAACTGCTAGCCGGGCGCTGATGCCCTCTGGGGAGCCCCGGAGGCTCCCTGATACACCGTTTCCGCACTATAAAAATAAAATTGGGAGATGTCCGGATGCTTACCGCTCTCGGCTACTTGTTGATCGTTTCGTTCCTGATCCTCGTCATCAAGCAAAAGCTTTCACCGTTCACCGGCCTGATCGTCGTTTCGCTGATCGTCGGTGCCCTGGCCTGCATGGCCACTGGTGTGCCGTTCGACACTCTGGTGACCTGGGTGAGGGAAGGGCTGTTCTACACCACCAATGAACAGGGCAAGGTCTCGTTGGGGACCGTCAACCCGACGGTGATGATCCTCTTTGCGATCCTCTACTTCAGCCTGATGATGAACGTCGGCTTGTTCGACCCGCTGTGCACCTACCTGATCCGCAAGGCCAACGGCGATCCGTTGAAGATCATCCTGGTCACGGCGTTCACGTCCTCGGTGGTCACGCTCGACGGTGACGGCACCACCACCATCCTGATCATCACCAGTGCCTTTCTGCCGTTGTACAAGCAGATGGGCATGAAACTGTCGAACCTGGCGATGCTCATCATCCTGCCGTGCGGATTGGGCAACTGCTTGCCCTGGGGCGGGCCACTGGCACGCGCGGCGGCGGTGCTCAACGTGGAGGTGAACACATTGTTCGTGGCGATTCTGCCGATTCTCGGCGTGTCGTTCATCTACGTGTTCTTCATGGCCTACCTGATGGGACGCAAGGAGCGCGCGCGGCTGGGCTACATTCCTGGCGAGAGGGCGATCGTTACCCCGCAGCAGATCGACGACATGGTCACGGTGATCGAAGAGAACGATCGCGAGTTCAAGCGCCCGAAACTGTTCCTGTTCAACCTGGCCCTGACCATCGGCATGCTGGTCATCCTCCTGGCGGGCTGGGCGAGCGGGGCAATCGTCTTCATGCTCGGCACCGCCATCGCCCTGGCGGTGAACTACAGTGCCACCGAACAGCGTGACCGCATCACCGCCAACGGGGGCGATGCCATCGCGGTGGCGTCGATCATCATGGCGGCAGGCTGCTTTCTCGGCGTGTTCAACGGCAGCGGCATGGCGGCGGCGGTCGCCGAAAGCATCGCCGGCCTGATTCCCGAGTCGATGGGCAGCCATACCGCGCTGATGTTCGCCTTCCTTGGCGCCATTGCCTGTTATGCATTGCCGGTGGATGCCTACTACTTCGGCATCCTGCCCGTGGTTGCTCCCATCGCATACCAGTTCGGCATCACCCCGACCGAAATCGGCGTGGCCTCGTTCATGGGGCAGGCACTGCGTTATGCCAGCCCAACGGTGGCGTGGCTGTTCCTGCTGATGAACCGTACCGAGATGACGTTCGGCCAGTACCAGAAGGAGTTCTTCAAATGGTCGCTGCCGCTGTTCGGTATCTTCATCGTCACGGCGATCCTGACCGGTGAGTTGCCGGTGGGTTGAGCACCCGCTGGGCGTTGGTGCGTCGGCGGGGGCAGGCTCAAGCCGCCACGCCGGCCGACAGACGCCCCGGTATGGCCGCGATCAGCTCGCGGGTGTAAGCGCTGACCGGCTGGTCGAATACCTGGCTCACGGGGCCTTGCTCGACCACCTGGCCGTTGCGCAGCACCAGCACCTGATCGGCCACGTTGGCCACCACGGCCAGGTCGTGGGACACCAGCACATAGGCGATGCCCAACGCTTGCTGCAGTTCGAGCAGCAGATCGAGAATCTGCGCCTGCACCGAAACGTCCAGCGCCGAGACCGGTTCGTCGAGCAGCAGCAGATCCGGCTTGAGGGCCAGGGCACGTGCGATGGCAACGCGCTGGCGCTGGCCGCCGGACAGCTCGCGGGGCAGGCGATCCAGGTAGCTGAGGGGGAGATGCACGCGGCTGATCAGCTCCCGCGCGGCCTGTTCCAATGCCGGCCCCTTGAGCAGCCCGAACGACACCAGCGGTTCGACGATGCTGTCGAAGATGGTGAAGCGTGGATCGAGGGCGGCGAACGGGTTCTGCTGCACCAGCTGGATGCGCTGGCGCAGTGGGCGGAATTCGCGCCAGCTGAGATCGGTCACGTCGCGTTGCTCGAACTGCACGCGACCCTGGCTGGGTTTTTCCAGGCCGAGGGCGATGCGCAGGGCGGTGCTTTTGCCCGAACCGGACTCACCGACGATGGCCAGCGTCTGCCCGGGATAAACGTCGAAGCTGAGGTTCTGCAGGGCGGTGAAGGTGCTGCTCTCACCCTTGACCCGTGGCAGGTCGAAGGTCTTGCCGATGCCCTGCAGGCTAAGGATCGGCGCCTGGGCGGTGTGTTGGGGCGAGCGCGGTTTGCGCCGATTGGCGAACGCCGGTGCGGCCGCCAGCAGCGCGCGGGTGTAGTCGTGCTGCGGCGCATCGAGGATCTGCCGGGGCGGGCCCTGTTCGACCAACTCGCCGTGTTTCATCACCAGGATGCGATCGGCACGGTCGGTGGCCACGCCCAGATCATGGGTGATGATCAGCAGGGAAATGCCCCGCTCGGCGACCAGGCGTTGCAGGTGATCGAGAATCCTGCGCTGCACCGTCACGTCCAGGGCGCTGGTCGGCTCGTCGGCGATGATCAGCCGCGGGTTGCCAGCCAGGGCGATGGCGATCAGCACGCGCTGGCGCATGCCGCCGGACAGCTCGTGGGGATATTGGCGGGCGCGCAGCAGCGGTTTGTCCAGGCCGACCTGTTCCAGCAGCTCGATCACGTCGGCATCGACGCTGGGGTAGCGGCGACCGTGAGCGAGAATCAGCGCTTCGGCGATCTGCTGGCCGATACGCAACGTCGGGTTGAGGCTGACCATCGGGTCCTGGGGCACCAGGCCGATGGTGCGCCCGCGCAGCGCGCGTTTCTGCTTCTCGCTGGCGCCGCTCAACTCGACACCGTCGACCCGCAACTGGCCGTAGGGCAGGGCGTTGTCGGGCAGCAGGCCAAGAATGGCGTTGGCCAAGGTCGACTTGCCGGAGCCGGATTCACCGACGATGGCCACCGTTTCGCCCTGGCTGATCTGGACGGAAACGCCCCGCACGGCCTCGGTGATCTGCCCGGCGAAGCGGTAGGTGACGCAGAGCTGGCGGATGTCGATCAAGGGGCTGCTCATCGCGGGTTTTCCTCCAGGGTACGGGCGATATGGTTGAGGCTGAACACCACGGCGACCACGAACAAACCTGGCAGCAGTGACACCCACGGCGCGGTGATCAGGAAGTGCCGGCCGTTGGCGATCAGCGTGCCCCATTCGGCAGCCGGTGGCGCCGCGCCGAAACCGAGAAACGACAGGCCGGCGGTGGCCAGAATCGCCGCGCCGAAATCCAGGGTGGCGAGCACCGCCACCGGGCCCCAGGCATTGGGCAGAATGTGCCGAAGCAGGGTGCGGCCCCAGCTGGCGCCGCCCAGGCGGGCCGCTTCCACGTAAGGCAGGGTTTTCACGCGCAGCACTTCGGCGCGGGTGGTTCGGGCGAAGCCGGGAATGATGCCGACGCCTACGGCGATGGCCACCGGGAGGGTGCCAAAGCCGATGGCGGTGACGATGGCCAGGGCCAGCAGCAGGCCGGGCAAGGCCAACAGTACGTCGACGAAGCGCATGATCACGGCATCGGTACGCCCACCGGCGAACCCGGACAGCACACCCAGGCCGAGCCCGCCGACCAGGGCGATGCCCACGGCCAGCAGTGCGGCCTGCACCGACAGGCTGGAGCCGTAGACCACGCGGGTGTAGAGGTCGCGGCCCAATTCGTCGGTGCCGAACCAGTGCACCAGATTCGGTGCGGTGAGCTTGTCCGCAGGCGACGTGGCGTAGGGATCGAAACTGCTCAGCAGCCCCGGCAGCAGAGCCGCGACAAGGGCGAACAGCACGATCAGCAGGGCCAGGCTGAAGCCGGGACGGCGCAACAGCGGCAGCAATGCGGTGGCCGCGCGCTGCAGGCGGCTGCGGCGCCGCCAGCCCAGCGACACCGTTGCAGGCGAGTGGGACAGCGAGGCGATGCGGCTTTCGGCGTTCATGGTCAGGACACCTTTGGCGTGTGGGCGATGCGTGGATCGAGGTAGGGGTAGAGCAGATCGACGATCAGGTTGACCAGCACGAAGGCGGCCGCAGACACCGCGACGATGGCCAGTACCACGGGAATGTCCTGGCGCAGCACCGCTTCCTGGGCGAGGCGGCCGACGCCGTTGCGGGCAAAGATGGTTTCCACCAGCACCGCGCCGGACACCGTATTGCCCACTTGCAGGCCGATCAGCGTGAGGATCGGCAGCGCGGCGTTCTTGAAACCGTGGCGCGCCTGCACCTGCCAGCGGCTGAGGCCCTTGGCGTAGGCCGTGGCGATATAGGGTTCCTGCCACACGCCCTGGAAACCGCGCTGCAGCACCTGGGCGTATACCGCGGCGCTGGGAATCGCCAGGGTCACGGCCGGCAGGATCAGGCTGTCGAAGCCGCGGCTGCCGGTGGCCGGAAACCAGCCAAGGCTGAAGGCGAATACCTGGATAAGCAACAGGCCCATCCAGAACACCGGCACCGAAAAGCCCAGCGACGGCAGACGGGCCAGCGCCACCTTCAGCGGTTGCCAGCGCACGTAAGCGGTCAGGTAGGCCAGGCCAATGCCGCCGATCATCGACAGCACGATAGCCAGGCCCGCCAGCGACAACGTCTGCGGCAGACGCTCGACGAGCAGCTGGTTTACCGGGCGGTTGAGCGACAGCGATTGCCCAAAGTCGCCCTGCACAGCGTTCCACAGCAAGCTGAAGTACTGCTCGAAGATGCCCTTGTCGAGGCCGTAGTAAGCCTGCGCTCTGGCCAGGTCCGCGGGTGACAGCGAATCGACTTCCATGCCCGAGGCGCTGAGCATGATCGCCAGGGTGTCGCCCGGTAGCAGATAGAGGATGAAGTAGGTGATGCTGTAGGCGCCCCAGAGCACCAGCAGTGCCTGGCCGACGCGGCCGATCAGGTAGCGGCTCATGGTTCATCCACCCCGATATCGCTTAACAGCGCGAAGCCTTCGGCGGTCCAGCGAAAGTTCTTCACCCGCGGCGCGGTGGCGGCCTGCCAGACGCGCTCGTAGATCGGAAACGCGGAGGCTTCGTCGACCAGCAGATCCTGTAATTGCCCGTAGGCCTTGGCGCGCTGCTCGGCCTGGGTGGCGGTGATGCCGGCATCGAACAGCGCCTTGGCCCGTTCCAGGGTTGGCGGCTCGTAGAGGTTGGTGGCCAGAGTCGAGCTGTTGGCGGTGCGCGGATCGAGAATGGTCTGCAGGATGATCGGGTCGGCGCGGGTCATGTAGGTTGAAGTCAGGTCATAGTTGCCCTGGGCGTTGGCCGTGACCCATTCGGCGCGGGTCACCACGGCGAGCTTCAGCTCGATGCCGAGCTTGCGCAGTTGATCCTGCACCAGCACGTCGCCGGCGGTTTCCGCACCCTGGATGTTGTAGCTCAGGCTCAGGCGCTTGCCGTCCTTGCTGCGATAACCATCGGCGCCCTTGCTCCAGCCCGCTTCGTCGAGCAGCCTCTCGGCGCCCTGCGGGTCATAGGCCAGCTTGGCGCTCTGGTCCTTGAAGAATGGCGTGGTCAGGTCATAGACGCTGCGTACCACCGGAAACTCGGCGTTGTACACGGTGCTGGCGTAGGTCTTGCGGTCGATGCCTTTCTGCAGCGCCAGGCGCACGCGCTTGTCTTCCAGCACGCGGCCGTTGCGGGTGTTGGGGAACAGATTCAGCGACGGCCCCGGCAGCGCCCGGCTCTGGATGGTCGCGCCCTTGGACTGGAAGAGTTTCAGGTCCACTTCCGAGAACGGATTGCGCGGCCACAGGATGTCGGCCTCGCCCTGCAGGAACAGGCCATTGCGCACGCTTTCCTCGGGTATGTAGCTGATCTCCACGGCATCGAGATGGGCTTCACCCTTGTTACTGACGTTGGCCGACGGCCAGGCGTAACCGCTGCGTTTGACCAGCCTGGCGCCGACTTCCGGGGTGTAGTGTTCGAGCACGAACGGGCCACTGCCGATGATCTTGCCCAGCGAGCGCTCCTTTGGCGTCAGTGCGTAGGACGCTGGTGCGAGAATCGCCAGGTTGGTGGTCGAGGTGGCCTGCAGAAAACCGGCGTTCGGTCGCGACAGCACCAGTTTGACGGTGAAGTCGTCGACCACTTCGGCGTGATCGAAACCGGCCAGGTAGGTGGCGCCAAAGGTCGCTGGCAGTTCGCTGGCCAAGGCCTTGTTGCTGTCGAACGCGGTCTTCACGGCCTTGGCGTCGAAGCGCTCGCCATTGCTGAAGGTGATGTCATCGCGCAGCTGGAAGGTGTAGGTCAGGGCGTCGTCGCTGATCGTCCAGCTTTTCGCCAGCCAGGGAATGATCTCGCCGCTGTCGGGATCCTGATCGGTCAGGCTTTCGGCGACATTGCGCAGCAAAACGCGGTGCTCCAGCCAGTAGACCTGGAAGGGATCGACGCTGACCAGCGTGGTGTTGTCGCCGAAGAAGGCGATGCTCAGGGTTTTGCTAGTGGCTTGCTGGTCTGACGGCGAGCAGCCGATCAGCGCGGCGGCGAGGGCACAGGAGGCCAGCAGGCGGGTCGCGAGGCGGGTCTTGTTCATCGGCGTGTTCCAGGGTGGCGATGTGAGAGAGGCATGTGAGAAGTCCTCGGAAAAGGCTGCGCCGTCCCGAAACGGCGCAGCCACAGGGTTCAGAAGTCGTAGGCGAGCTTGGCGTACCAGGAGCCACCGCCGGGGTAGAACGGCGGGTTGCCGTACGGCGCCAGGCCGAGGTTGCTGTACACGGCGTTCTTGCTGGGGCGCACATCGAAGATGTTGTTGCCGCCGACGCTCAGGGTCAGTTGCTCGGCGAATGTGTAGCTGATGTCCAGATCGGTGAGCCACCTGGCGTTGAAGGCGCGGTCGCCGCTTTCGTTGACCGCCAGGGTCTTGACCTTGCCGTAGCGGGTGGTCTGCAGGTTGATGGCGAGGTTGTCGACCGTCCAGTTGGCGCCGAGTATCCACTTGGTCTTCGGGGTCGCCTCGGTCAGGTCGCCCTCGCGGTCGCGGCCGATCAGGTTGATGCCGGAGTCGCTGAGGGCGCTGGGGTTGGCGCGTATGCCCTCGATGGTGGTCTTGTTCCAGTTGAATGCCGCGCTCCAGCGCACCTGGCCCCAGCCCGCCGCGAGCGGGGTGGTGTGATCGGCCACGATATCCAGGCCACGGGTGCGGGTATCGAAGGCGTTGGTGTAATAGTTGACCCAGGTTCCGCGCGCCACGCCCTGGGCATCGAGAATGTCGTTGATCCGGCCGTTGCCGCGGTCGTAGATGTTGCTGGTCAGGGTGATGCGATCATCGATATCGATCAGGTAGGCATCGGCGGTAATGCTGGTACGCGGCGCCGGTTGCCAGGTCACGCCGAGGCCCAGGTTGCGCGATTTTTCCGGCTCCAGATCGTCGCCGCCCAGGGCCTTGGCCAGCGCGCTTGCGGAGGGCGTCAACCGGGTGATGGCGGGCACCACGTTGCCGTTGACGTCGGTGTTGACCCGGTTGTCGGCCACCGTGTAACCGATCTGCGTTAGCGAGGGGGCGCGGAAGCCGGTGCCGACGGTGCCGCGTACGGCGACGGTATCGGTCAGTTCGTAGCGCGAGTTGAGTTTCAGGCCGAAGGTGTTGCCCGAGTCGTCATCGTAGTGCTCCAGGCGCCCGGCAGCGCCCACAAACCAGCGCTCGGTCAGGTCCCAGCCCAGATCCAGATAGCCGGCATAATTGTTGCGGATCAGGCTGACTTCATCCTCGGGGCGAATCACCACTGCGGCCTGGGCACCGGATGCGGCCGGGTAGCTGCCAGTGCTGTAGGCCAGCGGATCGCCGGCGAAGGTGCTGAAGCGCTCCCAGCGATGCTCCAGGCCGGCCGATACCTGCACCGGTGCGGTGAGGTTGAACAGCCCGCCCTCGTAGTGGCGGGTGACGTCGACGTTGTTGACCCACTGCTCGAAGCGGAAGGTCGCCAGGTTGTCGAACTTGGTCGGCGTGCTGGTGCCCAGTGACGGGTTGATGTTGAAGTCACTGGAGTGGTGGACGTTGTTGCGACCGTAGGTGGTCGACAGATCCCAGTCCCAGCCGAGCGCTTCGCCCTTGCCGCCGAACAGCAACTGGTAGTCGCGATCCTTGATGTTGTTGACCGGGTAGTAGCCGTTCGGGAACAGCTCGGGTACTGCCGCCGTGCCATTGGGCAGGCGGAAGTAGTTCTGCACCTCTGCGTCGCGCTCGCCATAGGTCGAGTGGGAATACAGGGTGATGCCGTCGAGCGGCAGCTCGGCGTTGTAGGCGAGGTTGAAGGCCTCGATGTCCGGGTCGCCGTTCTTGATCGCCACGCGATCCCAGGCTGCCTCCTGCGCCGGGTCGGCATAGGCGCGCACGCTGTTGTCGGCCTTGTCGTTCCACGCGGCGTAGCCACGCTTGCGGGCGTCGGCGGCCAGATGCAGGAAACCGCCATCGCCGAGCGCGAAGCCCTGGTCGCCGGCCAGTTTGATCGACTCGCCCTGGCCGGAGAACAGCTGGCCATAGCTGCTTTCGTAGTGGCCGCCGGCGTCGCTGGATTTGAGGATGATATTGATCACCCCGGCCACCGCATCCGAGCCGTACTGGGCGGCAGCGCTGTCCTTGAGCACTTCGATGTGCGCTACGGCGCTGATCGGGATCAGGTCGATGTCCACGGCATTGGCGCCGCTGTTGTCGACCGAGCCGCGCTGGGCGATTGCGCCGTTGTGGCGGCGCTTGCCGTTGACCAGCACCAGGGTGTAAGCCGGGCCGAGGCTGCGGTTGGTCAATGGCCGGGTTACCGAGTTGTAGCCGGCGATGTTGCTACCGAAGTTGAACGAGGGCAGCAGTTTGGAAATCGCCTCGGAGAGTTCGGCGCGACCGGTCTTGAGCAACTGGTCGCTGTTGATCACATCGATCGGCGTCGGGCTGTCGGCAACCGTGCGCTGGCTGCCGCGCAAACCGGTGGATACCACCTGCACGGTCTCCAGGCGTGTTTCGCTGCTTTGCGCCTGCACGTCGGGCCCAAGCAGGCAGGCCAGCGACAGTACCGAAAAGGTCAGCCCGGCGCGGGCCGGGGCGCTGCGTAGGCGGTGCAGCGGGGTGGTGGAGAACGGTTTTGCCATGGCGCTTATCCCTGTCTGAAAGGCTGGGGCGACAGCCGATGCGGCGTCGTCCGAAATGGTGTCCACCGCCGCGCGCGAGGTGCACGAAACCCTGACGCGCCTGTTTTCACGAGCGCGGTTCATGGGCGTGGTGGGGAGCGACAAGGCGGTGGTAGATCGCTCGAGGTGTTGCGGGGTCTGTCCGGTGAGCTGTCCGGTTAGACGATCAGTGCGGGCGGCACATTCGCTCGCCGTTGTCGGCTGGTGGCACGCCCGGCCAGCCGATCAATGTGCTGATACGGTCGCCATGCAGGTTGTCGAGCAGGCGGCTGACGAGACGGCAGAGAACGCGTTTCATGACTGACTTCCTGCCTCAGATGGCGATGGCGCTGAGCGGATAGCCCGGCGTGATGAATGGGTTGTGATCCCGCGCGAGGCTCTCTGGATCGTCTTTTTCCACGCCAAGCAGGGCCAGCAGGCGCGTGCGGATGGCGTTGAAGCCGGCCTGGCCGTTGTCCCGAGGGCGCGCGAGGTCAACCTGCACTGCTTCGGCGATGCGTCCGTGCTGCAGCACGATGATGCGATCGGCGAGCAGGATCGCTTCGTCGACATCATGGGTGACCAGCAGCACCGCCGGTGTGTGCTTGTGCCACAGGTCGATGATCAGCCGGTGCATGCGGATGCGGGTCAGCGCATCGAGGGCAGCGAAGGGTTCATCGAGCAGCAGCAGTTTCGGCTCGCGCACCAGGCTGCGGGCCAGCGCCACGCGCTGGGATTCGCCACCGGACAGAGTGGCCGGAAAGGCCTCCAGGCGATGGGCCAGGCCGACCTCGGTAAGCGCCTGCACGGCGCGCTCCCTGGGGTTGTCCACGCGCAGGCCGAGGGTGACGTTCTTCCAGGCTCGCTTCCAGGGCATCAGGCGTGGTTCCTGGAACACCGCGGCGCGGGCCTGCGGGGCGATCAGTTCGCCGCCCTCGATGGGGTCCAGGCCTGCCAGGGAGCGCAGCAGGGTGGTCTTGCCGGAACCGCTGGCGCCGAGCAGGGCGACGAACTCGCCAGGGGCGATGTCCAGGTCCAGCTCGTCGATCACCCGGTTGTCGCCGAACTGGCGCACCACGCCGCGCAGGCTGACGGCCGGCGAGAAGTCGATTTTGCTGTGCGCATTCATGCATCAGGTCCTTATGAACGAGGGGCGCCAGGCCAGGGCCAGGCGCTCCAGGGTGCGGATCAGGCCATCGATGAGCAGACCTAGCAGGCTGTAGATCAGCAGGCAGATGACGATCACGTCGGTGCGCATGAAGTCCCGCGCATCGCTGGCCAGGAAGCCGATGCCAGCGGTGGTGTTGATTTGCTCGACGAACACCAGCGCCAGCCAGGAAATGCCCAAGGAATAGCGCAGGCCGACGAAGAACGAGGGCAGGGCGCCGGGCAGGATCACATGCCAGATCAGCTCGCGACGGTTGAGGCCCAGGGTGTTGGCCGCCTCCACCAGTTTCGGGTCGATGTTGCGGATGCCGGCGAACAGGTTGAGGTAGATCGGAAAGGTGGTGCCCATGACGATCAGCGCCACCTTGGTGAACTCGCCGATGCCGAACCACAGGATGAACAGCGGCACCAGGGCCAGGGACGGAATGGTACGCAGCATCTGCATGGGCGAGTCGAGGGCGATCTCGCCGCGTTTCGACAGGCCGGTGATCAACGCGGCGCTGACGCCAATGGCCACGCCGATGCTCAAGCCGGTGACGGCACGTTGCAGCGATACCAGCAGATGGCGCAGCAGCTCGCCACTGCGGATCAGCTCCCACAGCGTGGTGCTGATTTCGCTCGGCGCGGCGATCACCCGGGTGGGAATCAGCCCGGCCCGCGAGGCGGTTTCCCACAGCAGCAGGATGGCCAGGGGGCTGAGCAGACGCAGGACGAAATCCGGTGCCGTCCACTTGCGGCGGCGGGCGGACGGTATCGCGCGGCTTACGGTGAAGGTGCTGGTGTCGCTCATCTGCATCTCCCGTCGCTCAGTGCTTATAGCTCTGGCCCGAGGCGCGCTCGAGCTGGCGAATCAGGGCGTCCCAGTGCAGTTTGATGCCCGGGCCCTTGCCGTCGGAAAAGCGCGCCGATTGCTGGTGTACCTTCTCGATGGCTTCGGCCGGCGCGTGCAACAGGTCGGCATTACCACCGGCCTGGGCCGCAATCTGGATGTTGCAGGCTCGCTCCAGCCCATGCAGCTCGCGAAACGCGTGCTCGACGCTGATGCCGCCGGTGAGCAGCCCGTGGTTGCGCAGGATGAAGATGTTGCTGTCGCCCAGGTCGGCGATCAGGCGTTCCTGCTCGTCGAGATCCAGCGCCACGCCTTCGTAGTCGTGGTACTTCACCCGGCTGTAGTAGCCCAGCGCGTGTTGCGAGAGCGGCAGCAGGCCGTTGCGCTGGGCGGAGACCGCGGCGCCGTCGCGGGTGTGGGTGTGCAACACTGCCTGCAGGTCAGGCCGTGCACGGTGGATGGCGCTGTGGATCACGTAGCCGGCCTGGTTGATGCCCAGGTTCAGCGGGTCATCGATGAGGGTGCCGTCGACGTCGACCTTCACCAGGTTCGAGGCGGTGATTTCGTCGAACAGCAGGCCAAAGGCGTTGATCAGGAAGTGCTCGTCCGGCCCCGGCACACGGGCGGAAAAGTGCGTGTAGATATGATCCGTCCAGCGAAACAGCGCCGCCAGCTGGTAGGCGGCTGCGAGCTTGACGCGCACTTCCCATTCTTCAGGGCTGACGCGCTCTCTGACCGACGGGGTGCTGTGCAGGGTGGCAAGTGAACTCATGGCAATCTCCTGGCCGTGGTGGGCAATCGGGTAGTGGTGTGTGCAGGCGGCACAGGTTTGGGCGGGCGTTCGGGACGGCTCATTGCTGCGTCTCGCGGAAATGGGCAAAGGCGGCGCGGCCGGCGGCATTCAGGGCCACGTCGTCCTGCGGGGTATGGATGCGGCTGCACAGCACGTCGCGCAGGTGCCGCTCCAGCGGGTTCTTGCGTGACAGCCCGGGGTTGCCGGCGGCCTCGATGGCCAGCTCCACGGCACGGATCGCGTTGCCGCTGACCAACTGCTTGATCTGCCCGGCGTGACTGGCGTCGATCTGGCCGGCGGCCGCCGAGTCGAGCAGGCTGCGATTGGCGAACAGCAGCGTGTCGATACGCCCTACGACTTCCTGGAAGCGCGTCAGGCTGGACAGCGGCGCGCCGAGATTCGACGGTTTGCGCCCTTCGAGAAAACCCACCAGCCAGTCTCGCGCTGCCTGGGCTACGCCGTCGTAGACCGCCGGCAGCAGTACCGACATCCACAGCAGGCCTTCGCTATCCAGCTCCGGCTTGGGTGCGCTCCATGGGCTGACACTGACGGCGTGGTCGAGGGGAATCAGCACCTCTTCGAAACGCACTTCGTGGCTGCAGGTGGCGCGCATGCCCAGGTGATCCCAGTCGTCGACGATCTGGATGCCGGGGGTGTCGCGGTGCACCAGGTAGCCGCCCACCAACGGGTCTGCGTCGTCGCTGCGGGCCCACACCAAGTACCAGGTGAGGCCGTGGCTGCCGGTCGAGTAGATCTTGCGGCCACTGAGGCGCCAGCCTTGTGGAGTGCGCCGGGCAGTGGTCGCCGGCAGCCCGCCTCGTGCCGGTGTGCCGAGCTCCGGCTCGACACGAAAGGCATTGATCAGTGCACCCTCTTCGACGGCATCGATCGCCACACGGCGGCGCAGGTGCTCCGGCCAGGCAAGGTTCTGCTGCAGGTGAAAATGCTGCAGGTACTGCATCACCAGAATCAAGGCGGTGGAGGGCTCGCCCTTGGCCACTGCACTGATGACCTGTCGCGCAGCGGCTAGCTCAGCGCCGCTGCCGCCGAGACTTTTCGGCACCGTCAAGGCCAGCAACCCGTGGCGCTGCAGCAGTGCAAAGTTCTCCGCTGGAAACTCGCCAGTGCGGTCGAAACGCTCGGCGCTGGCGGCCAGGGTACGGGTTATTTCAGCCAGCAGGCGGGCGAAGCGGACCGCGTCTTGCTCAGGGAACTGGCGTTGGGCGGCAAAGGCGAGGGGGTCGGCAAGGTGCGTCATGGGTCTCTCATCACTGGCGCAGAGGGCAGGCAATGCCTGTTGGATTTCTGAGCGCCCCAGGGTGATGAGGTGGCCTGAGTGAGACCGTATTCTTATAACTTAATGCTGTAAAAGTCTTTTTTGTTCTAAGCTAATTATCAGCTTTTCTGAATTATCAGTTTGCTGTTTATGCATTAATAGAATTTTATTTTCTGTCAGGATGCCTGCTTCTGCAGCCATTCCCGGTGTCGATCAGCGCGGTGTTTGGGCGGTGCGAACCCCTACAGCCTCTGGCGTCAGGCCGAGCGCAGGCGCTCGGCAGCAACATCGCTGAACAGGTTCACGGCGTCCTGCAGGTTGCCCAGGTACTGCGGATGCAGCAGCCAGAGGTCGATCATCGGCTTGAAGTCGCCCACGCTGATCACGTCCAACTCGTCGCGATGGCCGCTGCGCTCCAGCAGTGGCGCCGGCACCAGACCGAAACCCATGCCGCTGGCGACCAGCCCCAGTTGCAGTTCGGTACCGAAGGTTTCCAGGTTGATCTGCAGCGACAAGCCCTGCTCGGACAGCGCACGCTGCAGGCCGGCGCGGAACCCGCAGCCATCCGGGTTGAGCACCCAGCCTTGCTGGTAGCAGTCCTTTAGCTTGCAGCTGCGCTTGCGAACGGCGCCCTTGGCCGCGACCACCAGCAGCGGCATGCGGCCAATGGACCGGCTGGCGATGCCTTCGGGAAATATCTTGCCGGCCGGAAAGAGCGCTGCGGCGGCGTCCAGTTCGCCGTTTTCCATGCGCGCTATCAGGCTGCTGCCCCAGCCGTTGACGACCTGGGTCTTGAGCTCCGGGAAGGTTTCGCGAATCTGCTGCAGGGCATCGAGCAGCACCACATCGCTGATGGTCTGCGGCACGCCCAGGCGTAGCGAGCCACTAGGCGAGCCATCGCTGGCCACCAGCTCACGCAGCGAATCGATCTCACGCAGAATCGCCTTGCACTGCTCGTAGACGCGCAGGCCCATGGGCGTCGGCTTGAGCGGCTTGGTGTTGCGGTCGAGCAGGTTGGCGCCCAGGTCTTCCTCGAAGTTCTGTACGCGCCGGGTGATGGCTGGCTGGGTCAGTTGCAGCGCATCGGCCGCCAGCTTGGTCGATTGACAGCGGATCACCGCAACGAATGCATCCATGTCATCGATCTTCATCTTTGCGCTCACATATTAAAGGTTGGAAAAAATACGCTTATAGAATAACTCGCTGGATTGAGCCAGAGCACGGATCGATTTGCGAATGTGCCCGGCAAGGCAGGGGTGGTTTGGCGAAGCGCTGAACGCCAACCAGCTTTTGCGTAGTGGCCGCGAAAGAAGCGAATAGGGTGGCGGCGCGGGGCATCTGCCGCGGCCATTGGAAAACTCGAGGCGCAGGAACGAGAGCCTCCTGGTGCAGCTTTCAGCCTCTCAGGACCTGTTCAAGATCCTCGCGCATGAAGCGGCAGCTACAAGGCAGAAGCGGACATCCAACGATTCAATGTGGGAACGGGCCATGCCCGTGATTTTTTCGCGGGCATGGCCCGCTCCCACAGTCCGTAGGGTGGATGACGCTCTTTTCATCCACCATCGCGGATGCAGATCGGTGGACGGATGAAGCGTCGTCCACCCTACGAAAGGCTGCTTTCGCCCCACTTGGCTGCCAAAATCGGCGAGCCTGTACTGAAAGATTATGAGCAGGTTGTCAGATCACCTGGAAGTGATGGGTCCCATCGCGGCCCAGTTGCTCGACCAGGCCGAACTCCCAATCAAGATAGCCCTGCATGGCTTCGCGCGGGTTATCGGTGCCCTCGTACGGGCGGCGATAGCGGTCGCTACGGGGGACGGCCAGGTGCTGATCGCCGGTCTCCGTCGGCAGGCCGGCAGCGACCCAGGCCGCCGTGCCGCCTTCGAGCAGCGCCACTGGCTTGCCGGTCAGTTCTTCCAGCTCGCTGACCACGAAACGGGCCAGCAGGCTGCTGCCACAGGTGAGCACATAGCGCTTGGCCACCGGCAGTTTTTCCAGCGCTTGTGGCAGCTGCGACCGTAATGCCCACCAGGCGCCGGGGATATGCCGGGCGACATGGTTGGCGCTGGCAGTGAAGTCCAGCACCAGTATGTCGCCTTCGGCCTGCCATGCGGCCAGCGTCTGCGCATCGATAGCGGCGGGTTGCGGCAGGGCCGGCAATGGCGGCTGCCAGGCGCCGCGTGCGGTGAAGTCACTGTCCTGCAGGCCATCGAGCACGTGCACTTCCCAGCCCAGCTGCGCCAGCCATGAGGCGCTCATGTTGGCGCGTACGCCGTCATCGTCGGCGAGCACCACGCGGGCGCCGCGCACGCTGGCGAAATGATCGGTTTCCTGCACCAGCTGGCCTCCCGGCGTCGAGCGGGCACCCGGCAGATGGCTGGCTTCGTACTCCTCGGGCGTGCGCACGTCGAACAGATAAGTGGTGCGGCCGCTTTCTGCCTGCCAGCGTGCCAGGCTCTGCAGGCTGGCGCGGCCGACGCCGGCCTTGTCCGCCACGGCGCGTGCCGACTGCGCGGCTTGTTGGTGATTGCGCTCGCTCACCTCGCCGAAGCGCCGGGCCTGGCCGTGCTCCAGCTGCTGGCCAGCCAGGGTCCAGCCGATGGTGCCATTGCGCAGCGCCGCTACCGGGTTGGGCAGGCCGGCGTTGACCAGCGACTGGGTGCCGATGATGCTGCGGGTGCGACCAGCACAGTTCACCACGATACGGGTGGCCGGATCGGGCGCCAGCTCACGGGCGCGCAGCACCAGCTCGGCGCCCGGCACGCTGATGCCGGTAGGAATACTCATGGTTTGGTATTCGTCGAAGCGGCGGGCGTCGAGCACCACCACGTCGGCCTTGGCATCGAGCAGGGCTTTGACGTCTTCGGCAGCCAGCGACGGCGTGTGGCGCACGCTCTCGACCAACTCGCCAAACGCCTTGCTCGGCACGTTGACGTCGCGAAACAGTTCACCGCCGGCATCGCGCCAGCCGGCCAAGCCACCTTCGAGCAGTGCCACCTGGCTATAACCCAATGCGGCCAGGCGTTTGGCCGCTTCCTGCGCCAGGCCCTCGCCGTCGTCATACAGGGTTACGGCGGTATCGCGCCGCGGAATACGTGCGTAGACCTCCAGCTCCAGTTTGGACAGCGGGATATTGGCGGCGAACAGCGGATGCGCTTCGGCGAACGGCGCCTCTTCGCGGACATCGATCAGCGCCACTTCCTGCTTGTCGAGCAGGGCCTGGCGGATGGCGTGGAAGGAGCGGGTGGCGATCTGGCTCATGCAGGGTTCTCTTTGGACAGGTCCCAGAGGTTGGGAAGAAGGCTGTTGGAATAGCCGGAAATGAAGGGTTTCTCGCTGCCGTCCTCAAGGTAAACAGCACGCCGTACCGCGCCGATGTTGGCGCCGTAGACGTGGATGCTGATGGAGGTGCGATCATCGAAGGCGTTGCTGACCCGGTGGATATCGCCGATGCGTGGCGACACGGCTTCCACCTGGCCAGGCAGCAGGTGCACCGCTGGCCCTTCGGGGCGCAAGCCGGTGGCATCGCGGACGAAGCCCTGGGAGAGCTCGGCGCCGCGCAGCATGCCGATCAGGCCCCAGACCCGGTGATCGTGCACCGGCGTGCTCTGGCCTGGCCCCCAGACGAAGCTGACGATCGAAAAGCGCTGGCGCGAATCGCTGTGCAGCAGAAATTGCTGATAGCGCTGCGGGTCTGGCTGGGCGAAGGCGGGCGGCAGCCAGTCGTCATGAGCAACCAACTGATGCAGCAGTTCGGCGCCGCGTTCGAGCACCTGGCTCTCTGCGGGCGTGCTGTCGAGCAGTTGCGCCAATTGATCGATGAATAGGCGCAGGCGTTGCAGATTCGGTTGGGCGCACATACGGATATCCGGTGGTCAGCTGAAGGCCCGGCAGGGCATCGAGTGCCCACGTTAGCAAACGGTTTATGATCATAAAAATTCAATTTGTGCATAAGCTAATATGCCAATTAAGAATTTATCAGGCTGACTCTCACTTCGCTGCGTTGTCGTGACCGCTGGCCTGCGCTCGGCAGGTGTTCCCGTGGATCGATCCTGCGAGTTCAACGACCCTGAAACATGACGGCTGATATTTATGCATATTAGGTTATGCCTAAAATGAATTTCCTAACTGAATGCCGCTTGAGTAGCGTTATAAACATTCGTTAGACACAGACGCGCTTTTATAAATAAAAAAGCACTGTCGTGCTGGCGCTTGCCAACTCACTCAGGAGCGCGACATGAGCGTGGAAATCATCGGCATGATCACTGCTACTCCCAGTTCGGAAGTGGATCAACCGCTGGGCGATGCGGTGGATGCCGACTTCGTCCGGCGTTTCGCCCAGGCCCATGAGCACGCGGGCTTCGACCGCGCCCTGGTCGGTTATTTTTCCAATGGCGCCGAAGGCGCAGTGGTCAGTTCGTTCATCGCCGCCGCCACCGAGCGCCTGGGCATCCTGCTGGCCTACCGGCCCGGGGTGATCGCGCCGCCGCTCGCGGCCCGCCAGCTGGCGACCCTGGATCAGTTCAGCAACGGGCGCCTGGCGCTCAACGTGATCAGTGGCGGCAGCGATGCCGATCAGCAGCGCGATGGCGATTGGCTCGACCATGACCAGCGGTACGCACGCACCGACGAATACCTGGACGCCCTCAAGGCGATCTGGACCGCCCAGGCGCCGGTCGATCACCACGGCCATTACTACCGCTTCAAGGGTGCGCTGCCCAGCGTGCGTACCCGGCAGCAGCCGCATATCCCTATCTATTTCAGCGGTTCCTCGCCCGCTGCCATCCAGGTGGCAGCGCGGCATGCCGACACCTACATGCTGTGGGGCGAACCGCTCGCGGACTTCGCAGAGCACGTGCAGCAGGTGCGCGCTGCGGCCCAGCGTCAAGGGCGTAGCCCGCGGGTGTCGGTGTCGTTCCGGCCGATCATCGCCGATACCGAGGAGGCCGCCTGGAAACGCGCTGCCGAACTGCTCGAACGTATTCGCGAGAACCGCACCCGTCTGGGTCTGCCGATCAATGGCCACGCGCCGGCCAATGCCGGTTCGCAGCGCCTGCTGGCGGCCGCGCAGCGCGGCGAGGTGTTGGACGAGCGGTTGTGGACCGGCGTGGCACGCCTGACCGGCGCGCAGTGGAATTCCACCGCGCTGGTGGGCACCGCCGAGCAGGTCGCGGCTTCGCTCGGCCGCTACTGGCAGCACGGCGCCTCCACCTTTCTGATTCGCGGCTTCGATCCTTTGGAAGACGCCGAGCTCTATGGCCGGGGCCTGATCCCGGCAATTCGTGAACATATCGCCACCCTGCAACAGCGCCGGGCCGGCTGACTCTGGAGATTGCCCCAATGAAACTGCTTTCCCTGTTGCGCCGCAGCCTGGCGGCCATCGCCGTGGCTGCGCCCCTGGCACACGCCGCAGACCCAACGGTGCTGCGCATTGGTGATCAGAACTACTACAACGTACGCGCCTCGGTGGAGGCTTCCGGCGTATTGGAAGGCGCGCCGTACACGGTGGACTGGAAGCATTTTCAGTCCGCTGCGCCGGTCGCCGAGGCGCTGGAGGCGGGCGCCGTCGACCTTGGTTTTCTCGGTGACTCGGGCTTCATCTTCCTGGCTGCCAAAGGCGCGCCGGTCAAGCTGATCGGCGTATCGCGGCAGAACCCGGACACCATCGCCTTGCTGGTGCCGAAGGATTCCACCGTCAAGACCATCGAAGACCTCAAGGGTAAGAAGGTCGCCTACTGGCCCGGCGCGTGGAGCCAGCAGCTGACCCTGCGTGCACTGGAAAAAGCCGGCCTGCCCCAGGATTACGTCGAGTTCGTCAAGCTGATGCCCATCGATGCCGCTGCAGCCTTTCCCCAAGGCAGTATCGATGCGTTTCCGGTCTGGGAGCCCTATATCTCCCAGCAAACCCTGTTCTCTGGTGCCAAGCCAATCATCACCGCCAAGGGGCTGATGCCGGGGCTGTCGAGCATCGCCGCCAACGCCGAATCGATCGAGCCCAAGCGCGCCGCCATCGCCGACTTCCTTGGCCGCTTGCAGAAAGCCCGCGCCTGGGTCGAGGCTAACAAGGAAGACTACGCCGACCTTTGGGCCAAGAAGGCCAACCTGGATCAGGCGGTATCTCGCAACTGGATCGGCCACGCCAACATGACCGTCGGCCCGGTCGACGAGCAGGCTGCGCGCGACTATC
The DNA here is from genome assembly GCF_001945445.1 of Pseudomonas sp. PA27(2017). GTDB lineage: Bacteria > Pseudomonadota > Gammaproteobacteria > Pseudomonadales > Pseudomonadaceae > Aquipseudomonas. The sequence continues at coordinate 88,639 of NZ_MSXW01000006.1, forward strand.
AGGAGACCGCTGACTTCCTCGTCGAAACCGGTGCGCTGAAACAGAAAATCGATACCAGCAGCATCATCGACACTTCGTTCGACAAGGCCTTCGAGTAACTCTCCATTCAACTGGCCATTACCCACAAGACCGCACGCGCGGATTGGTAGCCCACCCAACAGGACACCCTTTCATGCGCATTTTACGCTCGCTCGCACTGGTCACGGCCACGACGCTGTTTTCGCTTTCAGCACTAGCCGAGACGCTGGTTATCGGTGACCAGAGTTACAACACCCGTACCGTCATGGAGGCCGCCGGCGTGCTCGATGACGTGCCCTATGAGGTTGACTGGAAGCAGTTCACCGCCGGCTCGCCGGTAGCCGAAGCGCTGAATGTCGGCAGTCTCGACCTAGGCTTTCTTGGTGACGCGCCACCCCTTTTCCTCGGTGCTCTGGGTGCTCCCATCAAAGTAGTCGCTGTAACCAAACAGAACTTGGAAGGTGTGGCCATCCTGGTGCGCAAGGACTCGCCGATTCGCAGCCTGGCGGATTTGCGCGGCAAGCGTGCCGCCGTGTGGAAGGGTTCCTGGAGCCAGCAACTGCTGTTCACCGCGTTGGACCGTGAGGGCATTGCCCGGGACGATCTGCAGTTGAGCTACCTGAGCGCGCTCGACGCCTCCCATGCATTGGAGGGTGGCTCGGTGGACGTGATCGCCACCTGGGAGCCCTACGTCACCCAGGCCGAGCGCCACGGCGCCCGTGTGCTGACCACCGCCGAGGGGCTGATCCCCGCGCAGAGCTTCGCCGTGGCCAGTGACAAGGCCCTGGCCGGCAAACGCGAGATCATCGGCGACTTTCTGCAGCGCCTGAAACGCGCCCGTGAATGGGCGCTGGCCAACCCAGCCCATACCGACGCCTATGCCAGCGCCTGGGCCAAGCACACCCGCGCTGACGAATCCGTCGCCCGTGCCTGGTTCGCCCGTGCCCGCACAGACATCGGCCCGGTAACGCCGGCAGCCATCGAGCAGGCGCAACAGACCGTCGACTTTTTCGCCGGCCTGGGGCTGGTAAAGGGTTATCCGGCCGAGCGGCTGTTCGATAGCTCTTTCACTTCGACCTTGCAGCCGACCACTGCCCAGGCGAAATGAGCAAAGGTCCTGGCGCTCGATGGGCGCCGGGTAGGTTCTGACAGGCCGAGTTTGGCTAGTAAAAACTGCCGGCGGAGGGCGCCGAAAAGCACATCGCAGGACGGGGTGGCCAGCGCCCATCGGTTAAGCGAGCGTTTTTCGCTCGTCGATGGGTGCATTGCGGGGAAGCGGTCTCAGCGCTCGTCGAGGGCGAAGGCCGTCAGGCTGTAGGTGGGAATGCCCATGTCCTGCAGTTTGCGCGAGCCGCCGAGCTCCGGCAGGTCGATGATCGCTGCCGCCTCGTACAACTCGGCGCCCATGCGCTTGACCAGTTGCACGGCGGCCAGCAAGGTGCCGCCGGTGGCGATCAGGTCGTCGACGATAAGCACCTTGTCGCCTTCGCACAGGCTGTCGGCGTGCGCTTCCAGGAAGGCCTCGCCGTATTCTGTCTGGTAGCCCTGGCTAAGCACGTCGGCCGGCAGCTTACCCTGCTTGCGAAACAGCACCAGCGGCTTGTTCAGCTCGTAGGAGAGAATCGATCCGATCAGAAAGCCCCGTGCATCCATGGCGCCGACGTGGGTGAAGTCCGCTTCGACGTAGCGCTGGATCAGGCTGTCGATGACCATGCGCAGGGCGCGAGGGGACTGGAACAGCGGCGTGATGTCGCGAAATACCACGCCCGGTTTGGGGAAGTCGTTGACCGGGCGGATAAGGGTCTTGATGGTGAATTCATCAAAGATCATGGCAGGGTGAATCCTTAACGGGAGTATCAGCCGTTAAGGTTACCACCTGCCAGGGCGCACAGCTCGATCGGGTCGAGAATATGCACTTCCTTGCCTTCGGCTTCGATCAGGTTGCTCTGCTGAAAGCGCGTGAACACGCGCGACACGGTTTCCACGGCCAGGCCCAGGTGATTGCCGATCTCGTTGCGCGACATCGACAGACGGAACTGGTTGGCCGAGAAGCCACGGGCGCTGAAGCGCGCGGACAGGTTGACCAGGAAGGTGGCGATGCGCTCGTCGGCGGTCTTCTTGGAGAGCAGCAGCATCATTTGCTGGTCGTCACGAATCTCGCGGCTCATCACGCGCATCAACTGGCGGCGCAACTGGGGCAGGCTCACCGACAACTCGTCGAGGCGCTCGAAGGGAATCTCGCAGACCGAGGTGGTTTCCAGGGCCTGGGCCGACACCGGGTACAGCTCGGTGTCCATGCCGGAGAGACCGACCAGTTCGCTGGGTAGGTGGAAGCCGGTGATCTGCTCCTCGCCGGCGTCGCTCAGGCTGAAGGTCTTCAGCGCGCCGGAACGCACGGCGAACACCGAGTTGAAGGTGTCGCCCTGGCGGAACAGGAACTCGCCTTTTTTCAGGGGACGGCCACGTTTGACGATATCGTCGAGCGCGTCCATGTCTTCGAGATCCAGCGAAAGGGGCAGGCAGAGGCTGGCGAGGCTGCAGTCCTTGCAGTGTGCCTGGTGAGTAGTACGCAGCTTGATGCTTTCGGACATCGCCCTTATCCCTAGGTAATCACTCAGAAGTCGTAAGGGTAACGCACCAGGGGGGTGCGCGGCCACCTGCCGCAGGGTGCTCAAGTGTCGCACGCGCCTGCCGATAGGTTTGTATCGATGAATTGAATGCAGGAAGCGGTGTGATGCAAGTGGCCACCAGTGGTGCGATTGAGCGCGGTTACGTTGCGCCAGGTGCGGCGCCGGTAGCAGCAGCGCCTGCCGAGACGGCAGCGCCAGGCGTTACCGAGCCCGCCGAGGAAAAGAGCGCCGAGCCGGGGGTGAAAGTGAGCCTGTCTGCCGTTGGCCTGGCGCGCTCGAAGGAGGCCGAAAACAAGAACGCCGATATCGACGAGAGCAACCTGCCCGACGAGATCAAGCGATTGCTCAAGATGATCCGCGAGCTCAAGGCGCAACTCGCCGAGAAGACGGCCGAGCTGCAGGCCTTGATGGCTCAGGGCGATATGGAGGACGAGGCGCAAAAGGCCAAGGTGCAAGCCTTGCAGACCGAAGTCGGCTCGATCAGCAGTGCCCTGAGCACCGCCAACGCGCAATTGGTGAAAGTGATGCGCGACCAGAAACTCACCAGCGAACAGAGCGCCACTGTCGCCTCGTTGATGGCCAAGTGACGAAGCGTGGGCTGCAGCGCAGCCCTGCCGGGTGCGACGCTCAGATCACCCGCGAAAAACGCTGCAGATTGGTCTCGCCCAGGTAGCGGTCGAACAGCATGCACAGCGAGCGCACCAGTAGTCGTCCCGCCGGCCGCACCTCGATGCTGCCGTCACGTAAATCGATCAGGCCATCGCGGTGCATCTGCTGCAGCGCCGGCCAGGCGTCCGCGAAGTAGCTGGGCATAGTGACGGCGAAACGCTGTTCGATGTCCGCGAACTCCAACTGGAAATGACAGATCAGCTGCTGGATCACGGCGCGGCGAATGCGATCGTCAGCGTTGCAGCCCAGCCCGCGCTGGGTCGCCAGTTGGCGATTGTTGAGGCTGGTCTGGTAGGTGGCCGGGTCCGAGCTGTTCTGGCAGTACAGATCGCCGATCTGGCTGATCGACGACACGCCCAGGCCGATCAGGTCGCAGTGGCCGTGGGTGGTATAGCCCTGGAAGTTGCGCTGCAGGCTGCCGTCCTCCTGGGCGCTGGCCAGCTCGTCATCGGGCAGGGCGAAATGGTCCATGCCGATATAGCGGTAGCCGGCGCTGGCCAATTGCTCGATGCTGCCCTGCAGCATGGCCAGCTTGGCCGCCGCGCTCGGCAACTGCCCGCTGTCGATGCGCCGCTGCGGCATGAAACGCTCCGGTAGATGGGCGTAGTTGAACAGCGACAGACGATCCGGCTGCAAGGCGATGACCTGCTGCACGGTATGGGCAAAATTCTCCGGCGTCTGCAGCGGCAGGCCGTAGATCAGGTCGATGTTCACCGAGCGAAATTGCAGGGTGCGTGCCGCCTCGATGATGGCGCGGGTTTCTTCCAGGCTCTGCAGGCGGTTGATGGCGCGCTGCACGTTGGGGTCCAGATCCTGCACGCCTAGGCTGACGCGGTTGAAGCCCAGCTCGCGCAGCAGGCCCATGGTCGACCAGTCCGCCTCGCGCGGGTCGATCTCGATGCTGTAGTCGCCGGAATCGTCGTCGAGCAGGGCGAAATGCTCGCGCAGCTTGCCCATCAGCTGACGCAGTTCGTCATGGCTGAGAAAGGTCGGGGTGCCGCCGCCCAGGTGCAGCTGCTCGATGCGCTGGCGCTTGTCGACATGGTGGCCGATCAGCGCCATCTCCCGTTCCAGGGCTTGCAGGTAAGGCTGGGTGCGGCCGCGATCCTTGGTGATGACCTTGTTGCAGGCGCAGTAGTAGCAGATGTTGGCACAGAACGGCAGGTGCAGGTACAGCGACAGCGGACGCAGGGCGCGGCGACTCTCACGCAGGGCGTGCAGCAGGTCGAAGGAGCCGACGCCGTCGTGGAACTGCACGGCGGTCGGGTAGGAGGTGTAGCGCGGGCCGGCTTGATCGTAGCGGCGGATCAGGTCGGAATCCCACTGGATGGCGTCGAGCATGGCGAATTCCGCTTCAGCGTTGAATGCTCAGCAGTCTAGGGGGCGTATGGGCGGGGCTTTTTGATCTGAGTCATGGGGTCGCAGCAGAGCGCTACCGCTGAGCTTATCTCTTGGCCAGGCTACAAAGCCCACCCGCCACCTGCGCGCCGTAGCCTGGCGTTGAGCGCAGCGATACCCAGGTATCGATTCCCGGGTTTCGCTGCGCTCTACCCGGGCTACAAAAGCCAATACGCCGCAGCGTTAGTGCCCCATCAGCCAGTGCTGATGAGGGCCGGGCAGGGTCCACAGGCCGAACAGGATCACCAGCAGGCCGCCGGCGATGCGCACGCCACGCCGGCGCAGCAGGCTGACCAGACGCTCGGCCGCGAGCCCGGTGGCCAGCAGCACCGGCAGGGTGCCGAGGCCGAAGGTGAACATCAGCGTGGCGCTACGCAGGGCATCACCCTGGCTCGCCGCCCACAGCAGGGTGCTGTACACCAGGCCGCAGGGCAGCCAGCCCCACAGGCCGCCGAGCAACAGGGCGCGCGGCGCGCTGGTGATTGGCATGCAGCGTCGGGTGATCGGTTGCAGGTGCCGCCAGAGGCCGCGGCCCAATGCTTCGATACGCGTCAGGCCGCTCCACCAACCGGCCAGGTAAAGGCCCATGGCGATCAGCAGCAGGCCGGCGATGCTGCGCATTACGGTGGCGAGCGGGCCGCTGGCCAACGCCCACCCGGCCAGGCCGAGCAGCAGCCCGGCAGTCGTGTAGCTGAGGATGCGCCCGGTGTTGTAGGCGATCAGCAAGCGCAGGCGCTGGTGGCGCCGCTCGGCGGGGATGGCCAGGGTCAGCGCGCCCATCAGCCCGCCGCACATGCCCAGGCAATGGCCGCCGCCGAGCAGGCCGAGCATCAGGGCGGAGAGCAGTTGCGGCAGCAGGTCAGTCATGTTCTTTCGGCGTGGGCTCGTCTTTGGCCTGTTTCACCGCCGCCTGGTGGCGTGGGTCATCGTCATCGAAGAGGATGCGGTGCGCCGGGCTGTCGAGGTCGTCGTACTGGCCGCTGTCCACCGCCCAGAAGAACAGCCACACGGCGAAGGCGACCAGCAGCAGGGCGACGGGAATCAGGATGTACAGCGCGGTCATGGTGCTTTCCCCAGGCGCAGAGCGTTGAGTACCACCAGCAACGAGCTGGCCGACATGCCCAGCGCGGCCCAGATCGGCGTGATCCAGCCGAGGGCGGCGAAGGGCAGCACCAGGCCATTGTACATCCCGGCCCAGGCCAGGTTCTCGATGATGACCGTGCGGGTGCGGCGCGCCAGGCGCAGGGCATCGACCAGGCTGGTCAGCCGATTGGAGAGCAGCACGGCGTCGGCGCTGGTCTTGGCCAGATCCGAAGCCGAGCCCATCGCCACGCTGATATCGGCGCCGGCGAGCACCGGCACGTCGTTGACGCCATCGCCGAGCATCAGCACGCGGCGGCCTTGCGTCTGCAGATCGCGCAGGATGGCCAGCTTGGCGTCCGGGGTCAGCCCGCCGCGGGCCTGATCGATACCCAACTGGCGGGCCACTTCGCCGACCATGGGCGAGCTGTCGCCGCTGAGCAGCAGGACCTGCCAACCGCGCCCGCGCGCCGCCTCGACCAGGGCTGGCGCATCGTCGCGCAGGCGGTCGTCGAGTACGAACCAGGCCAGCGGTCCCTGTTCGTCACCCAGCAGCAACCACTGGCCCTGTTCCCCGGTGATGGCCGGTGCGGGGCTGGCGCTGAGTGCGCTGACGAAATCGGCCTGGCCGATACGTAGCCGGCGCCCCTGGACGACACCTTCGAGGCCCAGCCCTGGCACGTTCAGCAGCGCCTCGACCGGTGCTGTGGCGTGGCCGAAGGCGCGGGCTATGGGGTGTTCGGACTGGCTTTCGAGTGCCGCGGCCAGGGCCAGGCAGGTGTCGCCATCCAGGTCACCGAGCGGTTGCACGGCGCGCAAGGTCAGGCGGCCTTCGGTGAGGGTGCCGGTCTTGTCGACGATCAGCGTGTCGATCTGCTCCAGGCCTTCGAGCACATGACCGCGGGTCAATAGCATGCCGAGCTTGTGCAGGGTGCCGGTGGCGGTGGTCAGCGCCGTCGGCGTAGCCAGGGCGAGGGCGCAGGGGCAGGTGGCGACGAGCAGGGCGAGCACCACCCAGAACGCCCGCGACGCATCGAGCTGCCACCAGACAACCCCGACGATGGCCGCCACCACTAGCACGATCAACAGGAACCACTGCGCCACCTGGTCGGCGATCTCGGCCAGACGCGGCTTCTCGCCTTGCGCTCGCTCCAGCAGGCGGACGATGGCCGACAGCCGGGTGGCGTCGCCCAGCGCCTGCACTTCGACGGTCAGCGGGCCCTCGACATTCAGCGTGCCGGCGGTCACGGCATCGCCGACGCTGCGCGATTGAGGCAGGTATTCACCGGTGAGCAGGGATTCGTCGACGCTGGACTGCCCGGCCAGCACCTGGCCATCGGCCGGCAGCAGCGCACCCGGCGGCACCAGCACGCGGTCGCCGGGTTGCAGCTCGCTGAGCAGGATGCGCTGGCTGTGGCCCTGCTCATCCAGGCGCAGGCAGGAGGCCGGCAGCAGCTTGACCAGTTGCGCGGTAGCCGCCGCGGTGCGCTCCCGGGCGCGGCGCTCCAGGTAGCGACCGCTGAGCAGGAACAGAGCGAACATGCCCACGGCATCGAAATACAACTCACCATGGCCCATGACCGTGGACCAGATGCCCGCCGCGTAGGCGCCGCCGATGGCCAGCGACACCGAGACGTCCATGCTCAGGTGGCGGGTGCGCAGGTCGCGCAGCGCGCCGCGAAAGAACTGCCCGCAGCAGTAGAAGACGATGGGCGTGGTGAGAAACAGGCTGACCCAGCGCAGGATGCTGTCCAGCTCGGGGCTCAGGTCGACGTTGAATTCCGGCCAGGTGGCCATGCTGGCCATCATCACCTGCATCCAGAGAAGCCCGGCGACGCCCAGCTGGCGCATCGCGCGGCGATTCTCGCGGGTCAGCTGCTCGGCGGCGGCATCGGCCTGCCAGGGATGGGCGGCGTAGCCGATGCGCCGCACTTCGCCGAGCAGTTCGCTCAAGGGCAGGGCGCTGGCGCTCCAGCGTACCCGCAGGCGATGGTTGGACAGGTTCAGGTGCGCCTCGACCACGCCGGGCAGGGCAGCGAGGTGCTTTTCGATCAGCCAGCCGCAGGCCGCGCAACTGATGCCCTCGATCAGCAGGCTGGTTTCGCTCGACTCGCCGCTTTGTTCGACGAAGGGCTGCTGCACGTCGCGGCGGTCATACAGGGCCAGCTCGTCGGGCAGCGCCTGGGGCAACTGTTGGGGATTGTGGGCCGCTTCGCTGCGATGGCTGTAGTAATGCTCCAGGCCGTTCTGCACGATGGTTTCGGCCACCGCCTGGCAGCCTGGGCAGCACAGCTCGCGCGACTGGCCCAGCACCACAGCTGAAAAGTGGCTGCCCGCCGGCACCGGCAGGCCGCAGTGGTAGCAGGGCGCCGGGCTGCTGCGCTCGAGCGGCGCGCCGGTGGCAAGCGAGGTGTCGATCAGCGCTCATCCCCGAGCTGGATGCGCTTGCCGGCTTCGAGGGTTTCTTCCTCGAACAGGCGCCAGTCCTGGCCGCCTTCCTGGCCGATCAGCTCGACGAAGCGCCGGCCCTGCACGCTGTCCTGCAGGTTGCCGCGATACAGGCCTTCACCCTGATGTTGCAGCACCACGCGGCGATCGCGCTCCGGCTGGGTGGGCGATACCAGGTTGAGTACCAGTTGCGCGGGAGCGCTGGCGCCGTGCAGTTGCAACTCGGCGATGCCGCGTTCGTCGTCCAGATCCAGCGTCGCCTGCAGCTTCAGGCGCAGCGCCAGGTTCTCGCGCTCCAGGGACTGGTTGATGCCCTTGCCGACGTCGTAATAATCGTCGGAGATCAATCCCGGCGGATTGCGCGTGGCGACGGCCAGCAGGGTCAGCCCCTGGATCACCGAGTAGCCGAGCAGGGCGATCAGGAACCAGGGCCAGAATTGCTTGTACCAGGGGGCGGGTTGGAGGTCTTCGTTCATGGTTGGCCTGCTATCTCACGCTCGGGCCGATAAAGCGGCTGCTGGCGTCGTTGTGGATGCTGTCGTCATCGGTGGCACGGATGTGGAAGGTGATCTCGTTGGTGCTCGACGGCAGCTTCTCGGCGTCGATGGACAGCTCCACCGGGATCGCCAGCACCTCGCCGGCCAGGGCGCGGACTTCGCGGCGGCCCTCGTACACCAGGCCGTCCAGGCCGTCGGCGTCGATGCGGAAGACGACGTCCTGCTGAGCCTTGTTCATGATCTTCAGGGTGTAAACGTTCTCGATTCGGCCCTGCTCGTTCTCGCGGTAGAGTACCCGATCCTTGAGCACGTCCAGTTCTACCAGCGAACGGTTGCTCACTGCCCAGGCGAATACCGCCAGCATGGCCAGGAGGGCGATGGCGTAGCCGATCAGCCGCGGGCGCAGCAGGCGGGTCTTCTGTCCCGAGAGGTTGTGTTCGGTGGTATAGCTGATCAGCCCGCGCGGGTAGTTCATCTTGTCCATGACGGCGTCGCAGGCGTCGATGCACGCGGCGCAACCGATGCACTCGATCTGCAGGCCGTCGCGAATGTCGATGCCGGTCGGGCACACCTGCACGCACAGGGTGCAGTCGATGCAGTCGCCCAGGCCCTGGGCCTTGTGGTCGGCGGTCTTCTTGCGCGGGCTGCGGGTTTCGCCACGGCGTGGGTCGTAGGAGACGATCAGCGTGTCCTGGTCGAACATCACGCTCTGGAAGCGCGCATAGGGGCACATGTGGATGCACACCTGCTCGCGCAGCCAGCCGGCATTGCCGTAGGTGGCGAGGGTGAAGAAGGCGATCCAGAACAGCGCCCAGCCGCTGGCTTCGAAGGTGACCAGTTCGGCGAGCAGCTCGCGGATCGGCGCAAAATAGCCGACGAAGGTCAGCGCGGTGACCAGGGAAACGCCCAGCCAGATGCTGTGCTTGGCGAAGCGGCGAGCGAATTTGTTGGCATTCATCGGTGCCTTCTCCAGCTTCATCCGCTGGTTGCGGTCGCCCTCGGTGACCTTTTCTGCCCACATGAATATCCAGGTGAACACGCTCTGCGGGCAGGTGTAGCCGCACCACACCCGGCCGGCGAACACGGTGATGAAGAACAGCCCGAAGGCGGCGATGATCAGCAGCGCCGAGAGCAGCACGAAATCCTGGGGCCAGTAGGTGGCGCCGAAGATGTGGAACTTGCGCTCCGGCAGGTTCCACCACACTGCCTGGTGGCCGTCCCAGTTCAGCCACACGGTGCCGAAGTAGAGGACGAACAGCAGAGCACCGCCAGCACGCCGCAGGTTGCGGTAGAAGCCGCTGAACGCGCGGGTGTGGATCTTCTCGCGACTGGCATAGAGGTCGATGGTCTCGCCGGCGGGCGGCGTGACGTTCTTGACGGGGATCTGTTGGCTCATCGAGGGCTACCACAACGGTTGGTCGGGCCTGCCGCGGCCGATACGTGCCGGTCGCGATCGTTCGCTGCGCCGATGGTACGCCGCAACGCCGGATCGGGCTTGCGGCTACCCGTCGCAGGGTAGGTGCAGGGCCATGCTAGGGGCAGTATGCCGGAGCCGTCCTGACCCAGATCAGTGCACTCAATCTTTCTTCCGGTTTTGCGCTTCTGCCGGTGCCTTTTCGCGCTGCGACAGGCTGTACACGTAGGCGGCCAACAGGTGCACCTTGTCGTTGCCGAGAAATTCCGCCTGCGCCGGCATCTTGCCGCTGCGCCCATAGCGAATGGTCTGCTGCACCTGGGCGAAGCTCGAACCGTACAGCCACACCTTGTCCGTCAGATTCGGTGCGCCGAGCACCTGCAGGCCCTTGCCGTCGGGGCCGTGGCACATGGCGCAATTGGTGGCGAACAGCTGTTTGCCCGCGTCCAGGTCGACGGCGACGTGCGCCGGGTTTTCCAGGTTCGAGAGGCTGCGCACGTAGCCGGTCACGTCGCGCACGCCGTCGCCGCCGAGAATGGCCTGCCAGGCCGGCATCACGCCCTGGCGGCCGTGCATGATGGAGGCCTTGATGGTTTCCGGGTCGCCGCCGTATAGCCAGTCGTCATCGGTCAGATTAGGAAAACCGAAGGCGCCCTTGGCGTCGGCGCCGTGGCATACGGCGCAGTTGTTGGCGAACAACCGGCCACCGATTTTCAGCGCCTGCTCGTCCCTGGCCAGTTCGGTGATGGGGGTGGCCGCGTACCCGGCGAACAGCGGGCCGTAGCGTGCGTCGGCGGCGGCCATCTCGCGTTGCCACTGGGCGACCTGGGTCCAGCCCTCGTCATAGCCGGGCAGCAGGCCCTTGAAGTTGCCCAGCCCGGGGTAGAGCAGCAGGTAGCCGACGGCGAATGCCAGGGTGCCGAGAAACAGCAAGAACCACCAGCGCGGCAGCGGGTTGTCGTATTCCTCGATGCCGTCGAAGCTGTGCCCCGTGGTCCGCTCGCTGTCGCCCGGGCGCTGGCCCTTGCGGGTGGCGATGAGCAGCCAGCCCAGGCCCAGCAACGTGCCGAGGGTGGCCAGCGCGATGAACAGGCTCCAGAAGGTGCTCAAGGTTTGTCGTCCTCGGCCTTGTGGTCCTGCTGGCTGGCGCTCGGTGGCTGCTCGTCGGCGAAGGGCAGGTTGGCTGCTTCGTCGAAGCTGGACTTGCGCTTGCTGCTGTAGGCCCAGAGCACCACGGCGACGAAGGCGATGAACACCACGGCGGTGCCGATGCCGCGGATGGTGCCGATGTCGGTCAGGAAGGCTGGCATGGCGTCACCGCTTGCTCTGGATCGAGGTGCCGAGCACCTGCAGGTAGGCGATCAGTGCGTCCAGCTCGCTCTTGCCGGCCACCGCCTCGCGGGCCTTGGCGATGTCGTCGTCGCTGTAGGGAATGCCGAAGCCCTGCATAACCTTGAGCTTTTCGGCACTGAGGCCGCCATCGAGCGTGCGCTCGGCCAGCCAGGGATAGGCGGGCATCTTCGACTCCGGCACCAGGTCGCGCGGGTTGATCAGGTGGGCGCGGTGCCACTCGTCCGAGTAGCGCCCGCCGATCCGCGCCAGGTCCGGGCCGGTGCGTTTGGAGCCCCACAGGAAGGGGTGATCCCAGACGCTTTCGCCAGCCACCGAATAATGGCCGTAGCGCTCGGTTTCGGCGCGGAACGGGCGGATCATCTGCGAATGGCAACCCACGCAGCCTTCGCGGATATAGATGTCGCGGCCCTCGAGCTGCAGCGCGGTGTAGGGCCGCATGCCGGCCACCGGCTCGTTGACCACGTCCTGGAAGAACAGCGGGACGATCTGGGTGAGGCCGCCGATGCTCACGGCAATCACCATCAGCAGGGTCATCAGGCCGAGGTTCTTTTCGATCAGGTCGTGCTTCATCGGCCGGCCTCCCCGTTTTGCGCCAGGGGAATCCGCGCGCCGGCATCGTAGTCGGCCGGTTGGGCGCCGCGAATGGTGCGCCAGGTATTCCAGGCCATCAGCAGCATGCCGCTGAAGAAGATCGCGCCGCCGATCATGCGCACCACGTAGCCCCAGTGGCTGGCCGTCACCGACTCGATGAACGAGTAGGTGAGCGTGCCGTCGTCGTGCACCGCCTTCCACATCAGGCCCTGGGTAAGGCCGTTGACCCACATGGGCACGATGTACAGCACGGTGCCGATGGTCGCCAGCCAGAAGTGCAGGTGGATCGCCGCCAGGCTGTGCATTTGCTCGCGGCCGAACACCCGGGGAATCAGGTGATACAGCGAGCCGATGGTGATCATCGCCACCCAGCCGAGGGCGCCGGCGTGCACGTGGCCGATGGTCCAGTCGGTGTAGTGCGACAGCGCGTTGACCGTCTTGATGGCCATCATCGGCCCCTCGAAGGTGGACATGCCGTAGAACGCCAGCGAGACGACCAGAAAGCGCAGGATCGGGTCGGTACGCAACTTATGCCAGGCGCCGGAGAGGGTCATCATGCCGTTGATCATGCCGCCCCAACTCGGTGCCAAAAGGATGATCGACATCACCATGCCCAGGCTCTGGGCCCAGTCCGGCAGGGCGGTGTAATGCAGGTGGTGCGGGCCGGCCCAGATGTACAGGGTGATCAGCGCCCAGAAGTGCACGATGGAAAGGCGGTATGAGTAGATCGGCCGGTTGGCCTGCTTGGGCACGAAGTAATACATCATCCCGAGAAAGCCGGTGGTCAGGAAGAAGCCCACCGCGTTGTGGCCGTACCACCACTGGATCATCGCATCCGTGGCGCCGGCATACACCGAGTAGGACTTGAACAGGCTGACCGGCACGGCTGCGCTGTTGACCAGGTGCAGCATGCCGGTGACCAGGATGAAGGCGCCGAAGAACCAGTTGGCCACGTAGATATGCCGGGTGCGGCGCTTGAACAGGGTGCCGAAGAACACGCCGATATAGGCGAACCAGACGATGCCCAGGAGAATGTCGATCGGCCATTCCAGCTCGGCGTATTCCTTGCTGCTGGTGTAGCCCATTGGCAGGCTGATCACCGCCGCGACGATCACCGCCTGCCAGCCCCAGAAGGTGAAGGCCGCCAGGCGGTCGGACGCCAGCCGCACCTGGCAGGTGCGCTGCACCACGTAATAGCTGGTGGCGAACAGCGCGCAGCCGCCGAAGGCGAAGATCACCGCATTGGTGTGCAGCGGGCGCAGGCGGCCGAAGCTGGTCCAGGGCAGGTCGAAATTCAGTTGCGGCCACACCAACTGCGCGGCGATGAACACCCCGAGCGCCATGCCGACCACGCCCCAGACCACGGTCATCACCGCGAACTGGCGCACCACCTTGTAGTTGTAGGCAGCCGGACTGCTTGCTGGGCTCATGCTGGGTTCCACGCTGGGCTGGGTGCTGCCGCGGGGCGACAGGCATTTCAGGCGGCGCGAGTATCCCTGACCGGCACGGGTGGTGCAATGCGTGGAAATGTAGTGCAAGGGTTCCGCCAGCTATGGCAGACGCGGTTCTGGCGGTATTTGGGCGAGCGGGAGAATTGATTATGGGGCCCCTGGGTATCGCTGCGCTCAACGCCAGGCTACGGGTAATGATGGGATTTCGTGATCTGCTCCGTAGCCTAGGTATCGCTTCGCTCAACGCCAGGCTACGGCGCGGTAGGTGGCGGGGTTATTTGGCCGCTTCTTTGCTGCGGCTCAGGCTCAGTACATAAGCCGCCAGCAGGTGCACCTTGTCGTTGCCCAGGTAGTGCTCCTGCGCGGGCATCTGGCCGTTGCGGCCGTAGCGGATGGTTTGCTGCAGTTGCGCCAGGCTCGAGCCGTAGATCCAGCCGCCGGGGTGGGTCAGGTCCGGCGCGCCCAGGACCGCCATACCGGTGCCTGCCGGGCCGTGGCAGGCCACGCAGGTGGTAGAGAACAGCTGCTTGCCCTGTTCCAGGTCGATGTTGCTGCCATCGGCCAGCGGCAGGCCAGCCAATTCGTGGCGCACGTAGCCGGCGACGTTGCGCACGCCGTCATCACCGAGCACCTGGCCCCAGGCCGGCATCACGCCGATGCGCCCGTTGAGGATGGTGGTCTTGATGGTTTCGGCGTCGCCGCCCCAGCGCCAGTTTTCGTCGGTCAGGTTGGGAAAACCCACCGCGCCCTTGGCGTCCGAGCCGTGGCAGATCGAGCAGTAGGTGGCGAACAGCCGGCCGCCCATCTTCAGCGCCTGCTCGTCCTGGGCCACCTGTTCCAGCGGCATGGCCGAGTACTTGGCGAAGATCGGCCCGTACTGGGCGTCGGCCTTGGCCACTTCGCGCTCCCACTGGGCGACCTGGGTCCAGCCGTCTTCATAACCCGGCAGCAGACCCTTGAAGTTGCCCAGGCCTGGATACAGGGCCAGGTAACCCACGGCGAAGATCAGCGTGCCGAGGAACAGCATGAACCACCAGCGTGGCAGCGGGTTGTCGTATTCCTCGATGCCGTCGAAGGAATGGCCCATGGTCTGGTCGGTGGTGTTCTTGCGTTCCCCTTTGCGTGTGGCGAACAGCAGCCAGAACAACGCGACCAGGCTGCCGAGGGTCAGCAGCGTGATGTACCAGCTCCAGAAAGTGCTCATGGGGTGTCTTTCCTTACTGCTGCTTTGTTGGGTTCATCGGCGAAGGGCAGGTTCGCCGCATCCTCGAAGGCCTTGGCGCGCTTGCCGCTGTAGGCCCACAGCGTCACGCAGGTGAAGGCGATCAGTACCAGGGCGGTACCGATGCCGCGCACCATGCCGATGTCGATCAGGTCGGTAAGCATGGGATCACCTCTTGTTCTTCAGCGCAGTGCCGAGCACTTGCAGGTAGGCGACCAGGGCGTCCATCTCGGTCTTGCCCTTTACCGCGGCGCTGGCGCCGGCGATGTCGTCATCCGTGTAGGGCACGCCGAGAAATCGCATGGCCTTGAGCTTGGCGGGGGTGTCCTTGCCGTCGAGCACGTTCTCGACCAGCCAGGGGTAGGACGGCATCTTCGATTCCGGCACCACGTTGCGCGGGTTGTAGAGGTGCGCGCGGTGCCACTCGTCCGAGTAGCGGCCGCCGACCCGGGCCAGGTCCGGCCCGGTGCGCTTGGAGCCCCACAGGAAGGGGTGATCCCAGACGCTTTCGCCGGCTACCGAGTAGTGGCCGTAGCGCTCGGTCTCGGCGCGGAACGGGCGGATCATCTGCGAGTGGCAACCCACGCAGCCTTCCTTGATGTACACGTCGCGGCCTTCGAGTTGCAGGGCGGTGTAGGGTTTCATACCGGCGACCGGCTCGTTGACCACGTCCTGGAAGAACAGCGGGACGATCTGCGTCAGCCCGCCGATGCTGACGGCGAACACCATCAGCAGGGCCATCAGGCCGACGTTCTTTTCGACGATTTCGTGTTTCATCAGTGGGCTCCCTCAACCGAATAAAGCGCAGCGGCTTCGAGTTCTTCCGGCTTGCTGGCACGCACGGTCTGCCAGGTGTTCCAGGCCATCAGCAACATGCCGGTGAAGAAGATCGCGCCGCCGATCACCCGCACCACGAAGCCGGGGTGGCTGGCTTCCAGCGCCTCGACGAAGGAGTAGGTGAGCGTGCCGTCGCTGTTCACCGCGCGCCACATCAGGCCCTGGGCGATGCCGTTGACCCACATCGAGGCGATGTACAGCACGGTGCCGATGGTGGCGAGCCAGAAGTGCGCGTTGATCAGGCCGATGCTGTGCATCTGCTCGCGGCCGAACACTTTGGGAATCAGGTGATACAGCGAGCCGATCGACACCATGGCAACCCAGCCCAAGGCGCCGGCGTGCACGTGGCCGATGGTCCAGTCGGTGTAGTGGGAGAGGGCGTTGACGGTCTTGATGGCCATCATCGGGCCTTCGAAGGTCGACATGCCGTAGAACGCCAGGGAGACGACCAAAAAGCGCAGGATCGGGTCGGTGCGCAACTTATGCCAGGCGCCCGACAGGGTCATCATGCCGTTGATCATGCCGCCCCAGCTCGGTGCCAGTAGCACCAGGGACATGACCATGCCCAGGCTCTGGGCCCAGTCCGGCAGCGCGGTGTAGTGCAAGTGGTGCGGGCCGGCCCATATGTACAGGGTGATCAGCGCCCAGAAGTGCACGATCGACAGGCGATAGGAATACACCGGACGCCCGGCCTGCTTGGGCACGAAGTAGTACATCATCCCCAGGAAGCCCGCGGTCAGGAAGAAACCCACCGCGTTGTGGCCGTACCACCACTGGATCATCGCGTCGGTGGCGCCGGCGTACAGCGAGTAGGACTTGGTCAGGGTGACCGGCACTTCCAGGTTGTTGACCACGTGCAGCAGCGCCACGGTGAGGATGAACCCGCCGAAGAACCAGTTGCCCACATAGATGTGGCTGACGTTGCGCTTGATGATGGTGCCGAAAAACACGATCGCGTAGCTGACCCAGACGATGGTGATCAGAATGTCGATCGGCCATTCCAGCTCGGCGTATTCCTTGGAACTGGTGTAGCCCAGCGGCAGGGTGACGGCCGCCAGCAGGATCACCAGTTGCCAGCCCCAGAACGTGAAGGCCGCCAGCTTCGGTGCGAACAGCGTGGCCTGGGAGGTGCGCTGTACGGCATAGTAACTGGTGGCGAACAGGGCGCAGCCGCCGAAGGCGAAGATCACCGCGTTGGTGTGCAGGGGCCGCAGGCGACCGAAACTGGTCCACGGCAGGTCGAAATTGAGCCATGGCCAGGCGAGCTGCGCTGCGATAAGCACGCCGAGCCCCATCCCGACTATGCCCCACACCACCGTCATGATGGCGAATTGGCGAACCACCTTGTAGTTATAGGCGGAACTGGTTGTTGTGTTCATGTCTGGGTTTCCATCCACGGTTATGGGCAGATCATCTGCAGCCCCCGCGCACGGACAAATCCGTACACGAAAAAGGGCTTTTTTATGAGCGAGGCAAGCATGCGAGAAGGGCAGCGAAGCGGTATTGACGCCGGTCAACAGGCACAAGAAAGCCCAGCGCCAGCGCTGCTCTGGGATCGGCCGACGGGCGCCAGCCAGGCCACCCTGATCCTTGCCCACGGCGCCGGCGCGCCGATGGACAGCGACTTCATGAACCTGATGGCAGGCAAGCTCGCCGCCCGCGGGCTGACGGTGGTGCGCTTCGAGTTCGACTACATGGCCGCGCGCCGACAGGACGGCAAGAAACGCCCACCCAACCCCCAGGCGAAACTGCTCGACTGCTGGCGAGCCGCTCACGCCGCCGTGCGACACCAGGTCACGGGGCCGTTGGCCATCGGCGGCAAATCCATGGGCGGGCGCATGGCCAGTCTGCTGGCCGACGAACTGGATGCTGACGGTCTGGTTTGCCTGGGCTACCCCTTCCACGCCATCGGCAAGGCCGACAAACCGCGCACCGCGCACCTGGCCGACCTGAAAACGCCGACCCTCATCGTGCAGGGCGAACGCGACGCCATGGGCGACCGCCACACCGTGGCCGGTTACCAACTCTCGGCGGCAATCGAACTGTGCTGGCTGGCGGCGGGCGACCACGACCTCAAACCGCTGAAGGTGTCCGGCTACAGCCACGAGCAGCATCTGGATTCGGCGGCGGATGCGGTCGTGGCGTTTCTTAAAATCTGTTCACGGTCTTCATGAGCATGAAGCGGCAACTGCGAGGCTGAAGTGGTCGACACTGATCCAGTGTAGGAGCGGGCCATAGGGTTCAGTTTGTAGGGTGGACGACGCCTCACCTACGCGGCCCGACCCGTCCACCGTTCTGCAATCGCAACGGTGGATGAAAAAAGCGCCATCCACCCTACGAGGCTGCGTGAATACACCGAGGCGCGTTGAAACCTCGTCTGCGTCGCAGTCCTGGCGCGCTGCACGGGTTAACATGGACGGCTGTCAGGGTTACCGGAAGGCAGCAATGGATTATCGCGACGTATTGGCGGTGCAGCGGAGTGCCAAGCGTTTCAAGCGTCTGGCGCTGTGGGCGTTTGTGCCGCTGTGCCTCGTTCTGCTGCTGGGCAAGGGCAAGTGGTACCTGGCCGGTGCGCCGGGCAACCCAGCCTCCGTCGACATGATGAAAGACTATGTGCGTGGCGCCGGTGCCGACCCGGATACCTTGATCATCAGCGACCAGCGCGGTACCTGCGGCACCTTCAGCTACATAGCTCGAGATGGCAAACGCACGGCGCCACTGGGCTTCGTCGCTGTTCCAGGCAAAGGTGTGTCGCTGAGCCTGTTCAGCGCCGAATGGGACAAGAGCCCTTGCGCAGGGCCTCGGTCATATACGTTGCATCGCTGAAGCTTGTCGGCAAGCTGGGTGCCTGTTGTCACTGCGACAACCGTTGACCACACTGCAGGCAGTGCGCCGTTGCAGGATCGCAGTGTTCACCTGTGCGGTGGTCAAACTTGTAATGAGGCGACTGACCGCAATTCGAGCAGGCGTAGCGCGACAGCTTCCGATGCTGGTGATGAAGGCCCAGCAACCCCGCGGCAATTGCCACTGCCAGGGCAATCACCAGCGCATCATGGATCCCGAAGATCGCCAGCACGAACAGAGCGATCACCAGTACGGTGAGCAGCGACTCCAGAAAGTCCACATGGCTGCGCAGGCGGTTGTAAGCGTCCGGGTTCATGGCACGGCATCCTTGTTATTGGGTAGCCGTTGCCAGTTTGGCTTCAGTTACACCGTCTGTGCCTTATGGAAAACAAATGAAGCAGTTTGCGTTACTCGGTGGCGCTGCTCGGGCTTTCGGCAGCCTCGGCTTCCAGCTTCGCCCGGTCGGCCTTACTGATGTATTTGGGCTTGTTGCTCTTGGGTGCCAGCTTGGCATTGGCCTTCTTGGCGTGGGCCTCCAGCAACTGCTTGATCTTCTTGCGGCGATTCATCTGGGTACCTGTGGTAAGTGTCGAGCGCTTCAGCCTGCGGTTTTCTTCAGGGCCATGCCCTGGCTTGCCGGTGTCGTCAGCGCAAAGCCGAACTGCTGGTACAGGCGGTACGCTTCGCCGTCGGCGATCAAACTGACGTAGCCTGACTCCGGGACCTCGCGGGCGATAAAGTCGCTGATCGCCGCCATGATCATTTTCCCCAGGCCGCGGCCTTGATGCTCCGGCAGCACGGCGATATCCACCACCTGATAGAACGCGCCGCCATCGCCGATCACCCGGCCCATCCCCACCGGCTCGCCGGCGCAGAGCACCTGCACGGCGAATAGACTATTGGGCAGGCCGCGGCTCGCCGCCTCAACGGTCTTGCCGCTCAGCCCGGCTGCCGTGCGCAGATGGCGATAGGTTTCCACCGACGGAGTGGCGTGCACGATGGAGTAGGTGGGGGCGTTTTCGGTCATGGGGAACTCCTGTAATCACTGCACTGCTTAGGCTGGCGCGTGCCAGCTCATTAACAGAGTCTGGCTGCCGTCTTCTTCGGGTAGCGTGTCGGTAAGCGTCATGCCGGCCTTGCCCAGCACCCGCCGGGAGGCGGCGTTGTCTGGCGCAACGGTGGCGATAATCTGCGTCAGGCCCAGCTTTTGAGCTGCGTAGGGTAGCAGGGCGCATACCACTTCGCTGGCATGGCCATGGCCCCAGTACTCGCGGGCGAAGGCGTACTTGATCTCGGGTTTGTCCTGATCGTCCGGGTGCACCAGCCCGCAAAAGCCGATCACCGCGCCGCCGTCGCGCAGAGTCACGGCGTACATGCCGTAGCCGCGCTGCCGGTAGTTGTTCGCTGTTACCTCCAGCCAATTGGCCGCTTGTTGCGGCGTCAGCGCCACGCCATCACCGACCCAGCGCATGGCCTCGGCATCGCCGTAGACCCGCAGCAGCGGTTCCAGGTCATCCGGCACCCAGCGCCGCACCAGCAGGCGCTCGGTCATCAGCACGCGTTCGCCATCGAGTTCCTTCACGGCCTGTCGCCCTGTGCTGTGCGGTAGCGTGCGAGCAATAACGGCAAGGCCGACTCGCGCCAGAACTTCAGGCTGATATGCCCCGACGACATGCCGCCATGGGCGTGCCGCTCGACGAACACCGTGGACACTTCCGCGCTTGTCGGCAAGCCAACCAGGCGTTCGAAGGTGGCCTCGAGGATTTCGGCCAGTTGCGCATCGCTTGGCGGAAGCGGCTGCGTGGCCAACACCTCGCTCATTTCCTGCCACAGATAGGGATCACCCCGGCAGCCCCAACTGATGGGCTCGGTCTGGAAGAGGTCGGATAGGGTGTTGATGGACATCGATTCAGGTGGCCCCTGCTTTGGTCTATGCGGGAAGTCAGTCTACATCTGTGGCGTTACGCAGCCTTATCGCACGGGCCGCCATATAGACGCGGTTAGACGCCTCATCCAGCGACTCCAAGCCGGCAATGAAGCGGCCATTCTGCCACGGCGCGTAATCGTTGAAGCTGCCCATGCCGCCGTAAGCGGACATCACCGAACACGCCAGGCCTGTCAGTTCATCCCCATCGTGACTGCTGCCCGCCAGCGCTCTGGCGGTCGCTAGGCAATTGCGGAAATGCGTGCCCCAGTGGCTATCTGGGTCGAGGGCGAGAATATCTGTGAGCGCCGCTAGGTGAACGATCAGTTCATTCAGTTGGTTTTGTGGATTGGTCATGGTTCGCCGGGTGGTGAGTCTGTATCGAACGGGAATATGCCTCAGGCGTTTCGACGCTCAGGCTCTGACCCATGAATAAACACCGTGTAGGTATCGGCGGGTCGGTTGCCGTCAGCCCGGTCAAGGGCATGGCCGATGGCGCCGCGATGGTAGGTGCCGTGGTTGACCAGGTGAAAGATCGCTTCCTCACGGCTCAGCATGCCCTGCTTGCCATCCACGAAAACGAAGCGAATAGGCTCCTGAAGCTGCCCAGGCGTGAGGCCATCGAGGTACGCGGCCAACCACCGATTGGCCGCCATCAGCCGGCGATCCAGCTCATCGAGCTGGGGCAGGGTATCGGTGTTGGTACTGTCATGGGGCGCCGGCTCCCCAAGCAACCGTGCGCGAAACAGCTCTTCAACGCGAACCATATGGTTGAGCTGCTGCCGCGCGAAGGCCAGCGCTTCGGACTGCGCCAATGGATCGAGTTGAGCGACCGCGTCCAGCGTTCGACGGTCTGCCCAGGCTTTGTATTTAAGGGTGTTGTGGGTGAGCATTGAGTTGACCTTAGGCACTGTTTGAAGGGGAGAGTCCAAAACATCGTCAGGCATGCATTACCTAAGGTTTGTAGGATAGCGAAACGCGTAGCTGAAGTCTTATCCGTCCACCACTTCAAAATTGCAATGGTGGATGAAAAAGGCGTCATCCACCCTACTTGCTAAAGTTGCCCTGGATTAAGCAATCGAGGTACGTGGTCAGCCAGTTTCGTAGGGTGGACGACGCTTTATCCGTCCACCAGTTTCAGAGTGCAATGGTGGATGAAAAGAGCGTCATCCACCTTACTTGCTACCTTCTTTCGTCTTTGCTCAATATATCGATCTAGGCCGGGCGAATAATTAAACAAAATACTATTCCTTGAATAGCTAACGTTAAGCTAAGAGGACGGGCTTTAGCCCGTCCCAGCGAACGAAGTGAACGCTTTGAGCGCATTGTTAGAAAAGCATTCACCTCGATTTTATTAGACCCAACCAGTATCACCTTCGAGGCGATATGGGTTCTGTTCTTTCTTTGGTGAAGTGTGTTCATCAATTACAACATCTTCTCTTCTGATCTTTGGTTGGCATGGCATTGAAGTGAACGTGCTGAGCACGCCTTGCTTTTGCTTACTCTTTTTGAGTTTTACTTTTCCGCTGCGTAGAAATTTAACTGTCTTTTTAAGCTGCTCTGCTGCTCGTTCTTTCTCAAGAGCACGTCGTTTCTCTGCTTTTGCAAGGTCTCTTTCTTTTTCCTGCTGGCGTTTTTGAGCGCCTCCGGATTTCGCTTTTTTGCTCATGAAGGTTCGACGTGCCTCCGATGTTTTCTAACATTTGGTTAAGAGGCGGGCTTTAGCCCGTCCCAGTGAGCGCAGCGAACGATTTGAACGAGTTGTTAGCCGCACTGTTGCACAATTAAATTCTGCATATAGCCATTTTCTTCAGTGGCGAGTGGGTATTTATTGTTGTTAAGCAATTGTTGAAGCTTAGGAAGACTGCTGGCTTCTTCGTATGCGACCTGGCATGAAGCCGAATCAAATAAATTTCTTAGCTTGGCCTTGACGACTGGAGCTAGTTTCGGGGAGGCGCTAACAAAGATAGAAACTATGTCTAGTTGATCCGTGAGGTCTCGGTACATGTCAATTGCAAAGAGGTTTTTAGGCTCATTCCTGTTTAAGAAAGCATATACATCGCCTTGGCCGATTTCTGTTTGATAAAAATATTTCTTATATAGATGGTTTATGTCCACATCTAGACCTAAAAACTCAATTGCCGACTGAATTTCTGTGTTGGCCTCAAAGTCATCGTCGCCGTTGCCACGCCAACGCACTAAATCGCTCATTGATACTGTCAGGTGAAACTGATGCGTTTCGATTATTTTCATAGGGTGGCTAATGTTTGGTTAAGGCGCGGGATTTAGCCCGTCCCAGTGAGCGAGGTGAACGATTTAAACCACTAGTTAGAGCTATAGTGCACGTGTTTTATATGCATATTTTTCTCTTTGTTCGGGGCGTATGACATTTTTAACCATGCTTGGATGGCATGCCCCAAAGGTTGCAAAATTTGCTCTTGCTTGGCGAATAGTAAGGCCATGATTTGCACCTGATTCTAAATCTGGTTCCTCAATACCAAAGTAATCATTCTCCCAAAAGCATACAGCGCATATTTCATAATCTTCACCTACGGCTAGGGTGAAGTAGTCGCAGCATGGACATTGGCAAAGATTCATTGCGTAGCTCTAACTATAAATAGACACCAAGTGGTGCATAACTTTTCCGGACGGGGCGTGGTGTACAACATCCCATGCCCTTTTGCCGAGCCCGTCTAGCTCGCGACATACAGCGAGGTGCTGGGATGCTTGGCGAGTTATACACCACGCTTTCGGTATGTCGATAGGTGCCGAGCCTGACGTCGTCCCCGGGCGTAAGGCCAGCGAAAAGGCGCAACATTTCGCTGCGCCTCAATTGCCTACCGATTAAACCGCGCCACCAACGAATACTGCCCCTGCGCCGTACTTGTGAGCTCCTCACTCAACAACGCCGTGCTTTGCGCCTCGCCAGCCGTCTGGTCGGATAGCTGCGCGATGGTGGTGATGTTGCGGCTGATTTCGTCGGCGACGGCGCTTTGTTCTTCGGCGGCGGCGGCGATCTGGTCGGCCATTTCGTTGATATTGGCGACCGCGTCGCTGATGCCGGCCAGGGCCAGGTCGGCCTGTTGTACGCGTTCGACGCCTTCGTCGGCCTGTTTGCGGCCGATGTCCATGGTCAGCACGGCTTCGTCGGCGGTGCGTTGCAGTTTGGCGATCAGGGCGTGGATCTGGCCGGTTGATTCGGCGGTGCGTTGCGCCAGGGAGCGGACTTCGTCGGCGACCACGGCGAAGCCGCGGCCCATTTCGCCGGCGCGGGCGGCTTCGATGGCGGCGTTGAGGGCCAGCAGGTTGGTCTGGTCGGCGATGCCCTTGATCACGTCGACCACGCCGCCGATTTCATTGCTGTCCTGGGCGAGGCGGGTGACGGTTTCGCCGGTTTCGCCCACCGACAGGGACAGGCGCTGGATCGCTTCGCGGGTTTCGCTGGCGATGCCACGGCCTTGCTGGGTCAGGCGGTTGGCTTCCTGGGTGGCGATGGCGGTGCGCGCCACGTTGTTGGCCACTTCCAGGGTGGTGGCGGCCATCTGGTTGACGGCGGTGGCGACCTGGTCGGTTTCTTCGCGTTGGCGCTGCAGGCCGGTGGAGCTGTTGTGGGCCAGCACGTCGGCCTGGGCCGCCTGCTTGGCGAGGTTCTCGGCGCTGTCCTGCAGGCGGGTGAGGCAGGTTTTCAGGCGTGCTTCCTGGCTGAGGATGGACAGTTCCAGGCGGCCTTCGACACCGCCGTTGTCGGTGTACATCTGGGCGATCAGCGGGTCGGAGGTGCTTTGTTCGGCCAGTTGCAGCAGACGCTTGATGCCGCGGCTCTGCCAGGCCAGGCCGAGCAGGCCAAGGGGGATCGACAGCGCGGCGGCGGCAACGAAGCCCCAGGTGCTGTCCAGCCAGGCGCCGACCAGAAAGCCGACCTGGCTGACCAGAATGAACGGCAGCCAGTTCTGCACCACCGGCAGCCAGCGGTCGCGGCTGGGGATCGCCGCTTTGCCTGCGTTGATGCGGCCATAGAGCGCCTGGGCGCGTTGCACCTGCTCGGCGGTGGGCTTGCTGCGCACCGACTCGTAGCCGGTGACCTTGCCGTCATCGAGCACCGGCACCACGTAGGCGTTGACCCAGTAGTGGTCGCCGTTCTTGCAGCGGTTCTTGACGATGCCCATCCATGGTCGGCCGGCTTTCAGGGTTTCCCACATATGGGCGAACACGGCGGGCGGCACGTCGGGGTGGCGCACCAGGTTGTGCGGCGCGCGGATCAGCTCGTCGCGGGAGAAGCCGCTGATCTCGATGAAGGCTTCGTTGCAGTAGGTGATCTGGCCCTTGAGGTCGGTAGTCGAGATCAGGCGTTGCTGCGCCGGAAAAGTCCGCTCGTTACCGGTGATGGGCTGGTTGTTACGCATGGCATCTACCCTGATGTCAGTGCGCTGCCAGGGAGGAAGTAGGGCAGGCGGGCGATGGTTCGCGCCACCTACCAGACTACGACTGTGGTCCTGACCCCGCTGCGGCTGGGGCGACCGATCCTACAGGCAACGCTTTTATGGTTATCGCTTACGCGTGGCAGGCCTGCAGTGTACCCAACTTTCAAGGCGTGGAACGTTTTGACGCCGGTAAAACGACGGTCCATTGGTCGAGGGTGGGCGGGCACGTTCGAGCGCGCAAAAGAAACCCGGGTGTCGCTGCGCTCGACCCGGGTTATGGAACCTCCCGCGCAGCCACGCTGCACGGGTGATCGTCAGCTGGCGATCAGCTGGCGCAGCACGTAGTGCAGTATGCCGCCGGCCTTGAAGTACTCGACCTCGTTGAGGGTGTCGATGCGGCAGAGCAGCTCGACGCTCTCCAGCTTGCCATCTTCGCGGGTGATCTCCAGCGTCAGCGGCATGTGCGGGCGCACCTCGACGCCGTCCAGGCCCTTGATCGCCAGGGTTTCCTTGCCGGTCAGGCCCAGGCTCTTGCGATCCGCGCCGCCGGTGAACTGCAGCGGCAGCACACCCATGCCCACCAGGTTGGAACGGTGGATACGCTCGAAGCTCTCGGCGATCACCGCTTTGACGCCCAGCAGGTTGGTGCCCTTGGCCGCCCAGTCGCGGCTGGAGCCGGTGCCGTATTCCTTGCCGGCGATCACCACCAGTGGCGTGCCTTCCTGCTGGTAGCGCATGGCGGCATCGTAGATCGCCAGTTTCTCGCCGCTCGGCACGTGCAGGGTGATGCCGCCTTCCTCGCCGTCGAGCATCTCGTTGCGGATACGGATGTTGGCGAAGGTGCCGCGCATCATCACTTCATGGTTGCCGCGGCGCGAGCCGTAGGAGTTGAAGTCGCGCGGCTCGACGCCTTGTTCGCGCAGGTAGCGACCGGCCGGGCTGTCAGCCTTGATGTTGCCGGCCGGGGAGATGTGGTCGGTGGTCACCGAGTCGCCGAGCAGCGCCAGGATGCGCGTATTGGCAATGTCGGTGATCGCCGGCGGCGCCTGGTCGATGGCCTCGAAGAACGGCGGGTGCTGGATGTAGGTGGAGTCGTTCTGCCAGGTGTAGGTGTCGGCTTCCGGCACCTGGATGGCCTGCCACTGCTCGTCGCCTTCGAACACCTCGGCGTATTCCTTGCGGAACATGGCGGTGTCGACCTTCTGTACGGCCTCGGCGATTTCCTTCTGGCTCGGCCAGATGTCGCGCAGGTACACCGGCTTGCCGTCGCGGTCTTCACCCAGCGGCTCCTCGGCGATATTCACGCGCACGCTGCCGGCCAGGGCATAGGCGACCACCAGGGGCGGCGAGGCGAGCCAGTTGGTTTTCACCAGCGGATGCACGCGGCCTTCGAAGTTGCGGTTGCCGGACAGCACCGAAGCGACGGTCAGGTCATGTTCCTGAATGGCCTTCTCGATCGGGTCCGGCAGCGGGCCGGAGTTGCCGATGCAGGTGGTACAGCCGTAGCCGACCAGGTCGAAGCCGAGCTTGTCGAGGTATTCGGTGAGCCCGGCGGCGGCGAAGTATTCGGTCACCACCTTGGAACCCGGCGCCAGCGAGCTCTTGACCCAGGGCTTGCGCTGGAGGCCTTTCTCCACGGCCTTCTTGGCCAGGAGGCCGGCGGCCATCATCACGCTCGGGTTGGAGGTATTGGTGCAGGAGGTGATCGCCGCGATCACCACGGCGCCGTCACTCAGCGGGTGGCGCTGGCCGTCCATCTCATAGTGGATCTCGTTCTGCGCGGCATTGCCAACGGCTACGCCACCGCCGCCTTCGCTTTCCAGGCGACCTTCCTCTTTACGCGACGGCTTGAGCTGCAGGCCGAGGAAGTCTTCGAAGGCCTGGCCGACCTGGGGCAGGGCAACGCGATCCTGCGGGCGTTTGGGGCCGGCCAGGCTGGCTTCGACCTGGCCCATGTCCAGCTCCAGCGTATCGGTGAATACCGGCTCGCTGCCGGCCTGGCGCCACATGCCCTGAGCTTTGGAATAGGCTTCCACCAGCTTGACGGTCTGATCCGGGCGGCCGGACAGGCGCAGGTAATCCAGGGTGATCTCATCGACCGGGAAGAAACCGCAGGTGGCGCCGTATTCCGGCGCCATGTTGGCGATGGTGGCGCGGTCGGCGAGCGGCAGTTCGGCCAGGCCGTCGCCGTAGAACTCGACGAATTTGCCGACCACGCCTTTCTTGCGCAGCATTTGGGTGACGGTCAGCACCAGGTCGGTGGCGGTGATGCCTTCCTTGAGCTTGCCGGTCAGCTTGAAGCCGATCACTTCGGGAATCAGCATCGACACCGGCTGGCCAAGCATCGCCGCTTCCGCCTCGATGCCGCCCACGCCCCAGCCCAATACGCCGAGGCCGTTGATCATGGTGGTGTGTGAGTCGGTGCCGACCAGGGTGTCGGGGTAGGCGTAGGTCACGCCGTCTTCTTCCTTGGTCCACACGGTGCGGCCCAGGTATTCCAGGTTCACCTGGTGGCAGATGCCGGTGCCCGGCGGTACCACGCTGAAGTTGTCGAAGGCGCTCTGGCCCCAGCGCAGGAAGGCGTAGCGCTCGCCGTTGCGCAGCATCTCGATCTCGACGTTCTCGCCAAATGCCTCGGGGCTGGCGAACTTGTCGACCATCACCGAGTGGTCGATCACCAGGTCGACCGGCGACAGCGGGTTGATCTTCTGCGGGTCGCCGCCGGCCTTGGCCATAGCGTCGCGCATGGCGGCCAGGTCGACCACGGCGGGTACACCGGTGAAGTCCTGCATCAATACGCGGGCAGGGCGGTACTGGATCTCGCGCTCGGAGCTGCGTTTTTCCAGCCAGTCGCTGATGGCTTGCAGGTCATCCTGGGTGACGGTCTTGTCGTCCTGCCAGCGCAGCAGGTTTTCCAGCAGCACCTTGAGCGACACCGGCAGCTTGTCGATGTCGCCCAGCTGTTTGGCGGCGTCCGGCAGGCTGAAGTAATCGTAGGATTTACCGTCCACGTCGAGGGTGCGGCGGCAGTTCAGGCTATCGATGGAGGACATCGTGCATCTCCTTGTGGCTTGCACGGTACAAGCCGTTCTGGTTTGGCAGGCGCTCTGTGGCCCTGCGCGATGATTCCCTTGGCCAGGCTCGTGCGGCTTGCGGTGAGCCGTCGCCTGATCGTGCACCTGTCGAGCATAGCCCGCAGGCGCAGCCGGCGATGCCGGGATGCTGTTCTCTGGACAGGGAGCAGAGGCCCTGGGTTCCAGTTTTCGCTATCATGCGCGGCCTATGGAGATGCTTAAATGAAGACTTTGTTACTGCACTGCCGCCCCGGTTTCGAGAACGAGGTGTGTTCGGAGATATCCGAGCATGCCGCGCGTCTCGACGTGCCCGGCTACGCCAAGGCCAAGCCGGACACCGCCTGCGCCGAATTCATCTGCAGTGACGAGGCGGGCGCCGAGCGGCTGATGGCCGGGCTGCGCTTCAGCCAGTTGATCTTCATCCGCCAGTGGGCGCGCGGCAGCTTCATCGAGCTGCCCGAAAAGGATCGTATCAGCGTGTTGCTCGAGCACCTGGCGCCGCTGCCGGTTTTCGGCAGCCTATGGCTGGAGGTGTTCGACACCAACGACGGCAAGGAGCTGTCCGGCTTCTGCAGGAAGTTCGAAGGCCCGCTGCGCAAGGCCCTGAGCGGCGCCGGCAAGCTGGCGGAGAGCGCCCGTGCGCCGCGCCTGCTGCTGACCTTCAAGAGTGGCCGCGAGGTATTTCTCGGCATGGCCGCGCCAAACAACTCGGCGATCTGGCCCATGGGCATTCCGCGCCTCAAGTTCCCCCGCGAGGCGCCCAGCCGCTCGACCCTGAAACTCGAAGAGGCCTGGCACACCTTCATTCCGCGTGAGCAGTGGGATGAGCGCCTGTCGGACGAGATGACCGGCGTCGACCTGGGCGCCGCACCGGGCGGCTGGACCTATCAGCTGGTACGCCGCGGCATGTTGGTGACCGCCATCGACAACGGCCCGATGGCCGAAAGCCTGATGGACACCGGCCTGGTCAAGCACCTGATGGTCGACGGCTTCACCTGGAAGCCCAAGCAGCCGGTGGACTGGATGGTCTGCGACATCGTCGAGAAGCCCGCACGCAGCGCCGCGCTGCTGGAAACCTGGATCGGCGAGGGCCATTGCCGCGAGGCGGTGGTCAACCTCAAGTTGCCGATGAAGCAGCGCTACGCCGAGGTGCAGCGCCTGCTCGAGCGCATCGCCGAAGGCCTGGCCGCGCGCAAGGTCAAGGCGAGCATCGCCTGCAAGCAGCTGTATCACGACCGCGAGGAAGTGACCTGCCACCTGCGCCGGCTGAGCAAATAGACCGAATTTGAACGGTGAGCTGCCCGTGCCGGCAGCCACTTCCCGAATGCAGCAAGAATGATCAAGCGGAGCCCGTGATGCTCGATTCGACCCCTGACGACACCCTCGACGCCACCGGCCTGTTCTGCCCCGAGCCGGTGATGATGCTGCACAACAAGGTGCGCGACCTGCCGGCCGGCGGCCTGCTCAAGGTCATCGCTACCGATCCCTCGACCCAGCGCGACATTCCCAAGTTTTGCGTGTTTCTCGGCCACGAGCTGGTGGAGCAGGCGCAGGATGCCGAGACCTATCTGTACTGGATTCGCAAGAAGGCTGATTGATTCGCCGCGGGTCGCGGCTCCTACGCGACCGCGGATGCACTACCAATCATGTAGGAGCGTCGCCCCGGCGCGAACGAATGTGGCCTTGCTGCAATACCAGTGTCGTACATGCGATTCGCCGCGGGGTCGCGGCTCCTACGCGGTCGCGGATGCACTACCAATCGTGTAGGAGCGTCGCCCCGGCGCGAAAGCGATGGTGGCCTTGCTGCAAGGCCAGCGTCGTACGTGCGATTCGCCGCGGGGTCGCGGCTCCTACG
>NZ_MSXW01000032.1 GCF_001945445.1 Pseudomonas sp. PA27(2017)
CAGAAGGTTGGCTGAGCTGCGGGGAGGTATCGGAGGAATGTTTCTGGATCACCGTCCAAGGCCGGGAAGACCCAGGACGGTGAAGATTTCCAAAACCCGATATCCAGTGGATCGTAAGGCTGCTCCGCTTAAGTGAACAGCATTACGGACACTGTCCGGGCCTTTTCATTGGTGCCTGCTGGTAAGCTTGCGGCCCAGCCATCAGGAACTCGCCATGACCTCATCCAAAGACCCGATGCACGGCATCACCCTGCAAGCCATACTGACCGAACTGGTCGAGCAATTCGGCTGGGAAGGCCTGGCCCAGCGCATCGACATCCGCTGCTTCAAGAGCGACCCAAGCATCAAGTCGAGCCTGACTTTCCTGCGCAAAACGCCCTGGGCGCGGGAGAAGGTGGAGGCGTTGTATCTGAGGCAGAAGCGCTAGGGTTCGCTGGCGCTAGGGAAAGGCGCGAGCAAGGCCGCAGCCGACGGTAAGCAGAGTTTATCTGGTAGGAGGGGCTTTAGCCGCGAGCTCTTTACGTTCTACACGCTATACATGAGCTGTGGTTTACCAGCGTTATCGCGTTGTTCATGCGTTCGGTTCCGCTCTGATGAGCGGGTTTCTTTTGGCATCGCCCCAAAAGAAACCAAAAAGTCTAGCCCCGACATCCGGCCCCAGCTTCGCTGGGGTTCCCTCGCTCCATCATTGCTCCGAGGGCACGCCGCGAAGGGCCATCCCTGGCCCATCGCGGCTCTCGCGGCATCCATGCCGCTCAACCCTCTCCACAACGATTTCGTTCGGCCTCCTGAAGGGGCGATTGGTATCGTCTGCTAATTTTGCGGCACGAGGAGCACCAGAAAGCCAAAGCGGTCGACCTGCTGCTCGTGCCATGTAGCGACAGCTTGAATCGCAGCCGCCTCTAGCGAACCACCTGCGCCGTTTGCTGCTGCGGTGGCGGCGCGCATTGCGTGCGGGCGCCGGTCTGCAGGTAGGGCGCCAGAATCGGCTGCATGCCCTTGAGCACCTGCACCGGCAGTGCCGAGGTGAAGCGGAAATTCTCTGCGGCGCGGCCTGGCACGAAGGCGGTTAGGGTGCCGAAGTGGTCCGGTCCGAGAAAGAACACGAAGGTGGCAGTGCGGTTCTGCACCCGTGAGCTGATCACCTGGCCTGCGCGGCCGACGCTGGTCATGCGGTTATCGCCGGTGCCGGTCTTGCCGCCCAGGGTCAACGGGCTGCCGTCGGCAAGGGTGAAAGCGCCCTGCAAGCGTCGCGCGGTACCGCCATCCACCACTTGTGACAGGGCTTCGCGCAGCGCCGCGGCGACCTCCGGGGCCATCACCCGCTTGCCCGCTTCGAGCACGTGCCCCAGGCGCGTGTCGTAGGGCGTGCCGCCGGCGAAATGCAGGCTGTCGATGCGCACGGTGGGCAAGCGGATGCCGTCGTTCTGAATGATGCCGATCAGCTCGGCAAGGGCCGCAGGGCGATCACCCGAGCTGCCCAGAGCGGTGGCCAGGGACGGCACCAGGTACTCGAACGGGTAGCCCAGGTTCTGCCAGCGCTGGTGGATATCCAGAAACGCCTCGACCTCCAGCATGATGCGAATGCGACTGTCGCGGGCGCTCTTGTGGCGGCTCTTGAACAGCCAGCCGTAGACCTCCTGGCGCTGCTCGGCGCTGGCGGTCACCGCGTCATTGAAGGCGGCCTGGGGATGGTCGATCAGGTAGGCCAGCAGCCATAGCTCCAGCGGGTGCACGCGGGCGATATAGCCTTGGTCCGGCAGGCTGAAGGCACCGGGGCCGTAGCGCCGATAAAGCTCGTCGATATGTTTGTCACTGATTCGCGTGCCGGGCAAGTGAGCACGGATGAAGTTGGCGAAGGTGGCCTGATCGACATCCGGCATCAGGTAGCGGTGCACGGCCGCCAGGCGCGTATCGGTGAGACGCAGGCCGCCGATGAAGGTGTCCAGGCGCTCCTGGGCCGATTGCCCCTGGTACTTGCGCCAGAAGCGCAGCAGAAAGGTGGTGCCCTCGCGGTCGGCGAAACGGCTCAGGTATTCCTGGCGCCGTGGATCTTTATCGTCCTTGAGCAGGGCAGCGCTGTTGCCCGGTGCCTGGTAGGTGCTGTAGCGCACCAGATCGCGCATCAGGCGTACGAAAGGCAGGTTGATCGATTCACGCAGCGATTCGCGCAGGGTGGGGCGCCTGCCATCGTCCTCACGGCGGAAGTTGCCGAAGGTATGCAGGCCGCCGCCGGTGAAAAAGCGCTCACCGGGGTTCGCCGAGTAACGGCGCTCCAGCGCGGCGTCGAGCATGCCGGCCAGGTCGGCACCCGGGTTTGTCTGCAGGTAGTCGATGGCCCAGCGGCTGAGCAGATCCTGATCGGCCACGTCCTGCCCGCGCAGTTGCGCCGGGCTCATACCCGCCAGCCGGCCATGCAGTTCGGCGATCACTTCCAGATAGGTCGCCATGACCCGCAGCTTGGCGGTGGAACCCAGCTCCAGCTTGCTGCTCTCGTTGATATCGAAGGGCTGGTGGGTGTTGTCGGTCTGCACGCGTACCTGGTTGCCATTGGGCGTGCGCTCGAACAGGGTGAAGCTGTAGCGCACGTCGCCGGTCTTGCTGGGCGACAGCAGGCGATCGCCGAACAGGCCGACGCCTTCGGCGAAGGCGGGGTCGGCGAGCTGTTCGAGGTATAGGCTGACCTGTTGCTGCAGGTCCGAATTGAGGCTGGCGCGGGCTTCCAGGTCGAGGCGGTCGAGTTCGTAGTAGGACAGATTGAGCAGGCCGGCCAATCGTGCCCGCGCCATGCTGATGCCCTTGTCGCTGTCGATGCGCTGCAGGTTGGGATCGGTCTGCCAGTCGCGGTAAGTCACCTGCTGGGCCAGGGCCACGTCGCGCAGCGTGCTGTCCAGCACGCCACCGTCGGCCAACAGACGCAGGTGGCTGTCGACCAGCGCGGCCAGTTCTGCACGGCCCTGGGCGAGGTAATACGAGGGCCGGCGCTGGGCGATCATCAGCGATAGCACCTGGCGCAGCGCCAGGCCCCGCTCGGCCAGGTTGGCATCGCTGGCCTGCTCGGCGTCGAGCAGACGGTTGGTGGTGACGAAATCCACGCCGAACCAGATGCGCAGGCCATCGGCCAGGCCGTGCACCTCACCATGGCCGGGGGCGGCCGAGAGCGGCACGCTGTTGAGGTAGTCGCGCACGATGTTCTGCCTGGCCACGAGTGTCTGCGGGCCGCCCTGGTAGGCGCGTACGCTGGCGGAGATCATCTGGCGCAGTTTCTCGGCCGGCGCATGGGTAATGCCGTCCGGGGAGTGGCGGTACTTCTCCAGCTGGGTGGCCAGGGTGCTGCCACCGGCGGACTGATCCTGCATACCGACGTACTTGCCGACCTGGGATAGCGCCGCTTTCACGAAGCGCGGCCAGTCCACCGCCGGGTTGGCTTCGGCCGGCTCGGCAGCAAGCAACTGGCGGTCCTCGATGAACAGCAGGCTGCCGACCACCAGCGGTGGAATGGCGGTGAAGTCGGTGTAGCGCTGGCGTGGGTTACGCACGGTGTAGAAGGGTGTGCCGCGGCAATCCTCGATGTTCACACCGGTTTGCGCCTTCTCGGCGAAGGGCGGGAAGAAACCGTGCTCGGTGTAATTGGTCAGTGCAGCCGAGAAACGGGCTTGCTGCAGTACCTCGAAACCGCGGCCCTGCAGGCGTTCGATGAAGGCCGGCAGGCGGCTGTAGCCCTGGCGTTGATCGAAGGGGCCGCTATCGGGATAGACGATGGCGTCACTGGGGCCGTCTTCGATTTCATAGGTGAGCGTGGCGGCGTAGCGGCTCAGTTCGCTGGACTGGAAATGGGCGGTGCGCAGTTCGTAGATCAGCAATCCACTCGCTCCGACCAGCCCGAGCAACAGCGTCGAGCCGACCACCCAGCGCACAGGGTGCTTGCGGGGCTGGGGGTTGCGCGGCACCGCGGTAGCGACCTTGTGTTCGCGTACAGGCGGTGCGGAGTCGGATCGCCATAGTGCGCCCATGGTTAACTGGCCCTGGCTTGTCCTTTCCTTCACAGCGTAGCCGCTGAGCGACGCGCTGTCCGACCGATCGGTCAAAAAAATCCTGCCTTTACATAAACCTAGCCCCGCGTCGTTGGCCTGAACCTGAGCCATACCAGCCGGTCAGGATGCAATCACCAGGAGGAAGCATGATGCGCACACTCGAATTGGCCGGCACTCAGGTACCGGTGATAGGCCAGGGCACCTGGCGTATGGGCGAAAACCGTGATCGGCGCAAAGGCGAAGTCGCCGCGCTGCGTGAAGGCGTCGAGCGCGGCCTGCGGCTGATCGACACTGCCGAAATGTATGGCGAAGGCGGAGCCGAAGAGGTTGTCGGCGAGGCTATTTCCGGCAAGCTTGATCAGGTCTTTCTGGTCAGCAAGGTCTATCCGCACAATGCCAGCCGCAATGGCGTGGCGGCGGCGTGCGAGCGTAGCCTCAGGCGCCTGGGCACCGAACATATCGACCTCTATCTGCTGCACTGGCGCGGCCGGTACCCGCTGGACGAAACGGTCGAGGCCTTCGAGCGCCTATGTGAGCAGGGCAAGATCGGCCGCTGGGGCGTTTCCAATTTCGATCTGGATGATCTGCAGGAGCTCGGCGAGCCGGCCTGCGTGACCAACCAGGTGCTCTACAACCCCGAGGCGCGGGGCGTGGAGTTCGACCTGCTGCCGTGGCAACAGCGCCAGAACATGCCGCTGATGGCCTACTGCCCGCTGGGGCAGGGCGGTGCACTGCTGGCGGACGCCGCGCTGCAGCAGGTGGCGCAGCAGCATGGTGCGACCACTGCCCAGGTCGCTCTGGCCTGGGCGTTACGTCAACCCAACGTACTGGTGATTCCCAAGGCCAGCGATCCCCGGCACCTGGCCGAAAACGCCGCAGCCGCCGAGCTGCAGCTCAGCGCCGCCGATCTTCAGGCGATCGACAGCGCCTACCCGGCGCCGACGCGCAAGCAGCGATTGCAGATGGTGTAAGGGGCGATGGGGCGTGAATGCCGCGATCGATTCGCCCCGAGGTCGGGGCTCCCACAGATCGCTGACACACGCGATGCTTTAGGCGTCGCAACCCGCGGCGAATGGCGCAGCCCGCACTGGAGGTGCGGCTGCGATCAATCGATGGATTGGGCGTTCAGATCGCGCGCCGGCCATCATCGATTCGCCCCGAGGTCGGGGCTCCCACAGGTCTCTAATTACGCACGATCCTGTAGGAGCCGCGACCCGCGGCGAATGGCGCAGCCAGCACTTAAGGTACGGCGAGACTGAAGTCCCTTTCCTGCCGCAGACCAGACTCCTTGCAATGCGCTGAAGCCAATCTCGCCCTCTGCAAGAGGGCGAGCTGACGACCTCAACCCGCGACCAGCACCCGAATGGCTTCCAGGCGCAGAGCGGCCTTGTCGAGCATGGCCAGGCCCTGTTCGCGCTGCTCGCGCAAGGCATCCAGTTCGCTGTCACGTACGCTCGGGTTGACCGCCTGCAGAGCGGTCAGGCGGGCCAGTTCTTCGTCCAGCTCGGCAGCCAGGCGGCGTTTGGCTTCAGTGACGCGCTCGACATGGCGCGGCGAGATCTTGGCTTCGCCAGCGGCGATCTTCGGCGTCAGCGCATCACGCTGGGCCTGCACGAACTTGTTGGCGCTGGCGCGCGGCACGGCTTCGAGCTGGTCGTTGAGGGTATCGAAGGAGACCTTCGATGCCAGGTCGTTGCCGTTGCCGTCGAGCAGGCAGCGCAGCGCAGCCGGCGGCAGGTAGCGGCCGAGCTGCAGCTTGCGTGGCGCTACCACTTCGCTGACGTACAGCAGCTCCAGCAGCACGGTGCCGGGCTTGAGCGCCTTGTTCTTGATCAGCGCCACCGAGGTGTTGCCCATCGAACCGGAGCGCACCAGGTCCATGCCGCCTTGCACCATGGGGTGTTCCCAGGTGAGGAACTGCATGTCCTCGCGGGACAGTGCCAGGTCGCGGTCGTAGGTGATGGTCACGCCTTCGTCGTTGCCGAGCGGGAAGCTGGCATCGAGCATCTTCTCGCTCGGGCGCAGGATCAGGGCGTTATCGGAATGGTCTTCACTGTCGATGCCGAAGGCGTCGAACAGCTGCTCCATGTACATCGGCAGGGCGAACTGATCGTCCTGCTCGAGGATCGCTTCGACCAGCGCCTCGCCTTCACCGGCACCGCCGGAGTTGAGTTCCAGCAGGCGGTCGCGACCGGCGTGCAAATCGCCTTCCAGACGCTTGCGCTCGGCGGTGGCTTCGTCGATCAGCGTCTGCCACTGGCCGTCGTCGGCGTTTTCCAGCATCGGCAGCAGGCGGCTGCCGAACTGGTGCTGCAGGGCGTTGCCGGTCGGGCAGGTGGCCAGGAAGGCGTTCAGCGCCTGGTGGTACCACTGGAACAGACGCTCCTGGGGGCTGTTTTCCATGTACGGCACGTGCAGCTGGATCTTGTGCTTCTGGCCGATGCGGTCGAGGCGACCGATGCGCTGCTCGAGCAGGTCCGGGTGGGCCGGCAGGTCGAACAGCACCAGGTGATGGGCGAACTGGAAGTTGCGGCCTTCGGAGCCGATTTCCGAACAGATCAGCACCTGGGCACCGAATTCTTCATCGGCGAAGTAGGCAGCGGCGCGGTCACGCTCGAGGATGCTCATGCCCTCGTGGAACACCGTGGCCGGAATGCCGGAGCGCACGCGCAGGGCGTCTTCCAGGTCCATGGCGGTCTCTGCGTGGGCGCAGATCACCAGCACCTTGAACTTCTTGAGCATCTTCAGGGTGTCGATCAGCCACTCGACGCGCGGGTCGAAGCGCCACCAGCGCTGGTCTTCCTCGATGTCGGCCTGGCCCTGATAGCTGACTTCCGGGTACAGCTCGGCGTGCTCGCCAAGCGGCAGCTCCATGTATTCGTCCGGGCTCGGCAGCGGGTAGGGATGCAGCTCGCGCTCCGGGAAGCCTTGTACCGCGGCGCGGGTGTTGCGAAACAGCAGGCGGCCGGTGCCATGACGGTCGAGCAGCTCGCGTACCAGGCGGGCGCGGGCGTCGGTGTCGCCGCCGTCGGCAGCATCCAGCAATTCGCGGCTGCCATCGCCGAGAAAGCTGCCGATGGCATCACGGGCCTGGGCGCTGAGCTGGCCCTGGTCGAGCAGTTCCTGTACCGCCTCGGCCACCGGTTTGTAGCTGGCGCTTTCGGCGCGAAAGGCTTCCAGGTCATGGAAGCGGTTCGGGTCGAGCAGGCGCAGGCGCGCGAAGTGGCTGTCCTGGCCGAGTTGCTCCGGGGTGGCGGTGAGCAGCAGCACGCCGGGAATCACTTCGGCCAGTTGCTCGACCAGGCTGTACTCGCGGCTGGCCTTTTCCGGGTGCCAGACCAGATGGTGGGCTTCGTCGACCACCATCAGGTCCCATCCCGCAGCGAACAGCGCGTCCTGGGCCTTCTCGTCCTCGCACAGCCACTCCAGCGCGACCAGCGCCAGTTGTGCGTCTTCGAACGGGTTGCTGGCGTCACTCTCGATGAAGCGCTCGGCATCGAACAGGGCGACTTCCAGATTGAAGCGGCGGCGCATCTCCACCAGCCACTGGTGCTGCAGGTTTTCCGGCACCAGGATCAGCACGCGACTGGCGCGCCCCGAGAGCAACTGGCGGTGGATCACCAGGCCGGCTTCGATGGTTTTGCCCAGGCCCACTTCGTCGGCCAGCAATACCCGTGGGGCGATACGGTCGGCCACTTCACGGGCGATATGTAGCTGGTGAGCGATAGGTTGTGCACGCACACCGCCCAGGCCCCACAGCGAGGATTGCACCTGCTTGCTGGTGAACTCCAGGGTGCGGTAGCGCAGCGAGAACCACGGCAGCGGGTCGATCTGACCGGCGAACAGACGGTCGCTGGCCAGGCGGAACTGGATGAAGTTGGACAGCTGGGTTTCCGGCAGGGTGACGGCCTGGTTCTTGCCATCGAGGCCGTGATAGACCAGCAGGCCGTCGACGTCGTCGACTTCGCGCACGGTCAGCTTCCAGCCTTCGAAATGGGTGATCTCGTCGCCCGGCGAGAAGCGCACGCGGGTCAGCGGCGCATTGCGGGCTGCGTACTGACGGGTTTCGCCGGTGGCAGGGTAGAGCACGGTGAGCATGCGGCCATCCTGCATCAGGATGGTGCCCAAGCCCAGTTCCGCTTCGCTGTCGCTGATCCAGCGTTGCCCCGGTTGATACTCCGCCATGCTGCCTGTCTCCACCTGTGAAAAAGCCGGCTATGTTACCGCAGGGCTAGGGTCTGTTGCCATTTCAACGCGAGCCGCGTTGCCGCGAGAAATCTCGCTAGGCCGGGCGGCGATCCGCTAGGCGGAGGGCGCAGGGAATGGCTGTTCCCTTGCCAAGTCCTCCAACGACGCATGGCGAGATTTCTCGCACAACCCGGAGGGCCGGGCCCGTTTTGCCGCGATACTGCGTTTCTCGCCGGCTCATTTAGTCCACTAAACTTCGCGGCTCGTGCCTTGCCTCGCGGCAAAACGGGCTCCGGCGCGGCCGTGCGTGAAACGGCAACAGACCCTCGGCTCGACCAAAGGCGCATCACGCCTGTTTTGGCACTTACCGACACGCGTCCGGTCAGACAGTGTAGTAACGCAGCCATAAAGTCGCCCGCCGTATGGCCGATAACGCTGCAAAGAGAGGTCATCCATGCTGCCGCCGATTCCTCACAGCCTGATTCCCGTCACCGCCCAGCAGGACGTGGTCAAGCCGCGTCCGGACATCGCGCCGGTGACGCCGACCGCCGAGGCGGCTCAGGAGGATGCGGTCGGGCTCGACAAGCGCCACCCCCAGGAGGTGGAAGAGCGCTTGCGCGAAGAGCAGCGCCGTCGGCAGCGACGGGGCTACACGGCGGCCGAGCTGGCCGAGGGTGAAATCGACGAGGCGGATGAGCCGGCCATCGACCAGCTTCCGCGCCAAGGCCTCTGGGTGGACGTGGAGGTTTGATGCCCGGCGCTCAGGGTGGCTTGTTCGACGGCGGCGCGCAGCAGCTTGCCGATGCCGAACTCACCTATCAGCCCCACTGGCTCGACGCCGTGACGGCTGATGACTGGCTGCGGCGGCTGGTCGAACAGACGCCCTGGCAGCAACCCGAGGTGCTGCTGTTCGGCCGTCATCATCCGGTGCCGCGCCTGCTGGCCTGGTATGGCGATCGCGAAGCCAGTTACCGCTATTCCGGCATGACCCACCAGCCGCTGCCCTGGACGCCACTGCTGGCCGAGATTCGCCAGCGCCTGGTCGACAGCCTTGGCCAGCCGCTCAATGGCGTGCTGCTCAACTACTATCGCGATGGCCAGGACTCCATGGGCTGGCACAGCGACGACGAGCATGAACTGGGCATCGAGCCGTTGGTGGCATCGTTGAGCCTGGGCGGCGAGCGGCGCTTCGACCTGCGCCGCAAGGGCGCCACGCGCATCGAGCATTCGCTGCAACTGGCCCATGGTTCGCTACTGGTCATGGGCGGCCAGACGCAGCATCATTGGCAG
This sequence comes from Pseudomonas sp. PA27(2017), assembly GCF_001945445.1. Taxonomy (GTDB): domain Bacteria; phylum Pseudomonadota; class Gammaproteobacteria; order Pseudomonadales; family Pseudomonadaceae; genus Aquipseudomonas. Next base: position 9,513 of record NZ_MSXW01000032.1, read on the forward strand.
CACCAGGTGGCCAAGACGCGCAAGCCTTGTGCTCCCCGACTGAACCTGACGTTTCGTCTGATCCGGACGCCGCTATGAGCAATGATGTGAAACTGATCGACTTCGCCGCCGAGCGCGACAAACGCATCCACGACCTGCGCGACAGGAAGCTCGAAGAGATGCGCAATGCCTTCGAACAGGCCCTGCCGCTGCCCAAGGGTAAGAAGTCCAAGAACAAGCCGAAGAAACGCTAAGAACCTGTTCATGATCTTTAAGCCCAGGTTCGGCGACTTTGGCGGCTAAGTGGCGGTAGCGGCCGTTATCCGATCCATTGTGGGAGCCGCGACCTCGCGGCGAATCGCTCAGGCACCGCCGAAATAGGCAGTCAGGCTGCAATCGTTTCGCCCCGAGGTCGGGGCTCCCACAGGTTGGTTTGAGTGTCTGCTCCTGCCTTGTAGT
>NZ_MSXW01000007.1 GCF_001945445.1 Pseudomonas sp. PA27(2017)
TCCACCAAGCACTGAATGACTCGGGCTTGGCCCAACAGAGCAAGCGCTGCCAGGCGGTTGAAGGAATTGGCCCGCTGACGGCAGCGGCCCTGAACATGGCTTTTCTCAGAGGCACTTTTCGCAATAGCGATGCGTTCATCGCCTTCCTGGGACTGGATGTGCGCATGAAGGAATCAGGGCGATACTGCGGGCAACGCAAAATGACCAAGCAAGGTGACCCAGAGATCCGCCGACTTCTGCACAACGCTGCGATGGCGGCTGCGCGCAGTCAGCGGTGGCACGACATCTATCAGGGCTACCTCAAGCGTGGGCTCAAGCGAACAGAAGCCCTGACCATCCTGGCCCGTAAACTCGCTCGTATCGCCTTTGCGCTGATGCAGAAGCAGGTCGATTACAACCCCGAAAAAGGGGGATCCTTGACATAGAATCTTACAATGACCGCGAGCATCCCAACGCCCGCGTGGGAGCGTCACCCCCGGCGCGAAGGCGACTGCGGCCATACCGCGTGAATGGCGCGGTGCTCACGATTCGCCGCGGGTCGCGTCTCCTACAATGATCGCGAGCATCCCAACGCCAGCGTGGGAGCGTCGACCCCGGCGCGAAATCGATTGCGGCCCTACCGCGATGACGGCGTCGTGCTCGCGATTCGCCGCGAGGTCGCGTTTCCCACAGGGTTCGTGAGCAACTCAACACTTGCTTAGGAACATCACCCTCGCACGTCAGCGGTTCATAGCGGCGCACCCAGCCAGGCCGAGACCAGGAGCAGCACGGCCATGACCTGATTGAAGCGGCCCATGGCCCGTGCCGAGGTGAATAGCCGTGCGGCGCCGCGCCCCAGTAGCGCCCAGCACCCCAGGCACGGCAGGGAAATAGCCAGGAAGATCGCCGCCAGCAACGCCACGCGCAGCGCTTGGCCGGGCCCCGGTGTGGCGAACACGCTGACCACCGCCAGGGCCATCATCCAGGTCTTGGGGTTGACCAGTTGCAGCGCCGCGCCGGCGAACAGACCGAGGCGTTTTTCGTCCGCCGCGGCCGCACCATCCAGCGCTGCCGCGGGGCTGCTGAAGATGCGCCAGGCCAGGTAGCTCAGCCACAGCACACCGAACCAGGCCATCGCCCATTGCAGACGCGGATGCTGCTGCAGCAGCTCACCGAGGCCGAGCCCCACCGCCACCACGATGGCCGCAGCGCCGAAACAGGCACCGAGTACCAGCGGCAGGGTCGCGGCCACGCCGTATCGGGCGCTGCTGCCCAGCACCAGCACGTTGGTGGGCCCCGGGGTGATGGAGGCGACGAAGGCGAACAGCATGAAGGGCAACAGCTGAGTCATGAACGGGCTCCTGAACGATCCGAGCCCTGATCATCGGCGCAAGCGCCTCAGCGGTCTGGAAGCTTTGAGCAGCGGCGCTGATAGTTCGCCGGGGTGATGCCGTAGGCGCGGCGAAACCAGCGGCCCAGGTGGCTTTGGTCGGCAAAGCCGAGAATCGCCGCCACCTGCACCGGCGGCTCGCCGCGGGCCAGCAGGTGCCGCGCACGGGCCAGGCGCAGTTGCACCAGATAGGCATGGGGCGCCAGGCCGAAGGCGGCCTTGAAGGCGCGGCTCAGCCGAAAGCGATCAACGCCGCAGGCCGCGGCCAGGTCATCCAGGCCGATATCGCGGGTGTGCTGGTCATGCAGGAAGTCCCGCGCACGCTGCGCCACCAGCGGCAGGCGCGGGTCGACATCCAGGCGGCGACGCCAGTGCAGACGTTCGGTGAGGCCCGCCAGCAGGCCGTCGAGGGCAGACTGCCTGACCATGCGCAGCTCCTGGCGATGCAGGGCGCCGAACGCTTCGACTACCGAGGCCAGCAGGCGCGGGTCGCTGGCCAGGGTGGCGCCGAAACCGGGCAGGCAGTCGGCTGGCGCCTGCTCGAACAGGCTGCGCAGCTCACGTTCCAGCCACTGGGTATCCAGGTACAGCATCGAGTAGGTGAAGCCTTCCGGCTCCGGCGCGTGGCCGTCGTGCAGTTCGCCGGGCTCGAGCAGGAAGACCTGGCCCGCCAGGCTGCTGTTCAACTGCTTGCGGCAATTGAACTGCTGCACGCCCTGTTCGGTGAAACCGACCAGATAGGCGTCGTGCCAGTGGGGGTCGTAGGCGTGCCCGCGAAAATGCGCGCGGATGGTCTCGATACCGGTGTCTGCGTCCTGGGCCAGGTCGACCCAACTCTGCGCGCTCATGCCTGCTCCAGCGCCACGGTGTGTGGACTGATGATGCTAACCGACCTGGGGTGCCCTTTCTGGAAGTTTTGAGCAACCGTTCATCTGGCCCGTGCCATGCAGCGCTGGTGGCGCGTATCGACGCGATCGGCGAACCAGGCGGTGGTCAGCCGGCGGGTGATCTTCGGGCTCTTGAGCACGATGCCCGGCAGCAGTTCGCGCGGTACCGGCTTGCCCTCCGCTGCGTCGGCCAGGGCGAACACCCGCTCGTACAGGCGGCTGTCCTCGAAATCCAGGCTATCGCCCTCCTCCAGATCGCGGCGAACCGCGCGGTCGCTCATGTCCAGACGCTCGCCCAGGGAGCGTACTGCCAGTTCGGTGGCACTGGCCTTGCTGCTGCCGTGGATGATCAGGTCGCCGTCCAGCGCCAACGCAATCCCCGAGGCACTGGTGACGGCATTCTGGAAGGCGGCGTTGCGGCTGGCATACCAGCCGGCGTTGAAGTCGGCGAAGCGGTACAGCGGTTTCGGGTAATTGGCCGGATAGCCCAGCAGGTGGGCAATGCCGAAGTACATGCCGCCACGGCGGCTGAACACCTCGCGGCGGATCGAGCCGTCCGGCGGATAGGGATAGCCCTCGGCATTGGCCTGGGCGAAGGCGATGCTGACCTGCATCGGCCCGCCTGTGCGCACGGGGTTGAGGGTACCGAAGAGTTGGCGACCGAGGGGCACCATGCCGGTGAAGTCGTCGAAGATTTCGCTCAGCTGCTTTTCGGTGCGCACGCTGTCCAGCCGCTGTTGGTAGGTCTTGCCGGTCGGCGACTCGATGCGCAGCGCGGCGTTCACCAGCAGCCGCGGGATGTGCAGGCTGGCGGCGCGGCGGTCGATTTCCGCCCGGGCGATCTTTGCCAGCCCCGGCACCGGCGGGTCGGCGTTGAAGGTCGATTCCTGTTCGGTCACCGCCAGCACGGCGCAGATGTTCTCGGTGGTCGGCGCGATGTCCTGGGCGGCGAAGGCGGCGTAGATATCGGCGGCCCAGCCTTCACGATCCGGCGTGTTGATCGGCATCAGCCGTACGATCTGCGCGCGCACTTCGGCCGGTTTCGGCGCCGGCCCCCGTGACTGGGAGGCGCAACCGGCCAGCAGCAGAATCGATAACGCAGCGGATGAACGCAGGAAAAAACACCTCACCAGTGGCTCCTCGGGATGATCGGGCTTGAGCCTCTGACAACGTCAACGCCGCGCCGTCCGCGATTATTTCGGCCTCAGGCGCTCGCGGCCAGGCGTAAGCGGTTCGAACCGACCGACAAGCGAAGCGGTCTACCCATCACGAAGGCCCGCGATACCTGGCCTGCGGACGAGGAGCGGGTTGCGCTCCAGGATCGATATGAGCAAGGAGATCCACCATGGTTACCCATTACAAGATCGACGGTCATCTCGCCTGTGGCACCCACGGCGAAAAACTCGCCTCCAGCAGAGAGCTGAATCAGGTGAAATGCCGTAACTGCCGCAACACCGAGGTGTACAAGCAGGCGCGTCGCGACACCCGCAACGCCGCACGCCGCGCCGCACGCAAATCCAAGGTCGCGCAGCCGCGTACCGATTGGCGCACCTCCTGGCAGCAACGCCTGGCCGACCTGCCGGGTCGCAACCGCCTGCCCAGAGGGTTCGCTGAACAGCCTTACGTGTAAGGATCGCGGTGGCCTCAACGAGGCCCGCAGCTGATCGCCAAAGGGGTGGGCCGAGCAATCGACCCACCCCTCTTTGCCTTACTGCGGCTTGATAACCAGCGTACCCAGCGGTGGCAGATCCAGGCTCAGCGATTGTGGCTGACCATGGCTGACCACCCCCTCGCTGAACAGCCCGCCCTGGCTGCCGGCATTGGAGCCGGCATAACGCTCGGCATCGCTGTTGAGCAGCACGTGCCAGGCGCCTTCTTTCGGCACACCGACACGGTAGCCGTTGCGCGGCTCGGGCGTGAAGTTGTGCACCACCAGCAGCGGTGCGCCGCTCCCGTCATGACGCAACCAGGCGAACACGCTGTTACTGGCGTCATCGCCGATCAGCCAGGCGAAACCCTCGGCGCTGCCGTCGAGCTGGTGCAGCGCCGGCTCGTGGCGGTACAGCCCGTTGAGATCGCTGACCAGTTGCTGAACGCCCTTGTGCTCGCCGTAGCGCAGCAGATACCAGTCCAGTTCGTGGTCGTGGTTCCACTCGCGCCACTGGCCGAACTCGCAGCCCATGAACAGCAGCTTCTTGCCGGGATGGCTCCACATGAAGCTCAGGTACAGGCGCAGGTTGGCGAACTTCTGCCAGCGATCGCCGGGCATCTTGTCGAGCAGGGAGCGCTTGCCGTGCACCACTTCGTCGTGGGAGATGGGCAGCACGAAATGCTCGGAAAAGGCGTAAAGCAGGCCGAAAGTCAGCTGATGGTGGTGGTGGCGACGGTGCAGCGGATCCTCGGCGGCGTATTTGAGGCTGTCGTGCATCCAGCCCATGTTCCATTTGTAGGAAAAGCCCAGGCCGCCTTCCTGGGTCGGTCGGCTGACACCCGGCCAGGCAGTCGATTCCTCGGCGATCACCAGTGCGCCAGGCACTTCCTGGGCGACCACGTCGTTGAGATGGCGCAGGAAGTCGATGCTTTCCAGGTTCTCGCGCCCGCCGAAACGGTTGGGGATCCACTCGCCGTCCTTGCGCGAATAATCGCGGTAGAGCATCGAGGCCACGGCATCCACGCGCAGCCCGTCGATATGGTAGGTGCGCAGCCAGTGCAGTGCCGAGGCCAGCATGAAGCCGTGCACCTCGGTGCGGCCCAGGTTGTAGATGTAGGTATCCCAATCCTGGTGGAAGCCCTCGAAGGGATGGGCATACTCATAGAGCGCGGTGCCGTCGAACTGGCCCAGGCCGTGGGCGTCGGTGGGGAAATGCGCGGGCACCCAGTCGAGGATCACGCCAATGCCGGCCTGGTGGCAGGCGTCGACGAAGGCGGCGAAATCCGCCGGGCTGCCATAGCGAGCGGTCGGGGCGAATTGCGACAGCAACTGATAGCCCCAGGAGCCGCCGAACGGGTGCTCCATGATCGGCATCAGCTCGATATGGGTGAAGCCCAACTGCTGCACGTAGGGAATCAGCTGTTCACTCAGCTCACGCCAGCTCAGCAGGCGGCCATTCTCGCCGCCCTCGCGGCGCCAGGAGCCGGCATGCAATTCATAGATCGACATCGGCGCCTGGTAGCCCTGCTGGGCCTGGCGCTGCTCCAGCCAATGGTCATCGTGCCAGTCGAACTGCAGCGGTGCAGAAACTACCGAACCAGTGGCCGGCGGCAACTCGCTGGCCAGCGCCATGGGGTCCGCCTTGAGCGGCAGCAATCCATCGCGGCCAAGAATCTCGTATTTGTAGACTTCGCCGGGCGCCAGGCGCGGAATGAACAGCTCCCACACGCCGCTGGGCTGGCGCAGGCGCATCGGATGGCGGCGGCCATCCCAGCCGTTGAAGTGGCCGACCACCGACACCCGTCGGGCATTGGGCGCCCATACCGAAAAACGCACGCCCTGCACGCCTTCGTGAGTGGTGAACTGCGCGCCCAGGCTCTTGCCCAGCTCACGATGGTTGCCCTCGGCGAACAGGTACAGGTCCATCTCGCCGAGCAGCTGACCGAAGGCGTAAGGATCCTCGGTTTCCTGTACGCCAGTACCCCACTGGATGCGGTAGCGATACGGCACCTGCTGCTCGATGCGTATGCTGAACAGCCCCGGCACGCTGGACTGTTCCAGGGTGCCGAGCACCTCGCCACTCACCGCATGGATCAGCTCGACGCCGAGGGCGCCGGGCAGGTAGGCGCGGATGGTCAGCCCGTGGGCGAATGCATGGGGGCCCAGAATCGAAAACGGATCGCCATGCTCGCCCCGTATCAGGGCCTCGACGGCGGCGCGCTCGATACCCGCCACCTGGCGTTCGGTTTCTCCATTACTCATCGTTTACCGCTCCCCAAGAGATACTTGCTCAGCTCTATCAACCCTTGCACCGGAACTTCCAGCCAATCGGGACGATAGCGCGCTTCATACAGAATTTCGTAAGCCGCCTTTTCGATGCAGAACAGCGCCAGGGCTGCCACTTCACCTTCACGGTCGTGCCAGGCGTGGGGCAGATCGGCAGCCGCCAGCCGGTAGGCTTCATTGAATGCGGTTCTGGCCTGGCTGCGATACAGCCCGGCGATATGCTGGCGGGCCTGCTCGGCCTCGGCCGTGGCGTCGGCGCTCTGTGCGCTGCGCATGGCCATGGCGGCCGCGTAGTCGAAGGAGCGCAACATGCCGGCGACATCCTTGAGCGGGCTGTAGAAAGCGCGGCGCTCCTCCAGGGTGCGGGTCGGTTCACCTTCGAAATCGATCAGGTAGGCGTCGCCCTGCACCACCAGCACCTGGCCCAGGTGCAGGTCGCCATGCACGCGCATGCGGATGCCGCCCGCCGAACGCCGCGCCAGGTCTTCGACCCGTTCGAGAATCTGCTCATGGCGGGCGGCCAGCCAGTCTGCCTGGTTGGCGGCTTCACCCGGCAAGTGCCCGCGGCCCTCGGCGATCACCTTCAGCGCTTCACGTACCTGCGCGGTGATGTTCTGCGACCACTCGGCCACTTCGGCGTCGCCGGTCTCGTGGTAGCCGAAGTCCGGGTTGTCGCTGGCCTGGCCGAGGGCGACATGCATCTCACCCAGGCGCTTGCCCAACAGGCCGGCGAAGGTTTCCAGCTCGGCCAGGGCGCCATGCCGGTTCTCCTTTTCGACATGCCCGCCGGCCAGTTCTTCGCGAACCGCGCGCTCCAGGTTGTTCAGCGTCCACTGCCAGGCATCGCCCTGATTGTGCAGATAACCCTGCAGGATCATCAGCGTGTGGGGCACGCCCTGCTCGTCCACGCGGCGCACTTCGCCCAACAGCGGTGCGATATGCTCGAAGCCGGCCGCCGTCAGGTAGCCGCCGATCTCCGCCTCCGGGTGAATGCCCGGCAGCACGCGACGTACCAGCTTGAGCACGGCTTGCTCATCGATGATCGCCGAGCTGTTGGATTGCTCCGCGGAGATCAGCTTGACCTTGGCATTGCTCAGGTCGCCCAGCTCCTGCAGGCGCGCGGTGGGCAAGAACTGGATCTCGCTGCCCTGCCAGCCCAGCACGCTGCGCTCGCCCAATTGGCCCATCACATGGCGCACGAAACCCGGCAGCGTATAGCCGTCGGTGAGCAGCCCCAGCTGACTACCGCGACGCAGCCGGGCCAGGGCCAGTTGTTGCGACAGGCCGCTGCCGACGTCCTGCTCGCCTACGTAGCCGAGCGGCACCTGATAGTGCTCGATACTGCCGCACTGGCGCACCACCTCCACTTCACTGAGCACGTAAGGTTGATCCGCGCTGCCGAACGGGACGGCATACAGCAGCTTCACTTGCCTGACGTCCTCGGCCCCGCCGGAGAACCAGCGGCGCTTGGGCAGGTAGGCCGGCAGCGACTGCTGCTCCAGGATCGCGCGAGCCGGCAATTGCAGCAGCTCGCCGAGTTGGTCGTTGATCACCAGGATGGTCAGCTCCGGCATGGGGTCGACCGATGTTGAATGCGAGCTGGTCATTTGCGCCTCCTCGGCGAGCAGAAGCCAGTAGATGCCAGAGGACGACCGAGTGAACAAGCCATCGAGTGGCCCGGTCCGCAGCGGTCATCGGTAAAGGTGCAGCACCAGGCTGGGCGCGCCATCGACCGGCTCCTCAGCTCGCCACGCGGATGCGCCAGATGCCGAACGGCTGATGCCAGGGCTCGATGCGCATCCACTGCGTCTTGCCGTGCCAGTGCCAGGTGTGGCCGGTCATCAGGTCTTCACCGTGGGTAGTAGCGTGGTCATCCAGGCCCAGTTCCCACAGCGGCAACTCGAAGTGCGCCTCCTGAGCGTTGTGCGGGTCTAGGCTGACGGCCACCAGGATGAAGTTCTCACGATCGGCGGTGCGCTTGCCGAAATACAGGATGTTGTCGTTCCAGCAGGTGTAAGCCTGAAACCCCAGGTGAGTCTGCAACGCCGGGTTCTGCCGGCGGATACGATTGAGCTGGGCGATTTCGGCGACGATGTTGCCCGGCGCCTGGTAGTCGCGCACACGAATTTCGTATTTCTCCGAATCCAGGTATTCCTCTTTGCCCGGCACCGGCAGGGATTCGCAGATCTCGAAGCCCGAATACATACCCCACAGCCCCGAGCCCATGGTCGCCAGCGCGGCGCGGATCAGAAAGCCCGCGCGCCCGCTGTGGTGCAGGAAGTAGGGGTTGATGTCCGGCGTGTTGACGAAGAAGTTGGGGCGATAGCAATCGCGCCAGGGCGCCTCGTTGAGCTGGGTCAGGTAGCTTTCCAGCTCGGCCTTGGTGTTGCGCCAGGTGAAATAAGTGTAGCTCTGGGTAAAGCCCACCTTGCCCAAACGCGCCATCATCGCCGGGCGGGTGAAGGCTTCGGCGAGGAACATCACCTGCGGATGGGTCTTGCGGATATCGGCGATCAGCCATTCCCAGAACGGCAGCGGCTTGGTGTGCGGGTTGTCGACGCGAAACTGGTACACGCCCAGTTCTACCCAGCCGCGCACCACGTCGCGCAGCGCCAGCCACAGGTCGGGCACCGCGTCCCTGGCGTAAAAGTCGACGTTGACGATGTCTTCGTATTTCTTCGGCGGGTTTTCGGCATGGCGGATGGTGCCGTCCGGGCGCCAGCTGAACCAGCCGGGGTGCTGCTCGAGCCATGGGTGATCGGGCGAGCACTGGATGGCGAAATCCAGGGCGATTTCCAGATCGTGCTCGCGTGCCGCCTCGACCAGCGCGACGAAATCCTCGCGGGTGCCGAGCTGCGGGTGAATGGCCTCGTGGCCGCCGTCCGGGCTGCCGATGGCGTAGGGGCTGCCGGGATCGTCCGGCCCCGCGCTCAGCGAGTTGTTGCGGCCCTTGCGATGGGTAGTGCCGATAGGATGAATCGGCGGGAAATACAGCACGTCGAACCCCATCGCCTGGATCGCCGGCAAGCGCCCGATTACGTCACGCAAGGTGCCATGGCGCTCGGGGTCGTCGGTTTCCGAACGGGGAAACAGCTCGTACCAGCTGGCGAAGCGCGCCAGCGGGCGCTCCACATCGAGCAGATAGGTAGCGCTGCGGGTGCGATGCGGATGGCCCTCGGCGCGGCGCACCAGGGCTACGGTTTCGGGCGCCAGCAACAGCGCTACGCGTTCGTCCAGGCTTTGCAACTCCTGCAGCTCATCGCACAGCGCCAGCAGGCTGACGGCCAGATCGCCCTCGGCCCGATCAGCGGCCTCGCGCAGCAAGGCCTGGCCTTCCTGCAACTCGAGGTTGATGGTCACCCCGGCGCCGAATTTCTTCGACAGCTCGTAGCAGTAACTGGCGTAGATGTCCCACCAGGCCTCGATGAGGAACTCCACCTCGCCGACCCGCTGCGGAGTGATCTCGGCCTGCCAGCGCTCGAGGCCGACATCCACCAGCGGTTCACGGTGCCAGTCCGACGCGCCCACGTCGCGCCACAGCACCTCACCGGCCAGCTTGTCGTGGCCATCGGCGAAGATCAGCGCGCTGACCGTGACCCGATCCCCGGCGATGGCCTTGGCAGCGAAGCGCCCCTGTTCGACCTGCGGCTCGACCTCCTCGATGGCCAGGCGCGGTAAATCCAGCGCCTGTTCCAGCGACAGCTGGCGATGGCTGAGACGAACGGGTTCTTGCAGAAAAGCGGCTTGCGGATCAGCGGACGGCATCGAAACGGGCTCCTCACGCCTGGCAGGCGTATAAGCTGTTGCACCGTGGCACGCCACGGGCTGTACGCGACAGTGCGTACCTGAATGCGGATTTGCCGAGCGCCCTTTAACGCCCCATCGAGTGCAGACTCTCGGCCTGAGAGGCGCCGTTGCCTTGCACGTCGACGAGGCGCTGCGGGGTGCCGCGACCTGTCTATCTCCGAACCTGGCGTGTTTGCCAAAGTTCATAGTTTCCGAGGCGAGGCAGATGCGCCTCGGAAACTGCACACGATCTTTTAGGGCGAGATCAAATTGGCTGCTACAAGGCAGAAGCAGTCACCCAAGCCAACCTGTGGGAGCCCCGACCTCGGGGCGAAACGATTGCAGCCTGACCGCCTATCGGCGGTGCCTGAACGAATCGCCGCGAGGTCGCGGCTCCTACAGTGGATTGAATAACGACCGCTCCCGCCACGTTGCAGTCAATACGCTGAAGTCGAGCCGCAAGGTCGAGAACAGGCTCTCAGAGAGACTCGGCGCCGAGCTTCCTCCACATCGCCTGGGTAATGCGCTGACGATTGGCATAACCATCCCAGGGATCACCCTTCAGCTTGGCCAACCGCTCTTGAAGGTTGCCGATATGCCACTGCTTCGAGTCGCGCAACTGCCCCAGCTCCTCGCGGTTGATCGGTACCGATACCGGCAAGCCAGGCCGCGCGCGCACCGAATAGGCAGCCACGGTGCTGGCACCGCGGCCGTTGCGCAGGTAATCCAGGTAGACCTTGCCGATGCGGTTCTTCGGGCCCATGCGGGCGCTGAAGCGATCCGGCAACTCGCTGGCCATGAATTGCGAGATCGCTTTGCCGAATGCCTTCAACGTGTCCCAGTCGACATGCCGGGCCAGCGGCACCACCAAGTGCATGCCGGCACCGCCGCTGGTTTTCACGAAGGTTTCCAGGCCCAGCTCGTCGAGCACCGAAAGGCTCAGCCGCGTGGCCTCCAGCACGGCGCGCCAGGGCAGCGCCGGATCCGGGTCGAGGTCGAGGATCAGCCGGTCCGGCCGTTCGATGCTGGCGTAAGCGGTATTCCAGGTGTGCAACTCGATGGCGCCCATCTGCACCGCGCCGACCAGGGCCGGCAGGCTGTCGATGGCCATCAAGCGGTCATGGCCTGGGTCGAGGTCGGCATCCAGATGACGGATATTGGGAATCGCCAGGCGCTCGGCATGCTTCTGGAAGAACTGTTCGCCGCCCACGCCGGCTGGTGCGCGCAGCAACGATACCGGCCGGTTGCGTACGTCGGGCAGCAGCCAGTCGGCAATTTCGGCGTAGAAACGTGCGAGCTGCGCTTTGGTGGTGCCGCTCTGCTCGTCGATGACCCGCTCGGGATGGCTGACCGACACCTCGCTAATCTGCTCACGCCCTTTGCGCGCCGAAACCCTGCCGGGCGCTTTCCTTACTGACGCGCCCTCTTCCACATCCTTGGCTGACGCTACCTGCTCCTCGACGATCTGCTCGGCCGGCTTGTCGCTGCGCTCGCCAACGAAGGCGCCCTGACGCACCAGGCCTTCTCCGGTCCAGCCGGCAAAGGCCACCTCGACCACCAGTTGCGGCTCGATCCACTGCACGCCACGGCGCTGGGCCGCGCCTGGCTGCTTGTGCAGCGGCGAGTCATCACGCGCCAGCGCTTTCATGCGCTTGTGCAAGTTGGCGAGCAGCGTCTCGTTGAAGCCGGTGCCAACCCGCCCTGCGTAGCGCAGGCCCTTCGCTTCGTTGACCGCCAGCAGCAGCGCACCGAAGCCCGAGCGGCTGCCCTGGGGCTTGGTGAAACCGACCACCACGAACTCCTGGCGCTGCCGGCACTTGAGCTTGATCCAGTCGGCGCTGCGCGAGGACCGGTACGGGCTGCCAGCGCGCTTGCCGATCACCCCTTCCAGGCCCAGGGCACAGGCACTGCCCAGCACACTCTGATGATCGACCTCGAAGGCCTCGGAAAACCGTAGCGGACCTTTGCGTTTGGGCAGTTTCTGCTGCAGCGTCTTGCGGCGCTGCTCGACCGGCAACTCGCGCTGGTCGACGCCATCTAGCCAGGGCGCGTCGAACAGGAAATACAGGATGTCGCCGCTGCGGGCGTCATCGAAAGCGTTCTGCAGCGCCTGGAAATCCGGCATGCCCTGTTCATCGAGCACCACAGCCTCGCCGTCCAGCCAGCTGTCGCCGAGCTTGAGCTTTTCCAGCGCTTTTGCCTGGGGCGCCATACGGGCCGTCCAGTCATGGCCGTTGCGGCTGAATAGGGTCACCTCGCCTTCTTTGACGCGGGCCATGATCCGGTAGCCGTCGTACTTGATCTCGTAGAGCCAGTCGCCGGCCGGCGGCGATTCGACCAGGGTGGCCAGCTCTGGCGACAGGCTGTCCGGCATGGCCACCTCGGCGGCTTTCTTGCGGCTCGGCTGCACCTTTGGCTCGCTGCGCGATCGGGTTTTCTGCGCCTGATTGGCGGCGGGCTTTTCCATGCCACCAACCAGCTCGCCACTTATCACGCTGGCCGGCAGCTCGCTGACGATGTCGTACTCGGCTGCAGGCCGGGCCACGTCATCCTGCTCCTTGATCAGCAGCCATTGCTGCTTGTCGCCGCTGCCCTTCAGGCGCGTGCGCACCAGCGTCCAGGCGCCACTGAGCTTTTCACCGATCAAAGTGAACTTGAGCTTGCCGGTTTCATACCCGGCAACCGGATCGCCCTCGGGCTGCCAGATACCGTGATCCCAGACGATCACGTCCCCTGCGCCATAATTGCCCTCGGCGATGCTGCCCTCGAAGCTGGCATAAGCCAGCGGGTGATCCTCGACATGCACGGCCAAACGTTTCTGACTCGGATCCAGGCTTGGGCCCTTGGGCACGGCCCAGCTTTTCAGGGTGCCTTCCAGCTCCAGACGAAAGTCATAATGCAGGTGCCGGGCATCATGCTTCTGCACCACGAACGTCAACGCACCCGCCTTGGCCCGGCTGCGCCGCGCAGGTTCGCGAGGCTCGCTGGTGGAATCGAAATTGCGCTTGCGGTTGTATGCACTGGTTGCCTTGGCCATGGCCGCTCACCTCACTTGGACGAGCGTTTGCGCGCCGGTTTGCTGGAATTGCCCTCAAGGCTGCGCTTGAGCAAGTCGGTAAGGTCGATGACGTCGGCGCTCTTGCTGGGCGGCTTGCGCTCGCCGCTTTCCACGTCTTCGATCTTGCCGGCCTTGGCCTTCTTCTCGACCAGTTTCATGATCTTGTCGCGGAAGGTGTCCTGATACTCGTCGGGCGACCACTCGACGGTCATGTCGCGCACCAGGCGCTTGGCCATGTCGCGCTCGCCCTTGCTGAGCTTGGCGCCGGTCACCGCCGCACTCAGCTCCAGGGTATCCAGGCCACGCACTTCATCGGGCCAGCGCAGCATCACCAGCAGCAGCGCATCGCCGTCGACCATCACCGCCGCCAGGTGCTGCTTGACGTGCAATACCACGTTGGCGAGCGCCACCTTGCCGGAGCTTTTGAGGGTCTGCTGCAGGAGCGCATAGACCTTTTCGCCGCGCTTGTCCGGCGCCAGGTAATAGGGCCGCTCGATGTTCTGCAGGGGGATGTTCTCGGCATCGAGAAAACCGAAGATGTCGATGGTCTGGGTGGATTCCGGATGAGCAGCGCGAATCTCGTCTTCGCTGATGATCACGTAGCGGCCCTTCTCCACCTGCACACCCTTGGCGATGTGCTCCTTGTCGACTTCCTTGCCGGTGGCCTTGTTGACGCGCTTGTAGCCGACCGGCTCCATGCTGCGCGCATCCAGCCAGTCGAAGTCGATGCCTGTGGATTCGGTGGCCGAAACCAGCGACACGGGAATGTGAACCAGCCCGAAACTGATCGCCCCTTTCCAGATTGCACGCGCCATGTGGCGATCTCCCGTAATGTTGTCCTTTACGGGTGACTGGCCGGTAAAAACAAAAGTTTCAATGATCCGCCGGAGGGCCCGGCGGCAGCGGCGCGGGCTCGCGCCGGGAGGGAGTTGGGAGCCTATAACGCAATGCCGTCACGGTAGATCACGTCACCGTCGATGGTGATGTCGCGGATCTGCCGAAGCATATTGTCGGCAGCGGTTTCCGCCTCACTCTCGCATACCGAGCCCAAGGCCGGCACCCAGAGCAGCTGCACCGCAGCGCCGGCGCATTTGGGTTGGTACTCGATCAGGCCAACGTAGTGCTGGCCATCCTTCATGGCGTCCGTCCAGGCAATGCATCCCTTGAAATTACGGAACATACCAGGCTCCCATTTTCACGAGGTACTCCATAAGAGCGCTGCAAGCTCGGAGACGTTCCCGTCATCCACGCGCGCGTTTCTCCAGCCAGGCAATCAGGTGCGGCACGGTGTTGAAGATGAACAGCGCCAGGAGCGTGGCCAGCACCGCCGTAGCCTCGCGCCCCATGCCCACGGTAATGCCGATGGCGGCGGTCAGCCAGATACCGGCAGCGGTGGTCAGGCCCTTGACCTGGTTCATCGAATCACCCTTGAGGATGGTGCCGGCGCACAGGAATCCGATACCGGCGACCAAGCCCTGGATGACCCGGCTCATGGCGTCATGCTCGGCGCCCATCTGCGCCGGCACCAGCACGAACATCGCCGAACCGATGGCCACCAGCATATGGGTGCGCACGCCGGCAGCCTTGCCGCTGGTCTCGCGCTCGAGCCCCAGCAAGCCGCCCAGCAATGCCGCCAGTAACAGGCGCAGGGTCACTTGGGTGAACTGCTCGGGGGTGCTCAGATCGGAAAATTCGTTGGCCAGCGTGGCCAGTACCGCGTCCCAGAAACTCAAGTCGTTCGCTCCAGCCTGCTCGTTCAGGAAGTCCAGCGCAGCGCTCGCCCGCGCTTGTGCAATCGACCCGCACCGCGGCCAGAGGTTTGCCTTTTTTGCCAACGTACCGCTGGGCGAAAAACCTGAACGCCGTGCAACGCCGGTCTCTCTACTGTTCTGACAGGCGAGCACGCCGCCCGCGCCCGAGGCGCACGACGAAAGGAGGTTCGGATGTCCAGAAATCACTACTTTCTCGTCAGCTACCGGCTTGGCAAGCAGAAGAAATCCACGGAGGTACAGGCCGCAGCTTCGGTGCTTACCCCCGAACAGGCCCGCTACCACGTCGAATCGCTGCACAGCAGCGAGTTGCCCAGCGAGATCACCGATATCGAGGTGAAGCCGATTGGCGACGCGACCGACCAGGAACCCGGTCAACAGCGGCAGACTTGAGCACGATCATGAGCGACCTTAGCCCCATCGAGAAAATCGCCCTCTACGGCGCGCCGGATCGCATCACCGACGCGCTGCAGGACGTGCTGCTAGAGCGCGGCCTGCAGGTCGTGGTGATCGTCGATGACCCGACCGATATCGCCGCGCGCCCAGGCCTGGCGGCCAAGAGCGGCACGCTGTTCAACGCCGACAGTGTGGCGCGAAGCGTTGTCGGCACGGATGCGGTGATCGTGGTGTTGAACAGTCGCTCGCTTCATATTGGAGGGTTCGAGCGTAGCTACGATGCCATCATCGCCTTGCTCGAAGGGCTGCCGACGGCGCGAGTCGAACGCCTGATGCTGATCGGCGAGCACGGCTGGCTGGATCGCGATGACGGGCTACCCACCGAGAAACTTGAACACCTGCAACATAGCCTGCACAAATCGCCGCTGGCGTGGACGCTCGTTGATGCGCCTGGTAGAGAGCCTGGTGGGCCGCTGAAAAACGTTGGCGAGGCAGCCAGCGCAAGGCAAAAGGAGGCGAAAAAGCGCAGTTTACAGGCTGTAAATGAGCATTTTGAGCCTGCTTTTAACGCTGCGATGGCAACGCAGGTAGTTTTTCAGCAGCCCGCCAATGCATTCATGACGCTGCAACACTATGCCTGCAGCGTGATAGACCAATGCCTGCAGGGGACGAGCGTCAAACAGCGTTTGCACGTCGACTCTCGCCCGCAGGCCGAGGAGGCCCCATGAGTCCTGAAAGCTATATTCTGTTGATGATTTCCGGTTGGTTACTGGTATCGGCGGCCATGCTGTGGGGCATGCTGCGCCTGCTCAACCGTTACCAGCTTGAAGCCCAGCTGGCCGAAGAATTCCCGCCCCTGCCCGCCTCACCCAGCGATCCGGTATGGCGTCGCCAGCACGCACCGCGTCGCGCCAAATTGCGCGCCCGTGCCCAGCGTACCTGTCAGCAGCATGCGCACGCGCTGATGAGCTAAGAATCAGTTGACGATTTTTAGGCAATGTTGAAGAGGCTGCTATAAGGCAGAGCGGCCACTCAAACCAACCTGTGGGAGCCCCGACCTCGGGGCGAAAAGATCGCAGCCTAGTTGCCTATCGGTAGCGCCTGAACGGATCGCCGCGAGGTCGCGGCTCCTACAGAAACGGGCCAAGTTCGTAGGCTTGATCGGGGCGCGTAGCCGGCGCTTTTTCATCCACCATCGTGATCGTAAAAGCGGTGGACGGATGAGGCGTCGTCCACCCTTGTCTGATCCATTGTGGGAACGGCAGCTCCCGCCACTTTGCAGGCAAAGCGCTGAAACCGGGCCGGACGATTTTGAAAAGGTTTCAATACCCAGCTGAAAGCCCCTGCACCTCGCGGTACAGGGGCTTTTTCACATCAGGCTGGAATCGCCTTGGTCAGTGGCTCGCGGGCCCACACGCGGTGCTTGGCGATGGCCGCGGTGAATGGCTGAACCAACCCGCTGCCCGCCTTCCCGGTAAGCAGCCCTTCGTCTTCCTTGAGTCTCAGCACCTTGAGCAGGTCCGCCGATTCGCCGCACAGGCCGATGGCCTTGAGGTGCTTGTAAGCTTCGAGCAGGTAATGCAACGCCACCCCATCGCCCTCCAGGGCCTTGGCGAAGCTCGTACCACCGGGCACCCATACTGCATCGAAGGCCACCGACGGCAAGCCCTGCATGGAGTCGTTGGGCACCAACTGCTTGCCGGCATCGCTCTTCACCGGCGCGGCGCTCGGCGCCAACAGCTTGAACTGCGCACCTTGCTTATCGAGCTCTGCAGTGAGGGCATCGATATCCGCCTGCTTGACGCCGTCGCCGATCAGGATCGCCACCTTGCGCGACTTGATGTTGCCCGGCAGCAGGTTCATCTGGCTCAGGGCCGGCGATTCCTTGAGGGAGATTTCCGGCACCTGCACGGTGGACCCGCTCGGTGCGTCGACACCGACGTTGGCCGCCACCTGCTTGGCCAGATCCAGATCGATGTTGGCGAGAATCTCATGCACCTGGCGCTCACGGATGTACAGGCGCTCGACTTTGCCGAGCTCGAAGCTGTACGCCGCGACGATGTGCGCTTTCTCGGCGTCGCTCATGCTGTTGAAGAACAGCCGCGCCTGGGAGAAGTGATCGCCGAACGACTCGGCGCGCTTGCGGATCTTCGGCCCGGACACTTCCTCGGGATAGCTGACGTAGCCGCCGCCCTTCGGAGCCTCGGGAGTTTCCTTCGGCCAGCCACCATCGATGGAATTCGGCTCATAGGAAGCCCGGCCCTTGTTGATGGTCTGGCGGTGGAAGGAGTCGCGGTTGTTGTTGTGGAACGGGCAGACAGGACGGTTGATCGGGATCTCGTTGAAGTTCGGGCCGCCCAGGCGCAGCAGTTGGGTGTCGGTGTAGGAGAACAGCCGGCCCTGTAGCAGCGGGTCGTTGGTGAAGTCGATCCCGGGCACGATGTTGGCCATCTGGAAGGCCAC
The DNA here is from genome assembly GCF_001945445.1 of Pseudomonas sp. PA27(2017). Classification (GTDB taxonomy): domain Bacteria; phylum Pseudomonadota; class Gammaproteobacteria; order Pseudomonadales; family Pseudomonadaceae; genus Aquipseudomonas. The sequence continues at coordinate 17,666 of NZ_MSXW01000007.1, forward strand.
CTGCTCGGTTTCGGCGAAGAAGTTGTCCGGGTTGCGGTCGAGTACCAGCTTGCCGACCACACGCACCGGCACCTGTTCTTCGGGCACCAGCTTGGTGGCGTCGAGCAGATCGAAGTCGAACTTGTGCTCGTCTTCCTCGGGAATCACCTGCAGGCCCAGCTCCCACTCCAGCGGGTCGCCGTTCTCGATGTCGTCCCACAGGGTGCGGCGGTGGAAGTCCGGGTCCTTGCCGGCAAGCTTCTGCGCTTCGTCCCAGACCAGCGAGAACACGCCGGCGACCGGGCGCCAGTGGAACTTGACGAAGTGTGCACGGCCTTCGGCGTTGACCAGCCGGTAGGTGTGCACGCCGAAGCCCTGCATACCGCGAAAGCCGACCGGAATGGCGCGGTCGGACATGGTCCAGAGCACCATGTGGGCGGACTCAGGGGTCAGCGATACGAAGTCCCAGAAGGTGTCGTGGGCGGATGCGCCGGTGGGGATCTCGTTATGGGGCTCGGGCTTCACCGCATGCACGAAGTCGGGAAACTTGATGGCGTCCTGGATGAAGAACACCGGCATGTTATTGCCGATCAGGTCGAAGTTGCCTTCGTCGGTATAGAACTTGGTGGCGAAACCGCGCACGTCGCGCACGGTGTCGGCCGAGCCGCGCGGGCCCTGCACGGTGGAGAAGCGCACGAACACCGGGGTCTTCTTGCTCGGGTCGGTGAGAAAGTCCGCCTTGGTCAGCTCGCTCAGGTCTTCGTAGACCTGGAAGTAACCGTGGGCCGCTGCGCCGCGGGCATGCACCACACGCTCGGGAATGCGCTCGTGGTCGAAGTGGGTGAGCTTCTCGCGTAGAAACACGTCTTCGAGCAGCGACGGGCCGCGCTCGCCAGCACGCAGGCTGTTCTGGTTGTCGGCAATGCGCGTGCCGTGGTCATTGGTCAGGGCCTGGCCGGTGGCGTCTTCACGGAAACGTTCGAGTTGCTCGATCTTCTTGTTGCTGTTGCCGCGGTCGACGGTATCGGTTCCCGCCAACTCGCTGGTACGGCCCTTGTCTTTGGATTCCATCAGTCATCTCTCCTCACATGGGTATCGCCCGCCGGATCGATCGATCGGGGGCAACAGCGTCCTCCGCGCTCAGGCAGGCGCGGTTTGGACGTATGGACGCCTCAGGAATGTGAGGCCATGTGAGTAGGGACGTTCGGGTTATTTAGCGAGGCGATGCCCTGCAACAGGACGGACGGCACCAATGCCTGGCCTGAGCATGAAAAAGCCCGGCATGTGCGAGGCATGCCGGGCTTCTCGTTGTTGCGCAGCGATCAGTTGTCGATGCCGGACACGTTCCAGATTTCCTTGGCGTACTCGCGGATGGTGCGATCCGAGGAGAACCAGCCGGTGCGCGCGGTGTTGAGCACCGCCGCCTGCCACCATCGATCAGGAGTGCGCCAGAGGATGTCGACCTTGCGCTGCGCTTCCCAGTAGGCCTGGAAGTCGGCGCAGACCAGAAAGCGGTCATGGGCCAGCAGACCGTCGATCAGCCCGGTGTAGCGGCCCGGATCGTCCGGCGAGAACACCCCGGAGCGAATCGCCTCCAGGCCCCCCGCCAGCCGCTCGGAAGCCGCCACCTCAGCGCTCATGTTCAGATCACGCCGCGAACGGGCCGCGACCTGCTGGGCGGTCATGCCGAAGATGAACATGTTCTCACGGCCGATCTGCTCGGACATCTCCACATTGGCGCCATCCAGGGTGCCGATGGTCAGCGCGCCGTTGAGGGCGAACTTCATGTTGCTGGTACCGGAGGCCTCCAGGCCAGCCGTGGAAATCTGCTCGGAGAGATCGGCTGCCGGGATGATCACCTCGGCCAGGCTGACGTTGTAGTTGGGGATGAACACCACCTTGAGCAGCCCGCGCAGGGTCGGGTCGGCGTTGACGGTGCGGCTGATGTCGTTGGCCAGTTTGATGATCAGCTTGGCCTGGTGATAGCTGGCCGCGGCCTTGCCGGCGAAGATCTTCACCCGCGGCGCCCAGTCGGTGGCCGGGTCGTTGCGCATCGCCTGGTACAGCGCCACGGTGTGCAGCAGGTTGAGCAGTTGGCGTTTGTACTCGTGGATGCGCTTGACCTGCACGTCGAAGATCGCCTGGGTGTCCAGGCTGATGCCCATGCGTTCGCGCACCAGTTCGGCGAGGGCTCGTTTGGCGTGCTGGCGCTGGGCGGCGAACTGCTTGCGAAACGACGATTTGGCGGCGAACGGTTCGAGCGAACGCAGGGTGGTTTCCGGTGTGTCGAGCACGCCCTCGCCCAGCGCGCCGACCAGCAGCTCGGTCAACTGCGGGTTTGCCTGGAACAACCAGCGCCGAAAGGTCACGCCGTTGGTCTTGTTGTTGATGCGCTCCGGATACAGGCGATGGAAATCGCTGAACACGCTCTTGCGCATCAGGTTGGTGTGCAGCGCAGACACGCCGTTGATGCTGTGCGAACCCAGGAATGCCAGGTTGCCCATGCGCACGCGGCGGCCGTGATCCTCGTCGATCAGCGAGATGGAGCGCAGCAGGTCGAAATCGTGGATGTCCTTCGCGCGCAGCGAATCGATGTGGTACGCATTGATCAGATAAATGATCTGCATGTGCCGCGGTAGCAGGCGCTCCATCAGCGATACCGGCCAGGACTCCAACGCCTCGGGCAGCAAGGTGTGGTTGGTGTAGGACAGGGTCGCGGTAGTCAGCTTCCAGGCCTCGAACCACTCCAGGCGATACACGTCGACCAGCAGGCGCATCAGCTCGGCCACGGCGATCGCCGGGTGGGTGTCGTTGAGCTGGATAGCGACGCGGTCGGGCAGCGAATGAATGTCGAGGTTCAGCTCCAGGTGCCGGGCGATCAGGTCCTGCAGCGATGCCGAAACGAAGAAGAACTCCTGGCGCAGACGCAATTCCTGGCCAGCCTCGGTGCTGTCCGCCGGATAGAGCACCCGGGAAATACTCTCGGCCTTGACCACGTCGGCCACTGCGCCGAAGTGATCGCCGGCATTGAAGCGCTCCAGCTGCAGGTCTTCCTCGGCGCGGGCACGCCACAGGCGCAGGGTGTTGACGCTGGAATGGCGCCAGCCGACCACCGGGGTGTCGTAGGCAATGGCGCGCACCTGCTCGTTGGGGTGCCACTCGTGGCGCGAGATGTCGCCAGAATCGGCCAGGTTCACCACGCTGCCGCCGAAGCCGACGCTGTAGCTGACTTCCGGGCGCTCGAACTCCCATGGGTTGCCGAAATCCAGCCAGGTTTCGGTGTGCTCCTGCTGCCAGCCGTCGACCACCACCTGGCGGAACAGGCCGTGCTCATAGCGGATGCCATAACCGTGGGCGGCGATATTCAGGGTCGCCATGCTTTCCATGAAGCAGGCGGCCAAGCGGCCCAGGCCACCGTTGCCGAGGGCGGCGTCGGGCTCCAGATTGCGAATCTGCTCGAAGTCCACGTCCAGCTGCGCCAGCGCTTCGCGGGCGGTATCCAGCAGGCCGAGGTTGCTGAGGTTGTCGACCAGCAGGCGGCCGATCAGGAACTCCAGCGAGAGATAGTAAACGCGCTTCTGCTCCTGACGGTCGACCTGCAGGGAAGCGTCTTCCCAGTGATCGACCAGATGGTCGCGAGCCGCCAGGGCGACCGCTTCGAACCAGTCGTGGGCGAAGGCGTTACCTGGGTCCTTGCCCACCGAATACCTGAGCTTGGCCAGGATCAGTTGTTTGAAAGTATCGACGGTGTCTGTTGCTTTCACTGCTTCCTCGGCCATGCGGGTTCGCTCCCTGAATCAGTTATAGACGTGGCCGTTATGACCCTCTTCGGTGCCGCGGCTGGCGGCGAACAACATGGAGTCGGCGGTCGGCGCGTTCTTCAGACCTTCATAGGTGATGCCGCCGGCGCGGGCCTGCAGAAAGGCCTTCTTGGCTTCCCAGAGCGAATCTTCGCGGATGCCGTCGAGCAGATCATGACCGGTCAGGGTCAGGCCATTGGCGATGGAAACCGGCGCGCCGTTCCACGGATGGTGCTGGGAGCACTCGATCAGGTTGGCCTGGCACATCAGATGAATATGGTAGCTGACCGATTCGGCAGTGTGCTCGCCGACCTGCTGCGGGTAAAAGTGGTGTCCGGTTTCCAGTGCTTCGATCTGCAGCAGCAGTTCACGGATCAGTTCCCAATCACGTTTCATCGTCATCTCCTCGAATAAGGTTCGGCGGCTGGCGGGCGCATGCCAGAGCTCGGCGCGCCCTGCCCCAAAAGCACTTAGCAATGAGTCCGGCACCCGGAGGAGAGTTCAATTCGTCTGCCCAATTGCCGACGACCACTCATCCAGCCCCCTGAACTCGGCACGCTGCCGGCCTGCCACAGGGGTATCGGCCAGTGCCTTTGACCAGTGTCGTTCTGACGAGGAGCCCGACATGCCACGTGGAAGCAAAGACAAGTACACCGCGGCCCAGAAACGCAAGGCGGCGGCCATCGAATCCAGCTATGAGGAGCGCGGTATCCCAGAAGATCAGGCGCGCGCCAGGGCCTGGGCGACCGTCAACAAGCAGTCCGGCGGTGGCGAGCGCGCCGGCGGCTCGGGACGCCAGACCAGCGCCGGGCAGAAAACCCGCGCCCGCAAGGATTCCGCCCGCCAGGCAGCCGCTAGCCGACGCGGCGAGGTGCACCCCAACCGCCCCCTCGACGAACAGAGCAAACAGGAATTGCTGCACCTGGCCCGCGCCCGGCAGATCAGCGGCCGCTCGACGATGCGCAAAGCCGAACTGCTCAGCGCCCTGAAGAAAGCCTCTTGATAGGAGCTCCCATGCCTGCACACGACAGCAAACACAGCGCGACCAACCTGGCGCCCATGGAGCGAGTGATTTCCATCGCCGGCGGCGCACTGCTGATTCGCAAGGGGCTGGCCGTTGGCGGCCTGTTCGGGCTGACCGACATCGCTGCCGGCGCGCTGGGCATCTTTCGCGGGGTCACCGGCATATGCCCGGCTAAGCGGCGCATGGCGGCGCGTGGCAAAGCCGCCACGCTCAAGCGTCTGCCACCACCGCAGCGCCTGTTAGGTCAGTAATTGCCTAGCGGTAGGAGCAGATCATCGCCAGGAACTGGTTTTCGGTGCTGGTGCCGTGGGGCGCGGCTTCATCCCACAGCAGCAGTTCGCCGTTGTAATAGGCGAAATACAGCGCACCGTCCTGATCGTCGCGCTTGGCGAAGCCGCACACCGCCAGATCATCGCCGGCTACGTTGGCCGCCGTGCCGAACAGCGAGTCGAATTCGACCCCATCGGCATCGATGGCTGTAAACAGGCTGGACTTGGCCGCTTCGATATCGGCGTCACTCGGCGTCACCTGCACTCGGGTCGGGTTGATCTTGCCGGTCACCGGCACCTGCAACGCCGGCGGCTTGCCGGGCGTAGTGCAGCCGGCCAATAGCAACAGCACGGCGAAACTCGCCATCAAACTCTTCATGTGTTCACTCCCTGACGACTGATCGGTGCCGCACAAGCGGTGCGACATTGTATGCCAGATGGGCACTGGCAAGGTGACCAGCGCCGGCTGCAGGCTGCCTAGTGGCGCCATGCGCTGCCGCTTTGGCTGGCATCGACCGGACCGGCGCGCTAAATTGCGCCCTTGCCTGCCCTCATCCCGGAGCTTCCATGACCACCGACGACACCTGCGCCGATCTGCTGCTCGACAACCAGGTGTGCTTCGCCCTGCATTCGACCTCGCTGATGATGACCAAGATCTACAAGCCGCTGCTCAAGAAACTCGGCCTGACCTATCCGCAGTACCTGGCGATGCTGGTGTTATGGGAAGGCGACGGCATCACCGTGAGCGAGATCAGCGCGCGCCTGCTCACCGACCCTGGCTCGCTCACCCCTCTGCTCAAGCGCCTGGAAGCCGAGGGCTTGATCGACCGCAAGCGCAGCAGCGCCGACGAGCGCGTTGTGCACTTGCACCTCACCGACAAGGGCCGCGCCCTGCACGCCGAGGCCCGACAGATTCCCGGCTGCATCCTCGATGCCAGCGCCCAGACGGCCGAGCGCCTAGCCAAGCTCACCGCCGAGCTGACCGCCCTGCGCAAGCAATTGCAGGACAGCCTCTGAGCACAGGCGTGCAATCGACAGGTAACAGCCCAGGTCTACACTGAGCGTCGTCGAGACGATTCAGGACCGGCAATCTTGCGACTTCTCGAAAATACCTTGCGCGCAAACTAAATCACGACTAGAGTTCGCCTCGAGCAATTGAATTGCGCACCAACAAACATCGCACAAATCAAATACGAGGATTTCACCATGTCTATCGAAACCGTTGCCTACCGCGCCTACGCTGAAGCCACTGGTGGCCGTGAGGGCCGTGCCATTTCCTCCGACGGCGTGCTCGATGTCGCGCTGACCACACCGAAGGAGCTAGGCGGCGCAGGCGGCCAGGGTACCAACCCCGAGCAACTGTTCGCAGCCGGCTACTCGGCGTGCTTCCTGGGCGCGATCAAGTTCGTCGCGGCGCGCGACAAGCACAAGGTTTCGCCGGACAGCTGGATCGAAGGCATCGTCGGCATCGGCGCGGTGCCCACTGGCTTCGCCATCGAAGTGGAGTTGAAGATCACCCTGCCGGGCCTGGATCGTGAAGAGGCCAAGGCGCTGATCGACAAGGCGCACATCGTCTGCCCGTATTCCAACGCGACCCAGGGCAACATCGACGTGACTCTGACGCTGGTCGAGTAAGCGCCCGCCGCACCAACGCAAACGCCCCGGCATGACCGGGGCGTTTGCGTTTTCTGCCGTCAGGCAGCGCGGCTTTGCAGGTGCTGGATCGCCCCGCTCCTCCATGCGCTACCGAGCACCTCCTGCAACAGCGGCTGGGCGAAGTAGCGCTCGAGGTCGGCAGGGCTGCGCCAGCGGCTGTGCAACTGCCAGCGTCGGCGATCACGTTGCAGTTCGAACACCAGGCAACCGTCCAGCCGGCGTGTCGGCTCCAGCAGGTCACGCAGGTAGCCACCCAGTTCCTCACAACGACCAGGAGCGGCTTCGAGCACGGTGATGTGGGTTTGCAGGGTCATGTTTTTCTCCCTAGATCCAGTCGGCAATGCCACGGCGGTTTCGCCGTGGCATTGCCCTGTCAGTGAATGCTTGCCGTCGGGCGCACCACCAGTTCGCTGACGTCGACGTCCGCCGGTTGCTCGATGGCATAGGCCACGGCCCGGGCGATGGCCGACGGGCTGATGGCCACCTTGCGAAATTCGCGCATGGCGTCGCGGGCGCCTTCATCGGAGATGCTGTCGGCCAGTTCCGATTCCACCACGCCAGGCGACACCAGGGTGACGCGGATGTCGCCACCGACCTCCTGACGCAGGCCGTCGCTGATCGCCAGCACCGCGTACTTGGTGGCGCAGTACACCGCCGCGGTCGGCGAGACCCGGTAGGCGCCGATCGACGCCACGTTGATGATCTGCCCGCTACGCTGGGCCTGCATGACCGGCAAGGCTGCAGCGATGCCGTGCAGCACGCCGCGGATGTTGACGTCGATCATGCGATTCCACTCGTCCAGCTTCAGCGCCTCGATCATCGACAGCGGCATCACCCCGGCATTGTTGAGCAGCACGTCGACGCGGCCGTACTCGGCCATGGCGGCATCGACGAAGGCCTGCACGTCGGCGGCGTCGGTCACGTCCAGGCGGCGGGCGATGGCCTGGCCTCCGGACGCGCGAATCTCCTCGACCAATTGCTCGAGGCGCTCGACCCGGCGGGCGCCGAGCACGACACGAGCGCCCTTCTCGGCCAGCAAGCGTGCACAACCTTCGCCAATGCCACTGCTGGCGCCGGTGATGAGTACGACTTTTTCTTGGATATCGTTCATGGTGCGATCCTCTGGTCAGTGCGGCGAACGGTGCCGCGATGGATCCAGAGTAGGAGCCGAGGCCCCTTTCACGTTAGCCGGATACTGGAACATTCTTGCCTGATCGTGCGGATATTCGTTAAAGCGCCGCCCTCACCCGCTCAGTTCGCGGCATGTAGCGCAGACGATTGCCTAATGCTGCGAAACGCTTGCCCAATACTCCGAAGATCGATGGCCGTACAGGACGTCTGGGCAATTCCCGGATAGGCTTCGCACAAATTCGCGAGTGAGTACATGATGCAAGCCGACCAGCCTGATGACCTGGCCTTTCGCCAACGCGAACTGGCCCACCTGATTCAGCAGAACACCCCGACCGAGGGTATGCACGATACCCTTATCGACGGCCTCGGGCTGGCCTATACCACGGCGCCCAGCCTGCCGATGCCGACGCTTTACCGGCCGTGCCTGTGCATCATCGCCCAGGGCCGCAAGGAAATTCGCCTGGGTGCCGAGCAGTATTACTACGACCCGCTCAACTACCTGGTGGCGTCGGTCACCCTGCCGGTCACCGGCCAGGTGATCGAAGCGACCCCCGAGCAGCCCTACCTGAGCGTACGCCTGGACATCGACCCGGCGGTGATCAGCGAACTGCTCTCCGCCGCCGGGCCGATCGGCCTGCCGGCGCCCGGCCCGAGCCGCGCGCTGTTCGTCGACCGCCTGGACGCGTCGATGCTCGATGCGGTGATTCGCCTGCTGCGCCTGCTCGACACGCCCCGCGACGCCGGCATGCTGGCGCCGCTGGCCCTGCGCGAGATTTTCTATCGCTTGCTGCGCAGCCCCCAGGGCCAGCGCCTGCGCGAGATCGTCATGGCCGACAGCCAGAGCCACCGCATCGCCCGGGCCATCGAATGGATCAACCGGCATTACGACAAGCCGCTGCGCATCGAGGAACTGGCCCGCGAGGTCAACCTCAGCGCCTCGACCCTGCACCATCGCTTCAAGGCCGTCACCGCCCTGAGCCCGCTGCAGTATCAGAAGCAGCTGCGCCTGCAGGAGGCGCGTCGGCTGATGTTCAGCGAAGGCCTGGAAGCGGCCTCGGCGAGCTTTCGCGTCGGCTACGAGAGCCCCTCGCAATTCAGCCGCGAATACAGCCGCCTGTTTGGCGCCCCACCGCTGCGCGACATGCACCGCCTGCGCAATGCAGGCTGAGCGTAAAAGGGCTGCTGAAAGGGGCGGAGCAGCCACTCAAACCAACCTGTGGGAGCCCCGACCTCGGGGCGAAACGATTGCAGCCTGACTGCCTATTTCGGCGGTGCCTGAGCGAATCGCCGCGAGGTCGCGGCTCCTACAGTGGATCGGGGAACGGCCGCTACTGCTACCTTGCAGCCCCCGTCGATGAATCCGAACGCAGCGACAAAGCCGTCTCTCAGAAACGCTGAGTGACAGTCGCCGTCAGCGTCCGCTCTTCACCCAGGTAGCAGGCCCTTGCCGAGTAGCAGGACGCCACGTAGTACTCATCGGTGAGGTTGTTGGCAGTGAGCTGCAGCGACGTTCCCTTCAAGCCGACCTGGCTCAGGTCATAACCAACCGACGCATCGAACAGCGTGTAGGACGGCACGTCGAAGTCGTTCAGCTCGCTGCCCTCACTGTGGCCGACATAGCGCGCGCCGGCTCCGACGGTCAAACCGGCCAGTGCGCCGTCACTGAAGCGGTAATCGGCCCACAGGCTGGCCATACGCTCGGGCGTCTGCGGCGGCGTATTGCCCTTGGCGTCCACCACAGCGGCACCATCGTTGACGAAGTAGGACTTGCTGTAGGAAACGTCCGCATAGGTGTAGCCGGCGATCAGTTGCAGGTTGTCGACCGGCTTGAAGCGCGCCTCCAGCTCGACGCCACGTGACCGGATGCCGCCCACGCCCTTGTAGAAGCTGTCGGTGACCAGGCTGTTTTCCTTGGCGTACAGGTTCTCCATCTCCAGGTTGAAGAACGACAGGGTGTACAGATCGTCCGTGCCAGGCGGCTGGAACTTGAGGCCGGCTTCCCACTGCTCGCCGGTGGTCGGGTCGAGGATCTGCGCGCCGCTGGAGTAATTGGAGGTCGGGTTGAACGAGGTCGAATAGCTGACGTAGGGCGAGAGGCCGTTATCGAACGCATAGAGCACGCCGACATGGCCGCTGAGCTTCTCGCCCTGGTTGTCGTCCTTGCCGCTGATCTCGTCATCGATGGATACGTCGTACCAGTCCTGGCGCAGGCCGAAGGACAGGTTCCAGTTGTCGATCTCGACCAGGTCCTGCAGGTACAGGCCGGTCTGCTTCTGGCGCCGCAGGGCATCGTTGGTAGAACGCAAGGCCGTCAGGTCACCGTAATTCTGCACCGGGTCGAACACGTCGATGGGTGCGCCTGCGGTATCGCTCTGAGCGGCGATCTTGTTCTTCGAGTACTGATAATCCAGGCCCAGCACCAGGGTGTGCTGGGCTGCGCCGGTGGCGAAATCGGCCTGCAGCATGTTGTCGACGATCCAGGCGTGCAACTGCTCCTGGCCACCGCTGTAGCCACGGAACAGTTCGTTGCTGTTGGCACTGACGTAGCCCGAACCCCAGACCTGGCTGTTCGACACCCGCGCATCCAGGTAACGGAAGTTCTGCCGCGCGCTCCAGGTGTCGTTGAAGCGGTGCTCCAGCTCGTAGCCAAGCATCTGCTGGGTGCGGGTGAATTCCTCGATGGCCGGGTCACCCTCGAAGAAGCTGCTCGAGATGCGCTGCCCGTTGCGTTTGTGCACGGTGCCAGACGCAGGCAGACTGCCGTGATAGCCGCCGTTGGGATCGTCCTGCAAGTAGGCGTAGAGCGTCATGAACGTGTCATCACTGAGATTCAGTGCCAGGCTGGGCATCAGCGCATAGCGCGTCTCGGTGACGTGATCGGCCTGGGCATCGGCGTCCTTGGCCAGGCCGACCACCCGATAGGCGATGTTCTCGTTCAACGGCCCGGTGACGTCGAAGCCCAGGGACTTGCGGGCGTTGTTGCCATAGGACAGGTCCACCCGGCCGGACTGGGTGAACTCCGGGCGCTTGGTGCTGATGGCCGCCAGGCCGCCCGGGTTGCTGCGCCCGTACAGTACCGAAGACGGCCCCTTGAGAATGTCGATGCGCTCGATGAAGTATGGGTCGATCTGCAGGCTGCTGTAGGAGCCAGGATCGCCCATGGACTTCAGGCCATCGATGGTGATGTTGTCCACAGAGCCGTCGTTGATGCCGCGAATCGCCAGGTAATCGTAGCGATGGGTGTTGCCATAAGGATTGGTCAGCACGCCCGGGCTGTAGCGCATGGCATCGGCAGCGGTGAGCGCGCCCTGGCGCTCGATCTGCTCGCGGGTGACCACCGATACGCTCTGCGCGGTTTTCGCCAGCGCCTTGCTGGTCTTGGTCGACACGCTGCTGTGGGTGGCGTTGTAGCCGTCCATGCTGCCCAGCGCATTACCCAGGGCGAAGGCGCGTACATCGGTGCTGTCCAGCTCCAGCGAAGCGCTACCGGCTGGCGCCGCAGCTTCCAGGGAGTAGCCGCCGCTGCCATCGGCGACGGCCTGCAGGGCGCTGCCCTGCAGCAGCCGCGCGAAGCCGTCGTCCACACCCGCCTCGCCCTGCAGGCCCGGGCTCTGCTTGCCGGCAGTCAGCTGCGCATCGACCGACAGCAGCACGCCCGCCTCCGCTGCGAAACGGCTCAGTGCCGCCGACAGCGGCCCAGCCGGAATCTGGTAGCTGCGCGTCGCCTGCTGATGGCTGCCGGCATCGACGGCCTGGGCCTGCACGAACAGCGGCGAACAGGCCGCCAGGGCTAGGGTGGCCAGGCGGACCGAACGGCGCAGAGCAAGGGGCGAAAAGCAGAGCGGTGACGACATGCAGCAGTCCTCGAGACATCGCCCGCGCAGGGTGCGCAAGGGCCGGATGCACTGAGGCCAAGCGAGATCGAAAAAGGGGAACCGCATTGGCAAGAATAATTTCACCGGCAGGCCATCAGCCGGTCAGCGGCTCTACCGTCACCCACCAGGGCAACCGCCGATTGACGCGGATCGGCAGGCTGCCGGCCAGGGCGTCGAGAATGCGCCCGGTGTCGCACAACGGATAAGCGCCGACCAGGCGCAGATCGGCCACCCGCGGATCGCAGCCCAGGTAACCGGGCACGTATTCGGCCAGCTCGGCGATGAAATCGCCCAGGCGCCGGTCATTGGCCAGCAACATGCCGCGGCTCCAGGCCTGGCGCGCCTGGTCAACGGGCTCGCTGGCAGAGATATCGCTGGCGCTGAAGCGCACCTGCTGGCCGGCCTGCAGCACCTGGGCGGCGCGTACGGGCGACGGCTCGATACGCACGGCCCCGGCGAATACGCTGAGCTGGGTGAAATCCTCGCCTTCGCGCACGCTGAACCGGGTGCCGAGGGCCTGCAGCCGGCCGTGCCGGGTATCGAGCAGCAGCGGGCGCGGGTCGCTGGCGGTGTCGAGCAGCACCTCGCCCTGCAGCAATCGCAACAACCGGATCGAGGCGCTGTAATCGATGTCCACGGCAGTGCGGCTGGCCAGCCAGAGGTGGCTGCCATCGGCCAGGCGCAGATCCCGGATTTCCCCGGTGCCGGTACGCTCGCTGGCCAGCCAGGTACGCCAGGGCCGGCCTTGCCCGGCAGCCGCCAACAACCCTGCGCCACCCAGCACGGCGAACAGCCCGAGCACCTGCCGCCGGCTGCGTGCAGGGCTGCGCAAGGCCTGAGCCGCGGCGCGGCGGTGGGTATCGGCAGGCAGCCTGGCGAACTGACTGCTGATAGCCTCGACCCGCAGCCAGGCCGCGGCGTGCTCGGGGCGGTCCGCCAGCCATTGCTGCCAGGCACGCTGCTGCTGGGCGCTGATTGGCGGATCGGCCAGCACCGCGAACCATTCGGCAGCCTGCTGCAAGGCAGCGTGATCGGGCGCCACGGCTCAACCCTCGGCCAGCAGCAGGCACTGCAGCATGGCCTGGGCCATGTACTTCTTGACCATGCGCTCGGACACCTGCAGGCGCGTGGCGATAGCGGCGTAGGTCAGCCCGTCGAGCTGGGAAAGCAGGAACGCCTCGCGCACGTTGGCGGGCAGGCGCAGCAACATGGCGTCGATGGCCAGCAGGGTTTCGATGATCAGCTCGGTGGTTTCCGGCGACGGTGCGTGCGGCTCCGACTGCATCGCCAGAGCGTCGAGATAGGCGCGTTCGATCGCCTGGCGACGCCAGTGGTTGACCAGCAGTGAATGGGCGATGGTCGAGAGATAAGCCCGCGGTTCACGCAGTGACGGCACTTCGCGGTGCTTGGCGAGCAGGCGCACGAAGGTGTCCTGGGCAAGATCCGCGGCGTTTTCCGCGCAGCCCATGCGCTTGCGCAGCCAGCCGTTCAGCCAGCTGCTGTGCTCGAGATACAGCTGCTGCAAGGACTGTTGGGAGGAAACGAACGACATCGAGCACACCATCACCGTGCGGGGATAACGCACGAATGGTAATGCTTCTCAGAAACAAATTACAGGTATTCCTAACTCTGCCAGCGTGACGCCCCAGTACCAATCAGAGGCTGATCGGCCGACGGCCTGCCAGAGCGTGAGCCAGCGTGCCGCCATCGACCAGCTCCAGCTCGCCACCGAGCGGCATGCCGTGGGCGATGCGCGAAGCGACCATGCCTTTGCCGGCCAGCAGCTGGGCGATGTAATGGGCGGTCGCTTCGCCTTCCACCGTCGGGTTGGTGGCCAAAATCACTTCACTGAACTGCCCCGCCTCGATGCGCGCCAACAGTTCGGGAATGCCGATGGCCTCCGGCCCCAGGCCATCGAGGGGCGACAAGTGGCCCTTGAGCACGAAGTAACGCCCACGAAAGCCGGTGTGTTCGACGGCATACACGTCCATCGGCCCCTCCACCACGCAGAGCAGGCTGTCGTCGCGGCGCGGGTCTTCACAAATCTGGCAAAGCTCGCTCTCGCTCAGGCTGCGGCACGACTTGCAGTAACCCACGCCCTCCATTGCCTGGCTCAGTGCCTGGGCCAGCCGCTGAGCGCCATTGCGGTCGCGCTCGAGCAGTTGCAGCGCCATGCGCTGGGCGGTCTTCTGGCCGACACCGGGCAGGATGCGCAGCGATTCGATCAGTTGGCGGATCAGGGGGCTGAAGCTCATGGGGCGAGTGCTCGAAGAGGATGAAGCGAAAAGGTGTAACGGTAAGACGTAGCATGGGCCGAACCGCGCAGGCGACACCCATCGATCACCGACGGGGTGCAACCTGCCTTACCGCTGGCCCAGCGAATTACGGTAGCGATCAGACGGCGTGCAGAGCAAGGCGCTGACGGGCGAGGAACCGCAGTGTGCTACTGCACATGAGGATTCCGAGCCCGACGGCAACGCAGCCATGTGCGTCGGCTGGACGGCACGTGCCAATCAGAACGGCATCTTGAAGCCGGGCGGCAGCTGCATACCCGCCGTCATGCCAGACATCTTGTCCTGGCTGTTGGCTTCAATCTTGCGCACGGCGTCGTTGACGGCGGCGGCGATCAGGTCTTCGAGGATTTCCTTGTCTTCCTGCATCAGGCTGTCGTCGAGGCTGACGCGCTTGACGTCATGGCGACCGGTCATCACCACGCTAACCAGGCCGGCACCGGATTGGCCGGTGACCTCGGCGTTGGCCAACTCTTCCTGCATTTTCTGCATCTTTTCCTGCATCTGCTGCGCCTGCTTCATCAGGCCGGCCATGCCACCTTTCATCATGATGTTGTCCTCGGTAGTTCGACGTTATCGACGGGTTCGATACTGCCCGCACGCACGGAGGCGGCGAACTGGGAAATCATTTGCTGCACCAGCGGATCGTTCTGGATCGAGGCCTCGGCTTCGCGCTGACGATTGGCGCGCTTGCGGGCGGCGGCCTGGGCCGGGGTTTCCTGCTCGGGCTTGATCAGCTCGATGTTCAGCTGCATCTCGCGGCCATGGTAGGCGTTGAGGGCATCGTTCAGACGGCGCTGCTGGGTCGCGTTGAACAGTGCACTGTGACCGGGGTCCAGGTGCAAGAGCCACTTGTCGCCTTCGGCGGCGATCAGCGTGCAGTTGGCGGCGATGCTGCCGGTCATGCCGCTCAGGCCGAGCTTGGGGAACAGCTCGAGCCATTCGGCGGCCAAGCCGGTGGCGGGCATCGCCGCGGGCTCCGGTTCGGGCTCGGCCTGGGGCTGATCGCCTCCGAGCGCATCGGCGAAATCGTAATCCAGGTTGTCGACGTCCATCGACACATAGTCGTAGTCGCCAGGTGGCGGCTCGTCATCGCTGTCCGGCGGATTGAGGTCGCTGGTGTCGATAACCGGCACCTCGGCCAGCTCCGGAACGGGCAGCTCGGCGGCAGGTTCGGGCTGCGGCTGTACGGCGACTGGCGGTTGTGGCACAGACGCTGCGACGACCGGCTCCGGGGCCGGCGCAGGTGCTTCGCTGACCACCGGGGCGGGCGCGGCAGGCTCGACTTCGGCCGGCATCTCTTCCCAGGGTGGCGTGACGGTTGGCGCCTGCGCAACGGCTGGAGTCGCCGCGGGTGCGACGACAGCTGGCGCAGCGGGCGGCTCGACGGCGGGCGGTTCCGGCTGGCTGGGCACAGCTGGCTGGCTTGGCCCGGCAGGCGCCTGAGGCGCAGCACTGGCAATGGTTGGCGACGCAGCAGGCGCTGCGTCGGCCACCGGGGTTACCTGGGGATCAGCCTTGGCCTGGCTGATCCCCAGTGGCTTTAGCGCCACCTTCGGGGCATCGCCCTCGCCCGCCGGCCTGAACGCCAGCATGCGCAACAGCACCATCTCGAAACCGCTGCGCGGATCTGGCGCCAAAGGCAAGTCGCGACGGCCGATCAGGCCCATCTGGTAATAGAACTGTACATCCTCGGCCGGCAGCGCCTGGGCCAGCTGCAGAACCCGCTCGCGGTCGCCCTGGCCGTTGTCTACCGCATCGGGCAGCGCTTGGGCGATGGCTACGCGGTGCAACACGTTGAGCATCTCGGCCAGCACGCCGCTCCAGTCCGGGCCCTGCTCGGCGAGCTGGCGCACCGCTTCGATCAGGCCGCGGGCGTCGCCTTCGATCAGCGCATGCAGCACGCCATACACCTGACCGTGGTCGAGGGTGCCGAGCATGGAGCGCACGTCAGCCGCCAGCACCTTACCCTCGCCAAAGGCGATGGCCTGATCGGTGAGGCTCATGGCATCGCGCATCGAACCGTCGGCGGCGCGGCCGAGCAGCCACAGGGCATCGTCTTCGAAAGGAATGTTCTCGGCGCCCAGCACGTGGTTAAGGTGCTCGACCACCCGTTCGGGCGGCATGTTCTTCAGGGAGAACTGCAGGCAGCGCGACAGCACGGTGACCGGCAGCTTCTGCGGGTCGGTGGTGGCGAGCAGGAACTTGACGTGGGGCGGCGGCTCTTCGAGCGTCTTGAGCAGCGCGTTGAAGGAGCTGGTGGACAGCATGTGCACTTCGTCGATCAGGTAGACCTTGAAGCGCCCACGGCTGGGCGAGTACTGCACGTTGTCGAGCAGCTCGCGGGTGTCCTCGACCTTGGTGCGGCTGGCGGCGTCCACTTCGATGAGGTCGACGAAACGACCCTCGTCGATCTCCCGGCACACCGAACAGGTGCCGCAGGGCGTGGAGCTGATACCGGTTTCACAGTTCAGGCACTTGGCAATGATGCGCGCGATGGTGGTCTTGCCCACCCCGCGGGTGCCGGTGAACAGATAGGCATGGTGCAGACGCTGGCTGTCGAGTGCGTTGATCAGCGCTTTCAGCACATGGGTCTGCCCGACCATCTCGCGAAAGGAACGCGGGCGCCATTTGCGTGCAAGAACCTGATAACTCATTGAAAACCGTCGCCAGAGGAAAGCAAAAGAGCGCTAATGCTAGCTCAAATCGACCAGCCAGTGCGACGCCGATCGGCGGCCGCGAAAAGATGAAAATGACGCTGGCTATTTTTTATACAGCCGTGTATGATCCGCTCCGTTCGTACCACGCTGCAAGTCATCCGGCCCTTGGGCCTTCCTGATGGTTTCCTGGCAATCGGCATCCAATCGATGCACGCATCCCTGCCATGACCCCCTCCGCTGACTGATCTGGCCGTCTCGCTCATGCGCTGACCTCGCCAGTCTTCCGAAGTACAGACCCGCTACAGCAAGCCGCTAGAGAACCCTCTGCATTGCCATTGTTGCGTTGAAGCCAGGCTCGTCGAAATGCTCGTTTACAGCTCGTGAACGGTGCTTTTTCGCCAGTCTTCGCCTCGCACTGATTGCCTCGCCCAGGTTCCCAAATGGCCCGTTGGCTCACCCTATATAGGTTGAACTTAAAAGCGCGCAGCTCGCTCCGATAACCAATCCCGTTGGCATGAGCCAATGACCGGAGCCCTATTTTTTATGGCGCGATCATGCGCCTGCAGTACAGGAAACACCCGAATATGAATACCACTCAACAAATCCAGACCGCTATCCATACCCTTTCAAACGCATTCGCCCCGCTGGCTTGCCATATTCTGGCGGCACGCAAGGGCAGCTTCAGCTTCACCGTGGTCGACCACACCGGTGTGGCTCAGCACACCCAGCGCCTCTACCCCGGCCAGTACAGCGCCGACACGCTGCCAGGCGTGATCGAGCGTACGCGCAAGGCGCTGCGTCGCTGAATATCGAAACAAATGCGAAATTCATCACTATAAGGGCGCGAAAAAGCAGCCATCGTCGAACTAAATGATTTCCAGTCACTCATAGGGGTTCCTACGTAAACTGGAGTTCGTCAATGGAAAATGGTAATCGACAGCTTGTCGAGAAGCTATTCGCCCCACTACGTGCCACCTTCAGTCGGCCTCGCCCGGACGGTAGCATCGTTCTTTCCCTGATCGATGAAGCGGACACCACCGCCTACAGCCGGGTCTTGCAGAAACTGCAGATCAACGATTCGAACGCTTTTGCTCAGAGCCTCGAAGACATCCGCCTGGAGCTGGCCGTCAGAGCTGGCAACATTCCGGCGGAGATGCGCAAGGTGCTCAAGGAGCAGGACAGCGTCATCAGCTACCACCACGCCTGATTGCCGCTCCAACCGAAGCCCCGCTGCCCACAAGGCGCGGGGCTTCGTCGTTTGTGCAGCTAGCCTGGCGTGAAGCGGTAATGGCCGGTGATGGGAAAGCGAAACAGGATGGCCTCTTCCCGCGTACCGGCGCCGATGTTGTGCAGGATAAGCGGTTCGCCCGCTGCGGACAGCCGATCGGAAACGATGCCGATGTGGGTCTGCCCACGGCCCAGATCCCAGGTGACGATATCCCCGGCTCGATAAGCATCAGCCTCGCGTACGACGGGCAGCGCCATGCCCTGGCGCCGGAACCAGGTCATCAGATTGGGCACGCGGCGGTGGTCGATGTTGCGATCCGGGCGCTTGAGACCCCACTGTTTCGGGTATGCCGAGAAGTTCGCCGCCATGTCCTCGTGCACCGCCTTCTGCAGATCCAGGCCCTGCAAGCGTAAGGCACGGATGACCACGTCGGTGCACACCCCGGTTTGCATCGGCACGTCTCCACCGGGATAGCCGATGCGCCGGTAGGCGGGATCGTATGAGAGGGTCACGCCGATCTGCTCGCGTGCCCCGCTCACCAGTTCGGCCGGCTCGATGGCTGCCACTTGCAGGCTCAGCAGGCAGCCCAGCAGCAATAATCCCGTTCTCAGCACGCATTGCCTCCTTTCATGGCCAAACCGTTCGACGGTGTCTCTTCTTTATCCGGTAATTTTTTGCGACAGTATGGCTGGGCACGGTTGAAGCCATATTGGGATGCCCCCATCACTAATGAAGTCGTCGCCTTCGGCAATGCGCCCCACCTGATGAGGAGACCATAATGAGCAGCACTGACAAGCAGCACGCACCGCAGTCCGATACATCCTGTGAGCTCGCCCATGGCGCACTCATCGACCCTAATGGTCGGGAAATTCCGATTACCGAAAGCATGATCCAGCAAGCATGCAGCGAGCTCGACAAGGCCGCCGCAGCCAGCCAGCAGGACACCGCTAGCTGACACTGCGCAGGCCTCGCTATGCCACGTTGATCACGCGCGCGCCCAGCGCGCTGATCAGCGCCCCCAGCGGCTCGTCCACGCCGCGCAGCTCGACCTCCAGTCCTTCTATCTCACGCCGCATCGGATAGCGCTTGCGCAGCAGGTCGAAGCCGGCCTTGCGCGCCTGCTCGTCCACCACCAGGCTGCGGCGCAAATCGGCATCGTCACGGCGCGGGTCGTAGATCGCCCGGCACACCGTGGCCAGCGCCCAGGCGGGGTCGCTGCCCGCGGCGATGCTCAGGCGCGGCAGCCAGCGTGGCGGCGTCAACGACTCCAGCGAAATCGTCGGCTCGATGCCCTGATGAAGGCAAAACGCCTGGTAGATCTGCGCGGTGCCCCGCAGCTTGCCGTCCAGGCTGTAGCCGGCGATGTGCGGCGTGGCGATATGGCACAGCGCGGCCAGTTCGAGATCGACCAGCGGCTCGCCTTCCCAGACGTCCAGCACCACGTGAAGATCGGCGCCACTCTGCAAATACGCACGTAGCGCCGTGGTGTCGAGCACCGCCCCGCGGCTGGCATTGATCAACCAGGTACCCGGACGCAGCCGCTCCAGCACCTCGGCGTCGATCAGGTGCCGGGTGGCGAACTCGCCATCCCGGGCCAGCGGAGTGTGCAGGCTGATCACGTCGCACTGCTCGACGATCTGCTGCAGGCTCACATAATCGCCGCCTTCGCTGCGCTGCCGGGGCGGATCGCACACCAGCACCCGCCACCCCAGGGCGCGCAATACCCTGATCAGCCGTTCGCCCACCTGCCCGGCACCGACCACGCCATAGGTACGCTGCGCCAGATCGGCGCCAAGGCGCTCGCCGAGCACCAGCAGGCTGCCCAGCACGTAGTCGACCACCCCACGGGCGTTGCAGCCCGGCGCGCTGCTCCAGGCGATGCCGGCGTCGCTGAAGTAGTCGAGATCCAGGTGATCGGTGCCGATGGTGCAGGTACCGACGAAACGCACCGGGCTGCACCGCAGCAGCGCGCGGTCGACGGGCGTGACCGAACGCACCAGCAGCAACTCGGCATCGGCGACTGCCGCACGGTCGATGGCGCGGCCAGGCAAGCGATGAATCTCGCCGAAACCGGCGAAAAACTCGTCGAGCAGGGGAATGTTTTCGTCGGCGACTATGCGCATGGCAGTTCTCCACAAACCGTCAGGCATTCTACCTGCAAGCGCGCCGCTGCGCCTTTCCTGACCGAGCCGTCAGCGCGTAAACTGCACGGTTTTCTCTGCCCTGTGAACCTTGTCATGCCTGCCCAATCCCGCCTGCAGCGGGTGCGCGCCGAACTGCGCACGCTGCTCGCCCTTGCCCTGCCGATCATCGTCGCGCAACTGGCGTACACCTCGATCGGCTTCGTCGATACCGTGATGTCCGGCCGCTTCAGCGCCCGCGACCTGGCCGCCGTGGCCCTGGGCAACTCGATCTGGGTGCCGGTGTTCCTGCTGATGACCGGCATCCTGCTGGCCACTACGCCGAAGGTGGCGCAGCGTTTCGGTGCCGGGCAACTCGACGAGATCGGCCCGCTGGTGCGCCAGGCGCTGTGGTTGGCGCTGGCTGTCGGCAGTGTGGCGGGCGTTTTGTTGTGGAACGCGGAATTCGCCCTGCGCGTGATGAAAGTCGATGAAGACCTGATCGAACCTGCCATGGGCTACCTGCACGGCGTGGCCTTCGGTTTTCCCTGCGTGGCGCTGTATCACGTGCTGCGCTGCTACAGCGACGGCATGGGCCGCACACGGCCAAGCATGGTGATCGGCTTGCTCGGCCTGCTACTGAACATCCCCCTCAACTACGTGCTGATCTACGGCAAGCTCGGCATCCCGCCGCTTGGTAGCGTGGGCTGCGGCTGGGCCACGGCGGGCGTGATGGCCTTCATGCTGCTGGCGATGATCGTCTGGGTTCGGCGCGCCTCGGCCTATCGGCAAACCACGCCACTGCGCCGCTTCGAGCCGCCACGCTGGGCGCCGATCAAGCGCTTGCTGGGTATCGGCATGCCTATTGGCATTTCGGTATTTGCCGAGGCCAGCATCTTTTCGGTGATCGCCCTGCTGATCGGCAGCCTGGGCGCTACCGTGGTGGCCGGCCACCAGATCGCCCTGAACTTCGCCTCGCTGGTGTTCATGATCCCCTACTCCATCGGCATGGCCGCCACCGTTCGCATCGGCCAGGCGCTGGGCCGCGGCGCCCCGCGTGACGCGCGCTTCGCCGCCGGCGTGAGCATGGTCACCGCCCTTGCGTACGCCTGTGTATCGGCGAGCTGCATGTTGTTGCTACGCGAGGACATTGCCGCGATCTACACGCCGGCAACCGAGGTCATCGCCCTGGCGGCGAGCCTGATCGTCTATGCGGCGCTGTTCCAGTTCTCCGATGCCATCCAGGTCACGGCCGCAGGTGCATTGCGTGGCTATCAGGACACCCGGGCGACCATGATCATGACGCTGTTCGCCTATTGGGGTATTGGCCTGCCAGTCGGCTATGTGCTCGGCCTGACCGACCTGTTCGGCCCCGCCAGCGGCCCGGCAGGATTGTGGGAAGGCCTGATCGTCGGCCTGACCTGCGCCGCGTTGATGCTCACCCTGCGCCTGAAGATCAGCGCCAAACGGCGAATCTGGCTGATCGAAGCGTCAGGTCGCACGCATCCGAGTGCTAATTCATAGCAAGACGGCGCAAGCAGTGTCCGAGAATCCCTGTAGGAGCCGCGACCCGCGGCGAATCGCACCTACGACCCCGGTTCTCGCAGCAAGGCCACCATCGTTCGCGCCGAGGGCGACGCTCCTACTCGATTGGTGGTGCATCCGCGACCGCGTAGGAGCCGCGACCCCGCGGCGAATCGCACGTACGACGCTGGCCTTGCAGCAAGGCCACCATCGCTTTCGCGCCGGGGCGACGCTCCTACATGATTGGTAGTGCATCCACGGTCGCGTAGGAGCCGCGACCC
>NZ_MSXW01000033.1 GCF_001945445.1 Pseudomonas sp. PA27(2017)
TGCGCTGGCCCATGCACACGGGTCAGCTAGAAGGGATTAACAACCGGATCAAGGTCATCAAACGGATGGCTTACGGCTACCGGGACAGCGAATTCTTCTTTATGAAGATCAAGAATGACTTTCCCGGCAATCCGTGAAGAACCTTTTTATTGCCTGTGAGCTGAGTGTATCGTCGAGATATTTCAGGGCTGTACCGGTACAGAAACATTTTGATGGAGTACTGTTATGGTTCAGTACCGGGAAGAGACGGCCATGACCAATCTGTTGCTTTACCAACGTATCGCTCAACAGCTGGCGGATGATATCCGCCGCGGCGTCTATCAGCCCGGTGAGCGGGTGCCTTCGGTACGCAAGATGAGCGCGCAGCTCAGCGTCAGCCATGCCACGGTGCTGCAGGCCTACGCCAACCTGGAGGATCTCGGGCTGATTCGCGCCCGCCCGCAATCCGGTTTCTACGTGCACCAGACGCCGGCACTGACCGCCGATACGCCGGACATCGCCCGGGTCGAACGGCCCGGTCTGGTGACGCGCAGCAGTATCATCAATCAGGTGCTCGGCGAGGCGCGTCGCGAAGGTGTGTTTCCGCTCGGTGCAGCGGTGCCCCACGTCGATTACCTGCCGGTGCGGGCGCTGCATCAGCAGCTCGCCAAGGTCACCCGCTTCCAGAGCCCGCGCGCCTTCAGCTATATGTTCAGCCCGGGCTTCGAGCCGCTGCGCCGCCAGGTGGCGATCCGCATGCGCGATGCCGGTGTGCTGGTCGATCCTTCCGAGGTGGTGATTACCCACGGTTGCGTCGATGCCCTGCAAATGAGCCTGCGCGTGCTGACGCGCCCCGGCGACCTGATCGCCACCGAGTCGCCGACCTACTACGGCTTGCTGCAACTGGCCGACCTGCTGGGCCTCAAGGTCATCGAGATTCCCAGCGACCCGACCACCGGGATCAGCGTCGAGGCCCTGCAACTGGCGGCCAGCCAGTGGCCGATCAAG
Organism: Pseudomonas sp. PA27(2017); assembly: GCF_001945445.1. Classification (GTDB taxonomy): domain Bacteria; phylum Pseudomonadota; class Gammaproteobacteria; order Pseudomonadales; family Pseudomonadaceae; genus Aquipseudomonas. The sequence continues at coordinate 988 of NZ_MSXW01000033.1, forward strand.
GCGCTGGTGCTGACCGCGCGGCTGAGCAATCCCCTAGGCGGCACCATTCCCGAGGCCCGGCAGAAACAGTTGCTGCGCCTGGCCAGCGACTTCGACATCCAGATCGTCGAGGACGATATCTACGGCGAGCTGATGTTCGAGCAGGGCCGCACCAAGGCGCTCAAGGCCAGCGATCTGGAAGGCCGCGTGGTGTACTGCTCGAGTTTCTCGAAAACCCTGTCGCCCGGCGTGCGGATCGGCTGGATCATCGCCGGCAAGTACCATGACGAAGTGCAGCGCCTACAGATGTTCACCACTCATTCGGCGTGCAGCGTTACCCAGATGGCGGTGGCGGCGTATCTTGAGAACGGCGGCTACGACCGCCACCTGCGGCATATCCGCCAGGAGTACCGCAAGAACCTCAGCGCCTTCCAGTTGGCCATCCAGCAGTTCTTCCCGGAAGGCACGCAGATTACCCGGCCCAACGGCGGCTTCATCCTCTGGGTGAGCTTGCCGGCACGGGTCAATACCAAGGATCTGCATATCAGCGCCCTGCAGCAGGGCATCAGTATCGCGCCGGGGCTGATCTTCAGTAATACCGAGCAGTTCAACCACTGCGTGCGCATCAATTGCGGCATTCCGTGGAACCGCGAGGCGGAGCGCGCGCTGATGACCCTGGGCATGCTGGCCACTCAGCTGTGTCAGGAGGCGAGCTGACGCGGCTCGCATCCGGTTAACCCGAATACCCGGTCGCCTGCGTCTACTGGATCGAAGCGCTCTTTCGATCCAGGAGAAGCATCATGCGCAGCCGTTCCCCGTTCGTGTCCTACAGCATTGCCGGCAGCCTTTTGCTGTCCCTTGCAGCCTGCAATGCTCCGTCTACCGATTCAGCGCCGGCCCATCCGATACAGGTTGGCGAAACGTCCGTGGTGGCGCCAGCCATCGTCCCGGCGCCGATGATGACGCGTCTGGCCGCGCCGGTCGCCCGTGAACACCTGTACGCGCCGCCGCCCGAAGCCAGCCGCGAGCAATATCAGCGCCTGCTCGCCAACCCCGTGCAGTCGGTCGCCGAGGCGCCGGTATCGACCTTCAGCATCGACGTCGACACGGGCAGCTACGCCAACGTCCGCCGGTTCCTGAACGAGGGGCGCTTGCCGCCGGCCGAGGCCGTGCGCCTGGAGGAGCTGGTCAATTACTTTCCCTACGCCTATCCCTTGCCCACCGGCAGTGCGCCGTTCGGGGTCAGCAGCGAACTGGCCGTCACGCCGTGGAACCCGCAAAGTCGCCTGCTGCGCATCGCCATCAAGGCGTCGGACAGGCAGGTCGAGCAACTACCGGCCGCCAATCTGGTGTTTCTCGTCGATGTGTCGGGCTCCATGGATCGTCCCGACGGCCTGCCGTTGGTGCAGAGTACGCTGAAGTTACTGGTGGACCAGTTGCGTACCCGGGATCGCGTCTCGCTGGTGGTCTACGCCGGCGATTCCAGCGTGGTTCTGGAACCGACTGCCGGCTCGCAAAAAGCGCAGATCCGTGCGGCCATCGAGCAATTGCGCGCTGGTGGTTCGACGGCGGGTGAGTCGGGCATCCAGTTGGCTTATCAGCAGGCGCAAAAGGGTTTCATCAGTGGCGGCATCAACCGCATCCTGCTGGCCACCGATGGCGACTTCAATGTTGGTGTCAGCGATTTCGAAAGCCTCAAGGCGCTGGCGGCCGACAAGCGCAAGACCGGTATCTCGCTGACCACCCTGGGCTTCGGCACGGGCAACTACAACGATCAGTTGATGGAGCAGTTGGCCGATGCCGGCGACGGCAACTACGCCTATATCGATAATCTGCGTGAGGCGCGCAAGGTGCTGGTCGAGCAGCTCAGCTCGACCCTGGCCACCGTGGCGCGGGACGTGAAGATTCAGGTCGAATTCAACCCGGCCCAGGTCAGCGAGTACCGCCTGCTCGGTTACGAGAACCGCGCGTTGAGGCGCGAGGACTTCAGTAACGACAAGGTCGATGCGGGGGATATCGGCGCCGGGCACAGCGTGACGGCGCTCTACGAAATCGTCCCGGTGGGCAACCCCGGCTGGCTGGAGCCGCTGCGCTATCGCCAGGCGTCGCCCGCGGCATCGGCATCGGCAGCCGGCGAGCTGGCCTGGCTGCGCATCCGCTACAAGGCACCGGAGCGCAACGACAGCCAACTGCTGGAGACTGCCATCGAAGCACCGGCGTCCGTCGCGCCAATCGCCAAGGCCAGCGAGGACCTGCGCTTCGCCGCCGCCGTTGCTGCGTTCGCCCAGCAATTGAGCGGCGGCCGTTACACCGGTGACTTCGGCTGGGCGGCTACCGCAGCGTTGGCACGGGGCAGCCGTGGCGATGATCCGTTCGGCCTGCGCAGCGAATTCGTGCAACTGGTGGAACTGGCGCAAAGCCTGCAAACTGGCGACTCCCGCACCTCCGGAGCCGAGTGAGTGTGACTGTCCATCCCTCTAACGCCGAGCCCAGCGACGCCGACCTGTTGCGTCGCTACCGGGCCGGAGACGCTGCAGCTTTCACGCAACTCTACGAGCGCCATCGCCTCGGGCTGTTTCGCTTTCTGATGGGCTTGTGCGGCGATCAAGCGGTCGCCGAAGAAGTGTTCCAGGAAACCTGGATGAGCCTGATTCGCAGCGAATCGGTGCAGCGCGAAGCGGCGGTGCTGTTCAAGACCTGGCTGTATCAGATCGCCCGTAATCGCCTGATCGATCACTGGCGCAAGCAGGGCAAACGCCTGCTGCGCGAGGAGGTCTTCGACGAGCAGTTGCACGACCAGGCCATGGACGAGCCGGATCCCGAGCGGCAGCTCAGCCTCAGCCAGGATCAGGCGCGCATCCAGGCGGCGCTCGCCGACTTGCCGGCCGAGCAGCGCGAGGTTTTCTTGCTGCGCGCCCACGCCGACCTTGAACTGCATGAGATTGCCGAGCTGACCCGCACGCCGGCAGAAACGGTAAAGAGCCGCCTGCGCTACGCGTTGCAGAAGATGCGCCGCCTGCTCAGCACGGCCGAAGAGGTATCACCATGAACGATCACGACGAGCCTTTGCTGCGTCACGTCCGTGAGCACAGCCGCGAGCAGCCTGGCCCCGCGCTGGACGCGCGAATCCTTGCCGCCGCTGCCGATGCGGCCGCGAGTAAACGTCGTCAGCCTGAGGGTTTCTGGGCGCGGCTGCGTCGCACGCTGGGTGATGCCTCGGCTAGCCGCCGCTGGTCAGCGGCTCTTGGATGCCTGGCTGTTGTGGGCGTAGGGCTCGGGCTGAGCCTGCAGACCCTCGAACAAGCGCCAGGTCGCTACGACGCACCGCCGGCCTCGATGCAGCGTCAGGCGCCCATGGCCTTGCAGGCGCCTGCCAGCCCGGCTCCGATGGCCGAGATGAGCGAGGCGCCGCGGGTCATGGCACGTCTGGCGGCGGAAGCCGCACCGCCGTCCGCCGACGTGCTGGCCGCGCTCCGCAAGATTGCCGGCCTGCGCGAACGTGGTGAGACAGAGCAGGCGCGGCAGCGCCTCGAGCAACTGCAGGCCGAGCATCCTGGCCTGGATGTGGAGGCCGAATTGCGCCGGTTGCCAGAGCGTTAAGGGTGATAGGGCGACGGGCGGTGTAGCCATTCGGCAGACTGGCTGGCGTTATCGCTCAGTCGTTTTAGAATGCTGGGTTACTGAGTTACATGAACCGATGCGAGGATTTCGATGCGCCATCTGTTGTTGCCGCTGTGTGTTGCCGTGCTGCTGAGTGCCTGTGGTTCCGATGAGCAGGGCAAGGATGTGCCGCGCAAGAACAGTGAGCCGGCAGTGGCCGTCGAGCCCGCCAAGCCGGTGCAGCCAGTCGAGCCCGAGCCAACGGCTGTGCAGGGGGCGCCGGCGGTAAAGCCACAGGCCGCCGAGCCGCAGCCTGAGGCGGTGCAGAAGCCTGCGCCTGCCGAGCCGAAAAAGACCGTGCAGCGCGCCAAGCCCGATAAAGCTCAAAAGGTCGCGCAAACCCCACCCAAGACCAAACTGGACCTGAGCCTGCCTCCAGAGCTGGCCGCTGCGCTGGATGCCGAGGACAAGGCTGCCACCGATGGTGTACCGCCAATCCTGCCGGCGTTCTTCGAGGAACGGAAATCCTCGCCCAATCCCTTCCAGGTCAGCGGCAAGCTGCTGACCGGCGAGCTGGGTTCCGAATACTGGAATGCCGTGGAAGGTGCCGAGCTGCAGTTCGAGTTTCGCCGTTAAGTTCCGAGCCGTCGCTTCTCAGGCGATACGCAGTGGGTAGCTCAGCAAGGTGAAATGCATCAGGTTGACCAGCCCATGCAGGGCGATTGCCAGGCTTAGCCGGCCGCTGATCTGCATGACCAAGCCATAGCCCAGGCCCGCAACAGCGGCCACGGCTGCAAAGGTCGGGCTGAAGGGCATATGCACGGCGCCGAACAGCGCCGCCGTCAGCAGCAGTCCCGGCCACGCGCCCAGCCAGCGGATCAGGTGTGGCTGCAGCAGGCCGCGAAACAGCAGTTCTTCGGCCAGTACCGCGACGACCAGATTGATGGCCAGCCAGGCGCCGAGTATGCCTGGCCATTTCGGTTGCCAGGCGACCACGCCCAGTAGCATTGCCAGGCCCGGCACCGCCAGCAGCGTAATGATGAATGTCGGCGCGATCCAGGCGGGCCTGTGCAGCGGTCTTGGCGGCAAGCCCAGCCACCAGGCGAGCAGGGTGCAACCCACCAGCAGCTTGTCCCATGACAGCCTTAGCAGATAAGGCGCTGCATCGGTGCTGATGCGCTGCGGCTGGGCAATTTCCCAAGGCTGAAAACCAGGCAGCAGGTGAGCTGCCAGCAGTACGCTGGCGACCATCACCAGCGTGCTCCACAGCGATTGGGGCAAGTTTGCCGGTGCCAGTACCAGCGCGATGAACAGGCAGGCGCAAAGAATGCCGATGGGCTGGATGTCGCCCATGAACGTACCCGCCAATAGCGGGCAGCCGGGCAGTAACAGGCGGGGTAATAACGGCATTGCGCCTCCGGGGTGGAGGCGCAGTCTACAGGGCGGCGGGATCAGTTTGTGCAGGCGTGATCAGCGATCTTGCGCATCCTTGGCGGTCTGCTCGACTTCGCGTTCGTGAATGCGCTTGAGCTGCTCATCACTGAGCGGCAGCTTCTTGGCACTGTCGCGCAACATCAGCAGGCCACCGACGATGGAGCCGATCGCCAGAATCAGGATCAACCAGGCATACCAGGGCATGTGCGACTCCTTCTATCGAGTGATGGGCCTCGCATCGACAAACGCACCGAGGCCCTGTTCTGAAGACCGCCCGTCGGTCCGCTCGGTTCAGGTTAACGTGCTGCTCAGCGGCGTACCTGCTTGAGCGTTTCGGCGATCATGAATGCCAGTTCCAAGGACTGGTCGGCGTTCATCCGGGGGTCGCAGTGGGTGTGATAACGATCCGACAGGCCGGCCTCGGTGATCGGCTTGGCGCCGCCGATGCACTCGGTCACGTCCTGGCCGGTCATCTCGATATGGATGCCGCCGGCATAGCTGCCCTCGGCGTGGTGCACGGCGAAGAACTGCCGTACCTCGGCGAGGATTTGCGCAAAATCCCGGGTCTTGTAGCCACTCGACGCCTTGATGGTGTTGCCGTGCATCGGGTCACTGCTCCACAGCACCTGGCGGCCTTCGCGCTGCACGGTGCGGATCAGCCGCGGCAGGCCGGCCTCGACCTTGTCGGCGCCCATGCGCACGATCAGGTTGAGGCGCCCTGGGTCGTTGTCCGGATTGAGGATGTCGATCAGGCGGATCAGGTCCTCGTCGGTCATGCTCGGGCCGACCTTGACGCCGATCGGGTTGCCCACCCCGCGCAGGAATTCGACATGGGCGCCGTCCACCTGGCGGGTGCGGTCGCCGATCCACAGCATGTGCGCCGAGCAGTCGTAGAAATCGCCGGTCAGGCTGTCGCGGCGCACGAAGGCTTCTTCGTAATTGAGCAGCAGCGCTTCATGGGCGGTGAAGAAGCTGGTCTCGCGTACCTGGGCCGCGCTGTCCATACCACAGGCGCGCATGAAGGCCAGGGTTTCGTCGATACGGTCGGCCAGTTGGTGGTACTTCTGGGCCAGCGCCGAGTTGGCGATGAAATCCAGGTTCCACTGATGCACCTGATGCAGGTCGGCGAAGCCGCCCTGGGCAAAGGCGCGCAGCAGGTTCAGCGAAGCGGTGGACTGGTGGTAGGCCTGCAGCAGTCGCTGCGGATCGGGTGCACGGCTGGCCGCGTCGAAGCCGATGCCATTGACGATATCGCCGCGGTAGGCGGGCAGGGTGACGCCGTCGAGAGTCTCGTCATTGGCCGAGCGCGGCTTGGCGAACTGGCCTGCCATGCGTCCGACCTTCACCACCGGGCAACCGGCGGCAAAGGTCATCACGATGGCCATTTGCAGCAGCACCTTGAAGGTGTCGCGAATCTTCGCGGCGCTGAACTCGGCGAAGCTCTCGGCGCAGTCGCCGCCCTGCAGCAGGAACGCGCGGCCCTGGGTCACCTCGGCGAACTGCTTGCGCAGCTCGCGTGCCTCGCCGGCGAACACCAGGGGCGGAAAGCTGGCCAGGGTCTGCTCGACCTGGGCGAGTTTCGCGGCGTCCGGGTACTGAGGTTGTTGCTGGATGGGGTGGCTTCTCCAGCTGTCGGGGCTCCAGGGCTGACTCATGGCGGCTTCTCTTGTTGGCGATTGGCCATGGTAACCGATCACCGCGCCTGGCCGAGCATGCCTCCCGGCAAAAGCCCCAGGCATTTAGCGCGTGACCTGAGCGCGCCCCATCGCCGACAATCGCTTTCTAGCCCGGCCTGAGCCGGGGAACGCGACGGTGGAGAATCTGCGCATGCCTGGCTTGCCTCCGGTGGAGGAGATGAAGGACGAAGTGGTACTGGCCGAGGTGCATGACGCCTTCGGGGTGATCCGTGTGGTCGAGATCGGTGAATACCGGTTTCTCGAGTTCGGCGAGGCGATCGAGCAGAGCTGCGTGTTCACCGCCGATCCCAGTTGGCTGGAATACGACTACACCCGCGCGATGTTCGTCGGTGCGCTGTGTCATGAAGCGCCGGAGAGCGCGTTGTTCCTGGGCCTGGGCGCCGGCACCCTGACCCAGGCCTGCCTGCGCTTCCTGCCGCTCGACGATGTCGAAACCATCGAGCTGCGTCCGGACGTGCCGCGCCTGGCCATGCAGTACCTGGGGCTGGAAGACGATCCGCGCCTGACGGTGCGCATCGGCGACGCCATGCAGTTGCTGCCCAGCGCGGAAACCGCGGACCTGATCTTCGTCGATCTGTATACCGACACCGGCCCCGGTGTCGGCCATCTGGCCTGGCGCTTTCTCGACGACTGCCGGGCCAAGCTCAACCCGGGCGGCTGGCTGATCATCAACCAGTGGGCCGGTGATGACGGTAAACCGCTGGGCGCTGCTCTGCTGCGCGGCCTCTATCACCGCCATTATTGGGAATGCCCGGTGGTGGAGGGCAACGTGGTGGTGCTGGTGCCGGCCGAGCTGGATCAGGCGTTCGACCGCGAAGCGGTGAGCCAGCGTGCCCAGGCCCTGCAGGCGCAGCTCGGCTATTCGCTGCAGCCGTTGATCGACGCCATACGGATGGCGAGCTAGGAATTAACCGTCAGCGGCACTGTCCCTTTAGAGCCTTGCCTGCTCAGCGCGCCGTCCGCGGTCGTCTGGGCAGGCGAGTCCCTCAAGCCCTCGCGACGGAGCCCTGTCATGACCGAACAAGACCTTCCCACGGTGTATCGCGCCTATATCGACTGCCTCAATCGGCAGGACTGGGCGAACCTTGGGCAGTTCGTGCAGGACGATGTGGTGCATAACGGCCGGCGCGTGGGGTTGAGTGGTTATCGTGAAATGCTCGAGCGCGATTACCAGGACATTCCCGATCTGCAGTTCAACATCCGCCTGCTGACCTGCGAGGAGTCGATGATTGCCAGTCGCCTGGACTTTCACTGCACCCCGAAAGGCCGCTTTCTCGATGTGCCGGTCAATGGCCGCAGGGTGGCCTTCAGCGAAAACGTGTTCTACGCCTTTCGCGACGGCAAGGTCGCCGAAGTCTGGTCGGTCGTCGACAAGGCCGCTATCGAATCGCAGCTCACCAGCAGAGGCTGACCGTTCGATCAGAACGCAGGCACCTGCGGCATACCGTCGCGAGCCGCTGTTGCCTGCGCTTCACCCATTTTATTGTGTGAAAAAGCTCACACGTCTGTATGAATTCCGGTATAGTACGCGCCGGCCAATTCATGGCCACGTTCAAGTCGTGCAACTCGCCCGGAAGCTTTCCGGCAGCCAGTCCGCCAAGCGGGCTATCTTGACGATTCACTTTCCACCACGTTTTCGCAAATCCCCGCCGACCAGGCTGCCAGGGTGACCCACAAGGTCCTACATGGCATGCGCAGCTTTGGAACATGGGTCTTTGCGGATGCACTCAGAGGCAGACCCATGACCCAGGAAATCGGCGGCTTCGCCGCACTCGGACTTCATTCCAATATTCTCGCCGCGCTGACCGCCGTCGGTTACGAAGAGCCGTCGCCCATTCAGTCGCAAGCCATTCCGGTGATCCTCTCCGGCCAGGACATGATCGGCCAGGCGCAGACCGGTACCGGCAAGACCGCCGCATTCGCGTTGCCGATTCTGTCGAAGATCGACCCGGCCAAGCGTGAGCCCCAGGCGCTGATTCTCGCCCCGACCCGCGAGCTCGCTCTGCAGGTTGCCACGGCGTTCGAAACCTATTCCAAGCAGATGCCAGGCCTGAACGTGGTCGCCGTCTACGGTGGCGCACCGATGGGCCCGCAGCTCAAGGCCATTCGTCAGGGCGCACAGGTCATCGTCGCTACCCCGGGCCGTCTGGTCGATCACCTGCGTCGTGACGAGAAAGTGCTGTCGACCATCCAGTACCTGGTACTCGACGAAGCCGACGAAATGCTCAAGCTGGGCTTCATGGACGACCTCGAAGTGATCTTCGAGGCCATGCCCGAAAGCCGTCAGAGCGTGCTGTTCTCCGCGACCCTGCCGCACTCGATCCGCGCCATCGCCGAGAAGCACCTGCGCGAGCCGCAGCACATCAAGATCGCCGCCAAGACCCAGACCGTCTCGCGCATCGAGCAGGCGCACCTGATGATCCACGCCGATCAGAAGACCAACGCCGTGCTGCGTCTGCTGGAAGTCGAGGAATTCGACGCGCTGATCGCCTTCGTACGCACCAAGCAGGCCACCCTGGACCTGGCCGCTGCGCTGGAAGCCAAGGGCTTCAAGGCCGCTGCGTTGAACGGCGACATCGCTCAGAACCAGCGTGAGCGTGTCATCGAGTCGCTCAAAGATGGCCGCCTGGACATCGTCGTGGCTACCGACGTCGCCGCCCGTGGTATCGACGTGCCGCGCATCACCCACGTGTTCAACGTCGACATGCCGTACGACCCGGAGTCCTACGTGCACCGTATCGGTCGTACCGGCCGTGCCGGTCGCGATGGCCGTGCGCTGCTGCTGGTGACCCCGCGCGAGCGCCGCATGCTGCAGGTGATCGAGCGCGTGACCGGCCAGAAGGTTGGCGAGGTCAAGCTGCCCAACGCCCAGCAAGTGCTGGATGCGCGCATCAAGAAGCTCACCAACAGCCTGGCGCCACTGGTTGCCGACGCCGAAGCCAGCCATGGCGATCTGCTCGACCGCCTGACCGCCGACATCGGTTGCAGCCCGCGTGCCCTGGCCGCTGCGCTGCTGAAGAAGGCCACCAATGGCCAGGCCCTGGATCTGGCCAGCGTCGAGCGCGAGCAGCCGCTGGTGCCGGGCGTCGGTGGCGCACCCCGCGAGCGTCGTGAGCGTGATGGCGAGCGCAGCGGTGAGCCGCGTGAGCGTCGTGCGCCGATGCCGCTGGCTGAAGGCCGTGCACGCTGCCGCACCGCACTGGGCGCCCGTGACGGCATCGCTGCCAAGAACCTGCTGGGCGCGATTCTCAACGAGGGTGGCCTGGCCCGTGAGGCGATCGGTCGTATTCAGATCCGTGAGAGCTTCAGCCTGGTGGAACTGCCGGAAGAGGGCCTGGAGCGCCTGCTCGGCAAGCTCAAGGACACTCGCGTTGCCGGCAAGCCGTTGAAGCTGCGTCGTTATCGCGAAGACTGATCGGTTCGTTCAGCACTGATTCGGGGGAGCCAATGGCTCCCCCGAGTCGTTTCTGGGGCCTGCAATGCCGTTTTCCAGGCCCGGAGGCGGCAATCGCCCCTAGGACGAACCTGCCAGCGGCTCTACAATCGGCCGTCCTCGTTTTCGTGATGCCCTGAATGCCTACCTGTCTTGTCCATGGCCTGCCGTATCAGGCCGATCCTGCCGTGTATTTCCAGGCGGTACGCCACGCGCCCGGTGCGGTGTTGCTGGATGCCGGCCGGCCGGTGGCCGCGCGTGGGCGCTTCGATCTGCTCAGCGCCTGGCCACTGGCCGAGCTGGCGCCAGGGCAGGGGGAGTCGGGCGCCGCGTTCTTCGCGCGCTTGCGTGAGCAGCTCGCGGCATTCGGGCTTGCCGAAATGCCGCCGGGTATCGAACTGCCGTTCGCCGGCGGCCTGCTCGGTTACCTGGCCTACGATTTCGGTCGCCGTATCGAAGCGCTGCCTGAGCAGGCCCGTGATGATCTGAGCTTTGGCGACGCAGTATTCGGCCTGTATGGATGGGCGCTGATCAGCGACCATCAGGCGCGTACCAGCCAGTTGGTGTTCCACCCCGCGTTGCCAGCGGCCGAGCAGGCGCGCCTGCTGGCGTTGTTCGAACAGCCGCCGGGCGAGCCCCAGGAGCAGGCGCCCTTCGCGTTGCTGGCGCCGTTTCAGGCGAGTATCGACCAGCAACGCTACGCCGAGGCCATCGGCCGTATCCAGGCCTACATCGCCTCGGGTGACTGCTATCAGGTCAACTATGCGCAGCGCTTCCAGGCGCCTTATCAGGGCGATGCCTGGCAGGCCTATGGTGCGTTGCGGGCGGCTTGCCCGACGCCTTTCTCCGGTTACCTGAGCCTGCCGGGTGGCGGCGCCTTGCTCAGCCTGTCGCCTGAGCGCTTCATCCGTGTCAGTGGCGGGCAGGTGGAGACGCGGCCGATCAAGGGCACCCAGCCACGCGGGCGCGACGAAAGGGAAGATGCGCACAACGCCCAGGTGCTGCTCGCCAGCCCCAAGGATCGTGCCGAGAACCTGATGATCGTCGATCTGCTGCGCAACGACCTGGGGCGCACCTGCCGTACTGGCTCGGTGCGCGTGCCCGAACTGTTCGCGCTGGAAAGCTATCCGAACGTGCATCACCTGGTCAGCGCGGTGACTGGTGAGCTGGCCGCTGACAAGGACGCGTTGGACCTGCTGCTGGGTGCATTTCCGGGCGGTTCCATAACCGGTGCGCCGAAGATCCGCGCGATGCAGATCATCGACGAACTCGAGCCGACGCGACGCGGCCCTTACTGCGGTTCACTGCTGTACCTGGACGTGCGCGGCGAGATGGACAGCTCCATCGCCATTCGCAGCCTGCTGGCCAAGGACGGCGTGATCAGTTGCTGGGGCGGTGGCGGCATCGTCGCTGACTCGGCCTGGCAGGCCGAGTATCAGGAGTCGGTCACCAAGGTGCAGGTGCTGCTCAGTACGCTGGAGCGCTTGCTTCAGCCGAAGCGGTAGATGTCCATGCCCAGCGCGCCCAGGGTGAACCCCTGGTGCTCGATGGCAAAGGTGCCGCCGGCGCCGCGGGCGAAGAACAGCGGTAGCAGGTGTTCTTCGCTGGGATGGTTGCGCCGCGCGTAGGGCGCCTGGCGGCGGTAGTCGAGCAGTGCAGCCAGGTCGTCTTCGCGCAAGCGTTCGACCATCCAGTCGCGAAACTCCAACGCCCAGGGCGCCGCTTCGTCGCCGGTGGAGCGCCAGTCGAGCTCGCCCAGGTTGTGGGTGATGCTGCCCGAGCCGATCAGCAGTACGTTCTGCTCGCGCAGCGCGGCCAGCGCTTCGCCTACCCGTACTTGCAGGCCCGGGCCCTGGCGGCTGGGCAGGGAAACCTGCACCACCGGAATATCGGCGCTGGGGTAGAGCAAAGACAGCGGAACCCAGCTGCCATGGTCGAAGGGCCGGCGCTCATCGGCCTGCGCGTCCAGGCCGGACGCTCGCAGGTGCTGCACGATGGACTCGGCCAGTTTTGGGCTGCCGGGCGCCGCGTACTGCACCTGATAGAGCTCGGCAGGGAAACCGCCGAAGTCGTGCCAGGTTTCCGGCCGGGAGCTACTCATCACCCGCAACGCTTCGCTTTCCCAGTGGGCCGACACCACGACGATCGCATCCGGGCGTTTCAGTTCGGAGGCGAGGCGGGCGAGGGCAGGGCCGCTGGCGCCGGGTTGCAGGGCGAGCATGGGGGAGCCATGGGAAATGAACAGGCTAGGCTGCATGATGTTCTCCTGATGATGTCGTCATGATCCATCAGCCAAGTTGGCCTAACAACGGCTAAAGTCTGCTCGGTGTTATCTGTTTTCTTGATGTCTTGAGGGTAAAACATGCAGGAATCATTCTGGCTGCAGCGCTGGCACGCCAATCAGATCGGCTTTCATGCCCGGCAGGTCAATGGGTTGCTGCAACGCCACTGGGCCGCGGTAGCCGGTACGAGCAAGGCGCCCGTGCTGGTGCCGCTGTGTGGCAAGAGCCTGGACATCGCCTGGCTGGCGGCGCGCGGGCATCGGGTCGTGGGTGTGGAATTGGCCGAGGTGGCGGTCGCGGCATTCTTCGCCGAACAGGGTGTGCAGCCGACGATTACCAGCGAGGACGCCTTCAAGGTCTATCGCCATGGCAGCGTCGAGTTGTTCTGTGGCGACTTCTTCGCGCTGCAAGCGCGGCATTTGCCCGGTTGTGCGCTGTTCTACGACCGTGCGGCATTGATTGCGCTGCCTGCCGAGCTGCGCGAGCGCTACGTGCGGCATTTGCAGCAGGTTCTGTTGCCTGGAAGCGGCGGCTTGCTGGTGAGCCTGGATTACGATCAGGCGCTGATGGATGGGCCGCCGTTCTCGGTGCCCGATGCCGAGGTGCGCGGCTGGAGCGGCAAGATATGGGAAAGCGAGTTGCTGGAAAGCCAGGATGCCCTGGAGGAGCGTTTCAGGGCCCGTGGCCTCTCTCGCATGGATGAGCGGGCCTACCACCTGCGCCTGCTCTGAGAACCTGTCCAAAGTCTGCTGCGCGTCGGCACTGCGGCGTTAAAAACAGGCTGGATTGCCAGCCCAAACTAGGCGTTCCCGTCAGACTGCTCATTTACAGCTCGTAAAGTCGGGCGCGACTCCGACCGGTCCTCGCCTGTTTTTGCGGGGCCGCCCA
>NZ_MSXW01000034.1 GCF_001945445.1 Pseudomonas sp. PA27(2017)
TCAATGAAATCGAGTAGGACGGAGCACGAGAAACTTTGTCTGAATATGGGGGGACCATCCTCCAAGGCTAAATACTACTGACTGACCGATAGTGAACCAGTACCGTGAGGGAAAGGCGAAAAGAACCCCGGAGAGGGGAGTGAAATAGAACCTGAAACCGTATGCGTACAAGCAGTGGGAGCCTACTTTGTTGGGTGACTGCGTACCTTTTGTATAATGGGTCAGCGACTTATATTCAGTGGCGAGCTTAACCGAATAGGGGAGGCGTAGCGAAAGCGAGTCTTAATAGGGCGTTTAGTCGCTGGGTATAGACCCGAAACCGGGCGATCTATCCATGGGCAGGTTGAAGGTTAGGTAACACTGACTGGAGGACCGAACCGACTACCGTTGAAAAGTTAGCGGATGACCTGTGGATCGGAGTGAAAGGCTAATCAAGCTCGGAGATAGCTGGTTCTCCTCGAAAGCTATTTAGGTAGCGCCTCGTGTATCACTGCTGGGGGTAGAGCACTGTTTCGGCTAGGGGGTCATCCCGACTTACCAAACCGATGCAAACTCCGAATACCAGCAAGTGTCAGCACGGGAGACACACGGCGGGTGCTAACGTCCGTCGTGAAAAGGGAAACAACCCAGACCGTCAGCTAAGGTCCCAAAGTTATGGTTAAGTGGGAAACGATGTGGGAAGGCTTAGACAGCTAGGAGGTTGGCTTAGAAGCAGCCACCCTTTAAAGAAAGCGTAATAGCTCACTAGTCGAGTCGGCCTGCGCGGAAGATGTAACGGGGCTCAAACCATACACCGAAGCTACGGGTTCAACGTAAGTTGAGCGGTAGAGGAGCGTTCTGTAAGCCTGTGAAGGTGAGTTGAGAAGCTTGCTGGAGGTATCAGAAGTGCGAATGCTGACATGAGTAACGACAATGCGAGTGAAAAACTCGCACGCCGAAAGACCAAGGTTTCCTGCGCAACGTTAATCGACGCAGGGTGAGTCGGCCCCTAAGGCGAGGCAGAAATGCGTAGTCGATGGGAAACGGGTTAATATTCCCGTACTTCTAATTACTGCGATGGAGGGACGGAGAAGGCTAGGCCAGCACGGCGTTGGTTGTCCGTGTTTAAGGTGGTAGGCTGGTTTCTTAGGTAAATCCGGGAGATCAAGGCCGAGAGCTGATGACGAGTTGTCCTTTAGGACGATGAAGTGGTTGATGCCATGCTTCCAGGAAAAGCTTCTAAGCTTCAGGTAATTAGGAACCGTACCCCAAACCGACACAGGTGGTTAGGTAGAGAATACCAAGGCGCTTGAGAGAACTCGGGTGAAGGAACTAGGCAAAATGGCACCGTAACTTCGGGAGAAGGTGCGCCGGTGAGTGTGAAGGGTTTACCCCGTAAGCACATGCCGGTCGAAGATACCAGGCCGCTGCGACTGTTTATTAAAAACACAGCACTCTGCAAACACGAAAGTGGACGTATAGGGTGTGACGCCTGCCCGGTGCCGGAAGGTTAATTGATGGGGTTAGCTAACGCGAAGCTCTTGATCGAAGCCCCGGTAAACGGCGGCCGTAACTATAACGGTCCTAAGGTAGCGAAATTCCTTGTCGGGTAAGTTCCGACCTGCACGAATGGCGTAACGATGGCGGCGCTGTCTCCACCCGAGACTCAGTGAAATTGAAATCGCTGTGAAGATGCAGTGTATCCGCGGCTAGACGGAAAGACCCCGTGAACCTTTACTATAGCTTTGCACTGGACTTTGAGCTTGCTTGTGTAGGATAGGTGGGAGGCTTTGAAGTGGGGACGCCAGTTCTCATGGAGCCATCCTTGAAATACCACCCTGGCAACCTTGAGGTTCTAACTCTGGTCCGTTATCCGGATCGAGGACAGTGTATGGTGGGTAGTTTGACTGGGGCGGTCTCCTCCTAAAGAGTAACGGAGGAGTACGAAGGTGCGCTCAGACCGGTCGGAAATCGGTCGTAGAGTATAAAGGCAAAAGCGCGCTTGACTGCGAGACAGACACGTCGAGCAGGTACGAAAGTAGGTCTTAGTGATCCGGTGGTTCTGTATGGAAGGGCCATCGCTCAACGGATAAAAGGTACTCCGGGGATAACAGGCTGATACCGCCCAAGAGTTCATATCGACGGCGGTGTTTGGCACCTCGATGTCGGCTCATCACATCCTGGGGCTGAAGCCGGTCCCAAGGGTATGGCTGTTCGCCATTTAAAGTGGTACGCGAGCTGGGTTTAGAACGTCGTGAGACAGTTCGGTCCCTATCTGCCGTGGACGTTTGAGATTTGAGAGGGGCTGCTCCTAGTACGAGAGGACCGGAGTGGACGAACCTCTGGTGTTCCGGTTGTCACGCCAGTGGCATTGCCGGGTAGCTATGTTCGGGAAAGATAACCGCTGAAAGCATCTAAGCGGGAAACTTGCCTCAAGATGAGATCTCACTGGAACCTTGAGTTCCCTAAAGGGCCGTCGAAGACTACGACGTTGATAGGCTGGGTGTGTAAGCGTTGTGAGGCGTTGAGCTAACCAGTACTAATTGCCCGTGAGGCTTGACCATATAACACCCAAACAATTTGGCTGTTAGACGGTTGAAGTCGACAGTAATGCCGAAAATTTGCGAGAACACGTAATACCAACCGA
>NZ_MSXW01000008.1 GCF_001945445.1 Pseudomonas sp. PA27(2017)
AAAGTGCTGAGGTCGGAGAAGTTGAAGAGATCGCCGAGGTCGAGCAGTTGCTGCTGAATGGGCATAAAAAATCCGATACCAGGAGGCTGGTATCGGATTTTCTAGAAACCCCGGCTTGGACTCAAATGCTTAAGTGAACAGCATTACGCCTCTCGGCGGGTTTTTTATGGGCGCTTTTCCGGCCTCAGTCGAGCCTGACCAGCACCCGCCCCGCCTGTTCGCCCTGCAGGATGCGCTCGATGGCTGCCGGCAACTCGTCAAGTCCGACCTCAGTGGCCAGGGCTTCCAGATTCGGCAGCTTCCACTGTAACGACAGTTTGTCCCACATCGAGGCCTTGACGACCAGGGGCAACTCGACCGAGTCGACCCCCAGCAGATTTACGCCACGCAGGATGAACGGCAGCACGCTGGCCTGGAATTCGACGCCGGCGGTCAACCCGCAACAGGCCACGCTGCCGCCATAGCGGGTAGCCTTGAGCACGTTGAACAGGATGTCGCCACCCACGGTGTCGACAGCCCCGCTCCATTGCTCGCGCAGTAGTGGCCGATCGGTTCCGCTTTGCAGCTCCAGCCGCGGCACCACCTGGGACGCACCCAGGCGCGTGAGCATGTCGGCCTGCTGGGCCTTGCCCGTGGCTGCGCTCACCTGATAGCCCAGCGTGCTGAGCAGCAGCACCGCGATGCTGCCGACCCCACCACTGGCACCGGTAACCAGTACCGGGCCGTTCTGCGGCTCGACGCCGGCCTGCTCCAGTTTGTCGACGCACAGCGCCGCAGTCAGGCCTGCGGTGCCGAGAATCATCGCCTCGCGCAGTGACAGCCCTTGCGGGCGTTTGATCGCCCAACTGGCAGGCACCCGGATGTACTGACCAAAGCCACCTGCCGTGTTCATGCCGAGGTCGTAGCCGGTAACGATCACCTCATCACCTTCGGCGAATTCGGCGGCGCTGGAATGCTCCACCACGCCAGCCGCATCGATACCCGGCGTATGCGGGTAATGCTTGCTGACCCCACGCTGCCCGGTAGCGGACAGCGCATCCTTGAAATTCAGCGAGGAATAGCGAACGCGGATCAACAGCTCACCAGCGGGCAAATCGGCCACGTCGCGCTCGACCACTTGCAGGCCGAAATGGCCATTGGTATCGGGCGCAGCTTGCAGGGCAGTGAAATTCGTCATCCAGACCTCCTTGATCCGCTCACGCGGAGAGTGCGGGTTACCAGAAGCGCTGCTGGGTCAGACGGCCCAACCAGGTCAGGGCAAAGCGATCCAGCGCTACGCTGGCAGCCAGGCCGACACGCTCCTGCAGGGATTTCTTCTGCACGTAGTGCAGCTGGTAAAGGTCGGCCTCACGCGCACGCTCGGCCAGGTACTCGTCGCTGGTTTTCAACTCATCGACCAGTTGCTTCTCCATGGCCGCCATGCCGAGCCAGACTTCACCGGTGGCGATCTCGTCGATCTCCAGCTGCGGACGGTAGCGGGCCACGAAGTTCTTGAACAGCTCGTGGGTGGTTTCCAGGTCTTCCTGGAATTTCTCGCGGCCCTTTTCGGTGTTCTCGCCGAACACCGTCAGGGTGCGCTTGTACTCACCGGCGGTCAGCACCTCGAAATCGATGTCGTGCTTTTTCAGCAGGCGGTTGACGTTGGGCAACTGGGCAACCACGCCGATGGAGCCGAGAATGGCGAACGGAGCGGAAATGATCTTCTCGCCGATGCAGGCCATCATGTAACCGCCACTGGCGGCGACCTTGTCGATGCACACCGTCAGCGGCACGCCAGACTGGCGAATCCGCGCCAGCTGCGACGAGGCCAGGCCGTAGCTGTGCACCATGCCGCCGCCGCTTTCCAGGCGCAGCACAACTTCATCCTGGGGCGTGGCGAGGCTCAGCAGTGCGGTGATCTCGTGGCGCAGGCCCTCGGTGGCCGAAGCCTTGATGTCGCCATCGAAATCGAGCACGTAGACCCGCGACCTGGTTTGCGGCTGTTTCTTGGCAGCCTTGGCGGCCTTCGCTTCCTCTTTGCCCAATGCCTTGAGCTGTTCCTTGTCGAGAATCGATTGTTCGAGGCGCTGGCGCAGCGCCTTGTAGAAATCGTTGAGTTTGGTGACCTGCAACTGGCCGCCGCTGCGACGCCCCCGGCTGCGCAGCACCGCAACCGCCACCAACACGACCAGAATGGCCACCACGAGTGTCACCGTTTTGGCCAGAAACCCTGCGTAATCAGCAAGAAACTCCACACACTTCCCCTTTATTCAATCGTCAGCCTCGCCTGGAGGCCCGCATCGTTCAGCATACCGGCGCTACCGCACAGCGAACAGCCAGCGCGCGGGGTTTCGAACCTGCAACGAGCAATTCAAACAAACGTATGAATTTTCGTTGACAGCTTCCGCCCATCCCTCCTACCCTCGCCTCACATTCAAGGTTCCCGGGTTGCAGCGCACGTGGGCAGCATCTACCTGATTCGACATGGCCAGGCCTCATTCGGTGCAGAGGATTACGATGTCCTCTCGTCGCTGGGCGAGCGCCAGTCGACTTTGCTCGGCAGCCACCTGGCCCGGACCGGCCTGCAACTCGATCGCGCAGTCAGCGGCAGCCTGACCCGCCAGGTCCATACCGGCCGTCTGGTGCTCGAACAGCTTGGCGAGTCGCCGGCGCTGGAAACCGATGCCGCCTTCAACGAATTCGACGCCGAAGGCGTGATCCGCGCCCTGCTCCCCGCGCTGTTGCCGCATGAGCCCCAGGCGCTGGACGTGATGCGCAACGCCGCGCACAACCGTGCCGAGTTCCAGCGCCTGTTCGTGAGCCTTATCGATACCTGGGTCGGTGGCGACTATGACGCGCCCGCGCTGCAGAGCTGGCAGGCCTTTCTGGATCAGGTCAACAGCGGCCTGCAACGCCTGCTCGAACAGGCCCACGGCCGCGAGCGCATCGCCGTGTTCACCTCCGGCGGCACCATCACCGCCCTGATCCACCTGCTGACCGGCATGCCGGTCGCCAGCGCGTTCGCCATGAACTGGCAAATCGTCAACACCTCGCTAAGCTGCCTGAAGTTCCAAAGCGAGCGGGTGACCCTAGCTTCCTTCAACAGCCACGCTCATTTGCAGCTGTTGAACACCCCATCGCTCATTACCTATCGCTGAGCGACGGTCAACGTGCCCGCGAGGGCGCAGAACAATCGAAAATCACAAGGAAACCACCATGAGCGTCGCAGACATCGTCCAAACCATGAAAGCCAAGTTCAACCCAAGCGCCGCCGAAGGCCTGGACCTGGTTTTCCAGTTCAACATCGAAGATGCCGACAACCACTACCTGATCGTCAAGGACGGCACCTGCGACGTGAAACAGGGCGACAGCCCGGACGCCAATGTCACCCTGATCATGGACAAGGAAACCTTCAAGGGCATCACCACCGGTGAAACCGACGGCATGCAGGCGTTCATGGCCGGCAAGCTGCGCGCTGAAGGCGACATGATGCTGGCGCTCAAGCTGAGCGAACTGTTCCCGGTCTGAGTACGGGCGAACGGCTCGAATCGCGAAACCGGAATCCCAGGATTCCGGTTTTTTTTGGCCTGCCGACCGGCGCATCAGCAGGTTTGATTCGCCACCAACAGCCGTATCGATAAGCCTGCGCCGCGCTTGTGACCCGATGCCGGGCTGATTAGATTGACCCCATCATCACCGCCAATGAAAACGAGAAGGGATAGGGATGACACTCACCGACCGGCCCAGCGCCATCCGTCAGGGCGAAGAACTCGACGCCCGCGCCATCGATGCTTACCTCAAGGCTCACATCAGCGACCTGCGCGGTGAGCCGCAGATCAGCCAGTTCCCGGGCGGCGCCTCCAACCTGACTTACCTGCTGCGCTATGACGATCGCGAACTGGTGCTGCGCCGCCCGCCTTTCGGCCGCAAGGCCAAGTCCGCCCACGACATGGGCCGCGAGTTTCGCATTCTCAACCAGCTCAGAGACGCCTTCCCGTACTGCCCGCAGGCTTTCGTGCACTGCACCGACGAATCGGTGATCGGCGCCGAGTTCTACGTCATGCAGCGTGTGGACGGCATCATCCTGCGTGCCGACCTGCCGGCAGAGCTGCAGCTCACGGCCGATCAAACCACTTCCCTGTGCAAGAGCTTCATCGACCGCCTGGTCGAGCTGCACCAGGTCGATTACCAACGCTGTGGCCTGGCCGACCTGGGCAAGCCCGATGGGTACGTGGCGCGGCAGATCAGCGGCTGGAGCGAGCGCTACGACAACGCGCGCACCCCCGATGCGCCCGGCTGGCAGGCGGTTCGCAGCTGGTTGCAGGAGAAGATGCCGGCCGACCACCCGCGGCCGGCCATCGTGCACAACGACTACCGCTTCGACAACGTGATCCTCGATGCCAACGACCCGCTGCGCATCATCGGCGTGCTCGACTGGGAGTTGACCACCCTGGGCGACCCGCTGATGGACCTGGGCAACACCCTGGCCTACTGGATCGAAGCGGACGACCCCGCGCCCGTACAACTGATGCGCCGCCAGCCGAGCAACGCGCCCGGCATGCTGACCCGCCAGGCCTTCGTGGATTACTACGCCGAGCGCGCTGGCGTCCGCATCGACGGCTTCGATTTCTATTACATCTACGGCCTGTTCCGCCTGGCCGGCATCGTCCAGCAGATCTACTACCGCTACTACCACGGGCAAACCGCCGACAAGCGCTTCGCCTCCTTCGTGCAGATGAACGCCTTGCTCGAACAGATGGCCCTCGGGGTCATCGCGCGCTCATCGCTCTGACGCCCTTCCTTATCGAGACTCACGCCATGTCCAAGACCCAGTTGTTCGACCTCGACGGCAAGATCGCCTTCGTTTCCGGTGCCAGCCGCGGCATCGGTGAAGCCATCGCCCACCTGCTGGCTCAGCAAGGCGCCGAGGTGATCGTCTCCAGCCGCAAGCTGGACGACTGCCAGACCGTGGCCGACGCCATCGTCGCCAAGGGCGGCAAGGCCGTGGCGATGGCCTGCCATATCGGCGAGATGGAACAGATCCAGACGGTGTTCGCCGAGATTCGCCAGCGCTTCGGCCGGCTCGACATCCTGGTCAACAACGCGGCGACCAACCCGCAGTTCTGCAACGTGCTCGATACCGACCTGGGCGCCTTCCAGAAGACCGTCGACGTGAACATCCGCGGCTACTACTTCATGTCCATCGAAGGCGGCAAGCTGATGAAGGAGAACGGCGGCGGTAGCATCATCAACGTGGCGTCGATCAACGGCGTGTCGCCAGGTGAATTCCAGGGCATCTACTCGGTGACCAAGGCGGCTGTAATCAGCATGACCAAGGTGTTCGCCAAGGAATGCGCACAGTTCGGCATCCGCTGCAATGCCCTGCTGCCGGGGCTGACCGACACACGCTTCGCGTCGGCGCTGACCAAGAACGAGGCGATCCTCAACTTCGCCCTGCAGCGCATTCCGCTCAAGCGCGTCGCCGAACCGAGCGAAATGGCCGGTGCGGTGCTGTACCTGGCCAGCGAGGCGTCGAGCTACACCACTGGCGTGGCGTTGAATGTCGATGGCGGGTTCCTGTCCTGAAAACTGGCTGCGAGCCTTGAGGCTGTGATCGTGTGGTTGTGTGGGCGGTAAAAACAGAAGCAACCACTCAAACCAACCTGTGGGAGCCCCGACCTCGGGGCGAAACGATTGCAGCCTGACTGCCTATTTCGGCGGTGCCTGAGCGAATCGCCGCGAGGTCGCGACTCCCACAGCGGATCGGCTAATGACCGCACCCACCGCACTCCGCTCATTGCAAATGGGCCACATCCGAACTGCAGCAACTCATTGCCAATCCTTGAGCGCTTGATGAGCCGCCTCGTTCATCGGCTCGGCCAGCAACCCGGTAGGCGTCAGGCTGACGTTGAACACCGCCTTGTCGGCCATCGGCAGGTAGGTCACGCGGCGCGCCTGGGCGTCGAACATTAACAGATCGTGCTGGCCCAGGCGCAGCCAGCGCCAAAGGTCCACACCATACAGGCTGTGGGTCAGCTCGGCCTGGGTGTAACGCGCCTGGCTCTGCTGTTCGATGGACAGGAATCGACTGTTGAGTTTCTCCAGCCGGTAGCCCGGCTCCAGGCCAATCAGCGCGGCCAGCCCCTTCCATTGCAGCAGACGCACGTCGAGCTGCCACAGATCGCCCTCCAGATTGGCGCTGCGCTGCACGCCATCTTCGAGAATGTCGACCTGGTAGACGCTGGCCGTACGATGAAAGCTCAGGGTCAGCAGCGGCTTGTTGGCGGGCAACGGCTCGTAGCGACTCAGGTCGTAGGCCACCAGCCCCACCAGCACCGCGGCGGCGAAAAATACCAGGCCGCTGCTGCCACGCAACCAGGCGAGAAACCAGCGCCCGCCGAACAGAATGCGCAGGGCGATGAACAACACCAGCAATGCCAGCAGAGCCGTTGCCCAGGCGAGCGCGTTGTACTGCATCGAATCGATTCCTTGTAAGTGAAAATGTCGGCATTATGCGCAGCGCATTCGCCTGCGAATAGCGCCGTTGCCGCACAATCGGATACAGGTCGCCTTTTATGTCCCTCCCGCTCGAAATGGCCGTCGATCCCACGACGCTGCTGTTGCTCGCCCTGGTCGCCTTCATCGCCGGGTTCATCGATGCCATCGCCGGCGGCGGCGGTCTGCTGACCATCCCCGCCCTGCTCACCACCGGCCTGCCGCCGCACCTGGTGCTGGGTACCAGCAAGCTGTGCGCGACCTTCGGCTCGGGCACCGCGAGCTACACCTTCTACCGGCGCAAGCTATTCAGCCCCGGCAAGTGGAAGAACGCGATGGCAGCCACTGCCATCGGCGCGATTGGTGGTGCGGTACTGGTGCACTGGATGCCGGCCGAGTGGATCAACAAGATGCTGCCGGTGGTGGTGTTCGCCTGCGGCATTTACCTGCTGTTCGGCAAGACGCCCGACGCGCCGCTGGACGCCGACCTGCCCATCGCCAAACGGCGGCAATGGCCACAAGGCATCGGCCTGGGGCTCTATGACGGCGTGGCGGGCCCGGGAACCGGCGCATTCTGGACGGTCAGCACCCTGCTCATGTACCCACTGGACCTGGTACGGGCCAGCGGCGTGGCGCGTTCGATGAATTTCATCAGCAACGCCTGCGCCCTGGCGGTGTTCATCGTTGCCGGTCAGGTAGCCTGGGTGCTGGGGCTGTGCATGGGTTTCTCGCTGATGGCAGGCGCCTTTCTCGGCGCGCGTACGGCGATTGGCGGTGGCTCGAAGTTCATCCGCCCGGTGTTCATTCTGGTGGTGCTGGGGCTGACGACGCGGCTAGTCTGGCAGCACTGGTTCAGCGGTGCCTAACAGGCCTTTGAAAAACGTAGGCGAGGAAGTCAGTGCAAGGCCTGGGCGGCCCCACAAAAACAGCCGAAACGTAGCGCAGCGGAGTAACAGCCGAAGGCTGGCCCGCAGGGCGAACGAAGTGAGTCAAAAAGCACTGGGCCCGCACTTGGGTTTACGTGCTGTAAATGAGCATTTTTAGGCTGTTTTTAACGCAGCAATGGCAACGTAGGTAGTTTTCAAGGGCCTGCCAGGCGGCTGGCCACGTAGGAATCGATCAGGTAACGGGCGATCGAGCGCGAAGCCGGCAGGGGCGGCAGCGCATGGATCGAGAACCAGCGGGCATCCTCGATCTCCTCTTCCTGCATGACGATCTCGCCACCGGCATAGTCGGCATGAAAGCCGAGCATCAGCGAGTGCGGAAACGGCCAGTTCTGGCTGCCCTGGTAGCGAATGTTGCAGACTTCGACGCCCACCTCTTCGCGCACCTCGCGGGCGACGCACTGCTCTACCGATTCGCCCGCTTCGACGAAACCGGCCAAGGTGCTGTACACCCCGCTGACGAAGCGCGGTGACCGCGCCAGCAGCACGTCGTCACCGCGGGTGACCAACACGATCATGCTCGGCGACAGGCGCGGATAGTGGCGCAAGCTACACGCCGGGCACTGCATAGCACGCTCGCCAGGTACCTGCAGCATCGCCGCGGCACAACTGCCGCAGAAGCGGTTGTCGCTGGCCCAGGTGCCGATCTGCGCGGCAAAACCGAGCATCTGGAACAGCTCGGCGTCGCCTTCGAGCATCGCCTGGCGCAATGATTGCCAATGGCAGCCCGGCAGCTCGGCCTTGCCCTGCAACTCGAGCAGGTAGACCGGCTCCCCGCGAAAATGCCCGAGGCCATGCTCGGCGATTACCGGCAGCTCCTGCTTCTTCAACCATTCGCGGGGAAACAACAGGCCATTGGCGTCACCCAGAAAATGCTGGCGATGGTGGGCCAGCGCCAGGCCACCAGGCTGCTCGCGGTCGAGCAGTTCGGGTTGCCAGTGCGCGACCATCAGGCGGCCACCTCTTGGCCCAAAGCGCGCACACTTTCTTCAGCCAGATCCAGCACGCTCGGCTGGGCGAGGCCAGCGTCGGCTTCCAGGTAGTATTCCAGGCTGCTCAGGGCATCGGCGAGCACTTCCAGGCGCGCTTCGGCGGGCATCTGGTCGGTGTCGAGCATCTGCGTCTGGATGTAGTCGGCGCAGGCGCCCACCAGCGTTGCCGCGCGCTCTTGCCCGAGAAACCACAGGCCACCGCGCACGGCCTGCAGGCTGAACGGCACGTTGGACAGGTGCATGCGGTCGCCGGACGACTCCAGGTACGCGGTAATCGCCCGCTTGGCCAGCGCCAGGCCAGCACGGGCTTCGTCGAGCACCACGATGCGCGCTTCGAACAGCTGGTGCTGGGCGAAAGTGCAGACCTCCGGCTCGACCCGCGGCGTGGTCACGCGCTCACCGCGCTCGAGAGTCGCCACCATGCCTTCGACATACAGCACGGCGTCGGCCAGGGCGATCAGTTGCTCGGACTCCACCGGTGCGCCTTCGCACCAGGCACTGACGACCGGCAACTGATTGGCCAGCGAATTGCCTGCAGAGCTCAGGCCGACCATGGCCAACGTCTTGCTCAGCTTGCCGAGCAGCGCATGCAGGCTGGTCAGGCCGTCGTCCTGAAGAGTGCCGCGCTCGCTCAGGTCGAGCAGGTCCTTGACGCTGGCCAGCTCCTCGCGAATCGCCGAGCTCAGCGAACGCATCACCGCCTTGCCGGGGCCGGAGAGTCGTTGGTATTCCTCTTCGAGCAGGTGATCGGTAAAGGGCAGCGCGGTGATACCGAACAGTTCGCGCACCTCGCCGGCCAGCGGGCCGCGGCCGGCGGACAGCGCGACCAGATACAACAACTCCTTGAGCAGGCTGCGCGGCGGCTCGTAGGAGCCGTTGACCAGCATCTGCCGCAGCTCGCGGTCGATGCGCGAGAACAGCTGCTTGCGAGACTTGCGCGGCAGCAGCTGGCCATCGTTCAGCGCCTCCACGGCCGCCGCGCCGAGCCAGCACAGGCGCCCGCGAGGCTCGTTGGCGAACAGGCCGTCGAGGCGGCTCATGGCCCGCCCCATCAGTTTCATGCTGGCCGCCGGGTTCTGCTCGCGGATGTAACCCAGCAGGCCGACCTGATACATCTGCCGCAAACGGCGGCCTTCGCTTTCCTTGGCGGCGGCGTCCAGTGCCGGCGGCACCATGCGCGGGCGGGCCTGGTCGAGGCGCACACTGAAGAAGAAGCTCTCGGGCAACGGCGGCTGCTTGCACGCCTGGCGCAGGTCGTTGATCGCCGGCAGCAGCAGTTCGGGCATTTCCTGGCGATGGGCATCCAGCCCTTCGAGGTAGCGGCGCAGCACGTGCAGCGCATTGCTGAGCGCCGCCAGCTGCGCATCGCGTTCGTTGCCGACGCCAGCAGGGATATCGGTGGCCTGGTCGAGCACTTCCTGGGCGAGCAATTCGGCGCCGGTCAGTTCGATCAGGTTGAGCGTGCCGCGCACCTGCTGCAGGTTATCGACGGCCTGCTGCAGCAGGCTGCCGTTATTGCGCTCGACGATGAACTGCTCCAGGCTCGCCTCGGCCTCTTCGATCGTGGCGAACAGTTCGTCGCGAACCAGCCCCAGTGACGATGCTCCAGAAACCATTCGCTAGTGTGCCTCCCGCACAGGTGATGAAACCGCGCTCAATCAGCGAACTCGGGATTCTGCTTGTTCATATGGGCCATCATCGCGACACGCAGGTCGGCCGACTGCAGCATGGCGGCGTTCCAGGTGGCGACGTATTCGAGGCCGTCGTCGACCCGATGATCGCGCATGTAGCGGATCATTTCCTTAGTGCCACGCACGGCAACCGGCGATTTTGCGGCGATCGCTCGCGCAATGTCCATCACACCGGCCAGCAATGTGTCGTAAGTCTCGAATACGCGGTTCACCAGGCCGATTTCTCTTGCTTCGGCCGCCTCCACGACGCGGCCCGTATAGGCCAGCTCGCGCAGCATGCCGTCGCCGATCAGGCGCGGCAGCCGCTGCAGGGTGCCAACGTCGGCGGCCATGCCAATGTCGATTTCCTTGATGGCGAACTGCACGTCTGCACTGCAGTAACGCATGTCGCAGGCGCTGATCAGGTCGATGGCGCCGCCCAGGCAGTAACCCTGGATAGCGGCCAGCACTGGCTTGCTGCAGTGATCCACGGCGTTGAACGAGGCCTGCAGCTCGAGAATCTTGCGGCGCAGCGTTTGCGCATTGCGGCCGACATCCTTGCCCAGCTGGGTGCTGACCTGAGCCAGCAGGTTGAGGTCGATACCGGAAGAAAAGTGCTTGCCGGCGCCCGAGAGCACCACGACGCGCACTTCATCGGTCTCGTCGGCCCAGCGGAAGATATCGATGATTTCCGTCCAGAAGGCGGCGTTCATCGCATTGATCTTGTCGGGCCGGTCAATCACCACATGGGCGATTTTTTCCTGCAGTTCAACGCGAAAAGCCTGATATTGCCCCATGAAAGTCATCCTTTTTGAGGGAGGCCGGACGGCCTTCGACACATGCCGAAAAATAACCGCGCCACTATAGCAAGCGGCGCTGGAAAGTCGATCATGGCCGGCGTGACGCGCCGCAGGTCACGCCGACGGTGGCTTATCTCTCGACGATGCAATCCACCGTGTAGTAGCTGCCCTGCTCGCCTTCATGGCGTTGCAGGCCGTGCACGTCGGCGTCGAAACCCGGGAAGCGCTGCTCGAAGGCCTGGGCGAAACGCAGGTAATCGATGATCGAGCGCGTCGCGGCGGTGAAACGCTCGCCCGGCATGATCAGCGGAATGCCCGGCGGATACGGCACCAGCATCACCGCGGCGATGCGCCCCTCGACCTCATCGACCAAAACCTCCTCCACTTCACCGCGCACCAACTGATCGTAGGCATCGGCTGGCTTCAGGGCGATTTCCGGCAGTACCGTGTACATGCGCTTGAGGGACTTGGCCGTGGCGTTCTCGCGGTAGCAGTCGTGCAGCGCATCGCACAGATCGCGCAGGCCCATGCCCTGGTAACGCAATGCGCCTTCACGGGCCACCGAGGGCAACACCGAACTGAGTGGCAAGTTGGCGTCGTAGCTGCGCTTGAATTCCAGAAGCTCGGTAAGCAGCGTGCTCCACTTGCCCTTGGTGATGCCCATGGAGAAAAGCACCAGGAACGAATACAGGCCGGTCTTCTCGACCACCAGGCCGCGCTCCCAGAGAAACTTGCTGACCACCGCAGCGGGAATGCCGCGCTCGTCGAGTCGGCCGCCGGCGGTCAGGCCGGGCATCACCAGGGTCACTTTGATCGGGTCGAGCAGCACGTAGTCTTCAGCGACGTCACCGAAACCGTGCCAGTCGGCCTCCGGCTGCAGCAGCCAGTCCGGCGTGGCCACGTCGTCGGCGCCCTCGGTCTGTGGCGGCTGCCAGATGCTGAACCACCAGTCCTCGCTGCTCAGGCTCTGCCCCAGGTTAGCCAGAGCGCGGCGGAAACTCAGCGCTTCGTCGAAGGTTTCCTGAATCAGCGAGCGCCCGGCCGGGCCCTCCATCATCGCCGAGGCCACGTCCAGCGAGGCGATGATGCCGTACTGCGGCGAGGTGGAGATGTGCATCATGAAGGCTTCGTTGAAGCGGTCGCGATCGAGCTGACGCCCGCCGTTGCCCCCATCCTGCACGTGGATCATCGAAGCCTGGCTGAAGGCGGCGAGCAGCTTGTGGGTCGAATGGGTGGTAAACACCATCGGGCCGCCGGCCTCGCGGCTGGTGCCCATGCCGTAGCGGCCGGCGTAGAACTCGTGGAACGCGGCGTAGGCGTACCAGGCTTCGTCGAAGTGCAGCACCTCGACCGAATCACCGAGGGTGCGTTTGATCAGCTCGGCGTTGTAGCACAGCCCGTCGTAGGTGGAGTTGGTCACCACCGCCAGCTTGACCTTGGGCTCGCGGCCACGGGCCAGCGGGCTGGCGTCGATCTTGGCCTGGATCGACTCGCGGGTGAATTCGCTCAGCGGAATCGGCCCGATGATGCCCAGCTCGTTGCGCTCCGGCGACAGGTACAGGGGAATCGCGCCGGTCATGATGATGGCGTGGAGGATCGACTTGTGGCAGTTGCGATCGACCAGCACCAGGTCGTCACGGGCGACCATCGAATGCCAGACGATCTTGTTGGCGGTCGAGGTGCCGTTGATCACGAAGTAGGTATGGTCGGCGCCGAAATTGCGCGCGGCGCGCTCCTCGGCAGCGGCCAGTGGGCCGGTGTGGTCGAGCAGCGAGCCGAGTTCCGGTACCGAGACCGACAGGTCGGAGCGCAGCGTGTTCTCACCGAAGAATTGGTGGAACGCCTGGCCCACGGGGCTTTTGCGGTAAGCCACGCCGCCGCCGTGGCCCGGTGTGTGCCAGGAGTAGTTGGATTGCGCGGTGTGCTGCACCAGCGCCTTGAAGAACGGCGGCAGCAGGCCATCGAGATAATTACGTGCAGCGCGGGCCACCTGGCGGGCCAGGAACGGCACGGTATCTTCGAACAGATAGAGAATGCCGCGCAGCTGATTGAGGTCGGCCATGGCCTCGGCTGGGGCATTCTCGATGGTGACCTGCTCGCCGAGGGCGAAGATCGGCAGCTGCGGCGCGCGGCGTCGGGCAATGCGGATCAGCTCGACCATGTCTTGCAGCAGGTGGCGGTTTTCACCGGCGCCCTCGGCAGCGACCAGGATGCAGGCCAGCCCGTGATGGGTCGAGGCGACGATATGGCCCTCCGCAGAACTCGCGGTGGACAGAATGGTGAAGCCATCCTGCTCCAGCTCGGCGGCGATGGCCCGCACCCGCTCGCCGGCCACGGTATCGGCCTTGATGTCACGATGAACGATGAGAACCGGGAACTTGAGGTCTTTGTACATCAGCTACACCTGAGGTCATGCGGGATGAACCCGCTATGCCCTCAGGGTAGAGACTCGCCGCAGAGGACGGAACCCCTCACGCAGAGCGCTATACGAAAAGGTCGCAATTGACCGATCAGGAGGCGGATGTGCCCTGCTCGGCCGCGTCCATCTGCACCCACAGGGCCGGCCCACCGGCGGCCTTTTCGATCACCGCCAGACGCGCGGCATGGGCGGCCAGCTCCTCGGCGCTGGCGGCGATCACCGCGCCACGCGGCCGCTCGCCGGGCAGGCGGCGAATCGGCGTAGCCTGCTGGCGACCGCTGCCATCGCCATCGGCGCCTTCACCGGCCAGCGACAGGTTGGTCTGCCCACCGGTCATCGCCAGGTAAACGTCGGCGAGGATCTCCGAGTCGAGCAAGGCGCCGTGCAGCTCACGGCCGGAGTTGTCGACACCGTAGCGTTTGCACAGGGCATCGAGGCTGTTGCGCTGGCCCGGGTGACGCTCGCGCGCCATCTGCAGGGTGTCGAGTACGTCGCAATAGGCCGCGATGTCCGCACGCTCGTGCTGGCCGATCAGGGCGAATTCGTTGTTCAGGAAGCCGATGTCGAACGGCGCGTTGTGGATGATCAGCTGCGCGCCCTTGACGAACTCGTAGAACTCGTCGGCGACGTCCTTGAAGCGCGGCTTGTCCTTGAGATCCTCGTTGGTGATGCCGTGCACCGCGATGGCGCCTTCATCGATCTCACGATCCGGCTGCAGGTAGATGTGGAAATGCCGCCCGGTCAGGCGCCGCCCCTCGACCTCTACGCAACCGATCTCGATGACCCGGTGGCCATCGTTTACCGGCATACCGGTCGTTTCAGTATCGAGTACGACTCTACGCACGCTTCATGCTCCTGATATCTTCGACGCCACGGTTGGCCAACTGGTCGGCCCGTTCGTTGCCGGGGTGGCCGATATGGCCGCGCACCCATTGCCAGGTCACGTTGTGGCGGTTGACCTGCTCGTCCAGCTGCTGCCAGAGGTCGGCATTCTTCACCGGCTCCTTCGCGGCGGTCTTCCAGCCGCGCTTCTTCCAGTTAGGCATCCATTCCTTGATGCCCTTCATGACGTATTGCGAATCGGTGACCAGACGCACGTTGCACGGACGCTTGAGCTCGGCCAGGCCGCGAATCGCGCCCATCAGCTCCATGCGGTTGTTGGTGGTCACGGCTTCGCCGCCCCACAATTCCTTCTCGACACCCTGGAACACCAGCAATGCACCCCAGCCACCGACGCCCGGATTGCCCTTGCAGGCACCGTCGGTGTAAAGCTCAACTTGATCGGACATGCAGCGCCTTTATCTATGGTCTGATTTCGATGTGCGGGGCCAGCTCAGGCGCCGCCGCGGTCGCGGCGACTGATCTTGGCAACCGGCATGGGCACCAACTTGCCCATCGGCTCGCGACGGGACTGGCGCAGCGGGCGCAGGCCGACCACCAGCTTGCGCGCCACCAATACGTAGAACCCGCCACCCGGCGACTGCCAGGCGCCGCCCCAGCGTTCCAGCGCAGCCAACCGAGCCTGCCAGGCCGCCGAAGCAAGCGGCGGACGATAACATCCGAAGCGCCGTTTCTCCAGCGCGAAGCCCAGCAGGTTGAGCCAATCACCGAGGCGCCCCGGGGCGATGCAACGAGCATCGTGCAACACGTCGTGGGCGAACAGGTGGCGCACGCCCCAGGCGCTCATCGGGTTGATACCGACGATCAACAGGTGCCCGCCCGGGCGCACGCTGCGCGCCGCCTCCCGCAGCAATCCGTGGGGCGACTGGCTGAAGTCCAGGCCATGCTGCAGCACCACCACGTCGGCCGCGTGCTCGACCAACGGCCAGGACTGCTCCTCGCAGACGATCTCTACGCCTGCGAACGGCGCGCCCAGGCGCACGCTGCGCTGGATCTGCTGGGTTTCGAGCGAGGTTTCGGCGCAAGGGCCGTAATGCACCAGGTAGCCGCCGAAGAACCGCGCCAATTCCTCATCGAGCAGGCGCTGCTCCTGCTCGAGCAACAGGCGGCCCAGGGGGCTGGTGAACCACTGGCGGGCTGCACCGATCAGTTGCAACCAGTCGGCATCGGCCTGGGCAAAGGGATTGTCGGTCATGGACGCGTGCTCATGGAAAGTACCTGCATAGCCATCTCTTACAATGACACCTGGGGTCCGTTGACGTTGCAAAGACGGGAACACGGCTCGCGCTACAGCGTCAACAGACCCTAAGATGCACTTTTGTCCCCAGCTTGGCGACCACCTGATGATCAAGATCGAAGCCCTCAGCGCATTCTCCGACAATTACATCTGGCTGCTGCAGGACGCGCAGCACAAACGCGTCGCGGTGGTCGACCCCGGCGACGCCGCGCCAGTGCAGGCCTGGCTGCAGGAGCATGGCGACTGGACGCTGAGCGACATTCTGATCACCCATCACCACAACGACCACGTCGGCGGCGTCGAGCAGCTGCGTCACGACACCGGCGCACGGGTTTATGGCCCGGCCAACGAAAAGATTCCAGGCCGTGACCAGGCGCTGGTCGATGGTGATCGTATAAACGTACTGGGCCTGGCCCTGCAGGTCTTCGAGGTGCCCGGCCATACCCTGGGGCATATCGCCTTCTATCAACCCGATCAACACTGGCTGTTCTGCGGCGACACCCTGTTCGCCGCTGGCTGCGGTCGCCTGTTCGAAGGCACTCCCCTGCAGATGCACCAGTCGCTGCAACGCCTGGCGGCCCTGCCGGACGACACGCTGATCTATTGCGCCCACGAATACACCCTGAGCAACCTGCGCTTCGCCAAGGCCGTCGAGCCGGG
Source organism: Pseudomonas sp. PA27(2017) (assembly GCF_001945445.1). Lineage (GTDB taxonomy): Bacteria > Pseudomonadota > Gammaproteobacteria > Pseudomonadales > Pseudomonadaceae > Aquipseudomonas. The sequence continues at coordinate 16,097 of NZ_MSXW01000008.1, forward strand.
CAACGCGGACATCGCCAGACGTTTCGAGCAGGTCGAGACATGGCGGCAGAATGGGCAGATCAGCCTGCCATCCAACCTGAAACTCGAGCGGGCTACCAACCCGTTTCTGCGCGCCGCTGAAACATCGGTTAAAGAAATGATCGCCAACCGTGAGGGTCGCACCCTGGCCAGCGAGAGCGAGATTTTTGCCGCACTGCGCGCCTGGAAAGATCGCTTCTGAAGCGCCGACTGGCCCGCAAAATTCTGGTCAAAACTTGACCACCCCTGGATCGGTTTCTAGAATCGCCCGACTTTCGATCCAGGATACCCCCCATCACCAATGCCTTCCTCCCTACCTAACTCATTGAATTCAAAGGCATTGGCTCTGCGCTATCCAGCGCTTGCCCTGGCTGTTTGTGCCGTGCTCAGCGGCTGCCAGAGCCTCGATCAACAGCAGGTGGGGAACGGCCCGACGGTGGACTTGAGCGGCAGAACGCCGCATCAGCCGTTGTGGATCGAGAGCACGACCAAGGCCGAGCATCCCAAGGACATCTGGGAGCGCGTGCGCGCTGGCTACAAACTGCAGGACGCCATCGGCGTCAACCCGCGCATCGAGCAGCAGCGCCTGTGGTTCTCCAGCAACCCGTCGTTCGTCGAGAAGGCCGGGGAACGCAGCAACCCCTACATTCATTACATCGTCGAGCGTCTCGAAGAGCGCAACATGCCGATGGAGCTGGCGCTCCTGCCGATGATCGAGAGTGCCTACAATCCCTTCGCCTACTCGCCGGCCGATGCCGTAGGCCTGTGGCAGTTCATCCCGTCCACGGGGCGCAACTTCAACCTGCGCCAGACCCGCTGGTACGACGGCCGCCGCGATGTCACGGCATCCACTCAGGCGGCAATGGATTACCTGGCGCGCCTGCATGAGATGTTCAACGGCGACTGGCTGCTGGCCCTGGCGGCCTACAACGCCGGCGAAGGTCGGGTCAGCCGCGCCATCGAACGCAACCAGAAGCTCGGCCTGCCGACCGACTACTGGAACCTGTCGCTGCCCCAGGAAACCCAGAACTATGTGCCCAAGCTGCTGGCCTTGTCCCAGGTGGTCATGGCCCCGGACGCCTACGGCGTGAGCCTGGCACCGATCGCCAACGAGCCCTACTTCGAGGAAGTGGAGCTCAAGCAGCGCATGGATCTGGCCCGCGTTGCCGCCCTGGCCGAGGTCGACGAAGACGAGCTGTACCTGCTCAACCCCGCATTCAAGAAGCGCGTGACCATGGACGGCCCCCAGCATCTGCTGGTACCGACCCAGAAAGTGGAGCTGCTGACAGCCAACCTGTCGACGCTCAAGCCCGAAGATCGCGGCATGCAGGAATACGTGGTGCGTGCCGGTGACAACCTGCACGGCATCGCCAATCGCTACGAACTAAGCGTTGCCAGCATCAAGGAGCTCAACCAGCTCACCGGCAACACCCTGGCCGTGGGCCAGCACCTGAGCCTGCCGACCAGCCTGCAAGCGGTGCCCGACGAGACGCCGCAGCGCGCCGTCAACACCGCCGTAGCCTCGCGCAATTACACCATTCGCAATGGCGACAACCTCTGGCAGATCGCCAAGGCACACAATGTGTCGGTCAACGATATCCAGCGCTGGAACGCCCTGAAGGGCAACTCGTTGCGCGTTGGGCAGACCATCAAGCTGCAAGGCAGCAACGCCAGCGCGAAAGCCGTCGCCGACGTCACCTACTACAAGGTGCGCAAGGGTGATTCCCTGCACCTGATCGCCAAGCGGTTCAACGTGCAGATGAAGAACCTGCAGAGCTGGAACCCGCGTACCGGCAAGGCGCTGAAACCGGGCCAGGTACTGACACTGCGCCTGCCCAACTGACGCGCACTGCAACACTCTTGACGCGAGCCGCCGGGGCCGCTCTTTTTCCTGTACAGACAAGCTGTTACTGTACGGAAACCTTGCTGCCCCGGATCGGATATTGCTCTTGAGACGCCCCCTCCTCTCGCTGTTTTTTGGCCTGGCCACCAGCTCCCCGGCCTTGGCAACGCTCAGCGAAAGCCACGGCTATGCGCAGTTCGGCGCGCTCAAGTATCCCGCCAGCTTCACCCACTTCGACTGGGTCAACCCCGAAGCCCCCAAGGGCGGCACTCTGCGCATCATGGCCGCCGGCAGCTTCGACACGCTCAATCCCTATACCTTGAAGGGCACCAGCCCGGTGGCCACCGCCAACTTCATGCAATATGGCGTGACCGAGCTGAACGAGCCATTGATGGTCGGCACCGGCCAGTACGACCCCTCCGGCGACGAGCCGGCGTCCAGCTACGGGCTGATCGCCAGCTCCGTGGAATACAGCGAAGACCGCAGCTGGGTGGTGTTCAACCTGCGCCCCGAGGCGCGCTTCCACGATGGCAAGCCCATCACCGCCTACGACGTGGCGTTCTCCTACCGGCTGCTGCTCAAGGAAGGCCACCCGCAGTACCGCACCAGCCTGCAGGAAGTGAAACGGGTCGATATTCTCAACAGGCACCGCGTGCGTTTCGTCCTCAAGCGCGCCGACAACCCGTTGCTGATCCTGCGCCTGGGTGAGCTGCCGGTATTGCCGCAGCATTACTGGAAAGGTCGTGATTTCAAGGCCACCACCTTCGAGCCGCCGCTGGGCAGCGGCCCCTATCGCATCACCCAGGTCAACCCGGGGCGCAGCCTGAGCTTCGAGCGGGTCAAGGACTGGTGGGGCGCATCCCTGCCGGCCAACCGCGGCAAGTACAACTTCGACCGGGTCGAGGTGGACTTCTACCGCGACAGCCATGTCGCCTTCGAGGCTTTCAAGGCCGGCGAATTCGATTTCTATATCGAGCAGCAGGCCAAGAACTGGGCCAATAACTACCGCTTTCCGGCGGCTACACGCGGTGAGGTGGTGCGGGCGGAAATCCCTCATCAGATTCCCACCCAGACCCAGGCGCTGTTCATGAACACCCGCCGCGCCACCTTCGAAGATGCACGCGTGCGCGAAGCGCTGGGCCTGATGTTCGACTTCGAGTGGACCAACCGCACCCTGTTCAACAGCTCCTACACTCGCGCCGCCAGCTACTATCCGAACAGCGAGTTCTCTGCCAAGGGTAAACCCGAAGGCGCCGAGTGGCTGCTGCTGTCGCCGTTTCGTGGGCAATTGCCGGCAAAGCTGTTTACCGAACCGTTCAAGATGCCGGTGACCGACGGGCGCGGCATTCCGCGCGAAACCATGCGCCGTGCACTCGGTCTACTCGCCGAGGCCGGCTGGAAACCCTCGGGCCAGCGCCTTACCAACGGCAAAGGCCAGCCGCTGAGTTTCGAAATCCTGCTGGTCAACCCCAATCTGGAGCGCATTCTCCAGCCATTCACCGAGAACCTGGCCAGCATCGGCATCCAGGCCAACCTGAGAACCGTGGATCGCGCCCAATACAAGCAACGTCTGGATCGCTTCGAGTTCGATATGATCCTGCTGACCCTGCCGCAAACCCTCAGTCCGGGCCTGGAGCAATCGCTGTACTTTCACTCCAGCCAAGCCAGCGTGAAGGGCGGCAAGAATTACGCCGGCATCAACGACCCGGTCGTCGATGCCCTGCTCGAAAAGCTGCTCTCTGCCCGCACCCGTGATGAACAAGTGGCCGCGACCCGCGCCCTGGACCGCGTGATGCTCTGGCAGTACTACACCATTCCCAACTGGTACATCGACTATCACCGCCTGGCGTACCGCAACCGCTTTGCCTTCGTCGCCACGCCGCCCTACACGCTGGGGCTGCGCAGTTGGTGGCTGAAACCCACGGAGACCGCACGATGACGCACCCACTGCGTGCATTTCTCATGCACGGCAGCGCCTTGCTGCTGCTTGGCCTCGCCAGCCTCGCCCAGGCCGCGCCGCAACACGCCCTGACGCTGTACGGCGAAGCGCCCAAATACCCGGCCAACTTCAAGCACTTCGATTACGTGAACCCGGACGCGCCCAAGGGCGGCGTGCTGCGCCTGCCAGGGCTCAACGGTTTCGACAGCTTCAACCCGTTCATTCCCAAGGGCAACGCGGCCGACCGCATCGGGCTGATTTACGACACCCTCACCTATCATTCGCCGGATGAACCCTTCACCGAATACGGCTTGCTCGCCGAAAAGGTCGAGAAAGGCTCCGACGACAGTTACGTACGCTTTTACCTCAACCCCAAGGCGCGCTTTCACGACGGCGAACCGGTTACCGCCGAGGACGTGATCTTCACCTTCAATACCTTGCTCGAGCACGGCGACCCGCTGTACCGCCACTACTACGCCGACGTCGCCGAGGTGGTCGCCGAAAACGAGCGCACCGTGCGTTTCAACTTCAAGCATGCCGGCAACCGCGAACTGCCGTTGATTCTCGGCCAATTGCAGGTGCTGCCCAAGCACTGGTGGCAAGGCCGCGATTTCTCCCGCGGCAGCCTGGAGCCGCCTCTGGGTAGCGGCCCCTACCGGATCGCCGACTTCTCGCCGAACAGCTCGATCCGTTTCGAGCGCGTCAAGGACTGGTGGGCCAAGGACCTGCCGGTGGCACGCGGCATGTACAACTTCGACCAGATCCGCATCGAGTACTTTCGCGACATGGCCGTCGCCCTGGAGGCCTTCAAGGCCGGCCAGTTCGACGTCAACCTCGAGTACTCGGCCAAGGACTGGGCAACTGGTTATAACTCGCCGGCGCTGCGCGCTGGCCGATTCGTCCAGGAGGCGTTCCCCAACCGCAACCCGGCCGGCATGCAGGGCTTCGTGTTCAACACCCGCAAGCCGATGTTCCAGGACCCACGGGTACGTGAGGCGATCGCCCAGCTGTTCGATTTCGAGTGGGCCAACAAGCAGTTGTTCTACGGCGCCTACAAGCGCACCCACAGCTACTTCGAGAACTCGGAAATGGCCGCCAAGGGCCTGCCCAGCCCAGCCGAGCTGAAGCTGTTGGAGCCGCTGCGCGGGCAGATTCCCGACCGTGTGTTCATCGAAGCCTTCGCACCACCAGTCAGCGACGGCAGCGGTATCATCCGCGACCAGGCCCGCCGCGCTTACCAGTTGCTCACCGAGGCCGGCTACCGGATCGAGAACGACAAGATGGTCGACGCGAACGGCAATCAACTGGCCTTCGAATTCCTCAACACCCAGGCCAATCTGGAGCGGGTGATCCTGCCGTTCAAACGCAACCTGGCCGAGTTGGGCATCGACCTGCAGATCCGCCGTGTCGACGTTTCCCAGTACATCAACCGCGTGCGTTCGCGGGACTTCGACATGACGTCGTCGATCTGGCCGCAATCGAGTTCACCCGGCAACGAACAGCGCGAGTTCTGGCACTCCAGCAGCGCCGACAACCCGGGCAGCCGCAACCTCATCGGCCTGCGCGATCCGGCGATCGACAAGCTGGTCGAGGGGTTGATCCAGGCCGATTCCCGAGAATCGCTGATCACCCACACCCGCGCCCTGGATCGTGTGCTGTTGTGGGGCAACTACGTGGTGCCCAATTACTACGTGGATGCCTACCGCGTCGCTTACTGGAAGCGCTTCGGCCATCCCGAGAAGTCGCCGCTGTACGACTACGGCCTGATGACCTGGTGGCAGGAAAAGCCGGTTGGCGAAGTAGTCAGCAGCGAAGACGCCCAATCCGCCGATCAGGAAGAACGCTAGATGCTGGCCTATATCCTGCGGCGCTTGCTGCTGATCATTCCGACCGTATTCGGCATTCTGGTCATCAACTTCGCGATCATCCAGGCCGCGCCCGGCGGCCCGGTCGAACAGATGATCGCCAAGCTCGAAGGCTTCGACGCGGCGGCCGGTGGCGCCACCGGGCGCATCTCCGGTGGCGGCGGCGAAGTGTCCACTGCCGGCTCCAATTACCGCGGCGCCCAGGGCCTGGATCCGGAGCTGATCGCCGAGATCGAGAAGATGTACGGTTTCGACAAATCGGCCCCCGAACGCTTCTGGATCATGGTCAAGAACTACGCCCAGCTGGACTTCGGCGAAAGCTTCTTTCGCGATGCCAAGGTCATCGACCTGATCATGGAAAAGATGCCTGTGTCCATCTCCCTCGGGCTGTGGAGCACGCTGATCATGTACCTGGTGTCCATTCCGCTGGGGATCGCCAAGGCCACCCGGCACGGCAGCGCCTTCGACGTATGGACCAGCTCGGCGATCATCGTCGGCTACGCCATTCCCGCGTTCCTGTTCGCCATCCTGCTGATCGTGCTGTTCGCCGGTGGCAGCTATTGGGACTTCTTCCCACTACGCGGCCTGACGTCCAGCAACTTCGACGAGTTGAGCCTGGGCGGCAAGATTCTCGACTACTTCTGGCACCTGGCCCTGCCGGTTACCGCCCTGGTGATCGGCAACTTCGCCACCCTCACCTTGCTGACCAAGAACAGCTTTCTCGACGAGATCAACAAGCAGTACGTGACCACCGCCCGTGCCAAGGGCCTGAGCAACGCCCGCGTGCTCTACGGCCACGTGTTCCGCAACGCCATGCTGCTGATCATCGCCGGCTTCCCGGCGGCCTTCATCGGCATCTTCTTCACCGGTTCCTTGCTCATCGAAGTGATCTTCTCCCTCGACGGCCTGGGCCTGTTGAGTTTCGAGGCGGCGATCAACCGCGATTACCCGGTGGTCTTCGGCACCCTGTTCATCTTCACCTTGCTGGGGCTGGTCGTGAAACTGATCGGTGACATCACCTACACCCTGGTCGATCCGCGCATCGACTTCGAAAGCAGGGAGGCCTGAACCATGGCACTTTCCCCGCTCAATCAACGCCGTTTCGAACGCTTCAAGGCCCACAAGCGCGGCTGGTGGTCGCTGTGGATTTTTCTCGCTCTGTTCTTCGTGACCCTGGGCGCCGAGTTGATCGCCAACGACAAGCCGCTGGTGGTCAGCTATGACGGCGAGCTTTACTACCCCGTACTCAAGCGCTACCCGGAAACCACCTTTGGCGGTGAATTTCCCCTGCAAGCCAACTACAAGAGCCCGTATATCCGCGAGCTGATCGAACAGAAGGACGGCTGGATGGTCTGGCCGCCGATCCCGTTCAGCTATTCGAGCATCAACTACGACCTCAAGGTGCCCGCCCCCGCACCGCCCTCGGCGGCCAACTGGCTGGGCACCGACGATCAGGGCCGCGACGTACTGGCGCGGGTCATCTACGGCTTCCGGATTTCCGTACTGTTCGCCCTGGCGCTGACCCTGGCCAGCTCGGTGATCGGCGTTGCCGCCGGCGCGCTGCAGGGCTTCTACGGCGGCTGGGTGGATCTCGCCGGGCAGCGTTTCCTGGAGATCTGGTCGGGTTTGCCGGTGCTCTACCTGCTGATCATCCTGGCCAGTTTCGTGCAGCCCAATTTCTGGTGGTTGCTCGGCCTGATGCTGCTGTTTTCCTGGATGAGCCTGGTCGACGTGGTGCGCGCCGAGTTCCTGCGTGGCCGCAACCTCGAATACGTGCGTGCAGCCCGAGCCCTGGGAATGCGTAACGGCGCGATCATGTTTCGCCACATCCTGCCCAACGCCATGGTCTCGACCATGACCTTCCTGCCGTTCATCGTCACTGGCGCCATCGGCACTCTCACCGCCCTGGATTTCCTGGGTTTTGGCCTACCGGCAGGTTCACCGTCGCTCGGCGAGCTGGTAGCCCAGGGCAAGTCCAACCTGCAGGCGCCATGGCTGGGTATCAGCGCTTTTGCCGTACTGGCCATCATGCTGAGCCTGCTGGTGTTCATCGGCGAAGCGGCCCGCGATGCCTTCGACCCGAGGAAGTAAGATGAGCCATCCTGATAACCTCGTCGAAATCCGCGACCTCTCCGTCGCCTTCGTCAACGGCGACAGCAGCCGAAGTGTGGTCAACCACATCAGCTTTGACATTCGCCGTGGCGAGACCCTGGCCCTGGTCGGCGAAAGCGGCTCCGGCAAATCGGTCACCGCCCACTCGATCCTGCGCCTGTTGCCCTACCCGCTCGCCCAGCATCCCAGCGGCAGCATCAACTATGCAGGCGAAGACCTGCTCAAGCTGCCCGAACGCAAGTTGCGCGGCATCCGTGGCAACCGTATCGCCATGGTGTTCCAGGAGCCGATGACTTCGCTGAACCCGCTGCACAGCATCGAAAAACAGATCAACGAGGTGCTTGCCCTGCACAAGGGGCTGCGCGGCAAGGCCGCCACCCAGCGCACTCTGGAGCTGCTGGAACTGGTCGGCATTCCCGAGCCGCACAAGCGCCTCAAGGCCCTGCCCCACGAGCTGTCGGGTGGCCAACGCCAGCGCGTGATGATCGCCATGGCCCTGGCCAACGAGCCTGAGCTGCTGATCGCCGACGAGCCGACCACGGCCCTGGACGTAACTGTACAGCTGAAGATCCTCGAGCTGCTCAAGGACCTGCAGGCGCGCCTGGGCATGGCCATGCTGATCATCACCCACGACCTCAAGCTGGTGCGGCGCATCGCCCAGCGCGTATGCGTGATGCAGAACGGTGAGCTGGTCGAGCAGGCGGATTGCGAAACGCTGTTCACCACGCCGCAGCATCCCTACACCTGTGAATTGCTGGCGGCCGAGCCGGACGGCGACCCTGTCGCCAGCGAAGATGCCGACACCTTGCTGCAGGTGGAAGATCTGCGGGTCTGGTTCCCGATCAAGAAGGGCCTGCTGCGCCGCACGGTCGATCACGTCAAGGCCGTTGACGGCATCAACTTCAGCCTGCAGCGCGGCCAGACCCTGGGCATCGTCGGCGAGAGCGGCTCGGGCAAATCGACCCTGGGCCTGGCGATCCTGCGCCTGATCGGCAGCCAGGGCGGCATTCGTTTCGGCGAGCATCACCTGGGCGGTTTGTCGCAGCGCGAGGTACGGCCGCTGCGCCGGGAAATGCAGGTGGTGTTCCAGGACCCGTTCGGCAGCCTCAGCCCGCGTATGACGGTGGGTATGATCATCGGTGAAGGGCTGCGCATCCATCGCATCGGCACGCCAGCCGAACAGGAACAGGCAATCATCGATGCCCTGCTGGAGGTCGGCCTGGATCCCGAAAGCCGGCACCGCTACCCCCACGAGTTTTCCGGTGGGCAACGTCAGCGCATCGCCATCGCCCGCGCCCTGGTGCTCAAACCGGCATTGATTCTGCTCGACGAGCCGACATCGGCGTTGGATCGCACCGTGCAACGCCAGGTGATCGACCTGCTGCGCTCGCTGCAGGCCAAGTACAACCTGAGCTACCTGTTCATCAGCCATGACCTGGCGGTGGTACGCGCGATCAGCCATCAACTGATGGTGGTGAAACAGGGCCAGGTCGTCGAGCAAGGCGACGCCAGGCAAGTCTTCCAGGCGCCTCAGCATCCCTATACCCAGCAGCTCCTGGAAGCGGCGTTCCTGACCAAGGTCAAACCCGAGACAGCTTGAGCCTGTCCTGAATCTGCAGTGCCTGTCGCTGCAGACTCGCCATGACGCTGCCGCACCAAAGCCTGCAAAACCTGCAGATACACAAAGGCCCCGAAATCGGGGCCTTTGTCTTTGTGGCGGCAAGCCTTAGAAGCGCTCGATATCCGCCTTGCTTTCCAGCAGCTTGCGATACGCCGCGAAGTCTTCCTGGCCACTGCGCGAAGCGAGGAAGCGGCGGTACATGGCCTTCTCCTCGTCACTCAGCGCCTGCTCGGGCTCGCTGACGCCCTTCAGGCGGATCACCACGAAGTCGCCGTTGCCCAGGGCAATACCACTGAACTCGGACTTCTCACCGGCCGGCTTGGGCATACGGAACAGCGCCTGCAGCACGGCCGGATCGACGCCATCCTGATTGCGGGTGGCCGCCTCGACGACTTGCCACTCGGCACCTTCAGGCTTGACCTTGCCATCATGCAGGTCGGTAACCATCTGCTCACCAGCAGCCTTGGCCGCCTCACTGGCGCGGGTTTTGGTCAGCTGAGCACGAATGCCGTCGCTTACCTGATCGAGCTCCAGTTGCTGTGGCTTGCGGTGCTCCTTGACGCGGATGACCACCAGGGTATTCGGGTCGAGTTCAATGGCACTGCTGTTGCTGCCATCTTCCATCACTTCCTGGCTGAAAGCGGCCTGCAGAACCTGACGGTTCGCGGCGATGCCTTCACCGCCCTGGCGACCGAACGGCTCGCTGGTCTGCACCTTCAGGCCCAGTTCCTGGGCAGGCTGCGCCAGGTCCGAGGATTCGAAGGCCGCGTCTTCGAGCTGCTTGGTGGCCTCGACGAAACGCTGCTCGACACGCTGGGTCTTCAGGTCGGTCTCGAGCTTTTCCTTCAGGCTGGCGAACGTCGGCACTTCAGGTGCCTGGACACCCAGCAGCTTGATCAGATGCCAGCCGAACTCGGTGCGCACCGGAGCCGATACTTCATCCTGCTTCAGGGCGTAGAGCGCGTCCTCGAAGGCCGGGTCGTAAACGCCCTTGCCCGCATAGCCCAGGTCACCGCCCTCGCTGGCAGAACCTGGATCCTGGGAGAACTCCTTGGCCAGCGCGGCGAAGTCTTCGCCGGCCTGCAGACGCTTCTGAACCTCGTCGATCTTGGCCTTGGCCTGCTCGTCACTGACGTCGCCGCCTACTTCGATCAGGATGTGAGCAGCCTGACGCTGCTCGGCCAGATTGGCGATTTCCGACTCGTAGGCGACTTTCATTTCATCGTCGCTGACGGAAACCTGCGAGAAGAATGCGTCCTTCTTCAGCTCGACGTATTCGATGACCACCTGTTCGGGGCTCATGAACTGGGACTGCTGAGCGTCGTAATAGGCCTTCACGTCGTCATCGCTGACCTTAACCGCGGCGCTGTCAGCCTTGATGGTGCGGGTCGCGAAATCGCGGGTCTGCTTTTCGAGGCGCGCGAAGGCGGCCACTTCTTCATCGGTGACGAAACCGCTACCGGAGAGACCTGCGCGTAGCTGGCCGATCAGCATTTCCTGCTCGAGCATCTGACGGAACTGCATACGGGTGTAGCCGAGCTGACGAATCACCTGGTCGAAGCGGTCGGCATTGAAGCGACCTTCCACCTGGAACTCGGGCGTCTGCACGATCACTTGGTCGAGAGCGGCTTGAGAAAAGGCGAAATTGGAATCCTTGGCGCCCTGCAGCAGCAGCGAGCGCTCGATCAGCCCTTTGAGAGAGGCTTCGCGCAGCAGGCGCTCATCGAGCATGGAAGCGTCGAAATCCTTGCCCAGTTGCTGCAGCAACTGGCGGCGCTGCATCTCCACAGCCTGGTTGAGCTCGTTCTGGCTGATTTTCTCGCCATTCACGTCGGCAGCGTTCTGGCTGTTGCCCGTACCGGTAATGATCGCGTCAACGCCCGTCAGCGCCATGAGAACGACGATCAGGCCGATGATGGTTTTGGCAATCCAACCCTGTGAATTGTCCCTGATATTTTGCAGCATGCTTCCCCCAGAACGGCCACATACAAAGAATGGCCGCGCAGCGTGGGTAAAATCCGGATAGAAGAAAGGCGCATCCTGGGATGCGCCTTCTCGTAACGTGCGAAGCGGATCGGGATCAGAACTCTACAATCCCCGGCGTGACAGACCGCTTGGTCTTATTGCCGCCCCACAACCGAGCCGGGATTAGCCGACCCGGCGGGCAAAGGCCCGAAGACGCTTAGTTGACGGCGTCTTTCAGCGCTTTACCAGCTTTGAAACCTGGGATCTTGGCAGCAGCGATGCTGATCGGCTTGCCAGTCTGCGGGTTGCGGCCAGTGCGAGCAGCGCGCTCTTTGACAGCGAAAGTACCGAAACCAACCAGTACAACGGAATCACCAGCCTTCAGAGCGCCAGTAACGGATTCAATCACTGCGTCCAGCGCACGGCCAGCAACAGCTTTCGGGATATCAGCAGATGCGGCGATGGCATCGATCAGTTCCGACTTGTTCACTCTAAGTCCCCTTAATTTCGGTTTAGGTTGTTTCTTGATTTTAATGGAAGCGAATCGGGTGCTGGATGGCCTACCGACACGGTAAGAGCCGCTTTATATCAAGGGCTCCAAAAAAGTGTCAAGGAAGGCATCCGGCTAATGCGTGCTGATTCGCTCCTTGGAATCAGACTCGCGTTTTTCATCCTTTGCAACCAACTCCGGAGCCGCGTCTGGCAAGGGCTCCGGCGCGTATTGCAGCGCAATTTGCAGGACCTCGTCAATCCATTTAACCGGTTTAATCTGCAGGTCCTGCTTGATGTTCTCGGGAATTTCCTTGAGATCGCGAACATTCTCCTGGGGAATGATCACTGTTTTGATTCCACCACGATGCGCCGCCAGCAGTTTTTCCTTTAGACCGCCAATGGCCAGCACCTGACCACGCAGGGTGATTTCCCCGGTCATGGCAACATCGGCACGCACCGGAATCTGCGTCAGCGCCGACACCAGCGCGGTGCACATACCGACGCCAGCACTCGGGCCATCCTTGGGCGTAGCGCCCTCTGGCATATGGATGTGGATATCGCGTTTTTCATAGAAATCCGGGGCCACGCCAAGGCTCTGGGCACGGCTGCGGACCACGGTTTGCGCGGCGGTGATCGATTCGACCATGACATCGCCCAGCGAGCCGGTCTTGATCAGATTGCCCTTGCCAGGCACTACGGCCGCCTCGATGGTAAGCAATTCGCCGCCCACCTGGGTCCAGGCCAAACCGGTCACCTGACCGATCTGATCCTGCTGTTCGGCAAGGCCATAACGGTGCTTGCGTACGCCCAGGAAATCTTCGAGCGAATCGGCGGTGACAACGACATGGAAGCGTTTGTCCTTGGCGTGCTTCTTCACCGCGCGCCGGCAGACCTTGGCGATTTGCCGCTCGAGACTACGTACACCCGCCTCCCGCGTGTAGTAACGAATGATGTCACGGATCGCCGCTTCCTCGAATTCCAGCTCGGTTTTCTTCAAACCGTTGGCCTGAATCTGCTTCGGCGCGAGGTATTTGGTGGCGATATTGACCTTTTCGTCCTCGGTGTAGCCCGGCAGGCGAATCACCTCCATGCGATCCAGCAGCGCGGCCGGGATATTCATGGAGTTGGCGGTGCACAGGAACATCACGTCGGACAGGTCGTAGTCGACTTCCAGGTAGTGATCGTTGAAGTTGTGATTCTGCTCCGGGTCGAGCACCTCGAGCAGCGCCGAGGCGGGATCACCGCGCATGTCCTGGCCCATCTTGTCGATTTCATCGAGCAGGAACAGCGGGTTGCGCACGCCGACCTTGGTCATCTTCTGGATCAGGCGACCGGGCATGGAACCGATATAGGTACGACGGTGACCGCGGATCTCCGCTTCGTCACGCACGCCGCCGAGCGCCATGCGCACGAACTTGCGATTGGTCGCGCTGGCGATCGACTCTGCCAGCGAGGTCTTGCCCACGCCAGGCGGGCCGACCAGGCACAGTACCGGGCCCTTGAGCTTCTTCACGCGCTTCTGCACGGCAAGGTACTCGAGGATGCGCTCCTTGACCTCCTCGAGGCCGTAGTGATCGGCATCGAGGATGTTCTCGGCACGCGCCAGGTCCAGGCGCACCTTGCTCTGGGCCTTCCACGGCACGTTCACCAGCCAGTCGATATAGGAGCGCACCACGGTGGCCTCGGCGGACATCGGCGACATCTGCTTGAGCTTGTTCAGCTCGGCCTGGGCCTTGCCGTAGGCTTCCTTGGTCAGCCCGGCGTTCTCGATGCGACGCTTGAGCTCGTCGAGCTCGTTATGGCCCTCCTCGCTGTCGCCGAGTTCTTTCTGAATAGCCTTCATCTGCTCATTCAGGTAGTACTCACGCTGGCTGCGCTCCATCTGCTTCTTGACGCGGCCACGAATGCGTTTCTCGACCTGCAGCAGGTCGATCTCCGCGTCCAGCAGGGCAAGCACGTGCTCGACCCGGGTCGGCAGATCGACGATTTCAAGAATTTCCTGCTTCTGCTCGATCTTGAGCACCATGTGTGCGGCCATGGTATCGACCAGGCGGCTAGGCTCATCGATGCTGTTCAGCGAGGACAGCACCTCGGCCGGCACTTTCTTGCCCAACTGCACGTACTGCTCGAACTGGCTGAGCAGGCTGCGAGTGAACACTTCGCTCTCGCGCTCGGGCGCTTCGATTTCGTCGAGCAGCTGCACTTCAGCAGCGCTGTAGCCGTCGGCTTCGATGAACTGCTCGATCTCGCCGCGTTGCTCGCCCTCGACCAGCACCTTGACAGTGCCATCGGGCAACTTGAGCAGTTGCAGCACCGTGGCGACGGTGCCGACGCGGTAGAGCCCTTCTTCACTCGGTTCATCGTCCGCAGGGTCTTTCTGGGCGAGCAGCAGAATCTGCTTCTCACCATTCATCGCTGCTTCGAGCGCTTCGATGGATTTCTCCCGACCCACGAAAAGCGGGATGACCATGTGCGGATAGACCACGACATCGCGCAAAGGCAGGAGAGGCAATTCGATGGTTGTCTTCATGATTTTGAGCTCTACGGCGGCCTTGCGGCCGTAAACGGTGGGATTACCCTTGGCCCTAAGATGGGGGCAGCCCCACGAAAAAACAAGCTTTGCCGGCTGTAAAAGCAAAGGGGCCCGCAGGCCCCTTGCTTACAACAGATGACAACGCGTTACGCGTCTGGCGCCGCCTTGGCAGGCGGTTCGCTGTTTTCGTAGATCAGTAGCGGCTTGGAGCTGCCATCGATCACGCTTTCATCGATGACCACCTTGCTGACGTCCGATTGCGACGGTATGTCGTACATGGTGTCGAGCAGCACGCCCTCGAGAATCGAACGCAGGCCGCGTGCACCGGTTTTGCGCTCCAACGCCTTCTGGGCAACCGCCTTGAGCGCGTCGGGGCGGAACTCGAGGTCCACGCCTTCCATCTCGAACAGCTTGCCGTACTGCTTGGTCAGCGCGTTCTTCGGCTCGGTGAGGATCTGTACCAGCGCAGCCTCGTCGAGCTCCTCCAGGGTCGCGATGACCGGCAGGCGGCCCACGAACTCCGGAATCAGGCCGAATTTGACCAGATCATCCGGCTCAATTTCACGCAGCGACTCGCCGATCTTCTTCTCGACGTCCTTGGTGCGTACCTCGGCGCTGAAGCCGATGCCGCCCTTGGTAGAACGGCCCTGAATCACCTTCTCGATGCCCGCGAACGCGCCACCGCAGATGAACAGAATGTTGCGCGTATCGACCTGCAGAAATTCCTGCTGCGGGTGCTTGCGACCACCTTGAGGCGGAACGGAGGCAACGGTGCCTTCGATCAGTTTCAGCAGCGCCTGCTGAACACCCTCGCCCGACACGTCACGGGTGATCGACGGGTTGTCGGACTTGCGGGAGATCTTGTCGATCTCGTCGATGTAGACGATGCCCATCTGGGCTTTCTCGACATCGTAATCGCACTTCTGCAGCAGCTTCTGGATGATGTTCTCGACGTCTTCACCCACGTAGCCAGCCTCGGTAAGGGTGGTCGCATCGGCGATGGTGAACGGGACGTTGAGCAGGCGCGCCAGAGTTTCGGCCAAAAGCGTCTTACCCGAACCCGTCGGCCCGAGCAGCAGGATGTTGCTCTTGCCGAGCTCGACGTCATCCTTCTTCTCGCGCTGGTTAAGGCGCTTGTAGTGGTTATAGACCGCGACCGCCAGGATCTTCTTGGCGCGTTCCTGCCCGATCACGTACTGATCGAGGATCGCGCTGATCTCCCGGGGAGCCGGCAGCTTGTGCGCGCTGCTCTCGGCCTGGGCTTCCTGCACCTCCTCACGGATGATGTCGTTGCACAGGTCGACGCACTCGTCGCAGATAAATACCGAGGGGCCAGCAATCAATTTGCGTACTTCATGCTGGCTTTTGCCGCAGAAGGAGCAATAGAGCAGCTTGCCGTTGTCCTCGCCGTTGCGGGTGTCAGTCATTCGATCAATCCAATACCGTAGGCTTAAAACACAAGATGGAGCCAAACCGGGGCATTTTCAAGCCCGATGTGCCGCTGACCGACTATCGTCGGCCAGCGAGCGTGATGCTTCAGCCGATTTGCTCGCGACGGCTGTGTACCTTGTCGATCAGGCCGTAGTTGACCGCCTCTTCACCGCTCATGAAACGGTCACGGTCGGTATCACGGGCGATCACTTCGATCGGCTGGCCAGTGTGGTTGGCCAGAACCTGATTCAGACGCTCGCGAATGAACAGGATTTCCTTGGCATGGATCTCGATGTCCGAAGCCTGACCCTGGAAACCGCCCAGCGGCTGGTGGATCATCATGCGCGAATGCGGCAGGCAGTAACGCTTGCCCGCAGCGCCGCCAGCCAGCAGCAATGCACCCATGCTGCACGCCTGACCTATACAGGTGGTCGACACGTCCGGCTTGATGAACTGCATGGTGTCGTAGATCGACATGCCGGCAGTTACCGAACCACCTGGCGAGTTGATGTACAGGTGGATGTCCTTGTCCGGGTTCTCGGCCTCGAGGAACAGGAGCTGCGCGGCAACCAGATTGGCCATGTAGTCTTCGACCGGGCCGATCAGGAAGATCACGCGCTCTTTGAGCAGACGCGAATAGATATCGTAGGCGCGCTCGCCACGAGCGGACTGCTCGACGACCATGGGAACCAGACCGCCAGCGGCCTGGATATCGGACATTTGCTGCATGAAAGGATTGTGCGACATTTCCAGCATTCGCTCCCTAATAAAAGTCATGTCTCGAATACGCATAAGCCAGCACTGAGGCTGGCTTATGGTGTTCTCGAACGAGGCGAAGAAATCAGGCGGCTTGTGGAGCTTCTGCCGGCTTGACTGCTTCTTCGTAAGAGACCGATTTGTCAGTCACATTGGCCTTCTGCAAAACAGTATCTACAACTTGCTCTTCCAGTACAACCGAACGAACTTCGTTCAGCTGCTGGTCGTTCTTGTAGTACCACGCCACGACCTGCTCAGGCTCCTGGTAGGCCGAGGCCATTTCCTGGATCAGCTCGCGCACGCGGGCGTCTTCTGGCTTGAGCTCGAACTGCTTGACCACTTCGGCGACGATCAGGCCCAGGGACACACGGCGCTTGGCCTGCTCTTCGAACAGTTCGGCCGGCAGTTGATCCGGCTTGATGTTGCCGCCGAACTGCTGAACGGCCTGCACACGCAGGTTGTTCACTTCGCTGGCGATCAGGGCCTTGGGCACTTCGACCGGGTTGGCGGCCAGCAGACCTTCCATGACCTGGTTCTTGATCTTGGATTTGATGGCCTGACGCAGTTCGCGCTCCATGTTCTTGCGAACTTCGGCGCGGAAACCTTCCAGACCACCTTCCTTGATGCCGAACAGGGCGAAGAACTCGTCGTTCAGCTCAGGCAGCTGCGGAGCGGAAACACTGTTGACCTTGACGGTGAACTCGGCGGTTTTGCCAGCCAGGTCGAGGTTCTGGTAGTCCTCGGGGAAGGTCGGGTTGATCACGCGCTCTTCGCCGGCCTTGGCGCCGATCAGGGCATCTTCGAAGCCCGGGATCATGCGGCCGGAGCCCAGTACCAGTTGAGTGCCGGTGGCCGAACCGCCCGCGAAGGCTTCGCCGTCGATCTTGCCGACGAAGTCGATGTTCAGCTGGTCGTCTTTCTCGGCAGCACGCTCTACGGCTTCGAAACGGGTGTTCTGCTTGCGCAGGATGTCCAGCATGTTGTCGACGTCGGAGTCGGCCACTTCAGCCTGCTGACGCTCGATGGCGATGCCCTCGAGGCCGCTGACCTTGATTTCCGGGAACACTTCGAAGGTCGCGACGAACTCCAGGTCCTTGCCCTTCTCCAGTACTTTCGGCTCGACCGAAGGCTGACCGGCAGGGGCGAGTTTCTGTTCGGCCACCGCCTCATAGAAGGAAGACTGAATGACGTCGCCTACCGCTTCCTGGCGTGCGTCGGCTTCGAAACGCTGGCGAATCACGCTCATCGGCACCTTGCCGGGACGGAAACCAGGGATCTTGGCTTTCTGGGCAGTCTGCTGCAGACGCTTGTTGACCTGGGTCTCGATGCGCTCGGCCGGCACAGTGATGCTCATGCGGCGCTCGAGAGCGGAAGTGCTTTCAACAGAAACTTGCATGGATATTCCTCGTTGCACAGACGTATGCCGGCCGCTTACCGGCCCCATTCAAGGGCATGCATTCTAGAGGGAGGTGTTGCAGAAGTCACCCTAGATGCAGGTGGCAAACGGGAGGGGCGTAAAGATGGTGCGGACGGAGAGACTCGAACTCTCACGCCTTGCGGCGCTGGAACCTAAATCCAGTGTGTCTACCAATTCCACCACGTCCGCGTGGTAATACTTTTTACAAACAAAAACGCCAGGCTTTTAAGGGCCTGGCGCTTTCAGAATATGGGGTGGACGAAGGGGATCGAACCCTCGACACCAGGAGCCACAATCCTGTGCTCTACCAACTGAGCTACGCCCACCATATTGCTTTGCTGCTATTCACTTGTGCCGACACACCTAGTGGCGCACCCGGCAGGACTCGAACCTGCGACCATCCGCTTAGAAGGCGGATGCTCTATCCAGCTGAGCTACGGGCACTTATCCATCCACCAGAGCAGACTTCAAGCTTCGGCTAGAGCGGCTACTTTCGTTGCTGCCGTTGCCGCTTTACCCTGTCACTTGCTGTGCTCGCCAAGTGGTGCGCATCTTATAGAGGCGCCCTTGGGGCGTCAACACCCAAATCGAAAAAAATTCAGTTAGATAAAGGAGTTACACCAAATCTGCGTTCTGCCGCCTTTGCCCTTCCTTAATGCCATGCGAGAATGCGCGTCCTTTTTTCTCCCTTTCGATGGTTAACCAAGCGCAATGACCGCACAACTGATAGATGGCAAAGCGATTGCCGCCAATATCCGCCAGCAGATCGCCCAGCGCGTCGCCGAACGACGCGAGCAGGGGCTGCGCGCCCCCGGCCTGGCAGTGATCCTGGTCGGCAGCGACCCCGCCTCTCAGGTTTACGTCGCGCACAAGCGCAAGGACTGCGAAGAAGTCGGTTTCATTTCCCGTGCTTATGACCTGGGCGCCGAAACCAGTCAGGACGAGCTGCGCGACCTGATCGACACGCTCAACGAAGACGCCGGCATCGATGGCATCTTGCTGCAACTGCCACTGCCAGCTCACCTGGACGCGTCGCTGCTGCTCGAGCGCATTCGCCCGGACAAGGACGTGGACGGCTTCCACCCTTACAACATCGGTCGCCTGGCGCAGCGCATGCCACTGCTGCGCCCCTGCACGCCAAAGGGCATCATGACCCTGTTGGCCAGCACCGGCCAGGATCTGTACGGCATGCACGCCGTGGTGGTCGGCGCCTCGAACATCGTCGGCCGGCCGATGGCACTGGAACTGCTGCTCGGCGGCTGTACCGTGACCATCACCCACCGTTTCACCAAGGATCTGGCTGGCCATGTGGCGCAAGCCGATATCGTCGTGGTCGCCGCCGGCAAGCCGGGCCTGGTCAAGGGCGAGTGGGTCAAGGAAGGCGCGATCGTCATCGACGTCGGCATCAACCGTCAGGCCGATGGCAAGCTGATCGGCGACGTGGTCTATGAAACCGCCCTGCCCCGCGCCGGCTGGATCACCCCGGTGCCCGGCGGCGTTGGCCCGATGACCCGCGCCTGCCTGCTGGAGAACACCCTGCACGCCGCAGAGCACCTGCACGCCTGATGCTCTGCCAGCGGCAGGAACGGCGCCGGGTCAGGCCGTGTGAAAACTACTGCGCTCGGTCATGCGGCGTTAAAAACCGGCTCAAAACGCTCATTTACAGCTCGTAAACTGCGCTTTTTCGCCGGTTTTTGCCTTGCCTGACCTTCGCTCGCTACGTTTTCACACGGCCTGAGGTGGCGCCGTTTTTCGTTTCAGCCCAGCGAACGCGTGGCACCCTGGGGTTTGCGCACGAACCACAGCACCCGACTGACGCCTCGGGTGACGGCCACATAGCCCAGGCGCAGGCTTTCGTCCGCCATCGCCTGGTCGTAGCTGTTGGCGAAGAAGCCACAGTAGGCGTACAGCGCATTACGCAGTGGATGAGGCGTAGGCGGCAGGCAGTCGTCGACGATGATCGCCACCTCGGCCTGCAACCCCTTGGCGCGGTGAATGGTATAGGCCTTTACCGGCAACGTGCGGTCCAGCCCGGCCTGAACGTCCTTCAGGGTGTCGTTGCGGCGCCCCAGCAGCAGCACCGCGGTGCGCTCCCTGGAACCGATGTCACGCGCATAGTCGCACTGCGCTGCGATGGCCTGCTGCAGCTCACCCATGTCACGGGCCAGGTCGAACGGCGTCATCAACTTCACGCCATGGCCGCCCGCCGGCGTGGGGCGAATCGGCGTGGTCATCTTGTCCTGCTTGAAGGCCACGGCGTCGAGTATGGACTCGGCGTCGCGAATCACCGGCTCGATGGAGCGATAGTTGGCTTGCAGCATCAGCACCGCGCTCTTGCCCTTGCCTTTGCTCGGAAAGTGCCGATCGAAGGCCATGAACAGCTCCGGAGAACTGCCCCGCCAACCATAGATCGACTGCCAGTCATCGCCGATGGCCATCAGGCTGACAGCCGTGGCCGTGCCGGCCAGGCGCCGGTGCAGTGCCTGCAGCCATTGCACGATCTGCGGCGAGATGTCCTGGAACTCATCGATCAGCAGATGGGAAAAACCCTGCAGCGCATCCGCACTCAAACGCCCATCAGCCTTATCGAGCATGTGCGTCAGTTGCTGGAAGGCGCCATTGAAGGTCATCAGGCCTTGCTGGCTCAGTTGCTCGGCAAAGACCTTCCAGAATGCCTGCAAGGCCAGAAGGAAGGTTCGCTCGGCTGGCGAGCAGGCCAATGCCGCCACCGTCATCCGCTCGATGGGAATGCCGATGCTCTCGATGAAACCGGCCTGGGCGTAGAACACCTCGAACAGCGGCGCGGCATGCAGCTCACCCCCCAGCCGGAACGGCTGCATGGGCGCCTTCGGCAACGCCTTTTGCGGATCGGGAAGCGGGGAGCCGAGCAGCTCGTGAACCCAGCCGCGGAAAGCTGGGTCATCGGCATAACAGGCCTGATAAGCATCCTTGAGCAGGCGTGTTTGTGCAGACCCCAGACGCCCTCCCCCCAATGGGTTGTCCGGCTCGCTCGCCGACGCGCGTTTATCACCCAACTGCTCGAACCAGGCTGGATTGCCCAGAACCTGGCGCGCCAGCACGCCCATCGCGGAATGAAAGGTACGCACGCACGGACCAACATCCGCCGAGAACTGCCAGAAGCCGAGCACGCTCGCCAGTCGTTCACGCAGCTCGGCGCAGGAAGCATTGGTAAAGGAAATCACCGTCAATCGTTCAGGCTCGACGTTCAGGTGACAGAGCATGAACACCACGCGCAGCACCAGGGTGGTCGACTTGCCTGAGCCCGCTCCAGCGAAGATGCGGGCCAACGGTTGGCGACAGAGAATCATCGCCCACTGCTCGTCGGAAGGCGCGCCGATGACGCCAGCCGCGACGGCCCGCGCCACGGTTTCGCGCATCGCCTGCTCCTGGGCTGCGGTTACCTTGGTTGCCGCTGACGAGTAGATGCCGGCGCTAGCGCGCCTTACCGGCTTTTTTGTGGCCGGCTCTCCTTTGCCTTTGCCGGCATTCGGGCCCTTGGCAGCGCGCTTTGTGGCGGCGGTCTTGTTCTGCGCCAGCGGTTTCTTCGCCGCGACCTTTGCGCGCTCGGCAGCAGCCTGCTTCTCGGCTTCGAGGTAGGCGGCGGTACGCGGGAAGTAGCGAGTCAGGGCATTGGAGAGCAGCAGCTTGTAGCGGGTCAGCATGGGGTTTCCGTAGCGAGTGTCTAGAAATGAAAAGGCCGCGTTAGCGGCCTTTTGGGTACATCGGGCGATTACTCGGCGAGGCGCCAGGTGGTGCCGCCCTTGCCATCTTCGAGCACTACGCCAAGCGCAGTGATCTGGTCACGGATGCGATCACTCTCCGCCCAGTTCTTGTCGGCACGGGCCTGCAGGCGCGCGGCGATCAGCGCCTCGACCTCGGCGGCGTCGACCTTGCCTTCGGCGCCGGCCTTGAGGAAAGCATCCGGCTCCAGTTGCAACACACCGAGCAGACCAGCCAGCGCCTTGAGCTGCGCCGCCAAGCCAGCAGCGGCCTGCACATCCGATTCGCGTAGGCGATTGACCTCGCGAATCATCTCGAACAGCACGGCGCAGGCTTCGGGCGAGTTGAAATCATCGTCCATTGCCGCGACAAAGCGCTCGACGAAGGCCTCGCCACCGGCAGGCTGAGCCTGCGGCAGACCCTTGAGGCCATTGTAGAAACGCTCCAGGGCGCCCTTGGCTTCGCGCAGGCTCTCTTCCGAATAGTTGATCGGGCTGCGGTAGTGGCTGGATACCAGCAGGTAGCGCACCACTTCGGGGTGGTACTTCTCCAGCACCTCGCGGATGGTGAAGAAGTTGCCCAGACTCTTGGACATCTTCTCGCCGTCCACG
Organism: Pseudomonas sp. PA27(2017); assembly: GCF_001945445.1. GTDB lineage: Bacteria > Pseudomonadota > Gammaproteobacteria > Pseudomonadales > Pseudomonadaceae > Aquipseudomonas. Next base: position 38,441 of record NZ_MSXW01000008.1, read on the forward strand.
CGCACCGCACCGGCGTGCATCCAGGCATTGGCGTATTGCTTGCCGGTGGCCGCCTCGCTCTGGGCGATTTCGTTCTCATGGTGCGGGAACACCAGGTCAGGGCCGCCGCCGTGAATGTCGAAGGTGTCACCCAGGCAGCAGGTGGACATCACCGAGCACTCGATGTGCCAACCCGGCCGGCCCTTGCCCCACGGCGACTCCCAACTCGGCTCGCCCGGTTTGGCGGCTTTCCACAGCACGAAGTCCAGCGGGTCTTCCTTGACTTCGTCGACCTCGATGCGCGCACCGATCTTCAGTTCGTCGATCTTGCGACGCGACAGTTTGCCGTAGGTTTCGAACTTGGTGACGCGGTAATACACGTCGCCATTGCCCGGCGCGTAGGCGTAGCCCTTGTCGATCAGGGTCTGGATCATCTGGTGCATGCCGGCGATATGCCCGGTGGCGCGCGGCTCGATGTCCGGGCGCAGCACGTTCAGACGACCTTCGTCCTCGTGCATCGCCGCGATCATGCGTTCAACCAGCGCCTCGAACGGTTCACCGTTCTCATTGGCGCGTTTGATGATCTTGTCGTCGATGTCGGTGATGTTGCGCACGTAGGTCACGTCATAGCCGCGATGGCGCAGCCAGCGAGTGACCACGTCAAAGGCGACCATCACCCGGGCGTGGCCGATGTGGCAGAAGTCGTACACGGTCATGCCGCACACGTACATGCGCACGCTGTTGCCGATCAGCGGTTTGAAGGGCTCTTTGACCTTGCTCAGGGTGTTGTAAATGCTCAGTGCCATTTACTGCCCCCAGGAATCGCGCAGGGTAACGGTGCGGTTGAAGACCAGTGCATCAGGCCTGGAGTCCCTGGCGTCCAGGCAGAAATAGCCCTCACGCTCGAACTGGAAACGGTCGTCAGCGGCGGCCTTGGCCAGCGACGGCTCGGCGCGGCAGCCGCTGAGCACCACCAGCGAATCCGGGTTGATGTTGTCGAGGAAGCTACCGCCCTCTTCGGCCTTCTCAGGGTTGGCCGAGCGGAACAGACGATCGTAAAGGCGCACTTCGCACTCGACGCTCTCGGCAGCCGGCACCCAGTGGATCACACCCTTGACCTTGCGGCCTTCCGGGTTCTTGCCCAGGGTGTTCTCGTCATAGGAGCAACGCAGCTCGATGATATTGCCGGCTGCGTCCTTGATGGCTTCGTCGGCGCGAATCACGTAGCTGCCGCGCAGGCGCACTTCCCCACCGGGAATCAGGCGCTTGTAGCCATCCGGCGGAGTTTCTTCGAAGTCGCTGGCGTCGATGTAGATCTCGCGGGAGAACGGCAGCACGCGGGTGCCCATGTCCTGCTTGGGATGACGCGGCAGCTCCAGGTTCTCGACCTGGCCCTGCGGATAGTTGGTGATCACCACCTTGAGCGGCTTGAGCACGCACATGGCGCGCGAGGCGTTGGCATCCAGGTCTTCGCGTATGGCGAACTCCAGCATGCCGATGTCCACCAGGCCGCCGGCGCGGTTGACGCCGATCATGTCGCAGAAGGTGCGGATCGATGCCGGCGTATAGCCGCGGCGGCGGTAGCCCGAGAGCGTCGACATGCGCGGGTCGTCCCAGCCGTTGACGTGCTTCTCGTCGACCAGCTGCTTGAGCTTGCGCTTGCTGGTGATGGTGTAGTTCAGGTTCAGCCGGGCGAATTCGTACTGACGCGGCTGCGCCGGCACCGGCAGGTTGGCCAGGAACCATTCGTACAGCGGGCGGTGATCCTCGAATTCCAGGGTGCAGATCGAGTGGGTCACGCCTTCGATGGCATCGGACTGGCCATGGGTGAAGTCGTAGCTCGGGTATATGCACCACTTGTCACCGGTCTGGTGATGATGGGCATGGCGAATGCGATAGAGGATCGGGTCGCGCAGATTCATGTTGCGCGAGGCCATGTCGATCTTGGCGCGCAGCGAACGGGCGCCGTCTGGGAACTCGCCGGCCTTCATACGGGCGAACAGCTCGAGGTTCTCTTCCACACTGCGATCGCGGTACGGGCTGTCCTTGCCGGGGGTGTTCAGGGTGCCGCGGTACTCGCGCGCCTCGTCCGGGGTCAGGTCGTCGACATAGGCCTTGCCGGCCTTGATCAGCTCGACGGCCCAGTCGTGCAACTGGTCGAAGTAGTTGGAAGCGTAGCGCTCCTCTCCGGCCCACTCGAAGCCCAGCCAGCGGACGTCGTCCTTGATGGCGTCGATGTATTCCTGGTCTTCCTTGGCCGGGTTGGTGTCGTCGAAGCGCAGGTTGCACGCGCCACCGAATTCCTGGGCCAGGCCGAAGTTCAGACAGATCGACTTGGCGTGGCCGATGTGCAGGTAGCCGTTGGGCTCCGGCGGGAAACGGGTGATGATCTTGGCGTGCTTGCCGGCGTCCAGGTCGGCCTGAACGATGGGCAGCAGGAAGTTGGCGGCTTTTTCGACGGTGGGCTTGCTCATGGTGTCCTTAGCGCGTGGATTGCGGCACAGGGTAGGCCGACTAAAACAAAGCGCTTATCATAGCCCAAGCTGTCAACCCCCTGACAGGCCTTGGTGCCTGCTCACTGACCTTCGGGCAGCTTTAAAGCCCCGGTCAGCCTGAAGCGGCCCGCGTTTTTCTCGACAGAGCGATTAAGCACATGATCAAGCTGCACACCAACCACGGCGTCATCACCCTCAAACTGTTCGAAGACAAGGCGCCGGAAACCGTCGCCAACTTCAAGGAATACGTGAAGAGCGGCCACTACGACGGCACCGTGTTCCATCGCGTGATCGGCAACTTCATGATCCAGGGCGGCGGTTTCGAGCCAGGCATGAAGCAGAAGCCGACTCGCTCGCCGATCAAGAACGAAGCCAACAACGGCCTCTCCAACAAGACCGGCACCGTGGCCATGGCCCGCACCATGGAACCGCACTCGGCCAGCGCGCAGTTCTTCATCAACGTTGCCGACAACACCTTCCTCGACCACAGCGCACCGACCGTACAGGGCTGGGGCTATGCCGTATTCGGTGAAGTGGTCGAAGGCCTGGACGTGGTCGAAGCCATCAAGGGCGTGTCCACCACCATGAAGTCCGGCCACCAGGACGTTCCGGCAGACGACGTGATCATCGAGAAGGCCGAGATCGTCGAGTGATCCTGCTGATCTCCGACCTGCATCTTGAAGAGGAGCGCCCGGACATCAGCCGGGCGTTCTTGCATTTTCTCGACACCCGGGCGCGCCAGGCCGAGGCGCTGTACATCCTCGGTGATTTTTTCGAAGTGTGGATCGGCGACGACGCCATGACGCCGTTCCAGCGAAGCATCGCCGAAGCCCTGAGGCGCCTGAGCGACAGCGGCACGCGCATCTACCTGATGCACGGCAATCGCGACTTTCTGCTCGGCAAGGGATTCTGCCGCGAAGCGGGCTGCACCTTGCTCGGCGATCCCCATGTGGTGAACCTGAATGGCGAAAAGGCCCTGCTGATGCATGGCGACAGCCTGTGCACCCTGGATGTGGGCTACCAGAAGATGCGCCGCCTGCTGCGCAACCCGCTGAGCTTGTTCATCCTGCGCAACCTGCCGCTCAACACCCGCCACAAGCTGGCGCGCAAACTGCGTTCGGAAAGCCGCTCGCAGACACGCATGAAAGCCAGCGACATCGTCGACGTCACGCCCGAGGAAGTACAGCGGGTGATGGCGCAATACGGCGTGAAGACGCTGATCCACGGTCATACCCACCGCCCTGCCGTGCATGACCTACAGGTCGATGGTCAGCCGGCCAGGCGCATCGTGCTCGGCGACTGGGACAAACAGGGCTGGGCGCTGCAGATCGACGAGAACGGTTTCGACCAGCGCCCTTTCGCCCTGGACTGAACACCGGAGCAGTGCGGCGCATGGAAAGCCCCGCGCCGAACCTCGCCTACGCCTGCGGCACGCCGCTGTGGAAGCGAAACTCGCTGTCGGGCGACTCGATCAGTTCCTGCTCCACCGCCCTCACCCGCTCGATCACCTGTTCAACGTCGGCGGCATCGCCATACTGGTACGCCAGCTTCAGGTAGCCCTGAAAATGCCGGGCCTCGCTTTTAAGCAGGCCGTAGTAGAACTTGCCCAGTTCTTCGTCCAGATGCGGCACGATCGCCTCGAAGCGCTCGCAGCTACGCGCCTCGATGAAGGCGCCGACCACCAAGGTGTCGACCAGCTTCTGCGGCTCATGATTACGCGTCACCTTGCGCAGCCCCGAAGCGTAGCGTGCCGCGGATACCGGACGCAGGCCGATCTTGCGGCGCTTCATGATGCGCAGCACCTGCTCGTGATGTACCAGTTCCTCACGGGCCAGGCGCGACATCATGTTGATCAGATCGACATGGCAGCTGTACTTGGCCATCAGGCTCAGCGCCGTACTAGCCGCCTTGAATTCACTATAGTCGGCAATATGACTATATAAAGAACACGACCGATGTTTAACGAGCTGCTCCGCGATGGTACATTAACCTCATGAAAGAACTAGCTCATCAGATTTTCATCATTCTGCAGTGAACTCAGGGCAGTGAAGTTATTTGGCTCAATGTTTAACGAGCCGATTTCTCGTGATAGCCTTTAAAGAATTAACGCTCACCACCTCCACTAACACAAACAATAGGACAATTAATGCCCTACGCGGTTGGCTATACTCGTTTCTCGAGTATTAAACAAAGAAAAGGCTCCAGCCTAGATAGGCAGCAAGAGCTGATTGCAGAATGGTTCAAAGAAAACCCTGACTATATTCCGTACCCTAGAAGCTTCAACGACTTAGGCAAGTCAGGCTTTACAGGCGCGCACCTAAAAGAACACGGCGCACTCGGCCAGCTTATTGCCGCAATCAACGGAGGCTTAATTAACAAAGGTGATGTAATTCTGGTCGAATCCGTTGACAGGCTTGGTAGGCTGTCAGAACTCGTCATGCTGAACCTAATTACGGAAATTCTTAAGTGCGGGATCAAGATAATTATCCTAGACGACCAAAAAGAGTACGTGTATGAGACCACCGGCTCAGAAATTCAAATTTTGATCGGCCAGATCACGCAAGCACACAAATATAGCACCCAACTCTCTTCTCGAATTGCCAAATCTTATAAAAATCGAGAGAGCCAAGCCCGCCTGGGAGTTCCAATCAAGCGGAGAACACCTATCTGGCTAAATAGCGATGGCACGCTGATCGAGAATATTGCCAAAGCGATGAAAAGTGCCTTCGAGGACTCCGCCGCAGGCATGGGTGAAAGGCGGATATTACGTCGACTTTTTCAACGCGAACCAATATTTAAGAAATACAATCCATCAACTGTAACCAGATGGCTCACTAACGAAACAGCCATTGGATATTGGCGCGGAACAAAAATTTATCCACCAATTGTATCAGAAGAGTTGTTTTATCAAGTTCAAAAATCAATAAAGGCGCGCCATCGCCCAGGAAACGCACCTACAAAGCATTCTATTTCCGGCCTAGTAAAGTGCGGGCATTGCGGTGCCAACTACCAAGTAAAAATCAACAAAAACAGCCCAAACCAAATGGTTTGCAGTGGCTACCAAAAGGCTAAGCCAGACGGTGGATGCACCAACGGAAAACACCTGCCACTACATGTACTGCAGCACATCATAAACGACACGTGCACTTCTGCAGTTCAACAAGGCATCAGAAAGAACCAGCTTTCACAAGCGGAAAAAGAAAAAATAAAGATAGAAATTGAAATAGAGAAAGCAACTCGCGAGATAGTATCAATCACCGGCATATCCGAATTCGCTACCATCCCAGAATGCAGGGAAAAATTATCAGAGCTGGCAAACACAAGAGCCAAACTTAAAAACAAGTTAAACCTTATAGAACTACAAAACCCTATTGATCCGTCTCAAAGCCCATACGAAGATGCTTGGGACGAGCAGTACTTAATGCTCGAAAAAGATCCAATGCTTTTAAATAGCAAGCTCCAGGAAATCAATTATTACATCTCATGCTTCAATGATGGAAGGATACAATCGACTACAACCGGAAATGAACTTTCCAGCTGTAGGTATGTAAAATATCAAAGAAGCACAGAGACGTACCTATTAGAAACCTCATATGGCGACCTTCGAATTGCACACCCCAAAAACCAGCTAAACGCTACGAAAACACTAGCCGCAAAACTGGACCGTATCAGGGCAGATGGTTGCGAAGTGCAAACACAGCAGAAAGAAAACCATGCACCGAATCAATTTTCAAAAAATACCGAAAATTTAGCACCTTACATCAACATTGGCACACCGATGAAAGCTAGCGACACCCCCTGCGGGCATACTCTCCAGCATCGTTCGGAAGGCTGAAACACTGGTGGACTGTTATGTCTCTTTAGGAACCTTACCAATACTGATTCAATAGTCGACACAGGCAATTGAATCGTTTATCAGAACCACTAATCAAAGCCAAAGGAGGTGATATGTACAAACAGCCAAATAGGAAAAAATAGATTGAAAAAGAATGACATCACTACGTCCAAAACCTTTATGGGTTTGGCCATCAACTGTAACCACAACTTGCCATGCTACATCAGCATCTTATCTGATCTGCATAATCTTGCCTTTACCGCCCCTCAGGTTTACATCAAACCAATTGGACTTCACGTGAGGGTTAGGTTCAACTCAAAGAAGATGAGCCCAGCAAACTTCTCGTCGAGATTGAATAATAGGCTTAAAAAACGAGGCGGCCACTCAAAGGTATCCGTCAAGGAGCTTGATGAGTCAGGCGCCCACTATCACTATGCATTGGTAATTGAAGGCAAGCACTGCACACGTGCAACCATTCACCACCTTCTTGCTACACTGCAGAAATCTGGCTATGTCCGTGACTATCACGTTGCCTCGCATGCATTTGATTACCATGGCATTGATTTACGATACCCTCGCGCATGCGCTGTATACTTTCACTGGATTTCATATCTCGCCAAAGTTAGAACAAAGCCTGAGAGCGGCCAAAAGCGAAGCTCTAGTAGACCGCGAAAATTGAAAAGAAAACCTACCTGCGCTCTGAAGCCAGAGTCGCTAGACAGCCTGAAGCGACCTCGTACAGCAACAATTCAATATAAAAGCAAACCCCTTGTTCTCATCAGCCCCAGCAGTGCACACAATACCGTCGGACAGAATCCAGTTATCTCTGCCGTCGATCTAACTGAGTTCATGACATAAGCTGAGTGGGTCACCGCCCATTTGAACTGGCGCTCAAAACAGCCTGTAAGCACCCTAGAAAGCACGAAATAAGCCCCACCAACACCACCCCAAAGGGTCAAGCCGAAAGCCTCGCCAGACGCGCACTAAGACGCATAAAAAACCCCATTGCCGTGGGGTTTCTACTTTTGCATTGAGATACTTTATTTCCTCGACCATCTGTAGACTTTTGGTGCAAACGCTAAACAATCATTCAAGTAGAACCGGCCACTCAATGGCAGCGCGTTCTTACATTGAAAATAAAATTTTCCCCAGAATTCAAATCAGACGCGAACTCCATTGCAGTCCCTACATCAGAAGCAACCCAACCTTCCTGGGTTTGCTCATATGAAATTATTTGATAGGGATACAAAACAACTACAATCTCAGCTTTCTCCCCTGAGTCAACAATCAAGTCCGCATCCCCAGAGCTAGTGACCTCCACACTCTTCACGATACCTGAGTACACCGCAGGCTTTCCGAATTTCAGCACAGCTCTGGCTTGGTTTTGCCTCACCAGCGCGCCAATACTCTTCACATCGATTGGGTTTTCCAATACTGCCTTGTCAAGCTCTAACAACTTTGAAACTCGCGCACTGTATGCCTCCTGCACAAATTCGCTAGCGCCATTGGAAGCGGCTGTATAGGCTAGACAGGCAAGACCGACTATCGTCGCTCGGTTCACTGAGCCACCTCCTCACCGCAGAAACGGCATTTTTTTGCTTCAGCCCTGATCAGTTCAGCGCATGAACGACATTGCATAGAATCCGAATCACGTGCCCTCCTCCTGTCTCTGCTATTAAGCAGCAACATATCGATAGCCATCAGTACATTGACGGCGACCCAGACGACCAAAGTGTTTTGGGCGATATTGCTAGCGGCAATAGCAATGACCAAGCCCCCCCCCAGAAAACCGACAATCCACTTCCCGTAATAGATGTAACCCAATCCCGGTAGAAGCATGTTCAGGCCAACTGCCAAAGCCAAGTTTTTGCGTTTTTCGGCTGCCATGGCTTCCCCCTTAGATAGGTGAGCTGGAGAGGGACTTCAGGCGTTTCTTAGTCGAAGGAATCGACCAAAGAAGCAGTAGAAATGCGAGGATCAATGTCGCCGACACAACCACAGCAGCGCTTCCAAGCAAGGTCGGGAGGTTCGGGTTGTAGCCAGATTTGAGCGTTGCGAATGCAGCTAGGAAGCCAAGCGGTAGGCTGGATGCAGCAAGGAAAATGGACAGGTACAGCTTCATTTGAGATCTCCTTTCAAGGTTAGGTCGACGGAAATGCCTGTTCAGGCATTTTGACCAGTATATTGTGAAGACCAAGACCAATCCATCCCAGACAGTTGCCCGTCACGCAATCAACGGGAAGCTGGGTTTTGGATATCAGTCAGACCTTTGGAAAAATCCTGCGCCTCCGCCGCAAAGAGGCTGGACTGAGCCAGGAACAGCTCGCCCTTGAGGCTGGCATTCAGAGAAATTACGTCAGCCTGATCGAGCGTGGAATTAATCAGCCCACGATTGGAATGCTTTACAAGCTTGCCAATGCTCTTCAGCTATCACCTATGGAGCTGGTAGCCGATATCGAAGCTCAGCTGGTCAGCGAAGCTGACTTTCGTGAAAGGATTCACCGCGCAGAGCTCAGCGGAATTCGCTCATATGAATCGCCGCTGAAGCGGACCTAACGGAATCATTTCGCCCATAGTGATGCTTTGCCTCACGCACCATTTGACTGGGTAAGCCCTATTCCTACCTTCTACGTCATCATCTAGCCAAGCTCAAAGGCTCAGCAGCCTCCTTTGACTGGTCAGCGAATTTGTGATCGTGCCTGCCACTAATTTCTAAATCTACCGAAGTTAAAAACGGTCGTATCTGACACCATCCTGAAGAATCCAAGTAACCGGTATCAGAAATTAGGGTTTACAAATTATGAGACCAGAGACATAATGATCCCACGTTTTTGACACCAGAGCATCCAGCCATGAGCCGCACCTTCGCCTACTGCCGCGTTAGCACCACTGGCCAGACCACAGAGAATCAGATTCAGGAGATCAAGGCTGCTGGCTTCGATATCCAGACTCAGCGTGCAATCGCCGAAACCATCAGCGGTTCGACCAGTGCGAGCGAGCGCCCTGGCTTTAACAAGCTGCTTGAGCGCATGGAGAGTGGTGATGTGTTGGTGGTCACCAAGCTAGACCGTCTTGGCCGTAATGCCATTGATGTGCAAACGACCGTCCAGTTACTGGAGTCTCAGGGCATCCGTGTGCACTGCTTGGCCCTTGGTGGCGTCGACCTAACATCTGCAGCTGGGAAGATGACGATGGGTGTTCTCGCTGCTGTAGCTCAGTTTGAACGTGATCTTCTGATCGAACGTACACAGGCAGGATTGATTAGGGCTAAATTGCAAGGAAAATTGCTTGGGCGCCCTGCCGTCACCTCGCCAGAACAGGTACGCGACCTCAAGCTAGCTGGATTCTCGCAGTCTGCTGTCGCAACTCGACTCAACTGCAGCCTGAGCACTGTCAAACGTCTTTGGAATGCTGCCTGATAGCTCACGCGAGGCGTTTACGTCGACTATGCGAGCTGTGCTAACGCACGTCACAACGCCTGATAGAGGCCATCCTGGCTACCCTCTGGATATTTCTGGATTCCTGGCGTTCAGCATGCCCCTAGGCGAGCTGAGTTAAACACCTTGGGAAGAGAGATATTTCTGGTGCAGGGGGCCAGAGAACGGGGTAAGCAGCACCCCGTTTTGACGGGGGAACACGTCATCTTTTATCTGTGATCGCGTTTATGGCCTTGATCTGAAAGCGGTCGGGGTACAGAGGCGATTCGTAGTAACGCCCCACCTTTACTGCTGATTCTATCAGTGCGTCCATAGCCTCCTCCAAACCATGATCCAAGTACGCTGTGGAGTGCTCGTTAGAGCTGAACGGCAGATCAGGATTAGAGGTCACACATGGCACAGACGGATGGCCGATATTCGTCAGATACTTGTAGAACGCCTCCTTAGCGATCACAAGCCCATAGCGGCGCCAAGCATATTTCTTGCCCCAGTAGTACCCACCATCCGTAGCGCGATGACTAACACGCTCGTCGTTTTTTGCCCGATTCTCCGCGTAGATATCCGCTGATAGCTGCTTGGACACTTGATAGCTCAGTACCTTGTCTGCTGTATCCACCTTGCCCAGTGCAGAGGTGTCCACCAGACAGCGACCGTCAGGCGTAGGGGTAAACCCAACGTTGTACCGCTCGCCGTTCACCAGCACCCTCGTGCTATTTGCCTCAAACTCATACACCCGATCAGAGCTCTGAGGATTGAACTGGTGCAGGAACTTGCCTGAGGGCAACTGGGTAACCCGATAATTGGTCACGATTAGATCGTGGATTGTGTGCAGCTTTCTGGACTTCATTCCCTGACTCCCTGGATTGGTTGGCAAACCAATCATATGGCCAGTGGCCATGTTTTCAAGGTAGGCCAAGAATTTTCCAGAGGTGGCCACCAGACCACGCAGCAGTCTGGCGACCCCAGGGACAGCGGTTAAAAATCCCAGCGCATCTGCTCTCGCAGCGTGTCGCGGTTACTCTCTCCCGTGCCACGCCCCGGAATCGGAGGTGCGACAGGGATCAGGTGGGTTTCAGGGTTTTGCGTTGGTGTGTCATGGTACATTGGCAATCTCCTGCCCACCGCCCAGCACCAGCCCTCTTCAAACGCAATAATCGTCAGTCGATCCAAAAAATATCAATTATCTCTTGGTAACTGATTTAGCATTTGCTACCTTCTCGGTACGAGGCATTGCCTAACAGCGAGCGTCGATGTCTTTCAGGTCTCTTTGGTCGGATGCCCTGATTGACGATGGTTTATAAAATTGCTCCACCAGCTATGCTGGCGGGGCTTTTTTGTGCCTGTAATTTCTAAGCACATCGCCATGATAGCTCGCCACTTTCGAAAGACAAGCCCCTGAGCCTGTGGATAACTCTGCGGGTTACGGAAGATGTGTGGCACAAACTCCCGTGGTATCTGGGCTGACACTGGCCAGAGCATTTATCCCGCAGGCATATTTTTAGCGCCCCACCTAGTGACTGCATAAATCACCAGCGCCCCAAACACTGGTAGCATTCGGCCATCGTACATTACTGACAGGGTTTGGCTCGATGGAATGGCTACAGAAGCACTGGATGGGAGCAGCCATTGGGCTAGCTGGTGTCGTCGGCACTACCATCGCCGGGAAGATCGCCGACCACTACCTGGATGCGAGCATCTTTACTGCTCTGGGTGGTCTGCTGCATTCCAGCTGGATGCTGATGAATACCTCCTTGCCCGTGCCAGCGTGGCTAGCAATTGTGGCCCTACTAGGAACTGCTTTACTGGGCTTCAAGCTCCGCGATCTGAAGAAAGGCAAAGGTCTAAACGAGCATCAGCGCTCTGTCTTACAGTGCGTCGCTTGGTATTACCAACAATTTAGGAGCGAGCCGGCCTTTCACAACCTTCAGAACGGCACAAATCTTTCACCTCTGGAACTACAAGTGGCGATAGATGAACTGTGCAAAAGAGAACTGATCACCTGGGAAATCGATATGGCCTTGTCCATCGAGCATCAGGAAACCATTACGGTGGCCTCTCTCACTCCCAAAGGACGAGCTTACGCAATGGAAGCTCAAAGGCAGGCCGCATAAACGCTTGCACAATCCAGCAATGTCAAAAGAAATTAGCGAAAGGTCTGGACTGACCAACAGAACATCCCCAGGACGCTCCAGCAGCCGGAACGCTTCAGAGCGCTCCTTTCTCTCAATTGACGCACAGATTCACCTGTAGATTTCTCCAGACCAGCACACAGAAGCCAGCTGAGAGAGGTTTCACGGCTCGAAAATAGGTTGTGTGCTACTAGCCAGTAACGCTATCTTCAGAGAGTTCCAATCTAGCGAGAATCCTTATGGATGATCACCCACCAATAGCAAGACAAGACATTCCGGCTGACCGCACCGAGCACGTTCTCGACAGTGTTACAGCTGAGCTGAAGGCTGAGTTTGCCAAGCTTGAGCGCGAAAGACGCACTCAGCTTGAGGCAGAGCCGACTGCGTTCAGAATAATCCGCGACAAGTTGTGTGAACCCCTCAATGCTGTTTCGCAAAATGATAGCCAAGCTCTCAGGGTGCACAAACGGAACGGCGTCATTCGAGCCATCCTTGGCTGCATAGATACCTTAGAAAGCATCTATGGCCACACTCCTTACTTAGAACGCCAAAGACAATTTTGGACTGCTGCTTTCAAATTCATTAAAGCTGAGTTAGCTAAACTTCATTCCCTCTTTGCTTCTTCTGTACACGCGGTCTTGCGTACGCCTCTCCTCCTAGATGGCCCAGAGCTAAGCGGCTACAAACACCGTCTCCGCTAAATCCCTTTCGAAAAATTTTTCTTTTCCTTTTCGATTGGGAGCATTGATCATGCCCGCAAAAAAACCTCATACTCGTTCAAGCCGCCGTACGCGGCGTGGATTCAGCAAAACTAAAGAAAAACATGTAAATGCTGAATCAGAGCCGCAGAGTAACCATGTCAACGTCAAAAGTTGGATGGATCGATTCCTCGATGTGCTAAAAATCGGAGTTGGGTTAGCCAACTTGGTAGTCAGCTTTATAAAGCATTGATATAGCCGATGCTGGAGCAAAGGGGGCCAATAGGTTCCCTGCCCTTCATCGTATTTATACCCAATAAAAGGATGATTTAGATGTTCTGGACGAAGGATAAGACCATCCGCGTTGAACTGGTTAGTCCACCAATTGTATTACCTGCCTCTGCAGAACCTTCCAAACATCATGAATCTGTCAAGCCCGCTGGCGGGTTCATGATCAGCCTCGACCAATTTCTAAAGATCGCAGCTGTGATGGTTGCGGTAGTGAATGCGGCCTTGGTTGTATTGGGCTATATGCGCTACGTCGGCATGCTGCAGCAATTTGGCATCAGCAGAACAGAAGTCAGTTTTTCGCTATCCGATTTACTCTCATTTGGCTACATCGGATTTTTAAACATGACGTTTTCGGGCCAAGTAGCTGTTGCTGCAGTGTGCTCAGTCATCACGCTACCCGTCATGGCGTTAGTGATCCGCCTTAAACGTGATATGAATTCTTTTCTTCAATATATACTTGTTTGGGCTATTTCCATGGGCCTATTCATTCTTATGACTGGCCCTTTCTGGTTTGCCTACAACCCTGGAAAACAGGCTGCCTTAAAATTGGCTGCGGAATCGTTAAGTATCGAAGAGAATCAAATAATTGGGTTAGACAATCAACAAGAAGTTAGTACAGAGAACGGTTTTTTAAGTGGAAGCATCGTCTTAGCTTCTCCTGATTTCACCTTCCTCCTCAAAGAAGCTGTGCTCTATAAAATCCGTGCTTCCGATGGCAAGATACTGCGTAAGACTCAATTCACAGCCAAGAAACGACCTATTGACCGCACCAAGTAAGAGCAGGCGATAAAAGTCATTTGGCAATAATGAAGACTTGAAATAAGCACGCCTTTTAAACATTAATAGCACCTAACAAATCAAAGCATTTTTACAATCCTCTCAACAATTACTTTGCTTGCATGGTATCGTCCAGCCGACGTGAGCAGTGTGAGTATTTGGAGACCTTCATTGAAGTTAAATCCAACATCCAATGACGTATGGGCTGCGATAGTCTGCTAAACATAGATTTCTTGCTTAGGCTTTGACAGTACTTTTGCGGCTAAAGCCTCCTGAATCGCGATTTTGACCTAATTAATTTAACTCAAAAAAGGCTCCCTTGCGGAGGATCAACGTAAAGTAAATGCTCTGGCACTCCTTCCACTCCACCAATTAAAAATGGGCTCATTGGATCATGCTGCTTACGCTGAGCCAATGTCTTGTCATGATCGAAAGTTGCATAACAATATGAACACCCATGCAGACAGGTATTGTACATTCCAATATCGATACTTTTGACGCACCCGCATGCTAACCGCTGACCAGGATCCTTAATTTGCCTAGATGCGATGTTAAAGAGCTTCCGCAATCGCTGATCATCTATACACTTTCCATGAGGTATGCCTAACGCTGACATATCAATTTCTTCCGCACAGCTTTCTATTTTCATTCCATTATCGCTAGCAGTCCGAACCATAAAGTCTACAAGATCGAGAAGCTCATTTTGCTGAGCCAAGACATCTGAAAAAATCAACCCCGGAACCTTTGCAAGATTCTTATTAGTCTTCTCATAAAAATCGGCAAAGCTAACCACCACTAAGTCTGTGTAACCAGCTAACATCCCAGCAATTTTGGAAAACAAACGTTTATGTTCATGAATAGAAACTAAATTCGATAGTAAAATGGGATCGTAACGCCAAATTACCCTTCCCGCACCCAGCCGCACACTCAGTTCGATAAATGTTCTTATGGCTTCCCTGGGCTGAGGTACTGAGCGCTCAATTAATCGAGGATAGCCGGTAACCGTATACTGGAAATAGTATTGCATTCCTTTAGAATCCAATACGTTTAAACTAGGCATAATTCTTCTAGCATTTCTTGTCCAAAATACAATGGCATCCACATCGCTAGGTTTCAGAGATACACGCGAAATCTGATTGTAGTTGAATGGATTTCGGGTCAATAAAAAACCTTGCTCGACACGATTCATAAACCAATCTGAATAGAAAGCAGGAATGTCTGTACGTCGACTTGCGCTAATAATCATTCTCGGACGTACTCCAAGATTTGATATTCCATAAATCTATTAGTCATTACAGGGCGTTTAACTACTCCACAATGGCCACATAATGTCTTGGTCCCTTGATTATCGCATGTTATTAAAAACTTCTCTGGATAACAAAAATTATATTCAATGCTTCTCAATCCAGCGCCAAACTTTCCTTTATACTGCGCCGTACTCACCTTATCGCTTGTAATAAAACCTTCAGATTCTAGTGCGTTATGTACAACGTTGAAATATCCAGCGTTACTCGACATATTCTCAGAGCCATTTGAAACATACGAATTCAAGAAAAATATTTTTTCTTTTTTCGTAGATGCGATCACATTGGCAAGATGTTCAAGACCATCGCCAGCTGCAATATCTCCAATAGACTTAGGAAATACAAACACATCCACATCGTCCAAGTCACCTAACTCAAAACTATCTGTAGTAAAAAATTCAAAAGAGAAATTATTGGAACTTATTTCAGGTAAATATTTTTGAGATGACCATTCACAACGATCATATCCAACATACTGGAACTTAACGCCCGCCAAATTATCCTTCAAGGCATAATAATCAGGGCAAATACCACAACCAAAAGATGCAACATTTAGGTTATTATATTTACCGCTTACTCGTTGACGCAGCGCGTCTGCAAGCACGCAATACTCCAGATAATAAGCCGGAAAATATCTTAATGTATAAAGCAACTGATAAAGCTTTTTCTTATAATTACTGCCTTCCGGCTCTATACTTGCAATATCACACCAACGGCGCTTCTTCGCCATAAATGAATTATGAAAATTTTCTAAAACTTCATTTACAAACTGGGCGTTATAAATCATAGATATCGCGCTCCTTGCGTTATAGAGAGGATCAAAGAGCTTACGGTACCAAAAGGCACAACGCCATCACAAGTTTTCAGGCTACCAACGCTATCTACAGCCGACAGTCCAAAGCTGATCTAACCGAGTCGTGTAGCTCTGACTCAGCATCTCTCTCAGCATGCGCCATTCAGGCTGAAGCTCTACTCGACCAGGGCGTAGTGTTCCCCTACCCCATTTGGCGTTGATTTCATCGAGGACGGCCATCACCTTTGTAGACTCAACTGATTGCTGTGGAGCGAACAAGTCGCCTGAAATCTCATTACGCTGACAAAGGTCTAGCAGCATCACTTCCGCTTTGCTGTACGAATACCCCACCCGGTAAGCCTGCTGCAGAGCCGTCAACGCATATTGAGTGATCATCCGTGTATCGTCAGTTGCCCAAGGCAGCTGCATGGTTATGCCCTTGGCGTATTTCGCTTCATCCGGGTTGTGCATCCCCGTTCGTACACCAACGCGAATCTGGCGGCATACCGAGTGCTGTGATCGCAGCTTTTCACATGCTGTCGCTGTGTAGGTGGCCACGGCCTCGCGTATAGGTCCGATGTCCTGCAGGCGTTTGCCGAACATCCGGCTAGAGCAGATTTCCTGCTTAGGTGGTGCCGCCTCTTCCAGACTCAGGCAAGCCACGCCACGAAGCTCCCTTGCAGTCTTCTCGATCACAACGCTGAACTGCTTACGCAACGTCCAAGCATCGGCCTGTGCGAGCTGCCACGCTGTCTGGATGCCTTGGGCGTTCAAATGTGCCGTCATGCGACGGCCAACGCCCCATACAGCGCTAACAGGTAACGCCTTGAGCACTTTATCCCGCCGCTCAGGATCACGTAGGTCTACAACCCCACCTGTTTGCTTCTGCCACTTCTTGGCCGAGTGATTAGCAAGCTTGGCGAGCGTTTTAGTGGTGGCAATTCCTACCCCGGTCGGGATGCCCGTGTACTTCAGCACACGAGCACGGATCAGGCGCCCCAGATGCTCCAGATCACCCTGGACGCCGGTCAGGTCGGCGAATGCCTCATCGATGCTGTACACCTCAACAGCTGGCACCATGGATTCAATTACGGTCATCACCCGTTCGCTCATGTCTCCGTACAACGCGTAGTTACTGCTGAACGGAACAATACCGTGCCGCTTCAGCAAGCCTCTCACCTGATGAAACGGCGCCCCCATCTCTACGAATGGCTTTGCATCCGCAGATCGTGCAATCACACACCCGTCGTTATTACTCAGCACCACCAAGGGCACCTGCTGCAGCTCAGGACGGAACACACGTTCGCAGCTGCAGTAGAAGCTGTTGCAGTCGATCAGAGCGATTGCCGTATTAGCCATAGCAGCGATGCTTCCGAATGCTACTGATCACAACGCCCCAAATCATCAGCTCATCACCCTCCAGAACGTAACGCGGTGGATATTTCGGATTCGCTGATCGGAGCACCAACTGATCGCCTTCACGAGCAAAAGTCTTTACCAACGGCTCCCCGTTGATGGCGGCAATCACCACCTCCCCAGGAGCTGGATCAAGTGCTCGATTCACGACCAATAGGTCTCCGTCGAATATGCCAACTCCCGTCATGCTCTCTCCATCAGCACGCACGAGATAGGTTTGCGGGGCATCAATGTCCAGTAGTTCATCAAGCGAGATTCGACTTTCTAGGTGATCGTTGGCAGGGCTTTCGAAGCCCGCAGGCACACGGAAAGAAAAAAAAGGCAGCTCAACGCCGGAGCTGCCCACTGGGCCGAGGAAGGTTGCATTGCCCATGAGAGAGACCTGAGAATAATACTGTATGGATATACAGATACCAAATCAGTCGAGATGCGGTCAAAGGATGATGATGGCCACCTGACGACCGGAGAGTTCCATGTGTGGACGATTCACGCAGTACCGAACCGTTGATGAGTACGCAAAGGCTCTACAGCTGGGCCTGCTTGATGGAGATTGGGCAAACCAACCCTTGGAGCGCTACAACGTGGCTCCACAAAGCCGGGTGACGCTGCTTCATCAAGACGAATTGGGTATCTATGCCCTGCCCGTTCGCTGGGGCTACGCGCCACATTGGGCAGACGGTAAGCGTCCACCGGCTATCAACGCACGAATCGAGACGGCCAGCACAAGCAGATTTTGGGGTGCGATCTGGAAGAAAGGCCGGGTGCTGGTTCCGTCGGATGGCTGGTATGAATGGAAGAAACACCCAACCGACAAGAAATTGAAGCAGCCCTACATTATCCGGCTGAAAAGCCGCGAACCTATGTTCTTCGCAGCCATAGCAGAACTGCCGTCGCCAGAGCATGAGGGTGGTGGATTTGCCCTGATCACAGCAGCGAGTGAGGAAGGAATGGTGGACATTCACGACCGCCGCCCGGTTGTCCTTCGACCCGATGTTGCTAGGGAATGGTTGCAGCCTGGACTACTGCCAGAGCATGCCGAGGATTTGCTGAGACATCACGACACGCCGGCAGATGAATTTGAGTGGTTCCCGGTATCGAGAGCAGTGGGGAACGTTAAAAACCAAGGCTCTGAGCTGGTCAAGGCGGTCAGCGACCCAATGTTATAGCTCGTCCCGCCCTTACGATAACTTCAGAGGAAAGCGAGTTGCGTTGCACAAAAAAGCCCGCTCTCTAAGAGACGCCAATATGCGTCATACTAGGCCGGTACCCCACTGTGGAATCTAAATTCACTATCTGGGCTGGTGATCAACTCGGATTCGACCACCTGCACCCTCTCGATCGCTTTGACCACATCTGCCGCCTCTCCGTACTGGTATGCGAACTTGAGATACCCCTGGAAATGCCTGGCTTCGGACTTCAGCAACCCAAAATAGAATTTTCCCAGTTCCTCGTCGAGGCGCGGCACCAAAGCCTCAAAACGTTCGCAAGAGCGAGCCTCGATGAATGCCCCTACGACCAGGGTATCTACCAGCTTGTGCGGCTCATGCGTGCGCACAGTGGCTCTCAGGCTAGACGCATACCGGCTGGCAGAGATTGGGCGTAGAGAGATTTTCCTCTTTTTCATAATCCGCAAGACCTGTTCGTGATGAACAAGCTCCTCACGGGCCAAACGCGACATGAAGTTGATTAGCTCGACATGCTGACTGTACTTGGCTATCAGACTGAGGGCCGTGGCAGCAGCCTTGAATTCGCAGTTCCGATGATCCAGCAGCATCACATCCTGCTGGTGCAAGGCCTCATGCACCCATGCGTCAGGGGTACGACACCCTAGAAAATCGTGGATTTCAGGCAGATTCACTGGTTCACCCCAACTCGTTGTTGCAATGCCGACAAAAGATCGCAGTTCTTGTGGTCGATCAGCATGATGTCCTGATTGGCCAGCGCTGCTTCGACCCAGGCCTGGGGCGTGCGGCAGCCGAGGAATTCATGGATTTCCGGCAAGCTCGGCGTGGCGCTGCGGCGGCTGGTAGCGGGTGACTGATCTGAAACTGTGACGGGAGATGACACGTGCATGGCCCATGAGCAACGAAAAGAGAAAAGCCCGAAATGCCTGCCCACCAGAAGGCGGTACAGGCAGCGCCAGGCATCAAGCCGGCCATTATAAGGCTGCCGACGGCAACCACCAGCCGCCGGGTTTGATACCGATCAAGAACTTGCTGTGAAAGCACCTTCTATATTGATAACCACCGCCGCACGCAGAGGAACACGCCATGCAAGCCATCCGCAGCATTCTCGTGGTCATCGAGCCGGAACACGCCGACACCCTGGCGCTCAAACGCGCCAAACTGATCGCCGGGGTTACGCAATCCCACTTGCACCTGTTGATCTGCGACGAGTCGGTGGATCACAGCGGCCATCTTCGTCAGCTATGCAGCGCGCTGCAGCAGGATGGCTATAGCGTGAGCGCCCAGCAGGCCTGGCACGGCAGCCTGCACGACACCATCGCCCATGCCCAGCAGGCCGAAGGTTGCGGCCTGGTGATCAAGCAGCATCGCCCTGACAATCCCCTCAAGAAAGCGCTGCTGACGCCCGATGACTGGAAGCTGCTGCGCTATTGCCCCTGCCCGGTGCTACTGGTGAAAACCCTAACGCCCTGGAGCGGCGGCACTGTGCTGGCGGCGGTCGACGTGGGCAACATCGACGGCGAGCACCGCGCGCTGCACACCCTGATCATCGAGCATGGCTACGACATCGCCAAGCTGGCCAAGGCCGAGCTGCACGTGCTCAGCGCCCATCCATCGCCCATGCTGACCGCCGCGGATCCGACCTTCCAGTTGCGCGATACCGTGGAGGAGCGCTATCGCCAGGAATGCCAGGCGTTTCAGAACACCTACGATATCGATGACGAGCACCTGCATATCGCCGAAGGCCCGGCCGATGTGCTGATCCCCAAACTCGCCCACGAGCTGCACGCAGCGGTGACGGTGATCGGCACGGTGGCGCGCACCGGTTTCAGCGGCGCGCTGATCGGCAATACCGCCGAGGTGATTCTCGACACACTGGAGAGCGACGTGCTGGTGCTAAAGCCCGACAGCATCGTCGAGCATCTCGAGCAGCGCCTCGTCGAAGGCTGATCAGCCGCGCGGTGGCTGGCGCGGTTTGCTGCGCAGGGGGTCGAGCAGTGCCGACAAGCCGTTGTGGTCGATCTCCTGCATCAAGGCCAACAACTGGCCGATCTCGCCTTTCGGAAAGCCTTCCCGGGCGAACCAGTTGAGGTAGTGGCCCGGCAGGTCGGCAATCAGCCGCCCCTTGTACTTGCCGAAGGGCATCTCGCGGCTTACCAACAATTTCAGGTCTTCGGGTTTCATCGCATCGGCCGTGAGGATCAACTGGGCGCAACATTATGCCGCAAGCGCTAGGGTCTGTTACCGCTTCACGCACGGCCGCGCTGAAACGGCAACAGGCCCTTGCCGGTTGGGCCGATGGCTCAACTCGGGTAAGCTGCGCGCCGTTCACTTCTGCAGGTACTCATCATGATTATCAAGGCACTGCGCCTGGGCCTCGGCCAACTGATCGTCCTCGGCGACATCGCCACCCGCCCGGCCAAGATGAAGCGCGCGCCCGAGGCGCAGGCTGCGGTCGAACAGGCCGCCGGCAACCTGGCGCTGTATCAGTTCAAGGCCTGCCCATTCTGCGTGAAGATTCGCCGCAAGCTGCATGCCCTCAACGTGCCCGTAGCGCTGCGCGATGCCAAGAACGATGCCGCAGCCCGCAGCGATCTGGAGAGCCAGGGTGGCAAGATCCAGGTGCCTTGCTTGCGCATCGAAGAAAACGGCCAGAGCACCTGGCTGTACGAATCCAAGGCCATTGCAGCCTATCTGGAACAGCGCTTCGCGGCGTAACGCCGGTAGCCCGGCGTAGAGCGAAGCGAAAGCCGGGGAAGCCCCGCAAGCGTCGCGGCAACCTTGATCGGAAAGACGAAGGCGCAGCCGGAAACCACTCCAGCCGCGCCTTGCTCTTACTGCATTACCGCAACCTTGCCGACCATGCCGGCCTGGTAATGCCCGGCGATCAGGCAAGCGAAGTCGAAGGTGCCCGCCCGGTCGAACGTCCAGGTCACCTCGCCCTCCTCACCTGGCTGCACGTGCAGCATGTCCATGCCGGTATGCGCCATGTTCGGCTGCCGCAACATCATGGCAGCGTGCTCGTCCAGTTGCGCCTTGTCGCCCAGCACGAACTCGTGCAGCAGTTGCCCGTCGTTGTGCAGCACCAGCCGCACCGTCTCCCCGGCCTTGACCTCCAGCCGATCTGGTACGAAACGCATGTGATCGTTCATGCGGATATGCACGGTGCGCGTCGCTTCGGCGGCATCACCAGGAATGCCCCAGGGTTTCTGTTCGATACTTTGCGTGGCGTGTCCGGCGCCATGGCCGGCGCCATGTTCATGCTCGGCGGCATCGAGTATTGACGCTTGGAGCAGCGCGGCAAGCGCCAGGGTGCTGACTAGGGTTGTGTTGATTCGCATGTTGTTTGCCTCGTTGACTCATCATCGGCGTGCACGAAAGCACGCGGGTCACCTGGCGGGCCTTTACTGCCGCCAGGTGTCGTTTCGCGGACATGATTCAGCCGATGAAAGCGCGAGGGGGCCGATCCGGGGTGTCGGCAATGTGCTCGAGGAAATGTTGATGCCAGAAAGCCTGCGGTCGATCCAGCGGCAACTGCGTGGCCGAGAGCAATCCAGGGCTCAAGGCGACCACGCCTACGCAGAACACGCAGAGGCTGCAGGCCGCATGCCCGGGCGCCTTCTGCTTGGCGGGGTATTGATGATGAGCACAGTCCGCCTCGCACGAATGCGTAACACCCGAGAGATGCATGGCATGACCGTGACCGCCGATCGAAAGCGCCATGCCCGCCTGCATGCCGACCGCGGCGATGCCCTGGGCGGGCAAGGCCAGCGCCAGCAGGCAGAGCAACAGGACGCGAAGCGGACGGCAAGACATCGGATACCGGGCAGGCAATGACAGACAGAGCCCGATTATGCCCAACTTGCAGCCGCGCGACTAACAGGTCGTTGAAAAACGTAGGCGAGGCAAGTTTTCCAACAGCCTGCTAGTGCCGATGAGCCCGGCCGACATGGGACACATCCTTCTCGGCGTGCAGCGTGTCACTGGTACTGAGTTGCCGGATGATCTCGCAAGGCGACGATTGCTGGTCCGCCAGGCAGCTGTTGCGCAGCTCGACCAGTTGCTCCTGCAGCGACTGCAAGCTGGCGATCCGCGCGTTGACGTGCTCGATATGCTCGTCGATCAGGCTGTTGATGGCCTCGCAGTTTTCCGCTGGCCGGCCGCGCAGGCTGAGCAGCTCACGAATTTCGTCGAGCGTCATGTCCAGGGTGCGGCAATTGCGGATGAAGGTCAGCCGCTCGACGTGCTCCGGCAGGTAAAGACGGTAGTTGCCTTCGCTACGCTGGGGCGCGGGCAGCAATCCTTCACGCTCGTAATAGCGGATGGTTTCCACCTGACAACCGGTAACCGTCGCCAATTCGCCAATTTTCATGATCACTTTCCTCCGATGCTTGACCCTATAGTGGCTACAGGGTGTTCACTCTGCAACAGGATAGTTGGGAGAGCCCCCATGTCGAATTGCTGTGATCATGACCATGCTCCAAAACCCGTACACCCTCAGGCAGGCTGCTGCGCGAGCGATACGAAGCCTGCGTGCTGCACGCCGGGCAGCCAATTGGTCGCGGGAATCAGTGAGCCTGCAGGCAGCCAGGCAGATCTCGCCACGGAGAGCAGTGCACTGCGCATCGAACAGATGTGCTGCCCGACCGAGGAGAGCCTGATCCGCGGCAAGCTGCAGCCCATGCCCGAGGTGCACGACCTGCAGTTCAACCTGCTCAACCGCAGCCTTGTCGTCGAGCATCAGGCCGGCGCCGCGCCGCAGGTGATCGCGGCGATCGCCAGCCTGGGCATGCAGGCGCTACCCCTGGCCACCGAGACCCGCGTGCGTATCGAGCAGATGGACTGCCCGACCGAGGAACGCCTGATCAGCGACAAGCTGGCCCGTCAGCCCGGCATCGAGGCGCTGCAGTTCAATCTGATGCAGCGGGTGCTGACCATTCGCCACCGCCCGGACGCCCTGGAGCCCGCCCTGCTGGCGATCCGCGGGCTCGGCTTCACCCCGCAACTCGAAAGCGAAGCCCAGGCCGCGCCCGCCGAGCCTGTGGCCAGCGGCTTGCCGTGGCGGCTGATCGGTGCCGGCGTGGCCGCCTTCATCGCCGAACTGGTGCACTTCACCGACAGCGCGCCGGAGTGGGTGGTCGCACTGATCGCCCTGGGCGCCATCCTCACGGCTGGGCTCGACGTCTACAAGAAGGGCTGGATCGCCCTGAAAAACTTCAACCTGAACATCAATGCGCTGATGAGCATCGCCGTGACCGGCGCCGTGCTGATCGGGCAGTGGCCCGAGGCGGCCATGGTCATGGTGCTGTTCGCCATCGCCGAGCGGATCGAGGCGAAATCCCTGGATCGCGCCCGCAACGCTATTCGCGGCCTGATGGCCCTGACCCCGGAACAGGCGACGGTACGCCAGGCCGACGGCAGCTGGCAGGCGCTCGACGTCGCCCAGGTGGCCATCGGCAGCGTGGTGAGGGTGCGACCGGGTGAGCGCATCGGCCTCGACGGCCAGGTGCTCGACGGGCACTCGACGGTGGACCAGTCGCCAATCACCGGGGAAAGCCTGCCCATCGAGAAAACCGTGGGCGATACCCTGTTCGCCGGCACCATCAACCAGGGCGGCGCACTGGAATACCAGGTCAGCGCCGCAGCCAGCAACAGCGCGTTGTCACGCATCATCAAGGCCGTCGAGGAGGCTCAAGGCGCACGCGCACCGACGCAGCGCTTCGTCGACCGTTTCGCGCGCATCTACACGCCGCTGGTGTTCCTGCTCTCCCTGGCGGTGGCCGTGGTGCCGCCATTGTTGCTGGGTGGCAGCTGGTTCGACTGGGTGTATCGCGCCCTGGTCCTGCTGGTGGTCGCCTGCCCTTGTGCGCTGGTGATTTCCACGCCGGTAAGCATCGTCAGCGGCCTCGCCGCAGCGGCGCGCAAGGGCATTCTGGTCAAAGGCGGCGTGTACCTGGAAAACGGCCGACACATCACTCACCTGGCGCTGGACAAGACCGGCACCCTCACCCACGGCAAGCCGGTGCAGACCGACTACCAGGCGCTGGGCGAGGATGCCGCCCGTTACCACATACTCGCCGCCAGCCTGGCTGCCCGTTCCGACCACCCGGTTTCCCTGGCGGTGGCCAGTGCAGCCCGGCAACAGGGTATCGAGCTGGCCGAGGTACAGGCATTCGAAGCCCTGGCCGGGCGCGGCGTGCGCGGCGTGATCGATGGCCAGCGCTACCAATTGGGCAACCATCGCCTGCTCGAGGAGCTGGGCCTGTGTTCGGCGGCGCTCGAAACCCGACTCGATGAACTCGAGCGCCAGGGCAAGACGGTGATCGTGCTCAGCGACGAAACCCGCCCCCTGGCCCTGTTCGCCGTCGCCGACACCTTGAAGGACAGCAGCCGCGAGGCCATCGCCAGCCTCCACGCCATGGGCATCAAGACCATCATGCTGACCGGCGACAACCAGCACACCGCCCAGGCCATCGCCGCCCAGGTTGGCATCGACGAGGCCCGCGGCGACCTGCTGCCCACCGACAAACTGGCAACCGTCGAAACCCTGCTCGCACAGAAAGGCGTGGTGGCCATGGTCGGTGACGGCATCAACGACGCCCCAGCCCTAGCACGCGCCGATGTCGGTTTCGCCATGGCTGCGATCGGCACCGACACGGCCATCGAAACCGCCGACGTGGCGATCATGGACGACGACCTGCGCAAGATCCCGGCGTTCATCCGCCTGTCTCAGCAGACCGCGGCGATCCTCAAGCAGAACATCGTGCTGGCCCTGGGCATCAAGGCAGTCTTCCTGGCCATGACCGTCACCGGCCACGCCACCATGTGGATGGCGGTGTTCGCCGATGTCGGCGTGAGCCTGCTGGTGGTGTTCAATGGGTTGAGGTTGTTGCGAAAGTAGTCATTTGCGTCTGTAGCCCGTCACTGAGCGAAGCGATGTGCGGGAGCGGTTTCGCTATCGGCATGTGTAAGCAGCGAAAACCGATCCCTGGGTTTCGCTGCGCTCTACGCCAGGCTACAAGAGCGGACGCTGCTATCAGCCCAGCATGGTCACGTGTTTCGGGTGGCTGGCGATGCGATCCAGCCAGGCATTGATGGCCGGGTAAGCGCTGAGGTCGAAGCCGCCCTCGTGAGCCACATGGGTGTAGGCGTACAGGGCGATGTCGGCGATGGTGTAGCGATCGCCAACCAGATACGGCGTCTGCTGCAGTTGCCGCTCCATCACCCGCAGCGCCTTGTGGCCGCGAACCTGGCAGACCTTGTATTCCTCCTGACGGTCAGCCGGCATGCCCTGGTACAGCTGAATGAACCGCGCCACCGCCACATAGGGCTCATGGCTGTACTGCTCGAAGAACTGCCACTGCAACACCTGGGTACGCAGGCGTGGCTCGGTCTCGAGGAATTCGCTGCCATCGGCCAGGAAGTTGAGGATGGCGTTGGACTCCCACAGACAGGTGCCGTCTTCCAGTTCGAGCACCGGAATCTTGCCGTTGGGGTTCTTGGCCAGGAACTCGGGCCGCTGGGTATCGCCATTGAGAATATCGATAGGCACCCACTCGAACGGTTTGCCCAACAGGCTGAGCATCAGCTTGACCTTGTAGCAGTTGCCCGAGCGGTAATCGCCATACACCTTGTACATGTTCATCCCCCCTTTGCCGATAATCACGCCGCGTCCGCGGCCAATCCCTGACGTACCACGCCAGCCAACCGGCGTAGCCCTTCACCCAGGCGTTCCGGTGCCACGTGGCTGAAGTTCAACCGCAGGTAACCGGGCTCACGATCCGGGTCGATGAAGAACGGCTCACCCGGCATGAACGCCACGTTCTGCGCCAGCGCCGCATCGAGCAGCAGGCGCGTGTCCTGGGGCTGCTTGAGCTTCAACCAGAAGAACAGCCCACCCTGGGGAACCTGCCACTCGGCCAGCTCACTGAAGTGTTCGACGAGCGCCGCCTGCATCGCATCACGGCGCAGGCGATAAAAATCTCGCAGCTCGGCCAGGTGCTCGCGGTATTGCTCGGTACCCAGCCATTGCAGCGCCTGCCATTGACCGACACGGTTGGTGTGCAGATCCGCCGACTGCTTGAGGCGCAGCAGATGGGGAAACAGATCCGGCGTCGCGATCAGGTAACCGACACGTAGCCCGGGCAGTAGCGTCTTGGAAACGGTACCGGTATAGATCCAGCTGGCCTTGCGCAGGCGGCTGACGATGGGCGTGGCACTGCCGGCGTCGAACACCAGCTCGCGGTATGGCTCATCCTCGATCAGCGTGACCTGATAACGATCCAGCAGGGCCGCCACGGCGTCGCGCTTGGCTTCGCTGTAGCGCACCGCACTGGGATTCTGGAAGGTTGGAATCAGGTAAGCGAACGCCGGGCGCTGGCGCTCCAGCTGCGCTTCGAGCGCTTGCAGCTGCGGGCCGTCGGCCTCCTGGGGCACGGCCACGCAATCGGCACCGAACAGCTGAAACGCCTGCAAGGCCGCCAGGTAGGTTGGCGCTTCGAGCAGCACCTTGGTGCCTGGATCGATGAACAGCTTGCTGGCCAGGTCCAGGGTCTGCTGCGAGCCACTGACGATCAGCACCTGGCTGGCCTCGCAGGGCACGCCCAGCAGGCGGGCCTCTGCGGCGATGGCTTCACGCAATGCCGGCTCGCCCTCGCTCATGCCGTATTGCCCCATGCCGGTGGGCATCTGCGACCAATCGAGCACCGGCAGCATCTCCTCGGCCGGCAGGCCACCGGCGAACGACATCACTTCCGGGCGCTGGGCGGCAGCGAGGATTTCGCGAATCAGGGAGCTTTTAAGGCGGGAGATGCGTTCGGAGAAGGCCATGAGGTCACCAGGTGATAAGTCATGAAACGAGGGTCTGTTGACGTTTCACGCACGGCCGCGCCGGAGCCCGTTTTGCCGCGAGGCAAGGCACGAGCCGCGAAGTTTAGCGGGCTAAATGAGCCGGCGAGAAACGCAGCATCGCGGCAAAACGTGCCCGGCCCTACGGGTTGCGCGAGAAATCTCGCCATGCGTCGTTGGAGGACTTGAAAAGGGAACGCCATTCCCTGCGTCCTCCGCCTCGCCTGGCGAGATTTCTCGCGGCAACGCGGCTCGCGTTGAAATGTCAACAGACCCTAGGTCAAACTGCTTGACCGAAAGTACGACGCCCGGGACATATACGTCAACATGATTGACCTTAAAAATTCAACCGATCAGCAAACCGCGATGGAAGCCTTTTTCTTCGGCTATCAGGCGTTCACCGCCAAGGCGGACGAGATGCTCGCGCGCCGCGGCCTGTCGCGGGTGCATCAGCGCATCCTGTTTTTCGTCGCCAAGTACCCTGGCCTGAGCGTGAAGGAACTGCTCGGTTACCTGAAGGTGAGCAAGCAGGCGTTGAACACGCCGCTGCGACAATTGCAGGAGATGCAGCTGGTGCAGAGCGAGACGGCCACGGATGACAGGCGCAAACGCTTGCTGGTGTTCACCACAGAAGGTGCCAAGCTGGAAGCTGGCCTGCGCCGTGAGCAGGCCAAGCTGCTGCGTAAAGCATTCGCCGAGGCGGGAGAAGCTGCAGTGACTGGCTGGCTGACCGTCAACCAGACACTGGGCAAGGGGCTGGAGGAGCGCGCCTGAGCACTCTCGCAGAATCAGGCAGAAGCCTTTAGCTCCCTGGCAGCCTTGAAGAATACGAAGGCCATGGCCACAGCGGTTCCCAGCAAGGGAACGATGGCCAGCACGATCAGGATTACCGTGGCTACCATCAGGCCGCCGACGATGTTCATCCAGGCCAGCATGGTGAAGGCTGGGTAGGCGTTCTGTACCTTGCGCATGCGTATGCCCATCCAGACCAGCAACCCGCCGTAGACCCACATCAAGCCAAAATAGATGAACATCGGCGTACCGGGCTCACTGGTGGCCTCTCCCAGTACCAGCTCCATGCAGCTGAGCAGCATCCCAAGCACCACCACCGCCGTTACTGGGCTGGTGAGATTTTCGGCCTGGAACCGCTGCTCCGCGAATCGCTTCAGACGCAACAGCAGGTAGACGCCCAGCAGTTCGAGCGCTGGGCTGAGCCACTGGCTAACCTGCGCCAGCCAAAGGTCAGCGAAATACCCGCTGGCACCAGCGACGCCAATGGATACCAGTGCGCCTACTGCCGACAGCAGGCTCAACCAGCCGAGCAGGCGCAACTGGGTGACGCTCCAACCATCCTGTGGTCGAACGGGCGCCTCTTCGACGAGCGTGACTTGAGGGGCAGCGTAGGGATTGATTTCGCTGGGCATCGCAAATTCCTTATGCGCGGATTGATCAAGGCGCCGAAACTACTCGTTGGCGCCGGGTTCGCCAATCGACTGTATCGTGTTTTACGCAAGTCTCTGTACGGCGACGTGTTGCGGCCCACGACATAGTCTTGCTGGCACTTCTGCCGATATCGCTCCCGAGTGCCTGATAATGACCCTGGAACTGCTACTCGCCTTCGTCGCCTTCGCTTTCGTCACCTCGATCACGCCAGGCCCCAACAACATGATGCTGCTCGCCTCCGGGGTAAACTTCGGGTTGCGCCGCAGTCTGCCGCACATGCTGGGCATCAGCCTTGGTTTCATGGTGCTGATCATCTGCGTGGGACTGGGCCTGGGTCAGCTGTTCGAGCAGCTTCCGGCGCTGTACACCTTGCTGCGTTACCTGGGCGCCGCTTACCTGCTCTACCTGGCCTGGAAAATTGCCCGCTCCGGCGCGCCGGACAGCACCGGTGGCGAGCGTGGCAAGCCTTTCACGTTTCTGCAGGCAGCGGCGTTCCAGTGGGTCAATCCCAAGGCCTGGGTCATGGCCATCGGCGCCATCGCCACCTACACCCCGCAGGAAAACTTCCTGGTCAACGTGCTGCTGATCGCCGCCCTGTTCGCTGTGGTCGGCGGGCCCTGCGTGGGCCTGTGGACGGTGGCCGGCAGCCTGCTGCGCAACTGGCTGCGCAATGCCACGGTGCTGCGCGTTTTCAATGTCGGCATGGCCGTGCTACTGGTGATCTCGCTGTATCCGATCCTCGCCGACATCAAAGGAGTGCTGTAATGCTCGAGAGCAGCCAACCACGCCTGCGCCCGCTAGCCGACACCTCCACCGCTGCCGTGGTGGCCGGCTTCATCGGTATGCTGACCGGCTATACCAGTTCCCTGGTGCTGATGTTCCAGGCGGGCCAGGCAGCCGGGCTGAGCAGCGGGCAGATTTCCTCGTGGATCTGGGCGCTGTCGATCGGCATGGCGGTGACCTGCATCGGCCTGTCGCTGCGCTACCGCGCCCCGGTGATGGTCGCCTGGTCGACGCCTGGAGCGGCACTGCTGATCACCAGCCTGCCCGGCGTGCCGTACAGCGAGGCAATCGGCGCCTACATCGTTTGCTCGGCGCTGATTCTGGTCTGCGGTCTGACCGGCAGTTTCGACCGCATCATGCGCCGTATCCCCGGTTCCATCGCTGCGGCGCTGCTGGCCGGCGTGCTGTTCAAGATCGCCCTGGAAATCTGCGTGGCCGCCGAGCAACAACCGCTGCTGGTGATCGCCATGCTGTTCACCTATCTGCTGGGCAAGCGCCTGCAGCCGCGTTACGCCGTGCTGGGTGCGCTGGTGGTCGGCTGCGTGCTGGCCGGCGCGCTGGGGCTGCTGAACTTCTCCCAGTTCGAGCTGCAACTGGCGACCCCGGAGTGGACCACGCCGAGCTTCTCCATCGCCGCGGCGATCAGCATCGGCATTCCGCTGTTCATCGTCGCCATGGCCTCGCAGAACCTGCCGGGCATGGCCGTACTGCGCGCCAACGGCTACGACGTACCGGCCTCGCCGCTGCTCAACACCACCAGCCTGGTATCGATCCTGATGGCGCCTTTCGGCTCCCACGGCATCCACATGGCGGCCATCAGTGCAGCGATCTGCGCCGGCCCGGAAGCTCACGAAGATCCGCGCAAGCGTTATACCGCCGCGGTCTGGTGCGGGATTTTCTACGGAATCGCCGGGCTGTTCGGCGCCACCCTCGCCGCCCTGTTCGCCGCCCTGCCCAAGGCGCTGATCCTCTCGGTAGCGGCGCTGGCGCTGTTCGCCTCGATCATCGGCGGGCTGACTCAGGCCATGG
Organism: Pseudomonas sp. PA27(2017); assembly: GCF_001945445.1. Classification (GTDB taxonomy): domain Bacteria; phylum Pseudomonadota; class Gammaproteobacteria; order Pseudomonadales; family Pseudomonadaceae; genus Aquipseudomonas. Next base: position 68,881 of record NZ_MSXW01000008.1, read on the forward strand.
GCGAGCCAAAAGAACGCGAAGCAGCGCTGATCACCTTTCTGGTCACCGCTTCGGGCATGACGCTGTTCGGCGTCGGCTCGGCGTTCTGGGGCATCGTCGCCGGGTTGCTGACGCTGGTGCTGCTCAATGCAGGGAAGCGTACCTGAATTGCGCTTTCACAAAATGCATGCCAACGGAGACGACTTCGTATTGGTCGACTCAAGAGACAAGCACAACCCCGTGACGAGCGATCTGGTTCGATACCTCGCTGACCGAAACCGTGGAATTGGCTTCAATCAGTTGGCAGTGCTGCTCGGATGCGATGACGCCGATGCGCACCTGCTGTTCTGGAACGCAGATGGCAGCGTACTCAATGCCTGCGGCAGCGCGACGCGTGGGGCGGCTGACCTGCTTATGAACGAATCGAATGCCACTCGGGTTACGGTTCGCACCGCGCGCGGCTTGCTGACCTGCAACCGGACCAGCAGCGCTGCCATTACCGTGGATATGGGCGAACCACTGCTTGGATGGGCGGACGTACCCCTGGCACAGGCTCAAGACACGCTCGCTCTGTCACTTGCGGGTAACCCCGTGGCTTGCAGCATGGGCAATCCGCATTGCACCTATTTCGTCGATGATCTGGCCCACCTCGATGTTGCAGCCCGAGGACCGGTGATCGAGACTCACCCGTTGTTTCCCCGCAAGACCAACGTCCACTTTGTCCAGATCATCAACCGGCGGCATATTCGGTTGCGCATCTGGGAGCGCGGTGGCGGCGTCCCTCTCGGCTCAGGCTCCTGCTCATGCGCAGCGGCAGTCAATGGAATCAGGCGCGGCCTGCTGGACAGCACCGTCGAGGTCGAATGCGATGGGGGAATCGTGACGGTTCAATGGGACGGCATCGGCCCAGTCTTTCTCACCGGGCCGGTAACGCGCAGCTTTTCAGGCATCCTTACAGGCGGCAACTGAAACGCCGCAGGCGATTTCAACAACGCTGCGAAATCAGGCGGGAGGCTGGGCCTCGGCCTTCAGCTGCTTGCCATGCGCCGCATTCACCCACCAGCCGAAGGCCGCGGCGGTGAAGAACATGATGATGCTGTACAGCGCCGCCGGAATCGCCATGGTGCTGTTGTTGAGCAGCACCGGGCTGAGCGCCAGGGCGATGGCCAGGGTGCCGTTGTGGATGCCGATTTCCATGCCGATGGCGATGGCCTGGCGCAGGCTCAGCTTGAGCAGGCGCGGCACGAAGTAGCCGACCGCCAGGCTCAGCAGGTTGAAGGCCAGGGCCGCTGCGCCGACTACCGGCGCGTAGTCGAGTACCGTCTGCCAGTCCTTGACCAGCGCCAGCACGATGATCAGCAGCAGAAACAGCGCCGAGATGATCTTCACCGGGTTTTCCATGCGCATCGCGAAACCGGGGAAGCGGCTGCGCAGGAACATGCCGATGGCCACCGGCCCCAGCACGATGGCGAACACCTGCACCACCTTGGCGAACTGCAACGGAATGGCCTGGTCGCCTTCCATGAAGTAGGCCAGCGACAGGTTGACGATAAAAGGCATGGTCAGCACCGCGACCACTGAATTCACCGCCGTGAGGGTGATGTTCAGCGCTACGTCACCATGGGCCAGGTGGCTATACAAGTTGGCGGAAGTGCCCCCAGGCGAGGCGGCAAGCAGCATCATGCCGACGGCCAGTGCAGGCGCCAGGCCAAACGCCTGAACCATGAAGAAGCAGGCCACCGGCAACAGCAGCAGCTGGCAGAACAGCCCGACCAGCACCGGCTTCGGGTACTTCACCACGCGGGTGAAATCCGCCACGGTCAACGACAGGCCAAGGCCGAGCATGATGATGCCCAGCGCCAGGGGGAGAAACACACTCAGCAAGGGACTTGCAGTCATCGCTACCTCGGCGTGGTATGACTTCCGTGATCGTGATCCACACTGTAGCGGGCAATCGTCAGCGTGCGCGCGGGCGACGGCCCCATCAGCTCGATGGATCGGCATACATTCGGCCACTGCGACATGCTTGTCCAATCATGGTCCGAGGATTATCACCACAGCTTATTTCAACGGAGGCTCTCCATGTCCACTCAACTCAACCGTCAGTTTCTGCTCGCCAAACGCCCCAGCGGCATGGTCAGCCGCGATACGTTCGATTACGTGGAAAAACCGGTCGGCGAACCGAGCAATGGGCAGATTCTGGTCAAGAACCTCTACCTGTCGCTGGATCCGGCCATGCGCGGCTGGATGAACGAAGGCAAGTCCTATATCGCGCCAGTGGGCCTGGGCGATGTGATGCGCGCCCTGGGCGTTGGTGAAGTGGTGGCGTCCAATCACCCGGACTACGCCGTAGGCGATTACGTCAATGGCGCCCTTGGCGTACAGGACTATTTCCTCGGTGAGCCACGCGGTTTCTACAAGGTCGACCCCAAGCGCGCGCCACTGCCGGTGTATCTGTCGGCCCTCGGCATGACCGGCATGACCGCCTATTTCGCGCTGCTCGACGTCGGCGCGCCGAAGAGCGGCGATACCGTTGTGCTGTCCGGCGCGGCGGGCGCCGTGGGCAGCATTGCCGGGCAGATCGCCAAGCTCAAGGGCTGCCGGGTCATCGGCATCGCCGGTGGCAAGGAGAAATGCACCTACCTGACCGATGAACTGGGCTTCGATGGGGCCATCGACTACAAGAGCGAAGACCTGCACGAAGCGCTCAAGCGTGAATGCCCGAAGGGCGTCGACGTGTACTTCGACAACGTAGGCGGCGAAACCCTCGATGCCGTGCTGGGCCGCTTGGCGCCCAAGGCACGCATCGTCATCTGCGGCGCGATCAGCCAGTACAACAACAAGGACGCGGTAAAAGGCCCGGCCAACTACCTGTCGCTGCTGGTCAATCGTGCGCGCATGGAAGGCTTCGTGGTCATGGATCACGCGGCCAATTTCGCCAGCGCGGCGGCAGAAATCGGTGGCTGGCTGGCCGAAGGCAAGATCAAGTCCAAGGAGCATATCGTCGAGGGGCTGGAAACCTTCCCGGAAACCCTGCTGAAGCTGTTCAAGGGCGAGAATTTCGGCAAGCTGGTACTCAAGGTCTGATGCCCGGCCGGGCGACCGGCAGGTCGCCCGGCCTCCAATCATCGCCCCTCCCCCTCTCCGTTCAATTCTTGCAACGCAAAGATGGCCACTAGCCATTAAATTGCTTGAGCCGGCATGACCGTTCGGTTAGTTTCGCCGCCACGCAGCCCACCGGGCTGACCGTTGCCACGCGCCGGAGCCAGGATGGAACTGTTTTTCACTGCCACAACCCTCGTGCTGGTCGTCGCGGCCTACTTTCTGGTGCAACGCGTGCGTAGCCCGGCAGCGCACTGCCGAAAGCAGATGAGTGACTGGCTGTCGCGCTTCGACGCGGCCACACCGGTCGAGCAGCACGAGATGGCCGAAGTGCTGCTGCAGCAATCGGCCGAACTGGCGGCGCAGATGGGCGTCGAGGTCTATCTCGACGAACTGCTGCCAGAAGGTGCCGATCCCATCGAGCTGATCCGCACCTGGCAAGCGCAGCTTCCCATCGCCATTCCCGCCCACGCCCTGCCCAATACGCCCGCACGCACGGTGGGCGCCCTGTTGCTGATTCGCGACGTGGAGCCGGAAAGCTTCCGCGCATTACTGGGGCAAGCCGTTGCCGGTTGAGGGGCTAGGGTCTGTTGACGTTTCAGCGCAACCCAGGGGCCGGGCCAGTTTTAGCGCGATGCTGCGTTTCTCGGTGGCTCATTTGGCCGGCCAAACTTCGTACCTCGTGCCTTGCCTCGCGCTAAAACTGGCTCCGGCGCGGTCGTGCTGAAACGTCAACAGACCCTATAGGCTGCGCATCAGGATGATCGGCAAGGCCGTGAACAACAATGTAACCAGGAAAAGAATCAGCAGCAGATCAAGGCTATAGAAGGTCACGTCACTCTCCAGGCGGACAGGCGTAGTGCCCGCATCAGGGTTACCCACGCCGCATCGGTTGCGGCGACAGAGGCCTGTGATCACTGCCCGGCGGTGCGTTACAACATCTGAGCACAAGCCTTCAGATCACCCATCCACCATAGCTCAGCTATTGGCAACTGACATGCCGGCATGCGACAGCCTGCCGCATGCAAACGACTCCCTCGCCCTACCCCCGACGGGCCATTGACCTGAACTTCTTCGTCCTGAGGCCTACAGAAAACTGTATTGGCTTTTTCGGGAGATTTACCTATGGAACAGTGGAACATCTGGCTCGACCGCGACCTGTGGATCGGCGTGGCCATCGTGCTGGTCGCAACGGCGGTGATCTATACCATCCTGCGCGCCGTGGTCGGCATCCTGCACAAGCGCCTCACCGCCTGGTCCAAGGGCCAGGACGGCAACTGGCCGCATTTTCTCGCCGTGGTCATCGGCCGTACCAGCCGCTTGCTGCTGCTGGCCTTTTCCCTGCTGCTGGCGCTGCGCCTGCCGGATTTGCCCGGAAGCTGGCAGGCCGCGCTCAGCCATACCTGGTTCGTGGCGCTGGCTCTGCAGATCGCCCTCTGGGTGGATACCGGCGTGCGCCTGTGGTCGCGCAGCCTGGTGGTCGGCAAGCACGGCGGCAGCGGCTACAACCCGGTGATGACCACCATCATCAGCATCATGGTGCTGATCGTCGTCTGGTCGGTGATGCTGCTGTCGATCCTCGCCAACCTGGGCGTGGACATCACCGCACTGGTGGCCAGCCTCGGGGTCGGCGGTATCGCCGTGGCACTGGCGGTGCAAACGGTGCTGGGCGATGTGTTCGCCTCGCTGTCGATCGGCGTCGACAAGCCCTTCGAAATCGGCGATTTCGTGGTGTTCGGCGAGGTGGCCGGCAGCATCGAGCATATCGGCCTGAAGACCACGCGAATCCGCAGCCTCAGTGGCGAACAGGTGGTCTGCGCCAACGCCGACTTGCTGCGCCAGATCGTGCACAACTACAAGCGCATGGACACCCGGCGCATCGTGTTCAAGTTCGGCATCAGTTACGACACGCCGAGCGACAAGGTGCGCCAGGTTTCGGAGCGGGTCGGCGAGATCATTCGCGCCACGCCGAAAACCAAGTTCGACCGCGCCCATTTCCTGGGTTTCGACGAGAGCCAGCTGACCTTCGAAGTGGTGTATATCGTGCAGAGCTCGGACTACAACCAGTACATGGACATCCAGCAGGAGATCAACCTGCAACTGCTCGATGCACTACGCGAGCTGGATGTGCGCTTCGCCCTGCCGCGCCGCGACTTGCGCCTGGTCGGCGAGCGCATGCCGACGCTGAAGGTTGCGGGTTTGCCTCAGCAGGCCGAGCCTGAAGCGGACGATCATGGGCAGCGCCTGCCGCGCTTCAGCTGACCGTGCTCACGCGACGAGTCAGCGGCAACCGCTCAAGCGATTGCAGTTGACTCGGTCGCGCTCCCCCTTGGAGCTGGACAGCCGGCTCACCACGTTCCAGCCGATTCGCCGACTGGAACCGAACCACACCTGCCCGTCCGCACTCACACCGGTGAACAGTTGCAACCGACCATAGGTGGTGCTGGTCTGCGACCAGCTCAGGCCGCTGATCACGTCATAGCCGCGCATCAAGGTGTCATTGCCCTGCTGAACGATGCCGTAGTGGTTGCCGAAACGGTCCGTACAGTTGAGCAGCGTCGCGCTGCGGGTGCAGCGCATGGCGTCACCCGGCAACGTGAACGCCGCTTGAGCCGGCAAAGCCAGCGCTACGAACAGCAAGCTGATCGCTGAGGCAATGCCAGGCGTGGCGCGAAGCCGTCGTAGCGAAATCATGTACGCACCTCGGGTTCGCTCAAACGAGCCATATGCCGGGTGAGCCCGATTCCGGCGCCCACACCGATGGCACACAACGCCCACCACAAGAGTTGCGGCGGTGCCTGATCGGCCGGCAGGAAGCGGCCGATCAGCACGTTACTGACCAGCGCGACCAAACCGCCTACCCCGGCGAAGAAGCCGTAATAGGCGGCCAGCTGACCACGCCTGGCGTAATGGGGCACGTGGGCCGACAGCAGCGGCAGCACCAGCAGGCTGCCAAGGCTGAACACCACGGCCATCACCTGCACCGCCAACTGGGCGCCGAGCAGGCTGACCAGCGGCTCGGCCAACAGGCCGTAGCTGGCTGCCATCAGCGCCAAACCCATGCCCATGCTCTGCCCTTCGCTCATCCAGCGCTGGCGCAGGGTACTGACCGGCATTTGCAGCAGCACGCCGACCAGTGCGGTGATCACGAACACCTGGGTGATCCATTCCTGGCCACCGCCATAGGCGTGGCTATAGGCCGGCACCGCCAGGTACAACGGGTGAAACAGCAAGGGATAGGCGGCCGCCAGCAAGGCGAAGCGCAGGAACGGCCATTGCTGGAGCATGTCCAGGCACTGGCGCAGCATGGTCACCGGCTCCTCGCCCGATACCAGATCCTTGAGCGGCAGGAAGCGCCATTGCACCAGCGTCATCACCAGGAACAGTGCCGCCGATACGCTACCGGTCACCGAGAAGTCGACGCTGATGAACAGCAGGCCGGCCAACGGGCCAAGCAGCATGCCGGCGGTGCTCGCCATGTTGTGCAGGGCGAACGCCTGCTTGCGCAGCTGGGCGTCCTGGCATTCGTCCGCCAGGTAGGCCTGGGCGCAGGGCGTGAACAGTGCGCCGGCGAAGCCGCTCAGGCAGGCGGCCAGCAGCAGCACCGTGAGGCTCTCGGAAAACCCGAATACAGCAAAGCCAACGCAGCGCACCCCGCAGCCGATCAGAATGGCACGGCGGTAGCCGATGCGATCTCCCAGCAGGCCGCCGAGCAGGAACAAACCCTGCTGGCTGAACACACGGATGCCGAGCACCAGGCCCACGACCCAGCCGGCCAGGCCGAGATTCTCGCTCAGATGCCCGGCCAGGTACGGCATCAACATGTAGAAGCCGAAGTTGAAGCTCAGCCCATTGAGGATCAGCACACGCGCCGCAGGCGAAAGTGACGTCAGGGTGGTGAGGACACGGCGCATCAGGGCACGACACTCATCGCAGGAAATGGCCCTCAGTATGCCTAATTCGCCCGCTCGACGATCTGCTCGAAACGCTGTTTGGCACGCGCAGGCAGGGATGCGGGAATCTGCACGTCGCTGAGCGGGGTTTCGCCGACCTGAATCAGCATCACCATGCCCATGGCCAGGTGCGGAATGCACTGGATGCCATAGAAGCCCGGCACGTCGAATTTCACTTCGACTTCTTCGTTGATCCTGCCCTTGAACGGTTCGGCGCCATCGGGCAGGAAACCTGGCAGGCTCGCGGCATTGTGGCTCGGTTGGGTGGCGATGAACTTCACCGTGTCACCTGGCGCGATGGCCAGGTAATCCGGCTCGTAGACCATTGGCCCGCTAGCGCCACGGTTGAGCATTTTCACTTCGTGCACCTCGGCCAGGGCCGCGGTGCAGAACAGGGTCGCCAGCAAGGCGATTGCGTAACGAATGGGCATGGGAACCGTCCGTGTCAGGCAGGATGAAAGCGCAGGACCCGGGCGCCGTCTTCCGGGTCGGTCAGGTAGCGAGCGCGCACGCCGAAGGTGTCGCGCAGGCGTTCGGTGGTCAGCACCTCATCGGGCTCGCCCAGTGCCACCAGCCGGCCACGTTCCATGACCCCGAGGCGGTCGCATTCCAGCGCCTGGTTGAGGTCATGCAGGGCGATCAGCGTGGTGACCGGCAGCGCCCGCACCAGGTTGAGAATCGACAGTTGGTGCTGGATGTCCAGATGGTTGGTCGGCTCGTCGAGCAGCAGGATTTGCGGCTGCTGGGCCAGCGCCCGGGCGATGTGTACGCGCTGGCGCTCGCCCCCGGACAGAGTGCTCCAGGCATGCTCGCGCATGTGGGCCATGTCCACGTCGGCCAGGGCCTGCATGACGATGCGCTCGTCACTGACGGACCAGGGCTGCAGCGCCGACAACCACGGCGTACGTCCCAGTTCGACGGCATCGCGCACCGTCACCGCGTCACTGGTATCGGCCTGCTGCTCGACGAAAGCCAGTTGCCGGGCCACGTCGCGGCGGCTCAGGCTCGTCAATGGCTTGCCATGCAACTGCACCTGGCCACTGCCTGGCGCACGAATGCCGGAAAGCAGCTTGAGCAGGGTCGATTTGCCCGAACCGTTGGGCCCGATCAGCCCCAGGGTTTCGCCCTGGCGAATCTGCAGATCGACGCCGGCCACGATCGCCCGGCCCTTCACCGACCAGCCAAGGTCGCTGCATTGCAACACGGTGCTCATCGTACCCGCCTCCCGCGCACCAGAATCACCGCGAATGCCGGTGCACCGACCAGCGCGGTGACCACCCCAATGGGCAGCACCTGGCCCTTGATCGCCGTGCGCGACAGCACATCGGCGGCGATCAGGAACACCGCGCCGATCAGCGCCGAAACCGGCACCAGCCGGCCATGCCGCGCGCCCACCAGCAACCGCGCAGCGTGGGGAATCACCAGGCCGACGAAGCCGATGGAGCCGACGATCGACACCATCACCGCGGTAACCAGTGCGGTACAGGCGATCAAGGTGGCCTGCACACGACGCACCGGCACGCCCAGCGAAGCCGCCGACTCGGCACCAAAGGTGAAGGCATCCAACGCTCGCGTGTGCCAGGCGACCAGCAAGACCCCGGCCAGGGCCATCGGGACAGCCAGCAGCACATCTTGCCAGTCGACTCCGCTCAGGTTGCCGAGCAGCCAGAACATGATGCCGCGAGCCTGCTCGGCGCTGGCCGACTTGGTGATCAGAAACGAGGTCAGTGCGTTGAATAACTGGGAGCCGGCAATACCGGCAAGAATGATCTGCGCACTGCCGCTGATCGCACCACCGCCCGCCGCCCGGGCCAGCAGCGCGACCAGGGCGAACGCGGCGACCGCGCCGAGAAAGGCGCCCATGGACAACGACAGCATGCCGGCGCCCAAGCCGAGCAAAGCCACGGAGACCGCGCCGGTGGAAGCGCCCGCAGAGATTCCCAATAGATAGGGGTCGGCCAGCGGGTTGCGCAGCAGCGCTTGCAGCACCACTCCGGACACCGCCAACCCGGCCCCGCAGCTGGCAGCGACCAGGGCGCGGGTCAGGCGGTAATTCCAGACGATGCCTTCATCGATCGGGTCGAGCACGAAGCCCGCCGCGAACAGTTTGTTGGCCAGCACCTGAAACACCACCGAGGGCGCAATGCGGGTTTCGCCCAGGGCGACTCCGGCGATCACCGCCACACCCAGGAGCAGCAGGCAGGCGATGGTCAGCAGGAACAGGCGAGAACTGCGTGCAATCATTGGAATTCGTCAACGGCCTTGGCGAGAGTTTCGATGCCTGTGATCATACGCAGCGAGGCCTGCATGCCATCGGCGTCGATGATCACGATACGCCCGTTCTTGACGGCATCCATGTGCTTGGCGACCGGGTCGTTACGCAGGAATTCGAGCTTCTTTTCCACGTCGTCGGCGGGAAAGCGACGACGGTCCATGCGCGCCAACACCAGCACCGAGGGGTTGGCCTTGGCCAGGGTTTCCCAGCCGACGCTCGGCCACTCCTCGCTGGACTCGACCACGTTGCGCAGCCCCAAGGACTTCATCATGTAGTCGGCCACGCCCTTCTGGCCGGCCACGTACGGGTCCAGATCCATGTCCGGGCTGGAGAACCAGAACAGCGCGGAAATATCCTTGGCCTGGCGCTGCTCGGCACCGGCCACCGCCGCGGCCAGGCGCTTCTGCAGGTCGGCGACCAGAGCGTCGCCCTTGTCCTGCACGTCGAAGATCTGCGCCAACTGGTTGATGCTCTTGTACAGGCTGTCGATCTGGAACGGCTGCAGACGGGTACCGTCGGCGCCGACCAGGTTGTCCTTGCCTTCGCAGTCGGTCGGCATGATGTAGGTGGGGATGTTCAGGTCGTGAAACTGCTTGCGCGTACCCACCACGCCCTGCTCGCCCACCATCCACTCGAACTGCACCGCAACCAGGCCCGGGCGCTTGTTGATCACCGATTCGAAGCTTGGGTCGTTGTCGGCCAGGCGCGGCACCTTGGCATTCTGCGCCTCGAACTCGGGCAGCACGTGGCTGAACCACAGCGAGGTACCGGCCAGGCGTTCGCCCAGGCCCAGGGAATAAAGGATTTCGGTACCCGCCTGGCCGATGGTCACGGCGTTGCCGGGGCTTTTCGCGAACGTCAGCGACTGGCCGCAGTTTTCCAGGGTGAGTGGGTACTGGGTCGGGTCGGCGGCATGGGCCATGGAGGACAGCGCCAGGGTGGCGCTGATGACGGCAAGGCGTGATACGAACATGCGGGTGATCTCCTAATCAACAAATACGCATAACGGCAGTGCGTAGGCTGGAGAACACATCACGCTGCGCGGCCATGGCCGCACCTGTCCCTTGCGGGAAGTGATCACGGATGCCCCCTCCCGGACACCCCGCCGGCGGTTCGATTACTGGCGCCTGCCCGCCAGAAGCGGATCAGACCCATGCCGGCAGGTCTCCTGACTGGTACGTCGATGCAACGCGGCGGCCTTCCCGGAAGCGATTCCAGTGACACGAATGCAGCGCTGCTCGGTACCTACAGTTGCGGGGGCAGTTCCGTTTGGCCACCAGAAGCGGCGACGGATTCCCTATTAATTCCTCGCGGAAACCGGCGGCGGCATCTTAAACGATTAAGTGATGCGCCTGCAGTGCTTTGCCACAGTTTGTTCAGGCCATGGCGGGCACGCTCGGGCCTGAACTTGCTGGCGCACTCAAATATCTTGCCAATACAATTGTTACGTTATAACAATTCACAAGGCACGTCCATCATATTAGGATCCTCTCACAATGCGGTTCACCGACATATCCCGCCGCCCCACGCACTATGTTTTCACCGGTTTCATCGCCCTGCTGGCTCCCATGGCCGACGCACAGGCACGCCGCACGGAACCGTTGGAGCTGGAACGGACCGAAATCCTCGGCACACGGGAACAAGCTTATCGATCGACCATCGCGCCCACGGCTAACAAGAGCGACACGTCAGTCAAGGAAACACCTTTTTCGATCCAGACGGTAACCCGCGAGCTGATCGAGGATCGTGGCGTCACTACCTTCGGCGAAGCCATCCGTACTGTGCCCGGCGTTACCAATCAGGTGGGCTGGGGTGGCATGAATGATCGTTTTCGACTGCGCGGCTTCGCCACTGAAAGCAACTTGAAGAACGGCATCCGTCGCAGTAGCTTCGCCGCCCTCGACGAGCTGGCCAATATCGAGCAGATAGAAGTACTCAAAGGTCCAGCCTCCGCGCTGTATGGCCGCTTCGAACCCGGCGGCGTCGTCAATCTGGTCACCCGCAAGCCCCAGGCCGAGCAGCGCACTCGAATCGATGTGAGTGCCGGGCGGTATGACTTCTATCGCAGCACCCTGGACAGCACCGGCGCGCTCACTGACGACCTCGACTATCGCCTGACCAGCGCCTGGCAGGACAACGGCAGCTTCCGCGATTTTGTCGACAACTCGAGCCAGTTCATTTCACCTGTGCTCGGTTGGAAACTGGCGCCGCTGACCACCCTGACCATCGAGTTCGAGTACGCCCGCAAGGTTGCCGACATGGATCGTGGCTTCGGCAACAACCCGCTCTACCTGCAGGCGCCGCGCTCACGCAATTTTGCAGAACCCGATACGCGGGTCAGTGCCACCAGCAAACTCGCCTCGGTCACCCTGGATCATGCGCTGGATGACGACTGGGACCTGCACGCCGCCTTGCAGGCATCTGATGCCCGGCAGTCGAGCCACTGGTATGCCTATGGTTTTCTCAACGGTGGTATCGGTGGTACGCCGAGCGCCCCTACCGTCAGCCGTCGACCGCAGTGGAACCAGGACCGACAGATCGACGCAACCGCCCTGGCCGAGATCAGTCGCCGCCTGACGACCGGCTCAATAGGCCATCGCGTCCTGCTGGGCGCCGAGTACAGCCGAGACTGGTGGGACTACGATGCAGCTGCAGGTGCCAGCTCCTCCATCGACTTCAATGCCCCGATCTACGGTAGCCCGCCTGGGCCACTAAGCCCGGCAGGTTCGGGCCGCTTCATCAATGACTCCTGGGCCCTCTATGCCCAGGATGAACTGAGCTTCGGCGCCGAAGAGCGCTGGCGCCTGCTACTGGGTGGGCGTTTCGACCAAATGAGAGCCTCCACCTTCGATCAATGGTACGGCTTAGACGAGGCATCGCAGAAAAGCTTCAACGCGTTCTCGCCGCGCGTGGGCCTGACCTGGACGCCGGTCGATGCAGTTTCCCTCTATGCCAGCTGGTCGCGGTCGATGCGTACCGAGCTGAACAACGGCATCCTGCGCGATGGCCAGGTACCCAAACCGGTGTCGGGCGAACAGGTCGAGATCGGCAGCAAACTCAGCCTGCTGGAGGGTCGCTTCGCGCCGACGCTGGCCATTTTTGACATCCGCCGCCGTGATGGCCTCGTCTCGGACCCCAATGACCCGACCTTCACCTACAGCATTCAGGTTGGCGAGCAACGCAGCAAGGGTTGGGAAATCGACCTGCCCTTCATGATCACTCCGCGCTGGCGCCTGCTGGCGAGCTACACACGCCTCGACACGACCATCAGCAAGGACACCGACAACGGCATGCAAGGTAATCGTCTGGCCAATGCACCGTGTAGCAATGCCAGCCTGTGGAGCACCTATGACCTGGCGACCCTTCCCGGCCTGAGCATCGGCATAGGCGCCAACCGGGTGGGTGAACGCGAGGCCAACAACGCCAACAGTTTCAGCCTGCCCGCTTACACGCGATGGGACGCCAACCTCACGTACCGTTTCGGCCAGGCCCAGCGCTACCGCACCCAACTCAACGTTCAGAACCTGTTCGACAAGCGCTATTACGACTCCGGCGGCAGCTTCGTACCCACGTACCCCGGCGCACCGCGCATGGCGATAGTGAGTATGGGCGTGACGTTCTGAGCATCGACTGACTCCGGTAGGCGCACCGCTCCTACCGAACAGATCTCACTGATTATGCAGCGTTACAGACGGCTCAAGAATTTCAAAGACAGGCTTGTAATGAGAATCAAAATCGATAAAATCAATTTAGATACATTATAACCTACCAATACGGAGTTCCCATGAAACCTGGTATCCACCCTGACTACCGCCTCGTGCTGTTCCACGACGTGGCCGCTGACGCCTACTGGCTGATCGGCTCGACGGTCGACACCGACAAGACCCGCCAGCACAGCGATGGCAACACCTATCCCTATGTAACCCTGGACGTATCCAGCGCTTCGCATCCCATCTATACCGGTCAGCAGCGCCAGGTCACCAGCGAAGGCCGTGTGGCCGGCTTCAACAAGCGCTTCGCCGGATTTGCAGGAGCCAAGGCATGAAAGTCGTCGCCTCGCTGAAACAGGCCAAGTTGCGTCATCGCGACTGCCAGATCGTCAAACGTCGCGGCCGCATCTACGTGATCTGCAAGACCGAACCGCGCTTCAAGTGCGTGCAGGGCCGGCCCAAGCCACAACGCAAGAACAAGGGATAAGTGGCTGCATCGACATCGCGGCGCGATTGCAGCCATCTTTCCAAGGCCGCGTCGCAACAACCACTCGCCGCAGGGCGCGGCTACAGTATCGAGGCGTGTGCAAAATCGACGGTTCGACACCATGCTGGTAGGAGCGTCGCCCTCGGCGCGAATGCGATGGTGGCCGTTCTCAACATCTGCGGCGCGACAACCATTCGCCCGCAAGCAGGCTCCTACAGTATCGAGGAGCCTGCAATATCGACGGTTCGACGCCATGTCGGTAGGAGCATCGCCCTCGGCGCGAAGCGATTTTCGGTCATCCCGCAGATGGCACCGCGACGACCAGGCCATGCGACAAGCATGGCCAACTCAACCTGCCACCTCCCCCAGCTCACGCAAATAACGCCAGGGATAGATACCGCGGTCGTGACCATCGTCGAACATCAGTTGCACACCATAGCCCTGGGCATGGATCGCCGTGATGCGTATGCCATCCGGCACCACATCGATACGCTGCGCCAACCGCGCCGCCCGGCATTTCGAGCATGGGCACGCAGCACGCAGGCGGCCATGGCCGAGCACCTGAACCTGCCCTGCTCCCCAATCGACGCTTAGCGTCCCCTGCGCGGCGCTGTTGCGTACTGCGACGGGCGCCTGGTTCATGGGGTGAGCGAACGCAACTGGCCGATGGCGATCCGCACGGCCTTGCGCACTTCCGGGTCGGCATCGTTCTCGGCGGCTTGCAGGGCTGGCAGCGCGGCGCCATCGCCCAGCTCGCCCAGTGCCAGCGCCGATTCCTTGCGCAGGTTGCTGATGGCGTGCCCGAGCAATTCCACAAGCCCGTCATGCGCCGCTGCGAAGCGCAAGCGACCGAGCGAGCGCACCGCGCGCAGGCGCACCTGCCAGTAGCTGTCGCTCAGCGCCTCCAGCAGCGCGGGGCCGGCCGTCGCCTGGCCGACCTTACCCAGCGTGGTGGCTGCTTCTTCGCGCACCTGCCATTCACGATCCTTGAGCGCCGCCTTTAGGGCCGGCAGCACGCTGTCGTCGCTGGCCAGGCCCAAAGCGCCGGTTGCCGCACGGCGTACTTCGGTATCGCTATCGTCACTGGCCAGGCGCGCCAACAAGGGCAAGGCATCGCTTTGCTTGAGCCAGCCAAGAATGCCCACCGCCTCGCGACGCACGAAGGCATCGCTATCCTGCAGCGCCGCAACAGCGGTGGGTACGCTGTCGATCAGGCGCAACTCACGCAAGGCACGCAACGCGCTGGCGCGTACGAAGGCGTCGGCATGAACGGCCCAGGGCAATACCACACGGCCCGCCTCGGCGCTCTTCAGTTCGCTGAGGCTCTGCGCCGCCGCGCCGCGTACCCGGGCGTCGGCATCGGTCAGCGCCGCACAGAGCGCGTCGACCACCTCGGGCTCCTCCCAGGCTTCCAGCAGCCGCGCCGCTTCGGCCCGCACATCGGCAGAGCTGTCCCGGGTCAGCGCCTGGGTCAACCAGGGCAACGCCTCTGGTTCTTCCAGGTCGGCCAGTTCGATCAGGGCGATGCGCCGCACCCCGGCGTCGCCATCCTGCAGGCGCGGCAGCAGGTCGAGAATGTCGGGGTTGTCGGTGCTTATATCGTTGTTCGGGTTGGTCATAGCGCTACTCGCAATGGCGGGTGTTCGGTAGGCAGGCCGAGCGGCGTCAGGCGCGGCAGCTCGCGGCCTTCTTCATGGCGCAGCAGTTCCAGGCAGTGGCGCTTGAGCTGCACGAAGTCGGGACTGGTCAACAGGCCGGCGTGGCGTGGGCGACGGAAGTCCAGGCACAAGTCTTCGATAAAGCGGCCCGGTCGCGGGCTCATCACCAGAATGCGATCGGCCAGGAACAGGGCTTCGTCGATGTCATGGGTGACGAACACCACCGTGGTGCGAACCCGGCCCCAGATATCCAACAACAACTCCTGCATCTTGCTGCGCGTCTGGGCGTCCAGGGCACCGAAAGGCTCGTCCATCAACAGCAGGCGTGGCCGGTTGATCAGCACCCGGGCGATCTCGGCGCGCTGCTGCATGCCGCCGGAGAGCTGATTGGGCCAGCGCGAGGCGAAATCCTGCAGGCCAACCAGGCCAAGGAATTCCCGCGCCCGCTGGCGCCGTTCCACTTTGCCGATGCCCTGCATCTTCAGGCCGAAGGCAACGTTGTCGAGCACGCTGCGCCAGGGCAACAGGGTGTGGTGCTGGAACACCATGCCGCGCTGCGGCGACGGGCCACCCACCGCCTGGCCATCGACCCGCAAGGCGCCAGCGCTAGGCGTCAGGTGCCCGGCCAGGGCGCCAAGCAAGGTTGATTTGCCACAACCGGACGGGCCGAGAATGCACACGAACTCGCCCGCCGCGATGGAGAAGTCCAGCGCCTGCACGGCTTCGAATGCCTGGGCGCCTTCGCCGAGGCGGATGGTCAGTTTTTCGATGTCGATCCGTCCGGCCGACAGCGCCGTTTCATGGATGCTCATCAGTGACGCCCTCCCGCGCAGTACCAGGGCGTCAGCAGACTGCCGAGGCGCTTGACCAACAGGCTGCTGCCCATGCCGAGCACACCGATCAGCAGCATGCCGACGATGATGTCCGGGTAGTTCTGGATGGTGTAGGACTCCCAGGTGTAATAGCCGATGCCGAACTGCCCGGAGATCATTTCCGCAGTGACCAGGCAGAACCACGAAGTACCCATGCCGATCGCCAGGCCGGTGACGATGCTCGGCGCAGCGCCCGGCAGGATCACCTCACGGAGGACCGCCAGGCGCCCTGCCCCGAGGCTGCGCGCCGAGGCGACCAGGCGGGCGTCGACGCCTTCCACGCCATGGATGGTGTTGAGCAGCACCGGGAACAGCGCGCCGGTGAAGGTGATGAAGATCATCGACAATTCAGAGGAAGGAAACATCAGGATCGCCAGAGGAATCCAGGCCACGGCAGGAATCGGCCGCAGCACTTCAAGCGGCGGTAGCAGGCTGTCTTCGGCCCAGCGAGAACGGCCAATAGCGATGCCCAGAGCGACGCCCAGCACGGCGGCGATCAGGTAACCGGAAAACACCCGGCCGAGGCTACTGCCGACGTGATCCCAGAGCCTGCTGGATTCGACCAGCGCCACGGCAGCGTTCACCACCGAGGCTGGCGTGGGCACGTAGGTAAAGGTCAGCAAACCGAAATCCAGGCGCGATTGCGTCGCCACCTGCCAGAAAACCAGACACAGGGCGAGCGAAGCCAGACGCAAGGGCCAGCGGTGTAGAGAAGTCATCATCAGGCTCCAGTGAAATGCTGCACCACATGGGGCATGGCGCAGCAGGCCGATCAGCGGGCGGCTATCTGGCGCTGGTTGGCGCTGCCGAAGTCCAGCGCTTCACCGCCGTGAGCCTTGGCATAGGCCTGGGCCTGATCCTTGAGCAGGAAGGCGCTGAGTTCACCTTTGCCGTTACGCACGAACCAGGCCTGGTTGGCCAGCAGCTTGATGCCGCTGTCGGTGGCCTGGGCGTAGATGGCGCGGATGTCCTTGCCCTCTTCCTCAAGTTGCGCCAGGGCTTTGAAGGCAGCCTCCGGCGAGGCGTAGTGGCGCACTTTGCTCTCGCCACGCACCCAGATCTGCGCCACACGCTTGAAGTCGGTGATCGGCTGGCCGGTCACTGCATCGTTGGCCTCTAACGGCAGTTGCGCGTAGTTGGCCAGCGCCTGGTCATAATCTCGCCCCTCGGCCTCGAAGGCGGCCTTGATGTACTGGTCATCGATGAATTGCTCGACGTTCAGGCCGCGGTCGGTCTTCTTCAGCAACTTGAGGGTGTCGATGGAGGTGGCCACCGCCTGACGGTATTCAGGCTTCCAGGTGAAATCGCGGGTCTGCAAACCCAGCGGACCGTGAAACAGGTAGTTCACCTCTGCCTCGATGCCGGTGACCTTTTCGATCAGCTCACTGTACTTCTCCGGCTCGGCAGCGAACAGGCGGTCGGCTTCCAAGCCAGCGCGCAGATAGGCCGTGACGATCTCCGGGTACTTCTTGGCATAGTCGGCGTCTACTAGCGCGCCGTGCAGGGTCGGCGCGTCGGCCTGGGAGCCGTCGTAGATCTTGCGAGCGAAGCCTCGGTTGGGGAACAGTTCGGCGAACGGCACGAAGTCCGCATGGGCCTCGATACGGTTGCTGCGCAGCGCCGAGCCGGCGATTTCCGGGGCCTGGGCGATGATGCGCACGTCCTTCTGCGGGTCCCAGCCCTGGGCAGCGACGGCGCGCAGCAGCATGCCGTGGGCAGTAGACGCGAACGGCACGGAAATGGTCTTGCCCTTCAGCTCGGCCAGCGATTGCACGCTGGAGGATGCCGGCACCACGATGCCGTTGCCACTGCCCTTGGTGCTGCCCGACAACACGGTGATGAACAGGCTCTGCTTGCCGGCGTCACGATGAGCCACACCGTTGAACGAACCGGGGAAATCGGCCATGGCGCCGAAGTCCAGTTTGCCGGCGACCATTTCATTGGTCAGCGGCGCGCCGCTGGTGAAGTTCTTCCACTCTACTTCGTACTTGGCGTCCTTGTACTTGCCGTCGCGCGGCAGGTATTTGTCGAGCAGGCCGAGCTCGCGGATCAGCAAACCGCCGGTGGCGCAGTTGATGGTGGTGTCCTGGGTGCCGATGGCGATACGGATGGTCTCGGCCTGAGCAGTGATGCTGCCGATGGCCAGCGCAAGGCCGACCAGAGTGGTACGCAAGTGCATGGGTGTCTCCCCTCGAATCAATGGTATTCGTCTCCGCCAGCCGGTCGGTGGTGGGAAACGAGGGGTGTGTCGATCAGGCGTCCGGTGGTTGGCCGGATGGCGTGTTGCTTTTTCTTATGTTTGGTTGTGCATCCGTAGCCTGGGTTGAACGCAGCGATACCCAGGTGAATGGCAACTCAGCGCAGCAGATAGGGAATCTCGACGCGCACCGCGTCGGTCGGACAATCCTTCTCGCACGGCATGCAGTACCAACACTCGTCGAACGCCATGTAGGCCTTCTGGGTCGCCGGATTGATCGCCAGCAGGTCCATTGGGCAGACGTCGACGCACACGGTGCAGCCCTTGTGGGCGATGCACTTGTCTTCGTCGATGGTCACGGGGGCATTGCTGCGGAACAGGATGTCCTGAGGCTGGAAGCTCATATCACGGTGTCCTCGGAGCCTGCGGCTCTCGTATTTTTCTGCGTCTGATCAGCGACTCATCACGCCGCTTCGATCTTCACCCGCAGGCGGTTGTAGGCCTGCTGTTCGTCATCATCCAGCGGAATCAGGTAAGGCTCGACCGGCTTCTTGAAGCTGATCATCTGACCGTGCTCGTCCTTTTTCAGGTGGCAATGCACGAACCACTCGGCGTCGTTGCGCTGCGGGTGATCGACCCGGTGGTGGTACAAACCCCAGCGGCTTTCCTTGCGAAACAGCGAAGCACGGGCGGCCATCTCGGCGCAGTCGCGGATCACGCTGACTTCCATGGCGCGCATCAGCTCGTGGGCGTTGTTGGCCTTCAGCTCGCTCAGATCCGCTTCGATGGCAGCGAAGCGCTGCAGGCCGATCTCCATCTTTCTGGTCACCTTGGGCGGCTGCAGGTAGTCATTCACGAAACGGCGCAGCTTGTACTCCACCTGGGCCGGCGGCAGGCCGTACTCGCGGTTCAGCGGCGCGTAGACCCGCGCCCGCTCGGCGTCGATCTGCGCCTGATCCAGTGCGCTGTAGTCGCGCTCGGCGACGAAGTCGGCAGCGTTGTTGCCGGCGAACCAGCCGTAGGTGAAGGCGCCGAGCATGTAGTTGTGCGGCACCGCCGCCATGTCTCCGGCAGAATAGAGGCCCTTGACCGAGGTTTCCGCCCGCTCGTTGACCCATACGCCGGAAGCGCTGTGGCCACTGCAAAAGCCGATCTCGGAGATGTGCATCTCGACCATGCTGGAGCGGTAGTCGGTGCCCCGCCCGGCATGGAACTGGCCGCGGCTGGGGCGCTCGTTGCTGTGTAGAATTTCCTCGATGTTCTGGATGGTTTCCTCGGCCAGGTGATCGAGTTTGAGGAACACCGGACCGTTACCACCTTCGAGTTCCTGATGGAACTCCCACATCATCTGGCCGCTCCAGTAATCGCACTCGATGAAGCGCTCGCCCTTGTTGTTGGCGGTATAGCCACCCAGCGGGCCGGTCACGTAGGCGCAGGCCGGGCCGTTGTAATCCTTGATCAGCGGGTTGATCTGGAAGCACTCCAGATTGGCCAGCTCGGCACCGGCGTGATACGCCATGGCGTAGCCGTCGCCGGCGTTGGTCGGGTTCTCGTAGGTGCCCATCAGGTACCCAGAAGACGGCAGCCCGAGACGTCCGGCCGCGCCGCAGCAGAGAATCACCGCCTTGGCCTTGATCACGTGAAAATCGGCGGTGCGGCAGTCGAAACCCATCAGGCCGTTGACCGAGCCGTCGGCAGCGGTCAGCAGGCGTGTGGCCACCAGGCGATTGGTGATGTCCACCCGGGCGCGCTTGAGCTGGCGATACAGCACCTTCTTGATGTCGTGCCCTTCAGGCATCGGCAGCACGTAGGCGCCCATGTGGTGAACCTTCTTCACCGCATAGTCGCCGGTTTCATCTTTCTCGAACTTCACGCCCCAGCGGTCGAGCTGCTCGATGGTTTCGAAACTGTGGGTGGCATAGGCGTACACGGCTGCCTGGTTGACGATGCCGTCGTTGGCTACGGTGATTTCCTTGGTGTACTGCTCCGGCGTGGCGTGGCCGGGGATCACCGCGTTATTGAGGCCGTCCATGCCCATACTGATGGCACCGCTGCGCTTGACGTTGGCCTTGTCGACCAGCAGCACGCGCAGGTTCTTGTTGCGCTCTTTGGCTTTGATCGCCGCCATCGGGCCAGCCGTGCCGCCGCCGATGACGACGATGTCGTATTCCTGCTCCCGGGTCTCGATGCTCATGATTGGGCGCTCTTCTGTCGGTCGATGCGCAGGCGATACTGGAAGGCATCGCCGCGGTAATAGAGGTGTTCGAAATCCAGCGGTGTGCCGTCAGCAGTGTGAGTCAGGCGCTCGATACGCATGATCGGCGAGCCTTCTTCCACGTTCAGCGCCTGGGTCAGGTCGCTGTCGGAGAGCACGGCGTCGATGGCCAGGTCGGCATGGCCGAGGGCGATGCCGCAATCGTTTTCCAGGATGAGGAAAATGTCGCGGGTCACCAGATCGGTCTTTTCCAGCTTCTCGCCAATGGCATGGGGTAACCAGGTGATCTCCAAGGAGATAGGTTCGCGGTTGATCAACCGCACCCGGCGGATTTCCGTGACAGTGCTGCCCTCTGCCACCTGCAGGCGCTCGGCAACCAATGCCGGCGCCGGAACGTGGCGCAGGCTGCGCAGCTTGTTGAGCACTTCGTAACCCATCTGCTTCATCGACTCGCCCAGCCCCTGCAGGGTGCTGACGTTCTGGAACGCCTTGGGCTTGGCCACGAAGGTGCCCTTGCCGTGGATCTTGAAGATCAACCCTTCCTTCTGCAGGTCGCCCAATGCCTGGCGTACGGTGATGCGGCTGACGCCGTAGGTCTGGCCCAGTTCGTTCTCCGAGGGCATGCGGCTGTGCGGCGCATAGGTGCCATCGAGAATGCGCGAGCGCAGCAGCTCCTTGAGCTGGCTGTACAGGGGAACGGGCGATAAGGGAATGAGCTGAGACATCTGCATCCTTTTCGATCAACTTGTCATAACAAGTAGTGACGAGAAAATAACGAAGAAGATCAGACACGGGAAATATTGATATCGAATAAGCATATGGCGACCACGATGGCCGTCAGAGGTGAATACAGGCACGCCCTGTACTTCGGAGCGCGTCTGCAAATCAGGCCGTCGAGCGACGCCTGGAAAAGAAAAAGCCCCCGCAGCATGGTCTCTGCAGGGGCTTGCGGACTCAGTCCGGCAATGCGTAAGCGATGACGTAATCGCCACGATCTGGAGAGTTACGGGCTCCACCAGCCGAGATCACGATGTACTGCTTGCCAGTGGCCGGATCCTTGTAGCTGATCGGCGTACCCTGGCTGCCGACCGGCAAGCGGCCCTTCCAGACTTCCTGCCCGGTGCTGCTGTCGTAAGCGCGCAGGTAGTAATCCTGTGTAGCGGCAATGAACAGCAGGCCGCTCTGGGTGGACAACGTGCCACCGATGGTCGGCATGCCGACCGGAATCGGCAGATGCATCTTGATACCCATCGGGCCGGTGTCCTGCACAGTGCCGACCGGCACTTGCCAGGCGATCTGCCGGGTGTTCAGGTCGACGGCGGTCAGGGTGCCGAACGGCGGCTTCTGGCATGGGATATCCAGCGGCGAGGTGAAGCGCAGCTTGGCGTTGATCGCGTACGGCGTGCCTTCCAGCGGCACCGCGGCGTTGGCGATATTGGCTGCCTCGCCGCCGTCGTTCTTCGGCGCACTGCCCTCGGCAGGCTGGGGAATCAGCTGTACTTCCAGGCCGACGCGCATGTCGTTGACGAACAGGTAGTTGCGCGTCGGGTCGACCGACAGGCCACCCCAGTTCATGCCGCCCAGCGAGCCTGGCAGGTTCAGCGACGGGTCGGTGCCGGGCGCGGTGAACAGGCCGTCATAACGCACCGATTTGAACTTGATGCGGCACATCAGCTGGTCGAATGGCGTCGCGCCCCACATGTCGGACTCGGTCAGCGTGTCGGCACCGATCTGCGGCATGCCGACGGAAACCGGCTGGGTTGGCGAGTAGCTCTCGCCCTTGATCTGCCCCGGCTGCACCGGACGCTCCTGCACCTCGGTCAGCGGCTTGCCAGTCAGGCGATCGAGCACGAACAGCTGGCCGGCCTTGGTACCGAATACCAGCGCTGGTACCTTGCTGCCATCGGCCTGGGTAAAGTCGATCAGGCTGGGCTGCATCGGCACGTCGAAGTCCCAGAGGTCGTTGTGCACGACTTGGTAAACCCATTTCTCGTTGCCGGTGGTGGCGTCCAGCGCCAGCATCGAAGCGCCGTACTTGCGATCCAGCGCGGTGTGCTTGACGCCCCACAGGTCGATGGCAGCGCTGCCGACCGGCATGAACACCGTGTTGGAGTCCGCGTCGTAGGACATCGGCGCCCACACGTTGGGCGTGGAACGGGTGTAGGTGTCACCCGCCGCAGGCGCTTCGCGCTCGTCCGGGTTGCCCGGGTCGAAGGCCCAGCGCAGTTCGCCGGTGATCACGTCGAAGCCGCGCATCACCCCGCCCGGCATGTCGGTGCTGACGTTATCGGCCACCCGCCCACCCACTACTACTGTGGTGCCGGCCAGGGTCGGCGCAGAGGTCAGCGAGTACTGCCCCGCGTCGGCGCCCTTGCCGATACCGGCCTTGAGGTCGACACGACCCTGCACGCCGAAATCCGCGCAGAATTCACCGGTATTGGCGTCCAGAGCGATCAGTTCGGACTCGATGCTGTTCATCAGGATGCGCTGCTGGCAAGCAGCACCCGCTGGCACGCTGGGCACCTTGATAGGCGTGGAGTTCGGCTGAGTGGGCTGGGCGATGGGCCGCGTGGCATCGAAATACGCCAGGCCGCGGCAACGCATCCACTTCTTCTGCTGGGCGTTGATCTGCCGGTTCCAGATTTCCTTGCCGGTGGCCGCTTCCAGGGCGATCACGTTGTTGTGCGGGGTGCACAGGAATACCCGGTCGCCGACCTGCAGCGGTGTCTGCTGGTCTTCGGCGCCATTGCCCGTCGGGCTCTCCGGCACGTCACCGGTGCGGTAGGTCCAGGCGACCCGCAACTCCTTGACGTTCTCGGGCGTGATCTGGTCCAGCGCGACGAACCGCGAGCCGCCAGGCGTGTTGCCGTAGTGCTCCCAGTTCTGCTGCGCCTCGCTCGCCGATGTTGCCACCGGCGCCTTACCAGTGGCGGCCACTACCGGATGGGGCTGGAACATACCCCACACCGCGGCACCGAAGCCCAGCGTCAATACACCAGCGGCGATGAAGGCCGGTGCCGGTGTTGCGACACGGCGGCTGCCGCGTTGCAGCAGCGGAAAGGACAGCGCCACGCAGATCATGAAGCCGGTGGGTACCATGAGACGGGAGATCAGTGGCCAGAAATCCAGCCCAGCGTCCCATAATGACCAGGCCAGCGAGCCGACGAACACCAGTGCGAACAGCACACCACCGGAAATCCGCGCGCGCATGATCTGCACGGCAGCCGCCAGCATCATCACCCCAGCGATCAGGAAATACACGCTGCCGCCAAGCGCGACCAGGCGGTAACCATGGACGCCGAAGAATAGCCCAGTCGCCAGGATGACCAAGCCGAGCGCAGCGAGCCAGAGCCGCGCGACAGCCGAAGGTGGTGATGAATCGTTTGCCATCGAAGAATCCACGAAGTCGTTGCAAAAGAGCCCAACGGGCGGTTAACCGGAAATTATACAAGCGCAGCGGCTGCCGAAACATTCGGAAACACGAAGTGATTCATCTATATGTATCGTGTTTGCCGATATAGATCGGGTTTGATTTTCGACGCTGGAATGGCGGCTTGAACTCAGCCGCCTTCCTTACAGGGTGTGCTCGTAGAGAATTGCAGCGCCCACGCCGATCAATACCAGGCCGCCGAGAATCTCCGCCTTGCGGCCGATGGCGGTGCCAATCAGGCGGCCGAGCATCACGCCGATGGTGACCATGGTCATGGTCGCCAGGCCGATGGCCAGTGCGGCAAACCAGATATTCACGTCGACGAACGCCAGGCCGACGCCAACGGCCAGCGCGTCGATGCTGGTGGCGAACGCCGTGGCGGCCAGCAGCCAGAAGGAATGGGACTTGGGTTTGTCTTCTTCGCCATCGTCGCTTTCAGGCTGCAGACCGGCGTAGATCATGTGGCCGCCGAGCAGCAGTAACAGCGTGAAGGCGATCCAGTGATCCCACTCCTCCACGTACCCCGCCGCCGCCTGGCCAATGAACCAGCCGACCACCGGGGTGATGGCTTCGATCACGCCGAAGATCAGGCCGGTGCGCAGTGCATCGAGAAACCTGGGTTTATGCAGCGAGGCACCCTTGCCGACAGCGGCAGCAAAGGCATCGGTGGACATGGCGAAGGCCAGGAAGACAAGAGAAAGGAGGCTCACGGTTACGTCTCGGTCGGGCTATGAGTCAATGACGGATACACGCGCCCGACCTTAGGCACGTATCTGTCATTGGTCTCACCAACCGAAAGGTGTTCGTACCACGGCTGCTGCCGAGAATGTTGATACGAACGCTGCCGAGCGAACCCGGAAGCAGGCTACTCCCCAAAGAGGCCCGCACTTTACTCAAAAGCGCCGCGCGAAAAAACCATTTTTTCTGCCGGGAAATCGCTTGCCAGGACGGGCAAGGCTTGGCCGGGACAGTCGTGCACGCTGTCGACGGGCCGGCGCAGGATAAACCAGGGGCCGCACGGCCCCAAAGGGCGGCTCGGCGAGCCGCCATCCGCAAGAGTCAGCCGGTGACGGTGCCGTTCGGCTTGCGCCCGGCGAACACGTCGACCAGGCTGGCGACGACCATCTGCCCCATGCGCGTGCGGGTCTGCACCGTGGCGCTGGCGCGGTGCGGCTGCAGCACCACTTGCTCGAGCTCGAACAGCTCGCCTGGCACCCGAGGCTCGTCGGCGAACACGTCCAACCCGGCACCGGCGATCTGCCCGCTCTGCAACGCGGCGACCAGGGCGGGCTCGTCGACCAGCTTGCCGCGGGCGATATTGATCAGGTAGCTGTCGCGCCCCAGGGCATGCAGCACCTCGGCATTGACGATGGCCTCGCCCTTGTCCGCGGCCGCCGCCAGGATCAGCGCATCGCTGCCATCGGCCAGGCTCAGCAGATCGGCCACGAAGGTGTGCGGCACGTCGTTCATCGGCTGCAGATCGGTGTAGCTGATCGGGCAACCGAAGGCCGCGGCACGGGCGGCTACCGCACGCCCTACCCGGCCCATGCCGACGATGCCGATGCGCATGCCGGAGAACTGCCGGGCCAGCGGTAACGGCACCAGTGGCGTGGCGCTTTTCGCCCATTGGCCGCTGCGCACGTAACGATCACCGGTGCTGATGCCTCGGCACAGGTCGATCAGCAGGCCAATGGCCAGGTCGGCGACGTCTTCGGTCAGCGCGCCGATGGTGGTGGTGACCTGGATGCCGCGGTCACGCGCATAGGCCAGATCGATCGCATCGGTACCCACGCCGTTGACCGCCACCACTTCGAGATTCGGCAACTGCGCCATCACCGCCTGGCTGATGCCGGTGTGCCCGCCGGTGATCACCCCGCGGATGTTGGCGCCGTGCTGCGCAAGATGGGCGGCTTTGTCGGCCTGCTCGTAGTAACGGCGAATGGTGAACAGCTCGTCGAGCTGATCGCGGATCTCTGGAATCAGGATGGGGCTGAGCTGCAGGACTTCTGGTTTCATGGGTACCTCGATTGTTGTCTTGGGCAGGTCGCGTCGACGAACTGCCGATCAGCCACGCCCGACGAAGGGCATGTTGGTGGCCATCACGGTCATGTTCAGCACGTTGGCCGACAACGGCAGCGCGGCGATGTAGCGCACTGCGTCGGCAACGTGGCTGACGTCGACCATCGGTTCGACGGCGATCTCGCCATTGGCCTGGCGCACGCCCTTGGTCATGCGCACCGACAGCTCGGTCAGGGCGTTGCCGATGTCGATCTGGCTGCAGGCGATGCCGAACTCGCGGCCGTCGAGCGCCAGGGACTTGGTCAGCCCCAGCACCGCGTGCTTGCTGGTGGTGTAGGCGCTGCTGTAGGGCCGCGGCGTGTGCGCCGAGATCGAGCCGTTGTTGATGATCCGCCCGCCCTGGGGCGACTGCTTGCGCATCAGCCGGAACGCGCCACGCGCGCAGAGGAAAACGCCGTTGAGGTTGGTGTCGATGACGTTGCGCCACTGCTCGACATCCAGCTCGTCCAGCGTCACGGCTGGCGTGTTGACGCCGGCGTTGTTGAAGATCACGTCGAGCCGCCCATAGACCTCCTCGACGCTGGCGAACAGGGCATCGACGCTGGCCGGATCGCGGACATCGGTCGGTACCGCGATGGCGTCCTGACCACGGCTGCGGGCAGCCTCGACCATCGCCAGCAGCGGCTCGGGCCGGCGCCCGGCCAGCACCAGAGAAAAGCCGTCGGCCATCAGCGCTTCAGCCACGGCCTTGCCGATGCCGCTGCCGGCGCCAGTGACCAGGGCCACCTTGTTCAGGGATTGTTGGGACATACGTGGGTCTCCTCAGTGAGCGGTTCACGGCCTGTCGTCATGCCGATACGAAATGATGAGAACTCATGTGGGACCGGGCCACGCCGGTGATTTCGCGCATGGCGCGCTCCCACAGGTAACGGTTGAGCGAACTCTAGGGGCGGCTGCCGACGCGCATTTCCAGCTCGGCCACGCCGTCGATGCCGGCGTTGATCACATCGCCCGGGTTCAAGGCGGCGACGCCGTGGGGCGTGCCGGTCATGATCAGGTCGCCGGGGCGCAGCGGCACCAGGTGCGACAGCAGGCTGACCACCTCGCTGACCGCGAAGATCTGCTCGTCGAGCGCGCTGCGCTGGCGTTCCTGGCCATTCACGCTCAGCCACACCGCGCCCCGCTCCGGGTGCCCGGCCTCTGCGACCGGCACCACCGCCGTGATCGGTGCGGCGCCGTCGAACACCTTGGCCATTTCCCAGGCCATGCCGGCGCTCTTTACGCGCATCTGAATATCGCGGCGGGTCAGGTCGAGGCCGGCAGCGTAGCCCCACACGTGCTGCAGGGCATCGGCCTGGTCGATGGCGGCGCCGGCCTTGCCGATCGCCACCACGAATTCGATCTCATGGCAGAACTCGTCCGTCATCGGTGGGTAGATCACTTCGCCCACCGCCTCGACCACGGCGCTGGCCGGTTTCATGAAGAACACCGGCGCATCGGGCTTTACGTCGCTGGCGCCCGGCCACGGGTAGTTGCGCCCCACGCAGAACACGCGGCCCACCGGAAAGCGCTCGTCGCTGCCGGCGACCGGCAGGCTCACCTGGGGTTCGGGGGTAAACACATAGGAAGTGGAAGTCATTGTTGTTGGACTCCTGTCTGGAGCGCTCAGCCTAAAGCCGGCTGAGCGCAAAAAGTTGGACGAAAGACGCTTGCTCTTGGAGAAAACCGGCCAATTACCGCTCAGCGCGCCTGCAACTGGATGCGATAAAGCCGCCCCAGCAGCAGCGAGTACGACAGCGTGCCCATCAGCGCCACGCCGCCGATGAACCAGAAGGCCATGGCGAACGAGCCGGTAGCCTGCACGATGGCGCCGATCACGATGGGCGTGACGATGCCGCCGATGTTGGCCGCCAGGCTGGTGACGCCGCCGGTCAGGCCGATCAGCTCCTTGGGTGCGACTTCCGAGACCGCCGCCCAGGACGACGACGCGATGCCCTGGGCAAAGAACGCCAGGGTGAGGATGGCGATGCACAGCACGTTGGAGTCGGTGAAGTTGACCAGCACGATCGACATGCCGAGCATCGAGCCCACCACCAACGGCAGCTTGCGTGCAAAGGACAGCGAGTAGCCGCGGCGGATCAGCAGGTCGGAGACGATCCCCGCCAGCAGGATGCCCACCGTGGCGCCTATGAATGGCATCACCGCGAAGATGCCGACCTTGATGATGGTCAGGTTGCGCTCTTCGATCAGGTAGGTCGGGAACCATGTCAGGAAGAAATACAGCGCCGAGGTGCTGGCGAACTTGCCGATGCAGATCGCCCACACCTGGCGGTAGCGGAACAGCTCGGCGACCTGGCGCCAGTTGAACCTGGTGCGCTGCTGGCTGCTCTTGGCCAGTGCCCCGCCCTCCTCGATGTACTGCAATTCTTCCTTGCTGACCTTCTTGCAATTCATCGGGTCGCGGTACAGGTACAGCCAGATCACCCCGAACACGATCCCCGCCGCACCCGTGGTATAGAAGATGTGCCGCCAGTCGTAAGTCGTCGCCAACCACAGCAGCGCGCCGGTGAACAGTGCCGTCCCCAGGTACTGGCCGCACACGTAGATGCTGCTGGCCATGCCGCGCTCGCGGGCCGGAAACCACACCGTTACCGCCCGGCTGTTAGCGGGAAAGGCCGGCGCTTCCATGGCGCCGACTGCCAGGCGCAAGCCGAACAACGCACCGAAGCTGCTGACCAGGCCCTGGCATACGGTGACCGCCGACCAGCTGATCAGTGATACGCCGTAGGTGAGTCGCGAGCCGAAGCGGTCGGCCACGAACCCCGCCGGCACCAGGGCCAGGGCGTAGGTCCAGGCGAACGCCGAGAAGATCAGGCCCATCTGGATCTTGTCCAGGCCGAGATCCTCGGCCATGAACGGCGCGGCGATGGAGATGTTCACCCGATCGACGTAGTTGATGATGGTCGCGATCAGCAGCAGCGACAGCATGAACCAGCGCCGACGGGTCGGCAGGCTGCGCGGTACGGCGGCCTCGGTGGCACCGGGGTGCTCGGCAGCAGCGGCCTGGGAAGTGGGAATGCTCGACATGGGTGACCTCTTATAATTGGAATATCGAGTTTTTTCGGGCGAACGCGCCCTGCACCCGCGGTAATCGGGGTGAGCGTGTTCATGGGCGTTGGGGCTAGAAAATGGCGGTGCGCAACATCAGCTCGCGCGGCCGGGGCACGACGTTGGATGTGGGGGCGAATGGGCGGAGGGCCGTGAAACGGGGCGAAAAACCATCGAGCTGCACCTGTGATTGTTTTTGGATGAGATGTCGCTGTGCATGGCCCTTAAGGTGATCGTACAACCTTTGTAAATCAATATTTCCGTTAGATCGTTTTCTCCGGTGCCTTTCAGGTCGATTGAACCAGTCCAAAAAATCCTGCTGCACCGGGCTCCCCAGAGAATCTGTAAAAATCGGCTGAAAGTACTGCCCTAGAGCAGCCGAAGGCAAAAATACGCCCCGCCCATATTTTGGACAGACCCTCATGAGCAGCACGAAGAATTATCGTCGTGGCCAAGGCAGATCATCGTACAACCCGCTTGCCAGAGCGCTTCGTGAGCAGCCAATATGTTGCGAAACATTCTTGATAGAGAGCGGGTGGATGTCGTCACTGAGTCAGATTCCTACCTATTTCATGCAACAGCGTAGCGAGCTGACGGACTTCTATATCCGCGACAAGAGAGGCCGTCGCGCCGAAACCGCGCCCCACCGCCATGAATACTTCCAGGTGCAGATCAACCTGGGCGGCGACACCGTGCAGCATATCGGCAACGTCGAGCGCCCCTTCCCGCGCAATACCCTGGCGTTCATCCTGCCCCACCGGGTGCACGTGATTCCCCATCCGCCGGAAAGCAATTTCATCGTCATCAATTTCTCCCAGACCTTTCTGTTGCCGCACCTGCAGTGCGACCCGATGGATCTCGAAGACGTGTCCATTCTGCTGGCCCCGGAGCTGTCGCCCTTCCGCTTCCAGCAGTACCTGGACTTCACCCTGGACGATACCCATTTCGCCCAGGTGTGCGCATTGATCGAGCAGATGCGCGAGCTGGATGTCAGCCGTCAGTTCGGCGTACGGGAAATCCTCAAGGGTCTGATGCTGCAGCTGATCGGCCTGGTGTGCATGCTCTACGCCGAGCCGCTCAAGCAACTGGCGGAAAGCAACGCCGCCCAGGCGAGCCGGCGCGATGCGCTGGGGCGGATGTCCGAGTATCTGCGGCGCAATATCGCCGACCCGGACCTGAACCTGAAGAAGGTAGCGGCGGCCACTTACCTGTCGCCGAGCTACCTGACCCACTGGCTGCGCAAGGAGGTCGGCAAGACCTTCAGTGACATGGTGCTGGAACGGCGCATGCACGCCGCCCGCAACCATCTGCTCAACGGCAGCAAGCCGGTGGGCGAAGTGGCGCGGTTATGCGGCTTCGCCGACGAAGCTTACTTTTCCCGGCGCTTCCGGCAAATCCACGGCCTGCCGCCTGGTCAGTTTCGCCGCCAGCAGTTGAACCCGGACACACCGCAAATTCCCTTTACCGATTAGCTGCGCTGGCAACTTGAGCCGCACGCAGGCGACGTACGTAAAGCACGCCCCAGGTCAGCCCCACCAACGCCGAAGCCAGCGAGCCCAGCAGCACGCCGAGCTTGGCAGCAGCCAGCAGGTTGGCATCGGTGAAGGCCAGATTGGCGATGAAGATCGACATGGTGAAGCCGATGCCGGCCAGCAGACCGATCAAGGCGACGCCGCGCCAGGACACGTCGGCTGGCAAGCGGCACAGGCCGAGCCTGACCATCAGCCAACTGACGCTGATCACACCGACCGGCTTGCCGACCAGCAGCGCGACGGCCACGCCGATCATCACCCAGTGCGAGGTGGCCGACGACAGATCGGTACCACCCAGGCTCACGCCGGCGTTGGCCAGGGCGAACAGGGGCATCAGGCCAAAGGTCACCCAGGGGTGCAGGGCCAGCTGTACGCGCACCACCGGCGGCAGCAGCTCACGCTGGGCCAGGCGCAACTGACGCAACGTCTGGGCGGCCTCGTTGGACGCCACGGCAGTGCCGCTGTCGTCCTCCAGCTCACGGGCGATACGGCCCACGGCGTCACGCGGCACCTCACGGGTCGGCAGGCACATCACCGGGGTCATCAGGCCGAGGATCACCCCAGCCAGGGTCGGGTGCGCGCCGGTCATCAGCAAACCACCCCACATCAGCGCGCCCGGCAGTACATAGGCGAAAGCCGAGCCAATGCCGATACGCTGCAAACCGAGTACCGCCAGCGCACCGACGCCGGCCAGGGCAAAGCCGCTGTAGTTGAGCCCGTCCGAATAGAACAGCGCGATGAGGATCACCGCGATCACGTCGTCGATCACCGCCAGGGTCAGCAGAAAGATGCGCACGCCCGAGGGAATGCCCTTGCCCAGCAGCGCCAGTAGGCCGACGGCGAAGGCGATGTCGGTCGCCGCGGGGATCGCCCAACCGTGCAAACCGGCCCCCTGTAGATTGAGGCTGGCGTAGATCAGCGCCGGCATGATCACGCCACCGCAAGCGGCCGCGATCGGCAGCGACGCCTGACGCAAGTCGGCCAGGGCGCCATCGTGCATCTCCCGGCGGATCTCCATGCCGACCACCAGGAAGAACAGGGTCATCAGGCCATCGTTGATCCAGAAATGCAGGGACTGGGAAAAGCCGAAGCTGCCGAAACCGAACGACACGGGCGCATGCCAGAGCGCGTGGTAGCTGTCGGCGTAGGGCGAATTGGCCCAGATCAGCGCCGCGGCGGTGGCCAGGAGCAACACCACGCCACTGAAGGCTTCGCGATGCAAAAGGCTGCGGATGAAGTCGAAAGTGCGCTCGGCAAGATGCTGGGCACGGGGAAGATTCTGATGGGACGGGCGCGTTTTCATGGACGAGCGGACTCCGCGCGGCGGCCCGACCAACGCAACAGACCTGTCTCACCGCACCATGCGGCTAACACCCGGCCGCCATCCTACACAGATGGTCGGCCCAGGCACCAGCCCTGCTGGCCACGGAACGGTGGGTCAGCAAGCGCTATGGCAGCGCCTGGCGATAAGCACCAGGCACCGTGAGCCTCAATCAGCGCCCGGTTTTGATCCGCGTCCACTCACGGGTGATGATCCGCTGGATCGGCGCGGGAAGGTCAGCGGACACGTAGAGCTTGGCGATCACCTCGTCTGCCGGATAGATGCCCGGGTTGTCGCGCACGCTCGGCTCCAGCAACGCTGTGGCGTCCTTGTTGGGGTTGGCATAGCCCACGTAATCGCTCACCGGGGCGATGACCTCCGGGCGCAGCAGGTAATCGATCAGCGCATGAGCGCCATCGGCATTACGTGCATCGCGTGGAATGGCGAGCATATCGAACCAGAGGTTGGCGCCCTCCTTGGGGATCACGTAGCGAATGTCCATCGACTTGCCGGCATCCTTGGCGCGGCTCTGGGCCTGCATCACGTCACCGGAATAGCCGACCGCCACGCAGACGTCGCCGTTGGCCAGGTCGGCGATATAGCGCGACGAGTGAAAATAGGTCACCGATGGCGCCAGCTTCTGCAGCAGTGCCGAGGCCTTGGCATAGTCATCCGGCTCGTGGCTGTTGGGGTCCAGACCCAGGTAATGCAGCGCCTGGGGGATGATTTTCACCGGCGCATCGAGAAAGGCCACACCGCAGCTCTTGAGCTTGGCGAGGTTGGCTGGGCTGAACACCAGTTCCCAGGAATCCACCGGCGCGCCATCGCCCAGCACCGCCTTGACCTTCTCGGCGTTGTAGCCAATGCCTACGGTGCCCCACATGTACGGCACCGCGTACTTGTTGCCGGGATCCGCTGCCTCCAGGCGCTGCATCAGGCGGGGATCGAGGTGCGACCAGTTGGGCAGCTTGCTGCGCTCGAGGGGCTGATAGACCTGGGCGCGAATCTGCTTGGACAGGAACTGGCTGGACGGCACCACCAGGTCATAACCCGAGTGCCCGGACAGCAGCTTGGCTTCGAGCATCTCGTTGGTCTCGAAGACGTCGTAGGCCACGGCGATCCCCGTTTCCTTTTCGAAGTTCTTCAGAGTGTCCGGCCCCATGTAGTCGGACCAGTTGTAGAAGTGCACCTGTTTGTCGTTGGCTTGGGCGAACGAGCAGGCGACGAGGCCGAGACTGGCGAACAGCAGCTTGTTCATGGTTGATCCTTGTTCAATGGGAGACGCTGACGTGCAACACGCCAGGCGTTTACGCGTTCTGCACGGCGACAGAGCGCGGCCCACCTGGCCAAGCAGAAGCTGTGCCAGGAGACTCAAGGTATGGGTCTAGCTAAAGAAATGAAAAATACAACGCGTGCCATGCGGATCAGCTGCACCCAATCGTGAACGAACCACCCAGCGCTGCTGCTCGATGAGCCATCCGTAACACCGCGGTGTTGGCGACAAACCGAAAGCGCTCAGTCGCCGCCCCCGCCTCCTCCATCACCACCACCATCCCCGCCGCCGACACCGTAATCGTCGGAGTAGCGGTTGTTATCGACGATGGTGCTGGTCGAGCCGCCGGAGTCGGAAGCCTGGCTTTTTCTGACTCGCTTGCGCCGCTTGGCGGTGAAGAACTGGTAGAGCACGCGCAGCGCGAGCGCTCCCAACACGAGCGCGTAGATCCACACGGTTATACCGTCATTCCAATAGCTCTGAATGATCATCGTCGCCTCCTGCCAAGCATGCCGCCCGATCCTACGCCATGTCCCGCTCCCACGCGCAACGGTAACGTCGCTAGCTACGACCCGGCGTCACGGCGGTCGTTCCACGCCGCTCGCCAGGCTGGCTTGCTGATAAACTGCGAGGCCTACACGCAGGACTCCAACTGCGTACTCCAACCCGTACTGCCACACCTGGCGGCCACGCTCCGACACCTCTGCCCTGAGCCCGGCATCACAGATACCATGAGCCGACTGGAGCCGCTATGACGAGCGCAATCAGAAAGCCCGAAATGCCCCTGAAAACTGCCGTGCCCCTAGCATCACGCCTTTTGCCCTATCCCGCCGCTTCTCCGTAACGCCGATGATGGATTAGACCGCTTTTTATTAGAAGGCCCGCAAGAATAAGGCTAGAGACAAAGCCAAAACACCTGTACCACTTTTGTACCGCCGAAGACCCTCGAATCAAGTTGAAGGATACCTGTGGTCACTAGGCTTGGCTGGTCAAGCATCCATGGGGACCAAAGGTGCCGCCTACGGAACTAACGAAAGATACGCACCAACTGCGGATCGTCGCTAATTGGCCCGCCTGATCTGTGCTCGCGAACCACCGGCGGGGCCCCTGGTGTTAAGGCCCGGCCGACGTTAGCCTCACACACTGATTCAGCCACTCGCCACGTGGCTCCACCGCGCATACAGCGAGCGCGCCGCAGCATCGAGGCAAAAACCCAATACTCCAATCAGTAAAACCATTGCCATCAGCTCGGAATAGGCCAGGCGGTCGCGCGTATCGA
Organism: Pseudomonas sp. PA27(2017); assembly: GCF_001945445.1. Classification (GTDB taxonomy): domain Bacteria; phylum Pseudomonadota; class Gammaproteobacteria; order Pseudomonadales; family Pseudomonadaceae; genus Aquipseudomonas. The sequence goes on from NZ_MSXW01000008.1 coordinate 103,291, forward strand.
GAATGTAGTAACCAAGGCCGGCGCTTACCCCGAGCATCTCGCAGGGCACCAGCACGATCCACAGAATACCGATTGCCAGGCGCACTCCAGTCAGTACGTGACCAAGCACGCCGGGCACGATTACCCGACGCAGGGTTTCCCAGCGTGTCGCACTGAGGCTACGCGCTAGCTGCAGCCATCGGCCGTCGAGTTGCTTCACGCCAGCGGCAGTGTTGAGCAGGATTGGCCACACCGCAGCGAAGGCCAGCAGGAAGTAGATCGGCTGGTCGCCAACGCCCATCACCATTACAGCAATCGGCATCCACGACAGCGGCGAGATCATCCGCAGGAATTGGAATGCCGGAGTAGTCGCCCACTCCAGGTTACGCCAGCTGCCCACCAGCAGGCCCAGCGGCACACCAATCAGCAACGCCAGACCAAGGCCTATGAAGATGCGCTTGAGGCTCACCAGCACATGCTCGAACAGCTCCGGCCGTTGCAGCAGCTCGACTAGGCTGGCCAGTGTGGCCTGGGGCGTGAATAGCGCCACCAGGCCTTCGCCGCTGCTGAACAGCGCCAGCAGCAACCACCAGAGAACGAACAGACCGAACAGACCGGCCAGACCGAGCCCCCAGCTCTTCAGCGAAGTGCTCACACCGCGATCTCCTCGACGCGCTCGAAGCTTTCCGGCGCACCGAAGGCCTTGAGCCCACCGACCGCTTCGATGGCCGTGCGCACGAAGCGATCATCCACCAGATCGCGCGCCGTGGCAGCCGGGTCGAGATCGGCAAGGAAACTGCTGTTGCCTTCGATCAAGGTGCTCTTCAGGCGCTTGACCAGTTCCTCGGTGTAGCTGGGGAAGGGATACGGCTGGAAGTCGATACGCTTGTCGGCCCAGTCGCCGTGCTGGATCGCGCCGCTGGCCAGATAAGCGTCGCGTTCGCTGGCCACCGGTGCCAACACGCGGCTGAGCACGTCCGGCGCATGGGGTGTGTAGCGATTGGCACCGTCCTTGGACAGCAACTGTGCCGCCTCCGCGCGGTTGTCGCGCGTCCACAGTTGCGCCTTGACGATGGCGTTGACCACCTTCTGCGACCACTCGGGGCGGTTGTTCAGGTCATGCTCGTGCATGAACACCACGCAGCAGGCATGGTTGCGCCACACATCGCCGGTGAAGCGCTGGATGCGCCCGACCTTGAGGTTCTCGGCCAGGGCATTGAACGGTTCGGCCACGATGTAGCCGGCAATGCGTTTGCTGGCCAGGGCCGGCGGCATGTCCGAGGGCGGCAGCACCACCAGATTGACCTCGTTGGCGGCGACGCTGGCGTTGGCCGCCTTGCTCACCGGGGTCAGGCCACTGTCACGCAGCAACTGCTGCACCACCACGTTGTGGATCGAGTACCAGAACGGAATGGCGATGGACTGCCCGCCGAGCTGCTTCACATCCTCGATGCCAGGGGCCACGGTCAACCCCGAACCGCCGACGTGGTTCCACGCCACCACCTTGGCCGGCACCTGGCTGCCGTAGCGTGCCCACACGGTCATCGGCGACAGCAGGTGGATGACGTTGACCTGGCCGGAGATGAACGCCTCGATCACCTGTGCCCAGCTGCGCAGCAACACCGGGCGCTCGGACTGGATGCCCTCGGCCTCGAACAGGCCGTTGTTGTGCGCCACCAGCAAGGGAGTGGCGTCGGTGATCGGCAGATAGCCGATGCGGACCGGCGCGTCGGGCTCGCCGGCGGCACGCGCCTGCAGGCTGGTCAGCAGCGGGAAGGCACCGGCTGCGGTGAGCAGGCCAGTCAGTTTGATGAAATCACGACGCGTATGGGTGGGATCGTCCAGGCACATGGCAGGGCTCCAGCGGTTCGAGTGAAGGTCCGTTGTTGCGGCTCGCCCGCCGTAGGGTTTTGAGGATGTCGACGCGCAAGGCGCCCAGCTCATCGACCAGGTCAGCGCGAGGCTGCGGCAGGTCGATGCGCCACTGATCGAGCGTGTGCGCCGGGGTGCCACCCAGTAGCAGGATACGGTCGGACAGCAGCAGCGCTTCATCGATGTCATGGGTGATCAGCACGGCGGCGGTATGCCGCTCGCGGATCAGGTTCAGCAGCAGCTGTTGCATGTCGGCGCGGGTCACTTCGTCCAGTGCGCCGAAGGGCTCGTCGAGCAGCAGTACGTGCGGCTCGCGGGCCAGACAGCGGGCTAGCGCGGTGCGCTGGGCCATGCCACCGGAGAGTTCACTGGGGTAGCGCTCGCGGGCGTGGGCAAGATCCACGGCGGTAATCGCCTGGTCGATCAGCGCCTGACGCTGCGCCCCTGTGCGACTCGGCTGACGGGCGAAGCCCAGGCCGAAGCCGACGTTCTGCTCCAGGCTCAGCCAGGGCAGCAGCGACGGATCCTGAAAAGCCACCGCCACCCGTGGGTGCGGCCCGTTCAGTTGCTCGCCAAATAGCTCCACCCTGCCCTGCTGCGCCGCCTGCAAGCCGGCCAGGACGCGCAGCAGGCTGGACTTACCCACCCCGCTGGGGCCGAGAATGCTGACCAGCTCGCCGGCACGCAGCTCCAGCTGGAAGCCTTCCAGCACGCTGCGTTGGGCGTAGCCCAAACTGATGTCACGCGCATGCAGGACGGTCATGCGGCCAACTCACCGTGCTTGCGCAGCTCGCTACGCAGTTGCACCAGGCTCGGCGTAACTACGGGCACGAAGGCCGACTCGCGCAGGCGCCGGGCAAAACCGCTGCCGTAAGCTTGCAGGTAGGCCTTGCCGCCGCTGGCCTGCAACTCCAGCTGTACCGCCTCGGCCGCCATCTGGGCCAGGCCGATACGAATCTTGAACAGCGGCACCGGGCCGGCGGCGAAATGGCCGTGCTGCAAACCATCGTGCAGCGCGCGCTCGAGCCCCTTTAGCTCAGCTTCGAGCACCTGCCATTCGCCTTCCAGCACCGAGCGACCATCGCCCATCCGCGCCTTGGCTTCCACCAGGGCGCGCCGCGCCAGGCCAATCGCCAGGCCACACTGCAAGCCAAGGAAGGCTGGGCGCACGCGCGGCAGGTAACTGCGCGCATCGGCGGCGATCAACCAATCTCGGCTGAGTGCTGCGCCTTCGATACGGATCGCCGCGGTATTGCTCGACTGCAGGCCCAGCAGCTGCAGGTCTTCGCTGCGCACCAGCCCCGGCAAGTCATCCGGCAGCGCCGCCACGAAGGGCTGCGCGCCCGGCAGGTCGATGGCGGCGGCCACGGTGAAGCCGCTCTTGCGCAGGTTGGTGACCCACGGCAGTTGGCCGTCCAGTCGCCAGCCATCGCCCTGCGCCTGGGCCGCCACGCCCAGCTTTTCGATACCGGAAAGAAACTTCATGGCGTTGGACAGGCCGGTGGCACCCGCCTTGCTCCCGCGGAGCAGGTCTCCCAGCAGGCGTTCGCGCAGCCCCGCGTTGTCGCTCTGCAGCAGGTACTCGATAAAGGCGCGCTGGCCCCATAAGACGAACGCGGCGGTGAGTGAATGGCTGGCGACCTGGGCGATGGCTTCGACAGCATCGGTCACGTCCCCACCCACGCCGCCCAGCTCGGGCGCAACGCCGTGGCGCAACACATCGGCGGCGGCCAGTTGGCCAAGCAGGCCTTCACCGTCTAGCAGGCCACGGTCGAGTGCATCGGCCTGAGCGTCCAGCCATTGGCGCAACGAGTGATCGAGCATGCGGTCGGTCTCCTTCAGGGCAGGTACTCAGGCCTCGGCCTGTTCCCAGCGGTAGCGCGCAAGCTCAGGGTTGAGCGGCGTATGGGCAAAGCTGTTGGCGAAATTGCACAAGGTCGCCAGGCTCACGCCGAGGATCACCTCCAGCGCCTGGCCCTCTTCGAAACCGGCATCTTTGAAAGCCTGGTACTCGGCATCACTGACGTTGCCACGGGCGGCGATCACCGCTCGGGTGAAGGCGGCCAGGGCCTCGTAACGGGCATTGGGTAACTCGCCACGGGCACGCAATGCCTCGATCACCTCGGCCGGCAACTTGGCCTTGTTCTGGGCGACCGCCGTATGGCCAGCTACACAGAAGCTGCAGCCATGAGTGGTGGCGGCGATCAACTGGATCACCTCGCGCTCGGCCAGGCCGAGGCTGGTCTTGCCGTTGAGCGCTGAGACGGTGATATAGGTTTCCAGGGCGGCCGGTGCATTGGCCAAAACAGCCAGCAGATTGGGGATGAAACCCGAGTTGCTAAGGGCGTTCTGCAGGAAAGTACGGGCTTCTTGCGGGGCTGATTCGAGTGTCTGTAGGGTGACGCGAGACATGGTTCATCTCCTAACCAAGAGGTGTGACACTATTGTCTTGGTTATAAAAATCATGAGCCATATTCTAAAGTCGCATTCACTTGCTCTTGAGTCTTTCCATTAGATGAATTCTTCCACTGCCCCTTTTGTATGGTTATTAGACAGCCTGGAACTGGATGCCAGCCTGTTCCATGTCGGCCGTTACTGTGGCAGTTGGCAGGCCAGTACCCACGGCCTGGCACGGGCCAGTTTCCACCTCCTGGTACAGGGCAAGTGCTGGCTGCACCTGGCCGAACGCGAACAAAGCATCGCCCTGTACAGCGGCGACGCCGTGTTCCTGCTGCGCGACCTGCCCTATCGGCTATCCGACGCGGCCTCGCCTGGACAGGCGCAGTGCAACCCGCGCATCGCCATGCTGCCATTGGACGCCAGCACGCAGGATGGCGTGAGCCTGGTCTGTGGCTTCTTTCATTTCCGTCCGGGGCTGAGCAGCCTGATCATCGATGCCTTGCCGGATCACTTGGTCCTGCGCGCCGGTGATCCAGGCTCCAGCGCCGCACGGCGGCTGTTCGAATTGATCATGGAGGAGTGCTCACGTAGCGATGGCCCGGCCGTCGCCCTGCTCGAGCGCCTTAGCCACTTGCTGTTTCTCTACGTGCTGCGCGAGCAGGGCCAGGCCGTGGCAGACCTCGGCGGCCTGCTGGGCCTGGCCCGCCACCCACAGTTCGCTGCCCTGCTCGAACGCCTGATCGCAGAGCCCCAGCAAGCCTGGCCACTGGAGCAGATGGCCGAGCTGACCGGCCTGTCGCGCTCGGCCTTCTGCAAACGCTTTCAGGAACTGGCCGGCACCTCGCCAGGCCACGTGCTGCTGACCCTGCGCATGCGCCAGGCGTGTCGCCTGCTGCAACAAGGACAACCGGTCGCCGAAACAGCCGATGCCTGCGGCTACCAGTCGGTAGCCGCTTTTACACGGGCATTCAGCAAGGTGACTGGGGCGTTGCCTGGGGCGTATCGAAAGCAGTTTGGATGAGCGACAGCTAATCGTAATTCACCGTCGCAGCTGTCGGCGCAGAAACAAGGGGCTGTAGTTAGCTTCCAGACTGTGCTTGGTGAGGCACCGCCTGTTATCTCTAAAAATAATATAAATATTTATTTATATTATTTTTAGAGATAACCCTCCAGCCTTTATAAGACAAGGTATTACGGCTGCGAAAAGGCTCTACCGCCAATGCTCGAACACCCGAAAAAGCTCAGGCTCGAACCATTACCTGCATCCGATCACGCCCTACAAGCTGCTGCCATAGCAACAGCAGACCAACTGCTGCCACAACAACAGCGATTCAACAATCCGCGTGCCAGATCAACAGACGCCAAGCTACCTGGTGCCGGCCAAGCCAGTTTTTCCGGGGGAACCGCTGCTGGTATGGCGATTGCTCCAAGTGCCTCGCCTCGAGCAACAGCCCTACAGGAATATCTCGGATGAGCACTCCCTTTAAAATAGTCGCCGTTTCCGGCGGCACCTCCCGTCCCTCACGCACATTGGCACTGACCGAAGCCATCGTCTGCGAAATCGGCAAGCATCTGGCTATCGACACCCACCTGATCGAACTGGGCAACATCGCCCGCCCGCTCGGTGGTGCGCTGTGGCGCAAGGAATTGCCGGAAACCGTCGAACATGAGCTGCGCCAGATCGAGTCAGCCGATTTACTGGTGGTCGCCGCACCGGTCTATCGCGGCACCTACCCAGGGCTGTTCAAGCACCTGTTCGACCTCATCGATCAGGGTGCGCTGATCGACACCCCGGTACTGCTCGCCGCCACTGGTGGTAGTGAACGGCATGCCTTGGTGCTCGATCACCAGTTGCGTCCGCTCTTCAGCTTCTTCCAGTCGCTGACCCTGCCCATCGGCGTGTACGCCAGTGAGGCCGACTTCGCCGATTACCGCGTCGCTAGCGATGCCCTTCAGGCGCGCATAGAACTGGCTGCCGAGCGAACTGCCGCTCTAGTGCGTGGCCAGACACCCGCCCTGAGCAAGATCGCCTGAGGAGCTTCCATGAGCCAGCACCCCATTTGCCTGGAAGACCAAACAGCGAGGGATATCGCGTGAGAACCAATCAACAACCCACCGTGCTCAGTCCCTTGCAGGCCGCTCGCCGACTGGCTGCGAATTTCGCCGAGACAGCCGTCGAGCGCGACGAGGCCGGCGGCACACCCAAGCTACAGCGCGATGCGATCCGTCAGAGCGGCCTGTTGTCGATGAGCATTGCGACCCAGTTCGGCGGCCTTGGCGCCAGCTGGAGCGAAACCCTGGGAGTCGTGCGCGAATTCGCCAAGGTCGACAGTTCCATCGCCCATGTTTTTGGCTTTCAGCACCTGATGCTGGCTACCGTGCGCCTGTTCTCTCGCCCCGATCAGTGGCAGCCCTGGTTCGAGCAGACCGCGCGCAAGAACTGGTTCTGGGGCAATGCGCTCAATCCGCTGGATACCCGCACCGTGGTCAAGACCTTCGATGGCTGGCGTGAGTTTTCCGGCAAAAAGAGCTTCTGTTCCGGCGCCAGCGACTCGGAAATGCTGATTGCCTCTGCGGTCGACGAAAGCGCCGGCGGCAAACTGCTGATCGCCGCCATTCCCAGTGGCCGCACCGGCATCACGCTACATGGTGACTGGAACAACATGGGCCAGCGCCAGACCGATAGTGGCAGCGCCACTTTCGAGCGCGTGCGCGTGGAAGAGAACGAACTGCTGCTCGACCCCGGCCCGCTGAGCACGCCCTTTGCCTGCCTGCGCCCGCTGATCGCTCAGTTGCACTTCGCCCATATCTTCCTCGGCATCGCCGAAGGCGCCTTGGAGGAAGCCCGTCAGTACACCCTCAAGGAAGGTCGGCCCTGGTTTCGCTCCAAGGCCCAGCACGTCAGCGAAGACCCTTACGTACTGCGCCACTACGGCGAGTTCTGGGTGGGCCTGGAAGGCGTGCGACTGCTGGTGGAACGCGCCGCCGCGCAACTCGACGAAGCGTGGCACAAGGAACACGCCCTCGGTGCCGAGGAGCGCGCGCAACTGGCGCTGTCCATTGCCACGGCCAAGGTGGCGGCTGCCCGCACCGGGCTGGATATCTGCAACCGTCTGTTCGAGGTGACCGGCGCCCGCGCCACCCACGCCTCGCTACGCCTCGACCGCTATTGGCGCAACCTGCGTACCCAGAGCCTGCACGACCCGGTGGACTACAAGCTCCACGAACTGGGTGAGTGGGCACTGAACCAGACGCGTCCCACCCCGTCTTTCTATTCGTAGGGATCCCCATGCAACTGCTGACCCTCCCCCCCTCGCCGACACTGGCTACCTCGATCCGGGCGACCGCACAGGTCTTCGAAGACCCTAGATCGCAGGCGCTTCTCGCCCACTTGCAACAGGTCGCACCCAGCGAGGCCAGCGTCCTGATCATCGGCGAAACCGGCACGGGCAAGGAGCTGGTCGCGCGCCACATCCATAACCTAAGCGGCCGTCGCGACGGCCCCTTCATGGCGGTCAACTGCGGCGCCTTCTCCGAGTCGCTGGTGGAGGCGGAACTGTTCGGCCATGAGAAAGGCGCCTTCACCGGCGCCCTGGCGGCCAAGGCTGGCTGGTTCGAGGAAGCCAACGGCGGCACGCTGTTCCTCGACGAGATCGGCGATCTGCCCATGGCCATCCAGGTCAAGCTGCTGCGCGTATTACAGGAGCGCGAGGTGGTGCGCCTGGGCTCGCGCAAGAGCATCCCGATCAACGTGCGCGTGGTCGCCGCCACCAACGTGCAGCTGGACAAGGCCATCGGCGCCGGCAACTTCCGCGAGGATCTGTACTACCGCCTCAACGTCGTCAGCCTGCAGCTCTACCCGCTGCGTGAGCGCCCGGGCGACATCCTGCCGCTGACCCGGCACTTCATCAAAACCTACTGCAGCCGCCTGGGCTACGGCGAAGTGCGCCTGTCCGCCGAGGCCGAACGCAAACTGGTGAGCTACGACTGGCCGGGCAACATCCGCGAGCTGGAGAACGTCATCCACCATACCTTGCTGGTGTGCCGTAACGGCCTGGTGCAGGACGACGATCTGCGCCTGTCGCACCTGCGCATAGAACGCCAGGATCAGCCGCAGGCAGCCGCCCTCGAAAGTGCCGACGAACAATTGTTGCGCGCCTTCCACCGGCTGTTCGAGGAACAGGCGGGTGGCCTGCACGAGAAGGTCGAGGACAGTCTGCTACGCACTGCCTACCGCTTCTGCCATTGCAATCAGGTACACACCGCCAGCCTGCTCGGGCTGAGCCGCAACATCACCCGCGCCCGGCTGATCGCCATTGGCGAACTGGTGGTCAATCGACGTCGGCCGCAGAGCCAGGCACGTCCTGATAGGACGGTACAACTATCGATATAAGAAGCCGGCACGCAAGCCGCCTGCACATGCGGCACACGTCACCGGCTCCATACCCACCTTGCGTTGCCTCAACCACAGCAACGAGGAAAACATGATGAGTCTCGACATATTCTGGTTCCTGCCCACCTCTGGCGACACCCGCTACCTGGGTCACTCCGGCAGCGGCCGTCCGGCCACCAACGCCTACATGCGGCAGATCGCGGTAGCTGCCGACCAGCTCGGCTACGACGGCTTGCTGATTCCCACCGGCGCCAGTTGCCTCGATCCCTGGGTCACCGCTGCCAGCCTGGTACCGGTCACCCAGCGCATCAAACTGCTGGTGGCGCTGCGCACGTCGCTGGGCAACCCCACTGCTTCAGCCCGCCAGGCCGCCAGCCTGGATCAGGCCAGCGGCGGTCGTCTGCTGCTCAACGTGGTGCCCGGCGGCGATGCCACCGAACTGGAAGCCGACGGCGTGTTTCTCGCCCACGACGAGCGCTATGAAGCCTCCGATGAGTTCCTGAGCATCTGGCGTCGCCTGCTGCAGGGCGAGAAAGTCGACTTCGACGGCAAGCACCTCAAGGTACGCGGCGCACAGAACTTCTTCGAGCCGGTACAGAAACCCTACCCGCCGCTGTACTTCGGCGGCTCTTCACCTGCCGCCCATGAACTGGCGGCCAAGCACGTCGACGCCTACCTGACCTGGGGCGAACCACCGGCCGCCGTGGCCGAGAAGATTACCGACGTTCGCGCCCGCGCCGCCAAACAGAACCGTACCGTGCGCTTCGGCGTGCGCCTGCACGTGATCGTGCGCGAAACCGTTGATGCGGCCTGGGCCGCCGCCGACGAGCTGATCAGCCATCTGGACGAAGCCACCATCGCCGCAGCCCAGGCCAACTACGCCAAGATGGACTCCGAAGGCCAGCGGCGCATGGCCGCGCTGCACGGCGGCGACCGCAACAAGCTGGAGGTCGCACCCAACCTCTGGGCCGGCGTCGGCCTGGTGCGCGGCGGCGCCGGTACTGCCCTGGTGGGCGATCCGGAAACGGTCGCTGCACGCCTGCTGGAATATGCGGGCCTGGGCGTCGACAGCTTCGTGCTGTCCGGCTACCCGCACCTGGAGGAAGCCTACCGCTTCGCCGAACTGGTATTCCCGCTGCTGCCCGGCAAGGGCAAGGTCACCGTCGAGGGTGCCTTCACCGGCGGTGCCTTCGACGTGCGTGCCGGCAAGGAGAAAGTCGCATGAAGGTCATCGACCTACGCTGTCGCCCAGCCTACCTGCACCCCTTCTTCGGTGGCGTACCGGGTTCGCCCGAACATGACGTCGCCCGGTGGCTCAACCGCCGCGTCGGTACCCGTGGCGCGGACGATCACTTCGAGCGCTCGCTGACACCCGAAGGATTTCTCACCGAAGTACGCGAGGCCGGCCTGCACAAGGCCGTGGTGGTTGGCCGGCATACGCCGAGCCAGCACCTGCCCAACGATACGATCCACGGCATCGTCCATGGTCACGACGAACTGCTCGGTATCGGCGCGGTGGAGGCGGCATTGCAGGGCATCGAAGGCACACTGAAGGAAATCGACCGCGCCATAGACCAGCTAGGCCTGGCCGGCATCGACCTGGAACCCGGCTTCGGCGACCCGGCGCGGCACCCGGACGATGCGCTGTACTGGCCGATCTACGAGCACCTGCAGAAGCGTGGAATCCCGCTGTTTCTGATGAGCGGCCCGACCACCCCCGATCCGGCCTACAACGACCCAGGCCGCCTGGCGGCCGTGGCGCGCGCCTTCCCGGACCTGCAGATCGTCGCCTACCACGGCTACTGGCCCAACGTGCAGCAGGCCATCGGCGTGGCCTTCCGCTACGGGAACATCCACCTGGTGCCAGACATGTACCTGTTCCTGCCCGGTAGCGAAGGCTATGTGCAGGCGGCCAACGGTTATCTCGCCGATCAGTTGCTGTTCGGCTCCTCCTACACCTTCCGCCCGATCCGCCAGAGCATCGAGGATGCCCAGCGCCTGGGATTGAGGGACGAGGTGCTGGAGAAGTTCTTCAGCGGTAATGCCGAGCGCCTGTTCAAGCTTGGCTAGGCGTTTTACGACAAGCTCTTGATGAAATGAACTGGCCGAGGCATCCGCCTCGACCAGCCCTGCCCCATCAGCTTTCCTTGCTGCAATCACGAGGGGTGATGCCTTTCTCCTTGGCATACTTCTGCGACGAGGCCTCGATGATCGGCCGCAACAGCGCGCGATCCGCCTGCACCCAGTCACTGATCAGGTTCCATTTCTGCCCGTCCCACTGCTGGAAGCGTACCGCGCCACCACCTTCGTGATCAGAGCAGGACAGTTTCAGCGGCTGCACCAAGCCCTTGGCACCGAGTGCCTGCAGGCGTACGTCGTCCAGGTTCAGATTCTCGAAGCCCCAGCGCACCTGCTCACCGCTAAGCGGCTGTTTGCCAAACTTCTCCTGGGCCAGGCGTAGCGCCTCGACGTTGAGGATGCCATTGACCACCCCCAGGTTGTAGTAAACGGTGCCGAAGCGCTTCGGATCGGCCAGGTCACCCTGCCCCTTGTCCACCACGTCCTGCTTGATGCCTTGCAGCACCGGGAAGTCGGTGCCGGACGGGTGCGTGGTGATGGAGATGAAACCCTTGGCGGCGGCGCCGGCAGGTGCGGCGTCTTCTTCGGAGTTGCTCCAGATGTTGCCGATGATGTGGTCAGTCGGGAAGCCAACCTTCTGCGCGGTTTTCAGGGCCACCGGATTCATTACCCCCCAGCCACGCAGGATCACCCAGTCCGGTTTCAGCCGGCGAATGTTCAACCACTGCGACTGCTGTTCGTTGCCTGGGTGTGGTACTTCCAGCAGGGTCAGCTCGAAGCCGTATTTGTCGGCCAGGGTTTGCAGCACCTCGTTGGTTTCCTTGCCGTAGGGCGAGCCGTGGTAAAGCGTGACGATCTTCTTGCCCTTGAGGCCCTGCTCGCCGCCGGCCTGCTGGCCGATCCAGTTGACGATGGCCGAGACCTCGGAATACGGATTGAGCTGCAGCGGGAAGGCATAGGGAAACACGCTGCCGTCGGTGGAGTCGGTACGCCCGTGGTTGATGGTGATCAGCGGCAGCTTGTCGGCCGTGGAGCGATCCAGCGTGGCGTAGGCGATGCCCACCGACAGCGGATTGGTGGCCGCAGCCGGCGCACCGTTGAGCCCACCCTTGAGGCGCTCGTAGCACTCCACACCCTTCTCCACCACGTATTCGGTTTCGCACTCGCTCCAGGTCAGCTTGACCCCATTCACACCGCCGTTGGCATTAACGTACTTGAGATAGTCGATGAAACCGCCGAAGAATCCGGTGCCGCCAGCGGCATAAGGCCCGACGCGGTAGCTTTGCAGCGGGAAGTACTGTTCGTTGGCCGCCTGCACGTGGAGTGCGCCAGCGGCGAGGGTTACGGCCAACGCAAGGCGGCCGAGGACGGATCGGGTCGACATCGTGGTTATCCTTTGCAAATCAGAGGGCAGTATTTTTCGCGGACGGGCGTCCGCTTCGAGGGTTCGCTCAGTAGCGCAACGGCCACCGCCGCGCGCGCTCGCGAAAACGGTGCCAGAGGCGCGCCAGGCCCTCCGGCTCTTTGATCAGGAAGACGATGATCAGCGTGCCGAAGACGATCTTCTGCAGGTTCTCCACCTGCCCGGCATCGATCAGCCCGGCCGGCAGTTGGGAGGCCAGGTTCGACAGCAGCACCGGGAACAGCACGATGAAGGCAGCGCCCAGGAAGTTGCCGAGGATGCTGCCCAGGCCGCCGATAATGATGATGAACAGGATCTGGAACGAGCGGTTCAGGTCGAAGCCGTGGGGCTCCACGGTACCCAGATAGGTGAAGGCCCAAAGCGAGCCGGCAACGCCGAGGAAGAAGCCGCTGATGGCGAAGGCCAGCAGTTTGGTCTTGAGCAAGGGAATGCCGATGACCGCGGCGGCGGTATCCATGTCGCGCACCGCCATCCAGTTGCGTCCAAGTTCGCTGCGTACCAAATTGGTTCCCAGCCAGAACAGCGCACTGACCACCGCCAGGGTCAGCAGGTAGCGCCCCGCCGGTGAAGAAAAGTCATGCCCGGCCACCACCAACGGCGGTGTGCTGATCACGCCAGAAGCACTGTCATTGCTGAACCAACTGAAGCGGGTTAACGCCCATTGCACGAAAAATTGCGCTGCCAGAGTCGATACCAGCAGATAGAAACCCTTGATACGCAGGCTCGGCAGGCCGAAGACGATGGCCACCAGCGCCGCCACCAGGCCACCCAGCAATAGACTGACGATCAGCGGCAGCCCGGCAATACGCAGCTCGACGTTGTAGGCAGCGAAGGCGCCAACTGCCATGAACGCCGCCGAACCCAGCGACAATTGCCCGGCGTAACCGGTCAGCAGATTGAGCCCGAGACCGGCCAGCGACAGCACCAGGAATGGAATCAGGATGGCGCTGAACCAGTAGTCATTGCCCAGCAGCGGCACACCGATGAAGACGAATGACAGCAACGCGGCCAGGCCCAGGCGATCCTGGCGCAGACGGAAGAATCGGCGGTCGTTGGCGTAGCGCACGCTGAACTGGCCAGCTTCTTGGTACAGCATGATCGACTCTCCTCAGACCCGCTCGATGGCGCGTTCGCCGAACAGCCCCGCCGGACGCACCAGCAGAAACAGCAGGGCCAGCACATAGGGGAACCAGTTTTCGATGCCGCCGCCGATGATCGGCCCGAGGTAAACCTCGGCGACTTTTTCCGAGGCGCCGATGATCAGCCCGCCGACGATCGCCCCGCTGATCGAGGTGAAGCCGCCGATGATCAGCACCGGCAGAGCCTTGAGCACCACCAGCGAAAGCGAAAACTGCACCCCCAGGCGTGCGCCCCAGAGCAACCCGGCGACCAGCCCGACGAAACCGGCGACGGCCCAGACCACCGCCCATACCCTCGGCAGGCGGATACCGATAGCCAGCGCCGCGCGCGGATCGTCGGCTACCGCCCGCAATGACAGGCCGATGCGCGTGCGGTTGAAAAGCAGCGACAGCAACAGCACCAGCGCCGCGGCAGTACCGGCGGCGAACAGGTCGAACTGCGACAGCAACAGACCGCCCAACTCCAGTGGCTCGTCGCTGATGCCCAGTTCCAGGCCATGCACCTGGGCGCCCCACAGCGCCTGCGCGGCGCCTTCGATGATGTAGGCCAGGCCCAGAGTGGCCATGAATAGGGTAATCGGCGAACGCCCTACCAGCGGTCGCAGCACCGCCCGTTCGATGGCCAATGCCAAGGCCACCATCACCGCCAAGGTGACGATGAACGCCAACCAGAACGGTACGCCGCGTTCCAGCAAACTGACGAAGGTCAGGGCGGCGAACAGCACCATCGCCCCCTGGGCGAAGTTGAATACGCCGCTGGCCTTGTAGATCAGCACGAAGCCGATGGCCACCAGGGAATACATCACCCCCGCCAGCAGGCCGCCGATCAATACCTCAAGAAAGAATTCCATGCAGCACTCCTGGGCGCGGCGCTAGGCTGCCGCCGGGCGGACACCTAAATAGGCAGCGATAACATCGGGGTCATGGCGAACCTGATCGGGCGTGCCATCGCCGATCTTGCGGCCGTAATCGAGCACTACCACATGATGGGAAATACCCATGACCACGCCGATGTCGTGCTCGATCAACACCACCGTGGTGCCGAACTCACGGTTGATCTCGACGATGAAGCGGCTCATCTCGCGCTTCTCCTCGGCATTCATCCCGGCCATCGGCTCGTCGAGCAGCAGCAGACGGGGCTCGGCAGCCAACGCGCGGGCCAACTCAACACGCTTTTGCAGGCCATAGGGCAAGGTGCCGACGACTTCATCACGCCAGGGCTGGATGCGCAGGAACTCGATCACCCGCTCCGCCGCCGCGCGCTGACGGTCGTCCTCACCTGGCGCGCGGCCGATGCGCAGCGCCTGCTCCAGCCAGGAGCTGCGGCGTTTGAGGTTGCGCCCGGTGAGCACGTTGTCGAGCACGCTCATGCCCTTGAACAGCGCGATGTTCTGAAAGGTGCGCGCGATGCCACCTAGCGCCGCCGCATGCGGGCGCATCACGCGGCGCTCCTTGCCGGCAAAGCGAATGCGCCCCTGCTGCGCCCGGTAGACGCCGTTGATGATGTTCAACAGCGAGCTCTTGCCCGCCCCATTGGGGCCGATCAGCGCACAGATCTCGCCTTCGGCAACGCGAAAACCGATGTCACTGATGGCCTTGACGCCCTTGAAAGACAGGCTGATGCCTTCCAGTTCCAACAAGGGAGAATTCGACATGACGACGCCTCAGGCTGGCTGCTCATGGCCTTGCGGCCAGGCAGCGATGGATGGACGCAGAGTGCGCGTAGCCTGCCAACGCGGCGTTTCCGGCCAGGCACGTGGCGCAACGCCGAGGGCGGCAAAGAACGCCTGCGCCTCACTCGGCAGCGCTTCGCCGACCAGCAACGGCACACGGGTACGGCTCAGGCCCAGGACATCGCGCAACGGCCTGAGCAGCAACCAGTAGCCAAAGCTGTAGCGCAGCACGCCTTCACGCGCCGTGAGCGCCCAATCCAGCCAGCGCCGCAGCAAGCTGCCAGGCAGCGGTAGGCGCTGCTGCGCCAAGGCATACAGACGGCCGTAGCTCTCATGGGTACCGAGCACCAGGGTCGGCCCCAGCTCCCGGCGATCGTTGTCGCGGGTCGCCAGGCTCTCCGGGAAATTCAGCCGAAAACCGGCCAGCAGCCAGGGCGCCAGCAAGTAGCGAGCCTGGCCGCTGGCAGCGAAGGTACGTGCAGCCAGGGCCTCCTCGGCCGCGGTCAGGCGCTCCTGCTCGATCAGCCCGTGTGCCTCACCAAGCAGTTCGATATGGCTGAGGCATTGCTGCTGAGCCTGCCCTTCACCATCCAGCCGATGGAAACTGAACGCCGGGCGTTCGCCTTGCGCAAGAATCGACAACGCCGAATCAGGCTGCTGCGCCGCCAGCCGGGCATAACTCTGCACGCCGGCATCGGCCAGGCCACGGCCATCGGCATAGAACAGCAGTCGCGGCAACGAATCAGCCTGGCGAACTCGCTCGACCTCCTCCTGGCCTTCGGCGAGTACGAAGCCGGCTTCGAGTTCGCGCAGCAGCGTCAGTTGTTCTTCGGCCGGCGCCAGCGGATCGAGCAGCGCCGCAGTACCGCCCAGCCACTGCGCCGCCAGGCTCGCCAGCAACGCCTCGGGACGCGGTCGGCTGAGGATCACCAGGCTGTCGCCGACAACGAAACCGGCCTCGCGCATGCCGCTGGCCAGCCCCTGCACCTCAGCCAGCAATTGCTCCCAGGTGCGTTCCTGCCACAACCCCAGGCGCTTGTGCCGCAGCGCTACATCACCTCCGCGCTGACGCGCGCGAGCAAGCAGGCTGGCCGGCAGGTTGCTGGCAGATTCCTCGTGCATGACGGCGCCCCTCAGGCCACGGCCAGTGACGCGAGCTTCTCCTGCTCCAGTTCGCGCACCAGCGGAAGTACATGCTTGCCGAAGTACTCGACCTCTTCCTGGAAATGCAGGAAGCCGGAGAGGATCAGGTCGACGCCGACGGCCTTGAGCGCGACGATGCGCTCGGCGATCTGCCGTGGCGTGCCGATCAGGTTGGTCTTGAAGCCATCGTTGTACTGCACCAGGTCTTCGAAGGTGGACTTGGCCCAGTTGCCCTCGCCCTCCGGGCTGGCCGCGCCGGCGTTCTTCACTTCACTACCGAAGCCGTTGACGGCCTCCGGGTCGGCCTTGGCGATGATCTCGGCCAGCACCGCACGGGCTTCTTCCTCAGTATCGCGGGCAATGATGAAGGCGTTCACACCGACCTTCACCGAATGACCGTTGGCTGCCGCCTTGGCGCGGATATCGTCGACCTGGGCCTTGATACCCTCGACGCTGTTGCCATTGGTGAAGTACCAGTCGGAAACCCGTGAGGCCATGTCGCGCGCGGCTCGCGAGCTGCCGCCCTGAAAGATTTCCGGATGCGGTTGCTGCAGCGGCTTGGGCTTGAGGGTGTAATCGTTGAAACGGTAGAAATCGCCGTGAAAGCTGAAGTTGTCCTGCGTCCAGATGCCCTTCAGGGCGCGGATGAACTCCTCGGAGCGGCGATAGCGCTCATCATGATCCAGCCACGGCTCGCCGATGGCGCGGAACTCGCCCTTGAACCAACCGGACACCACGTTGATGGCGACGCGACCAGCGGTGAACTGGTCGATGGTCGCCAGTTGCTTGGCCGCCAACGCCGGTGTCCACGGCCCGGGCAGGATCGCGGCGATCACCTTGAGCGTCTCGGTGGCGGCCAGCAGGGCGTGGCTGATGGTCACTGACTCGTGCTGATTATCAGCGCCGTAGCCAGCCGTGAAGCGGATCTGCGACAACGCGTACTCGAAGCCGGAACGTTCGGCGATTTGCGCCAGTTTGCGGTTGTAGTCGATATCCCAACTGGTGCGTTGCTCGATCTTGCTGACGACGAGGCCGCCGCTGACGTTGGGTACCCAGTAGGCGAATTTGATCGGTTGGCTCATGACGGTGTCTCCTGTAGCTCGGAAAGTCAGGCCGCGCTGGCGACCGGGATTTGAAAGAACGCCGCAACGGTGTCGAGCACACGCTCGATACGTTCGAACTGCGCAACTTCAGCAAGGCGGTAGTCATCGAAGGCCTCGACGCTGGCGTACAACCCATACGGCAGCGTGTGGGCCTGGAAGAAGGCGAACAGTGGGCGTAACTGGTGATCGATCATCAGCGCATGGCGCTCGCTGCCACCGGTAGCCGCCAGCACCACGGGGACGCCCTTGAGCGAATGGTGGTCGACCAGATCGAACAGGTGCTTGAACAACCCCGTGTAGGAGGCGCGATAGACCGGGCTGCCGACCAGCAGCAAGTCAGCCTGTTCGATGGCCTGCAAGTGAGGCAGCAGATCGGCAGAGGCCGTGTCGCGCTCGAGCGAACCGGACAAGGTGCTGGACAGCTCGGCGATACGCACCCAATGCACGTGCAGATTCGGCAACCTTGCCTGCAGCCTTTGCACCAGGGCCTCCAGCAGCCCGTGAGTGCGCGACGGCACACGCAAACTCCCCGACACCACCACAACCTTGATAACGCTTGCGCTCATACTCACCCCTCCTGCCCATAGGGCATTGTTCGAGAGAGGTTGAGCAGCAACCGTGCCAACGAATAAATTCTATTTAATTCAATGAGTTGAAATTACTCACCAACAACTTCCACTGCTCCACCGCACGCAAGCTGTTAAAGCACTGACCGTAGACCAACAGCAGCACCAGAAAGCAGAACTGCCCGCCTTCCAACAGCCATTCAACAAGCTGTTGGTTCAGCTACAGCTCGGCTCTCCGGATCAATCACAACCCATTGATTTATAATCAATTTAATACAGGGCACGGAGTTTGCGAGGGATACGCCGTCAGCAATCGCAACAATCGAGGAGAACTGCGATGACCGCTCAAGCCCACGTGCCACACCTGTCTACCGGCACCGACTACGACCCCCTTGCCGCTCGCTTCCGGCCCATCTTCGCGCGCATCGCCGAAGGTAGCGTGGAGCGCGAGCGCAACCGCAGCCTGCCGTTCGAGCCCATCCGCTGGCTGAAGGAGGCCGGCTTCGGCGCCGTGCGCGTCCCCGTCGAACACGGCGGCGCTGGCGCATCCTTGCCGCAACTGTTCCAACTGCTGATCGAGCTGGCCGAGGCCGACTCCAACGTGCCGCAAGCGCTGCGCGGGCACTTCGCGTTCGTCGAGGATCGCCTCAATGCCCACGCCAGCACGCCACAGGACGTCTGGTTCAAGCGCTTCGTCGAGGGTGATCTGGTCGGCTGTGCCTGGACGGAAATCGGCGCGGTGAAGATTGGCGACGTCATCACCCGCGTTTCCCGCAAGGGCGAGCAATGGGTGGTCAATGGCACCAAGTACTACAGCACCGGCAGCATCTTCTCCGACTGGATCGACCTGTTCGCCCGTCGCGATGACACTGGCGCCGACGTGATTGCGGCGATCCGCACCCAGCAGCCTGGCATCACCCAGAGCGATGACTGGGACGGCTTCGGCCAGCGCACCACCGGCAGCGGCACCTCGGTGTTCGTGAATGCCGTAGTCGAGGAAGAGAACATCATCGACTTCGCCACCCGCTTCAAATACCAGACGGCCTTTTACCAACTGGTTCTGCTGGCCGTCATCGTCGGTTCCGGCCGCGCCGCCGTGCGCGACTTCAGCCAGGAAACCAGCAAGCGCACGCGGATATTCAGCCATGGCAACGCCCCTGCCGTGAGCCAGGATCCGCAGGTGCTGCAGGTGATCGGCAAAGCCAGCGGCCTGGTCTACGCCGCAGAAGCGGGCACCCTGCGCGCCGCCGAGGCGGCTCAACAGGCCTATCTGGCGCGCTTTGACAATGAAGAAACGGCCGAACAGCAGGCCAACAGCGCCGCCGAACTGGAGTCGGCCCAGGCCCAGGTGGCCGCCGTGGAACTGGTACTGCGTGCCACCAGCGACCTGTTCAACACGCTCGGTGCTTCCGGCGCCAGCACCGCCAAACAGCTCGATCGCCACTGGCGCAACGCCCGTACCGCCGCCTCGCACAACCCGGTGATCTACAAGGAACGCATCATCGGCGACTGGTATGTGAACGGTACCGAGCCACCCTATGTCTGGCAGATCGGCGGCGGTGCCAAGCAGCCCTGACGGCATGCATAGGCCTGGAGAGCACTCTCCAGACCTTGGAACCTGATCACGATCCTTTAGTTAGCACAGATCAACGAATAGGCCGGAGCAGCCGGTCGCACGACTCGTGGCAGGGGCTTTAGCCGTCAGCTCTTGACGCCCAAGCAGCGCCAATGGCGGCTAAAGCCCCTCCCACAAATCACCACGCTTTGGCTTGCACCAAGCCACCAGCCAGCGCCAGCATCAGCCCGGCGAACAACGCCGGGACCCGATTCATGCCTGCCCTCCCAATTCATCGGCCAG
The DNA here is from genome assembly GCF_001945445.1 of Pseudomonas sp. PA27(2017). Taxonomy (GTDB): domain Bacteria; phylum Pseudomonadota; class Gammaproteobacteria; order Pseudomonadales; family Pseudomonadaceae; genus Aquipseudomonas. Next base: position 122,919 of record NZ_MSXW01000008.1, read on the forward strand.
GGCGGCGCCGTTTAAGTAATGGTCACCGAGCAGCCGCCGTTGCGTCGGCAATTCCGGCTCGGCACTGTCCGGCTGCGGTCGTGGCAGGCTGCTGCCGACCAGTTCGAAATGCGTCTGCGCTGCCAAACGCGCCGCCTCGGCTGCGGCAAGACGGAAGACAATGGCTGCCGATTGCGAGGCGCCAGCGTGCTCCAGCAACGCGTCGGCAGCATCGATGCGAATGCGCAGTTCGCCGACTGCGGCAATCACTGGCGCTTCGTGACGGGCACTCTGCCCCCGCAGGTAATCGAGCAGCGACGCCTCGGCATAACGGGCATGAGCCAGGTCGCCCTGGCCTTGGGAATGGGGAGTGGACATGGCGTAACCTCAGTTCCAGGAATGACGTTGCGGCTTGATGCCGTTGAGCAGTTGATTGCCGACCAGGTGGTACTTCCAGCGCACCGGGTCATGCAGGGTGTGAGTGCGCGCGTTGCGCCAGAATCGATCCAGCCCCTGGCTGGCCGAGACGCTGCGGGTGCCGCCCAGCTCCAGCAGGCGGCTGGACGCCTCGAGGGAAATCTCGGTGGACAGCACCTTGGCCTGGCCGACCACCACCGATGCTTCGGCAACGTGCTCTTCGCTGGGCTCGGCGACGGCGCGGTCGACCGCCTGGCCAGCACGCTGCAAGATCGCTTCGGCCGCTTGCAGGCGCCAGGCCAGCTCGCCAATCAGCGCCTGGCCAAGCGGGTCCTGCCAGCCGTGCTGCAACCCGCTGTCGACCCACGGCCGTGCCTGGCGCGCCACGCGCAGGATTTCGGCGAATGCGCCACGGGCGATGCCGGTGTCCACGGCGGCCTGAATGATCTGCGAGATCGGGCCATCGGCGGTTGGCTGGTCGTAAGCCTTCCAGGCGGGTATCACATCGCTCGCTGGCACGCGTACACCTTCGATACGCACCTGGCCGCTGGCAGTGATGCGCTGGCCGAAGCCGTCCCAACTGTCTATCACTGTCAGGCCGGCGGCATCGCGCGGAACGAAGGCGATGTACGGGCGGCCTTGCTCGTCGACACCAGCGACCGGGACGATATGGGCGAACAGCGCACCGGTGCAGTAGGCCTTCTCGCCGTCGAGCACCGCCGTATCGCCGTCGAAGCGGATCTGCGTCTGGAAGGTGGTGACGTACTGGCTGCGCGCTTCGGAGAAGGCGTTACCGAAACGGTAGCCTTGCAGCACCTTGGCGTAGTAGCGGCGCTTCTGCTCCTCACTGCCGGTCAGGCCGAGGTTGCTGAGCACGCCGAAGTGGTTCTGTGGCAACTGGCCAAGCGACGAATCGGCGGCGGAGATGGTTGCGATCACCTCGCTGAGGGTGACGTACGAGACCCCGGCGCCTCCGTATGCCTTCGGTACGCTGATCGCCCACAGACCGCTTTCGGAGAAGCGTTCCAGCTCCTCCCAGGGTAAGCGTCGCTCGCGGTCACGCAAGGCCGCCTCGCGGGCGAAATCCTCGGCCAGGCGCTGCGCCACTTCGATGGCTTCTGCGTCGTTACGGATGATATAGGCCGCACGCTGCGGTGCCGGGCGAACCTGCGCAGGCAGGTCGGCTGACTGTGTCTGGGTCATGTGCTACTCCATGTGTGACGGATTCCCCAGGGCTACAGCACAGCCCATACCAACCTGGGAAATCCTTTTGATTCAGCGAGTTGGTGAACCTTCCCGGGCATCGGGAAAGCGCCTGGCGGGGCAAACTGCGGATTGGCTGTTGCCGAGCGAACAGTGATTTCAAAGACTGATATCCAGCGGGTACTCGACGATCAGGCGCAGCTCGTCGACGTTGGATTCGGCGACGTGATCGCCACCGACGCGATGAGTGGCCTGCATCAGGTTGAACGAGAGATTCTTGGCCGGCCCGCTCTGCAGCACGTACCGCAGCCACAGGTTGCGCTCCCAGTGGCGGCCGTCCTCGGTGGCATTGAAATAGCCGTAGGCGCCACCGGCGCGTGTGCCGTCGATGTCGGTACCGCGCACGTAGCGCGCCGTCAGGCTCAGACCGGGCACGCCGAGCGAGGCGAAGTTATAGTCGTAACGGGCTTCCCAGGCGCGCTCGTTGGGGTTGTTGAAGTCGGAAACCTGCGAGGCGGCATCCAGTTGCAGGTCATAGGTGTTCCACACGTAGTCGAACGGCGTGTCGCCATCGATGCGCGTGTAGGACAGCTTGAAGCCGTGAGCGCCAGCAGCCAGACCGGCATGCACGCTCCAGGAGTCGTTGTCGATCTTGCCGGCCAGGGCCTGGCCGCTGTCACGGGTGCGGTAATAGTTGAGGCCGGTCTTCAAGCTCAAGTCGTCGCTCAGCGGCTGTACGTAGTCGACGCTGAAGAACGACTGGTTCCAGACGTCGTCAAGACGACTGCTGTGCAGACGGAAATCAAGCTGCTCGTTGAAACGGTAATCGCCGCCCAGGTACACCACATCGTTGGCACCCTTGATGCGCCCGGCATAGACGGTGCCGAGGTCGCCACGATGGTTGCTGGCGTTGCGGTCACTGCTCGACTCCAGCTTGCCGCCCTGCAGACTCAGGCCATGCAGCGAGTTGTTGTTGAAAATGAAGCCACGCAGGGTCTGCGGCAACAGGCGGATATCGCTGGCATGCAGTACCGGGCTGGTCGGGCTGACATCGCCATAGCGCAGCTCGGTATCGAAAGCGCGCACCTTGAGCGCTGCGCCAACCTTGCCGTAACTGTCCTTCGGCTCGCCGTCGAAGTTGCTCCCCGAACGAGACACGATGCCGGGCACGCCGACACCATTGCCAACCGCTCCATTGCCGCCATCGAGCTTGAGGCCGACCAGCCCCTGCACGTCCACGCCGAATCCGACAGTGCCATGGGTGAAACCGGATTGCAGGTTGGCGATGATGCCGTGGCCCCATTCACGATGAAGGCTTTGTCGCTCGCCATCATTGGGGTTGATGGTGAAGTCGCCGTTGCGATAATCCTGGCTGAAGAAGAAGTTGCGGTTGATCACTTGGATCTGCGCGCCGTCGATGAAACCTTCACCATCATCGTTGCCGGCAAAGGCAGGGCTGGCCGACAGGATGGCCAGGGAAAGAGCAGTTCTGCAGTAGGTTGTAGAGCGCATGGCAGTGATCCTTGGAATGATGAGGTCGGCGCCTTTCCAGGCGCTGCAAGTCCAGTTATTCCAACAACCATGCCAAACCATAAAATCATTTCTATTCAACAACTTGAATCAAAAACCCAACAGCCTGGCGCTAGGTCATAGGAGCAGTCTGCGCAACCGCTGTTGCCGGCGCCACAGCAGTTTCGTCAGGACGAAAAAAACGCGGCCTAGGCCGCGTCAGGTAGAACGTTACACAGTGAGCAAACATTGGGTTAACGCAGGTTTCTCAAGGTATCGCCGCCTACCCGCCGGCCTTGCCGCCCAGGTAAAAATGCTGGATATCTTCCCGCGCTGCCAACTCGGCAGCACAACCCTCTCCCACCACCCGACCGTTCTCCAGGATATAGGCGTAACTGGCATGGCGCAGGGCGACGTTGATGTTCTGCTCGGCGACCAGAAAGCTCACGCCCTCCTGCGCATTGAGCTGGGCGACGATGGCGAAGATCTCCTCGACGATGATCGGTGCCAGGCCCATCGAGGGCTCATCGAGTAGCACAAGACGCGGTTTGGTCATCAGCGCACGGCCGATGGCGAGCATCTGTTGCTCGCCACCTGAGGTCAGCCCGGCCTGGGTCTTGCGCTTGGTCTTCAAGCGCGGGAACCAGGCGTAGATCCGCTCCAGATCCTGCTCCAGCTCACGCCGTGTCGGGTTGCGCAGAAAGCCACCACTGCGCAGGTTTTCCTCGATGGTCAGGTGGGCGAATACATGCCGTCCCTCCAGCACATGGACGATGCCCTGGCGCGCCAGCACATTGGCCGCGACACCAGCGGTGTTCTGCCCCTGGAAACGAATCTGGCCTCGGCTGACCTGTGCACGGTCGGCCTGAACCAACCCGGAAATGGCTTTTAGCGTGGTGCTCTTGCCAGCGCCGTTGGCGCCGAGCAGCGCGACGATATCGCCCTGCCCGACCCGCAGGGAAACCCCGGCCACGGCGAGGATCGCGCCGTCGTAGATCACTTCGATGTCGTTTACCGCAAGCAGCTCCTGGCTCGCGGCGCTCGATTGGGGCGCACTGCTCATGTCGTCATCCTCCGTTGGGCACCTTCGCGCCCGATTGTCTTTCGCACCACGAGGCCCTGCGAGGCTCCTGGCAACGCTCATGGTCGCAGCGCACACCTCGCACCCTGCTCACGGCAAGCGGCTACTGCACGCTGCAATCGCGAGGCATCACACCCTTCTCTTTCGCGTACTCGGCCGACTTGGCGTCGATCAACGGACGCAGGGTGACGCGGTCGGCCTGAACCCAGTCGGTGATCAGCTTCCACTGCTGCCCATCCCACTGCTGCACCTTGGCGGCCCCGCCACCCTCGTGGTCGCTGCACGAAAGCTTCAGTGGCTGCATCAGGCCAAGGAAACCGATCTCCTTGAGGCGCGCATCGTCGAGATCGAGGTGCTCGAGGCCCCAGCTACCTTCCTCGCCGTTGAGTGGCCGGTTGCCAAATTTCTTCTGCCCTGCGCGAATCGCTTCGACGGCGATGGCGGCGTTCACCAGGCCGGAGTTGTAGTACACGCTGCCGAAGCTTTTCGGATCCTTGAGGTCGCTCTTGCCCCTGTCGAGGATGTGTTCCTTGATCCGTTGGTGAATGTCGAAGTCGGCACCGCCCGGATAGGGCGTCAGCGCCAGGTAGCCTTTGCCCGCCTCGCCGGCCGGCAGCACGTCCTCATTGGAGCTGGCCCAGATGTCGCCGATGATGCGATCGACCGGGAAACCGAAACGTGCGGCGGTCTTGATCGCCACCGGAGTAGACACGCCCCAGGTACGCAGGAATATCCAGTCCGGCTGGAGCTGCCGTACCTGGCGCCATTGCGAAGCCTGTTCATTACCCGGATCGGCGATGGGGATTTGGATGTTCTCGAAACCGTACTTTTCTGCCAGCAGCTTCAACGGCCCCTGTGTTTCCCGACCGTAGGCCGAGTCGTGGTAGACGGTGGCGATCTTCTTGCCCTTGAGCTTGTCCAGCCCGCCTTCGCGCTCGGCCACGTAATTGATGAACGCCGAAGCCTCGCTGTAGAACGTCAGCATCACCGGGAAGTTGTAGGGGAACACGCTGCCGTCGGTGGCTTCGGTGCGGCCGTAGCCAAGGGTGATCAGCGGGATCTTGTCGGCCGCGGCCTTGTCCGCCAGGGCATAGGCAGCCGGCGCGCCATTGGGCTGGTAGACCGCCACCGGTGCGCCATTGAGACCATTCTTGAAGCGCTCGTAGCACTCGATGCCCTTCTCCGCCGTCCACTCGGTCTCGCACTCCTGCCAGACCAGCTTGACGCCATTGATGCCACCTTCCACCTCGTTGACGTAGCGCAGGTAGTCGATCATCCCGGCCCACACTGGAATGCCGCTGGAGGCATAGGCACCGACCCGGTAGGTGGCCAGCGGGAAGAACTGTTCATTGGCCGCCTGGACCGTCACCGGCAGCGCGGCGCAGGTTGCGAGCGCCAGGCCGAAGGCAGCGAAGCTACGTTTCAGGGTTGCATTCATGGTGTCTTCTCTACTCACGCGCCCGACCTGCACAACGGCGGCCAGGCGCTGGTTGTCGATAGGGTCTTATTGCTCGTTGGCGCAGTCGCGTGGGGTGATGCCTTTTTCCTTGGCGTAGGCAGCGGACTTGGTTTCGATCAGCGGACGCAGGGTGGCGCGGTCGGCCTGGATCCAGTCGGTCACCAGCACCCACTTATCGCCATCCCACTGCTGCACACGGGCAGCACCGCCGCCCTCGTGGTCAGAGCAGGACAGTTTCAGCGGTGGCAACAGCCCTTCGAAACCGCTGGCCTTGAGCCGCGCGGCGTCGATGTCCAGATGCTCGAAGCCCCAGCGTGCTTCCTCTCCGGTGAGCGGGCGGTTACCAAATTTGCCCTGGGCAGTGCGCAGTGCCTCGACGGCAATCGCGGCGTTGATCAGGCCGATGTTGTAGTACACCTTGCCGAAGTAGCGCTTGTCCTTGAGGTCGCTCTTGCCGGCATCGAGGATATGCTGGCGCAGGCGCTGGTGGATCTCGAAACCGTCACCCCCTGGGAATGGCGCCAGCGCCTGGTAACCCTTGGCCGCCCCGCCTGCCGGAATCACATCAGCCTCTGAACCGGCCCAGACGTCGCCGATGATCCGATCCACCGGGATGCCAAAGCGCGCGGCAGTCTTGATGCCCACGGGAGTGGACACACCCCACGTACGCAGGAACACCCAGTCCGGTTTGATCTGCCGCACCTGACGCCACTGCGCGGACTGCTCGTTACCCGGATCGGCCACCGGAATCTGGATGTTCTCGAAGCCGTATTTTTCCGCCAGCAGCTTCATCGGCGCCTGGGTTTCACGACCGTAGGCCGAGTCGTGGTAGACGGTGACGATCTTCTTGCCCTTGAGTTTTTCGAAACCGCCCTCGCGCTCGGCGATGTAGTTGATGCCCACCGAAGCCTGACCGTAGTAGTTCAGCAACAGCGGGAAGGCATAGGGAAAAACGCTGCCGTCGGTGGACTCGGTACGCCCGCCCGCGCCATCGATCAACGGGATGCGGTCGGCTGCGCCCTTCTCCATCAGCGCGTAGGAACCTGGCGTACTGTGGGTGAAGAAGAACGCCGCCGGCGCGCCGTCCTTGCCGCCCTTGTGACGCTCGTAGCACTCGACGATACGGTCGACGTTCCACTCGGTCTCGCACTCCTGCCAGACCAGCTTGACGCCATTGATACCGCCCTCCACCTCGTTGATGTAGCGGAAATAGTCGATTTCCCCGGCCCACCAGGGAATGCCACTGGAGGCATAGGCGCCAACCCGGTAGGTGGCCATGGGAATGAACTGCTGGTTATCGGCGGCCTGGGCGATGGCCGGTAACAAGACCTGAGCGCCGAGTGCGAAAAGGCTGGCGAGCAGGTTGCGATGCAAGGTTTTGCGCATGATGTGTACTTCTTGTGCAGTGCTGGAAACCTCCTTTCCCGGAGTCGGGTCAAGGTTCGTGGTAGCGTTCAAATCGTGGGGTTCAGAATCTCAGCGGCCACACCCTGATGCGTTCGCGCAGGTCGCCGAGCAGGCGTACCAGCCCCTCCGGCTCCTTGATCAGGAACCAGATGATCAGGCTGCCGAAGAGAATCTTCTGCAGGTTCTGCAATTGCCCGGCATCGACGTTGCCGTCGAACAGCCATTGCCCGGCGTGGCTGAGCAGAATCGGTGTAAGGCTGATGAAGGCCGCGCCGATGAAATTGCCGGCGATGCTGCCCATGCCACCGATGATGATGATGAAGAGGATCTGGAACGACCGGTTGATATCAAAACTCCCGGCGCTGGCGGTGCCCAGGTAGGCGAAAGCCCAGAGCGCCCCAGCGATTCCCAGGTAGAAGGAGCTGACGGCGAAGGCCAGGCGCTTGTAGCGATCCACCGGAATGCCGATCACTGCCGCAGCGGTATCCATGTCGCGGATCGCCATCCAGTTGCGGCCGACCTGGCTACGCACCAGGTTGACCGCCACCCAGGTCAGCAGCACCACGCAACTCAGGGTCAGCAGGTAACGGCCGACCGGCGTGGCCACGCTGTAGCCGAACAATTCCAGACGGGGCGCGCTGATGGTGCCGGACGAGGCGTAGTTGTAGAACCAGGGAAACTTGGCGAACACCCACTCCAGAAAGAACTGCGCAGCGAGCGTGGTGACCATCAGGTAAAACCCCTTGATCCGCGAACTCGGAATGCCGAACAGCAAGCCAACCAGACCTGCAATCAGCCCACCGCCGATCAGCGCCAGCGGCAAGGGCAGCCCAGGTATACGCAGCAGCAGGCCGTAGGTGGCGAAGGCTCCAACCGCCATGAAACCGGCAGCGCCGACTGAGGTCTGCCCGGTGTAGCCGGTCAACAGGTTTAGCCCCAGCCCGGCCAGCGACAACACCAGAAAGGGAATCAGGATCGCGTTGAGCCAGTAATCGTTGCCCAGCAGGGGTAGCCCGACGAAAGCCACCAGCAGCAACAGCGACAACCCCAGCGGCCAGCGGTGGCGTACCAGAATCAGAGGCGCTTCGTCGAAGCTGGTGCGCAGGCGCGAAACGGTAGCGGTCATGGCGTCATACCCGTTCGATGGCCCGGTCGCCAAACAGGCCAGCCGGACGGATGTAGAGGAAGATCAGGGCGAGGAAATAGGCGAACCAGGGCGTGATGCCGCCACCTATCAGCGGGCCGATGTAGGCCTCGGCAAGGTTCTCCGCTGCGCCGACGATCAGCCCGCCGACGATGGCCCCGCCAATCGAGGTGAAGCCACCGATGATCAGCACCGGCAGCGCCTTGAGCACCACCAGCGAGAGCGAGAACTGCACGCCCTGGCGCGCGCCCCAGAGCAGCCCGGCGACCAGTCCGACCACTCCGGCCACGGCCCAGACGATCTGCCAGATGCGGTTGAGGTTGATGCCCAGCGACAGCGCCGCACGGGTATCGTCGGCCACCGCACGCAGCGCCACGCCAATACGGGTCTGGTTGAACAGCAGCGCCAGCACCATCACCAGCAGTGCGGAAACGCTCGCGGCGACCAGGTCGAACTGGCTGATCATGATCTCGCCGACGAACAGCGGGATGTCTTCGATACCCAGATCCAGCGCACGCACCTGGGCACCCATCAGCCCTTGAGCCAGGCCCTCGATGACGAACGACAGGCCGAGGGTGGCCATGAACAGGGTGATCTGTGAGCGATTGACCAGTGGCCTTAGCACCAACCGCTCGATCAACAGCGCGCCGATGATCATCACCAGCACCGTCACGGCCAGCGCCAGGGCGAAAGACAGCCCCTGCTCGTGCAGGCTGACGAAGGTCAGCGCGGCAAACAGCAGCATCGCACCCTGGGCGAAATTGAACACACCGCTGGCTTTGTAGATCAGCACGAAGCCGATGGCCACCAGCGAATACATGGTGCCGGCGAGCAACCCGCCGATCAGGGTTTCCAGAAAGAAGATCATCCGTTTGGCGTCCCCAGATAAGCGGCGATCACATCGGGATTGACCTGAACCTCGGTCGGTGTGCCATCGCCGACCTTGCGCCCGTAGTCCAGCACCACCACGTGGCTGGACAGCCCCATGACCACCTGAATGTCGTGTTCGATGAGAATCACCGTGGTGCCGAGATCGCGGTTGATATCCGCAATGAAGCGGCTCATGTCCTGTTTCTCTTCGGCGTTCATCCCCGCCATCGGCTCATCGAGCAGCAGCAGGGTCGGTTGCGCGATCAGTGCGCGGCCCAGCTCCACGCGCTTCTGCAGGCCGTAAGCCAGGCTGCCCACGGCAACGTCGCGCCAAGGCTGCAGTTCGAGGAACTCGAGCACGCTCTCGGCGCGTTCAGCGAAAGCGCGCGCTTCACGCCGGGCACGTGGCAAGCCCAGCGCCTGCTCGAGAAAAAAGCTGCGCTGAAATCGCGACAGGCCAGTGAGCAGGTTGTCCAGCACGCTCATCTTCTTGAACAGCGCGTTGTTCTGGAAAGTGCGGCCAATCCCGAGCCGCGCAGCCTTCAGCGGGTGTGGCCGGCGCAACGGTTCGGCAGCGAAGTACAACTGCCCGGTATCGGCCTGGTAGACCCCGTTGAGGATATTCAGCAGCGAGCTCTTGCCAGCGCCATTCGGCCCGATCAGGGCGCAGATCTCGCCGCGCCTGACGCTGAACGACAGATCGGAAATCGCCTTCACGCCCTTGAACGACAGCGACACATTGCGTATCTCCAGCAAGGCGCTCATGCCACCCGCTCCAGATGGTCGTGCAGCCACGACAGGCGAGCCGGGCCTTGTAACGCCACACCGGCAGGCGCACTCGGCACCTCGATCCGGCGCAAGCGATGAAAGCCGAGCAAACGCCGCACCCGCTGCTTCAGCCTGCGACGCAAGCCCTGGTGCGAATTCTCCAGCGTCCAGTCGCACAGGCGCCGCCGCCAAGTGCCCGATGGCGCTAAACGCGCATCGATTTCACCAGCCAGCGCCTCGGCGCGCGCAACAGATAGCAGCAACCCGGTCGGGGCGATTTCGCGGCGGTCGCGAGCGGCAGATTCGCTGGTCTCAGGAAAGGCCAGGCCTTCGCCGTGCTCCAACCAGCGGCTCAGCAAATGCCCCAATCCTTCATGCCATTCGGTGCCTTCATCGATCCACAGCACGTCATCCTCAGACACCTGCGCCCAACCCTCACGCTGCGCTACCGGCGCCTCACCGACAAACAGCGCCGACAGTGGCTGCACCTGCCACAAGCCGTTGCTCACGGCATTGGCCTGGGCGGAAAACAGACGCAGTGGCCACTGCTCGACAAGGCCGCTGCCTAACCAGTGCGACACGTTTTCGCGGCGCTGGACGAACGCAAACGTAGGGCGCACCCGGTGCAGTTGCCGTTGCAGCTCATCGCCACGGCTATCGCGGCCAATCACCAGGCTCTGGCCACCAAGCTGGTGGGCAGCCAATGCCAGGATCAGCAAGCTCGGCTCATAGGCGCCGCACAAGGCCAGCCGCGCGCCAGGAGCAAAACCTTGCTGACGCAAGCCATCGGCAACCCGCTCGACCTCGCGCTGCACGTCGATCCAGCGCCAGGCCTTCCACGCGCCAAGGCGGCGATGACGCAGGGCGATTTGTGTCGGTCGTTCTCTGGCCCAGCGCTGCAACGCCGTCAGGGCGCTGCCGTCCACCACATCAGGCACCGGCGGATTGAGTTCATGAATGCTCATGCGATGACTCCTCTGCCGACTCAGGCGGGCTCGGCCAGGCTGGCACTGAGGGTTTTGCGCTGCTGGCTGAGGTCGCGATAACCGGCACCTGGATGGTTGGCGGGCAGTCGCGGGCCATCACCGAATAATTTCTCGCGCAGGGTTCCGGAGCGATAATGGGTCTTGTACACGCCGCGTGCCTGCAACTCGGGCACCAGCAGCTCGACCACATCACGGAAGGTTTCGTGGGCCAGGGCATATGCCAGGTTGAAGCCGTCCACGTCGGTCTCCTCGACCCAGGCCTGCAGCTCGTCGGCAACGGTCTGCGCACTGCCGACGATCAGCGGACCGAAGCCGCCAATGCCAACCCAGTCAGCCAGTTCCTGGACCGTCCACTGCTTGTCCGGGTCGGCGGTAGAGAAGGTTTCCACTGCCGATTGAATGGCGTTGGTGTGGATGTGCTTGAGCACCTGATCCGGCTGGTACTGGCCAAAGTCGATACCGGTCCAGCCGGAAATCAGCGCCAGCGCCCCCTCGTAGCTGCTATAGGATTTCAGCTCCTGCCACTTGGCCTGGGCTTTGGCGTCGGTCTCGTCGACGATCACCGTCTGCAGGTTGAAGATCAGCACCTTGCGTGGATCGCGCCCGGCTTCGGCAGCCCGACGGCGGATGTCTGCCACGGTTTTTTTCAGGATCGCCTTGGACGGTGCGGCGACGAACACGCACTCGGCGTGCCCGGCCGCGAAGTCCTTGCCGCGGCTCGATGCGCCAGCCTGGTAGAGAACCGGCGTGCGCTGCGGCGACGGTTCACAGAGGTGGATGCCAGGCACCTGGAAATGCTCTCCCTGGTGACGGATTTCATGAACCTTGCTCGGGTCGGTGAAGATCCCGCGTTCACGATCACGCACCACCGCCCCCTCCTCCCAGCTGCCTTCGAACAGCTTGTAGAGCACTTCAAGGTATTCATCGGCGTAGTCGTAGCGCGCATCGTGATCGCTCAGGGCCTTCTGCCCGAGGTTGCGCGCACCGCTGTCGAGGTAGGACGTGACGATGTTCCAGCCGATGCGCCCCTTGGTCAGATGATCCAGAGTCGACAGGCGCCGGGCGAAGGGATATGGGTGCTCGAAGGTCAGCGAGGCGGTGAGACCGAAGCCCAGGTGCTCGGTAACCAGCGCCATCGGGGTGATCAACGCCAGCGGATCGTTCACCGGAACCTGGGTCGCCTGGCGGATGGCCGCATCGCCATTGCCGCCCAGCACGTCGTAGATACCGATCACGTCGGCGATGAAGATGCCGTCGAACTTGCCACTCTCCAGCAACCTGGCCAGATCCGTCCAGTAATCCAGATCCTTGTATTGCCAGGCGCGATCCTTGGGGTGCCTCCAAAGGCCGGGCGACTGGTGGCCGACACAGTTCATCTCGAAGGCGTTCAAACGAATTTCACGTGGCATGGGGACTCCTGCTCGATAGGCTCGGCACCTGTCGCGGTGCTGCTTGTAGCTCTATCAACACGATTCATGCCAACTGATAACTCTTTTATTTACATAGAGTTAGATAAAACCAGAAACAAGAGAGATGCATAGACGACCACAGCAATGCTGATTGACTGTTCAGTGGTAAACAGTCAAACGCTTCTGGTCTATTCGATCAGGAACAGCGCTTTGCAGATCGACGGCTCGCACTTGCGCGGTGCCAACCAGCCGGAACACACCACCTGGAACGAAAACGCCACGACTCTAGCTCTTTGCACCAAGACCAATGGCGACATCATCAGCTTGCAGCTCAACTGTGTGCAGTCGCTGGAGCGTCGCGAGATGGTCGAAGCAGCTTTCCGGTGGCCAACTGCAGGTACCGCTGGAGCAGATTAGCGATCAGCAACTGCCGCGTGACATACAGGGCCCAATCGGACTGGCGCAGCGGGCCGCGAGCATCCGCTGTTCATCTGCGCACGGCAGCGAGACCAATCACGGGTATGCACGTCCACCTTGTTTGTACGACTGAGCAATAGCCTTTGGCACACCAGGTGCCAAAGGCTGAGCAGAGTTACGGCCTGACAGCCGCTCTATGACTCAAGCGCCCACGTGCACGTCTGTACGTTTTCTGGGCATGCACCCTTGTGCCGATCAACATCCCGGCACGCGAGTGCTGCCCTGCTTCTGAACTAGAACCCCACAGCCTGTCCGTCTCGCCGACTATCGCTGGCAGCCACATAGCCATGGGCAGGATCATCCGACAGCCGCCAGATGAACTGCCCGGAACCGAAGTCCATGTATGGGTCTTCCACGGATTTCAGACGGTTGCCCAATCCCTCCAGCCCGCGTACGGCATCGGCATTCATACTGGCCTCCAGGTCCACCGAGAAATCCCGGTTGACCTTCCAGCGTGGCGCATCGCAGGCCGCCTGGGGCTGCTGCTGGTAATCGAGCATGCGCACCAGGGTCTGTACATGGCCCTGGGGCTGCATGTCGCCGCCCATCACGCCGAAACTCATCTGCGCTACACCGTCACGGGTGAGAAATGCCGGGATGATGGTGTGGAACGGCCGCTTGCCGGGCGCCACCACGTTGGCCGAAGCCGGGTCACTGGAGAAGCCGGCACCGCGGTTCTGCAAGCTGACGCCATAACCCGGCACCACGATGCCGGAACCGAAGCCCATGTAGTTGGACTGGATGAACGAGACCATCATGCCGTCTTCATCGGCCACGCTCAGATACACCGTGCCGCCGGACTTGGGCAGGCCGAACCCGGGGTCGTTGGCCTTGCGCGGGTCGATGGCCCTGGCCCGTTGTGCGAGGTACGCCGGGTCGAGCATCTGCTCGGGCGTGACCTCCATGCTGCGCGGGTCGGCGACGTAGCGGTAAACGTCGGCGAAGGCCAGCTTCATTGCTTCGATCTGCAGGTGCTGAGACGCCGCCGAGTCGACCGGCAGAGCCGCCAGGTCGAAGTGCTCGAGAATGCCCAGCGCGATGAGTGCCGCAATGCCCTGGCCATTCGGCGGGATCTCGTGCACGTCGTAACCACGGTAACGCTGTGAAATCGGCGCGACCCACTCAGGGCGATAGCCCCGTAGATCCGCTGCAGTGAGGTTGCCACCCGTGGCCCGGGCATGGCCGATGATGGCCTCGGCGATCTCACCCTCGTAGAACGCCCGTGCGCCCTGCTCGCCCAGCAGTCGCAAGGTGCGCGCAGCGTCGGCGAAGACGAATTTCTCGCCAGTCTGCGGCGCCCGACCATGGGGCATGAAGGCCTCGGCGAAACCCGGCTGGCCCTGCAGCTCGGGAACCGCTGCCGCCCACTTGTGCGCCACGATCGGGGCGATGGTGATGCCGCGCTCGGCTACCTCCACCGCCGGCGCCAGCACCTCGGCGAAGGGACGTTTGCCGAAACGCTCGTGCAACGCGCCCCAACCGGCTACCGCACCGGGTAGGGTGATCGAATCCCAACCGCGTACCGGCCGTTTCGCATGGCCATGGCCGTCCTCGCCATAGCGCTGGCGGAAGTACTCTGGCGTCCAGGCGCCGGGCGCGGTACCGGATGCGTTGAGCCCGTGCAGCGAGTCGCCGTCCCACACCAAAGCGAAGGCATCACTGCCCAACCCGCAGGAAACCGGTTCGACCACGGTCAGGGTGGCAGCCGCGGCGATGGCCGCATCCACGGCGTTGCCGCCGGCCAGGAGCAGGCGCAGCCCGGCCTGGGCCGCAATGGGGTGGGAGGTCGACACCACATTGCGGGCGAACAACGGGATACGGGTCGTTGGGTAGGGGTTGCGCCAGTCGAACGACATGAAACTCTCCTTCAATGTTTACGGGCCCGGGCGGCGCCCGGCTCCCAGAAAATCACGCGGCGCTGAAGCCAGCGCACGCTCTGTGCCCCGCACAGGCCGATGAAGGCCAGCAGGATGACTCCAGCGAACATGGTCGCGAGGCTCATGCTGACCGAGCTTGAAGCGATCAGATAACCGAGCCCGCGTTGGGCCGACAGGAATTCACCGACCACCGCGCCGATCAGCGCCAGCGACACGCCGATCTGCAGGCCGGCGAATACCTCGCCGGCCGCGGCCGGGAACTTCACGTGGACCAGCAGGTAAAGTCGCGAGGCGGAAAAGGAACGGCAGGCGTCGAGCAGCTCCGGGTCGGTACGCCGAATGCCGTTTACCGTGTTGACGAACAGCGGGAAGAAGCAGACCAGCGCCACCAGCACGATCTTGGAAGTCATGCCGAAGCCGAACCACACCAGAATGATCGGCCCCAGGGCGACCTTGGGGGTTGCCTGCAGGCCGATCAGCAACGGGTAGACGAACCGCTCGAAGGTCTGCGATTCGGCCAGCAAGGCGCCCAAGGTGATCGCCAGCAGGCAACCAATGGCATAGCCGCTGAGCGTCTCGCCCAGGGTGACGCCGATGTGTGGCCACAGGCTGCCATCGGCGAAACCGCCAGCCAGCGCCTGGTAAACCGTCAACGGCGCGGGCAGCAGGTAATCGGGAATCTCCAGCAGGCGTACGGACAGGTCCCAGATCAGGATCAACACCGCCAGGCTGGTCAGGGGGTAAAGCAAGGGCAGCAGTCTACGCATGGGTGAAGTGCCTTCTCAGTTGCTGGCAGAATGCAGTGAAGGTTGGATCGACCAGGGTGTCCAGGCTACGGGGCCGGGGCAGCGTGATCGCCACATCGTCGATGATGCGGCCGGGGCGCGGCGACATGACCAGCACCCGATCGGCCAGGAACACCGCTTCCTGAATGCTGTGGGTGATGAACAGCACCGATTTACGCTGCTGGCTCCAGATGTGCTGCAGCTCCAGGGTCAGCGCCTCGCGGGACAGCGCATCGAGGGCCGCGAACGGCTCGTCCATCAGCAGCAGGCGCGGGTCGTGCAGCAGCATGCGGGCGATTCCGACCCGCTGCTGCATGCCACCCGACAGCTCGAACGGGTAATCGTTGGCGAACGGCGCGAGGCCCACAAGCTCGAGCAATGCCAGTGCCCGCTGACGCGCCTCGGTGATGGGCAGGCCGAGGGTGCGTGCCGGCAGCAGCACGTTGTTCAGCACGGTTTTCCAAGGCAGCAGATTGGGCTTCTGGAACACCACGCCAGTGTGCCGGCTCGGGCCGTCGATGCCCTGCCCGGCCACGCTGACCTGCCCGACGCTGGCCTCGAGCAGGCCCGCCGCGAGCTTGAGGATGGTGGACTTGCCGCAGCCAGACGGCCCGAGCACGGCCACGAACTCGCCGTCTTCGATGCACAGGTTCACCTCGGCCAGGGCCTGGATCTCGCCACGTCGGGTCTGGTAGGTCAGCCCTGTGTCCTGCAGGGTCAGGGCCGCGCTCATGACTGCGCCTCATGGGCGCGTAGCGCATCGGCAAGGAAGGCCAGCACGGCGTGCCAGCTTTCGCGGTTGGCCCGGGCATTGGCGACAGGAGTGCCGCCACCACTGATCAGTACCCCGGCGACCGGATGAATCCGCGCGATCTGAGTGGTCGGCACGAACGGAAAGCCGATGGCATGGCCCGCCCCTTCACCGCGCACATGGGTGACCGGCCAGGCATGGCCGGCCGCCTGCAGATCGGCCTGGATGCGCTCGCTGTAGGCGCTGGACGGCCAAAAGCCATCGTCGCTGCCCGAGATGAGCAACACCGGCCCCTTGATACGCTCAACCGGGATACGCGCCGCCTCGACACTGGCAGCATGTGCCTCCACCGCCACGAATGCCGGCGCCTGGCGAATCGCTGCGCCGGGCTCGGGCGGCTGGTCGAAGGCCCGCCAGTCGGCTGCCGGGTTGTCGCGCCAGACATTGCGCAGCGGCTGGCCTCGCCAGGTCCAGGCATCGGCGTCGCGGGCTTGCTCCGGGCGCCCGGCGCGCAAGGTGCCGTGGATCACCGCACTCGGCACGTAGCCGATCACCGCCGATACCCGCTCGGGAAAGGTGGAGCCCAGCAGCAACGCCAGCTCACCGCCGCGCGACAGCCCGGCGACGGCGATGAAACCGTGTCGCGGCTGCAGCGTGCGCGCCACCCAGTTCAGCGCCTGCTCGAAGTACTCCAGTGGCGTGTCACTGATGTGCTCAGGCAACCCCGGCGCCTTGAAATAGGCCAGCGCCAATGCCGCGTAACCTTGTGCGGCATACAGCGCTGCACGTTGTTCCGGCGTGCCGCCGCCCGAGCCGTTGAGCACAATGACCAAAGGATGAGGGCCTGCAGCCTCGGGGCTGAACAAGGTTGCGCTGAGTCCCTCTTCGCGAATTTCCCGGCGGCTTACGCCGGGGGCGAGAAAGCGCTGGGTGAGCGTGGCCGAAGCACTGGCCCCTGCTGCGTCGCGGACCTGCAAGCGAATCGACAACGGCTCCAGTCCTTCACTGGCTTGCGGCCTACGGGGCGGGCTCAGTTGCCGCAACGCCCATACGGGCGCCAGCGCTTCCAGCTCGCTCCAGTCGCCATCGAATGGCAGCTGGGCATCGATAGCCAGCGCACAGTCGGCCCCGATGTCGAAGCGGGCTTCGCTCTGCCAGAGGCTGCCATCGGGGTGCTCCAGGGTGGTGGTCAGGCAAGCCAGCCCTGGGTTCAGCCCCCCTACGCGAATGCGCCGTGGCTGGTCGATCAGGCCATCGGCAATGTCGATCTCGAACGCCGGACTCATTGCGCCGCCTCTGCGCGCTTACGCAGTGCATCACGGTCGAAGTCGTTGAACACCGGCACGAACTCGTTGGAGAACACCTGCGCCACCGGCACCTCGGCGCTGGGGAACTCGCCAGCTTCGGCCATGGCCTTGACCGCCGCGCGGATCGCCTGCAGGTCGTATTGTCCCGGCACACGCGGGCTGCCGTCCGGGAAATACAGGGTACGTTGCAGGCGCCGACTGAGCAGCGTCTTGGCATCTTCCAGGCCCTTGCCCTGGGCATCGGCAGGCTTGCTTTCCGGGTGCTGGCGCCAGAACGCCTGCACGCAGAACGCCGGATTCACCTCGCACACGAACTGCGCCTCGGTATAGGCACGACCAAAGCGGCGGATCAGGTCCGGGTTTTCGCTGAAGGTGTCCTGGTGCGCGATGAAGCCATTACCGGGGTTTTCCTGAAACACCTCGGGGTACTGGATGCGCCGGGTTTGCGTGCCGGAAAGCTCGAGCATGTCGCCCCAGCTGTTGTTGAAGTTGAGCGCATCCACCTGGCCGCTGCGCAATGCCTGAAAGCCCGCACCGAGCGCGCCGACGGCGACGAACTCGACGTTCTTGCCAGGCTCCAGCCCGGCAACGCGCAGGGCTGCGCGGCTGTTGGGCAGCGTGCCCCAGGTCAGGGCGCCGACGCCGATCTTCTTGCCCTTGAGATCGGCCAGGGTCTTGATCGGCGAATCGGCGAGCACCTGGTACTCCAGGGTCTGACTGGGAACACCGTTGTAGAAATAGCGCAGCGGCAAGGGGTTCTTGTTGAAGTGGCTGGAGAGCACCGGTTCAGCCACCGGAAAACCAAAGGTCACCCGCTTGCTGGCGACCTGCGGAAGCAAGGCGCCGGCGCCCTGGAACACCACGGTACTGACACTCAGCCCCTGCTCCTTGAACAGGCCCAGCTCCTGGGCTGCAGCGTAAGGCGCGCCGTCGTGGACGGCTGGTGGAATGGCCAGGGCGACGGTGACCTCGTCGAGGGCATGGGCTTGGCTGGCAACGGCCAGCGTCAGGGGCAGCAAGGAACGGATAGCGAAGCGCATGGTGGTAGGTCCTAGGCAGATTGCGATTCAGACGGTCCGGTGGTCCGGTCACTGTCCAGGAGGTTTCGCCGAGCCCTGTCGAGCAAGGCCTTGCGGTCGATCTTGTGGGTGGAGGCCAGCGGCAGGCTGTCGAGGAACCACACCCGACGCGGATGCTGGTAGGCCGGTGCATGGGCCAGGGCGAAATCCTTGATGGCCGCCTCCCCGACAGCACTGCCCTGGCGCCGGACGACGAAGGCCATGGGCTTGAACCCTTTGATCTCGTCCTCGACCGGCACCACGCAGGCCTGCTGCACCTCGGGGTGACGCTCGAGAAGCTTTTCCACCTCACCGGGGTAGATGTTCTCGCCGCCACTGACGAACATGTCGTCACGGCGGCCGACGAAGGTATGGAAGCCATCGGCATCACGGTGAAATACGTCGCCGGTAACATAGAAACCATCGACCGTGAACGGTACGGCCAGATCGGTTCGGTTGTGATAGCCGGACATCAAGCCCGGGCTTTTCAGCTCCAGCACGCCCTCGTCGGCCAGCGCGCCCGCCTCGTCACGCAGGCGCACCTGCACGTCCGGATGGGCATGCCCCACCGACAGCGCCGGGCTGGGCAGGCCCTGGGGGTGAGGCCCGAACACCACCGGCCCGCCTTCGGTGGTGCCGTAGGCGTTGATGACCCGCGCATTGGGCAGCAAGCGGTGGATCTGCGCCAGCAGGCTGGCACTCACCGGCGCCGAGCCCATACGCACCACCCGTACCGAGGACAGATCGGCATGCGCCAGCAGCGCCTGCTCGCGCAGCATCATGGCGATCATCGGCGGCACGGCGGTCAGCCAGGTGCAACGGTAGCGCTGGATCGCCTCGATGTAGGCCGCAGCGCCGAACTGCGGCAGCAGCACCGCGGTGGCCCCGCTGGCCAGCACCAGCAGCGCCAGGGCCAGGGCATTCATGTGATACAAGGGCGCGGCGATCAGCGTGCGCTCATCGGCCAGCGGCGTGGCCTGCAATCGGGTGCGCACGATCCACAAATGGGCGCGGTGGCTCAGCACCACACCCTTGGGTTTGCCGGTGGAACCCGAGGTGTAGAGCATCATCGCCGGCTCGTCGCCCTCGGGTTCGAAGGCGCTGAACGCCCCGGGCTCGGTGAACGCCTCGAGGCCCTCCGCCTCCAGCGACACCCAGGCCCTGCCCGCGGCAACCTGTTCATGGGGCGCATCGCAGAACAGCAGGCGCGCACCACTGTCGGCGATGACGAAGTCGATCAGCGCCTTGGGGAAGCGGTGGTTGACCGGCACCGCCACCAGCCCGGCACGCATGATGCCCAGCAGCGCAGCGATCGATGCCGGCGAATTGAAAGCCAGCAGCGCGACACGCTCTCCGGCCACCAGCCCACGGGCCAGCAGGCCATGGGCGATACCATCGGCCCGTGCATCCAGCTCGGCATAGGTGCAACGCGACTCGTTGAGCTGATTGTCCAAACCGATGAACGCCAGTCGCTCGCCAGTGGCCTGCGAGTCGATCACGCGGCCCAGGTTACGGGTCTGCGGATTCATGCCAGGCACTCCAGTACGGTGGCGAACGCCGGGATGGCAATCACCACCCGGTCTGCCGCCTGCCGATGGGGCAAACCAAGGCTCGCCGCACGCTGCGCCAGATCCGCCGGGTCACCACCGCGCAAGCCGATCGACACGAAACGCTCCGGCCGCGCTTGTGCGGCCTCGGGCGCCTGAATATCCCGGGTGCGCCAGGCCTGCTCGTCGATGACCTCGAGTGCGAAACGCCCATCGAAGCGCCCCAGGCGCCCGAAGAGTTCGCGCATGTGCACCGGCTGCTCGCTGACCACCGTCAAGCGCTCGATGCTGTGCACGCCATTGGCATGGCCCAGCCACTCGGGCCGCCATACCAGCTCGGGTGTTTCGTGGTGGCAGAAATACACGCGGCCTGCCTCGAACTGCCCAGGCAGCAGCCGGACGGTACCGAAGCGTGCTTCAACAGAGGCCCCATCGACCTCCACCGGCCTGGAGAAATGCTGCACCGGCTGCACCAGAAAACCGGCCTGCACCAGAGCCGCATGGGTGCGGCGCGGGTCTTCACTGGCCAGCACCAGGCCATCGATGCCGAGGGGGCTGTCGAGAATTTCCTGCCGCAGACGCTCGACCCCGACCGGCAAGCCGATCAGCTCCAGGTAGCCCTCGGCGAACATGATCAGGTTGTTGATCGAGCCGAGGGAATGATGCCCACGCGGCGTGAGGGTGAACCCCAACCCCGCGAAGACCTCTGCCGCCCCATCGAGATCGAAGCGCGCGTTGATGACCAGGTGATCCAGTACCGCACTCATGGAATCACGCCTTCGGTGCAGGCGTGGCATAGACCCCGCGGCCACTGGCGACCAGGTTGCCTTCGCCATCGAAGACCTGCGCCTCGGCCACCGAGAACTGCTTGCCGAACTTGATGACCGTGCCTTTGGCACGCAGATCGCCCTTGGCCGGGCGGTGGTAATCGACTCGCAGGTCGATGGTCGGCACGCCCTTGCCGGTCCTGGAAACCAGCGCCCAGTCCGCGGTCAGGTCGACCAGTGCGGCAAGTATGCCGCCATGGGTGTAACCACCCTCGACGTTGACCACCCACTCTTCGCGCCATGTCGCACTGAGTTCGATGCTGCCCTCGCCCACCGCTTGAACCTGCAGGCCCAGCCATTGGTGATAGGGGCCCTTGAGCAGTTTGGCCTGAATGTCGGCAGCGCTCGGAAGTGTCGTTTCGGTCATGAGATCAATCCTGTTGAGTGTTCAGAAGGTCGTGCAGTCGCCCGCAAACGGGCGACTGCACGGTGCTGATCGATGCAAGCCGATCAAGGGGTGACGACCACCTTGCCCAGCACTTCCCGGTCACGGATCAGCGCCAGGCCTTCAGCGGCCTGTTCGAGGGGCAGGACGCGGTCGATGATCGGGTCGATCTTGCCCTCGGCGATCAGGTCGAGCAGGCCGACCAGGTTGTCTTCGTAGAAGCTGTTCGAGCCTTTGATGTTGAGCTCGAAACTCCACACGTAGCGCAGGTCTTCCTTGGGGTCGTGGCCGGCAGTAGCGCCGCACACCAGCAGCGTGCCGCCACGCTTGATGCACTTGAGCGAAGGCAGCCAGGTGTCGCCGCCGGTGAAGTTGATCACCACGTCCACGCCACCCTCGTAGTTGCGGCGCTGCGGCTTGCCGTACTGGCCGATGGCCCACTTGGAGAAGTCGGTATCGCGGTAGTTGATGACGTGGTCGGCACCCAGCGCCTTGAGGCGCTTGCCCTTCTCGTCGCTGCCGGCACAGGCGATCACCTCGGCGCCCAGCAGTTTTGCGAGAATCACGCAGGCGGTACCCACACCGCCGCTGGCACCGAGGATCAGCACGCGGTCCCCGGCTTTCACGGTGTTGTGGGTGATCAGCATGCGGTGGGCGGTGCCGTAGGCCACCGGCAAGGCCGCTGCCTGTTCGAAACTCACCGCATCGGGAAGGCGGATCAATTGCCGTGCATCGACGCGAGCGTACTCGGCCATGCCGCCATCGACCATTTCGCCCATCAGGCCGACATCGGGTTTCAGCGGGTTGATCAGCACGCGGTCACCGACATTCCACCCCTCCACGCCTTCACCCAGTTCGCTGATGGTGCCGGCCAGGTCGAGGCCGATGACCACCGGCAGCGGCACCTTGATGCCGGGCATGCCCTTCACGGTGAAGACGTCGTGGTAATTGAAGGACGATGCGCCAACGCGAATTACCACGTGTCCGCTGCCCACTGCCGGTATCGGCCTGGTCACGACGCGCAACTGGTCGAGGTCGCCGTGTTCGTCGAGTACCAGGGCTTTCATGGTCTTGCTCACAGTCGTTGTCTCCGTGATTACTGGATGTGTTTGGCTTGGGTGTAGGGTTCGGTGGCGAACAGGTCGTCCTTGAGTTCACCCTTGATCAGGCCGCCTTCGACGAACACCTGATGCTGGCGTCGCAGGGTCTCGATGTCGGCCGGTTCGAAGGCGATACGATTCATGGCATCCCACTGGCCGACGTACACACGGGCATCCTTCTCGGGCAGGTTGGCGCTCTTGCGCAGGATGCGGACGACCTCATCCGGATTCGCCTTGCCCCAGGCGAGCGTGTCGCGCAGGCCGGCGATGACGCGGGCGACAACCTCCGGCTTGTCGTCAACCAGCTTGGCGGCGACCGTGCCGACGCCTATGTACGGCACCGCTTCGGAGTGCGTGAGGGTCTTCCATTCCTCGGCGAAGCTGCCCAGGCGCTTGACCTTCAATTCGTCTTCGAGCTGGGCGATGGTGACCGAACGCAGGGCCGCGCCATCGACCTGCTTTTGCGCCAGGAACTGCGCCAGGCGCGACTCGTTGCCGCCGACCAGGGAGAAATCGTTGGTCTTGATGCCATGGTTGCCGGCCAGCACCGCGCCAGCGATCACCGCCACCGACGAGCCAGCTGGCGACATGCCGATCTTCTTGCCCTTGAGCTCGGCCAGCGAGGTGATCGGCGAGTCGGCCGGCACCACGAACTGCACGTCGGCCGGTTGGGTCGCAGCGAAGATGCGGATCGGCACCCCTTCGGCGGCCGTTGAAAACACCCCGGCCAAGGGAGCGCCGAACGCCAAGTCGATGGAGCCGGCCGCCAGTGCGCGAATCGGCGCATTGACGTCGGGGAAGTGCACGAACTCGGCCTCGATGCCGCGCTTGGCGAGGAAATCCTTGGACTCGAGCACCGAGCCGTAGCCCAGGCTCACGCCGCTGGTCCAGTAACCGATGCGGACCTTGTCCGCCGAATGGGCAGCAAGAGGCAGCACCGCGCTCGCGGCGAGGGCCGCGACGGCAATCAACTTACGCATGTAGTGATCCTTGATAGAGGGAGGAACTAGGGGGTTTTCCAACGGAACAGCCGACGCTCAAGAGGCTTGAGAACACCCGCCTCGAGCGACAACATCAGGGCAACCAGCAGCACGGTCCAAGCGAATACCTGATCGCTCTGCACCAGATCCGCGGCTTGGCGCAGGCGATAACCGATGCCATCGGAGGCACCGAGCGTCTCGGCCACCAGCGATACCCGCCAGCCAAAGCCGAACGCCAGGCGTGCGCCGGAAAAGAAGTACGGCAGAATGCTCGGCAGAGAGATCTTCAGCAGGATCTGCAGCCGCGACAGGCGAAACGAGCGCGCCAGCTCCACGTATTGCCGTTCCACGGTTTTCGCGCCCTGCCAGACGTTGGTCAGGATCAGCGGCATGGCGGTCATGAACACCACGAACACCGTGGTGGCGTCGGAGATGCCGAACCAGATGATCGCGAAGATCGCCCAGATCGCCGACGAAACGGTGTTGAACACTGACAGCACCGGTTCGAAAAAACGCGCCAGTGCCGGGCTGCTGCCCAGCGCCAGCCCCAAGGGCGTGCCCACCAGCGTGGCCAGGGCGAAGCCACTGAACACGCGCCCGAGTGTGGCACTCAGGTCATGCCAGAAGGTGTCGCTGTGCAGCAGATTGCCGAGCGCGGCGAAGACCTTCTCCGGCCCCGGCAAAACGAACGATGGCAGGCGGCTCGCGGCGTACCACCAGAGCAGACCGACTATGGCGATCAGGGCAAAGCGCTGCAGGGCGAGGCTGGAAAATCGCTTGGCAGTTTCCATGTCAGACCTCCAGGCGCAGGCGGCGAACCTGCTCACTGACGGCGGGCTCGGTGGGCACGCGCGGGCGCGGCAAGGCCATCGAATGAATCGCGCGAATGCGACCGGGGCGCGGCTCCAGTACCACCACCCGGTCAGCCAGGACCACGGCCTCCTCCACCTCATGGGTGACGAACAGCACCGTCATCCCGGTGAGTGCCTGCAGGCGCAGCAGCTCATCGTGCATCTGACTGCGGGTCTGCGGATCGAGTTTTGAAAACGGCTCGTCCATCAGCAACACCTGGGGCTTGACCACCAGGCTGCGCGCCAGGGCCACGCGGCTGCGCATGCCGCCAGACAACTGATGCGGCCAGGCTTTCGCAAAGGCCTCCAGCCCCACCAGACGTAACACTTCGGCAACGCGCTGGTCACGTTCCGCCTTAGCGATGCCGATGCCCTCCAGCCCAAAGGCGACATTGGCCTGTACGGTGCGCCAGGGCAGCAGACGATCCTCCTGAAACAGATAGGCGATGCGTCGCCAGTCACTGAACGCCGCCACGCTTTCACCAAAGAGGCGAAGCTGCCCCTGATCCTCAGCCAACAGCCCGGAGACGATGTTGAGCAAGGTGCTCTTGCCGCACCCCGACGTGCCCAGCAGCGCGACTATTTCGCCCTGCCCGACGTCGAAGGAAATATCACGCAGCACCTCGAGTGCATCGAAGCGCTTGCCCACGCCCTGCAGGCTGATCGCCGCTGTCGAAAGGTGCTGCTGCAGCGCCGCGTTCATCGGGCCAATCTCGCGGCCAACAGTGGCAGCGACGCGCCGGCTTCGCTGAGGCTGGCATAGACCTTTTCCAGCGTCATGGCCTGAAAGGTCTCGATGTGCCGGCGGGCAATCAGCTCGGCGCGCTTGCCGTCGCCGTCTTCGAACGCGGCGATCATCGCGTTGTGATCATGCTTGATCTCGGGTTTGGTGCCCTGGACGTTGAAGCCCAGTGCTACCAGGCGAGTCATCTCGTCCATCAGGCCGGACAGTGTGCGCAACAGACGCTCATTACCCGCAGCTCTGGCGATCTCCAGGTGGAATGCCTTATTGGCGTCCATGAACACGTCGATCTGATCAGGCAGCGGCACCGGGTGGCGTACCCGGCAAGCTGCCTCCAACACGCGAAGGCGCTCGATGTCGACGCGGCCGACCGCCAGACGAGCCGCCAGCGGCTCAAGCTGCACGCGCAGGGTGAACACTTC
The DNA here is from genome assembly GCF_001945445.1 of Pseudomonas sp. PA27(2017). Classification (GTDB taxonomy): domain Bacteria; phylum Pseudomonadota; class Gammaproteobacteria; order Pseudomonadales; family Pseudomonadaceae; genus Aquipseudomonas. The sequence goes on from NZ_MSXW01000008.1 coordinate 148,260, forward strand.
CTCGACATCCTTCACCGTCACCGGCGCAACCTGATAGCCCTTACGTGGCAGCGACTGAATGAAGCCTTCGTGGGCCAGGCGAGTAAGGGCGATGCGGCAGCTGCTCTTGCCAATTCCATAGGCCTCCATCAACCCTGGCTCGGTCATCAACGCACCGGGCATCAGCCGGCAGGAGAGGATGTCGCGACGAATGCGAGCGTAAGCCGAATCACCCTGACTGGTGGTGTCGACTGGCTGGGAAGATGATGCAATGGATAACGACATTCGGCAGCCTATCAAGTGGCAGTGAGCAGCTCACAGGGCCGGCCTGTGGTGCCTACGGATAGCCGCTAACCTAGACTAGAAGAGGTCGATTTCGAACGAATTAATTCCGCTATATATATAAACGGGAGGTATAGACTGAGCTTCTCAAGAAAACTTTAGCGTATATAAAAACCGCTAGGAGCCTTATCGTGCGCGGCCTGAAGCTTTGGTTGAGCATGCCCTCACCACCCTCAGGGCCGCCTCCAGGCAGCGTCTGATAGCCATATTTTTTAGGTGTGCGCGGTCGGCGCAACCTGAGCGCCAGCAACCGATGCGCCTGACGGACACGACTGCGATACGTCTGCCAGGCGTTCTCGTGTGAAGACTTGGCGCGCCGCTGCCGTCACGACATGGCTGATGGGTACGGCGCTCGAACGGCACAAGAGCAGCGTGAAGCGCTGCTCAGCGCATCACTGCGGCAGGCACTGCCGAATCGCATCCGTGGCAACCTCGACATCCTCGAGCGTGGTGTAGCGCCCCAGGCTCAGACGGATGCTGCGATAAGCCTGGGTTGCATCCAGGCCCAGCGCGAGAAGCACGTGAGACGGCGCATTGCTGGCCGAATTGCACGCCGACGTGGACGAAAAAGCCAGGCTACGGCTCAGACTTTCGACATTGAACCAGGGGTTATCGATGCGCAGATTTAACGTGTGCGGCACACGTTGGGTACCACAGCCATTGAGCTGCACGCCGGGAAGGTTTAGTAAGCCTTCGCGCATTTGCACGCTGAGCTGCGCGATACGCCGGTTCTCCTCGTCCATTACCTCATTTGCTAATGCGAACGCGCTGCCCATGCCCACGATCTGGTGAGGGGCCAGGGTGCCGGAGCGCAGGCCCTGTTCATGGCCACCACCATGAATCTGTGCTTGTACCAGCGGGCGCGCACGCTCCCCCACGTAGAGTGCGCCAATGCCTTTGGGGCCATAGGTCTTGTGCGCCGAAAACGACATCAAATCCACCGCCAGATGGGACAGATCGATCTTCACCTTGCCGGTAGCCTGGGCGGCGTCCACGTGAAACAGCGCGCCACGCTGGCGAACCCGCTCGCCGATCGCTGCAATGTCGGTCAGGGTGCCGAGCTCGTTGTTGACGCGCATCAGCGACACCAGCAGGGTGTCGTCACGCAACGCTGCGGCGACCGCATCAGGCTGGATCAGTCCATCACCATCGGGCTGCAACCAGGTGACGTCGAAGCCCTCTAGCTCCAGCTGCCGGGCAGTATCGAGCACAGCCTTGTGTTCCAGGCTACTGGTCACGATATGCCGGCGTCCCTTTGTTGCGGCTGCCACGCCTTTGAGCGCCAGATTGTTGGATTCGGTAGCACCCGAGGTCCACACCAGGTTATCGGCAGTAGTGCCGACCAATTCGGCAACCTGCCGACGCGCCGTCTCTACTGCAACACGTGCCCGTTGCCCAAACGAATGCGAGGATGACGCCGGGTTGCCGAAAATCGTCTTGCGCCCCATGTGGGCCAGCATGTCCTGAATCACGACATCATCGATAGGAGTGGTGGCAGCGTAGTCGAAATAGCGCTCTGTCATGGGATACGGCCTTCTGGGTCGAAAAAACGCCACCTAAAGCGGCGGATCAGAGCGAATATGCTAGGGGAAAGGTACAAGAATAAATTTGATATTTAGCTGCTACCTTCAAGCAAAAAAGAAATTTAATTCCACTAAAAATCATTTCAACGGAATTTATTTCCAATAATATTTGATTAAGTGCTTTGGTTATTCCTCAATCATCTTAACGAGCTACACCATGGATAAGTTCGATCACGCCATCCTCAGTCTTCTGCAGCACGACTGCACCCTCGCGCTGGGCGAAATGGCCGAGCGCGTAGGCCTGAGCAACACCGCCTGCTGGCGACGCGTTCAAAAGCTGGAAGAGAGCAAGGTGATTCGCGCGCGGGTGGCGCTGCTGGAGCCGCGCCAGGTCGGTGTTCCGGTCACGGTTTTCGCCTTCGTGCGCACCAATCAGCACAATGCCGACTGGCTCAAGCAGTTTCATGACAAGGTGTCGGCCATTGACGAAGTGGTGGACTTCTACCGGCTGGCTGGCGTCACCGATTACCTGCTGCGTGTGGTCGTACCGGACATCGAAGGCTACGACGCGGTTTACAAGCGGCTGATTGAGATACCCGGCATCGCGGATATCAGCTCCAGTTTTGCCATGGAGCGTATCAAGTCCACTACCGCCCTGCCCCTGCCTGCCGGTATCTAGCCCGAAGTGAATAATTGCACCAGTCGGTTGTCACTTACCGAGCCTGAGATCCAGGCCCTGGTAGCCATGCAAAGCCCAGGGATCGCATCCGCTGCCACAAGGGGTATGCGCCATTGACCATTAACTGCGAACAGCCGTGCTCGCGATTCACTTAGCTCACCAGGTGCTGTGTCGTCGGCCCGTTGGGTACGCCGAGCAATACGCCCGCTGTTCACGGCGGGCGTCACAGCATAATTGCCCGCTTACCAGAAGGTTCCACGTAAGGTCAGTGTGAAGTTGCGTGGCTCACCGTAGTAATTGCCGTATTCGGAGGTACCGACACTGGCGTAATAGGTACGATCGAGAAGATTGCGACCATTGAGGGCCACGGTCCAATTCTCATCTATGTCGTACTCGACCATCGCATCGTAGAGCGCGTAGCCCGATTGACTGAAGTCGTAGTCATGGCTATCGACGGCATTACCAGCATTATCGAAACGATATGCCTTGCCCGATACGTAGGTAGGACTGGTTGCCGTTACACCACCGCCGACGCGCCAATCCGAGAGAGAACCTGGCAGGGTATAGACGCTCCACAGCTTGAGCATGTGCTTGGGCGTGATCGTGCTGTGCAACGTCGACTCAGTGTCATTGCGCACCTGGTTATAGGTGTAGCCGGCCAGCAATTGCCAACCTGGCGCAATTTCCCCACTGGCTTCCAGGTCGATGCCCTTGCTGGTGATCTTGTCCTGAGCGAGGAAGCAGCAGGATCCGCTATAGCCGAACGGTGGATTGGGATAGGCAGGGTCCGTCACTGCCTGATTCTCACGGGTGATGTAGAACAGCGCGGCGCTGACGTTCATCGCGCCCCCGAACAACTCGCCCTTCAGGCCAGTTTCGTAGGCCTTCCCTGTCATGGGCTCGATGGAGGTCGGTGCATCCTCGGGCGCCTGCATGCTCAGCGATTGCGGTTTGAACATTTGCGAATAGCTGGCATAGGCCGACCATTCGTCATTGAGGGCATAGATCACGCCTCCGTAAGGGATCAGCGTCGTCCCCACTCGATCGTGCACTGGGTCATCCGTCGTCCAGCCACCCGTGCCATCGGTATTGGCAGCCGTACTGTATGCATGCTCGAACTTGTAGCGCTGGGCTCGCGCGCCCAGCACTAGCTTGAGGGGATCGGTGAGTTGCAGACGCAGGGTCGAATACGCCCCATATTGCTCTCGGGTGTTGGGAGCGTAGTCACGCCAGAAACCACGGCTCGTTCCAGTGTCCGGCAGCGGAGTAGCGCTCGGATTCCACAGGTCAATCAACCCACCCTTGCCGTTCACGCCCAGCGCCGCGCGCCAGCGGCTGGTGACTTTCTGGTAATCGGCCCCCAACAGCAATTCATGCCGACGGCCGAAGGCCTCGAAACCCCCAGAGAGATTCACATCGAATACCGATTGCTTGCTCCAGCTGGACACGTAGCTGCCCCACCAGTAGGTGCCGGTATCCGTTGTTTCATCCACCGAACCGTAGGGGATGATGCCCTCGGTGCTGGCCGTATTGAAGGAGTGGGTGTAGGAAGTATTGAGTGTCCAATCCTCGTTGAAGTGGTGATCGAGCTTGGCGAACCACTCTCGAGATTCACTGTCGCTCCACGCACGGTTGTTGGTGAACCAACGGTGCCGCGGCAACTTCAGGTCACCGCCAGTGCTGTAACGCGGCAAGCCGTCACCCGTGCCATTTTCTTTTACCTTGTCGTAGCTGCCGCCGAGAGTCAGCAGGGTGTCGTCGGTCAGATCGGCTTCGACGATGCCATACAGGAAGGGCTTCTCGGTGCTGCGGTTGTCCATGAAATACTGGCGATCGGTGTAGGCTGCCACGGCACGACCACGCAAGCGGCCTTCGAATCCCAACGGGCCGGTCAGGTCGACCTCGCTGCGGTAGTTGTCCCAGGAGCCGGCGGAGGTATTGAACTTGAGTTGGTAACTGTCCAGCGGGCGCTTGCGTACCAGATTGACGATGGCGCCTGGATCGCCGCTACCGCCCAGCAGTGCACTGGCGCCTCGCAGCACCTCGACATGATCGTAGGCCGCCATGTCGTACTGCCGCTCACTGTAAAAGGTACCCACGCCAGTACCGATATCCATGGGCGCGGCGCCGTCGATCTGCAAGTTGTCGATGCCGAAGCCGCGGGAGTAGAACGCCAGGGTGTTGTAGTTGGCATTGCGTAGCGTGATGCCGGGTGTCCACTTCATCGCGTCGGCCAAGGCCGTCATGCGTTGGTCCTCGATCATCTGCTGGCTGATGATCGATACCGCCTGTGGCGTATCCTTGAGGCTGACCGGCGTCTTGGAACCCACGCTGACCAGGCCTGTGGTGTAGGAACCGCTATTCTCGGTGGCCTCCCCCATGCCCTGCCCCTGAATCAGCGTCGCGCCAAGATCCAGTGCATTGCTCGCTGAAACCGGTTCGGCCACCACAAAGCTGCCATCTGCCGTTTTCTCCACGCTCAGGACCGAGCCGCGTAGCAGCTGTTGCAAGGCCTGCTCGACGCTCAGCTCGCCACTCAACGCTGGAGCCCGCAGGCCTTCGGCGCTATCGGTGGCGAACAGTATGCGCGTGCCGGTCTGTTCGGCCAGGGCATTGAGCGCCTGGTCCAGCGGCTGGGCGGACAAATTGACGCTGTGCCTGGCCTCTTGGGCATGCAGGCTGGAAGCCAGCAGGATGCTGGCAGTCAACAGTGACAGCCGGCCAAACCTCGAGCGGCGCGATGGTGCGTTGTTGTTCATGGAGCTCCCCAATGACGCGATCAGAAATGACGTTCACGGGAGAAGGCGGATGAGCGTCGCGGGATGTTGAGGTCGGAATGTGAAAAATTCTCGTTTATTGTTGATAGCACTGTGGCGAGAGCGAACACGGGTCCGATTTATAGGAACGGGGCATGCCCGTGATTTAGCGCCCATTGCGCTCACACGGTAGTTCGCAGAACGCTTGTTTCTCTATCGCCCGCTCACCACAACGCTGCCATCGCCACCGCGGCTGAGCATCACCGGCAGGATGGCCGGCAACAGGTCGATCAGTGATTCCACCGCCGCACTGTCGAACTCGCCGGACACCCGCAGCTCGCCAAGACGCGGATCGGCCAGGCGAATCGGTGCCTGGCGGTAACGGCGGATATCGGCGAGCACGTCACGCAACGGTGTGCCATCGAAGCGCAGCTTGCCCTGCTGCCATGCGGTCGCGCGGAGCGGGTCGAGCGAGGTCACAGAGCCCAGCCGCTCGCCACTGGCCAGCAGTTGCTGGCCACCATTCAGGCGCTGCGGTGCAGCCTGAGCCGTCGATACGTCCACCGCGCCGTCAATGACGGCGACAGCCACCCCGCGGCTGTCGCTGCGCACGTTGAACACAGTGCTGATGTCGCGCACCGCCACGCCCTGGCTGCGCACGATGAAGGGCTTGTCGCCCGGCGCCACGGTGAAGGTCGCCTCGCCGTCCAGCAGCTCGAATTGCCGGCTGCGCAAGCGCTGTTCGATACGCAGATGGGTCGCGCTATTGAGGGCGATCCGGCTGCCGTCGGCCATCAGCAAATGGTCACGCTGGCCGTAGGCCGTACGAATCTCGTCGCTATGCCAGGCCGGATCGACGGCCCATAGCAACGCAGCCACTGCAACTAGCGAAAGGCTACCGCCGAGCAGTTGCTTACGCCGCCGCTGGCGGGCCGTCTGCGCCTTGGCCTCCGCCAGCAGCGCTTCGCGAGACGGCACTCGATTGCGCAGTGCCTGCTCGAATGGCGTCAGCGGGTCATTGCCATCAGGGCGGTGGGGTTCAGCCATGACTCAGCGACGTCCTGCCAGGGCTTGGCGCGCCGGTTCCCAGTTCTGGGCGATGCCGCGCATAGCTCGGGCGAAATGTTGAGTGACCATGTTTACCGAAATGCCCAGCTCGTCAGCGATATCACGCTGTGGCATATCGTGGATGCGGTGCAGCAGAAAGACTTGTCGCGCCCGGGCCGGCAGCGCATCGATGATGGCCAACAGCGCCTCGAGTTGCTGTTCGAAATCCAGCGCCGCCGCACCGTCGAGCCCATGCACATGCAAATCGGGTACGTCGGCAGTCGGCTCGAAATAGGCGTCACGGGTGATGTCCGCACGCCGACGGTCGATGGCGCGATTGAAGGATGTACGGCGCAAGAAAGCGAACGGCAGCTTGACCGCCTGCTGGGGTGGCTTCTCCAGTAGCTGCAGGCAAACGTCGTGTACTACATCTCGGGCGAATTGGCTGCCGTGAAAGCGCCGACGAATATAGGCGACCAAGTCATCGTAGTGCAGCGCCAGAGCGCTGATGAGTTCCGAACTGGGAGGAGACTTGGCCATGAGAAGAATGCGGCTAACTGAAAGTGAGTCGCATTATATATAAACACCCGCAGTTGCCTATCCTGGGCAGACCTTGATTTCGGCCTTTGCAAACATGCATGGTCCTACGGAAGTGAATTTCGTTTTTTCGCTCGCTTGATCAGATTTCAGAAGCATCGCCGCCCTGCTTTTGGGCAATCTAAGCGCCCGCGCGACGATGGTCCTCGGCCAGAAGATGACCGTCCATGTTCTGCGTGCGCTTGAGCATGGCGGCCACGACGTTTTCTGCGACAGGCCCCATCAAAGCCGATCAGCAGGAAACTAGGCAGTCGTCGATTCACCCGGCAACGCTTGCCGATCAGGAACGCATCATCTGCGCCGCCTGCTCGGTGGCTTCCGTCGTCCGGGTCGCTAGCTTTCGCACCTCATCGGCCACCACAGCGAAACCTCTTCCCGCCTCCCCGGCTCGGGCCGCCTCGATCGCCGCGTTCAACGCGAGTAAGTTGGTCTGGCTAGCAATGCTCTGGATGGTGCCGACAATCTGCGTGAGCTTCACGATGTTGGCTTCCAGACTGCGCTGGTGAGCTGCCTCGGTCTCGCGCATGGCGTTCTGCTGATGCTCGAGATCAACGTCCACCAAGGCACCGACCACACGCAGCGGCGCGCCTGCGGCGTCACGCTTGGTCTGCCCGCGAGCCCGGAACCAGCGGTACTCTCCGCTCTTCATCTTCAAGCGGTATTCGATGTCGAAAGGCGTCTTGCCTGAACGGTCGTTCAGGTGGGCCTGGAACGCTTCGAGGCTGTAGGCCTTGTCCTCTGGATGCAAGCGCGATGCCCAGCTGTCCAACACATCAGGGAACTCCTCAATCGTCTCGAAGCCCAGTAGGCGACGGAACTGCGGCGACCACCAGAACGGGTTCTTCGGGTTGACCGGGTCACCGGCGATCACCTCCATGTCCCAGAGGCCGTCCGAGAGCATTTCTCGGGCAAGCTCGAAGCGAGTGATGATTACATCGTGCTCCTCCTCACGCTGCAGCTCATCGTGGATATCCCGTAGCGCCCCGGCGACACGCAGCGGTACGCCACGGCTATCACGAAGGGTTTCGCCCTGGGCGAAGAACCAGCGGTAGGTGCCATCCTTCATGGCCAGGCGATTTCTGACCCGATAAGGGGTCATGCCGGACTTGTCGTTCAAGTGCCGAGCGAAGGCATCCAGCGTCGCCGCCTTGTCCTCGGGATGCAGGCGGTCGGCCCAGCTGGCCAGTACGTTGGGAAAGTCTCGCTCATCACGAAAACCCAGCATGGCCCTGAGCTGCGGCGACCACCAAAACTGGTTGCGCGGGTTCACTGGGTCCCCTGCTACCACCTCCATATCCCAGAGACCTTCGCTGGAAGCTCTGTTGACCAGATCGAAGCGCGTCTCTGAGGCGCGCGCGCCAGCATCTGCTTCAGCCAACATGCGCCGCGCGGCCGCCAGCTCGCGTTCAAGCTCGGCAATGCGTGCGTCATTCTGCACAGCTTTCTGTTCGCGTGAGGTCCATTCACGCTGCACTTCTACCCAGTTGGCGGCCCTACGGCTGGCCGCGCCTTTGGCGGAGATCGGGAGCGAAGCGCTCAGTTGCTTGAGAGCCTGGAGCTCACTGCGCGGACGAAAGAGATGGAGCATGGTTCGGTACTCGGAGGAAATGCTAGAAATGCCGAATCCATGGCGAACGGGGGTGCTTTTCAGCTGGCTGGCAACGCTGTGCCGGAGATAGATGAGCTGTCAGCGTCGGATAGGACTGACGCGGCAGCGGAAAGGTTGCGCCTTTTTTGCCATCATTATGATATCGAACTTCGCGGGCAGCGCGTGCGACATCGCTAACCGACTTTGCAGCTCAGCCTTGAAATGGCAAGCAGGCTCAGCGCCCGGATAGCAAGCGCTGAACTACCCCCTTCAGCTCCATCACGGAGAAGGGCTTGAGCAGCAATTCAGTCTGGCCGCACTTATTACAGCGATTCGAGCTAGCTGTAACTGATGCTGAGTGCGCCGCACCTGCGTGCATGCGCCCGAGGCGATGTCGAATGGCCAGCCGTCGCCCCTCGACCATCAAGGCATTGGCGAGCACAGCACTGTGGTTCGGTCGACTCGGCTGCTACTTTGAAGTCCGTACTAATAATCCGCGCAGCAGAAGATCCAGAGCGCTGATTCCTCGTTCCAATCGCTTGGAGCTCTCTCGCTCGGCAATCCAGAACGCCGCCTCGGACAAACTGCCATAAATCAGCGATGCCAAAGCCTCGGCATCCGCTTCAGCAACAACACCCTGCTCAATCAGACCTTCGATCAAGCGTTGCATGGACTCGATGCAATGCCGTTGCGCCTCGGGCGAAGCCCCGCCAAGGACAGATCTGGCATCTCGCAGAACCAAACGTTGGATTTCCGGTTCAAGCGCCATTTCCAAGTAGGCCTGGCAGCGTTCTCTGAAACCTTCCCAGGGATCAGCAGCATTGTTGGAGATGGCTCGCAGGCGAGCATCCATTTCCGCGTCGATCTGCTCAACCACCGCGGCCAGTAACCCCCTTTTGTCACCGAAGTGGTGGTATAGCGCGCCGCGGGTAAGACCTGCCTGGGCAGTCAGGTCATCCATTGAGGTATCAGCATAGCTGCACTCGCTGAATACCTTTCGTGCCGTGGCCAACAGCGTGGCCCGGGTCTGTTCCATCTCGGCGCGAGTTCGGCGAGCCATCAAAACTCCTTACATACGGAATGCACGACTGTTTACATACGCGACGTATGTATATACGATCTTATTCATACACCTCGTATGTATTTTCCATCCCACTGCGATGCTTTTGCAAGCTGGCTCCATGGAGGGCTTGATGGCTACCCCCTATCGCGAACTTTTCCAAGCACCCGGCACCAAGGCTTTCACGCTCGCGGGATTGATTGCTCGAGTACCCCTGCCTATGACGGGTATTGGCATTATCACAATGTTGTCCCAGCAATACGGCAGCTACGCACTGGCTGGAATGGTGTCAGCCACTTTCGTGCTCACTTACGCCCTGGTATCACCGCAGATCTCACGCTTGGTCGACCAGCATGGGCAGCGTCGTGTGCTTCGTGTAGCAACCTTCATCAGCGTCACTGGATTGCTGACGCTCATCAGTTGCTCGTTCTATGGAGCGCCCTATTGGAGCCTCTTCATCGGCGCGCTTTTGGCCGGTTTCATGCCGAGCATGTCGGCGATGTTGCGGGCTCGCTGGTCATGGCTGTATCGGGGCCAGCCCCGTCTGCAAGCTGCTTACTCGCTTGAGACGGTCTTCGATGAAGTGACCTTCATTGTTGGCCCGCCGTTGTCCGTGGGCTTATCGGTCATGGTTCAGCCGCAGGCAGCCTTGGTTGTCGCTGCACTGATTTTGCTGCTCGGTGCGTCCGCGCTCTCTGCACAGCGAGCCACGGAGCCACCAGCTCAGCCCCAGGAATCACATGAACATTCGCGATCTGTCATTCGAATGGCGAGCGTACGGCTCCTGACCTTATTGATGGTGGCCATGGGTGTAATCGTCGGGACAGTTGATGTAGTCAGTGTGGCCTTCGCGCAGGACCTCGACCGTCCTGCGGCGGCCAGCTTCGTGTTGTCAGCCTATGCCATCGGTTCCTGTGTATCAGGACTGGTTTTCGGCGCCCTTCAGCTAAAAGCCCCGCTTCACCGCCAACTGCTGTTGGGTACTCTGGCCACCACCGCTACCACAGCGCCACTGATGGCCGTAGAGAGCATCCCGAGCCTGGCCGTAGCAGTGCTTGTAGCGGGGCTGTTCTTTGCGCCCACCATGATCGTGGCGATGACTTCGATCGAGCGCTCGGTGCCCGAGCAAAACCTGACAGAGGGAATGACTTGGCTGTTGGCTGGACTGAATGTTGGTGTCGCGCTGGGGGCTGCCGTATCCGGCCAGCTTGTCGATGAGATCAGCGCTAGAGCCGGATTCTACCTTTCGCTAAGCGCAGGCGCCGCCGTGCTGGCCATCGGGCTGCTGGCATGGATGCGACTCCGCGCCGATGCACTGACCCCATCAAGACAGTGTGACTCCACCCTTTCTAGTTAGTCGATTTCAAGGATTCGAATCATGGCTATCTGCTCAGAAACATCCAGAACACCTGCTGCAGAGAACTCGTGGCCGGCGGTAATCGCAGTGGGCTTGGCGACCTTCGCTGTGGTGACTACAGAAATGCTTCCGGTCGGACTGTTAACCTCCATCGCGGCAGCATTGCAGACTACAAATGGAACGGCCGGCTTGATGATTTCGCTGCCAGCACTCTTGGCCGCGGCATTTGCAGCCTTGGTCGTAATCGCCTCTGGGAGCATAGACCGGCGAAAAATCCTATGTGGGTTATTGGTGCTGTTGTTGATCGCCAATATCGCGTCTGCTTTAGCACCCAACATGACGTGGATGCTGGCGGCACGTGCATTGGTAGGGTTCTGCATGGGGGGTATCTGGGCGATTGCTGGAGGACTCGCGGCCCGGCTCGTCCAAGCCAATGCGATCGGCCTGGCGACGTCCATCATATTTGGTGGCGTTTCTGCGGCCTCGGTACTGGGTGTGCCACTCGGCGCGATTGTTGGGGAGCATCTGGGATGGCGCTGGGCATTTGCGCTGATGGCCCTCCTGAGCGGATCGATCCTGGTGCTGCACCTTGTCGTTATCCCAGCGCTCCCCGTAATCGGCTCGACAACTGCGCGCCAATTCGTGGAGCAGTTTGGTAATCCCAGGCTGCAAACGGGGCTGCTACTGACCGTACTTCTGGTGGCCGGACACTTTCTTGCCTTTACATTCGTTCAGCCCCTCCTTCTCGACGTATCCGGCCTGGATGCACGTTGGATAGGTACATTACTTTTCGTTTATGGGGCGGCTGGGCTCGCCGGAAATTTTTTAGGTGGCACCAATGCCGCTAGCAATACGACCTTGACTTTGGTGGTGATCGCAGCCGGATTGGCACTGACATCAGTAATATTTCTCAGCCTTGGGCACAAGCCGTCTGCAGGAGTCATTGCACTGCTGTTATGGGGCCTGACTTACGGCGCAGTGTCGGTCTCGCTGATGACACTAATGATGAAAGCGGCGCCGCAGGCAATCGAGACGGCCTCCGCTCTATACGTGGGTACATTCAACATCGCCATCGCCTTGGGATCGTGGATGGGGGGACAGTTGATTGACACCACTGGGCTTACGGGAAACCTCTGGGTGTTTGGCGCATTGGCCACTGCCGCGCTTCTTTTGTCCTTGAGGCTCCACAGGACAGAGAATGCCCCCTAACGAACCTGAGACCTATTCGATCATCGCCAATGCGGTTATTGCTTGAATCAGTAAAGCGAGGGCGGCCCTTACCACTCACGAATTAATAGCAATGTATCCAGCTGCTCAGGGTCGGCTTCCATAGCGGGCGCTCAATTGGTGGGCGCCCAATACCAGGATCAGTTTTTCCCATGCGATACGCAGCACTTCATCCGCTCAATTTGCTCAACCGAATCAATCGCAACGCCTGCATCGCCCTAACCGCTGTAGCCAGTTTCACGATTTTAGCTGGCTGCGTAGCCAATGATGAAAGCGAGAGCGGCGCTATATCTACCAGCTCTCCGATGGTCTCAACCAGCACCAAACTGTCGCCCCTTAACGAAAGCGACATCACGGGAAATCCGGTTAAGGGAGAGCTTGTATGCACCTTCTCCGCCGGGCGCAGCACGTTCTTTTACGTTGCAGGAAACGTGGCAACCAAGGGTGCCTCAGAGGGGATTCTGAAGTTCGGCGACCAGGTGATGAAGGTCCACGCCCCGGGTGGGTTCGACTCCATGCAACATGGAAACCTGTTCAAAGGCGAGCGTGTGGTGGCCGAAGTGAAGCTGAAGGAAAAAGCCGATCAGCCTGAGAAAGCTGGAACTGACGGAGCGGCCTCCTTCCCTGCCGCGACCCTCACCTACATCCGAAATGACAGTTCGATGCGTGCCATTGAGGGCGACTGGGTGTGCGGTCCTTGAGCAGGCTCGAATTGGCTAGCGGCTCGTATGCTGGAACTGCAGCGTTCTAGCTCAACTGAGCTGCTGAAAGACACACAAAACAAGAAAGCCCGCATCAGCGGGCTTTCTTGTTCATTATGGCTCAAAGCGCGTACCGCACGCATGGCAAAGCCAAGTGCGGCGCCACTCTTGCAGCTTGTCATACTGGGAGACGTTGAAATTCCAGTGGCGGACAAAGCCGATCACGCCGACGGCCGCAAGCACCAATCCCATGAGGGATTTGCTCCAGTCAATTTGAGTCAGCTTCAGGCCATCGTACGCAATGATCGCACCGATAACCGTCATGATGACGGGCCCCAGCAGACGCTTGCCCGGGGGCGGGCCTACGCTCGCCGCCAGATCGGTCTGGTGACGAGCATTCGTTTCGACCCTGATAGGGCCGTAACCGGTGTGAGTTTGGTGAGTCGATTGAGTGCGAGCAGTACCCGCGGCATGAATAACTGACAGAAGCTGGACATTTTGTCCCTGACAGTGCGGACAGCAGATGGATTTCATCCCCCGCGCACCAGTTTGCTCGACTGTTAGGCAGCAGCAAAATGAGCCTGGCTGGCAACGCCAGGGTTGTTGGAAATGATCTGATGACGATGTTGACGTTCCTGAGCCCCTACAAGCCAAGCATCAGGCACTTGCGTGCCGAGCCTCTGACCAGGGCTATACCTGAGAGGCCTCAGCCCTGGGCCAGAAGACGCCTAACAGTCGTCTTCAGTTTTTTTACGGCAAACGGCTTCAACAGTAGTTCGGTCTGGCCACTTTTTAGGGCAATAGCCGGGACGGCATTCTCCACGAAACCAGAGATGAACAGCACTTTGAGTGTCGGGTGTCTGTCGAGCGCTGTCACAGCCAATTCGTCACCACTCATGCCACCGGGCAAGCCGATGTCCGTGATAAGTAACACTGCATCAGATTCCCCCGCCAACTCCAGTAGCGCTTGTGCAGCGGTTTCGACCTTTGTGACTCGATAACCCACCTCCTCCAACGCCTCGGCGATGAGGTCACGAATGGCAACCTCGTCGTCGACCACTAGCACTCTGGCGTTATCCACCGGGAAATCGTGCTCATCACTGGTGGGCAGCCCAACATCGAGAATGGCCGCCTGACTGTGATGCAACGGCAGGAAAAGGCTTACCGAAGTGCCCTTCCCCATTACCGACTCGATGCGGGCCTCACCGGATGATTGCTGGGCAAAGCCATACACCATCGAAAGCCCCAGGCCTGTGCCAGAGCCTAGAGGTTTGGTGGTAAAAAAGGGATCGAACGCACGCTCGAGCACGCTTTGTGGCATCCCCATTCCGGTATCCGTCACGCGCAAAAGTGCGTATTGCCCGGCCTTCAGGGTTGCAGTGGCCTGCGTGGCATCGATGCGGGTGCGGCTGATCTCGATCTGCAGCCGGCCGCCATGGGGCATGGCGTCACGCGCGTTGATGCACAGGTTCAGTATCGCGTTTTCCAGCTGGTGGGCGTCACAAAAGCACAGCAAGGCGTTTTCCGGTGCGAGTATCTCCAGTTCTATCCGCGGCGTGAGGGTTCTGCTGATCAGCTCTCTCATGTCCTGAGCCAGCATTGCAAGGTCTACGACTGAACTGGCCAAGGGCTGACGCCTTGCGTAGGCCAGCAGTCGGTGCGTCAGCGAGGCAGCGCGACCGGACGCAGTCCGGGCGAGTCCGAGGTAGCGAGGCAGCTCCTCCTGATTTCCCTGGTCGATACGCTGTTCCAGCATGTCCAGGCTGCCGGTGATCACAGTCAGCAGGTTATTGAAGTCGTGGGCCAGCCCGCCTGTTAGCTGGCCCACAGCTTCCATCTTTTGGCTTTGCTGCAATTGCGAGCTTACTTTCTCGAGTGCTTCCTGACGCTCCTTGTTCAAGGTGATGTCCCGTGCGACCGCGAAATACAGACCCTGTCGGCGCGCAATCCGCCAGTTCAGGTGCAGCGGTTTGCCATTGGCGCGAAAGCCCTGGGTATCGAGCTCAGCGATAGCCCCCTTGCCTAGGGTGCGCAGTGCAAACGACAGCTGTGAGGGGGAGATGAAGCTGAAAAATGCACCGTCCTTGAGTTCTTGGTCGGTATGCCCGGTTTCGGTCTGCCAGGCTGGATTCATCGCCACGATGTCCCCGTCCTCGGACACCGTACAGATCAGGTCGGGGGATACATTCCAGATGCCATCGCGCTCCAGAGTACGACGCTCGACCTCCTGTTCCAGACGGTCATTGACATCGGACAGCGCGTTCAGGGTTCTTCGGAACAAGGCGCAGACAACGGCCATACCGAACGTGACCAAAGCGAAACTCGCGCTGCTGAGCCAGGCGGTCGAACCATCGTTGAAGCCGATCTCGCCAATGAAGAAATAGTGGGCGGTCAGCACTGCCAGAACGCAGCCCAGGAGAGACGGGCCAATACCAAAGCAAAAACCGATGAACATCAGCCCAGGTATGAAAAACAGGTACGGTAGTGCCGTGAAAGGAAGCTGCAAGCGCACCGCGCCACACAGCGCGATCACCATGACAGTGCCCGCATAGCGAACCGGCGTGCTTGGCTGGAAGCGCGCCAGTCGGCGAACCAGCTCAAGGCTGCGAGAGAGAATACTGATCAAATGTGGCTCCGTTGGGGCCAGGTCGGAAAGCGCAGATGCGAATTGTCGACAGTCGATACGGCGGAGGCTTTCCACCGCAGCTAGTTATCGGCAATCGTCCCTGCAGCTTTAAAGGGTTCAGCATCCAGCCCCATAGTTTCTAACTAACAGCCTGATGGCCAACCATAATTGTGCGGATACAACGAGGTGGTAAGCTCAAGGCACTCAATGAACACCTAGCTTTAGTCTTTCAAGCCCCTTAGTACTCATAGTAGCCGACATGACCACGTGCAATTTATCGCCCGAAGAAGAACGCGCACGATTGGTCGATGTAGACCGTCTGACCTCGGATTTGGAGAGTGGCTCGGATCCCGTCCTTAACAGTATCGTGTTGATGGTCTCCAGCTATTTCAAGGTACCCACCTCGCTGGTCAGCATCATCGAGCGCGACTATCAAGTTTTCAAAGCTCGCGTGGGGATGGAGCCTGAACGTACGTCGCGGGAAATGTCGTTCTGCGTCCACGGTCTCGACGAAGGGGCGGTGTTGGAGATATGCGACCCTGTCGCTGATCCGCGCTTCTCAGATAATCCATTGGTAACAGGTGCTCCGTTCATACGCTATTACGCAGGTGCTCCGCTGACAATCAGCTCAGGGCGGAGCCTGGGCCGGCTTTGCGTTATTGACCATAAAACACACTCACCAATGAGCGAGCATGGGCGAACCCTGCTTCGTAACGCAGCTCAGGTGGTGGTGGCGCGATTGGAATCCATACATCGCTCGCACTACATCGACCCAATGACAGGCTTGCCCAACCGGCAGCGCTTTGACGCGGACATTCAGCAGGGGCTCAAGCAGGACGATCGCGTCGCCATCCTTATTGAGCCGCTCTCCGCAACGGGGATGGACCGCTTGGCAAAATCGCTCGGGAGCGAGTTTTTCACCCACTTCATGCTGGCGGTCAAAGAGCTGCTCCTGAAGTTGCTACCCGTTGGGACACGGTTGTACCGCTCCGGTACTCTGGGCTTTGTCGCGCTGCTCAGCCACCGAGCACTGTCGCTGTCAAGCCTGGTCGACAGCATGGTACATGCGTTCGAACGGCCGCTGTACTGTGCGGATATTCCGGTTTTCTCTGATGTGGGAATCAGCGTGCTGCAGCTAGAGAGCGAGGCTGGCGCGCCGACGGATATCCTGCGCTTGATGTCCAGCATCACCGATGCTGCGCGCCGAAGTGAGCGACGTTGGCTCAACTATGACCCCGCGATCGATTCGAGCCTGCGTCGCAGCACCGCACTGCTCAATGACATCGAAGCGGCACTTACCGACGCTGATCAGTTCAGGCTGGTCTACCAACCTCGTGTCGATCTGGCCAGCAACCGGTGCGTTGCCGTCGAGGCACTGCTACGGTGGTCGCACCCTACGCTGGGTGAGATAAGCCCCGCTGAATTCATCCCGCTGGCTGAAACTACCGCCTCGATTCGTCATATCACCAGTTGGGTGGTACGGCGCGTCTGCGAGCAGTTATCGGCCTGGCGGGCTCAAGGCTTGGAAATGATCGTATCCCTGAACGTCTCGGCACTGGATCTGACTGACGGGCACCTGTTCGAGCAGTTGGTCGAAGCTCTGCAAGCGTTCAAGGTGGAACCACGAGTCGTCGAGCTCGAATTCACCGAGAGTGTCCTGGTAACCGATTTTGAGACCGTGCGAGTTCAGCTGCAACGTTTTCGCGATCTGGGCGTGGGCATTGGGATCGACGACTTTGGCAGTGGTTACAGCAACTGGGCATACCTGCGCCAGATCCCGGCAACCAGCGTCAAGCTCGATCGCTCATTGCTGGCTGATCTCCAACCGGGTAACAGCGAATGGCACATCATCCGTGGCCTGATCAGCCTGGTGCGCGACCTTCGCCTGATCGTCGTGGCCGAAGGGGTTGAAACAGAGTTGCATTACCACCTGCTGCGAGGCTGGGGCTGTCAGCAAGGTCAGGGGTATTACTTCGCCAAGCCATTGTCACCCGTCGACCTTCTTGACTGGTTTAAAAAAGGTGGCGGGCTCTCAGAGCACCATTGCTGAGGTACTTAATTTTTCCCTAAAAGGCTGGAAGGGATTCACGCCGCGGCAAATAGCACCGGTTTGAGGTTGATCAATTTCTGGGAATTGAGGTCAGAAGCAATCTCTCTTCTTCCTGAGACAGCGTTGTCAGAGTTCTAAAGTAATCGAAACCTAAGGTACGGCGGATTGCTGCCCCTCTATAAAACAGCCAGCGGCCATCGTGCCAAAGGCTAGGTGGATTGCATTCAGATGATAATTTTGTCCATGGATCCGCACCTTCAACGACCTCTAACGATATTCCGAAAGAAGAATTCTCCACCCACCCTAAGCCGTTGCATTGAGGTCATCATGTTCGGTTCACAGCTTCGCAATGAGTTGCAAGCATACAAAAATCGCTTTGAAAACGTTGATCAGAAAATGGCGGCGATTCGCAGCAGCATGGCGATGATTGTGTTCACTCCGACGGGAGAGATCGTGGATGCGAATCAGGCATTTCTGAACGTAGTGGGTTATCACCTCGAAGAGGTGGTAGGCCAGCACCACCGAATGTTTTGCCCTGTAAGCTTGGCCAATGGCCCGGAGTATCGCCAATTCTGGAGCCGACTTTCCAAGGGTGAAAGTTTCAGCAGCCGCTTCATGCGGATTACCAAAGATGGCCGCGAAATCTGGCTGGAAGCGACCTATATGCCCGTTCATAACGGCGCGGGTCAGGTGGTGAGCGTTATTAAAATCGCAGCCGACATCACCAGGCAGATAGAGGCAGACAACAAGCAAACCAGCCTGCTTACCGCCATCGATCGCTCAATGGCTGTAATTGAATTCAATCTGAACGGTGAGGTACTCGAAGCAAACGAAAACTTCCTGACTACCATGGGTTACCGTTTGGACGAGATTCGTGGAAAGCACCACCGCCTGTTTTGCGAACCTGCGGAGATTAACAGCGATGGCTATCGCCGTTTTTGGCAGCGTTTGAATCAAGGCGACTACATACACGAAATTTTCAAGCGCGTTGCCAAAAATGGCCGTGTCGTATGGCTTAGAGCGACTTACAATCCTCTTTATGATGTTGCCGGAAAACTGTATGGAGTTGTTAAGTTCGCGAGCGATATCACCGCGCAGGTAGAACGCCGAAACGCTGAGTCGGAAGCCGCGCAATTGGCCTATGAGATAGCCCGGGAAACGGATGAGAGCTCGGTAAAGGGGGCTGCCACTGTAGATGAGACGATGCAGGTAGTTCGCGGAATTTCCGAAGAGCTCGATAAGGTATCTGAACAAATTAGCGCACTCAGTACACAATCGGAACGCATCAACAGTATTGTTCAGGTCATCAGGGGCATCGCCGATCAGACCAATTTACTCGCACTCAATGCAGCGATTGAGGCTGCCAGAGCGGGCGAACTTGGGCGGGGCTTCGCCGTGGTGGCAGATGAAGTTCGTAACCTGGCGTCTCGAACCAGCCAGGCTACCGTGGAAATCAACGAAGTTGTGCAGTTGAACCAAAACCTGACTCAGAGCGCCGTTGCGAGCATGTTGGGCAGCCAGGAGAAGGTGAGAAAAGGTGTTGGCCTTGCCGGCCAAGCCGGAGACGTCATGCTGGAAATCCGTACAGAGGCACAGCGAGTGGTGAGTGCAGTCGGTCAGCTTCGGCAGACCGTTCAAGACTAGGCCAGGAACAGCCGTCCAAGGCATAACTGGAGACGGGTTCAACCATTGGATCATCTGGCCGGAAACGGTCACCCACGAAGGTTCTCTGCTGACCAATCGGACGCATTCAAGTGCCCTGCTCTTTCCGTCGCCACCTACACGGGATAGAGCTACCGATGAAGCGGTGGCTCACGAGCAAATTTACAATGTCGCAATGGCCTCTATCTCGACCTGCATCCCTTCTAGTGCAAGGCAGGGTGCCGTAGTGAGCGTGCATGCCGGCTTCATCTGTCCCCCCCAGGCGCCGTCGACCTCCTCCACTCAAGCCCGCAGCCTCTCCTCGGAGTGATCGACGATCAGCAAGGTCAGCTTGAAAATATTGTTCAGGCTGGCGCCTCGGTGAGCCAGGGCTGACTTCACATTGGCAAGCGCCTGCTTTGCTTGCTCGGCGAACGATACCGATAACTCACCGCCTTGCCCGGCCACGAATATCAGCTGGGCACCGCCGTTCACCTGAGCGAGGTGGGGATATCCATTCGCCGTTGGGTCCACCGTCAGCCGTCTGTTTACAGGTGGCGTCGCGCGCAATGAGCAGCTTCGCACACTGGCTCGGCTGGAAGGCCGCATTTGGGTTGAGGGGAACGTTGCAAGGCTGTGACGCCGCTCAGCGCCTTTCTTGAACGAATGGCGCACGATGTGTCATAACGCTATCACCCCTAAGGAAAGGCCATCATGCAAAAGCCGGGATATAACTCACGTACTGCCGAGAAGTTCGTCATCCGCCTGCCAGACGGCATGCGCAAGGCCATCGAAGATCTGGCCGTCGCCAATCGCAGCAGCATGAACACCGAAATGGTCCTCGCTCTCGAAGCGCACCTCGAAAACCAGACTCGCCAGAAGCTACTGCTCGATGCCTTGCAGGCTCAGGTCAGCGACGCCAAACTGCCAGCGCGCGAACGGCCTCAGCAGCAGGCTGAAGTCGACTATATCGATGGCCTGAAAAGCGGCAACCTCTGAGCAATAGGCAAACCGTGGGCCCGGCCAGTTGAAGTCAGGCGCGTAGCTCTCGGTGCCTCGATTAAGCGCTGAGCTTGAAGCGGCCCAGCAGGCCATTGAGGCCCTGCGCGAGATGCGCCAACTCGCTACAGGGCGCAGCTGTCTGACTGACACTCGAGGCGCCCTGGACTTCAAAGACAGCTGCTAAGCCTGATCAGCAAGTCACGTCTTTTCGTGGCTTGGCTACAGGCACACAGCTGCGCCAGTTATTCACTTACACGACAAATCGCTGAGTCTGCTGGTGCAGACGGTTAGCCATCTGCGCCAAATCGCGACTGGCGGCCAGGCTTTGCTCGGCCCCGCTGACTACTTCCGCGATGCTGTCATTCAGTTGACTTACATTCTGGCTTATCTCATTGGCAACAGACGTTTGCTCCTCTGTTGCCGTCGATATCTGCTCATTACCTGAGGCGATGCTTTCAACTGCACTTATGATGGAAGCCAGTGCCTGCCCTGCATCTCCCGCGCGCTGAACACACTCCTGAACGTGCTCGCGCGATTGTTGCATCACTCCCACAGCTGCACGCGCCCCACCTTGCAAGGAGTCGATTAGCTCCCTGATGGACTCGGTTGCAGTCTGCGTATTACTGGCCAAGCCACGGACTTCATCGGCGACGACCGCAAACCCGCGCCCAGCCTCGCCGGCCCGCGCCGCTTCAATGGCAGCGTTCAGAGCCAGCAGATTAGTCTGGGCCGCGATGGCTTGAATAACCCCCAACACCTTACTGATCTCGTCACTTTGAGCATGCAGGCTGTTGATCACCTCACCCGCCTCTGCAACCGATAACGAAACACCTTCGACAGAGTCGACGCTTGCCTGCACTAACACACCGCCTTCCCGAGCTTGTCGATTGGCGTTTGCAGCGCTACTCGCGGCAGAGAGTGCGTTATTCGCCACCTCCTGAACCGCCATGCTCATCTCGTGCACGGCAGTCGCGACCATGTTCGTTTGGTCACCCTGCAGGGTTGCTGTTCTACTGACCTGGGCGCTCACCGCACTCATTTCCTCGGAGGCGCTAGACAGCTGTGTTGCCGTTGCGGACAACTCAAGAATCAAAGCCTGCTGATGTTCGATCAAGGCGTTGAACGCGAGAGCTGTTTGCGCAACCTCGTCTCGGCCGGCCACGCTGGCTCGTAGAGTAAGGTTCGAAGTCTTCTGAACCGCAGTGATGAGGCTACGCAGCCCTGACAAGGGTCGAATAATGGAGAGGCTAATTATCGTCGCAGCGAGCAAAAGGCCAACGAGCGCTGCGGCTCCGATGATCATAAATGTCTTCACGACAGCGCGATATTGTAAATCAGAGGCAGTAAAAAGCTTCTGCCCTTCGCTTAGCTGTAGATCGATCAGCTTGGAAAGCTGGTCTCCTAGCGGGTCGAAGGCTCCATACAAAGTGGCGTTGAAAAGCTTTGCATCCATGTCGCGTAATTTCCCGTCATCCACAGCTGCAAGGAACTGCCGGGAAGTCCCGCGCACGCCAACCAGTAACGCATCGACGTTGCTTACAATCATTCTTTCTTGGTCAGTCAGGCTGGTCGCCCGATATTCGTCCCAAGCCCTATCGCCCTCAAGCAACGCTGCATCGAACTGCTGGTGCAAGCCGGCCTGATCAATCAAACCAGATCGGTATTTATGCAACGCATCGACCATAGTGACCGCATAGCTATCCGACACAGCTTTTAATTGGCTGATCGGTTTCATCCGATCGAGAAACAGATGCTCCAAATTGCTATTGATGCGCTGCGCATTGATCGAGGCGATAAGGATGACAGCTGCGAGTACCAAAAGAGGAACGACAACGAGCAAAGCCAGGCGGCTGCGAATAGTGACGTTGGTAAGCATAGGACTTTCTCAAATAGAGCGATGTCTGGCTGGAGCATTCACTCCGACCTGAACTACCATGGCTCCAGGTTATAAGCTCAGCGTTCGCACGCCTTAGCCATTCGAAAGCTTCCCTGCACCGGATCGCGCACTTCCCGCTTCTCTCAGACGGCGTCTACCCCATGTCCTGAAAACATAGGGGATAGTCGATTGAAAAGGCGCTAGTTGCTATCGACACTTCGGAGAAAAACTTAAAACGAGTCCCCAAAAACTGTTGCGCCACAAGCTGCTGCTCAATGCCCCGCAGGCTCAGGTCTGCGACGCCAGCGCGCGAACAGCCTCAGCAGTAGGCTGAAGTCGACTACATTGACGGCCTGAAGAGCGGTAGCCACTGAACAAAAGGTAACCCGCCCCCCGCTTCAGGCCGCTGCGGTCTAATTGGTACCCGAGGCGCTCTGTTCAAGCAGCCAGTACGATCAATAGATTGCTGGGTGCTAGTCGCGGGATTTGCTCCCGTACCCCTTCAGGCGTATCAGATTTGAAGAAAACTTGGTAACCGCTGCCATCCTCGTAGGACTTGGCGTGGGTAACCCAGTCAACGACCAGCCTCATATCAAGCCCGGTGTCCCGTGAGATTTTCTGGGCAGTGATAGGTTGGTTGATAACGGCGAATGCGGATGCGGCGATGACCATAGTGAGAGTTCCATCTCGTGAGTAGTCCTGCATCCAGCGTAGCCAGCATTCCCTACGCTGCCACTCGGAGTTATAGCGAGTTGCGACAGACCCACCTGCCCTCCTGCCAGACACACAAGCAGGCCTGCAGCCCAGGAATTATCTCATATTCGCCGTCTGCGCTCTTGCGCCGGGACGGTATGTGAATGCTCACTGCCGCACGGGCGATTTCTGTGGAGAGGCGTCGCTGGCCCATTTGCGTAGAAGGTGGCAGAAGTGCTCCGCCGCTTTCGAAACGGGACGATCCGTCGGGGTCGTCAGGCCGACAGGCGCACGTAATAGTGGGCTGGAGAACGGTAGCGCCCTGACGATCCCTAAGCGCAGATCCAGATCGACCACACCGCGTTGCACGAACCATACGGCGTTATGGTCATGCACATACACGCGCGAAAAGGTTTCGCTAAGCGACTCGAATATCTGCAAGCCTTCGCCAGCATTTTGCGAGAGCAGAAAATTGTCCACGCTGGTGCGCACCAGTGTGCCTTGTGGTGAGGCGATCAACACATAGGGCCGCAGGTCTTCGAGATGCAGGCGCTCCAAACCTGCGAGCGGATGATCGTGACGTACCACCATCAGCAGGTCTTCTTCATAAAGCGCTTCGAACATCACGCCAAGCATGTCGCGGCCAATCAGCCGGCCGACGATCAGGTCGATATCGCGGGTGCGCAACTTGCCCACCAGATATTCGTACACGCCAGATAGCACCTGTACCCGTACCTGGGGGTAACGCTCGCGCATCTGGGCGATCACCGGCGCCAGCATGTACCCCGCCGCCGTCGGCAAGGCGCCGATACGCAACAGCTCCGGCGCATGGTCGGCAACCTGCGCCTGATCCATGGCCTGATTGAAACTCGCCAGGGTCTGTGCCGCGTGCTTGTGGAAGGTCTCTCCCGCCTGGGTGAGTTGCGTGCCCTTGCGCCCACGAATCACCAATTGAACGCCCAGCTCGTGTTCCAGCTCCTTGAGGCTCTTGGAGACGGCGGAGAGTGTGATGTGCAGAAGCTTGGCCGCCGTGGCGAGGCTGCCGGAGCTGACTACGGCGAGAAATACCCGCATGTGACGAAGGCTGATGGTGGATTGGCTCATTGAGAAGGCCCGACTTAATCAACCCACAGGTTAATTTCAGGCTGATTTTTTATCAATTTAATCAACCTGAAGTTTCACTTAGCATCCCTGGTAGATCCAATAACACTAAATCAGGATTCCAATGAAGCAGCCCACTCTACGACTCGGGGCTTCCAGCGCTTCGCTACCTAGCCTCTGCCCCGAAGCCTTGGCCGATGAGCTCGCCCGCCTTGGTTACCAAGGCGTTGAATGGCGAGTCGCCGATATCAGCCATCTCGATCCCGCGCACCCATGGGATGCCCGCCAGAACAATCGATGCACTATCGCCCCGACTGAATCGGCGATCAGCCGCATTCAGACGCATTGCCAATCCCTTGGCCTGCAGATCTTCGGGCTCAGCCCGTACCTGGCTGTCGGCGACCTCGACCACGCCGAGCGGTTGATCGATCTGGCGGCCCTCGCCGGTCAGGCGCGCCTGCGGCTCTGGGCGCCCAACTATGCGAGCGAGCGCTACGCACAGGCCTACGGCCGGATGCGCCGTTTTCTCGATCAGATCTTGCCGCGCGCCGAAGCGCTGGGCGTGCAACTGGTGCTCGAAGTGCATCAGCGCACCATCTGCTCGAGCCCCTCGCTGGCCATGCGGGTAGTCGAGCATTACCCGGCCAGCAGCCTCGGCGTCATCTATGACATCGGCAACCTCGCCATCGAAGGGCGCGAAGACGTACAGCTATCCCTCGACTTGATGGGCCAACACCTCGCCCACGCGCAGGTCAAGAACGTGTCCTACAGCCCCATTGGCCCGGGCCTTGGTTGGCAATGGGACTGGTGCCCGCCGGACGAGGGCGTGCTGCCGCTGGCGTCGATGCTGAAAACCCTCGCGGAGAGCGGTTTTGCCGACTGGATATCGATCGAGGACTTCTCCACGAAATACGGCGATCAGCACAAGCTGTCACGCAACCGCGACCTGATTCGCCACTACCTGGGGCTCGCCATCGAGCCCGATTCGCACACTGCCACGAGACATACCGCCCATGAACACTACAACTAACCGCCGGGTCGCGCTGGTCACTGGCGCCGCTGGCGAGCTTGGCCGGGCGATTTGCGCGCGCCTTTGCCGCGACGGCCTGCATATCGTTGCCGCCGACATCAATCTCGAGGCGGCTCAACAGCTGGCCGATTCACTTGAGTGCCAACCCGAGCAACGCATCATCGCCATCTACGCCGACATGGCCGACAAGGGCTCCATCGACGCCATGGTCGAGCAGACCGGCGCCGAGTTCGGTCGCATCGACGTGGTGGTCAACAACGCCGCGGTCAATCATCGCGGCTCGATCCTCGATTTCGACCCGGCCCAATGGGATCACATGATGGCGGTCAACCTGCGTGGCCCGGCCCTGCTGTGCCAGAAGGTAGCCCCGTACTGGCAGGCCCAAGGCAGCGGTCGGGTGATCAACATGGTGTCGCGCTGCTGGGTCGCAGGTGGCCCGCCCGCCTACGTCGCCTGCAAGGCCGGGCTGGTTGGCCTGACCCGCTCCATGGCCCGTGAACTGGCGCCTTACCAGGTCACCGTCAACGCCATCGCGCCCGGGCTGCTGCCTTCGGCATTCACTCTGGACGGCCGTGACGCCGAGAGCTTCGAGCGGATGGCCGCAGGCTCGATCAACAGCACTCCACTGAGACGCCTGACGACACCGGAAGACATCGCCAATACCACGGCTTTTCTGGCCTCCAGCGATGCCGCATTCATTACTGCCGAGGTGATTCACGTGTGCGGTGGCAGCCAGCTGGCGCCGTTCGGCAGCGGCTAACCGCCCTGCCCGCTCTTCAACCATCACAAAGACAATAAAGGTTGCCCCATGACTATCTCCGCTACAAAAGACCGGCGCATGGCGCGCAAGGCTGCCTTTGGCAGCTTCCTCGGCAGCGTCGTCGAGTATTACGATTTCTTCATCTATGGCTCGGCAGCAGCGCTGGTATTCAGCACGCTGTTTTTCCCGTCCACTGACCCGATGGCGGGCACGCTCGCCGCGCTGGCCACCTTCGGGGTCGGCTATATCGCCCGGCCTGTCGGCGCCTTGCTGTTCGGACACCTGGGTGACCGCATCGGCCGCAAGAAGGTGTTGATGATGACCCTGCTGCTGATGGGCCTGGCCACCACGATCATCGGCCTGCTTCCAACCTACGCCACCATCGGTGCCTGGGCGCCCGGCTTACTGGTCGCCTGCCGGCTGCTACAAGGCCTGTCTGCAGGCGGTGAACAGGTTGGTGCCAGCCTGCTGACCATGGAGCATGCGCCTGGTACGAAGAAGGCGTTTTACACGAGCTGGTTGATCAATGGGGCGTCGATGGGCTCGATTCTGGCGACATCGGTGTTCATCCCGCTGTCGATGCTCAGCGAAGAGCAGCTGCTGTCCTGGGGCTGGCGCATTCCGTTCCTGCTCAGCGCCCTGATGGTCATCGTGACCCTGATCATCCGCGCCGGTGTGGATGAAAGCCCGGAGTTCGCGGCCAAGAAGGCCGAAGTCGCCCAGGCGCCGGTCGTGGAAATGTTCAGCAAGGAATGGCGTGCGTTCATCGTCGTATTCTGCTGCGCGCTGATCTGCTCGGTTTCGTCACTGGTGATGATCTTCGGGCTGTCGTGGGCAGCCAACAACCATAACGTCGACCGCGCCTCGATGCTCTCGGCGATTGCCGCCAGCCAGGTGGCAGCGCTGATCTGCCAGCCTTTGTTCGGGATGCTGGCCGATCACATCGGCAAGAAGCGCATTTTCGTGCTCGGCTGCCTGGGCTGCTGCGCGGGTGTATTCCTGTTCCTGTGGTCGATCACCACGGCCAATATTGCCCTGATCATCCTCGCGACCGTGATGCTCAAGGGCATCATCTACAGTGCTCCGAACGCACTGTGGCCATCGTTCTACGCCGAGATGTTCAGCATTCGGGTGCGCTACACCGGCGTGGGTCTGGCGACCCAGCTCAGCTTCATCATCGCGGGGTTCTCACCGAGCCTGTGCTATGCGCTGCTGGGCGGTGGTTCCGACTGGTTGCCGGTGGGCTACTTCATGGGTGGCATGGCGCTGATTGCCGCTATCTCTGCGATGGTGTCACGCCCCGCAGCAGAAACCGCCCCGCAACCGGCACTCAAACCTCTGGCCGCCCACGGCTGACAGTCAACTCGTGGCGCTGCAGCCTGGGCAGCGCCACCCATCATCGAAAGGAACAAATATGCCATTTGCATTGATCGCCTATGATTACCCCGATGCGCTCGAGCGCAGGCTTGCATGCCGTGAACGCCACCTTGCTCGCCTGAAAGCACTGGCCGAGCAAGGCAAGGTGCTGGGCGGCGGCGTGCTGCTGAACGACGAAGGCAAGATGATCGGCTCCAACGTGCACCTGGATTTCGAGCGACGCGGAGATTTGGATCGATGGTTGGAGGATGAGCCGTACGTGTTGGAGCGAGTTTGGGAACGGATCGAAATACGCGAGATCAAGCTGCTCAATCTGCGCTAGGAGAAAAAGGGCTGAGTTCAACCGCTACGGCATGAGCAAGGGTGTCGTGACGTATCTGCCCTCTCACGATGTCCAGCCAGGTACTGAAATCGCCTGGGCAGCCGATTGCAGGGAGGCAATCAACCGAAGCGTGAAGCGGGCCCACTAGAAGACGTATCTCGTGCTGAACATCACGTTGCATGGTTCACCGTAATAGCCGGTGAAAAAGGTCGGGGCCGGAGAGCTGAAGTACTGCTTGTCGAGTACGTTCCAACTACGGCTTCTAGCGAGTTGCTTTAGCTGGCTGCAGATGCTGCTTCTCCCATTGCATCGTGGATGTTTGAATGACGAGGTCAGCGTCAGTAGGGAGAGCGCGTTTCTTGTCTCGTTCCACGTCCTGCACAAACCGTATTTCCTGCATTTCCCACAGACCGGCGGATAGGCGATGGAGCTTAGACAACTGCGTTACTTTCTCAAGGTGGTCGAGCACGGCAGTCTGGGCCGTGCGGCCCTGGAGCTGAGCGTAGGAACCTCGGCCCTGAGCCAGCAGATAAGCAAGCTGGAGAACGAGCTCAGCACCCGCCTGCTGACACGCAGCAGTACCGGTGTCTCACCTACCCCGGCTGGCATCGCCTTTCAGCACCATGCCCAACTCACCCTGCGCCAGGCGGAGAATGCCGCCCAGGCTGCCCAACGAGAGCGCATGAGCGGCTACGTAAGCGTCGGCTTCGCACCCAGCACGTCCTCAGTGCTGGCTCTGCCGCTGATTGCAGTAATGCGCCAGCGTTATCCGAACATCCAACTTCACCTAGTGGAAATGCTTTCCGGCTATTTGAGTAGCCAGCTGCACGCACGCCAGCTGGATCTGGCGATACTTTTCCACGGTGATTCGGGTAGGCGCTGCCGCGTCAGGCCACTTCTCGACGAGAAGCTCTTCTTGATAGCAGCCCCGAACCTGCCTGGTATGCCCACCAGCGACAACGTCAAGCTCGATGAACTTGCACAGTTACCACTGGTGCTGCCGAGCGTCCAGCACGGCCTGCGCACCACCATCACCAATGCCTTCGCCCATTCGCGCTGCGAACCCACCGTGGTGATGGACATAGATGGGCTGGCGCTTCTGATGGACGCGGTCAAGGCCGGCTATGCCGCCACCATTCAGCCAGGCTCGGTTGCCGCCAGGGCTCGCGAGCAAGGGCTGCACGTCGTGCAGATCAGCGATGCTCACGCAGGCCGGCGCAACCTGCTGGTGTCCCTCCCCGACGACGAGCTGTCACCCGCTGCACTGGCCGCACGCGTAGCGATTCTAGATACCACTCGCGAGCTGGTCGGCAGTGCTCGCTGGCCCGGCGCCCAGTTGCTGGATGAGCATGGCGCCTGACCTCGGAGTGGGTGTTTAGAAATACTGAACACCCCACGCCATTCCTGGCCTTTCGAGCCACCACGCGCCCTCCTAAAGTCCCTCGCCAGACGGGGAGCCCTATCGTGTAGCGCTCCTCTGCCAACGAGGAGACACGATGATCGATGTTCTGGTTATAGGCGGTGGCAACGCCGCACTATGTGCCGCGCTGATGGCCCGAGAGGCCGGGGCCAGCGTACTGCTGCTGGAAGGCGCCCCACGCACCTGGCGTGGCGGCAATTCGCAGCACACCCGCAACCTGCGCTGCATGCACGAGGCCCCTCAGGATGTTCTGGTCGATGCCTATCCTGAAGAAGAATTCTGGCAAGACCTGCTCAAAGTCACCGGTGGGCAGACCGACGAGCACCTGGCGCGCTTGGTCATCCGAGCCTCGTCCAACTGCCGCGACTGGATGCGCAGCCACGGCGTGCACTTCCAACCCCCCCTGTCCGGCGCCTTGCACGTGGCACGCACCAACGCCTTCTTCATGGGCGGCGGCAAGGCGCTGGTCAATGCTTACTACCGCAGTGCTGAGCGCCTGGGTGTCGAGATCCGCTACGACACACCCGTCGACGACATCGAACTGGACGGTGATCGCTTCGTCGCCGCGCACATCAGCGCGCGGGAAGTCGATGGCAAGCAGTATCCAGCCGAGCGCATAGCAGCGCGCACCTGCGTGCTGGCAGCCGGCGGCTTCGAGTCCAATCGCGAATGGTTGCGCGAAGCCTGGGGCGTCAACGAACGCGGCGAGTGGCCAGCGGACAACTTCCTGATTCGCGGCACCCGCTTCAACAACGGCGTACTGCTGCGCAAGCTGATCGATGCCGGTGCCGAGACCATCGGCGATCCGACACAGGCTCACATGGTGGCCATCGACGCTCGTGCGCCGCTCTATGATGGCGGCATCTGCACCCGTATCGACTGCGTATCGCTCGGCGTAGTGGTCAACTGCGAGGGTGAACGTTTTTACGACGAAGGCGAGGACTTCTGGCCCAAGCGCTACGCCATCTGGGGTCGGCTGGTCGCCCAACAACCTCGCCAGGTGGGGTTTTCGATCATCGATCAGAAGGCCATCGGGCGTTTCATGCCACCGGTTTTCCCCGGCACCACGGCCAACAGCCTAGAAGAACTCGCCAGCAAACTCGGTCTGCCGGCCGAGGCCTTCGTGAAGACCTTGCATGCCTACAACAGCGCCTGCGTGGGTAACGACTTCGACCATACCCGCCTCGACGGTTGCCGCACCGAAGGCGTTACGCCGGCCAAGACTAACTGGGCACGCCCCATCGATACCCCACCCTTCTACGGATACCCGCTCAAGCCAGGGGTGACCTTCACCTACCTAGGCCTGAAGACCGACGACACCGCCGCCGTGCACTTCGCTGGCAAGCCAAGCGCGAACCTGTTCGTCGCCGGAGAAATGATGGCGGGCAATGTCCTCGGCAAGGGCTACACGGCGGGCGTCGGCATGTCCATCGGCACTGCTTTCGGCCGTATCGCAGGAAGCCAGGCTGCCGCGGCAGCCGGTCATCGCCGCCATACAACAAGCGACGGAGAATCCCGTGCAATCGCCTGAGATCATACAAATCGCCTCTCCAAGCAAGAACGCGGAGCAGCAAAACCTGATTCCCCTGCTTAACGTCCACGAAGCCGAAGTCGACCGGCAGATGCACATCTGTAACGCATGCCGTTACTGCGAAGGTTTCTGCGCCGTGTTCCCGGCCATGACCCGTCGACTGGATTTCGCCAAGGCCGACGTCCATTACCTGGCCAACCTCTGCCACAACTGCGGCGCCTGCCTGCATGCGTGCCAGTACGCCGCACCGCACGAGTTCGCCGTGAACGTGCCGCAGGCCATGGCCAAGGTTCGCCTGAACACCTATGTGGAGTACGCCTGGCCAGCCAAGCTCGGCACACTATACGAACGCAACGGTTTGACACTGTCGCTGGCTCTGGCAGGCTCGCTGGCGCTGTTCCTGCTACTGACCCTGCTGGTCAAGGGCACGCTGTTTCCTGGGCCGCTGGCCGGTAACTTTTACGCGATATTCCCACACAACACCCTGGCCCTGATGTTCGGCGGCGCCTTTGGCTTCGCCATTCTCGCCCTGGCCATCGGCGTCACGCGCTTCTGGCGGGCGATCAGCCCCGCCGCCGCACAAGCGCTCGCCAGTGGAGCCGCCATTGCGGAAGCCTCCGGTGCGGTGCTCAAGCTCAAGTACCTCGACGGTGGCCATGGCGAGGGCTGCAACAACGAAAGCGACCGCTTCACCCTCTGGCGCCGCCGATTCCACCACTTCACCTTCTACGGCTTCATGCTGTGCCTGGCCTCCACCAGCGTGGCCACGCTTTATCACTACCTGCTAGGCCTGCAGGCGCCCTATCCACTGCTCAGTCTGCCGGTGGTGCTCGGCACGCTGGGCGGTATCGGCCTGCTGATCGGACCTGCCGGGCTGCTGTGGCTCAACTATCGCCGTGACCCGGAGCACGGTGACCGCGCCCAGGCGCCCATGGATCGCGGCTTCATCGTGCTGCTGTTTCTGATCAGCCTGACTGGCCTGGCCTTGCTGGCCTGGCGCGATACCGGTGCGATGGCCCTGCTGCTGGCGATCCACCTGGGCATGGTGATGGCGTTCTTCCTGACCATGCCGTATGGCAAGTTCGCACACGGCATCTTCCGTAGCGCGGCGCTGCTCAAGCATGCGATCGAGAAGCGCCAGCCGGACAACCTCAAGCTCGGCAGCGACTGAGCCGCTACCCCATACCGGCGGGGTGCACCGTGCATCCTACCCGTTGCCCCGACGCCGCCAGCGGTGTCACAGCCTGAACCACAATAAAACTCCACAGGAGAACACATGAAAAACCGCCTCACCTGCGCCGCGCTGCTGACCTCCGGTCTACTTGCCGTCGGCATGACGTTCGCAGAACCCAAACGCCCCGAATGCATCGCACCGGCAAAGCCCGGTGGCGGTTTCGACATCACCTGCAAGATCGCTCAAAGCGGCCTTAAAGAAAGCGGTCTACTAAAGGCGCCGATGCGAGTCACTTACATGCCTGGTGGTATCGGTGCCGTCGCCTATAACGCGGTGGTCGCGCAGCGTCCTAAGGAACCAGGTGTAATTACAGCGTGGTCCAGTGGCTCACTTCTGAATCTGGCGCAAGGTAAATTCGGGAGCTATGACGAAAAAGCAGTGCGCTGGCTCGCCGCTATCGGCACAGATTACGGTGCGATTATCGTACGCCAAGACTCACCTCTGAAAACTCTGGGTGATCTGATCAAGCAATTAGAGAACGCGCCGTCGGAGCTCGTCATTGGAGCAGGCGGTACCGTTGGAAGCCAGGATTGGATGCAGGCAGCTCTCATCGCACGCAGCGCTCATGTCGATCCACAGGCACTGCGCTATGTGGCCTTCGAGGGCGGAGGTGAGCCTATGACTGCATTGCTCGGAGGTCACGTACAAGCTGTCGTCAGCGGTTTTGGCGAGGCTACGGCGCAGATGAATGCGGGCAATGTGCGCATCCTCGCAGTTATGGCCGAAGAGCGACTGCCCGGGAAGCTCGCAGATATCCCCACAGCGAGGGAACAAGGCTATGACGTCGTCTGGCCTATCGTGCGAGGGTTCTACATGGGGCCTGAGGTTAGCGATGAGGATTTCACGTGGTGGCAAGAGCGCTTCGAAACACTCCTCGAGGATCAGAGCTTCGACAAGAAGCGCGAACAGTTTGACCTGTTGCCATTTTTCAAGACCGGCGATGAGCTTGAGCAATTCGTTTATGGGCAAGTCGCTGAGTACAAGAATCTGGCTGATGAGTTCGGCTTACTCCGTTGATACTTGGAAACTCCTGGCCACACAGGCGATCGCGGTGTGCCTTCATGGTAGTGGTCTGTCTGCTACTGGGAGTGCTCGCAGTATTGCTCAGTCTGGCTAACGCTTTGCGGAGCGGCATACCGTTGCTGAAGCTTTGATGAAGTCCTGGTCTGCTAGTAGCCCAGGACAGCATCTTTTAGCCAAGTCCAATGCAAGACATCATGCGGACATCACCAGCTTGAAAGGACCATCTCCAAATAGCCCTTGATAAATCCTGACTCCACTACGCATGCGATTCACAATCCGGTAGCAAGAAGTGGCTGGGCAGGCAACAGAGATAGCGATAACGCTCTGGAGAGCGTTTTATACGCATACGACGGAGCTGCAGGGAGCGTATGGCGCAGATTGTCTCTCCATTCGGCCCCTACGCGCTCTAGAAGGCGTATCTCGTACTGATCATCACGTTGCGCGGCTCACCGTAGTAGCCGGTGAAAAAGGTCGGGTCCAGGGAGCTGAAGTACTGCTTGTCGAACACGTTGTTCAGATTTGCAGAGGCGCTCAGGTTCTTGGTGATGTCGTAACGCGCCATCAGATTGAACACCGCATACTGCTCCTGGGTAGCCTTGCCCTCGCTGGTGGTCAGACTTACCCCACTCTGCCAGTTCACCCCTCCGCCGATGGTCCACTGCTGCAACTCACCGGGTAGCCGATAGGTGGTCCAGAGCTTGACCAGGTTAGCCGGCGCTTCGGTTCTGATGCGCTCATGTTCGGCGTCCTTGGTGACGCTGTGGCTGTAGCTCGCACTGACATTCCAGTCGGTCAGTACCTCGCCATAGATTTCCATGTCGATACCGCGTGTCTTGGCGCCTGCTACCGCGCGGTAGGCCGACTCACGCACCGTACCCACAACCGTCTCACCGGTGGCCACGCCGAGGTTGTCCTGCTGAATCTCGTAAAGCGCTACGGCGGTGTTGACCCGGCCATCCATGAACTCGCTTTTCAGGCCAATTTCGTAGTTGTCACCTTCGCGAGGCTCGAGGGTTTTGCCGCCCTGGTCGCGAATGGACTGTGGCCGGTAGATCTTGGTGTAGCTGGCATAGACCGAGTGGATCTCGTTGAGGTCGTACACCATCCCCGCATAGGGCGTGACGAAGCCGCTTTCGCGCGTCTCGGCGGAGTTGGACGAGCGTGTATACGGCGGGTTGTAGATGGCCTTTTTCTTGTAGCTGTAGTCGCCGACGCGGGCACCGACAATCAGTGATAGGTCATCCGTGGGTTTGAAGCGCGCCACCAGGTAAGCTGCGTTCTGACGAATAGTCGTATCGTCGTTCATCAGCTTGCCTACCGAGATCGGACGATCGGTGTCGTTGTTCCACTCGTGGATGTTGGCCGGCCGCATTTCCAAGTCATCGTCATCCGGGTCGCTGTAGTCGCGAAACTCCGACCCGCTCAAGCCGACTACCAATTCATGCTCGCGCCCCAAAAGCTGGAACGGTCCCTGAGCCATGGCATCGATACCGAGCTGACGCTGGGAGCCGTAGCCGTCCCCACCATACAGGTACGCGCCCTCGCCTGTTTCGCGATCCGGCGTGCCGCCGCTGAGCGATGCCAGGGAATAGTCACGGGTGCTGTACATGTTGTTGACGGCCACCTTCAGTGACCAGTCGTTGGCCAGGCCCTGCTCGAGCGTCGC
Organism: Pseudomonas sp. PA27(2017); assembly: GCF_001945445.1. GTDB lineage: Bacteria > Pseudomonadota > Gammaproteobacteria > Pseudomonadales > Pseudomonadaceae > Aquipseudomonas. The sequence continues at coordinate 182,468 of NZ_MSXW01000008.1, forward strand.
GAAGGTATTGAGCGTGTTCTGCTGGCGATAGCTCCACCGGGCGCCAGCGTTGGTCGAGCGTGAGAAGTCGGTTTGCCCACCGTCGCTGTAGAACAGCGGGAAGCTGGCAAATGACACGCCGCGCGGGTCGTTCTTCTGGTAGTCGAAGCCCACGGTGAGCAGTGTGCTGTCTGTAAGGTCGGCTTCCAAAATGCCGTAGTAGGTCTGTTTTTCCTGCTGATAGTGATCGATGAAACTGTTGCCCTGCTGATAGGCCACGACCGTGCGCCCGCGCAAGCGCGCATCGTCGGTCAGCGGGCCTGACACATCCAGCTGGGTGCGGTATGTCTCCCACGAACCAGCACCGGCGCTGATCGAGCCCTGGAAATCCGCCGTGGGCCGTTTGCGTATCAGGTTGACGCTACCAGAGGGATCGCCAGCACCAGTCATGAGCCCGGTGGCGCCCCTGACGATCTCGACCCGGTCATAGATCGAGGTGTCAATCATGCTCTGCGGGCTCGCGCTGGTTTGCACGACCAAGGTGGTGGGAATGCCATCGAGCTGGTAGCTGTCGATGGAATACCCACGCGAATAGATGTTCACCCGCTCACTGTCGATGTTCTGCACGGAAAGACCTGGAGCCTGCTTGAGCACATCGCTCAACGTATTCAGCTGCTGATCGTCTATACGCTGGCGAGTCATCACGCTGACCGTTTGTGGCGTCTCGCGTAGCGATAGCGCCAGCTTGGTCGCGCTGTTGGTGGAAGCGGTGGTGTAGGAGCCGGTTCCTTCCGTCATGGTACCCAGGCCAGCCGCATTGATAGTGGTGGCGCCAAGCTCCATGGTCCCGGCGTTTTCCACCTTGGCCAATACGAAGCGATTTTCGCCAGCCTGTACTACGCGCAAGCCGCTGCCCTGGAGCACCTGAGCGAAACCCTGCTCCAGCTCGTAGCTGCCTTGCAGCCCTGGCGAGCGCAACCCAGCGGTATCTTCCGAGCTGAAGGTGATCATCACCCCACTCGCCGCGGCAAATTCGCTGAGCGTTGCCGCCAGGCTGCCGGCAGGAATGTCGTAGTTGAGAGGTGTTGCCCACGCCGGCGCAGCCGCGATTATCGAGCCGGCCAGACACAGTGCAAGGGTGGTCGGCCGGGCACTGCTGATGAAAAAGGTGGTGCGTGCTTGCATGGAGATGTTCCTGTCAGCGTTGGCAATGTGTGCGTCTGATGCGCACATGCAGGTAGAGCCGAAACAGGAATGAAAATCTGTTACCCCTCTTCGCAAAAAATCTCCGATTACACCGCCCGAGCTTCCACCCTTACCCAGTAGCGAGTGAGACGGCGAACCCGGACGGGAAGCGAGTCCTCGAGGTTCGCTAGAGCACCTTCGGTGTCATCAAGGAGGAAGGTTCCCGAGAGCCGTAAGCCGGCAATATCCGGCGAACAGCCGAGGAAACCATGGCGATAGCGGGACAGCTCGGCCAGCAAATCGTCCAGGCGCCAATCCACTACCACCAACATGCCACGCGCCCAGGCCGAGCCTTGCTCACCGGCAGGTTTCAAAGGCCCGATGCCGACTGCGGTGAAGCTCACGGTCTGCCCCGCTTCGGCCCGCAGCACGTCGCCGGGGGCCAGTCTGGGCCTGACCTCAACCGCGTGAGCTTCGACGGCAACCCGGGTGAGATTATCGTCCTGGCGCACGGTGAAACGCGTACCCAGCGCCTCGATTTCTCCCTCACGGGTCTGCACGCTCAACGTGCGCGCATCTTTTGCGGTCTCGACCAAGATGGCGCCTTGACGCAGGATTATCAGCCGCCTGTGTGAGTCGAATCGCACGTCGACCCGTGTACCGGTATCCAGTACCAACGAGCTGCCATCGGACAACGTAAACCGCATGCGTTGCCCGACACTCGTGCTGTAGTCGGCGCCAAGTGGTGAAACCCGATAGCCTCCCCAGCCCACGGCACCAACGCCAAGTAGTACGGCGAGCGTTTTTATAGCCGCACGCCTCTGCTGCCGAGCATTTTCAATCGTGGTGCCGGCAAACGCCGGTGGGGCCATGCTCAGGCGTTGGCGCAACGTCTCGACACGCTCCCAGGCCTTTGCATGCAGCGGGTCAGCCCCAAGCCATGCCTGCCACTCGGCACGTGTCTGCTCCGTGGCGGCGCTGTCATGCAGCCGTACGTACCATTCAACCGCTTCGGCGAGCACCTGTTTCATTCTTCGACCATCAACAAGCAATGCAGCAGGCCTTTGGCCAGGTGCTTGCGCACAGTGGTGACCGACACCCCAAAACGCTCCGCGGTTTTTTCATAGGTCAGCCCATCCATCTGCACGGCGAGAAAAATTTGCCGGGTGCGCTGACCGAGGCCATCGAGCATGCGATCGATAGCCAGAAGGCTATCCAGGATCATCGCGCGGGTTTCGGCAGAAGGCGCATGCACCTCGGGCCTGGTAAGCAGTACGTCGAGGTAGGCCTGCTCCAGGCTCCGGCGGCGATAGAGGTCTATGACCAAACCACGAGCGATGGTTGCAAGGTAGTGACGCGGCTGTTGCAGAGAGCCGGCACTGCGGGCGACCAATACGCGGATGAACGTGTCCTGGGCAAGGTCAGCCGCATCCGCTGAATTGCTCAGGCGCTTTCGTAACCAGCCACGTAGCCAACCGCTGTGGTCGCGATAAAGCGCGTGCACATGTTCGTGATGAACGACTTCCGTGTCCGATCTTGACATTGACTTTTACCCAGGCCGGGATGCGAATAGGAATGCATCTCGATTTTAAAGAGCCTGGGTGTTAATGGGAAGCATATGAGAGCTCTCTGCCGTGGCGGAGCTTCGGCGTTCAAGATAACGCCTGCGTTCACGAAAGACCTGCATGGTTTGACCTAACTACACGTGGTTGTTGGCGGCTGCAGCCGCCGCTCTCCCCTTGTTTGAAGCCTGCGCGCTTCGCTTGCTGGTAGCGCCTATGAGATCGTTGGAATGACGGTCTTGCTGTTTCCTCTGACCCTATCACGGCGTTCTCGCCGTCAAGGGCTGCTCACGCTTCGCGTGCTTGCGGCAGGGCCGGCTATCGCCCCCTGACAGCTGCGCTGCGCCGTGCTTGTGCCGGTTCCGGGCAATTCCGCCCGAGCAACTGGAGCATGATCATGTCTCAGCTTTCTCTCGCCTTTGATTCTTCCCTGCTGATTCGCGACGAGCAAGGTCGCTATGCGCCAGCCACTGCCGAGCAGATCCTGGCAGCGGCTCGTCAGGTCATCGATCGGAAGGTACAGCGCGGGGCTGCGTTTACTTCGCCGGAGCTGGTGAAGGAGTACTTGATCACCAAGCTGGCGGGCTTCGAACACGAGGTCTTTGCGGCACTGTTCCTGGATGCCAAGCATCGCCTGATCCAGTACGTCGAGATGTTCCGGGGCACCATCGACTGTGCTTCGGTCTACCCGCGGGAAGTGGTCAAGGAAGCTCTGCGTCTGAATGCGGCTGCAGTGATATACGCGCACAACCATCCCAGCGGCAACCCAGAGCCAAGTCAGGCTGATCGGTCGCTCACGCAGCGGCTGAAAGAAGCCTTGGCGCTTGTCGAGGTTCGATCTCTGGATCACATCATCGTGGCTGGCCAGCGCACGGTGTCGTTCGCTGAAGAAGGTTTGCTTTGAACCTTAGGGGGCTTAGCCCCCTTTTTTGCTGCCTCAGCATAACCTGCCGAACTGAGGCCAGGTTCTGTAGACAAAGGTACCTAGGGAATTAGGTACCCGCATTTCATACAGACACTCAATCAAAGGACTGATCATGCTCCGCTATGCAGCCATCGCTTCGACCGCCCTTCTTCTCACCGCCTGCAGCAACATCCAGCATAAAACGCCCGAGGCTCGACAGCAGATCAAGCACGATCTGAAGCTGACCGAAATTACCGATACCGCTCAAACGAGCTACTGTTGGCTGCAGATCGGAGGGCGGGCTAGCTGTAAGTACACTTCCGCGATAAGCGTCCTGACGCCTGACAGTCTTCGTCTGGTTGATTACGAGAAGGGCGCCTACGTCCAGAAGGACATCATCAAGGCTGGCGAGGTGAAGTGCATCGCTGATCATGACGGCCAGAATTTCTACATCTTCAAGGATCAGCTGGCGATATCCGTGATCCCATACACCGAAGTTCACAGGTCACCGCCCGTCAATAATCCTGAATACCGTGCGAAGGTCATCAAGACGCTGCTAGCCAACGGGCAGCCGTACCTGACAGGGAAAGCAGCCACCTTTACTCGGGAAACCGGCAGCAAGGACTACAGCGTCCACAACATAACGGCGCCCAGCGGGCCAATACCCATTGTGGTCGGCACCGAGATCCTGGAGATCTTCAGCCCTTGCGCTGGGAGCAAGCAGTGATGCGAATGTTGATATGCGCGGTGACAGTCGCTCTGTTGAGTGCCTGCACAAGCATTCGCCACGACACCCCCGAGGCGCAGGAGAAGATCAAGCAGGATCTGAAGCTAACTGAAATCCTCGACTCCTCGAGGATGAATTGGTGTGTGCATCCCTACGGCAGTGCGCCTGGTTGCAAGCCCGAAAAAGGCGTAGGAATCCTGACTCCAGACGGGCTGGTCATGGCTTATGTTGTCGATGACCGCTACGTCGCAGCGCGCACGCTCAAACCCGGGGATGTGCTGTGTTCAACTGTGCCAGGCGGAGGCGCCGCAGACGGCATATTCTTCACTTTTACCCCAAATGAAGCCTACATGCTGGGGCCTTTAAAAGCTGATCGGGATGAGATCAACACTCGCTTCAAAGCGCGACTGTTCGACTACCTTCACAGCGATGGGCAGCGCAGCTTTACTGGCCAAGACATAAACTTCCAGCGCCCAACGGGCAAAAAGGTCAAGCAAACAACTGTATTACGGACTGGACTTGCCACTAGCGTCATCACGGAAGAAGTCGATGTACTTGAGATTCACAGCCCCTGTTCAATCTCCAATTAAGCACCGGGTGTTGTCGAGCTCGCCGCCACCTCCATAAGCAAGCGCTTGCGCATCGGCACACACTGTAGCTCAAGGCCCGTTGGGGAGAAGTATATGGCTTGAGCTTGCCCCTCGTAGCCACACCGTCGGTAGAACGCTGCTGCGTTGGGTGTAGCGTCGAGGTGAATATCGACTAATCCGGCTGCGAGGGCTAATTGCTCGAGGTGGGCCAGCACTCTCCTGCCAATACCCTGCTCCATGAAAGCGGGCAGCACGAAAATGGCGCCTATTTCTCCCGACTGAAGATCGATAAACCCCGTAGCGACAGGCTGCTCGTCGTTACACGCGATGTGGTAGTTCTGCTCCACAGAATCCCGGTACCCATCAGTGAGCGGCATTTCGGTCCATACGCTGATTTGCTCAGCGGTATACACAATGCTGCACTGGTGCCGTATTGCCTGGCGGCGGATGTCGAATGCAGCTTCGGCGTCAGACCTTGATGCTGGGCGAATCGATAGCAATGTCACTCTCCTTGTCATTCGAGTAAATGGAAGGGGAATGAAAAAGCCCCGTCCATTTCTGGCGGGGCTTTCGGTCGATGCTCTTGCTCTACGCGTGCATCATCCTATGGCCCGCCAAGAGCGGATTTCATAGGGTGCATCACGCGAACAACAGGTTGGGCAGTCATGGCTCGATCATCCGAATAGCTGATCATAGTGTCAAGAACCGAAGCGCGCATAAATCAGCCGGAGGAATCGTGACCGTTCTCTCGCGCCTGAATAATCAAGCTCTTCTGTCCTCTAGCGGTACACGGGGTGGCGTTGGCACAAGTCCAGGACCTGGCCTCTCAACCGATCCCGCGCTGTCGTCAGGGTGCTGCCGCCCGCCTCCATGGCATCCAGCACATCGCATATCCACCCCGCGAGTTGCGCGCACTCCTGCTCACCAAAGCCTCGCGTCGTCACCGCCGGGGTACCGATGCGTACGCCTGAGGTCACGAACGGCGAGCGTGGGTCGTTGGGTACCGAGTTCTTGTTGGTGGTGATGTAGGCGTCGCTCAGCGCGGCGTCTGCCTCCTTGCCGGTGTAGGGTTTGGTGGACAGATCAATCAGCATCAGGTGGTTGTCGGTTCCACCTGAAACGATCTTGTAGCCGCGCGTCTGAAGTGTGGCGGCCATGATGCGCGCGTTGGCCAAGACCTGCTTCTGGTAGGTCTTGAACTCCGGCCGTAACGCTTCCTTGAAGGCGATGGCCTTGGCAGCGATGACATGCATCAACGGGCCACCCTGGATACCGGGGAATACGGCGGAATTGAGCTTCTTGTAGAACGCCTCGTCTTGCCCCCTGGACAGGATGATGCCACCACGCGGGCCACGAAGCGTCTTGTGCGTGGTACTGGTGACCACATGGGCATATGGCAGTGGATTGGGATAATCGCCCGTTGCGACCAAGCCAGCCACATGCGCCATGTCTACCCAGAAAAATGCGCCGACCTTGTCGGCGATGGTGCGCATTCGCGCCCAATCCATGTGCCGCGAGTAGGCAGAAAACCCGCCAATCAGCATCTTCGGGCGAGTATCCAGCGCGATGCGCTCCATCTCGTCGTAGTCGATCAGCCCCGTCTCCGGATCGAGACCATAGGGTACGATCTTGTAGTGGCGACCAGAAAAGTTGGACGGGTTACCGTGGGTCAGATGGCCGCCTTGGGCCAGGTTCATGCCCATGACCGTATCGCCTGGACTGGTGAGAGCCAGGAATACTGCGGCGTTGGCCTGGGCGCCCGCGTGGGGCTGGACGTTGGCATAGTCGCAACCGAACAACTCCTTGGCCCGCTCGATGGCCAGCCGCTCGGCCACGTCCACATGCTCGCAACCGCTGTAATAGCGCTTGTCCGGATAGCCCTCTGCATACTTGTTGGTGAACACCGAGTTCTGGACGGCCATCACCAGGGGGCTGGCGTAGTTTTCCGAGGCAATGAGCTCAACATGGTCCTCCTGACGGCGCGCCTCGCTCTGCAGGGCTAGCGCCAACTCGGGATCGAAGTCCATAAGCGCGTGGGATGTGTCGTACATGGCGGAGCGTCCTGTCGTCGGTTTCATTTGATTTGGGAATTGGGTCTGTAGCGCGCAACTTGGACTCATTCCAGAGGATGAGCACTGCCGCCACCTCCTGAGCCAGGCTCTGAAGGCCAGTAGTGGCTGTCTGGCAGAACACGTGCGCCGAAGATCGCCTGACCGACGCGCACGACCGTGGCGCCCTCCTCGATAGCGATCTCGAAGTCACCGGACATGCCCATGGACAACTCGTCTAGACCGATACTGGCAGGCGCGCTTTGCCGCAACTGATCGCGTAGTGTGCGTAGCAGGATGAAGCACTGCCTTACCCGCTCCGCCTCGGCCGAAAAGAGCGCCAGCGTCATCAGTCCCTTCACGCGCAGCGCCGGATAAGCGGACAATTTGCTGACGAATGCCGGCACCTCTTCCGGAGGCAGTCCGTACTTGCTCGCCTCCCCCGAGGTGTTGACCTGTACGAATACGTCCAGCCCTCGCCCTTCAGTCTGCAAGCGCCGCTCCAACGCCTCGGCCAGACGCAGGCTGTCCAAGGCCTGAAACTCACTGGCGAAACGCGCCACTACCTTGGCCTTGTTGGTTTGCAGGTGACCGATGACCGACCAGTGCAGATCGGTCAGATCCTGCATGCCCTGCCACTTGCTGAAGGCTTCCTGCACCTTGTTTTCGCCCAGATACCGGCAGCCCGCCGCGTAAGCCAGACGCAGGCTCGCCTCGGGCTTGGTCTTGCTGACCGGCAGCAGGCGCACCGTGGCGGGGTCGCGTCTCGAACGATGACAAGCAGCAGCTATACGTGCCTGCACTGCGGCCAGGTTACGCTGGAAATCCGCGACCGTTGTCGCCTCAGGGTAGAGTCCGTGCCGTTCATGGCCGGTCTGCGTGTCGAATCTCGTTGGCATCAGCTCGCACTCTTTTTGAGGGGCGTGGAAGCGACAGCAGGTGCGGATGACTTTTGAGGCAGGCGGCCGTTGAGTACCGCATAGGCGATCAGCCCAAGCACCAGCCCCCAGAAAGCACCGCCAATGCCGAACAGATTGATGTTCGCGGCGGCGGCCAGAAACGTGATCAGCGAAGCCTCACGTGTCGCTGCATCGGCAAGGGCCGTGGCCAGGCTCCCGCCGATGGTGCCCAACAGGGCCAGCCCGGCGAGCGTGGTGATGAAAGTGGCCGGGAACGCCATGAACACGGCTGCCAGGGTCACGCCGAACGCGCCTACCAGGATGTAGCACACGCCTGCAGCGATGCCCGCGACCCAACGCTTGGATGGATCCTCATGGGCTTCTCGGCCCGTGGCGATGGCGGCGGTGATCGCCGCGATGTTGAACGCATGCGAGCCGAACGGCGCCATCAGCAGGGACCCCAGCCCCGTGACCGTAAGGATCGGGTTGGCGCTGGTCTTGAAGCCGTCATTGCGCAGCACCAGCATGCCGGGCATGTACTGGCCCGTCAGCGTGATCAGGAACAGCGGTAAAGCAACGCTCAGCAAGGCATTTAGGGAAAACGCCGGCATGGTGAAAACAGGAGCGGCGAAACTCAGTGTCAGTCCCGACAGGTCGACGCGATCCTGTATGAGCAGAAAGCTCAGCCCCAGCACCAGGATGCCAATCACGGCATAGCGTGCGCTGAATCGTTTGAACACCACGTAGGCCACGATCAACAGGCCCGCCAGCACGGGATCGAGACTCACACCAGCGAACGCCTGGATACCAAACTGCAGGAGGATGCCTGCGAGCAGACCTGCCGCCACGCCTGGGGGAATCAAGCGAATCACTCGCTCGAACCAGCCCGATAGCCCCAGCACAACAAACGCCAACGCTGAAATCAGGTAGGCACCCACCGCTTCTGCATAGGGTGTGGTCGCCAGCGCCGTGACCAGAAACGCCGCTGCCGGCGTGGACCAGGCGGTGATGATTGGCTCGCGCGTGCGCCAGCTCAGGAGCAACCCGGTCACCCCTACCCCAATCGACACCGACCACACCCATGAGGCCGTCAGTTCCGGGCTGAGACCGGCCACCTTAGCGGCGTGGAATACCAGGATGAACGTCCCCCCATAGTTGACGATCACCGAGATCAGGCCTGCCACGCTGGGATGGATGAGGTCGTTCCAGCGAACGGATGAAGATGCAGAAACGGTAGGCATGCTCGGCGGTACTCCTGACAACGCGGCTAACTGGCTTGTGAAAAGCCTTTATAGATTTAAAATGGCCGGATTTACCCAGCCACTTTTCGCACTGGATACAGACCAATTGTTCAAGCATGCCCAGCTCGAATCCGTGAAAGCCTGGATTGGCGATCCAGCGCAAGGCGCCCTGCCCCTTCATGCCCGCGTGCAGCGGGCCATCCGCCAATTGATTCTTGATGGCGTGCTCGATGTAGGTAGACCACTGCCCGCTTCTCGAGCCTTGGCGAAGTCTCTGGAGATCTCACGCGATACGGTCGAGTCGGCTTACAGCCAGTTGCACGCCGAGGGTTTCATCGAGCGCCGGGTGGGCAGCGGCAGCTTCATATCAGAGCGGGCAAAGCGCCTGCCGGGGCGCGGTAAACCTCGGCAAACCAATGCGAATTCAGATGCGACGCCGCGCCTGAGCCAGCGTGGAAGCGCCATGTACCAGAGTGGCGGCGTACGCGACTTTCTCAAGCCACGTCCTTTCGCTCCTGGCGTACCCGAGACACGCAGCTTTCCGCTGCAGATCTGGGAGCGGTTGCAGCGGCAGGTACTGAAGGAACACGGTACCCAGGCGCTACTGCATAGCCCGCCTGAGGGTATGGAGCCATTGCGGCGTGCTATCGCCGATTACGTCAGCCTGGAACGAGGTGCGCGGGCTACGCCTGAACGTGTCTTGGTGCTAACGAGTTCTCAGCAAGCCCTGGCCTTGTGTGCCACGGTCCTGCTCGACGCGGGTGACCAAATATTCGTCGAGGACCCTGTGTACCACGGTGCACGCAAAGCGTTCGACGCAGCCGGGCTGAAGTGCTTGCCCGTGCCACTCGATGGAGACGGTTTGCAGGTGCAGCACCTACTTGAATCGAGCAAGACACAGGGTGGGCCTCCCCGGGCCGTATTCCTGACGCCCTCACATCAGTTCCCCACTGGCGCGACCCTCTCGCTGGATCGGCGCCTGACCATCATCGAATGGGCAAGAGCGAACCAGGGCTGGATCATCGAAGATGACTACGACAGCGAGTTTCACTACGCGAGCAAACCCACTGCCTGCGTGCAGGGGCTCGACCCAAATGACCGCACGATCTATATCGGCACCTTCACCAAGTCGCTGTTCCCCGGCTTGCGCATCGGCTACATGGTGCTCCCAGCGCCTTTGGTGGCGCCGATGACCGCCGCCCGCACGCTTCTGGACGGCCACAGTGCACCGATCCCCCAACTCACACTCGCGCGCTTCATCGAGGGCGGCCACTTTGGCGCCCATGTGCGGACCATGCGCGCTGTCTACGCAGAACGACGTGACGTACTCGCTAGGCTGGTGCGCGAACATCTGTCCGATTTCGTGGAAGCAAAGGTTCCAGCAGGTGGCATGCAAATGCCCTGCGTGTTCACTCGGGACATTGCGGAGCCTGAGGCCGTTGAGGCAGCCCGCAGGGCGGGCATCGACTTGCTGGGGTTAACGGCACTGCACTCTTCGAACCAGCCCAGGGGAGGCTTTCTTATGGGGTTCGCTGCTCACGCTCCGCATGAGCTGGAAACTGCCATAAAAAAACTCGCAAAAATTCTGCGCGAGCTTTGCCGCTAGTAGCAAGGCTCCAACTCATGTCGGTGCGACGATCTAGCGTGTAGTGTCGACCACTACACAGCACCTGGCTGGTTAACTCAGCAGGTGTCATCTCGCCCAAGTACGAATCCGCGATACGCTCCAGGGTGCTTTCCTTGGCTTCGTACGCCCCAATGGCTGCGCCTTGCCAACCCCCTCTAGGTACCGCTTTATCACATCCTTAAGCTGCGACTTGGTCTCGTTGGCCCACTCCAAAGCGCCGGGCTCGCTAACCTGCGTCTCCCTCCGTTTGGCCCAAGCCTTTGCAGCCTTCTTGCGGGCGAAGGTCTGGCTCTCCGTGTAGACTTGCGCCCCATTCTTTTTGATTCGTATCTGAGCGGTGTTACTCGGCGTGCCGTCAGCGCGCTTGCGCCCTCTGACCGTTGCCAAGGTGGTACATCCTTTTCAGCGCCAGTACAAACAAGATATCAAGTGGTATGCCATACCACCTTAGCTCAGAAAACACCGTCAAACGCGCAGAAATACGTTGGCAACACGCACCTCCGGAGCCCCCATGATAGAGCCATCCAAACCAGCAACCACGCGACCTGAGCCCTCTCGACGGTTCTCCGTGGCGCCGATGATGGATTGGACCGATCACCATTGCCGCTACTTCCTGCGCCAGCTGTCGCAGCACGCGCTGCTGTATACCGAGATGGTCACCACCGGTGCATTGCTGCATGGCAATACCCAGCGTTTTCTGCACTACGACCAGAGCGAGCACCCCGTGGCGCTGCAATTGGGCGGCAGCAACCCTGCTGATCTGGCGGCCTGCGCACGCCTTGCCGAGCAGGCGGGGTACGACGAGGTGAACCTCAATGTCGGCTGCCCCAGCGATCGGGTGCAGAACAACATGATCGGTGCCTGCCTGATGGGCCATCCGGCGCTGGTGGCCGACTGCGTCAAGGCCATGCGTGATGCGGTGAGCATCCCCGTGACTGTCAAGCATCGCATCGGCATCGATGGGCGCGATAGCTACGAGCAGCTCTGCGATTTCGTCGGCCAGGTCCGCGATGCCGGCTGCCGCAGTTTCACCGTGCATGCGCGCATTGCCATCCTGTCGGGCCTATCGCCCAAGGAAAACCGCGAGATTCCGCCGCTGCGCTACGACGTTGCCGCCCAGCTCAAGGCCGATTTCCCGGAGCTGGAGCTGGTGCTCAACGGAGGCATCAAGACCCTGGAAGCCTGCCAACAGCATCTGCAGACCTTCGACGGCGTGATGCTGGGCCGCGAGGCCTATCACAACCCGTACCTGCTGGCCGAAGTCGATAGCCAACTGTTCGACAGCGAGCGCCCCCCGGTCACTCGTTATGACGCGATGCTTGCCATGCGCCCCTATATCGAGCGGCACATGGCTGCAGGCGGCCTGATGCACCACGTTACGCGGCACATGCTCGGCCTGGCCCAGGGCTTTGCGGGGGCGCGTCGCTTCCGCCAGTTGCTTTCGGCGGACATCCACAAGAGCGATCAGCCGCTGGCCATTTTCGACCAGGCAGCGCAGATCCTGCAGGGCCGCTGAGTGGGCCAGGCAGATCGACGACCGTGCCACCAGTTGAGCGCCAACTGAGGCTCAGGTAAGGTCGTGGCACCCGAATCGACAAGGCCGTGCCATGACCTCCAAGCTGGATCAACTCAAGCAGTTCACCACCGTGGTTGCCGACACCGGCGACATCGACGCCATCGCCCGCCTCAAGCCGGTGGACGCCACCACCAACCCGTCGCTGCTGCTCAAAGCCGCCGCACTGCCCCGCTACGCCGAACTGCTCAAGCAGGCAATCGCCGCCAGCAAGGGCGACGTCGATCTGGCCAGTGACCGTTTTGGCGTCACCGTGGGCCGGGAAATCCTGCAGGTGATCCCCGGGCGCATTTCCACCGAGGTGGATGCGCGACTGTCGTTCGACACCCAGGCCACCCTGAGCCGCGCCAAGCGCTTGGTCGAGCTGTATGAAGAGGCTGGCGTCAACCGTGAGCGCATCCTGATCAAGATCGCCTCGACCTGGGAAGGCATCCGCGCTGCCGAACAGCTGGAAAAATCCGGCGTGCAGACCAACCTCACCCTGCTCTTCTCCTTCGCCCAGGCGCGTGCCTGCGCCGACGCCGGCGCGTTCCTGATCTCGCCGTTCGTAGGCCGCATCTACGACTGGTACAAGAAGGCCGAAGGCCGTGACTACGTAGGCAGCGAAGACCCCGGCGTACAGTCCGTGACGCGCATCTACGACTACTTCAAGGCCCAGGGCCACAAGACCGTGGTGATGGGTGCCAGCTTCCGCAACGTCGGGCAGATCGAGCAATTGGCCGGCTGCGACCGCCTGACCATCAGCCCCGAGTTGCTGCAGCAACTGGCCGACGACAACGGGCCGCTGCAGCGCAAGCTCGACACCGAGGTGTCCGGGCAGAGCGAAGCGCGGATCAGCGAAAGCCAGTTCCGCTGGGACATGAACGAAGACGCCATGGCCACCGAAAAGCTCGCCGAAGGCATCCGTGGGTTCGCTCGCGACCAGGAAAAACTGGAAAAGCTGCTCGTTACCAACAGCTGACGCTAAAGCAAAAACGGGGCGCCGATCATGTCGGCGCCCCGTTTTTTATGCCCGCATTTCAGGGATGCTGTTCGAGCGCGCTCACCAGGTCATGAAAGGCCGCGCGGTTCGACTCGTTAAGGCCCATCAGGATGCGATGCGCCTCCAGTACGTGGGCCCGCACCACGTCTTCCGACTGGTCCTGCGATGGCAAGTCGGCCAGGCAGTCCGGGCACTCGTAGGGCTGGTCGATGATGTTGAACACCTGATCGAAGCCCATCGACTGCAAAAGCCGCGTGATGTCGGCGTGGGTGGTCACCACCGTCGGTAGCAGGCCGACCTTCTGCCGCGACAGAATCGACAGCTTGGCCAGCAGCCCGAGGGTGGTGCTGTCGATGCTGCGCGTTTCCGTCAGGTCGATGACGATGGCGGAGAAATTCAGCGCGGTGAAAATCTTTTCGATCGTGGAGTCCAGTGCCGAACACAGGGTCAGGCGCACTTCGCCGATGAACTTCAGGACGAAGGTGCCATCCTGCTCGGCAAACTGGATTCTACCGGGGCTTATCCCAGGATTCATGCAAGGTTCCTGCTTAACACCAGCAAGGCGATATCATCCGGCATCTCCGCCAGATTGGCCAGTCCAAACACGCTACGCAACCCATCCAGGGTTCCACCTGCCTCACTGACCAGCTTGGGCAGCAAGGCTTCTTTTTCCTGCAGGTTGTCGCCGTCGAGCAAATCGAGAATGCCGTCGGACAACAACGTCAGGCTGAATGATTCGGGAAGGTCGATTTCCAGGTTGTTGTAATCGGCCTCCTTGAACAGGCCGACGGGCAAGCCACGGCCTTCCAGGTAATAGGCCTGGCCACCGGTGTACATCACCGGCAGCGGCAAATGGCCGCCGATGCTGTAGGTCAGCCGATTGGATTCTTCGTCGATCACCCCGCCGAGCATGGTCACGTGCTTGCCCAGCTTGCAGTTGATCAGGCCGCGGTTGATGTGGCTGAGCACGTCAGACGGTTTGAATTCGGGCAGCATGCCGTTGCGCCGCGACTCGTATAGCAGGCGCGTGGTCATGAACTTGAGCAGCACGGTGACGAAAGCCGACGAGGCGCCATGGCCAGACACGTCTGCCAGGTAAAACGCCACGCGGCGCTCGTCGACCCGGAAGTAATCGACGAAGTCACCGGACAAATACAGCGATGGGATGATCTGGTGAGCGAACGACAGCCCTTCGTCTTCCCACGGCGTGACCGGCAGCATGTTCATCTGCACCTGACGGCCAGCGTTCTGGTCTTCCTGCAGCAGATGCAGGCTGGCCTGCAGCTCGCGATTGGCGGTTTCCAGCTTTTCGCGGTAACGCTCGTTCTCTTGGCGCAGGTGCACGCGATCCAAAGCGCGCCGCACCGAGTGCTCGAGCACGGCCAGGTCTTCCAGGGGCTTGATCAGGTAATCGGCAGCGCCAAGGCGCAGCGCTTCGACCACATCGGTCATCACGCCGGCACCGGAAACCACGATGATCGGCGCGGAGACCTTCAGCGCATTGATGCGGCGGATCAGTTCGAGGCCATCGACCTGGGGCATGCGCAGGTCGCAAATGACCAGGTCCGGCCGTTCGCGTTCGAACACTTCGAGTCCTTGCAGGCCGTTGCTGGCCAGCAGGATGTTGAAGCCGCTGTCTTCCAAGTAGGCTGCAATGCTGGCGCGGACGACTTCGTCGTCATCGATCAGCAGCAACGTGGCACTGGTTTTGTGCATGGGGTGTCCAGGCAAACTGCGCCGGGGATGGTTAGCGTAAACGCAGCCAACGACCTGCGCGGGTACACGGTTCGCGTCAAGGCGCAGACGGTACTCCCATCCTCAGCGCGATTCAACAGGCGCCGTTAGCCGCCGAGCGGCTTTACACCTCAAATGGGCGGGGGTTATAAGAATCGCAGCACAGCCCCGACCTTCAATGAGGATAGCCTGATGAGCCAGAATGATCGTGATTACACGGAAAAGCGCGATTACATTCGCATGCGCCTGGAGACCCAGGTAACGCTGACTCATGGCGGCCAGACGGTTCCTGCGCTGTGCCGGGATCTGTCGAGCACCGGCATGCAGCTCGAAGCGCAGTGCCAGGCGAAGGTGGGCGACAAGGTGAGCGTGCTGATCCCGTCCACCCATGATTCGCTCAAGGGGCTGGAAACCGACGCTGAAGTGGTACGCGTGACGGACATCGGCGATGGCCGGCAAATTCTCGGCGTCGCCGTGACGTCCATGAACTGAAATACGCTGTAACGTGATGGAGCCGGCCTCCATCACGCCTGCCTATGGCCTTCAGGCCAGCTGCCTTAAGGCAGCCGCCCCTGCCGATTTCTAGAAATCGTCTTCCACATCACCATCGCGCACGCGGAACTCACGGTTCTGCAGGTAGGCATTGCGGATGAAGATGTACTTGTCGCCACTGATCATGCGCTCGGCGTCCAGCAGGCTGGCGCGGGTGTCGACCACATTGACGCCACGCAGCACGTTTCGCGTCGGCACATGATCGATATGGGGATACGGGGTCAGGAAGCTATCTGGAATCCTGGCCGGCGCGTCGCGCAGCGAGCTCGGACCGAGCAGCGGCAGTACCAGGTACGGGCCACTTTGCACGCCCCAGACACCGAGGGTCTGGCCGAAGTCTTCGTCGCTGCGCTGCAATCCCATAGGGGTGGCAACATCGAAGAAACCCAGCACACCGATGGTGCTGTTGAGCAACAGGCGGCTGGTATCCACGCCGGCGTCATGGGCCTTGCCCTGCAACAGGTTGTTGGTCAGGTTACCGACCTCCCACAGGTTGCGAAACACGTTGTGTACGCCGGTTTCCAGGAACTGCGGCGTCACGGCCCGGTAGCCCTGGGCCAGTGGTTTGAGGGCGTAGGTGTCGACGGTGTCGTTGAAGCGAAAGATAGGACGGTTGAACGATTCCCACGGATCTTCCGTTGCCGCCTGGCTTGCCAGCGGTAGTGCCATCAGGCCGGCACAAGCCAGCATGCGGCCGAAGCTCGCGATCCAATCGGGTCCAATCAAGCGCATTGCTGTTCTCCTAGGCTAATGAGCGCGGCCTGTCGGCGGCAGCGGCGTAGTATAAAGCCGTCCGCCGCCAATAGGCAGCGCACCGCGATATCCGGGCGCCGCATCACGCGACCGCATGTCTGAAGATCGCAGCGTGTCACGCCATCGTCACATTGCCTTGGCAAGGTCGAAGCGATAATAGCCAGGGAACGACATCGCATGCCCCAGCCAGCGTTTTGCGCCGCCTCCTCTTCCTTTACGGCCATCCTTTTCGGCCTGTCCGGCTGCCTGGTGGATTTCGGCGCACGAAGCGCGTCTCTGAACCGCCAGCGACACCTGGCGCTGGTGCGCGAAAGCGGTGGCCTGGCCCGCCAGCCTGCAAGCAACCTGGAACTGGACGGTTGCGCCGAGCCGACTCCCGGGGCGCTGAGCACCCTGCGCAGCCTGCATGAGCAAAACGTGCCCTGTGCCTGGATGGACGAGCTGCCAGAAGCGCTGACCGAAAAACTGGCCAGTCGCCTGCCCGACTGGCTGACGGCCTCGCCGGCCTGCACCCAGCGCATCTGGCCCGCACCGGATGCCTGCTGGCAAGCCCTGGCGGCCTTGCGTATCGAGCGCCTCGAAGGCTGCGTGCTGGTGAGTGGCGAGCCGCGCCTCTTGCAGGCTGGCTTGAATGCCGGAATGTGGACGGTGGGCCTGGCCGCCTGCGGTTCACTGGCAGGCCACGCGCTAGCCGATTGGCAGCAGCTCGACGGCGCGCAGCGTGACCGCCTGCGCGCCGACGCGACGCTTTCACTCTATCGGCTAGGCGCTCACTCGGTGATCGACCAGCTCACCGACCTGCCAGCCTGCCTCGACCACCTGCAGATTCGGCGTAGCAAGGGCGAGAAACCCTGAAGCCAGCCCGCCCCGACTGGCCTGGTTGGACAAGAAGTACTGACCTTTCGTCGCGTCGTACGGTCAATTGTCTTGCCTATCAAGAAAGGGAGAGTCCCATGCCTGCGAACCATCTGCAGCAGCAACTGGAAGAGCTGCGCAAGCAACTGGTCGAACATCCGCCGGAAAACGAAGAGGATCGCGAATCGCTCGAACTGATCGCCCGCGACATCGAGCTGCAGTTGGCGGCGCAGCCGGTGACCACACCCGATGCTTCGCTGGTCGACGGCGTCAACCTGGCGGTCGAGCGCTTCGAGGTGAGCCATCCGACGCTCGCCGGCAGCCTGCGCAACATCATGCAGACCTTGGCCAATATGGGGATCTGATCCCAGGCGCAGAAACCAAAAACCAGCCACGAGGCTGGTTTTTTTATGCCCACCCTTGCGACTGGGCGAGCGCGCGAATCAGATAGACCCTTACTGACGGACCAGACGCCGGTTCGGCGGCACCTCATCCCGCGTGGTGCGGTAAGGGTTGATATCCAAACCACCACGTCGCACATAGCGCGCGTAGACGGTCAGGTACTCCGGCTTCAGTAGTTTTTGCAGATCCAGAAAGATGCGCTCCACGCACTGTTCGTGGAAGTCCGCGTGCTGGCGGAAGCTCACCAGATAGGCCAGCAGACTTGCCGGCTCCAGGGCCGCCCCGCGGTACTCGACCACCACGCTGCCCCAGTCCGGCTGGCTGGTGACCGGGCAATTGGATTTGAGCAGATGGCTATGCAGGCTCTTTTCAACGACACGGGCCGGGTCGCACGCGAGCAGCTCCGGTTGAGGCGCGGCGTAATTGCTGATGCTGACGTCCAGGTCGTCGATGCAGGTGCCCGGCAATGCGACCAGGCCTTCCCGGGCCGCTTCGTCCAGGCTGCGGATCCGCACGGCCACCGTTTTACCGGCCGTGGCGGACAAATCCTTCTCAAGCACACGGACCAATTCTGCCGAGTTGGCGAACACCGACTGGTTGAGCGAATTGAGGTACAGCTTGAAGGATTTCGACTCGATGATATTCGGCGAATCGGCAGGAATCGCGAATTCGCCGATGGCCACCACCGGCTTGCCGGAAGGCAGCAGCCAGGACAGCTCGAAGCAGTTCCAGTAGTCCACGCCGCGATACGGCAGCGTATCGGCGCTCAAGCCCAGCTCAGCCCACTTGGTGGCGCGGGGAATGGGAAACAGCAACTCGGGCGAGTAAGTGGCGATGTACTCGCTGCTCTTGCCCAGCGGCGAATGTTCCACGGAATTCATGAGGCGTTACCTGCAATGCAATGGGTGCGGCAGCGAGCGCCGCACGAAAATGAAAGGCTGGTCAACCCAGCTCGGCGACCAGCTTGGCCAGGGCGGCGGCCGGATCCGCGGCCTGGCTGATCGGACGGCCGATCACCAGGTAATCGGAGCCGGCATCCAGGGCCTGACGCGGCGTGAGAATACGGCGCTGATCGTCCTGGGCACTGCCGGCTGGACGAATGCCTGGCGTCACCAGTTGCAGCGCGGGCTGCGCCGCCTTGAGCGCAGGCGCTTCGAGCGCCGAGCAGACCAGACCATCCATGCCGGCCTTCTGAGCCAGCGCGGCCAGGCGCAGCACCTGCTCCTGGGGCTCGATGTCCAGGCCGATGCCGGCCAGGTCCTCGCGCTCCATGCTGGTCAGCACGGTCACGCCGATCAGCAACGGCACCGGGCCGTTGAAGGCGTCCAGCACCTCGCGACAGGCGCTCATCATGCGCAGGCCACCGGAGCAATGCACGTTGACCATCCACACACCCATTTCCGCGGCGGCCTTGACGGCCATGGCGGTGGTATTGGGGATGTCGTGGAATTTGAGGTCGAGAAACACCTCGAAGCCGCGATCGCGCAAGGTGGCGACGATGTCCGACGCACAGCTGGTGAACAGCTCCTTGCCCACCTTCACCCGGCACAGTTTCGGATCGAGCTGATCGGCCAGGGCAAGTGCCGCCTCACGGGTCGGGAAATCCAGGGCGACGATGATGGGTGTCTGACAAACGGACATGGGGGTAACTCTCGAGCGGGCCAAATTCGGCGCGCATTGTAGCGCAATGCCAAGGCGATTGGCGGCAAGGCACGCCAGCGCGGCGTGCAGGCTCGTCGGACGGCGCGTGACGCCTCAGGTCTTCAGCCCGAGCATCAGCGCGCAGATCAGCAGGAAAGCCGTGAACAGCACGCGCAGGATGCGCTCGGGCAAGGCGTGAGCCAGGCGCACGCCCCAGCTGATGCTGAGCAGCCCGCCGATCGCCAGCGGAATGGCCAGGGCCCATTGCACATGGTCGTGCAGGGCGTAGGTGGCCAGCGTCACCCCGGTACTGGGCGCCGCCAGCGCCAGCGAAAGGCCCTGGGCCACCACCTGGGAAGTACCGAATACGCTGGTGAGAATCGGCGTGGCGATCACGGCGCCACCGACACCGAAAAGCCCGCCCAGTAGGCCCGACCCGCTTCCCAGCACGGTCAGCCAGGGCCAAGGATGGCGCAACTGGCCCGACGCAGCCGGCGGGCGCATCAACATGCGCAGCAGGTTGTAGAACGCCAGCGCGACCAGAAAGCCGACGAACGCCAGGCGCATCGATTCGGGGTCGAGATTGACCGCCCAACTCGCCCCGAACAGCGCGAACACGAAACTGCTCAATGCCAGCGCCAGGGCATGACGCAGGTCGATGCGGTTGCGCTGGTGATAACGCCACAGCGCCAGCAGCACGTTGGGCACCACCATGACCAGCGCGGTACCCTGGGCCAGCTGCTGATCCAGGCCGAACAATACGCCCAGCGCCGGAATCGCGATCAGACCGCCGCCAATCCCGAACAGCCCGCCAAGGGTGCCAAGGGCCAGGCCGAGCAGGATATTCAGGGCGAATGCGAGCAGATCCATGGTTCATCTCGTTCAAACAGGATGAGCGCATGCTACCCATCGGCGGCTGGATGGGTAACGCATAGCCCGGCATAATGGCTGTGCGAAATACGCACAGCGAGATCCACATGAATCCTGATGCCTTAACCGACCAGCTCAGTCTGTTTCTCGATGTGCTGGAAAGCGGCAGCTTCTCCGCTGCAGCCCGCCTGCACCCGCTGACGCCTTCAGCGGTTTCGCGGCGTATCGACGCCCTGGAGCGCTCCCTCGATTGCAGCCTGTTCAGCCGTAGCACCCATGCGGTGCGGGCAACGCCAGCCGGCTTGGCGTTCGCCGAGCGGGCCCGGAGGATTCTCGCCGAGCTGCACCTGGCGCGTGCCGAGGCCGTGTCGCTGAGTAGCGCGCCGGAGGGGCTGATTCGCATCGACTCCCCGGCGCCGTTCGGCCGTCGGCACCTGGCGCCGGCGATTGCCGACTTTCTCACCGCCTACCCTGGCCTGGACGTGCAACTGCGGCTGATCGACAGCTTCATCGACCTGCATGGCGCGCACCTGGGCGAGGTAGACCTGGTGCTGCGCATCGGCCCCCTGGCCGATACCCGCCTGGTGGCGACGCCGCTTTCGCCGATGGTTCGCGTGGTATGCGCCAGCCCGGCGTATCTGGAGCGCCGGGGTGTGCCGCGAACCCCGGCAGAACTGCTGGAACACGATGGCCTGGACTGGGATGGCCTCGCCCCCGCCTATGCCTGGCGTTTCGAGAATGGCGGCAAGCTCGCCATGTACCGCCCTCGCCGCCTGCGCATGACGGCCAACAATGCCGAGACGCTGGTATTCAGCGTGCTCGCCGGCCTGGGCGTGGCGCATCTGCCGACCTGGCTGGTCAGCGAATACCTGGTGCGTGGCGAGCTGGTGGCACTGTTCTGCGACAACGGCCTGCCGGCGCCTGAGCCCAGCGGCATCTATGCGCTGCGCTTGCAGCGCGATACCGACTCACGCAGCCGGCTACTGCTGGAGTTCCTGAAAAACCGCTTTGGCCCGACCCCGCCCTGGGATCTGCCGCTGCAAAGCGCCTTGCAACGCGGCGCCGGCAGCTAAAAAAACGCGGCCAAGGCCGCGTTTTTGGTCTTCGGCTCAGCCAGCCTGCACAGTGACCTGGGAAGGCCACCGGAGCCCATGCGCGTAGGAGCGTCGACCCCGGCGCGAAACGATGGCGGCCTTGCTGCCGGACCGACCCATCCGCCGCGGGGTGCGGCCAATCATAGCAACGTCGTTCGCGGCCCGAACCTTAGACAGAATGGCATTAAGTCCAGGCCGCGTTCTTCGTAATGCTTGAACGATTTAAAAGAAGCCCAGCGGGTTGATGTCGTAGCTGATCAGCAGGTTTTTGGTCTGCTGATAGTGGTCGAGCATCATCTTGTGGGTTTCGCGCCCGACCCCGGACTTTTTATAGCCGCCAAAGGCAGCGTGCGCCGGGTACAGGTGGTAGCAGTTGGTCCACACGCGCCCGGCCTTGATGCCGCGGCCCATGCGGTAGGCGCGGTTGATGTCGCGCGTCCACACGCCGGCGCCCAGGCCGAACTCGGTGTCGTTGGCGATGGCCAGGG
>NZ_MSXW01000035.1 GCF_001945445.1 Pseudomonas sp. PA27(2017)
TGGTCAGTGTGCCGTTGTAGTCACTACCCGCCGTTGCGGTGCCCGCATTCAGCGCGAGACTGAAGGTGGTCGGCGTGCTGCTGGCATTGGTGAGGTTGACGGTGAACACGGCGTTGTCACCTTCATCGACCTGGCCGCCGGTGCTGTCGACAGCCGAACTGACGGTGCTAACGGTAGGCGCTGCATCGTTGTCGATGATGGTCGCGGTACCGGTCTTGCCACCTACGGTCAGGCTGAAGGTTTCAGTTGGCTCGAAAACGGTGTCATTGATGGTCGGCACCGTAACCGTGAAGCTGGTGACGCCCGCCGGCACGGTGACGGTTCCGTTGGCGGCGTTGTAGGTCACGCCGTTGCTGAAGCTTTGGTTGGTGAGCGTGCTGTTGTAGTCACTGCCAGCCGTTGCGGTACCGGCATTCAACGCCAGGCTAAACGTAGTCGGCGTGCTGCTGGCGTTGCTCAGGTTGACGGTGAAGACGGCGTTGTCACCTTCATCCACTTGCCCACCGGTGCTGTCGACCGCCGAGCTGACGGTGCTAACGGTAGGCGCCGTATCGTTGTCGATGATGGTCGCAGTGCCGGTTTTGCCACCTACGGTCAGGCTGAAGCTTTCGGTCGGCTCGAAGACGGTGTCGTCGAGCGTGGGAACGGTGACGGTGAAGCTGGTGACGCCCGCTGGCACGGTAACGGTTCCGTTAGCGGCGTTATAGGTCACGCCATTGCTGAAGCTTTGGTTGGTCAGTGTGCCGTTGTAGTCACTACCCGCCGTTGCGGTGCCCGCATTCAGCGCGAGACTGAAGGTGGTCGGCGTGCTGCTGGCATTGGTGAGGTTGACGGTGAACACGGCGTTGTCACCTTCATCGACCTGGCCGCCGGTGCTGTCCACAGCCGAGCTGACGGTGCTGACAGTCGGCGCTGTATCGTTGTCGATGATCGTGGCCGTACCGGTCTTGCCACCGACAGTCAGCGTAAAGGTTTCGGTCGGCTCGAAGACGGTGTCGTTGATCGTCGGCACCGTGACGCTGAAGCTGGTGACGCCAGCCGGGACGGTAACCTGGCCAGTAGCGGCGTTATAGGTCACGCCATTGCTGAAGCTCTGGTTGGTGAGCGTGCCGTTGTAGTCACTACCCGCCGTCGCGGTGCCCGCGTTCAACGCCAGGCTAAACGTAGTCGGCGTGCTGCTGGCGTTGGTGAGGTTGACGGTGAACACGGCGTTGTCACCTTCATCGACCTGGCCGCCGGTGCTGTCGACAGCCGAGCTGACGGTACTGACAGTCGGCGCTGCGTCGTTATCGATGATGGTCGCGGTACCAGTCTTGCCACCTACGGTCAGGCTGAAGGTTTCAGTTGGCTCGAAAACGGTGTCATTGATCGTCGGCACGGTAACCGTGAAGCTGGTGACGCCCGCCGGCACGGTAACGGTTCCGTTGGCAGCGTTGTAGGTCACGCCGTTGCTGAAGCTTTGGTTGGTCAGCGTGCCGTTGTAGTCACTGCCAGCCGTTGCGGTACCGGCATTCAGCGCCAGGCTGAACGTGGTCGGCGTGCTGCTGGCATTGTTCAGGTTGACGGTAAAGACGGCATTGTCGCCTTCGTCGACTTGGCCGCCATTACTGTCAACTGCAGCGCTGACGGTATTGATAGCTGGAGCGGCATCATTGTCGAAAATGGTCGCGGTACCGGTTTTGCCGCCAACGGTCAGGCTGAAGCTTTCGGTCGGCTCGAAGACGCTGTCATTGATCGTCGGCACGGTGACGGTGAAGCTGGAAACGCCCGCGGGCACGGTGACGGTTCCATTGGCAGCATTGTAAGTAACGCCGTTGCTGAAGCTCTGGTTGGTCAGCGTGCCGTTGTAATCACTGCCCGCTGTTGCGGTACCAGCATTCAGCGCCAGGCTGAAGGTCGTGGTGGTTAGGCTGGCAGTGCTCAGGTTGACGGTGAATACGGCGCTGTCGCCTTCGTCCACCTGGCTCCCGGTGCTGTCCACGGCGTTGCTGACCGCGCCGATACTCGCAGCCGCGTCGCCCGTTACGTTCACCGTAACCGTGGCTTTGCTGGTTCCACCATTGCCATCGCTGACGGTGTAGCTGAACGAAGCGGGGCCGTAGTAATTGCTTGCGGGTGTGAAGGTGATGGTGCCGTTGTCGTTCAGCGTAACGGTGCCATGCTTGGGATTGTCCACGCCGACGATACGCAGGCTGTCACCGTCCGCGTCGCTGTCGTTGGCGAGCAGGGTTGCCTGGGAGATCGTCAAGGCATTGTCGTGCCCGGTTACCAGCGCAGGGTTGGCCTGGGCCGGAGAGTAGTTGCCCAGCGGCTGATAAGGGCCACCAGCGAAACTCAGCGTGGGTTGCAGTACGGCTTGGCCGCCCTGATCCCAGTAGATGATCTCGATGGTATGCGCGCCGGGTTCACTGATGGTGAACGAGCCACTATTGGTGCTTGGCGACTGGTTACCGTCGAACCTCGAGACGATCACACCATCGATCGAGATGCTGTAGCCGTCGTCCGCCCTGACCTGGAACTGGTAGTTACCTGCCTGCAATTGCAAAGTGCCGCTGAGTCTGATGATCGCGTCACTGCTGTTTTCCGGGTCGACGTTCAACGATGCCGCGTCAGAGCCCAGGAATGATTGCAGATTGTTATTACCGCCGAGGTCACCACCACTCAGGCTGTAGTTGATGTTCTTCGCCACGAAGGCGGCATCAGGCGAGTTGGCGGCGATAAAGGCGCGCACCTGAGCCAGGGAGGTCAGGTTCGCCCCATCCAGGTTCGCCCCTTCGTGGTAGGCGTAATACTGGCCGGTGAGCCCGGCAGCCATGCCAGGGTCGTTAACCGCAACCGGATCCTGGTTGGCGATGATGGTGACTTTCTGGGTGTCGGTGGAGCCCACGTTACCCGCATCGTCGATGACGCGAACCTGATAGGTGTGATCACCCAGCGAGAGAGTGCGGCCATCCGCGTAATCCCAGTTGCCGTTGCTGACGGTCAGGTTCGTCCAGGTGCTGCCGCCGTCCACGCTGATCTGCGCTTTTTCGCCGGCGCCCAGAGGGCCGACCGTACCGCTTATGGTCAGGGTGCTGTCACGGGTGATGAAGTCCCCGGGAGTTCCCGTGTCTTCGGAAATCTTGACGATATCGATTGCCGCTGCAGGCGGCGTGATGTCGACGCGATAGCTTTCGGTATCGATACCAACACCAACGTTGCCTGCGGCATCGATGGTTCTGACGCTGGCGTCGATGGTGCGATCGCCATCAGCGGCCAGATCGGCTCCGGGCACATTAATGCTAAAGCCCAGCGTGCCATTTGGGTTGGCAACGACCGAACCAGTGAACTCCTTGCCATTGACGGTCAGGGTGACGGTGTCACCGACCTTGGCGTCACCGCCGACGGTGCCGGTTACCGGGATCTGCTGACCGGACTCGGCGATGTTGATCACGTCGTCGGCGGTGATATTGGCGTCCAGCGTGATGGTCGGAACTGGGGCCGTGACGTCGACGCTATAGCCTTCGGTGTCTGTTGCAGTGCCGACGTTGCCGGCGGCATCGGTGGTGCTGATGCTGGCATTGATGGTCTTGCCGGCATCGGCGACCAGATCAGCGCCTGGTACGTTGATGCTGAAACCAAGGGTGCCGTTGGCATTGGTCACCAGGCCGGTGAAGTTCTTACCATTCACTGTGAGGGTGACGGTATCGCCAACCTTGGCATCGCCACCGACGGTACCGGTAACCGGGATTTGCTGTGTGGCTTCGGTGCTGTTGATCACATCGTCGGCGGTGATATTGGCGTCCAGCGTAATGGTCGGCACCGGTGCGGTGACGTCGACGCTATAGCCTTCGGTGTCTGTCGCAGTGCCGACGTTGCCGGCGGCATCGGTGGTGCTGATGCTGGCGGTGATCGTCTTGCCGGTGTCAGCAACGAGGTCTGCGCCGGGAACATTGATGCTGAAGGTTTTGTCGGCCTGAACCTGACCGGTGAACTCCTTGCCGTTAACGGTCAGAGTGACGGTATCGCCCACTTTGGCATCGCCACCGACGGTGCCGGTTACCGGAATCTGCTGACTCGACTCGGCAATGTTGATTACGTCATCGGCAGTGATGTTGGCATCGAGCGTAATGGTCGGGACTGGTGCTGTGACATCGACGCTGTAGCCTTCGCTATCCGTGGCCGTACCGACATTGCCTGCTGCGTCGGTAGTGCTGATGCTGGCGGTGATGATTTTGCCAGCGTCCGCGACCAAGTCAGCGCCGGGGGCGTTGATGCTGAAACCCAAGGTGCCATTGGGATTAGCCACGACAGCACCGGTGAAATCCTTACCGTTGACGGTCAGGGTAACGGTGTCACCAACCTTGGCGTCGCCGCCGACGGTGCCGGTTACCGGGATCAGCTGACCGGACTCGGCAATGTTAATTACGTCATCGGCGGTGATATTGGCATCGAGCGTAATGGTCGGGACTGGTGCTGTGACATCGACGCTGTAGCCTTCGCTATCCGTGGCCGTACCGACATTGCCTGCTGCGTCGGTAGTGCTGATGCTGGCGGTGATGATTTTGCCAGCGTCCGCGACCAAGTCAGCGCCTGGGACGTTGATGCTGAAACCCAAGGTGCCATTGGGATTAGCCACGACAGCACCGGTGAAATCCTTACCGTTGACGGTCAGGGTAACGGTGTCACCAACCTTGGCGTCGCCGCCGACGGTGCCGGTTACCGGGATCAGCTGACCGGACTCGGCAATATTGATCACGTCATCGGCAGTGATGTTGGCGTCCAGCGTGATGGTCGGAACTGGGGCTGTGACGTCAACGCTGTAGCCTTCGGACGTAACTGCCGTGCCCACGTTGCCTGCCGCATCAGTGGTGGAGATACTGGCATTAATGGTTTTGCCCGCATCGTCCACGAGATCAGCGCCTGGAACGTTGATACTGAAGGTGTTGTTCGCCTGAACCTGACCCGTGAAGGTCTTGCCGTTCACAGTGAGGGTGACAGTATCACCGACCTTCGCATCGCCACCGACGGTACCGGTAACCGGGATTTGCTGCGTGGCTTCGGTGCTGTTGATCACGTCATCAGCGGTGATGTTGGCATCGAGCGTAATGGTCGGCACGGGTGTGGTGACGTCGACGCTATAGCCTTCGGTGTCTGTCGCAGTGCCGACGTTGCCGGCGGCATCGGTGGTGCTGATGCTGGCATTGATGGTCTTGCCGGCATCGGCGACCAGATCAGCGCCTGGGACGTTGATGCTGAAAGTGTTGTTCGCCTGAACCTGACCCGTGAAGGTTTTACCGTTAACGGTCAAAGTGACGGTGTCACCGACTTTGGCATCGCCACCGACGGTACCGGTAACCGGGATTTGCTGCGTGGCTTCGGTACTGTTGATCACGTCATCAGCGGTAATGTTGGCGTCGAGGGTGATGGTTGGCACCGGAGCGGTGACGTCGACGCTATAGCCCTCAGACGTAGCTGCGCTACCCACGTTGCCTGCGGCATCGGTGGTGCTGATGCTGGCATTGATGGTCTTGCCGGCATCGGCGACTAGATCAGCGCCTGGAACGTTGATGCTGAAGGTGTTGTTCGCCTGAACCTGACCCGTGAAGGTCTTGCCGTTCACAGTGAGGGTGACAGTGTCACCGACCTTCGCATCGCCACCCACGGTGCCAGTGACCGGAATTTGCTGACTCGCCTCGGCGATGTTGATTACGTCATCGGCAGTGATGTTGGCGTCCAGCGTGATGGTCGGAACTGGGGCGGTGACGTCGACGCTATAGCCTTCGCTATCCGTGGCCGTACCGACATTGCCTGCTGCGTTGGTAGTGCTGATGCTGGCGGTGATGGTTTTGCCAGCGTCCGCGACCAAGTCAGCGCCTGGGACGTCGATGCTGAAACCGAGCGTGCCATTTGGATTGGTAACGACCGAACCGGTGAACTCCTTGCCATTGACGGTCAGGGTGACGGTATCGCCCACTTTGGCATCGCCACCGACGGTACCGGTAACCGGGATTTGCTGTGTGGCTTCGGTGCTGTTGATCACGTCGTCGGCGGTGATATTGGCGTCCAGCGTAATGGTCGGCACCGGTGCGGTGACGTCGACGCTGTAGCCTTCGGTGTCTGTCGCAGTGCCGACGTTGCCGGCGGCATCTGTGGTCGAGATACTTGCAGTTACGGTCTTGCCGGCATCGGCGACCAGATCAGCGCCTGGGACGTTGATGCTGAAACCGAGCGTGCCATTTGGATTGGTAACGACCGAACCGGTGAACTCCTTGCTATTGACGGTCAGGGTGACGGTATCGCCCACTTTGGCATCGCCACCGACAGTGCCGGTAACCGGGATCTGCTGAC
>NZ_MSXW01000009.1 GCF_001945445.1 Pseudomonas sp. PA27(2017)
GCTACCTCAAGCGTGGGCTCAAGCGAACAGAAGCCCTGACCATCCTGGCCCGTAAACTCGCTCGTATCGCCTTTGCGCTGATGCAGAAGCAGGTCGATTACAACCCCGAAAAAGGGGGATCCTTGACATAGAATCTCCCACAGGATCGGGAGAAGTCATTACACCCGTAGGAGCCCCGACCCGGGGCGAAGCGATCGTGGCCATCCCGTAAAAGCGGCGTCGTGAGTGCTATTCGCCGTGAGGTCACGGCTCCCACAGGATCGGGAGAAGTCATTACACCCGTAGGAGCCCCGACCCGGGGCGAAGCGATCGTGGCCATCCCGCAAAAGCGGCGTCGTGAGTGCCATTCGCCGTGAGGTCACGGCTCCCGCACAAGATAGAGCGCTGTCTGGCGGGGCCGCCAACTCACTGCCGGCCAGGCAAATGCTCGAACAAGCTCCGACACACGCCGGTGATGTGCTGCTCGAGCAGCGCTGCGGCGTGTTCCACGTCCCCGGCCTGGCAGGCGGCGATGATCTCGCGGTGCTCCTGGTCGGCGCGATCCTTGCCCTCGGAAAGGCTCATCTGCAGCCGCAGGTAGCGCTCCAGCTTGTCGTGGATCGAGCGGATCAGGTTGACCAGATAGGGCCGCTGCGCCGGCTCGTAAAGACAGGCGTGCAGCGCCCAGTTGAGTGCAGCCCAGTGGCCGACGTCGTGCTCGCCGATGAACGCTTCGCAGATGCGCTCGGCCTCGGCGAAGGTCGCGTCGCTCATGTTGGGGATCGCCAGGCGCAGCGCCTTGTCCTCGAGCAGGATGCGCACCTCGAACATCTGCGCCAGCTCCGCCTCGGCGATGCGTGTGACCATCGCCCCGCGGTTGCGCTGGAACACCACCAGGCCCTCGGCCTCCAGACGCTTGAGCGCTTCGCGCACGGGAATCTTGCTGACGTTGAACAGCCGGGCGATCTCGTCCTGGCGGATCGGCTCGTCCTCGGCGAAGCGGCCGGCAACGATGGCGTCGCGCAGGTGCCGGGTGATCACCTCCGACGCGGGCGGCACGATACCCAGATTGGGCGCATTTTCAGGGGATAAGGGCAAAATGGCACCTGCCAAACAAGAGCTCCAGGCTCGGTACGAAAAGTACCTGCGCTCGGTGATGCTTCGTTAAAAGTCGGCTGGATTGCCAGCGCAGTCGGAATGCTCATTTACAGCTCGTAAACTCGCGTGCGAGCCCAGTCCGTTCCTCACCGATTTTTGCCTCGCCTGACCTTCGCTCGGAAACTTTTCGTACAGACCCTCGCCATCATATACGAAAGCCCTACAGCGAATTGCCCACGCCACTGAACTGCTCGGCCAGCGCGCCGATCTGCGTGCGCTGGTTGCGCACGAAGTTGAAGAACGCCTGGGCCACCGGCGACAGGTGCTTGCCGCGCGGGTGCAGCACGCACCAGCTGCGCAGCAGTGGCAGCTCGGCCACCGGCAGCTCGCGCAGCAGGCCCAGCTGCAGCTCGCGGCGCACTGCGTGGCGTGGAATCAGCGCCAGGCCCAGACCGGCCAGTACGCCCTCGCGCTGGCCCTCCATGGAGCCGACCTCCTGGATCTGCGCGAAGTGGGCGCGCTTCTGGTGGCAGTACTCCTCGCAGGCGCGGCGTGTACCCGAGCCCGGCTCGCGTACCAGCAGCGGCCAGTCGCAGAGGTCCTGTAATTGCAGGGTCTCGGCCTGGCTCAGCGGATGGTCCGGGGGCGCCACGGCGATGATCGGGTTGTTGAGAAAGGGCAGAAATTCCAGGGCCATGTCCGATGGCACCTGGGACATGATCAACAGGTCGTCGCGGTTGGCGCTCAACCGCCTCACCGCCTGGGTGTGGTTGACCACCGTGAGCTGCAGGCTGACTTCTGGGTGTTCGCGGCGAAAAGCGGCGAAAAGGTGGGGAACGAAGTACTTCGCGCTTGATTCGATTGCCAGGCTCAGTTGCCCTTGTAGCGAGCCCTTGAGATCGGCGAGCTGCATGTCGAGGCTCTCCAGGCGCCCGAAGATGTCCTCGCTGGCCCGCTGCAGCGCTTCGGCAGCTTCGGTCAGGTAGAGCTTCTTGCCCACGTAGTCGAACAGAGGCTGGCCGAGCAGCTCTTCGAGCTGGCGAATCTGCAGGCTCACGGCCGGCTGAGTGAGGGCCATTTCTTCGGCAGCGCGGCTGTAGGAGCGGTGATCGCACACCGAGCGAAATACCTGAAGCTGCCGAAAGGTCATGCGTAACAATGACTTGCGAATTTTATTCACCACTCGGGTGGTTTCTTGTTCGCAGAGCATAAGTTTTTACTTATGCAGAACCCAACAAATATTGATTTTGGTTAATTGTTACAGCGGCGTAGGGTTTGACCAAAGACCGGTCTGGAATCATTCGGTCATATATCGACCCTTCAAGGGTTGCCTGTTCACGTGATCGAGGATGTTGGCTCGTGATCAAGAAAATCCTGATCGCCAACCGTGGCGAGATTGCGGTGCGCATCGTGCGGGCCTGCGCCGAAATGAACATTCGTTCGGTGGCCATCTATTCGGATGCCGACCGTCAGGCGCTGCACGTCAAACGTGCCGATGAGGCCTACGGTATCGGTGACGATCCGCTGGCCGGCTACCTCAACCCGCGCAAGCTGGTGAACCTGGCCGTGGAAACCGGCTGTGATGCGTTGCACCCCGGCTATGGCTTTCTTTCCGAGAATGCCGAGCTGGCGGAAATCTGCGCCGAGCGCGGCATCAAGTTCATCGGCCCGAGCGCCGAGGTCATCCGCCGCATGGGCGACAAGACCGAAGCGCGACGCAGCATGATCAAGGCCGGTGTGCCGGTGACGCCGGGTACTGAAGGCAACGTCGCGGATATCGCCGAGGCGCTGCGCGAAGGTGACCGCATCGGCTACCCGGTCATGCTCAAGGCCACCTCCGGCGGTGGCGGCCGCGGCATTCGCCGCTGCAACAGCCGCGAGGAGCTGGAACAGGCATTCCCGCGGGTAATCTCCGAGGCCACCAAGGCCTTCGGCAGTGCGGAAGTGTTCCTGGAAAAATGCATCGTCAACCCCAAGCACATCGAGGCGCAGATCCTCGCCGACAGCTTCGGCAATACCGTGCACCTGTACGAGCGTGACTGCTCGATCCAGCGGCGCAACCAGAAGCTCATCGAGATCGCCCCCAGCCCGCAGCTCACCCCGGAGCAGCGCGCCTACATTGGCGACCTCGCCGTGCGCGCCGCACAGGCGGTGGGCTACGAGAACGCAGGCACCGTGGAGTTCCTGCTCGCCGAGGGCGAGGTGTACTTCATGGAGATGAATACCCGGGTGCAGGTGGAGCACACCATCACCGAGGAAATCACCGGCATCGATATCGTTCGCGAGCAGATCCGCATCGCCTCGGGCCTGGCGCTGTCGATCAAGCAGGAAGACATCCAGTACCGCGGCTTCGCGCTGCAATTCCGCATCAACGCCGAGGATCCGCGTAACAACTTCCTGCCCTCGTTCGGCAAGATCACCCGTTACTACGCCCCCGGCGGCCCCGGTGTGCGCACCGATACGGCGATCTACACCGGCTACACCATTCCGCCGTACTACGACTCCATGTGCCTGAAGCTGATCGTCTGGGCGCTGACCTGGGAAGAAGCCCTGGCCCGCGGCTCCCGGGCGCTGGACGACATGCGCGTGCAGGGCGTGAAGACCACCGCCACCTACTACCAGCAGATTCTCGCCAACGACGAATTCCGCAGTGGGCGCTTCAACACCAGCTTCGTCGACAACCACCCCGAGCTCTTGAACTACTCGATCAAACGCAAGCCGGGCGAACTGGCCCTGGCCATCGCCGCCGCCATCGCCGCCCATGCCGGCCTGTGAGGAACGCACCATGACAAGAAAGATCACGGTTACCGACACCATCCTGCGTGACGCCCACCAGTCCCTGCTGGCCACCCGCATGCGCACCGAAGACATGCTGCCGATCTGCGACAAGCTCGACAAGGTCGGCTACTGGTCGCTGGAAGTCTGGGGCGGCGCGACCTTCGATGCCTGCGTGCGCTTCCTCAAGGAAGACCCGTGGGAGCGCCTGCGCCAACTGCGCGCGGCGCTGCCCAACACCCGGCTGCAGATGCTCCTGCGTGGCCAGAACCTGCTCGGCTACCGTCACTACAGCGACGACGTGGTGCGTGCCTTCGTCGCCAAGGCGGCGGAAAGCGGCATCGACGTATTCCGCATCTTCGACGCCATGAACGACGTGCGTAACCTGCAGGTGGCCATCGAGGCGGTGAAGGCCAGCGGCAAGCACGCCCAAGGCACCATCGCCTACACCACCAGCCCCGTGCACACCGTCGCGGCCTTCGTCGCACAGGGTAAAGCCATGCAGGCCATGGGTATCGACTCCATCGCCATCAAGGACATGGCCGGCCTGCTCACGCCCTATGCCACCGCCGATCTGGTCAAGGCGCTGAAGGCGGAGATCGACCTGCCGGTATTCATCCACAGTCACGACACCGCGGGCCTGGGCTCGATGTGCCAGCTCAAGGCCGTCGAAGCGGGCGCCGACCACATCGACACGGCCATCTCGAGCTTCGCCTGGGGCACCAGCCACCCAGGCACCGAGTCGATGGTCGCCGCACTCAAGGGCAGCGAATACGACACCGGCCTGGATCTGTCGCTGATCCAGGAAATCGGCATGTACTTCCACGCCGTGCGCAAGAAGTACCACCAGTTCGAAAGCGAATTCACCGCCGTGGACACCCGCGTGCAGGTCAACCAGGTGCCGGGCGGGATGATTTCCAACCTCGCCAACCAGCTCAAGGAGCAGGGCGCGCTGAACCGCATGAACGAAGTGCTGGCGGAGATCCCGCGGGTGCGCGAGGACCTCGGCTTCCCGCCGCTGGTCACGCCGACCTCGCAGATCGTCGGCACCCAGGCGTTCTTCAACGTGCTGGCCGGCGAGCGCTACAAGACCATCACCAACGAAGTGAAGCTCTACCTGCAGGGCGGCTACGGCCAGGCACCGGGCAAGGTCAACGAGCAGCTGCGCAAGCAGGCCATCGGTAATGAAGAGGTGATCGACGTGCGCCCGGCCGACCTGCTCAAGCCGGAAATGGACAAGCTGCGCGGGCAGATCGGCGAGCTGGCCAAGAGCGAGGAAGACGTGCTGACCTTCGCCATGTTCCCGGACATCGGCCGCAAGTTCCTCGAAGAGCGCGAGGCTGGCACCCTGCAACCCGAAGCCCTGCTGCCGATTCCCGATGGCAGCGGCGTGGCGGCGGCCGGCGGTGCGGGCGTGCCGACCGAGTTCATCATCGACGTGCACGGCGAAAGCTACCGCGTGGACATCACCGGCGTCGGCGTGAAGGGCGAGGGCAAGCGCCACTTCTACCTGTCCATCGACGGCATGCCCGAGGAAGTGGTGTTCGAGGCGCTCAACGACTACGTCGCCGGCGGTACCGGCAGCAAACGCCGCAGCGCCAGCGCACCGGGTGACGTGAGCACCAGCATGCCCGGCAACATCGTCGACGTGCTGGTCAAGGAAGGCGACACCGTCAAGGCCGGCCAGGCCGTGCTGATCACCGAAGCGATGAAGATGGAAACCGAAGTGCAGGCGCCAATCGCCGGCACCGTGAAAGCCGTGCACGTGGCCAAGGGCGACCGCGTCAACCCGGGCGAAGTGCTGATCGAAGTCGAAGCCTGATTACCACCGATTAACCTCTGGGGCCGCAAGGCCCCTTTTTTATCTGTCGGCCTCGATATCGTGGGAGTGGGTGGGGAGGCCGAATCTTCTCTAGCCAGTGGGAGCGGGTGGGGACGCCTAGTCCATGCCCGCTAAGCTTTCGGGCGCATGGCGCCCTCCCACAAAGTCGAAGCAGAAAAGATAGAGGAGGGTTCGGTACGCCGTGATCCGGCCAGTCCATTCATCCCGCCGATTGCACGTTCTGACTACGCCGCTGATGGCATAACCTTTTCAGCATTCGATCTAAGCAGCGGCACACCGGGTTACCCGGGACAGGCTAGAATAGCCGACCATTTCAATTGGTCATGCGAAGGTCTATATGAATCTTTCCGTTCCCGCTGCGGCACCGGTCAACCGTCCGGGTACGCCGCTGGTGGCCGTGGCGCTGCTGCTGGCCGGCGCGCTGGCCCTCACCTTCGCGGTCAGCGGGCGTCAGGCGTTGTTGTTCATCGTCGGTGGTGCGCTGGGCCTGGTGCTCTATCACGCGGCGTTCGGCTTCACGTCGGCCTGGCGCGTGCTGCTCAACGAGCGCCGTGGCGCAGGCCTGCGTGCGCAGATGGTGATGCTGGCCATCGCCGTGCTGCTGTTCTTCCCGGCGCTGTCGGCAGGTACCTTGTTCGGTACACCGGTCAAGGGGCTGGTGGCGCCAGCGGGTACCTCGGTGATCGTCGGCGCCTTCATCTTCGGCATCGGCATGCAGCTGGGCGGCGGTTGCGCATCCGGCACGCTGTTCACCGTGGGCGGCGGCAACGCGCGGATGCTGGTGACCCTGCTGTTCTTCATCATCGGCGGCGTGGTCGCTACCCATCACCTGGAGTGGTGGTCGGCACTGCCGAGCCTGCCGCCGACCTCCATCGTCACCAGCCTGGGCCTGGTGCCGGCGCTGGTCGTCAGCCTGGCGCTGTTCGCCGCCATCGCGGCATTGAGCGCGCGCCTGGAGTTGCGCCGTCACGGCAGCCTGGAGCGAGCGGCGTCGAGCGAGCATCAGGGCTGGCAGCGTTTCCTGCGTGGCCCCTGGCCGCTGATCTGGGGCGCGGTGCTGCTGGCGCTGCTCAACTTCGCCACCCTGGCGCTGGCCGGGCGCCCCTGGGGTATCACCTCGGCGTTCGCGCTGTGGGGCGCCAAGGTGTTGCAGGGCGGCGGCGTCGAGGTATCGTCCTGGGCGTTCTGGCAGCAGCCGGCCAATGCCCAGGCGCTGGCTGCGCCGCTGTGGGAAGACATCACCACGGTGATGGACATCGGCATCGTCATCGGTGCGCTGCTGGCTGCCGGCCTGGCCGGGCGCTTTGCGCCGAACCTGAATATCCCGTTGCGTTCGCTGGTGGCAGCGGTGATCGGCGGCCTCCTGCTCGGTTACGGCTCGCGCCTGGCCTATGGCTGCAACATCGGCGCCTACTTCAGTGGCATCGCTTCCGGCAGCCTTCACGGCTGGTTGTGGCTAGTGGCGGCGTTCGTCGGTAACGGCGTGGGCGTGCGCCTGCGGCCTTTCTTCTTCCCGGGCGAGCGCCGCGAGGCGAAGCTGACGGGATGCTGACAGCACGCCCTGCGAGGCCGGCCGCGCTGCTCATTGGCGTGCTGCTGGCCTTTGCCTTGGGTGGTTGCCAGTCGCCGCAAGAGCGGCTTGGCGGGCTTGCCGACCAGCACCAGCAGCGCTTGCAAACGCTCGACAGTCAACCTTTCCCGTTACTGCTCGGCGCACCGGTCCAGGCGCCGGCAGCGGTGCGTATGCGCGTTTATCTGGAAGGCGACGGTCAGGCCTGGGCGACGCCGTCGCAGCCCAGCCTCGATCCCTCGCCGCGCGATCTGCTGGTGGCGCGCCTGGCATTCAGCGATCCGACGCCCAGCCTGTACCTGGCGCGGCCCTGCCAGTTCGTCACCGCGCCGGGGTGCGCCGCAAGCCTGTGGACAAGTCGGCGCTTCGGCAGTGACGTGCTGCGCAGCCTCGACGGCGCGCTCGATCTGATCAAGGCGCGCTACGGCAACCAGACGTTCGAACTGGTCGGCTATTCCGGCGGCGCCGCGCTGGCCCTACTGCTGGCCGCGCGACGCGATGACGTCACCAGCGTGCAAACCCTCGCCGGCAACCTCAGCCCACGCTACTGGGTACAGCTGCGGCAGCTAAGCCCCCTTGAGGGTTCGCTGGAGCCGCTGGATTACCGCGAGCGGCTGCGCGCCGTTACCCAGCGGCACCTGGCCGGCGACGCGGATAGCGTGGTGCCGGCTGGCGTACTGCATCACTATCTGGATGGCCTCGGTGAAGTGCGCTGCGTGCAAACCGTCAGCCTGGCGCAGGTATCCCACCACACGGGCTGGGAGCAGGCCTGGGCGACCTGGCGTTCACAGCCGATAGCGTGCAACGACTGATTGTCTGGTTAGTGGCGCCGGGGCGCGCCGATCACCTGTGCGAATCCCGTCGCGCAGCTGAATTGCCTGTTTTTTCCGGCCCTTTCGCGGCGAAGTTGTTATAGCCTTGCCGACCTGGCAACAATCGCCGCCGTTGCAATCGATTGATTCGCTTAAACATTTTGTTACGCCCTTGGGGCTGTGACAGACCATCCGACGTTGCACGGACGCATCTGCGTTCACTCGCTCGGCACCCGGCTCCACCCGCCAGGGCGCCTTCCTGCCGGCCACGAGCCGCACTGGACAGAACAACAAGGACACCCGCCATGGATCAATTTCTCGCTGTGCTCACGGCCATCAGCAGTTTCATCTGGGGGCCGTTTCTGCTCATCCCCCTGTTGTTGCTGACCGGTCTGTACCTGACCATCCGCCTGCGTGGCATCCAGTTTCGCGTGCTCGGCCATGCCTTCTGGCTGGCCTTCGTCAAGCGCAAGGAAAAGGGCGACGTACCCGGTGACGTTTCCCACTACCAGGCCCTGGCCACCGCACTGGCGGCGACCATCGGCGTCGGCAACATCGCCGGGGTGGCCACGGCCATCGGCATCGGCGGCCCCGGCGCGTTGTTCTGGATGTGGATGACCGGCCTGGTCGGTATGGCCACCAAGTACTCGGAAGCCCTGCTGGGCGTGAAGTACCGGGTCACCGATGCCAAGGGCGAGCAAAGTGGCGGGCCGATGTATTACCTGACCCGAGGCGTG
Organism: Pseudomonas sp. PA27(2017); assembly: GCF_001945445.1. Lineage (GTDB taxonomy): Bacteria > Pseudomonadota > Gammaproteobacteria > Pseudomonadales > Pseudomonadaceae > Aquipseudomonas. Next base: position 8,815 of record NZ_MSXW01000009.1, read on the forward strand.
GGCGGCACTCTGGGCAAGACCCTGGGCATCGCCTTCGCGATCTTCGGTGCGATCGCTTCGTTCGGCATCGGCAACATGGTTCAAGCCAACACGGCGGCCCATCAGTTGCAGGACACCTGGGGCATTTCGCCGACGCTCAGCGGCCTGGTGCTGGCCATCGGTACTGCGGTGGTGATCATCGGCGGCATCAAGAGCATCGGCCGTTTCGCCGCCGGCGTGGTGCCGGTGATGATCGTGCTGTACATCATCAGCAACGTCGCTGTGCTGGTGGTGTTCGCCGATCGCCTGCCGGATGCCATCGCTCTGGTGTTCACCGATGCCTTCAGCGGTAGCGCGGCAGCCGGTGGTTTCCTTGGCTCGAGCATCATCCTGGCGGTGCAGATGGGCGTGGCCCGCGGCATCTTCTCCAACGAGTCGGGCCTGGGTACCGGCGCGATCGCGGCGGCTGCGGCGAAGACCGACAAGCCGGTGCGCCAGGCCATGGTGTCGATGACCCAGACCTTTCTCGACACTCTGGTGATGGTCACCTTTACCGCGCTGGCGATCATCGTCACCGGCGCCTGGACCCAGGAAGGCCTGAAAGGCGCGCCGATGACCGCCTGGGCGCTGGAACAGGGCCTGGGCGGCGGCTGGGGCATCTACACGGTGACCATCGGTGTGCTGGTCTATGCCTATACCACCATTCTCGGCTGGTCCTACTACGGCGAGCGCTGCATGGAGCGCCTGATGGGCCGCGTGGCGGTAATGCCGTACCGGCTGATCTTCTCGGCGGTGGTGTTCGTTGGCGCGGTGACCTCGCTGGAAGTGGTGTGGACCTTCTCCGACATCGCCAACGGCCTGATGGCGCTGCCCAACCTGATCGGCCTGTTGCTACTCTCCGGCGTCGTGGTCAAGGAAACCCGCGACTACATGAGCCGCAAGAACTGGAAGACCGAGGACTGACGACCCGTAGGGTGGATCACGCTTCATCGATCCACCGTTGCGCTGGATGTGAAAAACGACGTCCATCCTGCGAGGCTACGAACTCGCCAATGCAAACGCCCCGCTGGTCAGCGGGGCGTTTTCGTTCTGCGGCTCAGGATCACAAGCCGCAGACGCTGCCGTCGCTGCGCGGGTCGGCGGCGCCTTCCAGCACGCCATCGGGGTGGCGCAGCAGGGCGCCGGCATGGCCCATGGTGTCGCTGAAGGCTTCGTCCAGCACGTCGACGACATGCCCAGCCTGGCGCAACCGCTCGACCAGCTCGGCCGGGAAGCGGCTCTCCAGCTTCAGCGTGGTGCTGACATCGCCCCAGGTGCGGCCCAGCAGCCAGCGCGGCGCACTGACCGCTGCCTGCAGGTCACTGCCCAGGCGGTAGCGGCTGAAGATCGCCGCCTGGGTCTGCGGCTGGCCTTCGCCGCCCATGGTGCCGTAGCTCAGGGTTCGGCCATCGTCGAACAGCGCCAGGGCCGGGTTGAGCGTGTGGAAGGGTTTGCGGCCCGGTTCCAGGGTCTGCAGCGCGGCGGGATCGAGGGAGAAACTGATGCCGCGGTTCTGCCAGGCCACACCGGTGGACGGCAGCACCACGCCGGAGCCGAACTCCCAGTACACGCTCTGGATGAAACTCACTGCGCGGCCTTCGGCATCGATGCAACCCATCCAGATGGTGTCGCCCGGCTGCGCCGGTTGCGGCCAGGCCAGCGCCTGTCGTGGATCGATCCTGTCGGCCAGACGCTGCAGGTTGGCGTCGGCCAGCAGGCTCTGCGGATCTTCCGGCACGCGGCGCGGGTCGGTCACCACGCGGTCGCGAATCAGAAACGCCTGCTTGGTCGATTCGACCAGCCCGTGCACATGGGCGAAACTTTCGGCCTGTTCGATGCCGAGCTTCTCGAAGATGCCAAGGATCAGCAGCGAAGCCAGGCCCTGGGTCGGCGGTGGCATGTTGTACAGGGTGGCATCGCCCAGCCGCACGCTCAGTGGTTCGACGACGCGGGCCCGGTAGCCCTGCAGGTCGGCCAGGCGCAGCGGGCTGCCCAGGCGCTCGAGGTCGGCGGCCATGCGCTCTGCCAACTCGCCCCGGTAGAAGTCGTCCAGGCCGGCGTCGGCGAGGCGCTGCAGGGTGTCGGCCAGGGCCGGCTGACGCAGCAGGTCGCCTTCGTGCGGTGGCTGGCCCTCGCGCAGATAGACCTCGGCAAAGCCCGGCACGTCGTGCAGCTCGGCCAGCTTGGCGCGAGTCAGGTGCGCCTGGCTACGGCTGACCACGATGCCGCGCCGGGCGTGGCCGATGGCATCGGCGAGCAGCTCGGGCAGCGCCCGCTGCGGCTGCCAATGGGCGGTGCGTACCAGGGCCTCGGCCCAGCCGCCAACGGTGCCCGCCACGGTCAGCGCAGCCAGTGGGCCGCGGCTGGGGATCTGCGTGTGGCCGGCGTAGAAATCGCGATCGGCCAGGGCCGCGCTGCTGCCGCAGGCATCGATGGCGATGGGCTGCTTGCCTGGTTCGTGGATCAGCCAGAAACCGTCGCCACCGATGGCATTCATGTGCGGATAGACCACCGCGATGGTGGCCGCCGCTGCGACCATCGCTTCCACGGCGCTGCCGCCAGCCTTGAGCACGTCGCGCCCGGCCTGGGCGGCGAGATGGTGGGGCGCAACGAACAGGCCGCCGGTGGCGTGGGTGCTCTTGAGCATGGGTGAGAGTTCCTTGTTGTAGTTGGGCTGCAGCGATCATAGCGTCCGCAGCCCTTGGAAGATCTACTACCAACCGATAGCGGCAGGCAGCCAGGTAGCCAGTTGTGGGAAACAGAACACCACGGCCACGGCGAGCATCTGCAGGAACACGTAAGGCAGGGCGCCGATGTAGATGTCTTTCGTGCTGATCCCTGGTGGCGCCACGCCCTTGAGAAAGAACAGCGCCCAGCCAAAGGGCGGTGTGAGGAACGACATCTGCAGGTTCAGCGCCACCAGGATGCCCAGCCATACCAGGTCGGTATCGTAGGCGATGAACACCGGCAGGAACATCGGCAGGGCGATGTAGGAGATCTCGATCCATTCGAGAAAGAAGCCGAGCACGAACAGCACCGCCATGAGGAACAGAATCGCCCCCAGTTCGCCGCCTGGCAGCATGGTGAACAGATCGTGTACCAGCGCCTCGCCACCGAGGCCGCGGAAGGCCAGGGAGAACGGCTGCGAGCAGAGCAGGATCAGGAAGATCATCGCGCTGATGGTCAGGGTGCCGTGCAGGGTGGCCTTCAGCGTTGGCCAACTCAAGCGACCTGAAAGCGCCGCGATTAGCAACGCGCCGAGTGCGCCCATGGAGGCCGCTTCGGTAGGCGCCGCGACGCCGCCGATGATCGAGCCGAGCACCGCCATCACCAGCAGCAAAGGTGGCAGCACGCTGCGCGCCATGTCCTTGAGCAGTTGCTTGCGGCTGGTCAGGGCACGTTCCTCGGCGGGAATCGCCGGCACCCAGTCCGGGCGCAGCCAGCCGAGCAGTAGCATGTAGGCGACGTAGATCAACGCCAGCACCAGGCTGGGAATGAAGGCCGCAGCGAAGATCGACCCCACCGACTGGCCGAGGATATCGGCCAGCAGGATCAGCACCAGGCTCGGCGGGATGATCTGCCCGAGGGTGCCGGAGGCGCAGATGGTGCCGCAGGCTACGGTCTTGTTGTAGCCGCGACGCAGTAGGGTAGGCAGGGTCAGCAGGCCGATGGTCACCACGGTGGCACCGACGATACCGGTGGAGGCGCCAAGCAGCACGCCGACCAGAATGATCGCCAAGCCCATGCCGCCGTTCAGGCCGCCCATGGCGCGGCCAATCGTATCGAGCATGTCCTCGGCGACCCGGGATTTCTCCAGCATCACCCCCATGAAGGTGAACAAGGGTATCGCCAGCAGTGTGTAGTTGCTGACCACCCCGAACATGCGTGCCGGCAGCAGCGCGAAAAGCATCGGGCCGAAGCCGGCCATGCCGGCCACGAAACCCGAAACGGCCAGGGAAATGGCCACCGGCACACCTGCCATCATCATGGCGAAGAAGCCGAAGACCATGGCGATGGCCAACCATTCGTTGGGGCTCATGCGCGCACCTCCCGTGCGGGTGATGGCTGCAGCAGGGTGCACAGAGCCCGCAGGCTATCGGCTACACCCTGCAGGCCGAACAGGCCGAAGCCCAGCGGCAGGAAGGCCTTGACCAGGAAGCGATAGGGTAGGCCGCCCGGATCGGGTGAGCCTTCGCCCATGTTGTAGGATTGCAGGGTGTACTTGAGTGCCAGGTGAGCGATGTAGAAGCCGATTGCCGCCGTGGCGATGCCGCTGAACAGGTCGACCGCTGCTCTGGTCTTCACGCTGAATTTCTCGTAGAGAAAATCCACCCGCACGTCCTGGCGATGCTTGAGGGTGTAGGCGATGCCGAGCAGGGCGATGGGCGAAATCAGGTACCACTCCAACTCCTGCAGCGCGACCGGGCTGAAGTCGAACAGGTAGCGCATCAGCACGTCGAACGACACCAGCAGGACCAGCAGCAATACACAGCCGCGTGCCAGCCTCCCCAGTGCCTCGACCAGCCCCTCGATTCGGGTGACGAGTGCCATCATGATTCGCCCATCCCGATTTCCATGAACGCCTTCTCGCCCACGGACGCCCAGGACACGTACTGCTTGCGGAAGGCGAAGAAGTGCTCGTAGATCTTCTTCGTCGCCGGGTCGCTCGCCGCCATGCTCGACAGGGTGTCGCGGGTGACTTCGTGCAGGCGCTTGATGACGTCGTCCGGCAGCGGCCGGGCGATCACGCCCTGGTTGCCCACCAGGTCCTGCATGGCTTCGGCGTTGACCGCATCGCACCACGACCAACTGTCGACGTTGCAGGCCTGGGCGCAGAACCGCACGATGGCCTGCAGGTCGGCCGGCAGGCTGTCCCAGGCCTGCTGGTTGATGATCAGCTCGGTGACGTTGGTTGGCTCGTGCCAGCCAGTGGTGTAGTAATTCTTGGCGGCCTTGTGCAGGCCCATGCGGCGATCCTGGTAGGGGCCGACGAACTCGGCGGCGTCGATCACGCCCCGCTCCAGGGCTGGGAATATCTCGCCGCCGGGCAGCAGACGCACGGCCACGCCCAGTTCGCTGTAGACCTTGCCGGCTAGCCCTGCGATGCGCATCTTCAAACCTTTCAGGCTGTCGACGTTTTCCAGGGGCTGGCGGAACCAGCCGGTCATCTGCGTGCCGGTGTTGCCCATGGGCATCGGTACCAGGCCATGGGGCGCGTAGAGCTCTTCCCAGAGCTTGAGGCCGCCGCCGTTGTACAGCCAGGCGTTCATGCCCTGGGTGTTCATGCCGAACGGCACGGCGGTGAAGAACTGCGCGGCAGGAATCTTGCCGGCCCAGAAGAAGGCGTTGGCGGCGTTCATTTCCACCATGCCGCTGGCCACCGCATCGAAGCCCTCCAGCGCCGGGATCAGCTCGCCGGCTGCGAAGTGCTGGATCTTCAGGCGGCCGCCAGACATTTCCTCGACGCGCTTGCAGAAGTCGGTCGGGCTACCCGGGCCCTGCACGTAGAAGGGTGAGCCCGGTGCATAAGCGTTGGTCATCTTCCAGTTGAAGGTCTTGCCGCTGACGGCAGCACTGGCCACGCCGCTGGCACCCAGTGCCAGGCCTGCGCCGGCTGCAAGGGCGCTGGCGCCGATGAAATTTCGTCGATTGAGGCTCATGGGATTCTCCTTTCACTGTGGCCATTGCGACGGGCGTTTGCCTGCCGGATGTAAAGTCGTTACCGAGAGCCTTCAGCAACAGCCATGCCAGGAGAAAATTATTTTAAGCCTATGATTTTAAATGGATTTAATGATTTTTTCGGTTTGCCTTCCAAAAGCCCGGCGCACACAAAACAAGCGTGGCGCAGGTTCGGGAGGTGACGAAACGGTAACCGCAGCAGGGAGTACTGAACATTTGTCAGGTCACGCCTGCTGTCCGGGTTCGTTCCGTCGAGCAGGGCCTTGGTGAGCGTGCGAATGTCATTTGTGCACCAAAACGCATCGGCGGCACGCTTTTGACGCAGTGCGCAGTGAGGTTACAGGCGTGCGCCGCCACGCCGATGTTTGACCCGGGTCATCAGCGCCTTGCAGTCCACCGTGAGAATCTCCGGGTGGTTGAAGATGTGCTGGCGCACGAAAGCGTCGAAGGTTTCGTAACTGTCGGTCAGGGTGTGGATGTGCAGGCTTTTCAAGTCGCTCATGATGTACAGGCTCACCACTTCGCGGGTGGCCGATAGCCGTTCGGCGACCGCCTCTATGGCATGCGGCGCGACGGTGAGGTCGACGAAGGTGGAGATGCCCTTGCCGAGCTTTTCCGGGTTGACCACGGCGGTGAATTTCTCGATTACGCCGCTTTCTACCAAGGCTTGCACGCGGGTGCGGGCGTGGGCGCGAGAGATGTTCAGCTGGCGGGCGATGTCGGCGAACGAGGTGCGCGAATCCTTGATCAGGATGTTCAGCAGGGCGTTATCGAGTTTGTTCATGGCGCACTCTGTCGGTGGTTGAGGCCCACAGAGATGCGGATTGTGTGCCAGCCGGTGTTCAGAACAGTTTGCGGTACTGCTCGAACCCTGAGCGTTCGCCGATGCGCTCGTACAGCAGTTTGGCCTTGGCGTTGGTTTCGTGGGTCAGCCAGTGCACCCGCGAGCAGCCGGCCTGGGCGGCCTCGGCGTAGACGTGTTCGATCAACTGGCGGCCGATGCCGTTGCCGCGCACGTCCTTGCCGATGAACAGATCCTGCAAGTAGCAATAGTCGCCGGTCGTCCAGCAGGAGCGGTGGTAGATCCAGTGCACCAGACCGATCGCCTCGCCGTCGCGCCAAGCCAGGGCGGCGAACATCGGTTCGCTTGGGTCGAGGAAGCGCTGCCAGGTCAGGTCGCTGGTCGCGGCGTCGATCTCGGTCATGTAGAAGCGCTGGTAGCCCTGCCAGAGCGGCAGCCAGGCAGCATGGTCGGCGGCGCTGACAGCGCGGATGTCCACGGGAATGCGAACGGTCATCGGCAGGTCTCCTGAAAGTCGGTCGAGGGTCATCCTGCGTGGTGACGCCGTTCACCGCAAGCGCAGTGGCTCAGCAGATGACCAGTTGCCCGTTCGGCCACTCACCGTCCCAGCCGCAGGGGATATGCCCGGCCTCGTAAACCTTGATCAGGCTGTCGAAGAACAGCGGCTGCAGGAGCACATCGCGGTAGGCGGCTTCCATCAGATAGGCGTGCAGGATCCATTGCAGGTCGTCGAGGGTGGCGTTATTGGCGAGGGCGACCGGTAATTTCTGCCACAGCGGCTGCAACGCCGTCTTGGCCTGGCCGGCCAGCTCGTTCCAGGCTTGATATTGTCCCGGATGCAGACGCGCCAGGCGGCCGGTGACGGCGTTGCGCGCCTCCAGCGTAGTGGCTTCCCAGGCGTCGCTGGCCAGCGATGAGCCAAGCTCGCCCTGGTCGATCTGGCGCACGCCGGCAAGCGACGCAGGTTTGCCGATATTGGCGAGCCAGTCGATGCGCAGCAGGCGCTCGATGGCGGCGGCGGGTATCTGCATGCTCATCGCCCGTTCAGGTAGGCCTTGCCGTAGTGCCGCTCCAGGCGCGCCTGGATCAGCTCCAGGCCGATCGACAGCAGCCAGTAGATCACCGCCGCGGTGGTCAGCATCTCGATGTAGCGGTACGACGAGCGGCCGTAGGACTGGGCCAGGAACATCACTTCCCAGACGCCCATCACCGAGATCAGCGACGAGTCCTTGAGCATCGAGATGAACTGGCTGGTGGTCGGCGGAATGATGGTGCGCATCGCCTGGGGCAGGGTCACCCGCCAGAAGATCACCAACGGCTTGAGGCCCAGGGCCAGGGAGGCTTCGCGCTGGCCGGGCGGCACGCCGAGCAGGCCGGCGCGGAAGATTTCGCTCAGATAAGCACCGTAGTTCAGCGAAAGGGCGATGATCCCGGCGGTGACTGCGCCCGGCACCAGGCCCAGCTGCGGCAGCCCCAGGTAGATCAGCAGGATCTGGATCAGCAGTGGCGTACCGCGAAAGAACGAGGCGTAGAAGGTGGCGATGCCGAACGCCACGGCGCTTTTCGACAGGCGCGCCAGAGCGGTGACGAAGCCCAGCGCCAGGGACGCCCAGATCGAGCAGAAGCACAGGAACAGGGTCAGCGCCGCGCCCTGCAGAAAGCCGTTGGGCGCCAGACTGGTACCCAGCAGGTTGGGCAGCTTGTCGAGGATGATCGAGAACTTCAGGTCGAAGCTCAGGAAGAACGCCACGCACAGGGCGAACATGATCGCCCAGGTGACATACAGGCGGGTGCGAAAACCGAACAGGCGCTGCAGCAACGACTCGCCCGCCTGGGGCGGCGGGCGAAGGGTTTCAGGTGGAGGCGTCATTGGCTGATATCGGAACCGATCCACTTTTTGGAGATGGCCGCCAGGGTACCGTCCTGGCGCAGCTCTGCGAAGACGCTCTCGACCTTGGCGCGCCACTCGGCGTCGTCCTTCTCGATGGCCACGGCATTGGGTTCGGCGTACAGCGCGTCGCCCGCCAGCTTGAAGCGCTTGTCCTGATCAATGCGCGGCTGAGCGGTCACCAGGTTGGTGAGGATGGCGTCCAGGCGTACGCCGGCGCCCAGGGCCAGGTCATGGAACGCCACGGTGTCGTTGTCGTAGGGCGCGACCTGCACGGCGTCGAAGGGGTAGGTCAGCGGCTTGTCTTCGGCGCCTTCGATGATCAGGTCCTTGTTCAGGTAGCCCTCGTAGGAGGAGGCACTGGTGACGCCGACCTTCAGGCCCGAGAGATCCTTGGCCGAGTGGATGCGCTCGTCGTTGGCGTTGACCACGATCACCGCCGGCGATGCGTAATAGGTCACCGGGAAGTCGAACACCTGGGCGCGTGCCTGGCTGGGCGTCATCGAGCAGATGCAGATGTCGTAGCGGCCGTTCCAGCGACCCGCGGCGATCACGTCCCAGGACGGCGTTTCCAGGCGCAGCTTGACGCCCAGCTTGTCGGCCACGGCCTTGGCGACATCGACGTCGAAGCCATCGAGCTGGTTCTGATCGTTGAGAAAAGAGAACGGAGGATAGTTTTCCATCAGCACGTTGACCAGCTCGCCGTTCTTCTCGATACGGTCGAGGGTGGGGCCGGCCAGGGCCAGATTGCAGACGGAGGCGAGGGTCAGGCCGAGGGCGGCGAGCAGGGTGGTTTTCACGGAAATCCTTGGGCGCGAAAAAGGTTGTGAGCGGCAATTTCGGCGTATTAAATAGTTATAACTAGGTGCATCCAAATGAATTGAATGCATATCGATATGACTGGAGCTTATATGAGCGAGCGATCTCTGATTCTACTGGATGGCGGCATGGGCCGGGAGCTGCAGCGCCGCGGCGCGCCGTTTCGCCAGCCGGAGTGGTCGGCCCTGGCCTTGACCGAGGCGCCGGAGCAGGTGGAGGACGTGCACGCCGCCTATATCGCCAGCGGCAGCCAGGTGATCACCAGCAACAGCTACGCCGTGGTGCCCTTTCATATCGGTGAACAGCGCTTCGCCGCCGAAGGCCGGGCCCTGGCCGAACGTGCCGGCCAACTGGCCCGCAGCGCGGCGGACAAGGCCGGCAACGGCGTACGCGTCGCCGGCTCGCTGCCGCCGCTGTTCGGCTCGTATCGCCCGGACCTGTTCCAGCCCGAACGCGTCACCGAGGTGCTGACGCCGCTGCTCGACGGCCTCGCCCCTCACGTCGACCTGTGGCTGGCGGAAACCCAGAGCGCCATCGCCGAAGCGCGCGCCATTCACGCCCACTTGCCCAAAGACGGCAAGCCGTTCTGGCTGTCGTTCACCCTGCGCGATGAAGACGTGGATGAAGTGCCGCGCCTGCGTTCCGGCGAGCCGGTGGCCGAGGCAGCCCGTGCGGCGGCCGAACTGGGCGTCGAGGTGCTGCTGTTCAACTGCAGCCAGCCGGAAGTGATCGGTGACGCCATCGACGCGGCGCGCGAAGTCTTCACCAGCCTCGGTGCGAGCGTCGCGATCGGCGCCTATGCCAATGCCTTCCCGCCGCAACCCGAAGAAGCCACCGCCAACGACGGCCTCGACCCGCTGCGTGAAGACCTCGACCCGCCGGGCTACTTGCGCTGGGTCGCCGACTGGCGCGCCCGGGGCGCGAGCCACCTGGGCGGCTGCTGCGGCATCGGCCCGGAGCACATCGCGGTGTTGGCGCAGCGCCTCTGAACGTCGCTGTGCTTTGTGGGTCAGTCTTGGCGTCTATAGCTGATTGACCCCGGCAGCCGCCGGGTCGGATTGCGAGCGTGTCCATGCAAGCGTTGTTGAATGAAATCCTCGACCAGGTTCGCCCACTGATCGCTAAGGGCAAGGTCGCCACCTATATTCCCGCTCTGGCCGATGTGGCGGTGGATCAGCTGGGCATCGCCGTCTACGGTAACGATGGCGAGCTATTCACGGCTGGCGATGCGCATACGCCGTTCTCGATCCAGAGCATCTCCAAGGTGTTCAGCCTGGTGCAGGCCATCCAGCATTCCGGCGAGAGCATCTGGGAACGTCTGGGCCACGAGCCGTCGGGCCAGCCGTTCAACTCCCTGCTGCAGCTGGAGCTGGAAAACGGCCGGCCGCGCAACCCCTTCATCAATGCCGGCGCCCTGGTGATCAGCGACATCAATCAGTCGCGCTTCGCGGCGCCGGCCCTGTCGATGCGCGATTTCGTGCGGCGCCTGTCGGGCAACGCCCATGTGGTGATCGACCGGCATATCGCCGAGTCCGAATACCAGCACCGCGCGCGCAACGCGGCCATGGCCTACCTGATGCAGTCCTTCGGCAATTTCCACAACGACGTAGAGACGGTGCTGCGCAATTACTTCAGCTACTGCGCGCTGAGCATGAGCTGTGTGGATCTGGTCAAGGCGTTCTGCTTCCTGGCTCGCGATGGGTTCTGCAAACACAGCGGCGAGCAGATTCTCAGCGCCCGGCAGACTCAGCAGGTCAATTCGATCATGGCCACCAGCGGGCTGTACGACGAAGCCGGCAACTTCGCCTACCGCGTTGGCCTGCCGGGCAAGAGCGGTGTGGGCGGCGGGATCGTCGCCATCGTGCCGGGGCAGTACACCATCTGCGTGTGGTCGCCGGGGCTCAACAAGGCGGGCAATTCCCTGGCGGGCATGGCGGCTTTGGAAGTGCTCAGCGAGCGGATTGGCTGGTCGGTCTTCTAACGATCTGCTGCGCGTCGGCCCTGCGGCGTAAAAAACAGGCTGGATCGCCAGCCCGCTCGGAAAGCCGCTGGCGGCTAACGTGCTTCAGCGCGGCCCGGAGGGGAGCGAAGCGAGTAAGGCTCATGTACAAAAAGTACAGTCGCCCGCGACCCCGGCCGCTTGATTCGCTGCGCTCACCCTACGGGCCAGCCGTCGGCTGTTACCACGCTGCGCTGCGTTTCTCGCCTGTTTTTGTGGGGCCGCCTGGGCCTTGCAGTGCTCTAGCTCGCTAGATCGTTTGCAAGAGAGCAGTGGGCTGCCTGGGCGGCAGCCGCGCGGTTTACTGGGCGTCGCGGTAGGCTTTGCGCAGCATCATCAGGTCCTGGTCGGTACAGGTGCCGGCCACCGGGGCGGTCAGGTCATAGCACGGGTGACGGAAGCCCATCGGCCAGTAGATGATGCTGTACGGCGGCCAGAAGATCGATACGACGCGAAAACGCGTGCTCAGCTTGCCTTCGGAGATTGGCTGGCCGGTGGTGGTGCTGGTCAAACGATAGGGCACGCCGCCGGCACGGTTCCAGAAGAACGGACGAATCTTGACCAGGCCCTGGGGATGTTGCTCGGCACGCTCGTTGATGGCAACGGTGCTGTTTTCCGGCAATTTGAAAAAGGCTTTGGTCGAGCAGCCGGTGATGGCCAGGGCGAGCAGAAGGAATACGCTGGAGCGAAGCAAAGGCATGGGACGTCCTTGTGGATGAGGTGAAAAGAAGCTGGCTTACCGTCAGCGGGGCGCGACTATACCGATTGGTCACGCCCTAATCCATGCGTTACTCCACACGTTCGCCACACAGGTCGAGGCTGAACAGTCGCTCCACTTCATCCTGCGCCAGACCGGCACCGAGCAGGGCGAACAGTTTGCCCAGCGCCGCTTCGCGGGTCATGCCGCCCGCCGAGATCAGGCCCACCGAAGCCAACTGGCTGCCAGCGGCGTACACGCCGAACTCCACATGGCCGCGCGCGCATTGGCTGATTGCCGCCAGCACCACGCCGCGCCCATGGGCCTCGCGCAGTACGTCGAGCAGCTCAGCGTTGTCCGACGGCCCGGTGCCGCTGCCGTAGCACTCCAGCAGCAAGCCCTGCACGCCGCTGTCCAGCAAGGCGCGCAGGTGGCTGGCGCGCAGGCCCGGCACCAGCGGTAGGGCGAGCAGGTTGACCGCCTGGCGGCTCTGGCGGAAGTCGATTTGCGCCGGCAACTCGACCAGGCGTTCGCCCTGGCGCAGGCGCGGCACCACCTGGAATGCATCGAAGGCGTCGCTGCTCAGCTTGCTGACCCGGGCGCCATGCATCAGTGCACCGTTGAAGTACAGATGCACACCCGGTGCCACGCCTTCGTGCAACGCCTGCATGGCGCCGAACAGATTGGGCCAGGCATCGCTGTTCTCCGCCCCGGCCGGCAGCATCGAGCCGGTCAGTACTACCGGCACCGGCAGGCCCAGCAGCAGGAAGCTCAGGGCCGCAGCGCTGTAAGCCAGGGTGTCGGTGCCGTGCAGCACCAGCACGCCGTCGCAGCCGTCCTGCTCGACGCCCTGGCGGATCGCCGCGACCATCGCCAGCCAGTTGGCCTGGGTCATGTTGGCGCTGTCGATCAGCGGCAGCAGCTCGCGAAATACCCACGTCGGTACCTGCTCGCGCTGCTCGGTTTGCTGCGCGCGCAGGCGTGCCTCGAAGCCGGAGGCGGGGGCCAGGCCGCTGGCGCTGGCCTGCATGCCAATGGTGCCGCCGGTATACAGCACGAGGAGTTTTTGTACGGCAGGCATGCCTTTTTCCTTATTGTAAGAATGGGTATGCAAAGCGGCAGGATACATCCGATCGCCACTCGTGAAAGACCTGGGAGGCAATCTCCAGGCCAAGCCGATCCCGGCTCGCTCGTCATCGAGCAAGGGCATCGGCAGGAAAGGGAAAGCCGCCAGAGAGCGGCAGGATCGGATGGCGCACGGCGCGCCATCCGATCAGGCAGTGCGACTCAGCGCTGAGTCGAGAGCAGTTCCGGTGCGCTCTGCGGTTGAGCGTCAGCGGCTGGCTTGGCGGCTGGCCAGGAGGCGCGATCCAGGTCGAGGTCAGCGAACTTGGAACCGTCGAACACCGGCTGGTCGATGCCTGCCTTGCGCTGCTCGTCGTAGTCCTTCATGACGCGCAGGCCCACTTTGATCAGCATGGCCAGGGCGGTCAGGTTGACGAACGCCAGGCAGGTCATGGTGATGTCGGCGAAGGCGAACACGGTACCCAGGTTCTGCATCGAACCCCAGCAGATCAGCGCCAGCACCAGGCCACGGTAGCCAAGCAGGGCGACCTTGCTGCGACCGACCAGGAACTGCAGTGCGTTCTCGCCGAGGTAGTAGTTGTAGAGGATGCAGGTGAACACGAACAGGCTCAGCGCGACGCTGATGAACGTGCGGCCCCAATCACCAACTACCGCAGCCAGGGAGTTCTGGGTCAGGACGATGCCGTCACCTTCGAAGCCCGGGGTGTAGAAGCCCGACAGCAGGATCAGCAGCGCGGTACAGGTGCAGATCACGAAGGTGTCGAGGAACACGCTGAACGCCTGAACCACGCCCTGTGCCGCCGGGTGCTTCACCGAGGCCACGGCAGCCACGTTCGGGGCACTGCCCAGACCGGCTTCGTTGGCGAATACGCCGCGCTTCACGCCCATGACGATGGCGCTGCCCAGCAGGCCGGCGAAGGCTGGCTCGAGGCCGAAGGCGCTCTTGACGATGGTGGCCAGCATGGCCGGTACGTGCTCGATCTGGATGGCGATGACGTAGATGGTCACGGCGATGTAGATCAGGGTCTTGATCGGAACCAGCAGGTCCGAGACCGAGGCGATGCGCTTGATGCCGCCGATGAACACCAGGCCCAGCAGTACGGCCAGGGCGATGCCGCTGTACTGAACCGGGATGTCGAAGGCGTTCTGCAGCGAGTGGGTCACGGTGTACGACTGCAGGCCGTTGAAGGCGAAACCGTAGGTGACCAGCAGCAGTACGGCGAAGGTCATCGCCATCCAGCGCAGTTTCAGGCCGTGCTGGATGTAGTAGGCCGGGCCGCCGCGGTACAGGCCATCGCCGTCGCTGCGCTTGTAGACCTGAGCCAGGGTACATTCGAAGAAGCTGCTGGACATGCCGACCAGCGCGGTCACCCACATCCAGAACACGGCGCCCGGGCCGCCAAGGGTCACGGCGATGCCGACACCGGCGATGTTACCCGCGCCGACACGGCCGGCGAGGCTGAGCATCAGGGCCTGGAACGAGCTGAGCTGGCCGCCACTGCTGCGCAGCGATTCCTTGAATACGCTGAACATGTGGATGAAATGACGGAACTGGACGAAACGCGAACGCAGGGTGAAGTAGCTACCCAGGCCGACGATAAGCACGATCAACACTTTCCCGGAAAGGAAGTCGTTCAGTACTTCGAGCATGATGAGAATCCTCGATTCTTATTGTGATTGTTCGCAGGCGAACGCTGACGCGAGATGCGGTGGCTAATGTTTGAGCAAGGTGGCCCGGGGGACAATTTCGCGGGTCGATCCTAAGTGACGCGACCTGATGCTATAATCACGTCACTCGCATCATCTGAGCCCATCATGTCCAGTCACCTCGGTGAGAATCTTCGGCTGCTCTGCAGCCACTACCGATCCATTGCGGAGGTGTGCCGCAAGGTCGGCATCAACCGTGCCCAGTTCAACAAGTATCTTGCCGGAGAGAGCCAGCCGACGGCCTATAACCTCAAGCGCATTGGGGATTTCTTCGGCGTCGAGGGTTACGAACTGGGCTTGCCCGGCGAGCAGTTCGCGCGGCTGATCGGCGCCCGTGGCACGCAGATCGGCGCACCGGCCGAGCGAGATCCGTTACACGCGTTGTTACAGCCGTTGCGTGAAAGCTCCGGTGACCTGTCACGTTACTGCGGTTACTACTTCGAATACGCCAACTGCATGTCGGTGCCGGGCACCATCCTGCTGTCGCTGGTACACGTGCGCGAGGAGGGCGGCAACTTCCTGTTCGAGCGCCAGGAGCGCCAGGTGACGTCTACCGGCGGGCTGGCCGACGACTCGGCGCGCTGCCGCTACCTGGGTGCCGCCTTCCAGCTGCAGGACCGACTTTTCCTCATCGACTACGAGTCGCTGACCGTCAACGAGATGAGCCAGACCATCCTCATCCCCAGCTTCAAGAGCCGCATCACCCGCCTCAATGGCCTGAAGACCGGCGTGTCCAGCGGTGACCGCCGCACGCCGGCCTGCACCCGCGTGGTGTGGGAATTCCTGGGTACCGAGATCAACCGCATCAGCACCTACCGCCAGGTGATGCTCTACCAGCCGGACGATCCGCGCATCGACGAAGATATCCGCCAACGCCTGGCCCACGCGCCGGTGCGTGATGGGTTGTTCGAGGTGGAGTGAAGGGGATGGCGAAGTGCCGAAGGATCGCTTCGAGGCGGGAGCGGCCGTTATCCGATCCACTGTGGGAGCCGCGACCTCGCGGCGATTCGCTCAGGCACCGCCGATAGGCAGTCAGGCTGCAATCGTTTCGCCCCGAGGTCGGGGCTCCCACAGCTTGGTTTGAGTGGCTGCTTCCGCCTTTTATCTGTAAATGAGTGGCTTTGTTGTGGCCATCAGCACAACTCCGGATGCTTGCTGCAGGTGCCGTAGCCTTCGCTCTTCATCTGGTCCAGCGCCTGTTGCAGGCGGGTGACCACTTCGTCTGGCGTTTCCAGGTTGAGCGCCAGGTACATGTCCGAGCGATCGATGATCAGCACCGTGCGCAGCCCGCTCACGCCGGCCTGGTTGGCATGGTAGCGCCATACCGGATCGGTGGTGGCCCACAGGTCGATCTTGCCGCTGGTGAGCTTGGCGATGTTCTCCTGGTCGCGCAGCGCGTTGGTTGGCTGCAGGCCGGCGCGCTCCAGGGCCTGACTGACCGCACCGTCCTTGTAGCTGCCGATGCGGTACTGGCGCGCCTGGTCGAGGTTCGCCAGGTTGGTGATCTTCGCGTCGGCTGCCACCAGCACGCCTTCGACCTTGGCGATCGGGCCGACCCATTTGAACAGCGGCCGGCGCGCCTCGCTCATGGAGGTGGAAAACAGCCCATAGTTGGCGTGGGCCAGGGTGTCGTCGTACACGCGGCTCCATGGGAAGCGCAGGGTCATGGTGTAGTCGATGCCGGCACGCTTGAACATCTCGCGCACGATGGTGGTGCTGACGCCCTGGATATTGGCGTCACGCGCGAAGTTCTTGTTCTGCTCGGCCATGTTGAACGGCGGGAAGTTTTCGGTCTGCAGAACCACCTTGTAGTCCGGTGGCAGCGCCGCCTGGGTGGGCAGGGCGAAGAGGCTGGAAACGGCAAGCAGGCCGGCAAACCATGCGGCATTGACTCTCATTGGAACGACTCCTTGTTAGGCCGCAGCCCTTTTAGCGTGCCGCCGCGTAAACGGCAACGAGTCGTTGCCAGCAGAGCCCCAGACTGTGAACCGGTCTGGGGCTTTCGACCGACAGCGGCGTTCGCCGTCGTAACGGAGAACGTCAGGCGAGCCGTCGAGGTGCGGCGATCAGCACAGCTCCGGGTGCTTGTTGCAGGTGCCGTAGCCCTCGGTCTTCATCTGGTCCAGCGCCTGTTGCAGGCGCGAGACGACTTCGTCCGGCGTATCGAGGTTGAGCGCCAGGTAGAGGTCGGCGCGGTCGAAGGTCAGCACGTTGCGCAGGCCGGTGACGCCCGCCTGGCGTGCCTGGAAGCGCCAGACCGGATCGGTGGTGCCCCACAGGTCGATCTTGCCACCGGTGAGCTTGGCGATGTTTTCCTGGTCACGCAGTGCGTTGTTCGGCTCCAGCCCGGCCTTCTCCAGGGCCTGGGCCGCGGCGCTGTCCTTGTAGCTGCCGATGCGGTACTGGCGCGCCTGCTCGAGGCTGGTCAGGTTGGGGATGTTGGAGCCGGGGGCGGCGAGCAGCACGCGCTCGACCTTGGCGATTGGGCCGACCCACTTGAACAGTGGGCGACGCGCCTCGTTCATCGAGGTGGAGAACAGGCCGTGGTTGGCGTTGGCCAGGGTGGCGTCGTAGACCCGGCTCCACGGGAAGCGCAGGGTCAGGGTGTAGTCGATGCCGGCGCGTTTGAACATCTCGCGC
Source organism: Pseudomonas sp. PA27(2017) (assembly GCF_001945445.1). Lineage (GTDB taxonomy): Bacteria > Pseudomonadota > Gammaproteobacteria > Pseudomonadales > Pseudomonadaceae > Aquipseudomonas. Next base: position 26,150 of record NZ_MSXW01000009.1, read on the forward strand.
ACGATGGTGGTGCTGACGCCCTGGATATTGGCGTCGCGGGCGAAGTTCTTGTCGTTGTCCGCCATGTTGAACGGCGGAAAGTTTTCCGTTTGTAACACGACCTGGTAGCCGGCCGGCAATTCGGCCTGGGCGGGGAGTGCGACAGCACCTGAAAGGGACAGCAGGCACAGCAGCCACGCGGTTTTGACGGTCATGGGGCGACTTCTCTTTATTAGGACTGCCGCTCTTTTAGCCTGCGCGCGGGCAAACGGCAATCGGTCCTGAACAAAGCGAAGCCCCGTACCGCTGAACGGTACGGGGCTTCGGGTCTGGCAACGCTTAGCGCTGCTGCTCGACGGCGTCTTTGACCGGTGGGGTCAGGGGCTTGAGCTGGTGCGGAGCGATCATGTTTTCCGGGCGCAGGATCTCGGCCAGGGTGCTGTCGTCCAGCAGCTTCTCTTCACGTACCAGCTCCAGCACGCCGCGGCCGCTGACCAGGGCTTCCTTGGCGATACGGGTGGAGTTCTCGTAGCCGATGTACGGGTTCAGCGCGGTGATCAGGCCGATGGAGTTTTCCATCAGTGCGCGGCAATGGGCTTCATTGGCGGTGATGCCGTTGATGCAGTGCTCGCGCAGCATGTCCATGGCGCGCTGCAGCAGGCGGATCGAGTCGAAGATCTTGTAGGCGATCAGCGGCTCCATCACGTTCAACTGCAGCTGGCCGCCCTCGGCTGCCATGGTCAACGCCAGGTCGTTGCCGATGATTTCGAAGGCCACCTGGTTAACAGCTTCCGGGATCACCGGGTTGACCTTGCCCGGCATGATCGAGCTGCCCGGCTGGCGCGCCGGCAGGTTGATCTCGTTGATGCCGGTGCGCGGGCCGCTGGACAGCAGGCGCAGGTCGTTGCAGATCTTCGACAGCTTGACCGCGGTGCGCTTGAGCATGCCGGAGAACAGTACGAAGGCGCCCATGTCCGAAGTGGCTTCGATCAGGTCGGCAGCCGGCACCAGCGGCTGGCCGCTGATCAGCGCCAGGCGCTGCACCGCCAGGTGCTGGTAGCCCGGGTCGGCGTTGATGCCGGTACCGATGGCGGTGCCGCCCAGGTTCACTTCGGTCAGCAGCTCTGGCGCCAGGCTGCGCAGGCGCGCCAGGTCTTCACCCAGGGTGGTGGCGAAGGCGCGGAATTCCTGGCCGAGGGTCATCGGCACGGCGTCTTGCAGCTGGGTGCGGCCCATCTTCAGTACATGGGCGAATTCCTCACCCTTGGCAGCGAACGACTGGATCAGGCTATCGAGGCTGGCCAGCAGGGTGTCGTGGCCAAGCAGCAGGCCCAGGCGGATGGCGGTCGGGTAGGCGTCGTTGGTCGACTGCGCCATGTTGACGTCGTTGTTCGGGTGCAGGTGCTTGTATTCACCCTTGGCATGGCCCATGGCTTCCAGGGCGATGTTGGCGATCACCTCGTTGGCGTTCATGTTGGTCGAGGTGCCGGCACCGCCCTGAATCATGTCCACCACGAACTGCTCGTGGAAATCGCCGCGGATGATGCGTGCGCAGGCTTCGCTGATCGCCGCGTGCTTCTCGGCCGGCAGGTGGCCCAGCTCACGGTTGGCGTCGGCGGCGGCCTGCTTGACCATGGCCAGGGCTACGACCAGTTTCGGGTAGTGGGCCAGGGGCACGCCGGACAGGCGGAAGTTGTTCAGCGCACGCAGGGTCTGGATGCCATAGTAGGCTTCTGCCGGAACTTCGAGGGTACCGAGCAGGTCTTTTTCGACGCGGAACGATGCAGCAGCGGACATGATGTCTCGATTCTCTTGGTAAGGCGGAAGATACCGCGATGGGCCAAAGAATAAGGCTTTCCGGCAGTGAGCGGCCAATGCTGTTGTTTGCTGGGGTATGCATAATCGGCATAATGCGGTCGTGACCAATTCTTTGCACCAAACGTGTGCATCGCGCTGCGCGAGTCGAGGACGCCCATGAATCTGGAAACCAAATGGCTGGAAGACTTCGTCACCCTGGCCGCCACTCGCAGCTTTTCCGCCGCGGCGCAAAAGCGCTTCGTGACCCAGCCGGCCTTCAGCCGGCGCATCCAGAGCCTGGAGGCAGCGCTTGGCCTGACTCTGGTCAACCGCTCCCGCACGCCGATCGAGCTGACCGAGTCGGGCCAGTTGTTCCTGCTCACGGCGCGCAGCATGGTCGAGCAGCTCGGCGAAGTGGTGCGTCACCTGCATCACCTGGAAGGGCAGCAGGGCGAGGCGCTGCAGATCGCCGCTGCCCATTCCCTGGTGTTCGGTTTCTTCCCGGAATGGATCGCCCGCCTGCGCCGTGACGGCCTGCCGCTGACCACCCGACTGGTGGCGACCAACGTCGGCGAGGCGGTGCACTCGCTGCGTGAAGGTACCTGCGACCTGATTCTCGCCTACCACGATCAGGACGCCGCCGTGCAACTGGCCCCCGATCTGTTCCCATCGCTGCCTCTGGGCGTCAGTGAGATGCTACCGGTGTGCGCCGTGGACGAGCAGGGCGCGCCACTGTTCGATCTGGACGCCGGGCAGAGCGTGCCGCTGCTGGCCTACAGCGCCGGCACCTACCTGGGCCGGTCGGTGAACCTGCTATTGCGTCAGCGCGCCCTGCGCTCGACCACCGTGCACGAAACGGCCATGGCCGACAGCCTCAAGGCCATGGCCCAGCAGGGTCTGGGCGTGGCCTGGGTGCCACGCCTGTCGATGAACGCCGAGCTGGCGCGTGGCGAGCTGGTGGTGTGCGGCAAGGAGCATTGGCACATCCCGCTGGAGATTCGCCTGTACCGCTGGAGCATGTCGCGCAAGGCGGCGGTACGCCTGTTGTGGCGCAAGCTGGAAGGGGGCGTAGGGCGTGACGAAAGCTAGAGCGGCGGGATCAACCATCTCTTGTTCCCACAGTCCCTGGATACACAATCGTGATTCGAACAGCCGCGCCACCGCTCGGCTTACGTCTTATCCCAGCCCGTACTTCTTCACCTTATCGAACAGCGTGGTCTTGGCCATGCCGAGGGCCTGGGCGGCCTGGCTGAGGTTGCCGGCGTGCTGTTCGAGGGCGTCGACCAGCAGGTTGCGTTCGAAGGCTTCCACGGCCTCGGCGAAGGTGGCGGCATTGCCTTCGTTGGCGCCGCTCTTCTTGAAGGCCGGCAGGCCGAGGGCGAAGCGCTCGGCGACGTTGCGCAGCTCGCGCACGTTGCCGGGCCAGTCGTGGGCCATCAGGGCCGCCAGGGTGTGCCGATCCAGCTCCGGCGCAGCGCGGTCGAAGCGCAGGGCCGAGAGCTGCAGGAAGTGTTCGAACAGCAGGGCGATATCCTCGCGGCGCTCGCGCAGCGGCGGCAGTTCGAGGGTCACCACGTTGAGCCGGTAGTACAGGTCGCTGCGAAACTGTCCGCTCTTGCCGGCCTCGTCGAGGTCGGTCTTGGTGGCGGCGATCACCCGGCAATCCACGGCGACCGGCTGATTGGAGCCCAGACGCTCCAGGCTGTGCTCCTGCAGTACGCGCAACAGCTTGATCTGCAGGTTGAGCGGCATGCTTTCGACTTCGTCGAGAAACAGACTGCCGCCGTTGGCGTGCTCGATCTTGCCGATGCGCCGCTTGCCGGCGCCGGTGAAGGCGTGGGCTTCGTGACCGAAGATTTCGCTCTCGAACAGGTTCTCCGGCAGGCCGCCGCAGTTGAGCGCCACGAAGGCCTTGCTCTGCCGGCGGCTGAAATCGTGCAGGCAGCGCGCGACCAGCTCCTTGCCGGTACCGGTTTCGCCTTCTATCAGCACGTTGGCCGAGGTGTCGGCGACATTGGCGATCAGTTCGCGCAACTGCTGCATGGCCGGCGAACGGCCGATCAGGCGGTGTTCCAGGGCCTGCTTGCCGGCCAGTTGGCGGCGCAGCGACGATACCTCGCGGGCCAGGCTGCGCTGCTCCAGGGCGCGACGGGCGACGTCGACCAAGTGCTCTGGCGAAAAGGGTTTTTCCATGAAGTCATAGGCGCCATCGCGCATGGCGCCGACCGCCATGCCGATGTCGCCGTGGCCGGTGATCAGCACCACCGGCAGACTGGGATCGCGGCGTTTGAGTTCGCCGAGCAGTTGCAGGCCGTCCATGCCGGGCAGGCGGATGTCGCTGATGACGATGCCGGCGAAGTCCGCGCCGATGCGCTGCAGGGCTTCTTCGGCGCTGCCCACGCCCTCGCAGGGGATGTCTTCGAGGGCCAGGGCCTGTTGGCAGCCGAGCAACACGTGGGGATCGTCCTCGACGATCAGCACGGTGAGGTCATCATTCATCGGGTGTCTCCATGACAGCGGCAACCTGCGGCAGGTTGAGTTCGAAGGCGGTTCCGCCCTGGGGCGGATGGTCGGCGCTGAGGCTGCCGCCGGCGGCTGCGGCGAGGCTGGCGGACAGCGTAAGGCCGAGCCCGAGGCCCTGCTCGCCGGGCTTGGTGGTGAAGAAGGGTTCGAACAGGTGGGTGCGGTCTTCGGGGGCGATGCCGGGGCCGTTGTCGACCACGCGCAGGCGATAGCGCTCGCCCTCGGTACCGCCCTGCAGCCACAGTTGGCGATCGGCCTGGGCGCTCATCGCATCGGCGGCGTTGGCGATCAGGTTGACCAGGATCTGCTCCAGGCGGGTCTGGTTGATTGCCAGCCGGGCGTCGGTGAACTGGTGGTGAATGTTCAGCGGCGTACGTTCCAGGCGTGGCTGCACGACTTGCAACGCAGCGTCCACGGCCTTGGCCAGGCTGGCTTCGCCGCCATCGTTGGAGCGGCGGGCGAAGGCGCGCAGGCTGCCGGTTATCTTACCCATGCGGTCGACCAGCTCGTTGATGGTCTGCAGGTTGGTGGTGGCCACGTCATAGGCGCCGCGGGACAGGAAGCGCACGGTGTTGCCGGACAGCGTGCGCAGCGCCGCCAGCGGCTGGTTGAGCTCGTGGGCGATGCTGGTGGACATCTGCCCAATGACCGCCAGCTTGCCGGCCTGCACCAGTTCGTCCTGGGCCAGGCGCAGGGTTTGCTCGGCCTGGCGGCGCTCGCGGATCTGCGCCTTGAGGCGGTCGTTGCTGGCGCGCAGGTCGGCGGTGCGCTCGGTGATCTTGCGCTCCAGCTCGCTGTTGGCCAACTGCAGGGCTTCGCGGGCGGCCAGGCGGGTGGCGATCACCTTGCGGCGCTCGTTCCAGGCGATCAGCAGGAAGGCCAGCAGGGCGAAGGCGGCGGCGGCCAGCATGCCGTGGCTGACGGCCTCACGGCGCAAGTCCTGTAGCGGGCTGAGCAGGGTGAGGTGCCACGGCGTGTCTTCCAGGGGGCGGCTCTGGGCGAGGTATTGGGTCACCTCACTGGCATTCTGCCCATTGTGGCCCGCGAAGCTGACCTGTTCGACGCCGTCGGCCAGCGGCTTGCGCGCCTGTGGGATCAGCTCGTCGAGCGACGACCAGTGGTACTGCAGGCTGCGCGCCAGGCGCTCCTTGGTCTCGGCGTTGAGTGGGCGCACCGCCTTGAGCCGGCGCATCGGATCGCTGGAGAGGATGATGATGCCGTTCTCGTCGCTGACGTAGGCTTCCAGGCGCGCCCGTTGCCAGCGCTGCTCCAGCGGGTCGAGGCGCACCTTGACCACCGCTACGCCGATGATCCGACCGTTGGCCTTGAGCCCGTGGGACAGGTAATAGCCGGGCTCACCGGTGGTACTGCCGATGCCGTAGAAACGACCTTGCTCGCCCTGCAGGGCGTCATGGAAATAGGCGCGAAAGGACAGGTCCTCGCCCAGGTAGCTGTCCGCCTGGCGCCAATTGCTGGTAGCCAGCACCCGGCCGTCGGTGTCCATCACGTAGATGGCCATGCTGCCACTGCGTCGGTTGAGGCCTTCGAGGTAATCGTTGACGCGCTGGCGACGGTAGGCGTCGGGAGTCAGCAGCAGGCGACTGACGTTGGATTCGAGCTCCAGCAGGCTGGGCAGGTAGGTGTATTTGTTGATCTCGCTTTCCACCGCCCGGGCATTGAGCTCGAGCTGGCGCTCGCCGCTTTCGACCAGGCTTCGGATACCGGACTTCTCGCTGAGGTAGTAGCCGGCGTAGCCGCAGGCAGCTACCAGTACCAGCATCAGCAGGGTCAGCGACAGGTGGCGAACGTAGCGCGGTTTGGCGGCCAAGACGGGCGGCACCCCAGAGGGACTGATGGACGCGCATTGCATCACAGTCACCGTGACCGGGCCAGCCCGCCTGGAGACGGGGAAGGCGGGTCACCGCCGCAGGTGCAGCGGTGCCGTGGGGGGCGAGTCATGACATCGGCTCAGTGTTCAACCACTAGACCGACGCCGCGCCCGCGCGGATCGGAGGCGGTTTCCAGGCGGCGCCCGTCGACGCGGATGGCCTGGATGTCCCCCATGTTCCAGCCCTGATCCTCGAGCACGTAACCCATGGCCTTGAGCTCGTCGGCGACTTTGCCGGTGAGCGGCGCGTAGGCGTCGTAGTAAATCGTGTCCTTGGGTAGCAACTGGTGGTGAACGCGCTGGGCGGCGACGGCCTTTTCCAGAGGCAGCTTGAAATCGTAGACGTTGTTGAGCACCTGGAAGATCGACGTGAAGATCCGCGAGCCGCCGGGCGTGCCCAGCACCAGGCTGACCTTGCCGTCGCGGGTGACGATGCTCGGGCTCATCGAAGACAGCATGCGCTTGCCCGGCTCGATGGCGTTGGCATCGCTGCCTACCACGCCAAAGGCGTTGGCCACGCCGGGCTTGGCGCTGAAGTCGTCCATCTCGTCGTTGAGCAGGAAGCCGGCGCCTTCGACCACCACGCCACTGCCGAAGTCCCAGTTCAGGGTATAGGTGTTGCTGACCGCGTTGCCATCGGCGTCGACGATGGAGAAGTGCGTGGTCTGGTGCGGCTCCAGGCCGGGGCGCACTTGCTCGGTCGGCGAAATGGCGGTCGGGTTGACTTCGCTCGCGCGGCGTTCGAGGTACTGCGCATCGATCAGCTTGTCGACCGGCACGTCGGAGAAGTCCGGGTCGCCCAAGTAGTCGGCGCGGTCGGCGAACACCCGTTTTTCGATCTCGGCCAGGAGATGGATGTAGCGCGCGGAGTTCAGCTCGACGCCTTTGAAGTCAGCGGCGCGCTGCTCCTTGATGCCGATCAGCTGGGCCAGGGCGATGCCGCCGGAGCTGGGCAGAGGCGCGGTGTAGAGGGTGTTGCCTTGCCAGTCGACGCGAATCGGCTCGCGCCATTTGGCCCGGTAGTCGGCCAGGTCCTGCTTGGTGATCAGCCCATCGTCACGTTGCATCTGGGCGACCAGCAGGTCGGCGGTCTTGCCCTTGTAGAACTCGTCGGGGCCGTTGGCAGCGATGCGCTCCAGGGTCTTGGCCATCTCCGGCTGTTTGAACGGCTTGCCGGGCTGCATGTTGCCGAAGTAGTCACTGAAATTGGTGTGTTCGTTGAACAGGCCCAGGGCGTCTTCGCGGTACTGGAACTGCTTGTCGGCGATGGTGAAACCATTCTGCGCGTAGCCGATGGCTGGGGTAATCAGCTCGCTCCAGGGCAGTTTGCCAAAGCGCTTGTGCGCCTCCCACAGGCCCATCACCGTGCCGGGTACGCCAGCGGCCTTGGCGCCGACGAGGCTGAGGTTCTCGATCACCTCGCCCTTGTCGTCGAGGTACATGGTCTTGGTCGCCGCCCTGGGCGCGGTTTCCCGATAGTCGAGGAAGTACGGCTTGCCATCCATGAACAGGGTCATGAAACCACCACCGCCGATATTGCCGGCTTCGGGGTAGGTGATGGCCAGGGTGAAGGCGGTGGCGACGGCGGCGTCTACCGCATTGCCACCGTCCTTGAGCACCTGGGCGGCCACCTTGGCTGCGTACTGGTCGGGTGCGGCTACCGCGCCGCCGTCCAGGCTGGCGGCCAATACGGCATTGCTGCTGACGGCGAAAGCAACGCTGAGGGTGAGGGTCTTGGCGTGCAGAAGGCGCATGATGGGGTCTCGATTTAATTGTACTTGTCGAGGTTGGCCCGCCATCACAGCGATGGCGGGCCGGGTGCGTCAGTGCTGGAGGATCTTGGCGAGGAACTGCTGGGCCCGCTCGGAGCGTGCACTGATGTCGCCGAAGAACTCTTCCTTGGGGCAGTCTTCGACGATCTTGCCGGCATCCATGAAGATCACCCGGTCGGCGACCTTGCGGGCGAACCCCATCTCGTGGGTCACGCACATCATGGTCATGCCTTCGTGGGCCAGCTGCACCATCACGTCGAGCACCTCGTTGACCATTTCCGGGTCGAGCGCCGAGGTCGGTTCGTCGAACAGCATCACCACCGGATCCATCGCCAGGGCGCGGGCGATCGCCACCCGCTGCTGCTGGCCGCCGGAGAGTTGGCCCGGGTGCTTGTGGGCGTGCTCCTTGAGGCCGACGCGGTCAAGCAGGGCCAGGCCCTTCTGGGTAGCTTCTTCCTTGCTGCGGCCCAGCACCTTGATCTGCGCGATGGTCAGGTTCTCGGTGATGGTCAGGTGCGGGAACAGCTCGAAGTGCTGGAACACCATGCCGACGCGCGAGCGCAGTTTCGGCAGGTTGGTCTTCTTGTCGGCGATGGAGGTACCGTCGACCACGATGTCGCCCTTCTGGAAGGGCTCCAGCGCATTGACGCATTTGATCAGGGTCGACTTGCCCGAGCCGGACGGTCCGCAGACCACGACCACTTCGCCTTTCTTGACGTCCGTGGTGCAGTCGGTCAGCACCTGGAAGTCCCCATACCACTTGTTGACGTTCTTGATGGAAATCATACGGCTAACCTTTTTTGCAGGAGCTTGACCAGCTGCGAGGCAGCGAAGCTGATGGTGAAGTAGACCAGGCCGGCGAAGATCAGGAATTCATGGGGCTGCCCCAGAATGTCGCCACGGGAGCGGGCGGCATTGAGGAAGTCCATCAGGCCGACGGTGTAGACCAGCGAGGTGTCCTGGAACAGGATGATGCTCTGCTGCAGCAGCAGCGGGGTCATCTTGCGAAACGCCTGGGGCAGGATGATCAGCCGCATGGTCTGGCCGTAGCTCATGCCCAGTGCCTGGGCAGCGCCCATCTGGCCCTTGGGAATGGACTGGATGCCGGCGCGCACGATTTCGCAGAAGTACGCCGCCTCGAACATGATGAACGCCACCAGGCAGGACGCGAACGCGCCCACCGGCGTGTCTTCACCGGTGATCCAGCGCAGGATGAACGGCACCGCGAAGTAGAACCAGGTGATGACCAGCAGCAGCGGGATCGAGCGGAAGTAGTTGACGTAAGTGGCGGCCAGTTTGGACAGCAGCACGTTGCTTGACAGGCGCATCAGCGCCAGCAGGGTGCCGAGAATCACGCCACCGATGACGCCCATGACCATCAGTTGCAGGGTCATGGCCATGCCTTCCCAGAGGCCTGGCAGAGCGGGAATGATCTGACTGAAGTCCATCATTTGCCTCCCACGGAGATCAGGCCCGGCACGGCGACCTTACGCTCGACCATACGCATGATCATCATCAGGCTCATGTTCAGGGTGAAGTAGATCAGCGTCGCCAGGGTAAAGGCTTCGAACAGGTTGGCGCTGAATTCGGCGGTCTGCTTGGTCTGCGCGAGCAGCTCCATCAGGCCGATCAGCGAGGCCACCGAGGAGTTCTTGAAGATGTTCAGGAACTCGCTGGTGAGCGGCGGAATGATGATCCGGTAGGCCTGGGGCAGCAGCACGTTGCGGTAGATCTGTGGCAGACGGAAGCCCATGGCGTAGGCCGCGGCGGTCTGGCCCTTGGGCAGTGCTTCGATACCGGTGCGCACCTGCTCGCAGACGCGGGCGGCGGTGAACAGGCCGAGACAGACCACGACCGACAGGTAGGCCGAGGTCGCCGGGTTGAGGTCCTGCTTGAACCACAGCTCCAGTGGTTCGGGCAGCAGATCCGGGACCAGGAAGTACCAGAGGAACAGCTGCACCAGCAGCGGTACGTTACGGAAGATCTCCACATAGGCGGTGGCGATCCCGGAGATCAGGCGGTTCGGCACGGTGCGCATCACACCGAGCAGCGAGCCGAGCGACAGGGCGATCAGCCAGCCGACCAGGGCGATGGCGATGGTCCAGCCCAGGCCGGTGATGAACCACTCCAGGTAGATTTCATCGCCAATGCCGGTGGACTTGAAGAAGATGCCCCAGTCCCAGTTGTAGTTCATTACGGGTTTCCCCTCAGGTGGGTTGACGCAGCGAAGCTCGGCGGCGGGCAGCAGTCACCCGCATCCGCGTGAGCGAACGGTTTTCGGCTTCGTCAGGAAATGGATGGAGAGGCCGCTGGCCTCTCCGGGTCCCCCTACGCCCCTTCTCGTGAAAGGGGCGTGGCATCACACCGTCAGATCTGCTCTACAGACTTGTCGGTCGGCTCGGCGATCAGCTTCTTCAGCTGTTCGCTCATGGGGAAGTTGAGGTTCAGGCCTTTTGGCGGAACCGGCTGCTGGAACCACTTGTTGTAGATGTCGTTGATTTCGCCCGAAGCGAAGGTATCGCTGATGGCCTTGTCGACCACCTTCTTGAAGCCTTCGTCGCCCTTGCGAACCATGCAGCCGTAGATTTCGAAGGACTGCGGGGTGCCGACCACGTGCCAGTCGTCCGGCTTCTTGGCCTTGGCCATTTCGCCGGCCAGCAGGGCGTCATCCATCATGAAGGCCACGGCGCGGTTGGACTCGAGCATCAGGAAGGACTCGCCGTGATCCTTGGCGGAAATCACGTTCATGCCCATCTTCTTCTCGGCGTTCATGGACTTGAGCAGGCGCTCGGACGTAGTGCCGGCGGTGGTTACCACGTTCTTGCCCTTGAGGTCTTCGAAATCGTTCACGCCGCTGCTCTTCTTGGTCAGCAGGCGGGTGCCCACTTCGAAGATGCCGACGGAGAAGTCGACCTGACGCTGACGCTCGACGTTATTGGTGGTGGAGCCGCACTCCAGGTCCACGGTGCCGTTCTGCACCAGCGGGATGCGGGTCTGGGAGGTCACCAGGTTGTAGCGGACCTTCAGGTCAGGCATCTCCAGCTCTTTCTTCAGCTCTTCGACGACCTTCAGTTGCAGGTCATGGGAGTAGCCAACCGGCTGCTTGGAGGTGTCGCCGTAATAGGAGAAGGGGATGGACGAGTCGCGGTGGCCCAGGGTGATGGTGCCCGAATCCTTGATCTTCTTCAGGGTGCCGGTCAGTTCGGCGGCGAAGACTGGGCTGGACATCAGGGTGGCGGCGACGGCTACAGCCAGTACGCGGGGGACGATACGCATGGGTCGGTTCCTCGGTGTTGTTGTTATTGAAGACGTACGCTGGGGTACGTGCCTCCATGTGGAAGGGCTATCGCTTTCCTGCCTTGTAAGGAGCAGGATGTGTGCCAGGCTGCGGCGCTAACGCTCTCATATCGCAACTGTATGAATACAAAGGCCTTTTTTATTTGGTAGGGGTGCTGAGAGCAGACGTTGCGGTCGGATGTTCGGTTTTTTGATCGCTTGGTGTTCGGGTTTCCGAATGAGGATGGGCGGCGCTGAAGGCCGCCCGGCAGGCCGTATTAGCGGTTACGCAGGAAGGCGTTGATGAATTCGCCCTGGTTGGCAGCGTCGCGCTCGGTGGTGAACTGAATGCGATTGCCCTGTTCGCGAATCTTCATTTCCTTGCCGAAGCTGCATTCGACGGTGTTCAGCTTGGCGGCCTGTTCCTTGAATTCCGGCGAGCTGCTGCACAGGTTGTTCATCTGATTGACCACCTCGCCGCAGTAGCCGGACACGCTCAGCTCCTTGAGCAGCTGCTCGTCCATGGCCTGCCAGTTCACTTCGGTCTTCAGGGTGGTGCCGCAACTGGCCGACGCCTCCTGGTCCATCTGCTGCAGGCGTTCGACGTGATACTGCTGGCGCTTCTCGCGGTCGAACTCGGCCAGCTTGTCCTGCACGCCATCTTTTTTCTGCTTCTCGTACAGCGCCAGCAGCTCGGTCGGTTTGACCGCCTTGCTGGCCTTCTCGTCGAAGCTCAGGTACAGCGGCTCACGGTTGCCCGGCAGGTACAGCTGGTAGGACTCCCCGCCCCACTCCTGGCGCTGGCCGATCAGCACGTAGGCGCTGCCGTCGAGGGTGGTGGCGTAGTCGCTTTCGTCCTGGCTGCGTGGTTTGACGTCGGTCAGCAACACCACTTCATCCAGCGCATGGTTGATACCGCTGATCTGCACCAGAGCCTGTTTTTCGTCGCTGCTGGGGGCGAGCACGACGTTGATGCCCTTGTCGGCGACGAAGGCCTTGGGGTATTTCGCCAGCTCCAGGGCGCTGGCGTTGAAAGTCAGGAAGGTTGAGGCGATAAGCAGCGACAGCCGTGTCATGGCATGGTCCTTTGGTGGGTAATGAAGCTGAGTCTAACGGCGTCTGACAGCGGGTTCTGTGAGCCCGTTCCGCGCTGTCAGACGTCACGCTCAGAATTGCATCACCACCCGGCCCTCTATCTTCCCGGCACGCATCTGTTGGAGTACGTCATTGACGTTGTCCAGCCGGTCACGGTGGATGGTTGCTTTGACCAGCCCTTCGCCGGCGAAATCCAGCGCTTCCTGCAGATCCGCTCGGGTGCCGACGATCGAGCCGGTGATGCTGATGGCCTTGAGCACCACGTCGAAGATCGGCGTCGGGAAGTCGCCCGGCGGCAGTCCTACCAGAGCGACGGTGCCGCCCCGGCGGGCCATGCCGATGGCCTGGCCGAAGGCGCTGTTGGATACGGCGGTGACCAGCACGCCGTGGGCGCCACCGATGTCGCGCTGAATGACCTCGGCCGGGTTTTCCTGGCGAGCGTTGATGGTCAGGCTGGCGCCGAGCTTTTTGGCCAGCGCCAGCTTGGCGTCGTCCACGTCGATGGCGGCCACGTGCAGGCCCATGGCCCGGGCGTACTGCACCGCCACGTGACCGAGGCCGCCGATGCCGGAAATCGCCACCCACTGGCCGGGCCGGGCACCCGTCACCTTCAGGCCTTTATAGACGGTAACGCCGGCGCAGAGGATCGGCGCGATCTCGGCGAACTCGACGGTCTTGGGCAGGATGCCTACATAGTTGGGGTCGGCCAGCACGTATTCGGCGTAGCTGCCGTTGACCGAGTAACCGGTGTTCTGCTGATCGGCGCAGAGGGTTTCCCAGCCGGTCAGGCAGTGTTCGCAGCAGCCGCAAGCGGTGTACAGCCAGGGCACGCCGACCCGGTCGCCTTCGCGCACCCGGGTCACGCCGGCACCGACCGCGGCAACGTAGCCGACGCCTTCATGGCCTGGAATGAACGGCAGGCTGGGCTTTACCGGCCAGTCCCCGTCGGCGGCGTGCAGGTCGGTGTGGCAAACGCCCGCCGCCTCGATCTTCACCAGTATCTGCCCGGGGCCGGGCAGGGGCACTTTCACCTCCTCGAGCCGCAGGGGCTCGCCGAAGGCATGGACGACGGCGGCTTTCATGGTCTGCTGCATGGCACGATCCTCCTCGATAGGAACCCCAGTATGGAGGGCCCGGCAGGGCGGATATTGCTCCAGGACAAATTCCGGTGCCCATGGCGCCACCGGCCGACAGGCGGTCGGTTATCGATTTATGCGCGACTGCAGTATAATTGCCGATTTGCGCAAACCACGCCTCCCGCGTGGTTTGTTGTTTCTGCCGCGGCGCCAAGCGCCCGATCAATCGACATGGCGCCCTGCGCCCGAGACGTAGAGAGGCACGACGATGAGTGCACTGGTTGGCGTGATCATGGGTTCCAAATCCGACTGGAGCACCCTGAGCCATACCGTCGAGATGCTCGACAAGCTGGGCATCCCCAACGAGGTGAAGGTGGTTTCCGCCCACCGCACCCCGGACCTGTTGTTCCAGTACGCCGAAGAAGCCGAGGGCCGTGGCATCCAGGTGATCATTGCCGGTGCCGGTGGCGCTGCCCACCTGCCGGGCATGTGTGCCGCCAAGACTCACCTGCCGGTGCTCGGTGTGCCGGTGCAGTCGTCCATGCTCTCGGGCGTCGACTCGCTGCTGTCCATCGTGCAGATGCCGGCCGGTATTCCGGTGGCCACCCTGGCCATCGGCAAGGCCGGCGCCATCAACGCCGCGCTGCTGGCGGCGAGCATCCTCGGTCATCAGCACCCGCAGTTCCACGCGGCGCTCAAGCAGTTCCGCGACGAGCAGACCAACACCGTGCTGGACAACCCGGACCCGAGGGCACAGTGATGAAGATCGGCGTAATCGGCGGCGGCCAGCTCGGCCGCATGTTGGCCCTGGCGGGCACTCCGCTGGGGATGAATTTCGCGTTTCTCGACCCCGCGCCGGACGCCTGTGCGCAAGCCCTGGGCGAGCACATCCGTGCCGATTACGGCGATCAGGATCACCTGCGCCAGCTGGCCGACGAGGTCGATCTGGTGACCTTCGAGTTCGAGAGCGTGCCGGCGGAAACCGTGGCTTTCCTCTCCCAGTTCGTACCGGTGTACCCGAGCGCCGAGTCGCTGCGCATCGCCCGTGATCGCTGGTTCGAGAAGTCGATGTTCAAGGACCTGGGCATCCCCACGCCCGAGTTCGCCGACGTCCGGTCCCAGGCCGATCTCGATGCGGCCGTTGCCAGCATCGGCCTGCCGGCGGTGATGAAGACCCGCACCCTGGGCTACGACGGCAAGGGCCAGAAGGTCCTGCGCAAGCCCGAAGACGTGGCCGGTTCCTTTGCCGAGCTGGGCAGCGTGCCGTGCATCCTCGAAGGCTTCGTGCCGTTCACCGGTGAAGTGTCGCTGGTCGCCGTGCGCGGCCGTGATGGCGAAACGCGCTTCTACCCGCTGGTGCACAACACCCACGACAGCGGCATTCTCAGCCTGTCGATCGCCAGCACCGCGCACCCGCTGCAGGCGCTGGCCGAAGATTACGTCGGCCGTGTGCTGAAGCAACTCGACTATGTCGGCGTGCTGGCCTTCGAGTTCTTCGAGGTCGACGGCGGCCTGAAGGCCAACGAGATCGCCCCGCGCGTGCACAACTCCGGGCACTGGACCATCGAAGGCGCCGAGTGCAGCCAGTTCGAGAACCACTTGCGCGCCGTCGCCGGCCTGCCACTGGGCTCGACCGCCAAGGTCGGCGAGAGCGCCATGCTCAACTTCATCGGCAGCGTACCGGCTGTGGATAAAGTGGCGGCCATCGACGATTGCCACCTGCACCACTACGGCAAGGCCTTCAAGGCCGGGCGCAAGGTCGGCCACGCCACCCTGCGTTGCGCGGATCGGGCGACCCTCGACAGCCGCATCGCCCAGGTGCAGGCGCTGATCGACGCCGGCTGAGGAGGTTGAACCTCTCCGGCACCGCTTCCGTCTGATGAAAGGCGCCGCATTCGTGCGGCGCCTTTTTCATTTCTGGAGGGCGTCATGGGTATTATCGGCACTATTTTCATCGGCCTGATCGTTGGCCTGTTGGCTCGCTTCCTCAAGCCGGGCGATGACAGCATGGGGTGGATCATGACCATTCTGCTGGGCATCGGTGGCTCCATCGCCGCGACCTACGGTGGCCAGGCGCTGGGCATTTACGAAGCGGGCGAAGCGGCGGGTTTCATCGGCGCGGTCGTCGGTGCGATCATCCTGCTGGTGATCTTCGGCATGATCACCAAGAAGCGTTGAACCGGTAGCCTGACGCATCGACGCCCGGCTATCTCCCGTTGTCATCATGTGAGTCCCGTCGATGCGTTACCTGTTGTTGGTCCTGCTGTTGCTGAGCGGCTTCGCCCGCGCCGAACTCCCCGAAACCGACTGGCTCGACCTGATGCCTGAGGAGGATCAGCGCGCGCTCGAGCAGATGCCGGAAATCGTCCATAACGGCCCGGAAGGTGCCGGCACGTTCGACAGCAAGGGTGGCTTGAAGCAACAGGAGAAGGGCCTGCCCGCCGTCATGTACTCGGCCAAGACCGTACCAGGCATGAACGGCAAGAAGATCCGCCTCGGTGGCTACCCGGTGCCGCTGGAAACCGACAACGCCGGGAGAAGCACGCTGTTCTTCCTGGTGCCATACCCCGGCGCCTGCATCCACGTGCCACCACCGCCGCCGAACCAACTGGTGCTGGTGCGCTACCCCAAGGGCATCGCCCTCGACGATATCTACGAGCCGCTGTGGGTCAATGGCACGCTGAAAGTCGAGTCCGTCAGCAACGATCTGGCCGATGCCGCCTACGCGCTGGATGCCAGCAGCGCGAGAATGGTCGAGGAAGGGGATCTGTAATGTGAAAACGGCGCCAGGAGGCGCCGTTTTTTGTACTCAGGAGCGGATGACCAGGTGCATGGCCTGACGGGCCATGTCGACGACTGCTCGGGCGAGCAGGTCGAGTACCCAGCGCAGGAAGAACGTGGTCACTTCAATGGTCGCGGGCACGGCACGGCCCAGGAATTTGAAGATTTTCACGATCAGGGCGCGGACCGAATCGCTGATGTCTTTGCAGATCTGGGCGCCCTGCACCAGGATCCCGGCAATCTGATCCAGCACCGTAACGCCGATGGTGATCGCGCTACCGATAACGATATTGGCGGCCTTCTTGAGCAGGTACTGCATAGCCTTGGAGATCATCCACAGGGTTGCTGAGGAAAACATGGTCGGACCGTAGCTGGCGCTTTCCAGCCAGATATCGATTTCCCGATCCAGGGGCGGCTCCGGATTGCGATAGAGCCCTCTCCAGCTGGCGTCTCCAATCGAAGGCAGGTAGGAGGTCATGCGGTGAGCGTCAGGGCTGATCTGCGCGCCCTTCCACGGAATCATGCAGACATTACCGGTAACCGGCACATGGCTGAACGGGAAGATCGGCACCATGCTCACCGGGTCGGCGCTGTGGTAGACCCGGTGGATATTGTCGGCGCCGAGCTTGCCGCTCAGGTGGCGGGCAAAGCCGGCCACTCCGGTGCGCGGCGAGCCAAAGGTGTAGAGCTTGATGCCGGCCACGCCCAGTTCGCTGAGATGGTCGGCTGCCAGGGTGGCGAGGGCGCCGCCCAGGCTGTGACCCACGCAGTGCACGGTGCTGGGGTTGCGCCCGCGCATGAAGGCGTCGAGGTCACCGCGCAGGGATTTGAACGTCTCGTTGAAGCCTGCGTGTACCGGCCAGGTGCTGGGTCCGCGCTGCAGGCCGGCGTTGGCATCGGTCAGGGCGTCGGCAATGCTGTCGGTACCGCGAAATGCCAGCAGCATCTCGCCCTGGCGGCCGCCCACGCCATGCACCGCATAGGCGAAGCCGGTGCGGGTACGAAAGATCGCACCGCTGGTGCCACTGGCCATCTGCAGCTTGGAGAAGTCGAAGGCGTTACTCAGGCCGAGACGGGCGGCTTCATCCTCCACGCCGCCCATGGATGACATGACGGCATCCTTGACGGTGTAGACATGGGTGGCGATTTGCGCGGATTGCTTGGGGCTCAAGGGGTTCACAGCCGAATCCTTCTGGTCTGGTGAGGGTGATGGGGCATCACTGCAGGACGCAGATGCCAAAGGTCTCTGTCTCGGGATGGGCGACAGGCTCGCTGTTCAGTTCACAGATGAACGTCAGCGGGCGGTTCTTCACTTCGCCCAGGTTGTCGTAGTTGTGCTTGGTGAATACCCAGCCCTTGTGTTCCTTGCCCTGGTACCTGAGCGTGATGCGCTGGCCGGTTACCGGTTCGTGGGGCATGAAACCGGCCGTCAGTGACTTGGCCGTGACAGCCGGAAAGTGGAAGCGACCCTGCGCGTCGCTTTTCGTATTGTTCTTGCGGTGTTCGTTTTTCCAGTGCCAGTGATATTCCTGCTCGATATCCACGCCTTGCACGGGCTTGCCATCGAGCAGCACCGTGCCCTGGACCTCGGAGAACAGATAGAGCGTCTTGGAAAAAGCCATGGCGTAACCCTGTGTGAAAAGTCCGATAAGCAGCAGTGCGCAGCAGGAAAGCGTTTTGCGGTTCAAGGGCGTTTCCTCGCCAGGTGAATATGATTCTTGGGTGGACGGAGTCATCGATAAGCGTTTCCTTGCTTGCCGGCCTGCTAGGAAATATCGGCCACCGAGGCAGGTCCTCATCAACGGGTGGCCCAGCTCAGTGGCGCTCCCTGCGTGGGCAGTTCGAATCGATCACCGAGTATAGCGAGGGGCGTGGTGGGGATTTCTTGAGCATGTTCGCACTCTCCTTGTGTCGTTGGTCGCTTGAGCTCAGCAGCCCAGTAATCGCTTTTGCCGGCGTGCCGGCGCATCCGTTGCAAACAGAACGCTGGTCGGCTGGTAGCGCGCCAGCAGGCTGGCGGCCGCTCGGCGTTGCCGCTGCATCCCGCTGCGCAGTACCGCCATGCATTGCTGCTCGCTGAACGGCTGGCCTAGCAGGTAGCCGGTGCCTGGCTGCAAGCCTTGTTGCTGGCTCTGCCACCACTGCTCGACGCGCTGCGGGTCGGGCCAGGGCAGGTCGATGTCCGGATCCATGCTGACGTTGGCGTCGGACGGATCATCGCTAGGGCCTTCGTCGTAGTCGGGATAGACGTCTAATTCCAGGTCGAGTTCCGCGAGGTCGGCGCCGGTGATCAGGCTGAAGGCTTCAGCCGCTGCACGGGCCGTGGGCAGGTCGTGCATCTGTCGAATCAGCCAGGCAATGGTCTGCGGATCGCCGAGCAGGCCGATAGCCTGGATCGCCATATGGCGGTGCGCCGCGCTCTGCATCAGGCCACGCAACCAGGCGACGCTGGCCTCACGCGGCTGCCAGGCGAGCAGCACCTCGAGCGCGGGCCGGCGTAGCTCGCCGGGATGCTCGGCGAACAGGCGCAGGTTGCCGAGCGCCTCTTGGTCACCCATCTGGGCGCTGGCCCAGTTGCTCCAGAAGCGGACTTCATCGTCGCCGTGCAGACGGTGCTGACGCAGCGGCTGTAGCAGATCGCGCCGCCGCAGGGTGCCAGCCAGCCGGGCCGCGGCAGCCAGTACGCTGGCATCACCGTGGCCGAGGGCCGACAGCAGCGCCGGGCCCGGATCCTTGCCGTGCAGGGCATGGGCAGCCAGGGCGATCCGGCGGCGCTGGGCGTTCGTGGAGCTCAGGTCGCGTTCGATCAGCGCGGAGGCTTCGTGCCACTCCAGCCAGCCCAGTGCCGCCATAAGATAAGGCTCGCCTTCAGGATGCTCTTGCAGATGCTGGTACAGGGTTTCCAGGGCGCTCTCGTTGCCCAGCCGCAGCGCCAGCGCTGCCGTGGCGAATACCTCGCCCTGGGCGTGTGGGGTGAGGTGCTCCAGTAACAGGTGAAGCCCCTTGAGGCCGGCGATCTGCAGGCCGTCGAGATGAGCCTCGATCCGCTCGTCCAGGTCGCCGAGATGGGCCAGGTCATAATGCGGCGCGCCGACGGCGTAGCTGCGCAGGCCGGCGAGAAAGGCGGCTTCTTCTGCATGCTGGTCGAGGAGGGTGGCGATCATTACTCGACTCGGGTCCACGAAGTGCCATCGAAGGCCAGAATGTCATTTTCCCCGATGGACCAGAGCACCCCATCTGCACTGCTCAAGCTATGGCAGCTATTGGGGACTAGATCACCGAAGTCGACTAGCTCTAGCTGGTCTGCGTTGAGCCAGTACAGTGCATGGAGTGTCGAGACATAAAGCTTGCCGGCAAACCACTCGAGATCCCAGATATCCAAATCGGTAGCTTCATGCTCAACCGGTTCCCATTGATCATGCTTACCCCGCAGCAGGATTCCGTGCATGCCGCAGGCATAAACCCAGCCGTCTTCGGCACAGCACACCCGAGTGAGGTTTATGTTGGTGGGGCTGGCGCAATTCTTCCAAGCCTTGCCATCGAAATGCCAGATTTCGCCATACCAGCCGACGGCGTAGATATCGTGCTCGCTGTAACCATGAATGGATTCGAAGCCGAAAACCATGTCCTTGGCTGGTTGGTCCGGCATGTCGTCGTGCAAGGCAATCCAATTGCCTGGGCCGTCTCGTTTGAATACCTGACGATCCATGCCGCACACATAGGCGAAACCACCGATATTGCGTATCTCCCGCATGATGCTCAACGCTACGCCGGGACAGGCTATCTGCTCGTCATAATCGTCGTTGTTGCCCATCACACGGATATCGCCGTGCTCGCCTAGTGCGATAGCTTGATCCTTTGGCGTTTGAGTAACGCAGATCGAATGAGCGTTCCAGCGCCCTATCTCATACATACCCCATCCGCCATTATCCCAGGCATAAAAAGAGGTATGTGGTAAGCCGTCCGCGGCAAGATCAGGGTCAATGCACAAGACATAAGCGAGGTCGCCGTAGCGCACGGCCCCGCTGCGGTAACGGTAACCAACGTCCTTGAACATCATCGTGTGGTACTCCCTGAGTTATCTATTGACCGTTTGCCCTTGTCGTATTGCTGCCAAGCTTTCTCGGCAACCTTGCTGTCGGTTTTGCCACTGGGTGACGAGGGTATTTTCGTGTCCGGTTTCACGCCTACTTCGGGGCTGGAGTGGTAGGCGTTGAGTTGCGACTCCAGACACTTCTGATCACATCCGCCCTGAAATACCATATTCACTGACGCGGCCCCGCATTCGGTGGCCTGGCGCAAGGTCCATGTGCCATCGGGAGCCAGCTTTTTTGCCCTGACGCCTTGATAGGTATGCATCAAACCGTGGGTTGCGGTCGTATTGTCAGGGCCTTCCGCGCATACGCAGGGGGCTCGATCAAGGTCGTATTTCGAGTTCTTGAATTGAGCTCTCAAGGAGCCGCCTTCTTTGCGGGTGCCTGGTTCGAGGAACGCCGAAGCCTCTATGAGATGGTGGCCTGTCTGGCCTGGGCAGCAGCCTGGTTGGCGGTTTTTACCGCGACCTTTAGGCTTGTAGGGGGTCAGCATGCAACGTCGAGCCTGCAGGCATTTATTGGCGCGATTCTTACTGGCGAGTCGCTCGTAAGCGCTCTTGACCGACGCATTGGCCTGGGTCCTGGCCGCGGAGCCCTTGGCGGTAAGCGCCCGCGCTTTTTTCGCTTTCACCAGTTCGGTGGTTGGTGGGCATGGGTCGTCGTCTCCATGAGGGGTGTATTCCTTACAGGCATCTTTCTCTTTCTTGATGTCTTCCTTGCACGGCCCTTCACCCTTGCTCACTGCCATCTGATCCAGATACGGCCAGGTCGGCGTATTCCCCGGAAACGACCCATGGTTATGGGTCGTCAAATCCATATGCCGCACCACGTTCTTGCCTTCGAACTTGACGTCCATCGACCAGGAGGTGAAGTACACCTTGCCCTTGATCTTGCCCGTGATGATGCCTTTCTTCGGGGCGCGGCCGGGTTCGTCGCCGTAGCTGGTCTTGTAGTAGCTCTTGTTCTTGAGCATCACTTCCTTGCGGGTGATGCGGATGGTGCGCGTGCCCTTGGTGGTGTCCTTGGACAGCCCGGTGTTGGGGTACGGGATCGGGATGCCCAGAGGCATCGGCGGCGTTTGCGGCGGGGTGAAGCAGACGTCGGGAAAGGCGGCGATGGATTTGCCGCTGGCCGCCTTGCAGGAAATCTCCCGGTTGTTGGCATAGACCTCGTTGGCCATCAGGCGGCTCCTACCCGTTGGTAACGCAGCAACGCCACGGCGCGTTCGCCGGCGTCGTTGCCCAGTTGATAGACGATGTTCGCACCAGGGCTGTAGCCCTTGCGCGAGGCGGCCAGCGCCACCGCCAGCATGGCCGGGCCGATGGCGGCGCCGCATTCGCCGATGCAGTCGGCGGGGTGCCAGATGTCGAACTCTTCCTTGACCACCCGCAGTGTGCGGCTCAGCGCCAGGGCGGCTTCCTTGAAGTAGTACTGCTCGCCGGAGTTGTCGGTCAGGCGATAGTCCATTTCTTCCATACGGCAGTTGCCGTCCTTGAGCGCCGCCTGGGTGGCCTGTACCAGGCCGTCGGCGCGCAGCGGGATGTCGTCGGCTTCCACGGTGGCCTTCTCGACGCCAAAGCCCAGCCCAAAGCAGATCAGCTGTTCGGCTTCCTGGCGCACGGGCGCGCCGACCACCACCGCCGCCGCCCCTTCGCCGGGAATGAAACCGTTGGAATGCCGGCTGGTGAGCAGCCGCTGGCGCTGCTCTAAGGCGGACAGCGTGGCAGCGTTGATAAACGAGTCGACCCCGGCGATCAGCACATGCCGATGGCCACCTTCGTGGATCAGCCGGCGCGCATTGAGCAACGCCACGCCGGCGCTGACCCGGCCCCGCGGGATCAGCGTGGAGGCTTCATGAAAGCGCACGCCCAGCTCGCTTTCGATATCGTGCAGCAGGCTGTTGTCCAGGCCGTCGCTACGCCCTGGGCGATCCAGTTCGGCGACGCCAAGCAGCAGCGGCGTTGCGGTGCAATCGATGCCCGGCACGCCGGCCAGGCTTTCGGCGATGGCGCGGGCGGCCATCTTCACCAGCTTGGTGCGGCCGCGCCACGGCTCCTCCAGCGGCACGCTGGCGGCGATCTGCCATTCGCCGCCGCCGTCGAGGAAGCGGGTTTCCTGGAAGTTGTCGAGGGCGCAGCGGATCGCCGCGCAACTGGCCGGCGCGCTCAGGCCCACGGCGCTGACCATACCGCTGGAGAGGATATTGAGGGCGCTCATGACAGGTCATCCTCGGTCGAGCGGCTGCGGCTCAGTGCGGCCAACGACGGATAGTAGTCCTTGCCCAGCTCGCGGGCGCGCCACCAGGCCCGGGACTTCTCGCCCACCAGCACCTGGGCGATCTCGAACAGGCTGCGCTTGAGGGGGCGGCGGGTGCGCCAGGTGATTTCCACCTGGTTGGCGTCGGTGTCGACCAGCAGGGTATCGATCACAGCCTCTGCCGTTTCATGGCCGCCGGCGCTGAGAAAATAGGTCACCGGCATGCGCACGCTGGGCACCCGGAAGCCGGCGCGCTCGGTGGGCAGCAGGCCGAGCAGGAACACCTCTTCGCCGCCCTTGAGGTAGTCGGTCTGCTGGTCGGCTGGGGCCGCCTGGAAATAGCGCTCGTCGAAGTCCCTGGGCAGGAAGGGGAACTGCTCGTCCTGCCAGGCCTGGTCGTAGGTGCCGGCGAAACCAACCCGCGCTTGCCAGTGCTTGCCCAGCGGGCCGAGGGCCATGGGCTCGAAATCGCCATGGGGTGCATCCACTGGTTGGCCAAGTTTTTCGGTGTTGGGCATCGGCATGCCGACCACGGTGCCGCCGCCCAGGCTGCGCGGGTACCAGCCTTGGCCGGCCGGGTTGCGCAGGTTGCACAGCAGTTGCTCGGGGTTGCCCGGCGCCGGGTGGCTGCCGCCGAAGGCGCTGGCGTAGGAAATGTCCTGGCGCACGAAGGGCTGCGGCGCGCCGGCACTGGTGCCCAGGGCGCCGGGCTGCCAGTGGCGCGGGCCGAACACGCTGAACGCCTTGCTGACCCGGCCGACGCGGATGCCCACGGTGAGCTGGCTAACCGGCCGCCCACCTGGCGCATGGGCGCTGCCACTCACCAGCACGTCGCAGTACGGCTTGAATGGGGCGAAGTCGAACTCGCGCAAGGGCGCGGACAGCGCCGGGTCGCCAGCAAAGGTATCGCTCATCAGCAGCGGCTGTTGCTCATCGAGCAGGCGCGCCACGCTGCCGTCCACCGGCAGGCTGAAGGTGCCCTTGACGATGACCACCAGGTATTCGCGGCCATCGGCGTCCAGGCCCTGGTTGTAGGCGGCCACCATTCGTGTGGCGTTGAGCAGTTCCATGGGTGGCTTCTTAGTTGATCTGCACCGAACCGCCCTTGATGCGGTTCACGCCGCTGGAGCGGCTGGACAGATAGGCGCCCTTGATCAGCACCTTGCCCTCGCGGGTCAGGGTGATGCTGGCCTTGCCGCAGCGCAGCACGATCTCGCGTTCGGCGCTGAATTCCAGGCGCTCGCCGTCCAGATGCGCGACCGCGACCGCGGCCGGTGCCTGCGGCAGGCGCTGGATACGGCCGATCACCAGTGGCTGGGCCGGGTCGCCAGCGACGAACATCAGGGCCACCTGGGCGCCGATGTCCTCGCGGCTGAGGGCCGTGGTGGTGGTCGCGGCGATGCCGGTCTCCGACGGGCAGCCGGCAAAGGCCACCACGGGGCTTGCGGCTTGCGGCACATCGAGCAGTACGCCGATGACCACGCCGTCCAGGCGAGTGGCGGCGGCGGGAGTGTGGTGCTGGACAGTCATGGGGGCTCCTGGCGCTGATCGCGGCCTAGTTCTGCAGGATCTTCTGGCCTTTCATCACGATGTTCTTGGCGGCCTTGACGTTGATCGCTCCAGAGCCGTCGATGCTGATGTTCTTGCCACGAATGAAGATGGTGCCGTCCTTCTTCATGGTGATGCTGGCGGCGCCGGTCTGCAGGGTGATCGAGTCACCTGCCTTGAGCACGAAGTTCTTGCCGACGTTGAGGGTGTCGTCCTTGCCGATGCGGGTGTTGCGTTCGCCGCGCACATAGCGCGATTCGCTGCCGCCGACTGCGGTGGTCTGGTTGGCGCCGATGAACACGCTTTCATTGGCGGTGACCAGCTCGGTGCGGTCGGCGCCGATGGTGATGCGCTCGTTGTTACCCACGCTTTCGGTACGATTGGCGCCAATGTTGATGGTTTCGTTGCTGCCCACGCTCTCGGTGCGGTTGGCGCCGATGCTGATGGTCTCGTTACTGCCTACGCTCTCGGTACGGTTGGCACCAATGCTGATCGATTCGTTGCTACCCACGTTTTCGGTGCGGTTCACGCCGATGGTGATGGACTCGTTGTTGCCGACCTTTTCGGTACGATCGACGCCGATGGTGATGGTCTCGTTGTTGTCCACCGTCTCGGTGCGGTCGTGTTTGACGTGCACCGTTTCGTCGTTGTCGATGGTCTTGCTGCGGTCGTGGCCGACCCAGTGGGTCTCGTCGTTCTCGACCTCGATGTCCTGGTTCTTCTCGGCATGGATGAACAGCTGCTCTTCGCCCTTCTTGTCCTCCATGCGGATTTCGTTGAAGTTGGCCGGCGTGCCACCCTTGCTCGAGCGGCTCTTGGTGCCGCTTTGCGTGGCGTTGGCGGGCAGGTCGTAGGGCACCGTCTGCTCGGCGTTGTAGACGCGACCGGTGATGATCGGCCGGTCGGGGTCGCCTTCCAGAAAACTGACGATGACTTCCTGGCCGATGCGCGGGATCTGGATCGAGCCCCAGTTCTTGCCGGCCCAGTTCTGCGACACACGAATCCAGCACGAGCTGTTCTCGTTGGATTGGTCGTGGCGGTCCCAGTAGAAATGCACCTTCACCCGGCCGTACTGGTCGGTCCAGATTTCCTCGCCCTTGGGGCCGACCACCATGGCCGTCTGCGGGCCTTGCACGATGGGCTGCACGGTCTGCGGAAGTGGGCGGAACACCTGGCTGGCGTCGATGCAGGTCAGGCTGCTGTCGAACTGGAAGTTCTCGTTGCCGCGGCCGCTTTCATAGAGATCCTGGGTGATGGTGTACTCGCTGTCGACGATCAGGTACTCGCGGTTCTGATCGTCGCGCGGGTAATCGGTAAGGCTGAACAGGTGCCCACTGCCCAGGCCGCGGGCATTGCCCTTCAGGCGGATCTGCTCGTACTGCGCCTGGATGGCCTCGATGCGATTGCGCGCGTACTGCTCGCCATCCTTGCTCTGCACGTATTCGCCCGGGTAGTCGTAGAGCGGATAATCGGCGTTGCTATGCTCGCGGGCGATGCTGGAGCGCACCTCCAGGCGTGCGCTGGGGCGCTGGAAGTCGTAGTCGTTGAGCGCCAGGGAGCCGGGCTGCACTTCGTGGGCCAGGTGCCAGTCGTGAATGTGGTCGCGCTCGCGCATCTGGTCGTCGAGCGGATAGAACGGCACGCGCCCATAGCCGGGCGCCGTGCTGTGGGCACCATAGGCATCGCAGAGCACCAGCACATGGCGTTCCTGCTCGTGGCGGAAGTAGTAGTAGATGCCTTCCTGCTCCATCAACCGGCTGACGAAATCGAAGCTGGTCTCGCGGTACTGCACGCAATAGTCCCACTCGCGGTAGGAGCGGGTCAGGGCGTCTTCGAAGTCGGAAAAACCCAGGTCGCGGAACACCTGCTTGACGATGTCCGGCACCGTCTTGCTCTGGAAGATGCGGCAGTCGGAGGTGCGCGACAGCAACCATAGCCAGGGCTTGAGGGTGACCTGATAGCTGGCGAACTGGCCACGGTGGGCGGTCTGGCTGCAGCGCGCGACGATGCCGTGGAAGTAGCGGTCGCTGCCGTCGGCCAGTTGCACGGCCAGGCCCATGGGCTTGCCGAGCAGGGCGTTGAGCTTGAGCGAGGAGTTTTCCGAGGCCAGGCTGAGCTCGTAGTGGAACAGGCGGCCCAGGGATTCGCTGCCGGCCAGGCGCTCCATTACCAGCACGTTGTCGCCGAGCGGGCTGTTGACCTTGGCCATGCGCGACTGTTGTGTGATTGCCATGTGCGTATCCCTGCGATGCCATCCTGTGCCGAAGATAACCGCGAACGCGGTTATCTGCTGAGACGCCGTTCGGAATGTGCGCTCATGCTGGCGAGTCTGTCGAAAATCCTTCATGTGCCGAGGCGATCTTGGCGCGCTGCCAGGTCGCTCGGCGAAGCTGCCAAAGGTGGCGCAAGCCCTATGAGCTTGTCCAGTAATGGCAAGGCGCCACATTGCGCCGTACGGCTTGCGAGCGCTCGCGCCTGGCCCTAAGGTGCGGCTTTCGCACCTGGCGCCCTGTCGATGAATCTGGATCCTTTCGCTCCATACGCCGAGCTGGCTGGCCAGCTGCTGGCCGGCTGCGCGCCGTCTACCGACGATGGCGCCCATGACCTGTCGCACCTGCAGCGGGTGTGGGCCAACGTTCGGCGCTTGCAGCGCGAGGAGGGCGGCGATCTGCAGTTGCTGCTGGCGGCGGTGCTGCTGCATGACTGCGTGGCGGTGGAAAAGGATTCGCCGCTGCGCTCCAGCGCTTCGCGGTTGTCCGCTGCGCGCGCCCACGAGGTGCTCGCAGACCTCGGCTGGTCGAGCGAGCGCATCGCCGCCGTGCGCCATGCCATCGAGGCGCACAGTTTCTCCGCCGCTATTACGCCGACCAGCCTGGAGGCGCGCATCCTGCAGGATGCCGACCGCCTGGACGCCATCGGCCTGATCGGCGTGGCGCGCTGTTTTCATGTCTCCGGGCGCCTGGGCAGTGCGTTGTACGATGCCGAGGATATCGACGCACGCCAGCGGCCACTGGATGACCAGCGTTTCGCCCTGGACCACTTCCACACCAAGTTGCTGGGCCTGGCCGCCGGCTTCCAGACTGCCACCGGTTCGCGCCTGGCCGGGCAGCGGCACGCGCGGATGGTCGCCTTCCTCGACGCCTTTCGCGAAGAAACCCAGCCCTTCGAACAGTAGAGAACCCCATGCACTACGACGTTATCGTGATCGGCCTGGGCGCCATGGGCGCCGCCACCCTTTATCAACTGGCCAAGCGCGGCGTGCGCGTGGCCGGCGTTGACCGCTATGCGCCGCCCCACGACCAGGGCTCCAGCCATGGCGACACGCGCATCACCCGCCAGGCGGTGGGCGAGGGCGCGGCCTACGTGCCGCTGGCGCTCAGTTCCCAACGCATCTGGCGTGAGCTGGAGGCGCAGAGCGGGGAAGCTTTGTTCGAAGCCTGCGGCATGCTGATGCTGAGCAGCAGCCAGGAGCCGACCCGCGGCCATGGCACGCCTGACTTCGGCGGCGAAACGGCAGCGCTGGCCAAACGCTTCGGCATCGAACACAGCCTGCTGGACGCCGCCGCCATCCGCCAGCGCTTCCCGCAATTCGGCGGCTTCGGCGATGCTGCCACCGGCTATTACGAGCCGGGCGCCGGTTATGTGCGCCCAGAGCGGGCCATCGACGTGCAGGTTCGGCTGGCCGAGCAACTGGGCGCGGTCTTGCACACCAATACGCGGGTCGAGGCTATCGAGTCCGATGCCGGAGGCGTTCGGGTGCGCACGGGCAGCGGCACGCTTACGGCGGACAAGGCCATCGTCTGCGCCGGCATGTGGACGGGCCGGCTGCTGGGCGCATCGGTCGAGGGCTTGCTGAAGGTCTGTCGCCAGCAGCTGGTGTGGTTCGAGCTGGACGAGCCGGAGCGTTCTGCTGCCGGCTCGCCGGTGTACATCCTGCTGCACGGCGCGGCGGATACCGACAGTTGCTACGGTTTCCCGCCGCTGCCGGGCGAGAACGCCATCAAGGTCGCCACCGAGCAATACCGCGAAGGCTGCGACCCCGATGCGCTGGATCGCAGCGTCAGCCAGGCGGATATCGACGCCCTGTACGACGCCCACGTGGCTGGCCGGCTGCTCGGGGTTTCCCGGCGGGTGCTGAAGTCCAAGGTGTGCACCTACACCATTACGCCGGACTTCAACTTCATCATCGATACCCATCCGCAGATGGCCAACGTGACCCTGGTGTCGGCCTGCTCGGGGCACGGCTTCAAACATTCCGCTGGCATCGGTGAGGCCCTGGCCATGCAGTATTGTGGCGAGCCGGGGGCGGCTGATCTGTCGGCGTTTTCGCTGGCGCGATTCACGTCGTAGCCTGCTCGGGCGCGAGTGGCTTATCGACTGCAGCAGGGCAGGAGCAGCCACCCAGACCAACCTGTGGGAGACCCGACCTCGGGGCGAAGCGATTGCAGCCTGACTGCCTATCGGCGGTGCCTGAGCGAATCGCCGCGAGGTCACGGCTCCCACAGTGGATCGGATAAGACCGCTTCGCCCCTTTGCAGCTCGTAGCCTGTGGTTGAGCGTAGCGATACCCAGGAGATCATCCCGGGTTTCGCTGCGCTCTACACCGGGCTACGGAATCGGCGTCAATCATCCAACCAGCGATACATCACATGGCAATCCACCAGCCCCAGGGTGCGGTGGCGGTAGGCCTTGGGCAGGGTGCCGACAATGGCGAAACCGTGTTTCTGCCAGAGCGCCACGGCGACGGTATTGCTGGCCACCACGGAGTTGAACTGCATGGCCTGGAAGCCCAGCTCGCGGGCGACCTGCAGCGAGTGCTGGCACAGCGCGCTCGCCACGCCCTTACCGCGGGCGGCGGGCGAGGTCATGTAGCCGCAGTTGCACACGTGGTCGCCCGGCCCTGCGGCGTTGGCCTTGATGTAGTAGGTGCCGAGGATCTGCCCGTGCTCTTCGGCCACGAAGGTGGCGCGGGGCAGCTCGACCCAGGTTTTCCAGGCCGTCTCACGATCCATGGCCGGGTCATAGGCGTAGGTTTCCTGGCCCTGGACCACATCGCGGATGATGGACCAGACCTGATCGAAATCGGTTTCGTTGATGGAGCGAATATTCACGGGGCTTCCTGAGTGTTGGTCACGCCTTGAACATGCGTGGGTCGTAGGTGAAATCGTAGGTGTCGATGATGCGGATGCGGCTGATGGCCGGGTGCAGCGGGTTGACCACCAGGTTGCGCTCCAGCGGCAGCACCGCGGACGGCACGATCAGGCCGAGGTGGCTGACGGCGCGCAGCCAGACGCTGCCGAAATCCATGCTCGGGCGATCCACCGGCAGCGCGTTCCAGCCTTGTGGCAGTTCGCCCGCTGCGGGCTCCCAGTAGAGATCCGAATCGTCCGGCAGCTCGAAGCAGGTGATTTTCATCGGCATCGTCGGCGGGCCTTCGGCGTGCACGAAGGTTTCCAGGCAGCAGATGCCGGGGCTCAGGCCCATGTACACCGCGGCGATGTCCTGCTCGTTCCAGCGCCCGCCTTCGATGGCGGCGCCACGCCCGGACAGGTCGGTGGCTCGCTTGGCCTTGGCCACGCGCCAGGCACGCATCAGGCGGCGCCACCCCAATCGAGAGCATTGAGCACCCGGCGTACCTGCTTGGCGCCGATTTCCGTCTCGCAGAGCATGATCGGTGCCTGATCGCCGAGGGAGCGATTGGCGCGTGACATCCACTCGGCAGCTGCCTGGCGGCTTTCGAACACGTCCTCGGCCAATTGGCAGACCATGGCGATGCGATCCAGGCGCTCGGAGGCCACCGGATCGAGCAACTTGCGCTCGCGACGGCGACGTTCGAGGGTCGAGATCGAGGCGTTAAGAAGAATTTCCAGGCTGCGCTCGGGCAGGGTGAAGGTCGCCTTGACCGCCTGCGCCAGGTCGGCGGCGAAGCCGTCGCGAATCTGCTGCAGGCGCTCGGCTTCACTGAGCTTTTCCCGGCCAGCACTGAAATCCCAGAAGGCGGCGACCACGGGCGAGTGGTCATCCTTGTCCTGTTTGGCCTGACGCATTGCGGTAACGGTCATGCTGCCTCCTTCATTTGAATTAAATTAAGCGTCAAATGAAGGTTACACCTTTGGATCCGTGCTTGCACGCTCGGCTGTCGGCTATTGATCGTAGCCCTCGGCAATATGCTGATCCTTGAGCTTCACGTAGTTGCCGGCGGTGTAGCTGAAGAAATTGCGTTCCTTGTCGGTCAACGGCCGTGCCTGTTTCACCGGGCTGCCGACGTACAGGAAACCGCTCTCCAGCACCTTGCCCGGCGGCACCAGGCTGCCGGCGCCGATGATCACGTCGTCCTCGACCACCGCGCCGTCCATCACCGTGCTGCCCATGCCGACCAGGATGCGACTGCCCAGGGTGCAGCCGTGCAGCATCACCTTGTGGCCGATGGTCACTTCGTCGCCGATGATCAGCGGGAAGCCGTCCGGGTTGAACGGGCCGGCGTGGGTGATGTGCAGCACGCTGCCGTCCTGCACGCTGGTGCGCTTGCCGATGCGGATGCGGTGCATGTCGCCGCGGATCACGGTCAGCGGCCACACGGAACTGTCCTCGCCGATTTCCACGTCGCCGATGACCACCGCCGAGCTGTCGACGAACACCCGATCACCGAGCGTCGGTTTTGTGCCCTGATAAGTACGAATCGCCACGATAGAAACCTCTGAAGTTACGTCGGGGGTTGATTGTAATTAAGATGACCGCCATATCTGGTCAATCAGACATCTTATTCATTCCCACCACAGGTACCCGACGTGAGTGCGAACAATCCCCTGCTGCAAGATTTCGACCTGCCGCCGTATTCGTCCATTCTGCCCGAGCATGTAGAGCCGGCGGTGGATGCCATTCTCGCCGAGAGCCGCAGCGTGGTCGCCAAGGTGCTGGCCAGCCAGGGCGATGCGCCGCGCTGGGAAAGTTTGATCGACGCGCTCGACGAGCAGGGCGCCAAGCTGGGCCGCGCCTGGAGCCCGGTCAGCCACCTCAATGCCGTGCGCAACAACCCCGAGCTGCGCGCCGCCTACGAGGCCTGCCTGCCGAAGCTGTCGGAATACTGGACGGAAATGGGCCAGAACCGCGCCCTGTTCCAGGCCTACGAGGCGCTGGCCGCCAGCCCCGAAGCGGCGAAGTTCGATGTCGCGCAAAAGACCATTCTCGAACACGCCCTGCGTGATTTTCGCCTGTCCGGTATCGACCTGCCGCCCGAGCAGCAGAAGCGCTATGGCGAGATCCAGATGAAGCTCTCCGAGCTAGGCAGCCGCTTCTCCAACCAGCTGCTGGACGCCACCCAGGCCTGGACCAAGCACATCGAGGACGAAAGCCTGCTGGCCGGCATCACCGAGTCGGCCAAGGCGCAGATGCAGCAGGCCGCCGAAGCCAAGAACCTGCAGGGCTGGCTGATCACCCTGGAATTCCCCAGCTACTACGCGGTGATGACCTACGCCGACAACCGCGCCCTGCGCGAAGAGCTTTACGCGGCTTATTGCACCCGCGCCTCGGACCAGGGCCCGAACGCAGGTCAGAACGACAACGGCCCGGTGATGGCCGAGATTCTCGAGCTGCGCCAGGAGCTGGCGCGCCTGCTGGGCTTCGGCAATTACGCCGAGTTGAGCCTGGCCAGCAAGATGGCCGAGTCCAGCGAGCAGGTGCTGAGCTTCCTGCGCGACCTGGCGGTGCGCAGCAAGCCGTTCGCCGAGCAGGACCTGACCGAGCTGCGCGCCTTCGCCGCCGAGCAGGGCTGCAACGACCTGCAAAGCTGGGACGTGGGCTACTACAGTGAGAAGCTGCGCGAGCAGCGCTACAGCATTTCCCAGGAAATCCTGCGGGCCTACTTCCCGATCGACAAGGTGCTCGGCGGCCTGTTCGCCATCGTCGAGAAGCTCTACGGCATCCAGATCAAGGAGCTGCATGACTTCGACACCTGGCACCCGGACGTGCGCCTGTTCGAGATTTCCGAGAACGGCCAGCACGTCGGGCGCTTCTTCTTCGACCTCTACGCCCGCGCCAACAAGCGCGGCGGTGCCTGGATGGACGGCGCCCGCGACAAGCGCCGCGCGGTCGGTGGCGAGCTGGTCAGCCCGGTGGCCAACCTGGTGTGCAACTTCACCCCAGCGTCGGCGGGCAAGCCGGCGCTGCTGACTCACGACGAAGTCACCACGCTGTTCCACGAATTCGGCCATGGCCTGCATCACCTGCTGACCCGCGTCGAGCATGTCGGGGTGTCCGGCATCAACGGCGTGGCCTGGGACGCCGTGGAGCTGCCGAGCCAGTTCATGGAAAACTGGTGCTGGGAGCCCGAGGGCCTGGCGCTGATCTCCGGCCATTACCAGACCGGCGAGCCACTGCCTCAGGATGTGCTCGACAAGATGCTGGCCGCCAAGAACTTCCAGTCCGGCCTGATGATGGTGCGCCAATTGGAATTCTCGCTGTTCGACTTCGAGCTGCACGTCACCCACGGTGACGGTCGTAGCGTGCTGGAGGTGCTCGAAGGCATCCGCGACGAGGTCTCGGTGCTGCGTCCGCCGGCTTACAATCGCTTCCCCAACAGCTTCGCGCACATCTTCGCCGGCGGTTACGCGGCCGGTTACTACAGCTACAAGTGGGCCGAGGTGCTGAGCGCCGATGCCTTCTCGAAGTTCGAGGAAGAGGGCGTGCTCAACCCGCAGACCGGTCGCGCATTCCGCGAAGCGATCCTGGCGCGCGGTGGTTCCCAGGCGCCGATGGTGCTGTTCGTCGATTTCCGCGGCCGCGAGCCGAGCATCGACGCGCTGCTGCGCCATCTGGGCCTGAGTGCGGAGGCGGCATGAGCGACGCCCCTGTAGACGTCACGCCCAAGCGTTTCATCGCCGGGGCCGTGTGCCCGGCGTGCAGCGAGATGGACAGCATCAAGATGTGGAACGTCGACGGCGTGCCTCACCGCGAATGCGTGCAGTGCGGTTACGCCGACACCCTGGACGAGCGTGGCAACTCGGTCGCCAGGGAGCTGCCTACCCGCGTCAACGTCAGCGGCCTGACGCCGAAGAAACCGGCTGATCCCAAGGTCAAGGCGGTGCAGTTCTTTCCCAATCCAAAGCTGAAGAAGCCTGAATAGGTTTCACCTCGCGGAAACGAAACAAGCGCCCCAGGGCGCTTGTTTCGTTTCAGGAGCGGGCAATCAACTGGTCGATAATGCTTCGGCGGGTTTCTTGCTCTTCCTGGCGCGCAGCAGGCTGTACGCGTGCCAGAGCACCGACAGCGCCGCCAAGCCGAGGAACAGCGCCGAGATCGGGCTGGTCAGGAAGGCGGTGAAACTACCGTCGGAAAGCATCAGCCCGCGGCGCAGGTTGGTCTCGGCCATCGGCCCGAGGATGAAACCGATGATGAACGGCGGCGCCGGCATGCCGGCCTTGATGAAGCCGTAGCCGAGGATGCCGAACAGCAGGATGCTCCATGCATCGAACAGGCGGCTGTTGAGGCCGAAGGCCCCGACCACGCAGAGCACCAGAATGATCGGCAACAGAATGTGCTTGGGTACCGACAGCAGCTTGATGAAGATGCGCAGGCCGTAGAACTCCAGCACCAGCATGATCACCGTGGCCAGGATCAGCGCGGCGAAGATGGTGTACACCAGCGGCCCCTGGGTGATGAACAGCAGCGGGCCGGGCTGGATGCCGTGGATCAGGAAGCCGCCGAGCAGCATGGCAGTCACCGTGTCGCCCGGAATACCGAGGGTCAGCAGCGGCACCATGGCGCCACCGATGGCCGCGCTGTTGCAGGTTTCGCTGGCCACCACGCCGCCAGGGTTGCCCTTGCCGTAGGAGTCCGGGTCCTTGGCGCGCTTCTTCGCCACGATGTAGGAAATGATGTTCGAGGTGCCCGAGCCCACGCCCGGCAACACGCCGATGCCCAGGCCGATCATCGCCGAGCGGAAGGCGTTGCGCAGCTGGCCGACGAATTCCTTCAGCGAGAAGCCGAAGCCGCGCACCTTGGACATGTCCAGTGGCTTGACCTTGGTCATGCCGGCGTGGCGCCCGGTCTCGGCCAGGCGAATCACCTCGGCCACGGCGAACATGCCGATCATCACCGCCAGCATGGCGAAGCCGCCGTTGAGGTTGGACTGGTCGAAGGTGAAGCGGCGGATCGCATCCACCGGGGCGATGCCGACGGTGGAGAAGGCGAAGCCCAGTGCACCGGAGAACACGCCCTTGGTCAGCGAGCCGGTTGACAGCGTGGCGATCAGGGTCAGGGAGAAGATGGCGATGGCGAAGTATTCGTGGGGGCCGAAACTGAGCGCCACCTTGGCCAGCATCGGGGCGATGAACATCAGTGCGCCGATCCCGAAGAAGGTGCCCAGGAACGAGAACACGATACCGATGCCGAGGGCCTTGAAGCCTTCGCCCTTTTCCATCATCGGCCCGCCATCGAACACCGTGGCGATCGAGGAGGGCGTGCCGGGAATCTTCAGCAGGATCGACGGGATCAGGCTGCCGGAAATCGCCCCCACGTAGAGCGCTACCAGCAGCGACAGGCCGGCGGCCGGGCCCATGGTGAAGGTCAACGGCAGGCACAGCGCCACGGCCATGGTCGCCGACAGGCCCGGCACGGCGCCGAAGATGATGCCGACCACCACGCCGATGGTGATGAGGATGAAGATCTGCAGCGAGAAAACGGCGGCGAAGCCGTGTGTCATCAAGTCGAGCATGGCGCGCCTCCTAGATGTTCAGCACGCCGGAGGGCAGCATCAGATCGAAGCCCTGGCGGAAGATGAGGTAGATGACGATGGCCGAGATGATCGCCGTGATCGCGTAGGTCAGGTGGCCGATCTTCTGCCCGTGGGGCGTCAGCACGATGAACTGCAGGTACAGGTAGATCGCCGTGACGATGGGAAAGCCGATGGGCTCCAGGGTGGCAATGTAGGCGGCGATCAGCGCCAGGGTCTTGATCACCGTGCCGTACTCGGAGACCTCGCCCTTCTTGTCGTCGGCCGGGCTATCTGCGGCCGGCGGGTTGCGAAAGCCGAATACCAGCTGCAGCACGCCCAGCCCGCACATGAAGATCGCCAGCACGTAGGGCACGAACGCGGCGTCGATGAACGACTTGCGCGGCAGGCTCATGGTGGCCAGCAGGTAAGCGATGCCGGCGGCCAGCATGAAGCTGCCGGTGATCAGCTCTTTTCGCTTGAAAGCATCCACAGCGAACTCCTATGGATCGGGGAATGAAAAAGCCGCAAGCGTGGGCTTGCGGCTGCCGGGGATCAGTTCGATTGCCGCAGGGCGTCCTTGAACTGCATGAACTCCTCGCGGTGTTCCTTGAGCATGGCGATGGCGTCGTCCGTGCCGTAGTAGGCCACCGGCTGCTTGTAGGTCTTGGCCAGTTCCTCGCCGTAGCTGGGGATCTCGGTGATCTGTTTCATGACCTCGGCCATCTTGGCGACGATGGCGGCGTCGGTGCCTTTGGGAAAGGCCACCACGTAGGGCTTCTCGACGATCAGGTCGACGTCCTTCTCGCGGAAGGTGGGGATGTCGCCGACCAGCGGGTTGCGATCCTCGTTGGGCTGCGCCAGGGCGTTCATCGCGCCGCTCTGGATGTAGTCCTGCAGCGCGCCGTAGCTGATCGCGCCCATGTCGATGCGCCCGCCCAGCAGCGCGACGATGCGCTCGGCCACGGTGCCGGTGTCGATGTAGCGCAGCTCGGTACCGGTGCGTTTCTCGAACATCAGGCCCTGCAGGTGGGAGAAGTTACCCATCTCGGTGCCGTAGGAGATGCTCTTGGGCTTTTCCTTGGCCTGGGCGATCAGCTTCTCGACGCTGTCGATACCCGACTGCTTGGAGGCTACGAAGATTGACGCCTTGTCGACGCCGGCGATGCAGGAAATGTCGAAGGCGTCATAGCTGTCCTCGCTGAGGCCGGCGACTTCGTTGACGATCAACTGGCCGGTGTGGGTAAACAGAATGGTGTGGCCGTCAGCCGATGATTCTTTTACGTGGGAGGCGGCCACCGTGCCGCCGCCACCGCCCATATTGGTGATCACCATCGGTTTGCCGGTGATCTGGGTGAAGTACTTGGCCATCATGCGGGCGTTGAAGTCAGTGTCGCCGCCGGCGTTGGCCGGCACCACGACCTGTACCGCGCGGGTCGGCCAGTTCGGTTCCTGGGCGAAGCTGGTGGCGGAAGTGGTCAGCAGGGCTGCGGACAGCAAGGTCGCGGACAGAATTTTATTCATTGGAAGTTCTCCGATAACGCCACGCCTGAACAACTCGATGGCTTGTTTCCAGCGCGCACTTAATAGGAAGCCCAATCCGCCTGATAATTAATCAGCAGGTAAGTCATATGGCGATTGGGGATGGCGAGGCGGCGTTAGTGCCGGTCTGGACTGCTGCGGGGACTCATGGCGAGAGCGGATCCTATGATTATTATTAGTTGGTGTCGTACGTTGTCATATGACGACTATAAGATGATTGTCTGCGTTGTTCGGCCTGTCAATGAAGCATCTTTCGATAAACCGATTCATAATGTTTAATTTTTATAACTAATTGATTAATAAGTGTTTTATTAAATGTTTCATTATCTTTCTTATTATGCTGCTTTCGATATTGTTTATTAAGTAAGCGAATTCTTGCCGATTAATAGTTCATGAATGAGCGGATTCTTGCCTATTTAATTTTTGTTATACGATGACTTATGATTTGGTCGGTGACAGCGACTTGCTCGCCTAACTTCTCTTGGCGGCTCAGTAAGCCTTGCTATGTATTGCCGCCAGTGCTGGCTTCTCCAGCCGAGCCCTGGGTACAGCGGTTTCTTTCTCTGACTGCCGAGTTCGCACTGTCGCGTCAGCGGCGATCCTGACCATTCCCCGCGGAGTGCCATTGCATGAGCCACCTGCCAGCCGAACTGCTGCGGACCCTGGGCGAGATCGTCGGCCCGGCCGGCCTGATCGATGACCAGGCCGCCATGCAGGCCTACCTTAGCGACTGGCGTAACGCCTACCGCGGCCGCGCCGCGTTGGTGGTGCGCCCGGCCTCCACCGGGGAAGTGGCCGCAGTGGTTCGTGCCTGCCACCAGGCCGGTGTGGCGCTGGTGCCCCAGGGCGGCAACACCGGGCTGTGTGGCGGGTCGATCCCCGACGACTCGGGGCGCCAGGTGGTGATATCGATGACCCGCCTGACCCGGATTCGTGACGTCGATGCGGGCAACGAAACCATCACCGTCGAGGCCGGCGTGTTGCTTCAGCAGGTGCAGGAAGCCGCCGCCGCGGTAGGCCGTCAGTTTCCCTTGTCGCTCGGCGCCGAGGGCAGTTGCACCATCGGCGGCAACCTGGCGACCAATGCCGGCGGCACCGCTGTGCTGCGCTACGGCAACATGCGCGACCTGACCCTGGGCGTCGAAGTGGTGCTGCCCGATGGGCGCCTCTGGAATGGCTTGCGCGGCCTGCGCAAGGACAACACCGGCTATGACCTCAAGCACCTGTTCATCGGCAGCGAAGGCACCCTGGGCGTCATCACCGCGGCGGTGCTCAAGCTCTACCCGGCGGTGCGCAGCCGCACCACCGCCTGGGTTGCGCTGCCCAGCCCGCAGGCGGCGGTGGAGCTGATCGGCCGTATGCGCGCATTGTGTGGCGATCGGCTGACCGGGTTCGAGCTGATGTCGCGGCAGAGCGTAGCGTTCGTGCTGCGCCACGTACCGGGTTGCAGCGATCCCTTCGCCGAGAAGCATCCTTGGTACGTGTTGATCGAACTCAGTGACACGCTGCCCGAGGCACCGCTCAACGCCATGTTGGAAACCGGCCTCGGTGCCGCCTTCGAGCAGGGCGAGGCGCTGGACGCCGTGGTGGCCAGCAACGAGGCGCAGGTCGTGGCGTTGTGGAAGCTGCGTGAGGGCATTTCCGAAGCGCAGAACCACGAGGGGCCGAGCCTCAAGCACGACATCAGCGTGCCGGTCAGCTCCATCGCCGTCTTCATCGCCCAGGCGGACGAGCGCCTGCAGCAGGCGTTCCCGGGTGTGCGCATCGTCTGCTACGGCCACGTTGGTGACGGCAACCTGCACTACAACATCAGCAAGCCGGTAGGCAGCGAGGATGAACCCTTCAGGGCTCAGGCCGAGGCGATCATGCACCTGATCTACGACGTGACCCAGGCCTTCGCCGGCAGCATCAGCGCCGAGCATGGCCTCGGCCAGGCCAAGCGCGAGGCGGCGCGGCGCTACAAGGACCCGCTGGAGCTGGAGCTGATGCGCAGCCTCAAGCAGACGCTGGATCCTTCCGGTTTGATGAACCCCGGCAAGCTGCTCTGATCCGGCGCCTGGAGTTCATGCGGGGCGTGACGGATACTGCCTGCCTCCCGTGACCGGAATAAGGACGTTTCTCGTGCGCCTGCTGCTTTTGCCCCTGCTTGCCATCGCCCTGCCTGCGCTGGCCGATGTGCGTATCGACGATCTCACCGACAAACGCAGCGATTGGGAAACCTACCGCTTCCCGCTGCTGGTCGGCGATAGCCCGGCCATCGCGCGTATCAACATCTTCCTGCATGTACGCGAACTGCAGGCGTTGCCTGGCCGCTTTGCCAAGTCGCCGTTCGAGAAGGTGCGGCCCAAGGAGGGCGAAATCGGCGGCGTGAACAGTCTCGATTATCAGGTAGTCGGTCAGGGCCCGGGTTATCTGTCGCTGAACGTCGACAGCGAGTACACCGCCGCCTACAGCAGCCAGAATTCGACCGCCTACAACTTCGACCTGGCCACCGGGCGACCCATCGGCCTGGCGCAGTTGCTCACTCCTGAAGGGCTGACGCGTCTGCAAACCGAGCTCCAGGGCAAACGGGCCAAACGCATGCAGGACTTTCTCAAGGCCATGCCGCCAAGCAAGCCGGTTGACCCCGACCAGCTGAGCGACGACGAGCAGCAGCAGGAAGACCAGCGCGCTCTGTACAGCGAATGCCTGGAGAGCCTTGGCGAGGCCAGCTTCGACTTCGACCGTCTGCAACTGGGCACAGACAGCATGACGGTGATTGGCGGCAGCTGCGCCAACCACGCCAGCCGCGCGCTGGACGAGCTTGGCGATTTCCCCAACAGCGCCAGCTACCAGTCCCTGAGCGCCGCCCTCAGCCCCTACGGCCGCTGCCTGCTGCTGGAAAAACGCAACGATTGCACCCTACCGGCGAACAGTACGCCGCAAGGCGTTTACCACGGCAGCATCGGGCCTTATCCGATCACCCTGGTGATCGAGCAGCTGTATAGCGACCACAGCCTGTCCGCCAGCTACTTCTACGACAAGCACGCCAGGCAGATCGAACTGGGCGGCGAGTTCCAGCAGGACTTCCTCACCTTTCACGAAAGCGGCGAACCACCGGCCCGCTTCGAACTCGAATTCCAGGCCGATGGCAGCTTGACCGGCACCTGGCAGCAGGGCGAGAAACCGCCGCTGGCCGTGAGACTCACCCCGTAGCGTTCGACGAGGAGGACTTATGTGGCATCTGGTCTGTGGTGACAATGCCGTCGCCGGCGTCACCCATGTGATCGGCCAGGAGGCCGCCGAGGCCGGCCTGCGTGTGCTGCGCGACGACCTGGCCGTCGGCCCGCTGGGCGATGTCGACGCGCCCCCCTGTGCGGCCCGCGTGGCGTTCTGGCGTGGGGTATGGCCGGCGGGCGTGACGCCGGTACCGGATTTTGCCGCGGACCTGCCCGCCGATGCGCGGTGGCTCGCCGATCTGACCCGCCAGCAGCGGCCGGTGACCGTCTGGCACGGCGACAGCGCCAGCGAGCAATTGCTGCTGGCGCGTGTGGCCCACGGCCTCGAAGGCAGCGGCGTCGCCCTGCTCGAAGTGGCCTGCGGCACCGGCAACAGCTGGGTGCAGAGCCGCAAGGCAGTGGCCATGCACGCTCCGCAGGCGCTGCTGGAGTTGGCCAACCCGCAGCCGGTCGGGCCTGAGCGCCTCGCCGCGCTGGCGGCGCAGTGGCGTGCCGTGGTTGCCGATGGCGGGTTGATTCATCGCTGGCAGGCTGGCGCGTTCAGCGCCGAGGATTACCAGGCCATCGACGCGGCACTGCTGCGCCACGCCCGCGCCGAGCCACAACCCTTGGCACGGGTGATGGCCGAAGTGATGGCGCGCTGCGACGGCTTCTTCGCCACCGACTTCTTCCTGTTCTGGCGTGCCCGCGAGCTGGCCGACAGCGGCCAGCTGGTGCTCGGCGGTGAGCCGGGCGAGCACGGTTACTCGGGGCTGCAGGTGCGCCGCAGCAGCTGATTCAGCCGCTGAAGGGCACCTCAAAAAACTACCTACGTTGTCAGCGCGGCGTTAAAAACAGGCTAAAAATGCTCATTTACAGCACGTAAACTCCGCTTTTTAGCCTGTTTTTGCCTTGCGCTGACTGCCTCGCCGACGTTTTTAGAGCTGCCCTGAAGAACTCGCCCGGCGTGGCGCCGAACTGCTGGCGAAAGGCAGCGATAAAGGCCGAGGTGGAGTCATAACCGCACAGCAGGGCGACGTCGGTGACCCGCTCGCCGCGCTCCAGCGGGGTCAGCGCTCCGAGCAGGCGCAGGCGCTGGCGCCAGGCGCGGAAGGTCAGGCCGGTGTCGCGCAGGAACAGGCGGCTCAGGGTCTTTTCCGACACGCCGAGCCCTTCGCCCCAGGCGGCCAGGATGCGGTCGTCGTCTGGTTTTTTCTGCAACTGGCTGCACAAGGTGCGAAGGCGCGTATCGCCTGGCCACGGCAGCGACAGGTGCACCTCGGGCGCCGCGCGCAGGCGGTCAAGCAGCACCTGAGCCAGGCGGCCGTCCGGCCCACTTTCGTCGTACTCCACCGGCAGCTCGCAGAAGCTGCGGATCAGCTCGCGGGTCAGCGCATCCACGCCCAGCACCCGGCAGGTTTGCGCTGTGCGCTCGGAATTGTCGTTCTGCAGGTAGAGGCTGCGCATTTCAGTGTTCGGCG
This sequence comes from Pseudomonas sp. PA27(2017), assembly GCF_001945445.1. Taxonomy (GTDB): domain Bacteria; phylum Pseudomonadota; class Gammaproteobacteria; order Pseudomonadales; family Pseudomonadaceae; genus Aquipseudomonas. Next base: position 67,163 of record NZ_MSXW01000009.1, read on the forward strand.
AGCTGAGCACTTCGTGTTCCAGGCCGGCGGGAATCCAGATGGCCCGCTGCGGCGGTGCGACGAAGCGGCCGGCTGCGGTGTGTACGTGCAGCACGCCCTGAATGGCATAGGTCAACTGCACCCAGGCATGGCTGTGGCGCGGCGTGCCGGTCTGGCGCGGCAGGGATTCGTTGCGTGCATAGAGCGGGCGCGGCAGGCGTTCCAGTTGCGGAATACTGCGTTCGGCGATGCTGTTCTGTCCGTTAGACGACATGATTTGGCTTTATGGCGTTAGTCGGCAATTTTCGTGCAGGGTAAAGTGAGCACCTTCGTGTGGCAACTGCCTGCCTCGACTGCCCGGAATCTTTACCCATGGCCCGCTCTCGCTTACTGCCCGATAACTTCACCCTGACGTTGATCGCCGTCGTGCTCACCGCCACCTTCCTGCCCGTCAGTGGCCAGGCGGCAGTCGCATTCGGCTGGATCACCAACCTGGCCATCGCCCTGCTGTTCTTCCTGCATGGCGCCAAGCTGTCGCGTGAGGCGATCCTCGCCGGTGCCGGCCACTGGCGCCTGCATCTGTTGGTGTTCAGCTGCACCTTCATTCTGTTCCCGCTGCTCGGTCTGGCGCTCAAGCCACTGCTGTCGCCAATGATCGGCACCGAGCTGTACTTGGGCATGCTTTACCTGTGCGCCCTGCCGGCCACCGTGCAGTCGGCCATCGCCTTCACCTCGCTGGCACGCGGCAACATCCCGGCGGCGATCTGCAGTGCGGCGGCTTCCAGCCTGTTCGGCATCTTTCTCACGCCGCTACTGGTGGCACTGCTGATGGACGTGCACGGCAGCGGCGGCTCGCTGCTCGATGCCATCGGCAAGATCACCCTGCAGTTGCTGGTGCCGTTCATCCTCGGCCAGATCGCCCGGCGCTGGATCGGTGCCTGGGTTGGCCGCAACAAGAACTGGCTCAAGTACGTCGACCAGAGCTCGATCCTGCTGGTGGTCTACACCGCCTTCAGTGCGGCGGTGGTCGAAGGCTTGTGGAATCAGGTGTCCTGGCCGACCCTGGGCCTGCTGATCCTCTCCTGCTGCCTGTTGCTGGCCCTGGCGCTGGGTATCACCGCGCTGCTTGGCAAGGTGTGCGGCTTCAACCAGGAAGACCGCATCACCATCCTGTTCTGTGGCTCGAAGAAGAGCCTGGCCACCGGTGTGCCGATGGCCCAGGTGTTGTTCGCCGGCAGCAGCATCGGCCTGATGATCCTGCCGATGATGCTGTTCCACCAGATCCAGCTGATGGTCTGCGCGGTACTCGCCCAGCGTTATGCACGCCGTCCGGAGATAGCCATCGAGGCGCCGGCCGTGCAGCCGGCGCCTGTCGCCAAAGCGCCGTGACGCGTATCGCGCCGGGGGCTGCTAGAACAGTTTGTGCACGAAGCTGAGCACGAGCTTGTTGCCCTCCGTGCGGTTCTCGGCGCCCTGTTCGAAGTAGCTGTTGGCGGTCAGGATGTTCTCCTTCGAGAAGCTGTAGGTCAGCCCCGGGCCGATGGCCCAGACCTGTTCGCGGCGGCCGCTGACGTCGCGGCCGTCGACCTCGGTATCGCTGATCTGCTTGAGCCAGTAGCCGGCCAGGCCGATGCTCAGTTTGTCGTCGAGCGCGTACTGGGTGGCGAAGTTGGCATGCAGCGCTTGGCCGGCCTGGGTGCTCGATACATCGCCGAAGGCCGTTGACGGGTCGCGGTTCTTGGCATTCCACAGGTACCAGAAGCGCCCGCTGACCGACCACCTGGGCGTGAACCAGTAGGTCGCCGCGTAGTAGGGGTTGAACGACCAGAAATTGCCGCCGGGGTTGACCGACTTGTCGCGATCATAGGCCCCGGTGGGCAGGATCACCTCGGCCTCGATGCGCTGGGCGAACAGTGGCGAGCCGTCGGCGCGAGTGGTCAGCGAGGATTGCAGGAACGCCCCCAGCACGATGTCGCCCACGCCTTCGCGTGAGCTGAGCGCGGCGTTGTCGAGGCCATCGTCTACCTCGGCATGGGCCAGCCAGGGCACGATCACCGTGAAACCGGGCATCCAGCCGCCCGCCATCGGCTGGCCCAGGTGAATGTACTGGGTGACCGGCGCGAAGGTCTCGATCTCCTGCTTGGGCAGCGGCAGCTTGTCGCCGTGCTCGTCGTTGAAGCGCGAAGCCTTGCCGTAGATCAGGTACTCGACCAGGTAGTTGCCGGGCCCGCCGGGCAACGGCGAGCCGTCGTAGAAGCTGGTGGAGCCGAGGTTGACCGAGGGTTGGTCGTAGGCCTGGGCTGTGCCTGCCAGCGCAGCCAGGCCGAGGGTCAGAAGCGGGAGACGTGATGCGTGCATGGTGATGATCCTTGTCTTGTTGTTCTTGTCGTAGATCGTGGTGCAGCCTCGGCGAGGCTCACACGTAGCTGGCTGCCAGCCCGCCATCGACCGGGATGTTGGCGCCGCACACCCAGCGCGCCGCATCCGAGCAGAGGAACAGCACCACGGCAGCTACTTCGTCAGCCAGGGCCGGGCGCTTCATGTGGCGTCCGTCGCGCTCCAGGCGCTCGTCGCTGAGCATCTGCACGAAGTCACCGAGGATCGGCGTGAATACCGGGCCGGGCGCCACGCAGTTCATGCGCACGTCGTGTTCGCGAAACCAGGGCGAGGCGTTCTGGTACGACCAGACGATCAACGCTTCCTTGAAGTACTGGTAACAGGTGGCCTGCTCGACCGGATTGGCGTCCAGCCAGGTGCCGCCGGCCGCGAAACCCGATGTGGCGGCCAGGGCCTTGTGCGCGGCGAGGCGCTGTGGCCACTCGGCGCCGAGAATCGACGCGGCATTGACGATGCAGCCGCCAGCCAGACGCGACAGCAGGCCCTCGCTGAGGTGGCGCAGGCCCAGGTAATTGACCCGGCCGACCAGCTCGGCCGGCGCGGTGCCGGGTACGCCGGCGATGTTGCACAGGCCGTCGATGCGCTCGGGCAGGCGGGCAATGACCTGGTCGATGCTCGTCGGGTCGCCCAGATCCACTTGGTGATAGGCGTGCACGCTGATCTGCGGCTCGTGGCGATCCAGGGCGATCACCCGGGCGCCGGCGCAGCGTGCCAGTCGAGCCACTTCGGCGCCGATACCGGAAGCGGCGCCAGTCACGATCAGGGTCTTGTCATGCAGGTTCATGGTGCGTCCTCTTGTTCTTCTTGTGGGCAAGTCGGGTGGGGTCAGAAGGGATACAGCGGTGGGGTGTCCTTGACCGTCACCCATTGCCACTGGGTGAATTCGTCCCAGTTGGCGGGGCCGCTCATGCTGCCGCCGTTGCCGGAATTGCCACGGCCGCCGAATGGGTTGACGCCATCGTCGTTCACGGTCTGGTCGTTGATGTGCAGCATGCCGGCGCGTAGTTGGGCGCCGATCGCCATGGCGCGGCCTACGGAGCGTGAGATCACCGCCGCGGCGAGGCCGTATTCGCTGCGGTTGGCCAGTTCGACGGCCTCTTCGTCGCTGGCGAAGCTGGCCACGCAGGCCACCGGGCCGAACAGCTCGGTGTCGAAGGCCGGCATGCCCGGCGCCAGATGGCTGAGCACGGTGGGCTGATAGAACAGCCCCTCGTACTGGCCGCCCACCTGCAGGCGCGCACCGGCCACCACGCTGTCGAGCACCAGTTGATGGGTTCGTACCAGCTGGTTCTCGTTGATCATCGGGCCCAGCTCCACGTCACCGCCGGCCGGGTCGCCCAGGCGCAGGCGCCGGGTGCGCTCGACCAAACCCTCGACGAAGCGCTCGTGCAGCGACTCGTGCACCAGGATCAGCCCGCTGGCCATGCAGATCTGTCCCTGATGCAGGAAGGCGCCCCAACTGGCGCAACTCAGGGCGCGCTCCAGGTCGGCGTTGTCGAGAATGATCAGCGGGTTCTTGCCGCCCAACTCCAGCGCCACTTTCTTGAGGTGGCGCCCGGCGGTTTCCGCGACCTTGCGCCCGGCTGCAGTGGAGCCGGTGAAGGCGATCATCCGCACGTGCGGGTCGCTGCACAGCGCCGCGCCGGCATCGGCACCGCCGGGCAGCACGTGCAACACACCCTCGGGCAGGCCGGCCAGCTCGAGCAGCCGGGCGATCAGGAAGCCGCCGGCGATCGGCGTCTGTGGGTCGGGCTTGAGCACCACCGCGTTGCCTGCCGCCAGTGCCGGGGCCACGGCGCGGATCGACAGGATGAGCGGGAAATTGAACGGCGAGATCACCCCGACCACGCCGTGGGGCAGGCGCCGCGCGTAGGACAGCGTAGCGGTGTTGCTCGGCAGCACCAGACCGTGGGGCTGCATCACCTGGCCGGCGGCGAGCTGCAGGAACAGCACCGCCTCACGCACCTCATGCTGGGCCTTGGGCAGGATGCCGCCGGTTTCTCGGGCGATGAACAGCGCGCACTCGTCGGCCTGGGCCTGCAGCAGCCCGGCGGCGCGCAGAAAGATATCGGCACGCTGGCGCGGCGGCACGGCCTCCCAGGCCGGCTGTTGGGCGGCTGCCGCCGCAGTGGCGATGGCGACATCCTCGGCGCGAGCCTGGCCGGTGATGGCCAGGCGTTCACCCGTGGCCGGCTCGATGACGGCGTTGCTCCCTCCCGCCAGGGGCGGCCGCCAGGTGCCGGAAAACAGTTTGGCGGCCCATATGCCTTCATCCAGCAGTGCAGCAGTCGATTCTGATCGTGGCAGTCGAGACATGGTGTCTCCTTGGAGTATTGTTGTTTTGAGTGATGTGCCGGTGGCATCAGCACTGATCGCAAGGAGCGTGCCCAGCCATGTGGCGGCGCTGAGCGATTTGGATAATCCATAAAAATTTCAATAAGCTGGGCGCGTTCATCGGGATTTTCAGGTTGGTCAGGCATCGATTTCAGCTGCTCACGTTTGAGCAAATGAGTAAGTCGAAGAGCCGTTTTTCCATGCCGATCTGATGAATTGCGCAAGCGAGGAGCCGTGCATGGCCGATAGCCGTCGCATTTCCCTGGATGCGCTGCAGATCACTGAAGCGCCGCACTACCGTGGTGCCAGCGACGCGCTGGACTGGGAGAATTCCCCGACCCTGCGCGACCTCACCGAGTGCCTGTTCTTCTCGCCGGGTGACGGGCGAATCTGGCTCAACGACCAGCGCATGGTGCTGCTGCATTGCGAAGCGCTGGGCGCGCTACGCCGCGAGCTGATCGACAGCCTCGGCCTGGAGCGTGCCCGCGGTTTGCTGACTCGCGCGGGGTACCTGTCCGGCGCCCGGGATGCACGGCTGGTGCAGCAGCGCTGGGCGGACGCCGAGCCAGCGTCGATCTTCGCCGCGGGCATCCGCCTGCATGGGCTGGAGGGTATGGTCAAGGTCGAGCCGCTGCACTTCGAATTCGATGTCGATCGCGGCCACTACGACGGCGAATTTCTCTGGCACCACGCCCACGAAGACGACGAGCACATCGCCGCCTATGGAATCGGCAACGACCCGGCCTGCTGGATGGAACTGGGCTACGCCACCGGCTACGTGAGCGGTCTGTTCGGCCGCCTGGTGGTGTTTCGCGAGGTGGAATGCCGGGCCATGGGCCACCAGGTATGTCGCGTACTGGGCAAGACCGCCGAGCTGTGGGGTGATGTCAGCGAAGACCTGCGCTATCTCAACGCCTCGACCGAGGAGGGCGAGCGCAGCGGCCTGGAGCGCACGGCGTATCAGCCGCTACCGGCCAGCGCCGGGGAAATCGACGAAGGCCGCATGATCGGCGCTTCGGCCGCCTTCAATGCGGCCTTCCAGTCGCTGCAGCGGGTGGCGCGCACGCCGGCCACGGTGCTGTTCGGTGGCGAATCCGGGGTCGGCAAGGAGCTGTTCGCCAGCAACCTGCACCGCATGAGCGAACGCCGCGACGGGCCGTTCGTGGCGCTCAACTGCGCGGCCATCGCCGAAAGTCTGATCGAGGCCGAACTGTTCGGCGTCGAGCGCGGTGCCTTCACTGGCGCCAGCCACTCGAGGCCCGGCCGCTTCGAGCGCGCCCAGGGCGGCACGTTGTTTCTCGACGAGGTGGCCTGCCTGAGCCTGCCGGGCCAGGGCAAGCTGCTGCGCGCCCTGCAGGAGCGCGAGATCGAGAGGGTTGGCGGTACTTCGGTGATCAGCATCGACGTGCGGGTGATCGCCGCCACCAACGTCGACCTTCGTGCGGCGGTGCGCCGTGGCGAGTTTCGCGAAGACCTGTACTACCGCCTCAACGTCTACCCGATCCATATTCCGCCGCTGCGCGAGCGGCGCGACGACATTCCGCTGCTGGTGGATTTCTTCATGCGCCGCTACTGCGAGCGCTACGGGCGAACCCCGGTCGGGCTGACCATGCGCGGCCTCAAGGCGCTGCTCAACTACAGCTTCCCCGGCAATATCCGCGAGTTGCAGAACCTGATCGAACGCGGGGTGATCGCCAGTAACGAAGGCGCCCCGATCGACCTCAACCACCTGTTCCGCGATGAAGAGCTGCCGGCCGAGTTCTATTCGCTGCTGCAGCAGGGGCGGCTGGTGCAGCATCAGGATCGGCCTGGCGAAACCGACCTGCTGACTCGTCTCGGTTGCCCTGACCTGCCCGATGCCAACCTGTCGCTGCAGGCCGTGGAGAACCAACTGCTCGAACAGGCCCTGCAGCGCAGTGCCGGTAACCTGGCTGCGGCCGCCCGCATGCTGGGGCTGAGCCGGGCGCAGTTTGCGTATCGGCTGAAGCGGGCGCGGGTCGGTTGAGATTATTCGCGGGTATAAACTAGGCGTTCCCGCCCGCTCCCACAAAAGCTGTCCTCGGCACCAAATTTGTCGGTGCCCGCAAATCCCACGTGGGAGCGGGCGGGGACGCCCAGTCCATGCCCGCGAAGGGGCTACCGAGCACCGCTGACCCTGCTGAATGAACACGGGCTTGCTAGCGGCGCGCCGGTTAAAACTTACACCTGTGCATCCTCGCGCTGCTCGTCGCTTGGCTCCTCGATCCGATACCAGGCCACATACAGCGCCGGCAGGAATAGCAGGGTCAGCAGAGTGGCGCTGAAGATGCCGCCGATCATGGCGTAGGCCATCGGCCCCCAGAACACCTCGCGGGCGATGGGGATCATGCCCAGGCTGGCGGCGGCGGCGGTCAGCAGGATCGGCCGGCGGCGGTGGTGGGTAGCGTCGATCACCGCCTGCCAGGGCGAGTCGCCGGCCCGCTCGAATTCGTCGATCTGGGTGACCAGGATCACCGAGTTGCGGATGATGATGCCGATCAGCGCCAGCACCCCGAGAATCGCCACGAAGCCCAGCGGCGTGCCGGTCGGCACCAGAGCCAGTACCACGCCGATCAGGCCCAGCGGCGCCACGCTGAATACCAGGAAGGTCTTGGCCACGCTGTGCAGCTGGATCATCAGGAAGGTGGCCATCAAGAACAGCATCAGCGGCAGTACGCTGGCGATCGGGCCCTGGGCCTTGCCGCTTTCTTCCACGGTGCCGCCGGTGGCGACGCTGTAGCCGTTGGGCAGCCCATCTGAGAATTTCTGGATGTCCGGCGCCAGGTTCGCCACCAGGTCGGTGGGCTGGATATCGCTGACCACCGCGGCCTTGAGGGTGATGGTCGGCTTGCGGTCGCGGCGCCAGACCAGCGGTTGCTCCAGCTCGTAGCCGACGGTGGCGAAGGCACGCAGCGGAATGGCTACGCCGTTGGGGTTGACGATCTGCAGGTTTTCCAGGGTTTGCGGCGAGCTGCGTTCGCTGTCTTCGGCGCGGCCGATCACGTCGATCAGGTAGATGTCGTCTTTCACCTGGGTGACCGTGGTGCCGCTGACGATGCCGTTGAGCAGATTGGCGACGTCTTCGGAGGACAGCCCGAACTGTCGCGCCTTGTCCTGGGCTACGTCGATGCGCAGCACCTTGCCGGGCTCGTTCCAGTCGTAAACCATCTCGCCGATGTCCGGGTTCTCGTCCAGCAGAGTGGCCAGCTCCAGGGCGTGCTTGCGCACCTGATCGACGTCCGCGCCGCTGATCCGGTACTGGATCGGCCGGCCCACCGGCGGGCCCATTTCCAGAGGCTGCACGAAGGTGCCGATGCCGACGAAGTCCTCGCGCAGGCGTTTGTTGAGCTTGGCTACCAGGCGATCACGGGCATCGATGTCCTGGGCGACGATCACCAGCTGGGCGTAGAACGGGTTCTGCAGTTGCTGGTCCAGCGGCAGGTAGAAACGCAGTGCACCCTGGCCGATGTAGGTGCTCCAACGGGCGATGTCCTCGTCGCCCTGCAGGGTGGCTTCGAGGCGGTCGACCTGGGCGCGGGTCTCGTTGATCGAGGCGTTCTGCGGCAGGTTGAGGTCGACGAGAATCTCCGGGCGATCCGAGGCAGGAAAGAACTGGCTCTGCACCATCGTCATGCCGGCCAGGGAGGCGGCGAACAGGGCGATGGTCAGGCCGATGGTCCACCAGCGGTGCCGCATGGCCAGCAGCAGGCCCTTGTCGAACGCGCGGGCGATACGACCGGGGCCGCTTTCCTTGGCCTTCATGCGCTTGGGCAGGATGTGCACGGCGATCACCGGGGCGAACACCACGGCCACCAGCCAGGACAGCGACAGCGCCACGGCGATCACCGCGAACAGGGTGAAGGTGTATTCGCCCGCCGAGCTGGCGTTGAGGCCGATGGGCACGAAGCCGGCCACCGTCACCAGGGTACCGGTCAGCATCGGGAAGGCCGTCGAGGTGTAGGCGAAGGTGCCGGCGTCGTGCAGTGAGTCGCCCTTTTCCAGGCGGGTGACCATCACTTCCACGGTGATCATCGCATCGTCGACCATCAGCCCAAGGGCGATGATCAGCGCGCCCAGGGAGATGCGCTGCATGGTGATGCCGCTGTATTCCATGAACATGAACACCATGGCCAGCACCAGCGGAATCGAGCAGGCGACCACCAGGCCGGCGCGGATGCCGAGGCTGACGAAGCTCACCAGCATGACGATCAGCACCGCTTCGAACAGGGCGCGGGTAAAACCGCTTACGGCTTCCTCCACCACTTCGGCCTGGTCGGACACCACATGCACGCCAACGCCCACCGGCAGGTCGGCGGTCAGCTCATCCATTTTCGTGTGCAGGGCCTTGCCGAAGGTCTGGATATTGCCGCCGTCGCGCATGGCGATGGCCAGGCCGATGGCCGGCTTGCCGTTGTAGCGGAACAGCGCCTGGGGCGGGTCGACGTAGTCGCGGGTGATCTCGGCGATATCGGTCAACCGATAGAAGCGGTCATCCATACGCAGGTTGACGTTGCGCAGGTCGGCTTCGGAGGCGAACTGGCCGCTGGTGCGCACGGAAATCCGCTCCGGCCCGGCCTCAATCACTCCCGAAGGCGTCACCGCGTTCTGCGCCTGCAGGCTCTGGATCACCTGGCTCTGGTCGATGCCCAGGGCGGCCAGCTTGCGGGTCGAGAAGTTAAGGTAGAACACCTCGTTCTGCTGACCGACCATCTGCACCTTGCCCAGGTCCGGCACGCTGCGGATCTCGGCGCGGACCTTTTCAACGTAGTCGCGCAGCTGGCGCATGCTCAGGCCATCGCCGGTGAAGGCGTAGATGGAGCCGAACACGTCGCCGAATTCGTCGTTGAACGACGGGCCCTGCAGGCCCTGGGGGAACTCGCCGCGGATGTCGTCGATCTTCTTGCGCACCTGGTACCAGATGCCGTCGATGTCGCCGGCCTTGGTGGTGTCGCGCAGGAACACCATGACGGTCGATTCGCCCGGCCGCGTATAGCTCTTCACGTAATCCAGCGAGTCCAGCTCCTCGAGCTTCTTCTCGATGCGGTCGGTGACCTGGTTGAGGGTTTCGTCGACCGTGGCGCCCGGCCAGCGGGTCTGGATGACCATGGTCTTGATGGTGAACGCCGGGTCTTCCTCGCGGCCCAGGTTCATGTAGGAGATCACGCCCATCAGCAGCGACACGAACATCAGGTACCAGACGAACGACTGGTGGCGCAGCGCCCAGTCCGAGAGGTTGAAGCCGTCCTTGCGCGGCGCCTGCTGGGTCATGGTGCGACGCCCTCATCGATGCGGATCTGCTGGCCGTCCCTGAGCTCGCTCAGGCCGGCGCTGACTACCTTGTCGCCGGCCGCAAGGCCCTCGACGCTGATCTGTTCGCCTTCGCGGCCGACCACCCGCACGTTGCGCGGGTGCACGGTCTTGGCCTGGGTGTCGATCACCCAGACGCGGCTCTGGCCGTCGACCTCCTGCACGGCGGCGGCCGGCAGCAGGCTGCGCGGGGTCTGCGCACGGGTCAGGCTGATGGCCACGGCGGTGCCCAGGCGCAGGCCGGGCGGGGTTTCTTCCAGGGTCAGCCGAGCGCGACGGGTGCGGGTGGCGGCATCGGCGCGGGGCTCCAGCTCACGCAACTGGCCGCGGGTGGCGATGCTCGGGTCGAGCTGGGAGGCGACATTGAATTGCACCTGATCGTCCAAGCCGTCGGCCAGTTCCACGGGTAGGTCGAACACCGCCTCACGCACGTCCGGGCGGGCCAGGGTGACCACTTCCTGACCGGCGCCGACCACCTGGCCGGCCTCCACGTGCCAGGCGGTAACCACCGCAGCGAAATCGCTCTTCAGGGTGCCGTAGTTCAGGCGGTCGCGGGCCTGGCGGGTGGCAGCCGCGGCCTGGTCGCGGTTGCTGCGGGCATTGCTCAGTTCGGTTTGCGCCTGCTCCAGGGTGGCCTTGGCACCGACGCCACGGTCGAACAGTTCCTGCTGGCGGCGCGCGTTGGCCTGGGCATTGATCCACTGCGCTTCGCTGCGCGCCTGGTCACCCTCGCTGGCGCGCAGGGCGTTCTGCTGATCGGTGGGATCGAGGGTGGCCAGGGGCGTGCCGGCCTGCACCTCGGCGCCGGCGTCCACCAGGCGGTGAGAAACCCGACCGCCGACGCGAAAGCCCAGGGTGCTCTGCACCCGCGCCTCGATGGTACCGGCAAAGCGGCCGAGCACCTGCTGATCCTGCTGCTGCACTTCGCTGTACAGCACCGGGCGGATCGGCTCGGGTTTCTCGTCTTCGGCGCAGCCTGCCAGCAGCGCGGCAACCAGCGTGAAAGCCATCGCGCGCTTCATGGCTGCTGCTCCTGCTGTGGATTCTGCTCGTGGGCCTCGGCGACTTCCACTTTCTGGCCGGGGTGCAACAGTTGTCCGCCGGCCACCACCACGCGGTCACCGTCCTGCAGGCCGGCGCGGATGATCACCTTGTCGGTCAGGTAACGACCGACCTGCACCGGATGCAGCTGCACCACATCGCCGTCGCCCAGGCGCCACACCGCCGGTTCGCGCTCGGCCTTGGTGAGTGCCGACCAGGGCAGCTCGACGCTGCGTACCGCCGGATTGCTGACATGGGCGCTGACGGTGGAGCCCAGGGTCATCGCTGCCGGCACCTGCTCCAGGCCGACCTTGACCTGCACCGTACCGCTCTGCGCCGACACCTGCGGGTTGACCTCGCGTACCGTGCCGCTGGCGCCCACCTCGGGGTTGTCGAGCAGGCTCACGTGCAACGGCTGGCCCGGCTCGACCAGCAGCGCTTCGAAGACGTTGAACACCGCATCGCGCTCGCCCTCGCGGGCCAGGCCGAAGATCGGCGTGGCCGCCTGCACCACCTGGCCGACCTCGGCCTGCCGGGCGGTGATCACTCCGTCGCTCTCGGCGCGCAGCTCGGTGTAGCCGGCCTGTTCGCGGGCGTCGGCAAGTTGCGCTTCGGCGGCGGCCAGGCTGTTGCGCGCGCCGCGGTCGCTGGCCACGGCGCTGTCGTATTCGCTGCGGCTGGTGTAGCCCTTGGGCAGCAGTTGCTGCTGGCGCCAGAGGTTGGCGGCGCTGAGCTTGACCTGGGCACGGGCTGCTTCGGCGGCCGCTTCGGCGGAGCGCACGGCGTTGCGTTGGTCCTGCGGGTCGAGGCGGGCCAGAACCTGGCCCGCCTTCACGGCATCGCCGACGTCCACCAGGCGCTCGGTGATCTTGCCACCTACGCGGAACGACAGATCGGTTTGAATGCGCGCCTGGATATCACCGGTAATGGTGGCGTCCGCCGCGTAGTCGACCTGGCTGACGGTGGCCACTTTCACGCGCGGATGCTTGGGCGCGGGCGGCGTCTCCTCGGCGCAGCCGGCCAGCAGCGCGAAAGCCAGCAAGGCCGCGACGAGGCGAGGCAACGCAGAGGTCGATACGGGCGGCATGGAGACTCCGGCACGGCAGGACGCGAGGGTGTGTGCAGATGCGACCGCACCAGGCGACGAACGGTTCAGGCTACTCGTGCGACGAGCGTGGCTTGTGCTGGGGACGCAATCCAAATACTGTATTTATATACAGTTATCGAGCTCGAGCCATGAACCCGACTTCAGCGCCGCGCGGGCGCGGCACCGCCAGCAAGCCGCACAATCGTTTCGCGCCCACCACCAGTGAGACCGAGGACGACGGCTGGTATCAGGAACAGACGCCGCTGACCGTCGTCACCGAGGTGCGCCACGAGCGGGCGAAAACGGTGATCAGCCGCAACAGCTCGCCAGACGTGGGCTTCGACCGCTCGGTGAATCCCTATCGCGGCTGCGAGCACGGCTGCATCTACTGTTTCGCCCGGCCCAGCCATGCCTATTGGGACCTGTCGCCGGGCATCGATTTCGAGACCAAGCTGATCGCCAAGACCAACCTGGCCGACCGCCTCGAAGAGCAGTTGAGCAAGCCGGGCTACGTGCCGGCGCCCATCGCCCTGGGCATCAACACCGACGGCTACCAGCCCATAGAGCGCGAACACCAGCTGACCCGCCAGGCTCTGGATATCCTGCTGCGCTATCGCCACCCGGTGAGCATCATCACCAAGAGCGCGCTGATTCTGCGCGACCTGGATCTGCTCGAAGAGCTGGCCAGCCGCAATCTGGTCAGCGTGGCGTTCAGCGTCACCACCCTGGACGACGAGCTCAAGCGCATCATGGAGCCGCGCACCGCAGCACCCAAGGCACGTTTGCGGGCGATGAAGACCCTGCACGAGCACGGTGTGCCGGTCGGCCTGATGGCCGCGCCGATGATCCCGATGATCAACGACATGGAGCTCGAGCGCCTGCTCGAAGCGGGCCGCGAAGCGGGTGCCAGTTCTGCCGGGTACGTGCTGCTGCGCCTGCCGCTGGAGATCGCCGATCTGTTCGAGGAGTGGCTGAAGACCCATTTCCCCGACCGCGCCGAACACGTGATGAGCCTGATCCGCCAGTCTCGCGGCGGGCAGAACTACGACAGCCGTTTCGGCGCGCGAATGAAGGGTGAGGGGCACTTCGCCGAATTGTTGGCGCAGCGCTTTCGCCTGGCGCGCCGCCGCTACGGTTACGACGGCAGCAAGCGCGCCGTGCTGGACTGCTCGCAGTTCGCGCCGCCGGGGCAGCAGATGGGGTTGTTCTGAGGGCTGCTTGAGGCGCTAGCCTGCGCTCGACCCTGCCACGCACTGGCGATGTTCGCAGCTCTGGAGCCTGGCGTTGAGCGTAGCGATACCCAGGTCGGATACTGGTCGTGTCATGGATCGTTAGCGCGGTGCACGACACGGCGAAAATATGGTCGACATTGACGGGCGGGTGGAGATTTTTCACGCCGACGTGTCTTGAGTGGTTCTGCCACAGTCAAATCCTTCGATCTCGTCGGCAGTCCTGCCGGCTGGAAAGCTGTGCGCTGTCGCACGCTTCGTCTCCCATCCGTAAGCGAGGTAACGCTAATGCCTGGTAATCGTCGTCCTGCCGAGAGCACCCCCAAGAACGCCGCTTCGGCCGCCGAGGCGCTTGATCATCTGGTCGAAGGCTTTCTGCGCTTTCGTCAGGATGTGTTCCCGCAGCAGCAGGCGCTGTTCAAGAAGCTGGCCCATGCCCAGTCGCCACGTGCCATGTTCATCACCTGCGCCGACTCGCGCATCGTGCCCGAGCTGATCACCCAGAGCGAGCCGGGCGACCTGTTCGTGACCCGCAACGTCGGCAACGTGGTGCCGCCGTACGGCCAGATGAACGGCGGCGTGTCCACCGCTATCGAGTACGCGGTCGCCGCCCTGGGCGTGCAGCACATCATCGTCTGCGGCCACTCCGACTGCGGCGCGATGAAGGCCGTGCTCGACCCGGAAACCCTGGAGCGCATGCCGACGGTCAAGGCCTGGCTGCGCCATGCCGAAGTGGCCAAGACGGTGGTCGCCGACAACTGCGGCTGCGCCGATCACACCACGCTGGGCGTGCTCACCGAGGAAAACGTGGTGGCCCAGCTCGACCACCTGCGCACCCATCCCTCTGTGGCCTCGCGCCTGGCAGCCGGCCAGCTGTTCATCCATGGTTGGGTGTACGACATCGAAAGCAGCGAGATCAAGGCCTACGATGCCGAAACCGGCGAGTTCCGCCAGATCGGCGACGGCCCACTGCCGATGGCGACGCCGCGCCCGCGTTATCCACAGGGTTGATCGACACTACGGCGTCCCACCCTACGAATTGTGGGAGCGGGCATGGACTAGGCGTTCCCGCCCGCTCCCACAAAAGCAGGTGATCCGCCGCTTGGACCTTTAACGGGCTTGCATGCGTCATCGCCTCAAGCTGTGACCCATTTCCCGTTCTGAGTCGAACCAGCGAACCTGCTGGACTGTGCTAGGGTCTTTAGTCGGTCGGTTGGCCCGCGCATGAGGCGCGTCCAACCGGCAATCACCGACAAGAACAAGACGATGCCGGCCCGCCATGTCCCGATCGCAGAGAACGCTCGACCCCTCTTATGAGCTGATGGATGACCACGAAGGTCATTCGCTGATCTATCGCCAGCACGGCTTTCCCAGCCCGCTGGTGCGCTGGCATTTCCACAAGGAATACGAGCTGCACCTGATCGTCGCCAGCGCCGGCAAGGTGTTCATCGGCGACTACATCGGCAATTTCTCTCCCGACACCCTGTTTCTCACCGGCCCCAACCTGCCGCACAACTGGATCAGCCAGATGGCGCCGGGCGAAGCGGTGGCCGAGCGCGACATGCTGGTCAACTTCACCGACGAGGTGCTGGAAAGCGGCACCGCGGTGTTCGCCGAGCTCAAGGACCTGCAGCCGCTGTTGGCCCGCGCCCAGTACGGCATCGAGTTCCGTTGCCCGCACACCATCGGCGAGGCACGCCAGTTGCTGCAGCGCATCGCCAATTCCCAGGGCATGACGCGCCTGGGGCACTTCTTCATCCTCATGGAATTGCTGGCCGGCTGCGAGGCGTACCAACTGCTCTCGGACCGCACCGCTGCGCAGCTGGCCGACGAGCACCACGTCGACCGCATCAACCGCGCCGTCGACTACATCTTCCAGCGCTATGCCCAGGAACTGAGCCAGGAGGAAGTGGCCGAGTACCTCGGGATGACGCCCACCTACTTTTCGCGCTTCTTCAAGCAGGCCACCGGGCGCGGCTTCGTCGAGTTCGTCAATCGCATGCGGGTGAGCAAATCCTGCGAGCTGCTGACCCAGAGCGACAAGCCGGTGACCGAGGTGTGTTTCGAGTCCGGCTTCAACAACATTTCCAACTTCAACCGGCGCTTCCAGCAGCTCAAGGGCATGACGCCCAGCGGCTACCGACGGCTGGTTACCCAGCGAATCACGGCGCAAAACCTGTACTGATTCCGTCGCCCCAATCTGTCGGAAAATAGCCGAAAGCGTCGTGCTTGACGTGTTGGATGGCTATTTCCTGGCTGCCTTGGTTTTGCCGTTCAGTGCAAAAAAGTATCGGTTGCAGTGCAGTCGAGGCGTTGTTCGGGTTCGGCGCTAGGGGTGTAATCCGGGTCGGCCCACAAAAACAATAACGTCTCCCGAGGCTCACCGGGCCAGGGAGAGGAGTTCAAGACCATGAACCATACGCTCAAAGTATTCGTAGCCGCTTCATGCCTTTCCCTGACCGTCGGCGCCCAGGCTGCCGAGACCGTGACCATCGCCACGGTCAACAACAGCGACATGATTCGCATGCAGCGCCTGGCCAAGACCTTCGAAGAACAGCACCCGGACATCAAGCTCAAGTGGGTGGTGCTCGAAGAGAACGTGCTGCGCCAGCGCCTGACCACCGACATCGCCACCCAGGGTGGCCAGTTCGACGTGCTGACCATCGGCATGTACGAAGCGGCGCTGTGGGGCGAGAAGGGCTGGCTGGAGCCGATGAAGGACCTGCCTGCCGATTACGCCCTCGACGATGTATTCCCCTCCGTGCGCGAAGGCCTGTCGGCCAACGGCCAGCTCTACGCACTGCCGTTCTATGCCGAAGCCTCGATCACCTATTACCGCACCGACCTGTTCGAGCAGGCCGGGTTGAAGATGCCCGAGCAGCCGACCTGGGAGCAGATGGCGGAGTTCGCCGGCAAGCTTCACCAGCCGGACAAGGGCCAGTACGGCATCTGCCTGCGCGGCAAGGCCGGCTGGGGCGAGAACATGGCGCTGATCACCACCGTGGCCAACGCCTACGGCGCGCGTTGGTTCGATGAACAGTGGAAGCCGGAATTCACCGGTAGCGAGTGGAAGAACGCGCTGAACTTCTACGTCGACACCATGAAGAAATACGGCCCGCCGGGCGCCTCGAGCAACGGCTTCAACGAGAATCTGGCGCTGTTCAACAGCGGCAAGTGCGCCATGTGGGTCGATGCCAGCGTGGCCGGCTCGTTCGTTACCGACGAGTCGCAGAGCAAGGTCGCCGACTCGGTGGGCTTCACCTTCGCGCCGACCCAGGTCACCGACAAGGGCGCCTCCTGGCTGTACTCCTGGGCGCTGGCGATCCCCACCAGCTCCAAGTCCAAGGATGCCGCCAAGACCTTCAGCGCCTGGGCCACGTCCAAGGCCTACGCCGAGCTGGTCGCCGAGAAGGATGGCGTCGCCAACGTGCCGCCAGGCACCCGCGCCTCGACCTACAGCGATGCCTACATGAAGGCTGCGCCGTTCGCCAAGGTGACCCTCGATTCGCTGAAGAAGGCCAACCCGGCCGACCCGAGCGCCAAGCCGGTGCCGTACGTGGGCATCCAGCTGGTGACCATTCCCGAGTTCCAGGCCATCGGCACCGCCGTCGGCAAGCTGTTCGCCGCCGCCCTGACCGGGCAGATGCAGCCCGAGCAGGCGCTGCAGGCCGCGCAGCAGAGCACCGAACGGGGAATTAAGCGCGCCGGGTATCCGAAGTAAGCACGCCCGGTGGTGGGCCGCCGTGCAGCGGCCCACCGCGGGTGATCAGACAACGCCTGGGTCACTCGGCCCGATCCGTCATACCCAACCGCTCATTGCGGAGCCCCCATGGATAACACAACCCTCGACTCCCGCTCGCCAGCGGCAGGCGAAGCCGTCGCTACGCGGCGCAAGCGCCTGGCGCCCGGCTGGTTCCTGGTCAGCCCTTCGGTGGTTCTGCTGCTGATCTGGATGATCGTGCCCCTGGGCATGACCATCTACTTCTCGCTGATCCGCTACAACCTGCTGTACCCCGGCGAGAACGATTTCGTCGGCCTGGAAAACTTCGAATACTTCGTCACCGATGCCGCCTTCCTGTCCGGCGCCGGCAACACCCTGCTGCTGGTCGGCAGCGTGCTGTTGATCAGCGTGGTGTTCGGCGTGTTGATCTCCGCGCTGTTGGAAGCCAGCGAGTTCTTTGGTCGCGGCATCGTGCGGGTGCTGCTGATCTCGCCGTTCTTCATCATGCCGACGGTCAGCGCGCTGCTGTGGAAGAACCTGATCTTCCATCCGGTATCGGGGATTCTCGCCGCCGTATGGCAGTTCTTCGGCGCCCAGCCGGTGGACTGGCTGGCGCACCACCCGCTGTTCTCGATCATTCTCATCGTGTCGTGGCAGTGGTTGCCGTTCGCCATCCTCATCCTGATGACCGCCATGCAGTCGCTGGATCAGGAGCAGAAGGAGGCCGCGCGCCTCGACGGTGCCGGCCCGCTGGCCATCTTCTGGCACCTGACCCTGCCGCACCTGGCACGGCCGATCGCCGTGGTGGTGATGATCGAAACCATCTTCCTGCTCTCGGTGTTCGCCGAGATCTACACCACCACCAGCGGCGGCCCGGGTTACGAGTCGACCAACCTGGCCTACCTGATCTACACCCAGGCGCTGCTGCAGTTCGACGTGGGCATGGCCTCCGCCGGCGGGCTGATCGCCGTGGTCATCGCCAACATCGCCGCCATCGTGCTGATCCGCATGATCGGCAAGAACCTGACCGACCGGCAGTAGGAGCAGAGCATGCTGACTCTCAAGCAATCCCGTCGCCTGCAAAGCGTGCTGGTCGGCACGCTGGCCTGGGCCGTGGCCGCGCTGATCTTCTTCCCGATCTTCTGGATGGTGCTGACCAGCCTGAAGACCGAGCTGGACGCGTTCGCCACGCCGCCGCAGTTCATCTTCACCCCGACCCTGGAGAACTACCTGCACATCAACGAGCGCAGCGACTACTTCGCCTATGCCTGGAACTCGGTGCTGATCTCCTTCGCCGCGACCCTGCTATGCATGCTCATCGCGGTGCCGGCGGCCTACTCGATGGCGTTCTTCGAGACCAAACGCACCAAGGGCACGCTGCTGTGGATGCTGTCGACCAAGATGCTGCCGCCGGTGGGCGTGCTGGTGCCGATCTACCTGCTGGCCAAGCAGTTCGGCCTGCTCGATTCGCGTATCGCGTTGATCGTCATCTACACCCTGATAAACCTGCCGATCGTGGTGTGGATGGTGTACACCTATTTCAAGGACATTCCCGGCGAGATCCTCGAAGCGGCACGGCTCGATGGTGCCACCACCTGGCAGGAGATCGTTCGCGTGCTGCTGCCCATCGCCCGCGGCGGCCTGGCCTCGACCATGCTGCTGTCGCTGATCCTGTGCTGGAACGAGGCGTTCTGGTCGCTCAACCTGACCAGCTCCGCCGCCGCGCCGCTGACCGCGTTGGTGGCCTCCTACTCCAGCCCCGAAGGCCTGTTCTGGGCCAAGCTTTCCGCCGTTTCGACCCTCGCCTGCGCGCCCATCCTGATCTTCGGCTGGATCAGCCAGAAGCAGCTGGTGCGTGGTCTGTCGTTCGGCGCCGTCAAATAAGAGGTTTACGTCATGGCTGATTTGAAAATCCGCAACCTGAAAAAGGGCTTCGACGGCACGGCGATCATCAAGGGCATCGACCTGGATATCGAAAACCGTGAGTTCGTGGTGTTCGTCGGCCCGTCCGGCTGTGGCAAGTCCACGCTGCTGCGGCTGATCGCCGGGCTGGAGGAAGTCTCCAGCGGCACCATCACCCTCGATGGCACCGATATCACCGACACCGCGCCGGCCAAGCGCGACCTGGCGATGGTGTTCCAGACCTACGCCCTGTACCCGCACATGACGGTGCGCAAGAACCTGTCCTTCGCCCTCGATCTGGCCCGGGTCGGCAAGGGGGAGGTCGAGGAGAAGGTCGCCAATGCCGCGCGCATCCTGGAGCTGGGTGCGCTGCTCGAGCGCAAGCCCAAGCAACTCTCCGGCGGCCAGCGCCAGCGCGTGGCCATTGGCCGCGCCATCGTGCGCAACCCGAAGATCTTCCTGTTCGACGAGCCGCTGTCCAACCTCGATGCCGCCCTGCGCGTGCAGACCCGCCTGGAACTGGCGCGCCTGCACAAGGAGCTCAAGGCGACGATGATCTACGTGACCCACGACCAGGTCGAGGCCATGACCCTGGCCGACAAGGTGGTGGTGCTCAACGGTGGCCGCGTCGAGCAGGTCGGCTCGCCACTGGAGCTCTACAACCATCCGGTGAACCTCTTCGTCGCCGGCTTTCTCGGCACGCCGAAGATGGGTTTCCTGCGTGGCCAGGTGGAAGGCGTCGACGGCGGTCGCTGCCAGTTGCGCCTGACTTGCGGCGCAGCGCTGGACTTGCCGCTGGCCGCCACCGGCCTGCGCAACGGTGACCAGATCACCCTCGGCATCCGGCCCGAGCACCTCAACGTGGTGCCGGCCGGGCAGGGCCGCCTGCAGGCCACCGCCGACGTCAGCGAACGTCTGGGCAGCGACACCTTCTGCCACGTGCGCGTCGGCGAGGAAGACCTCACCGTACGGGTGCGCGGCGACTTCTCGCCGGCTTACGGCGAAGCCCTGGCGCTGGATTTCGACCCGGCCCACTGCCACGTCTTCAACGCCGATGGCCTGGCCATCGACAAACGCATCCAGGCCGGCCAGGCCGCCTGACGCGCAGGAATCGCCCCATGAAACTCAATCGCAAGAACCTCTGCGCACTGGCCCCCGAAATCGACGTGCCAGCCTACGACCCGACCGACGTGCGCCAGGGCATCGCCCATATCGGCGTCGGCGGCTTCCACCGCGCCCACCAGGCCATCTACACCGAAGCCCTGCTCAACCGCGGCGAAGCCCGCGAGTGGGGCATCTGCGGCGTCGGCCTGCGCCGCGAAGACCGCATCATGCAGCAGGCGCTGGCCGAGCAGGATCACCTCTACACCATGTTCGTGCTCGGCGATGAGCCGGGCCTGGAAGTGCGCGTGGTCGGTGCCATCAACGGCATGTTGCTGGCCGAGGATTCGCCCGCCGCGCTGATCGACAAGCTGGCCGACCCGGCGATTCGCATCGTCTCGCTGACCATCACCGAAGGCGGCTACTGCATCGACGACAGCAGCGGCGAATTCATGGCCCACCTGCCGGACATCCAGCACGACCTGGCGCACCCGGAGGCGCCGCGCAGCGTGTTCGGTTTCCTCTGCGCGGCACTGGCCAAACGCCGCGCCGCCGGCACCCCGGCGTTCACCCTGATGTCCTGCGATAACCTGCCGCACAACGGCGCGGTGACCCGCAAGGCGCTGCTGGCCTTCGCCCACCTGGCCGATCATGAACTGGCGGGCTGGATCGACAGCCATGTGAGCTTTCCCAATGCCATGGTCGACCGCATCACGCCGATGACCAGCGATGCTCACCGTGCCCAACTGGCCGAGCGCCATGGCATCGCTGACGCCTGGCCGGTGGTCTGCGAGCCGTTCCTGCAATGGGTGCTGGAAGACAAGTTCGTCAATGGCCGGCCGGCCTGGGACAAGGTCGGCGTGCAGTTCACCGACGACGTCACGCCCTACGAGGAAATGAAGATCAAGCTGCTCAACGGCAGCCACCTGGCGCTGACCTACCTGGGCTTTCTCAAGGGCTACCGCTACGTTCACGAAACCATGAACGACCCGTTGTTCCGCCGTTACGTGCGCACCTTCATGGACCTGGACGTGACCCCGCAGCTGGCGCCAGTACCGGGCATCGACCTGCACGACTACAAGGACACCCTGATCGAGCGCTTTTCCAACCAGGCCATCGCCGACCAGCTCGAGCGCGTCTGCTCGGACGGCTCGTCGAAGTTTCCCAAGTTCATCGTGCCGACTATCAACCGCCTGATCGAAGATGGCCGGCCGCTGGAGCGCGCGGCCCTGGTGGTCGCGGCCTGGGCGCTGTATCTCAAGGGCGTCGACGAGACCGGTACCACCTACCGCATCCCCGACCCGCGCGCCGAGTTCTGCCAGGCGCTGGTGGCCGACGACGACAGGGTGCGCGAGCGTGTGCTGGGCGTCGAGGTGATCTTCGGCACCGCCATCCCACAATCGGCGGCCTTCGTCACCGCCTTCGAACTGTGCTACGACAGCCTGCGCAAGCTGGGCGTGACGCGCACCCTGCAGACCTTGCTGGGTGACTGAGCCATGTACCTCGGCATCGATTGCGGCACCCAGGGCACCAAAGCGCTGATCCTTGATATCCACAGCGGCAAGGTGCTCGGCGAGGGCAGTGCGGCGCACCGGCTGATCAGCGGCGCCAATGGCCGCCGCGAGCAGGACCCGGCCGACTGGCTGCTGGCCTTCGAGCAGGCCACCGCCCAGGCCCTGCAGCAGGCCGGGGTGGCGGGCAGCGAGATTCTCGGTATCGGCGTGTCCGGCCAGCAGCACGGCCTGGTGCTGCTCGATGCCAGGGGAGAGGTGCTGCGCCCGGCCAAGCTGTGGTGCGACACCGAATCGACCGCCGAAAACGCCCACCTGCTGGATTTTCTCGGCGGTGACAGCGGCTCGCTGGAACGCCTGGGCGTGGCCATCGCACCGGGCTACACGGTGTCGAAACTGCTGTGGACCCGTGACCATCACCCCGAGGTATTCGGCCGTATCGCCCACATCCTGTTGCCCCACGACTACCTCAACTACTGGCTGACCGGGCGCGCCTGCGCCGAGTACGGCGATGCCTCCGGCAGCGGTTATTTCAACGTGCGTACGCGCACCTGGGACACCGAGCTGTTGGAGCTGATCGACCCCGAGGGCGCCCTGGTGCGGGCGCTGCCGGAGCTGATCGAGTCCGACCGGTGCGTCGGTTCGATTCGCCCGGAAATCGCCGAACGCCTGGGCCTCAACCCCTGGGCACTGGTCGCCAGCGGCGGTGGCGACAACATGATGGGCGCCATCGGCACCGGCAACATCGCCCCTGGCGTCATCACCATGAGCCTCGGCACCTCGGGCACGGTGTACGCCTACGCCGATCAGCCGCGCGTCAGCCCACACCCGCAGGTGGCGACTTTCTGCTCGTCGTCCGGCGGCTGGCTGCCGCTGATCTGCACCATGAACCTGACCAACGCCAGCGGCGCGATCCGCGACCTGCTGGGGCTGGATGTGGAGGCCTTCGGCACCTTGGTCGGCGAGGCGCCCATCGGCGCCGGGGGCGTGCTGATGCTGCCGTTCCTCAATGGCGAGCGGGTACCGGCGCTGCCCCTGGCCACTGCCAGCCTGCACGGCCTCACGAGCGACAACCTGACCCGCGCCAACCTCTGCCGCGCGGTGGTGGAAGGCACCACCTTCGGCCTGCGTTACGGCCTCGATCTGCTCAAGGCCAGCGGCATTCGCAGCGACAACATCCGCCTGATCGGTGGCGGCGCGAAAAGCGCGACCTGGCGGCAGATCGTCGCCGACATCATGGGCGCGCCGGTGACCTGCCCGCAGCACACCGAGGCGGCGGCGCTGGGTGCGGCGATCCAGGCGGCCTGGTGCGTGAGCCATCAGCACGGCGATGCGGCGAGCCTGCAAAGCCTTTGCGAACGCTGCGTGAGCCTCGATGACGCTCGCAGCGCCGAGCCCGACGAGCTGCGCAGCCGCGCCTACGAAGGCGTCTACCAGCGTTACCGCGAACAGGTTCGCGCGCTGCAATAATCCAATCCGGTGGCCTGTCGCCACCGGCCCCTTTCCTGCGCGAATGCGCCTGTTCCGTGACGCGGAGATCCCATGTACCTGGTATGCGGCGAAGCCCTGTTCGATTTCTTCTGCAACCCCGGCGAGCGCAGCAGCGAGCTGAATTTCAAGGCCCTGGCCGGCGGCTCGCCGTTCAACGTGGCGGTCGGCCTGCGCCGCCTCGGCGTCGAGTCGGCGCTATTCGGCGGCATCTCCAGCGACTACCTCGGACAGCGCCTGCGCCAGGTGCTGAGCGAAGAGGGCGTCAGTGATCGTTACCTGATCGCCAGCGACGCGCCGACCACGATGGCCATGGTCGCGCTGGATGCCAAGGGTTCGCCGCAGTACATGTTCCGTGGTGAAGGCTGCGCCGATCGCCAGGTGCTGGCCGGGCACCTGCCGCTACTCGACGAAACGGTCAGTGGCCTGCACGTGGGCTCCTATTCGCTGGTGGTGGCGCCGGTTGGCGACACCCTGCTGGCGCTGGTGGAGCGCGAGAGCGGGCGGCGGCTGATCAGCCTGGATCCCAACGTGCGTCTCAATCCGGCACCCGATATCGAACGCTGGCGGCAGCGAATTGAATCTTTTGCCGCCCACGCGCATCTGATCAAGGTCAGCGAGGAGGACCTGGAGCTGCTGTATCCCGGTGTCTCACCGTCGACGAGCATCGAGCGCTGGTTGGCCCAGCGCTGCCAGTTGGTGTTCCTGACCCGCGGCAGCGAGGGTGCAAGCGTGTTCAGCCGGCAGCATGGGCAGTGGTCGGTACCGGCACGGCAGGTGGTCACCCGTGACACCGTGGGCGCCGGGGACACCTTTCAGGCGGCGATCATCGCTTACCTGGTGCAGCATGGGCTGGATAGCCCGGCTGGCCTGGCCGCGGTGTCGCGCGAGGCGCTCGCGGCGATGCTCGACTTCGCCGTACAGGCGGCGGCGCTGACCTGTTCGCGGGTTGGCCCGCAACTGCCGTATCGGCATGAGCTGGCGCAGTAAAGGCCGTTGAGGGGCGCGAGGCGTAGTAGGCAATTTTCAACGCCGTACTTGCCAACGCACGCGTCCCACGGCATGCAATCGAATTCGCAGGGCCAGGAGGCTGGCCCGAACCAAGGAGTCTTCATGCCGTATCTTTCTTCATCGCTGGATGTCACCCAACTACCGAGCTGGCAAGCCCTGGTCGCCCACCGTGAGCGCCTTGCCAGCTTCAGCATGCGCCAGGCCTTCGCCGCCGACCCGAAGCGTTTCGAGACCTTCAGCCTGAGCGGTTGCGGGCTGTTCCTGGATTACTCGAAGAACCTGATCAATACCGAGACCCGCGAGCTGCTGGTCAATCTGGCCCGTGAAGTGGGGCTGGAGAAGGGCATCCGCGCGCTGTTCGACGGCGAGCTGCTGAACAACACCGAGAAACGCCCGGCCCTGCACACCGCGCTGCGCCGTCCACTGGGCGACAAGGTCGAGGTCGACGGCGTCGATATCGTTCCCGAAGTGCAGCGCGTGCTGCAGCAGATGACCGAGCTGGTCGGGCGTATCCACAACGGCCTGTGGCGCGGCTACACCGAGAAGCCGATTACCGACGTGGTGAACATCGGCATCGGCGGTTCCTTCCTCGGCCCGCAGCTGGTCTCCGAGGCGCTGCTGCCATTCGCCCAGCGCGGGGTGCGCTGCCATTACCTGGCCAACATCGACGGCAGCGAGTTCCACGAACTGGTCGCCAAACTGCGCGCCGAGACCACCCTGTTCATCGTCTCGTCGAAGTCCTTCGGCACCCTGGAAACTCTGAAGAACGCCCAGGCTGCCCGCGGCTGGTACCTGGCCCAGGGCGGTTCGGAGTCCGAGCTGTACCGCCACTTCATCGCCGTGTCGAGCAACCGCGAGGCGGCGGTGGGCTTCGGCATCCGCGAGGAAAACATTTTCCCGATGTGGGATTGGGTCGGCGGCCGTTACTCGCTGTGGTCGGCCATCGGTTTGCCGATCGCCCTGTCGATCGGCATGTCCAACTTCAAGGAGCTGCTGTCCGGCGCTTATCGCATGGACGAGCACTTCAAGACCGCGCCGTTCGAGGAGAACATGCCGGTGCTGCTGGCCCTGCTGGGCGTGTGGTACGGCAACTTCTGGAATGCCCAGAGCCACGCCATCCTGCCGTACGACCACTACCTGCGTAACATCACCAAGCACCTGCAGCAGCTGGACATGGAGTCCAACGGCAAGAGCGTGCGCGGCGACGGCCAGCCGGTCAGCGTGGCGACCGGCCCGGTGATCTGGGGTGGCGTGGGTTGCAACGGCCAGCACGCCTATCACCAGCTTCTGCATCAGGGCACCCAGTTGATCCCGGCGGATTTCATCGTGCCGGTGAGCAGCTACAACCCGGTGGCCGATCACCATCAGTGGCTATACGCCAACTGCCTGTCGCAGAGCCAGGCGCTGATGCTCGGCAAGTCCCGCGAGGAAGCGGAAGCCGAACTGCGCGCCAAGGGCATGGGCGAGGACGATGTGCAGCGCCTGGCGCCGCACAAGGTGATCCCCGGCAACCGGCCGAGCAACACCCTGGTGATGGAGCGCGTCAGCCCCCGTCGCCTCGGCGCGTTGATCGCCATGTACGAACACAAGGTGTTCGTACAGAGCGTCATCTGGGGCAACAACGCCTTCGACCAATGGGGCGTGGAGCTGGGCAAGGAGCTGGGCAAGGGCGTTTACTCGCGCATGGTCGGCAGCGATGAAGTTGCCGCCGAGGACGGCTCCACCCAGGGCCTGATCGACTTCTTCCGCGGCCGCCACCGCGGTTGATCCCGCAACGTTGCCCACATCCCGCACAGCTGGCTGGTGCGGGATGTGGCATGTTTTCCGACGATTCCTTCCTCACCTCACTCGCGGCCGATTTCTGATGAGAGGTGCCGCGCTGTAATACGAAAGACATCTGTCGGTTTTTAGATGGGACATTATCAGGCCCATGCTAGAGCGGTTGGCTGCGCCATGGCGCTGATCTGGCCCCGGTGGCATGTCGTTACAAATGCTCTGCCGATATTGATCGCGTTCCTTGCGATTAAGGTTGGTTTAAGCCTTCATGGGTAAGTTCGTCTGCGATGTGACTGAATAGTCACTAAGCAAACTGCCATCAGATGGCAAGTCAATATCACGACTGAAAACCAGGAGGCACCATGAGCGAGCGCATTCGTTCCATCCGATCCGCCACACCCACCGCAGCCGGCAAGCAGAGCGCAGATGAGGCCCTGCAAACCCTGCTTGATGGCTTCCAGCGTTTTCGTAGCGATGTCTTTCCCGAGCAGCGCGAGCTGTTCAGCAAGCTGGCCCGCCAGCAGAGCCCCCGGGCCATGTTCATCACCTGCGCCGATTCGCGTATCGTCCCCGAGCTGATCACCCAGAGCGACCCCGGCTCGCTGTTCGTGACCCGTAACGTCGGCAACGTGGTGCCGCCCTACGGCCAGATGAACGGTGGCGTTTCCACTGCCATCGAATACGCGGTAATGGGCTTGGGCGTGCAGCACATCATCATCTGCGGCCACTCCGATTGCGGCGCCATGAAGGCGGTGCTCAACCCGCAGAGCATCGAACGCATGCCGACCGTCAAGGCCTGGCTGCGCCATGCCGAGGTCGCCAAGACCGTCACCCAGCAGAGCTGCAACTGCGCCGAGCACCAGGAACTCGGTGTATTGACCGAAGAAAACGTGGTCGCCCAGCTCGATCACCTGCGCACCCATCCTTCTGTCGCCGCACGTCTGGCCGCCGGTCAGCTGTTCATCCATGGCTGGGTCTACGACATCGAGAACTGCACCATCAAGGCGTATGACGCCGAGCGTGGCGAGTTCCTGCCCCTCGATGGCGAAACCACCCCCAATGCCAGCCCGCGAGCCCGTTACCTGGCCTCGTAACGCTAATGACAGGACGTCACCCGGTGGCCATGAATCGACCCGCGGATTAACCGCCCACAATCGACAGCCGTTTTCGGGCTTGTTGCCTTGCCCCTGGCAACAAGCCTCTTGGGTTTTGACTGCCTTACACCTGCTGATGGTGAGCCGTGGCTCATCGTCATGACCTTTCGTGCGCTGGATCTGCAGGAGACCGCACCATGACCCTCGCCTCATTCAAATCCGCTCTGCCACGCGATGCCCTGGCATCCATCGTGGTTTTCCTCGTCGCCCTGCCGCTGTGCATGGGCATTGCTATCGCTTCCGGCATGCCGCCGGCCAAGGGCCTGATCACGGGCATCATCGGTGGCCTGGTGGTCGGCTGGCTGGCCGGCTCACCGTTGCAGGTCAGCGGCCCGGCGGCCGGTCTGGCCGTGCTGGTCTTCGAGCTGGTGCGCACCCACGGTATCGCCATGCTCGGGCCGATTCTGCTGCTCGCTGGCCTGCTGCAGCTGATCGCCGGGCGCCTGCGTCTGGGTTGCTGGTTTCGTGTCACTGCACCGGCCGTGGTGTACGGCATGCTCGCCGGGATCGGCATTCTCATCGTGCTTTCGCAGCTGCACGTGATGTTCGACGTGAAACCCCAGGCCTCTGGGCTGGACAATCTGCTGGCCTTCCCCGACACCCTGCGCCAGGCGATTCCCGGCCTCGGTGGCGGCAGTGCCATGGCGGCGGCGTTGCTGGGCTTCGGCACCATCACCTGCATGTTCCTGTGGGACAAGCTGCGCCCTCAGGGTTTGCGCTTTCTGCCGGGTGCGCTGATCGGTGTGACGCTGATGACCCTGATCAGCCTGTGGTTGGGGCTCGGCGTGGCACGCGTCGAGGTGCCGGCGACCCTGAGCGATGCCATCGACTGGGTGCAACCGGCCGATCTGCTCAACCTGGCCAACCCGCACATCATTCTCGCGGCTGTGGTCGTGGCCTTCATCGCCAGTGCGGAAACCCTGCTGTCGGCGGCAGCGGTGGATCGCATGCACAACGGGCCGCGCTCCAACCTGGACCGTGAGCTGTCCGCCCAGGGCATCGGCAACATGCTCTGCGGTGCGCTCGGTGCGCTGCCGATGACCGGCGTGATCGTGCGCAGTTCGGCGAACGTACAGGCCGGCGCCCGCACCCGCATGTCGACCATTTTCCATGGCGCCTGGCTGCTGGCCTTCGTCATGCTGCTGCCGTCGGTGCTGCAGAGCATCCCGATCGCCTGCCTGGGCGGCGTGCTGGTGTACACCGGCTTCAAGCTGGTCGACATCAAGGCGATTCGCGGCCTGGGCCGCTATGGCCGCGCACCGGTATTCATCTATGCCGCCACGGCCCTGGGCATCGTCGCCGTCGACCTGCTGACCGGCGTGCTGATCGGCTTCGCCCTGACCCTGGTCAAGCTGGCCGGCAAGGCTTCGCGCCTGAAGGTCAGCCTCAGCGAGATCGGCCCCGATGAGGCGGAGCTGCGCCTGACCGGCTCGGCGACCTTCCTCAAGGTGCCGCACCTGGCCAGCGTGCTGGAAGGCATCGCGCCGACCACCCGCCTGCGCGTGCCGCTCGACAAGCTCAGCTACGTCGACCATGCCTGCATGGAGCTGCTCGACGACTGGGGCCGCGCCGCCGAGCAGCAGGGTGGTGCGCTGCTGATCGAACGCCATGGCCTGACCCGTCGCCTCGAGGGCCGTGCGCTGAGCATGCGCCGCGCGGTGGCCTGAGCTCAGGTGCCCGGCCTGCGGTCAGCGTGACAGCTGGCCGCAGGCGTCGAAGGCCACTTGGCGCTGCGTATCTGGTACCTTTTCCCGTTGCGCATCGCCAGATGGCCGATTCTGTGCCGCCCAGGTACACCCCGCCACCGAGCCGGGGAATCGGATCATGCAGGGCGATACCCTTCACCCTGACCATCGTGGCCATCATGACTCGCAAGCACATCATCGTATTCGTCCTCATCGCTGCCGTGGCCCTGGTGCTCGGCCTGATCGCCAGCCAGGCGCTGCGCGGCAAGTCCAACGACGCCGCTGCACTGCTCGACGCCGGTATCGTCATGCTGCCCCAGCCGCGCCAGGTGCCTGCCCTGGATTTCCTCGACCAGGACGGCAAGAGCTTCTCCACCGGCCAGCTCAAGGATCAGTGGAGCCTGTTGTTCTTCGGCTACACCTTCTGCCCGGACATCTGCCCGGCGACCCTGGCGCAACTGCGCCAACTGCGCACGCAGATCCCGGAAGAGACCTGGAACAACCTGCGCATCGTGCTGGTGAGCGTCGACCCGGCCCGTGATACGCCGGAGCAATTGAAGAAGTACCTGGGTTACTTCAATGCCGGCTTCATGGGCCTGAACGGCGAGCCGGACACCATCCAGAAGCTCTCCAACGCAGTGAGCATTCCCTACATTCCGGCCGATACCAGCAAGGAAAACTACCTTGTCGACCACAGCGGCAACCTGGCCGTCATCGGCCCGGACGGCACCCAGCGCGGCTTCATCCGCGCGCCGATCAACATCGACAAGTTGGCGGCGCAACTGCCGGGGCTGGTCGGCAGCGAGTGAAAAATGGGACCCAGCGGGTACCATTTTCATGTGCACTGCTCGGCATCAGCCGGGCTGAAATTCTGGCCCTCTTTCTTGCGATCGATGCCTGGCGCTCTTTCACGAGCAACTCAGGCGACGGCAATGCCCGGCTAAAAATGATAATTGAAAACTATTCTCATCTGTCGGTAATATGCCGCCTCTTTCCGCTCAGGTCAGGTATGACGAGTGTCGGATCTGGATCTCAAAGGCCTCTTTCAGCAGCACGCCCGCGCTCTGCAAAGCTTTTTGCTGCGCAAGAGTCGTGACCCGCACCTGGCTGCCGATCTGGTCCAGGAGAGTTTCCTGCGTCTGAGCGAACAGGCGCGTCACGACCATATCGACAATACGCCAGCCTATCTCTACCGCACCGCGCGCAATTTGCTGATCGACCACCTCCGCCAGCAGGAGCGGCGCAAGACCGACCTGGTCGGCGACGATGTGCTCAATGCTGTCGAGGATGAAGTCGATAGCCTGGAAGACACCACCGAGAGGCAGCAACGTATGGAGCTGTTGCAGCGTGCGGTGGCCGAGCTGCCACCGCGAACCCGCGAAATCTTTCACCTCAACCGCATAGAGGGGCTGACCCACGCAGAGGTCGCCAGGCGCCTGGAAATCAGCGACAGCTCGGTGCAAAAGCATCTGTCCAGAGCGTTGTCTCACGTCATGGAGCGCCTCGGCGCAGGCTCGTGATGGCAAAAATACCGTCATGGTCGGAAACTTTTACGGTAAAACAGCCGCCTGAGCGTCTTCAGTCTTACAAGAGAAAGCCGAGAGCACACGTGAATAGCCCAGACCTGCAGGATCGCGGGATTCGCCAGGCTGCTGCCGAGTGGGCGGTGCGCATGAGCGACTCGCCACTCGACGAGCACGAGCAGCAGGCGCTACAGGCGTGGCTCGCCCTCGATCCGCGCCACGGTGCTGCCCTGCAGTTCGCCAGGCGTACCTGGGGCGATCTGGCCAGCCTGCAAGAGCCGGTTGCCGAGGCGCCGCGTCGCTCGCCGGCCCGACCGATCGCTACGCCCAGGCGCCGCACCCGCCGTGTGCTGCGCTGGTTGAGCAGCGCCTCGCTGGCTGGGGTCGTCACCCTGATCGGCTGGAACCAGGCGCCTGCGGTGTACCTGCCGTTGGTCGCCGATCACCGCACCGCTACCGGTGAGGTGCGCACCGTCGAATTGCCTGACGGCAGCCTGGCGACACTCGATGCACGCAGCGCCATACGCCTGGACTATACGCCTCAGGCCCGGCGTATCGAGTTGCTCGCCGGCTCGGCGGTATTCCAGACGGCGCCCGTTGGGCCACAGGAAACGCGACCCTTCATCGTCGACAGTAACGGGGGCAAGGCCCAGGCGCTGGGCACACGCTTTCTGGTCAGTCGCGAGGATGGCGGGCAGATGCTCGTCGGCGTCATGCAGCACCGGGTCGCAGTCAGCAAACACGGCCAGAGCCTGGTTCTCGAGCAGGGGCAGAGTGCGCGGGTCGAGGCTGACGGGCGCCTCGAACGCCTGAGTCTGGAGCTATCGCGGGCCAGCAGTTGGCAGCGCGGCCTGCTGATTTTCGATCAGGTGCCGTTGCAGCAGGTGGTGACTCAGCTCAACCGGTACCGGGACGGGCACATCTTCGTCGCTGGCGACGGGCTGGCGCAGCGCCGGGTCAGTGGCGTGTTTCGCCTCGATTCGCTGGGCGGCGCAGTCGCTACTCTCACTGGCGAGCTGAAGGCCCGCCATGCCGATCTGCCCGGCCTGAGCCTGATCTACTGAACAGGCGCCTTGGCACTTGGCTCTGATCGAATAATTTTCAAAAACGCTTACTGAGTTTGCCCGGCTGCATCGTCTTGCTTGTTGATAGTGATTTTCATTACACATCAACACAAGAAAAGAGCAGGGTCGATGGGCATCAAGGGAACGTGTCATTCAAGCCGCACAGCGCCCGGCATACAGCGCTGGCGAGGGTTGGCTGGTAGCCTGCTGGTCAGCATGGTGCTGGCGTCTGGCGGCAGCGTCTGGGCTCAACAGCCTGCGGCTGCCGAGATCAATGTGGGCAGCGGTTCAGCAGCCAAGCAGGTCGACTTCGACATTCCGGCGCAGCCACTGCGCAGTGCCGTGATCGTCTTCGCCGAGCAGGCGGGGATCCAGGTGTTCTTCGACAGCGGTAAGTTGGCTGGCCTGCAAAGCCACGAGCTGAAAGGGCCTTACGCGCCAGAGCAGGGCTTGCGCGTACTGCTTGGCGGGTCGCCGGTAAGCTACAGCTTCACCGGTGAACGGCGAGTCAGTCTGGAGCGCCTGGCCGAAGTCGCCGGCACCCTGCAGATCGACACGACCCTGATCGAGTCGACCCACGACGTCAGCAACGAGTGGATCTACCAGACGCCCCGCTCGGTGAGCGTGA
This sequence comes from Pseudomonas sp. PA27(2017), assembly GCF_001945445.1. Lineage (GTDB taxonomy): Bacteria > Pseudomonadota > Gammaproteobacteria > Pseudomonadales > Pseudomonadaceae > Aquipseudomonas. The sequence continues at coordinate 99,119 of NZ_MSXW01000009.1, forward strand.
TCACCCGCGAGCAGCTCGACCGCAATCCGCCACGGCATGCCGCCGACATGCTGGTCGAAACGCCAGGCGTGTACAGCGCGGTGAGCGCTCAGGACCCCGGCCTGTCGGTGAACATCCGCGGCATGCAGGACTTCGGCCGGGTCAACACGATGATCGATGGCATGCGCCAGAACTTCAACGAGAACGGCCACCAGCAGCGCAATGGCCAGCTCTACGTGGATTCCGAGCTGATCAGCAGCGTGGTGATCGAGAAGGGCCCGCGCTCCGACGTCACCGGTGCCGCGTCGATTGCCGGCAGCGCCAATTTCGGCACCCTGAATGTCGACGACATCATTCTGCCGGGCCAGGACCAGGGCGCGCGCCTGCGCGGCATGACCGGCCTGGGCGGCCACGGCAATGGCGTCAATTTCATCGGCAGTGCAGCGGTGGCCGGGCGTTTCGGTGATCGCTGGGAACTGCTCGCTGCCCGTAGCCGACGCAGCTTTGGCGATTACGCACCGGGTTCGCGCCGCGAGAACTTCGATTTCCTGCTCGGTGGCGTTCAGGATTCCGACCGCCCGATCACGCAGGTCGTCGATCGCATCAAGTTCTCCGGTCAGGAGCAGGATTCGGAGCTGTTCAAGGCGCGCTTTGCCCTCAACCCTGAGCAGGCGCTGCAGTTCACCTACCTCAATACCGACCTCAGCTATGCCAACGTGTCCGATCGCCGGGTGATCAACCCGGTCGACGGCGCCGCACGGGACGGTGAGGAGGCTTGGCAGAAATACGGCGATGCCAGTGCCCGCTCGCAATCGTTCGGGCTGGACTACAGCTTCAATCCCGACTCGCCGTTGATTGATCTCAAGACCAAGCTCTACTACGTCACCACCCGAAACCAGCGCGACACCGCTGCTGGCCGACCGATCGTCACTGACGGCGTGGACATGACCGAGACCGCCTGGCGACTGGGTTACTGCGACCAGAGCCCGGTGCCCGGTTCCTGGACCAGTGCCTGCGAGGCGGGGCTGGGTAACGATGCGCGTACCAAGATCGACACCATCGGCTTCACCCTGGACAACACCGCCCGCTTCGCCTTGGCTGGCGTCGAGGGTTTCCGCTTCAACCATGGCCTGGAGTACTTCCAGGACCGAGGCGCCTCGGACACCGTCTACAACCGCCAGGGCCGTGAAGTGGGTAGCGACACCAATACCCTCAACCCCAACGGCAAGCGCAGCATCACCAGCGCCTTTGGCAGCCTCACCTTCGAAACCGAGCAGGTCACGCTGGCGGGTGGGCTGCGTTATGACTATTACAGGCTCAAGGGCAAGACTCGCGTGCCCGTTACGGACTGGAGCTACGAAGACCGTGCCCAGGTTTACAACCGTTTGCTCACGCAATCCATCGCTAGCAGCGAGCTACGCTGCACCAGCTACGTGGCGCCTGTAATCCGCGGCCAGAGCGAAGAGGCACGCCTGGCCCGTCAGGCACGTACCAGAGCGAGTGCCTGCGCCACCATCCCGGGGCTGCAGGCCAGACTGGCCAATCCCACCTCCGATCCCAGCTACTACGCGAGACTCTATGATGGTACCTGGTCGTCCAACAGCGGTATGCGCGAGTACAAGGTCGACGAAAGCCTGGACAAGTTCCTGCCTACCCTCGCCGCCGCCTACCGCCCTACGGACTGGCTGGAAGTCTTCGCCAGCTGGGGCAAGTCCTGGCGGCCGCCGGCGCTGACCGAGTCGCTGATGGAGGGCTCCCATCCCGGCGATCCCTTCGCCACCATGTACCCCAACCCCTATGCGGAGCCTGAGACCTCACGCAGTTGGGATGTGGGTTTCAATATCAGCAAGCTGGACCTGGTCACGCTGGGCGACCAGTTCAACGCCAAGGTCACGTACTACGACACGCGCGTCGACAATTACCTGATCACCTCGATGAACAATACCCTGCCAGGCAGGACCGGCGGCTTGGGCAACACCATGTTCGTCAATAACCAGGCCCGGATGCAGTTTCGCGGGGTCGAGCTGGAACTGGACTACGACGCCCGGCGTTGGTACAGCGGCGTCAATTACACCCATGTCATCGGTGGCCACAACGATATCTGCCAGAAGACCTACCCGCTTGGCAGCGACAACATTCGCGAAGACATGCCCCGGGAAGACGGCAGCTATTCGGATCTTCGCAACCAGGCCCTGGCCGCCGGATATCCCTCCTATCAGGCCTATCTGGACGCCCAAACCTACTGCGGGGGAGACGTGTTCGGCATGAACAGCGCCCGCAACTCGCCGATGGATCGCGGCAGCTGGGTGTTCGGCACCCGCTGGCTGAACGAAAGCCTGGAACTGGGTACTCGCCTCAACTACAGCGCCGCCGGCCGACCCAAGGGCTGGAGCACCGACCTGTGGCCGAGCTACACCACCTGGGACCTGTTCGCCAGCTATCGCATCAACCGCAACCTGCTGCTGCGTGCCACCGTGGAGAACATCCGCGACCGCAGCTACGTCATGGGCTACTCGGACATCTTCGTCAAATCCTATGGGCCCGGCCGTACCGTGATGGGCGGCTTCGAACTGCAGTTCTGAGTAGGGTCGTCGCCCGTGATGGCCCGCCCTGTTCGATGCACACCGGTGACGGTGTGCGAATCGGTACCGCGAGGTGCCAATCAACCGGCGAACGATCGCCAAGCAAGGAGAAACAAAGATGGCAATTTCCTATAGCTACGATGCCGACCACTTCCCGACCAGCTTCACTTCGGGAGGCACGCTTGCAGAATTGTTGGGCGCTTACGAAACCAATGGCGTTGCCGGTCAGCACCCGGCCAACACCGGCGGCTTCTACACCAATGGCGTCGCGTCTGGCTTGTCCGGTGATACCTACGCGATGTCGCTCAACAACGGCTCGTTCTCGTTTTCGGCAGTCGGCAACCTGTCCTACAACTTCAGCAGCCACTCGCTGTACGGCACCCTGCAGCAGGTGACCCTGGGTGGCGGCCTGAATGCCAACGGCACCGTTTCCAGCCCGCTGATCACCTTCGACTTCGGCAACACACCGCTGACCGCAACCGCGGCGGAAGGCCGTGACAATGCCGTGCACGACGTGATCTGGGGGCTGATGAACGGTTCGGTCGAAGGCGCCTCCGACAGTGCCGGCACCCCGAACGATGGCGGCCTGCTGGCCGTGCTGGAAGCAGCCGGGCTGACCGACGACATCATCACCGCAGCGGGTTCTTCGCTCAGCGAGTCCGAGCTGCTGCTGGCGGCTTGATCATCCGGCAATGAAAAAGCGAACGGATGTGTCATCCCGTTCGCTCTGGTAACGCCGTCACGGCCCGTGTTTTCCAAGGCCCAGGCTGTGACGGTCATCAATTCTGGGTGTCGCCCGGGCGCCCGTCAATGGCTCCGGGGGATACCGCCAGGCGTGCTGCGCCTGGCACTGCGCCAAGGAGTTCCTGCATGCGCGCGCCCGTCCCCACGGCTGGCAACGAGATACTTCAGGCCCTGCGTGCCTGCCGCTCGGGGCTGCTGCACGTTGGCCTGTTTTCGGCGGCGATCAATCTGTTGATGCTGGCGCCTGCGCTGTACATGCTGCAGGTCTACGACCGGGTGCTCGCTTCGGGCAACGCCATGACCCTGCTGATGCTGACCCTCATCGTGGTCGGCCTGTTCGCGTTCGCCGGCGCGTTGGAGTGGGTTCGCAGCCTGTTGGTGATCCGCCTCGGTACACAGTTGGACATGTACCTCAATGGGCGGGTGTTCGACGCCACCTTCGACGCCAACCTGGGGAACACCCGGCAGACCTCGACCCAAGCGCTGAACGATCTCACCAGCCTGCGCCAGTTCGCGACCGGCAATGCGCTGTTCGCGTTCTTCGATGCCCCCTGGTTTCCGGTGTATCTGGGCGTGATCTTTCTGTTCAGCCCGTGGCTCGGCTTGCTGGCCCTGGTTGGTGCGCTGGTGTTGGTGACGTTGGCCTGGCTCAACCAGCGCGTGACCCAGGTGCCGCTCGGCGAGGCGGCGCGCCTGTCCATCGCGTCGAATCAGCAGGCCGCCGGCCACCTGCGCCAGGCCGAAGCCATCGAGTCGATGGGCATGCTCACTGCCCTGCGCCAGCGCTGGTTCGCCCTGCATGCCGGCTTTCTGGGCCAGCAGAACCTGGCCAGCGAGAAGACCGCCGCCTTCAGTGCTTGGTCCAAGTACGTGCGCTTGGCACTTCAGTCACTGGTGCTGGGCCTGGGTGCCTGGCTGGCGCTGGATGGGCTGATCACGCCCGGCATGATGATCGCCGGCTCCATCCTCATGGGGCGGGTGCTGGCACCCATCGACCAGGTGCTCGGTGTCTGGCGGCAATGGAGCAATGCACGGCTGGCCTACGAGCGGCTGTCGGCGTTGCTTGCGGCCAACCCGCGGCGTCAGGCGGGGATGCCACTGCCGACGCCGCGTGGCGCGCTGCGTGTCGAGCAACTCAGTGCCTTCGCCCCGGGAACCCGCACGCCATGCCTGGTGAATCTCGGCTTCGCGCTGGAGGTCGGGGAAGTCCTCGGTGTGATCGGCCCTTCGGGCTCGGGCAAGTCGTCCCTGGCGCGCCTGCTGGTAGGCGTAAGCACAGCACAGACCGGCAAGGTTCGGCTGGACGGCGCAGACCTGCAACAGTGGGACCGCACCGCCCTCGGTGCCCATATCGGCTACCTGCCGCAGGACGTGCAGCTGTTCGCCGGCAGCGTGGCCGAGAATATCGCTCGTTTTACCGAGGTGGACCCGGACAAGGTGGTCGCCGCGGCACGCATGGCCGGGGTGCATGACCTGATCCTGCAACTGGCCGACGGCTACGACACGCTTCTCGGCGAGGGTGGAACCGGATTGTCCGGCGGGCAGCGGCAGCGTATCGGCCTGGCCCGGGCGCTCTATGGGTTGCCGGCGCTGATCGTGCTCGACGAGCCGAATTCGAATCTCGACGAACCAGGGGAACAGGCCTTGCTGGCCGCCATCGCCGAGGCCAAGCGGCAAGGCCGCACCCTGGTGCTGATTGCCCACAAGCCGTCGTTACTGGCCAGTACCGACAAGCTGCTGGTGCTGCGCGCCGGGCAGATGCAGGCATTCGGGCCCGCCGAGCGAGTGCTCCAGGAACTGCAGCCCAAGGCGCCGCCGGTCGCGGCTGCGGTGCGTAGCACGTCAACGTTCAGCATGAGCTACGGCAGCCAGGGAGTGGCCTCGTGATGGGCGAATCGCTTCGCAAGGAAGGCCAGTTGGCCGATGTACTGCCCCTCGACGAGCGGCGTTATTCGCGCATGGGCAGCTGGCTGCTGGCCCTCGGGTTTGGCGGCTTTCTGCTCTGGGCCGGCCTGGCTCCGCTCGACAAGGGTGTGGCGGTCAGCGGCAATGTGGTGGTCGCCGGCAATCGCCAGGCGGTGCAGCACCCTTCCGGCGGCGTGGTGCAGCGCCTGCTGGTCCGTGATGGTGATCAGGTCAAGGCCGGCCAGGTACTGCTGCGCATGGATGCCACGCAGATCCGCGCTCAGCGCGAGGCGCTATTCGTCCAGCACCTCGGCGCGCTGATCAGCACCGCCCGGCTGGAAGCCGAGCGCGATGGCCTGCCGGAAATCGCCCTGCCTGCTGGCGTCAGTGCCATGGCCGATCCCCGCGTCGAGGCGACCGTCGCCCTGCAGCGCCAGTTGCTCGCCAGCCGTCGGGCCGCGTTGCGTCTGGAGCTCGAAGGCCTGCAGGAGAGCATTGCCGGCAGTCAGGCCGTGCTCCAAGGGTTGCAGGCCGCCAGGGCGCACAAGGACGAGCAACGCCTCAGCATGCAGACGCAGTTGCAGGGGCTGCGCGAGCTGGCGCGTGATGGCTACGTGGCGCGCAATCGTCTGCTCGAGAACGAGCGACTGTATGCCCAGCTCAATGGTGACATCTCCCAGGATCTCGGCACCATCGGTCGTACCCAACGGCAGATCCTCGAGTTGCGCCTGCGTGCCGCCCAGCGCAGCGAGGAATATCAGCAGGACGTGCGTCAGCAACTCGCCGACGCCCGCCTCAGGGTCGAGGAACTGGGTAGCCGACTGAGCGCCGCCGACTTCGAGCTGGCCCACAGCGAAGTCCGTGCCCCGGCCGCGGGCACCGTGGTCGGGCTCGACGTGTTCACCGAGGGTGGGGTGATTTCGCCAGGGCAGATGCTGATGGAGATCGTCCCGCAGGACGCGCCGTTGCTGGTCGACGCCCGAGCCCCGGTCGAACTGGTCGACAAGCTGCAGCCGGGCTTGGACGTGGAGCTGCTGTTCGTTGCCTTCAACCAGAGCCGCACGCCAAGGGTCAACGGCAAGGTGACGCTGGTTTCCGCCGATCGCCTGCTCGACGAGAAGACCGATCAGCCCTACTACAGGCTGCGTGTGCAGGTGGATGACGATGGCTTGCGCCAGTTGCAGGGCCAGACGATTCGTCCCGGCATGCCGGTGCAGGCCTTCGTGCGCACGGGTGAGCGCTCACTGCTCAACTACCTGTTCAAGCCGCTGACCGATCGTACCCACATGGCGCTGGTGGAAGAATGAAGCCTTCGAACGTCGCCGTCAGGCTCCTGGTTTTGCTGATTGGTGCGTTGCTGACTGCGCCGAGCTTCGCATTCGGTGTGATGGACGCCTACGCCCTGGCCTTGCGCAACGACCCGACCTTCCGCGCTGCCACCCATGAGCGGGATGCCGGTGCGGAAAACCTGGCCATCGGTCGTGCCGGGTTGTTGCCGAGCCTTTCCTACAACTATCGCAAGGCTCGTAACGAATCCGAGGTGACCTCTGGCGATGTGACCCTCGACCGCGACTACGATAGTTATTCCTCGACGCTGACCTTGCAGCAGCCCTTGTTCGACTACGCCGCCTGGGCCGAATACCGCCAGGGCGTCGCCAAGGCGGCATTGGCCGACGAGCGCTTGCGCGGCCGTGGTCAGGAACTGGTGGTGCGCGTCTTCGCGGCCTACAGCCAGGCCTTGCTGGCCGGCGAGCAGATCGAGCTGGCAGCGGCCCAGCGGCGCGCCTATGCCGAGCAGCTCGAGCTCAACCAGCGCACCTTCGAAGCCGGCGAGGGTACCCATACCGATCTGCTGGAAACCCGCGCCCGCCATGATCTGTCCCGCGCGCAGGAGATCGAGGCGCAGGATGCGCTGGACGTCGCGCTGCGCGAGCTGCAGGCGATCATCGGCGAGCCGGTGGAGCTGCAGCAATTGGCACCATTGAGCGGCCCGTTCAGCGCCGAGCCCTTGGCACCGGCGCGCTTCGAAGGGTGGCGCGATATGGCCCTGGTGCACAATGCCGACCTCGCCGGCCAGCGTCACGGACTGACCGTGGCTGAGCAAGAGGTCGAGCGTCAGCGTGCCGGACACCTGCCAACGCTGGGGTTGTACGCCACCTCGCGGCAAACCCGTTCCGACTCGGAAAGCACCTACAACCAGAAATACGACACCGACAGCATCGGTATCCAGCTCAGCATGCCGCTGTTCGCTGGCGGCGGCGTTTCGGCGGCCAGGCGTCAGGCTTCGGCGTCCTTTGAGCAGGCTCGCTATGAACTCGATGCCCGGCGCGACGAAGTGCTCGTCGACCTGCGTCGGCAGTTCAACCTGTGCGCCAGCAGCACGGCCAAGGTGCGCGCCTATGAGCTGGCGGTCGAGTCGGCAAGTGCGCTGACCGACGCGACCCGCAAGAGCGTGACCGGTGGCGAACGGGTCAACCGCGACGTGCTCGATGCCGAACAGCAACTCTACGGCGCACGTCGCGATCTGGCCGAGGCGCGCCACGGCTACCTGCGGGCCTGGCTGCAACTTCGTTACCTGGCGGGAGTGCTGGGGGAGGCGGATCTGCGCCACTTGAACCGCTACTTTCCAGCTCAGGGGTAAGGGGCGCATTACCGACTTTGCGCAGCTGATTCGTCATTTATCTAGACTATCCCGAGCACCGCTCGGCAGGCCCCGTCCAAGGAGAGAACGATGACCGCCCAACCGGCACAGCTTGCCCACCCTCTGCGTTCGCAACGCCTGAACCAGTTGACCCACGAGCCTCATGGCAAGCTCGATACTCTGGTGAAGAGCCATGATCCGTTCGGCAGCCCGGAGCGTTTCGCGCGCTTCGTCGCCGCGCAGTACCTGTTCCAGTACGACCTGGAGACGCTTTACAACGATCCGGCTTTGGTCGCGTTGATACCGGACCTGCCCGCCCGTTGCCGACTCCAGCAGGCGCGTCTGGATCTGGCTGATCTCGGTTTGCCGATTCCCGAGGGTGACGAGGCCATCCGCAGCCGTTCGCTCGGGCTCGGTGCCGCGCTGGCCTGGTTGTTCGTGTCCGAGGGTTCCAAGCTGGGCGCGGCCTTCCTGCTCAAGCGCATGCCCGCTCTGGGCCTGAGCGAAACGTTCGGGGCGCGGCATCTGGGCGAGCCCGAGGGCGGCCGGGCGCAAGGCTGGAAAAGCTTCGTGGCAACCCTCGACGGCGTCGAGCTGGACGAGCGCCAGGAACGCGAGGCCGAAGCTGCCGCCATCGCCGCCTTCGAGCGTTTCACCGAGCACCTGGAGCGCTGCTTTGCCTGATACGCCTGGGGCGCTGGCCAGCGGCTGGACGCGCTGGCTGTGGCTGGCGCTCGCCTACCTGAGCATTGGCATGGCGGCAGTCGGTGTACTGGTGCCTGGTCTGCCGACCACCGAGTTCGTGCTGCTGGCCGCCTGGGCCGCGTCGCGCAGTTCGCCGCGGCTCAGCGCCTGGCTGGAAAACCACCGGCTGTTCGGCCCGCTGCTGCGCAACTGGCGAGACGGTGGTGTGATCACTCGGCGTACCAAGCTGGCGGCCAGCCTGAGCATGTTGGTGGCGTTCGCCATCATGGTTCTCACGGTAGCGCATACACCGTCAGTGATCTTCGCCGGGCTGGGCATGAGTTGCGGCGCACTGTGGATCTGGTCACGGCCAGAGCGCCCCCGCAAAGACCATCATGTCTCGTAGCCCGTGGTTGAGCGCAGCGATACCCAGGGTAGATCGGAAGTAGTTGGGACAACTGTTCCTGAGTATCGCTAAGTGCAACGCCAGGCTACCTGTTCGGTATTTAGCCTATGCTGTGCGCTTGTGCGAACGAGGGCCTGGCGATGAACAAGGATATCGGCGAGATCAACGGCGCCTGCCATTGCGGCGGCGTGCGCTTTCACGTGGCGCTCAGCGACGGCCTGCATACGGCACGGCGCTGCACCTGTTCCTATTGCCGGATGCGCGGCGCGGTAGCGGTTTCGGCCGAGCTGGCCGGCTTTCGGATTCTTCAAGGTGCGCAGCTGCTGACCACCTATCGTTTCAATACCGGGAGCGCCGAGCATTTCTTCTGCTCGCGTTGCGGTATCTACACCCACCACCAGCGTCGCTCCAATCCCCATCAGTACGGCGTCAACGTCGCCTGCCTGGAGGGCATCAGCCCGTTCGATTTCGAGGAAGTGCCGGTCAGCGATGGCATCGCCCATCCCAAGGACGATCCCAGCGGAGCTGGCCCGCGACAGGCCGGGGTGCTGCGCTTCATTCCCGCCGACTGAGAACCCGGGCCAAAGATATGAAAATGCCGCGTGGCCCGGAGGCGACGCGGCATTGGATGCAACGGTTGCGTAGCGGCGATCAGAACGCCGGAACCACCGCGCCTTTGTATTTTTCCAGGATGAAGGCTTTCACTTCATCGCTGTGCAGGGCCTTGACCAGCTTCTGCACGGCCGGGCTGTCCTTGTTGTCTTCGCGGGTCACCAGAATGTTCACGTACGGCGAGTCGCTGCCTTCGATGGCCAGGGCGTCCTCGGTCGGGTTCAGCTTGGCTTCCAGGGCGTAGTTGGTGTTGATCAGCGCCAGGTCGACCTGGGTCAGTACGCGCGGCAGGGTCGCGGCTTCCAGTTCACGCACCTTGATGCCTTTCGGGTTCTCGGCGATGTCCTTCGGCGTGGACAGGATGTTGGTCGGATCCTTCAGGGTGATCACGCCAGCCTTCTGCAGCAGCAGCAGAGCGCGGCCGCCGTTGGTGGCGTCGTTGGGGATCACCACGTTGGCGCCTTGCGGCAGGTCTTTGAGGTCCTTGATCTTGCTGGAGTAAGCGCCGAACGGCTCGACATGCACGCCACCGACGCTGACCAGGCTGGTGCCACGGCTCTTGTTGAACTCGTCCAGGTACGGCTGGTGCTGGAAGAAGTTGGCGTCCAGGCGTTTCTCGGCGACCTGCACGTTGGGCTGCACGTAGTCGGTGAAGACTTTCACGTCCAGTTCCACGCCTTCCTTGGCCAGGGCCGGTTTGACGAAATCGAGGATCTCGGCGTGCGGGACGGCCGATGCGGCGACGCGCAGGGTTTCAGCCTGGGCGGCGCTGGAGAAGGCTGCGACGACAGCCAGGGCAGTGAGCAGTTTTTTCATCGTTGACTCCTTGAAGTGAGATGGCGTGGCGGCACGCTGCCGCTGGCCCTTCCAGCTGTTTCATTTACGGGAAAAATGCACCACCAGGCGGTCGCCGATGGTTTGCAGAATCTGTACGAGCACCACCAGCAGCGCCACGGTCACGAACATCACGTCCGGCTGGTAACGCTGATAGCCGTAACGCACCGCCAGATCGCCCAGGCCGCCGCCGCCGATCAGGCCGCTCATCGCGGTGTAGGACACCAGGGTGATGGCGGTGACGGTGATGGCCGCCAGGATGCCGGGCAGGGCTTCGGGCAGCAGGGCGTTGAAGATGATTTGCCGGGTGCTGGCCCCCATCGATTGGGTCGCCTCGATGATGCCGCGGTCGACCTCGCGCAGGGCGGTTTCCACCAGGCGCGCGAAGAACGGCGTGGCGCCGACCACCAGCGGTGGAATGGCACCGGCGACGCCCAGGGAGGTGCCGGTGATCACCACCGTGACCGGGATCAGCAGGATCAGCAGGATCACGAACGGCACCGAACGCAGCACGTTCACCACCAGGGAAATCACCGCGTACAGGCCTTTCTGTTCGAACATCTGCCGCGGGCCGGTCAGGAACAGCAACACGCCCAGGGGCAGGCCGAACAGCACGGTGAACAGCATGGAGCCGCCGAGCATGTTCAGGGTATCGAGACTGGCCTGCCAGATTTCCAGCCAGTCGACGTTGGGGAGCAGGGTTTCCATCAGCGCAGGACCTCCAGGTGCACGTCAGCCGCTTCGAAGCGGGCGAGGGCGGCGTCGATGTCGCCGCCGGTCAGCGCCAGGGTCAACTGGCCGTAGGGCGTGTCCTTGATGCGGTCGATGCGTCCGGCGAGGATGCTGTAGTCGATGCCGGTTTCCCGCGCCACCTGGCCGAGAACCGGCGAATAGGTGGACTCGCCGATGAAGGTCAGGCGCAGGATGCGGCCCTGCACATGGGCGAAGTCATCGCGTTGGTCGTCCTCGTCGACATGCTCGGCTTCCTGCACGAAGCGTTTGGTGGTGGCGTGCTGCGGGTGCAGAAACACCTCGGCTACCGGGCCCTGTTCGACGATCACGCCGGCATCCATGACCGCCACGCGGTCGCAGACACGACGAATCACATCCATCTCGTGGGTGATCAGCACGATGGTCAGGCCCAGTTCGCGGTTGATCTCGGCCAGCAGCTGTAACACCGAGGCGGTGGTCTGCGGGTCGAGGGCGCTGGTGGCCTCGTCGCACAGCAGGATTTTCGGCCGCGTGGCCAGGGCGCGGGCGATGCCGACACGCTGCTTCTGGCCGCCGGAGAGTTGCGCTGGGTACTTGCTGGCGTGGTCCTTGAGACCGACGCGCTCGAGCAGGGCGGCGACGCGCTGGTCGATTTCCCTGGCCGGCACGCCCGCCAGTTTCAGCGGCATGCCGACGTTGGCGGCAACGGTCTTGGAAGACAGCAGGTTGAAGTGCTGGAAGATCATGCCCACTTGCTGACGGAACTTGCGCAGGCCGTCGGCGCCCAGGGCGGTGACATACACGCCGTCGATGTCGATGCGCCCGCCGGAGGGCTCCTCGAGGCGGTTGATCAGGCGCAGCAGGGTGCTCTTGCCAGCACCGGAATGGCCGATGATGCCGAACACTTCGCCACGTTCGATATGCAGGTCGCAGGGTTGCAGGGCGGGAATATCGCGGCCACTGACGCGATACGCCTTGTGAACCTGATGAAAGTCGATCACGCGTTAAACCTTTTGGGTTCTTCGTTCTGCCGGGTAGGCATAAGCATAAAAATGATTGCCAGTTTACCCGGCGCTGCTTAGACCTCAAAAATCTTTGTAGGCCTATGTTTATATCTAAAAAGCTGGATTCGAGCCCGGTTCGAAACCTTATTGGCCTCGAGCGCGCAAGATCAGGCGCGGTACCTGAACCGGTTTGACGGCGTGGCTGAGTACAAGTTTGAACGTCGGATGGAGCTTCATCACCCGAGCTTCGAGCAGGGCCGTCACACGGCGCAGATCTTCGGCGCTGCGTACCTGGACCTGTACGCTGCGGTCGAAGGCCACCACATCGGCGGCCACGGCATCCAGGCGCTCGAACAGCGCCGCCTCGTCACGGCTGTCGAGCATCGCCAGGCTGACGTCGCTGCGCTTGTCTGCCGGGTCGATCAATTGCGCCGGCACCTGCGCGGGTGCGCCATCGGCCGCACGGCTGGCGGCAGCTTGCGCTTCGGCGGCCTGGCGCAGCAGGCGTAGTTGCTCCTGGCGTGCTGCCTGGGCCTGTTCACCGGCTTGGCGCGCCTGTTCTACGGCGCTCAGTTCGGCTTGGCGGGCCTTGCCGATGGCGCCATCCAGCCCGGTGGTCAGGGCTGGCGCCTTGGGCATCAGGGTGCGCGCGTGGGCCAGGGATTTAGCGGCCTTGTCCAGATCGCCGGCTTCCAGGGCCTTCTGGCCTTCCTGCAGGTACGCCTCGGATAGCTGGCGCTGGGCCTGCAACTGTGCAGCGGAATCGCCTTCTGCCTGCAGCGCTGGTAACTGGGCTTCGGCCTCGGCCAGCTGGCCGGCGGCCAGATGTGCCTCGAACTGCTCCTGGGCGCCCGGGGCTGCGGCAGCTTCGGCCGGGGCCGGCGCCGGCTCGGCTGCCTGCTGGCTTTGGCAGCCAATAGTCAGCAGGGCCAGTACGGCCAGGGCGGCGCAGCGTAAAGGGAACGATGTCATGGCTGCGGGTCTCGGTTTGTGCAAAAAATACGCAATTCTACACGGCGGCCGGCGGGCCACCAAATGTGCCATCACGGCGGGGTGTCAGGCCTTGCGGCGTGGCAGCAGAAAGCTCAGCAGGAACAGGCTGGCGGCCGACACCACGATCGATGGCCCGGCCGGCGTGTCCTTGAACCATGACAGGCTCAGACCACAACACACCGCAATGATGCCCAGCAGGCTGGCACCGAAGGCCATCTGCTCAGGCGTGCGGGCGTGCCGCTGGGCGGCGGCGGCGGGAATGATCAGCAGCGAGGTGATCAGCAGCACGCCGACGATCTTCATGGCCACGGCGATGACGATGGCGATCAGCAGCATCAGGCCAAGGCGGATGGCGGCTACCGGCAGGCCTTCCACGCGTGCCAGTTCCTCGTGCACGGTGATCGCCAGCAGCGGACGCCACATCAGCACCAGCAGCACCAGCACCAGGGCGCTGCCGGCGAGGATCCAGGCCAGATCCGTAGGGCTCACCGCCAGCAGGTCGCCGAACAGGTAGCCCATCAGGTCGATGCGCACGTCACGCATGAAGCTCAGCACTACCAGGCCCAGCGACAAAGTGCTGTGGGCGAGGATGCCGAGCAGGGTATCGCTGGCCAACGGCTGGCGGGTCTGCAGGGTCACCAGCAGGATCGCCAGCAGCACGCAGCCGACGGTCACCGCGAAGGTCGGGTTGACGTCCAGCATCAGCCCCAGTGCCACGCCCAACAGGGCGGCATGGGACAGGGTATCGCCGAAGTAGGCCATGCGCCGCCACACCACGAAGGAACCGAGAGGGCCGGCGACCAGGGCCAGGGCGAGACCGGCGAGCAGGGCGTTGAGCAGAAAATCAGCCATGCTTGCAGCCGTCTCCATGTACGTGAGGGCGGACCGGTCCGTGGATGGTCAGGCCCGGTTCGTCGCTGACCACGCTGCCGTGCAGGTCGTGTTCGTGGTCATGGTGGTGGTGATACACGGCCAGGCTCTGGGCGTCGCGGCCGAACAGTTCGACGAAGGCCGGATCGAAGCTGACCTGCTCCGGATGGCCCGAGCAGCATACGTGGCGGTTCAGGCAGACCACCTGGTCGGTGGTGCTCATCACCAGGTGCAGGTCGTGGGAAACCATCAGCACGCCGCAGCCATGGCGGTCGCGCAGGCGGGTGATCAGCCGGTACAGCTCGGCCTGGCCGGCCACGTCGACGCCCTGCACTGGCTCGTCGAGCACCAGCAATTGCGGCTCACGCAGCAGCGCACGGGCCAGCAGCACACGCTGCATCTCCCCACCGGAAATGCCTTGCAGCGGGCTGTCGAGCACCTGGCTGGCGCCCACTTCGGCCAGAGCGGCCTGGGCACGAGCGCGATCGACGCCCGGCACCAGACGCAGGAAGCGCAGCACGCTGAGCGGCAGGGTCGGGTCGACATGCAGCTTCTGCGGCATATAGCCGATGCGCAGCTTCGGCTTGCGCCACACCGTGCCGCTGTCCGGAGTGAGCAGGCCGAGCACGGCGCGTACCAGAGTGGTCTTGCCGGCGCCGTTCGGGCCGATCAGGGTAACGATCTGGCCGGGCTGGATGGTCAGCTCGACCTTGTCGAGCACGGTCTGCCCGGTGAAACCGACAGTCACGCCTTCGAGGCGAATCAGCGCGTCGCTCATTTCTTGCCTTGGCAGCCTGCGCACAGGCCGACGACTTCCACGGTCTGGTTTTCCACCGCGAAGCCAACGCCCTTGGCGCCGCGCACGATGGCGTCGCTGATGGCGGTCTGCTCGAGCTCGACGGCGGCGCTGCAACTGCGGCAGATCAGGAACTGACTCTGGTGTGCGTGGGCCGGGTGGCTGCAGCCGACGAAGGCGTTGAGCGAGGCGATGCGGTGCACCAAGCCGTTTTCCAGCAGGAAATCCAGGGCTCGGTAGACCGTTGGCGGCGCGGCGCGGCGGCCGTCTTCCTCGCTGAGCACGCCGAGAATGTCGTAGGCGCCCAGCGGCTTGTGGCTGGCCCAGACCAGCTCCAGCACGCGCTTGCGCAGGGCGGTCAGGCGCAGGCCCTGGCGCGCGCAGATGGCCTCGGCTTCGGCCAGCGCATGGCTGACGCAGTGGGAGTGATCGTGGGGGCGCGATGCCAGTGGCGGCACGACGCTGGCGGGTTTGTACATGGCGTGGGCCTCGAAACGTAGGACGTTATTCTATTACGCATTGGCCGCCCGGCGCCACGCATCGGCCAGTCAGCCCGTCGATGCGTTTCGACGATGGGCATAAAGAGATGTTATTGTATTACTCCTTTCGCCTGCTGACCGAATCTCCTGCCTATGTTGCCGCGCCTGCTTTCTCCACGTTCGTTGATGATCTCCTTCGCCCTGCTGTTTGTCGTGGGTTCTGCCCAGGCCGAGGTGCGCGTGCTGACCAGCATCAAGCCCCTGCAACTGATCGCCGCCGCGGTGCAGGACGGCGTGGGCAAGCCTGACGTGCTGTTGCCGCCGGGCGCATCGCCGCACCACTACGCGCTGCGCCCATCCGACATGCGTCGGGTGCAGGAAGTGGACCTGCTGTACTGGATCGGTCCGGACATGGAGAGCTTCATGCCCCGCGTGCTGGCGACCCGCGAGAAGCCCAGCGTGGCGGTGCAGAGCCTGCCGGACATGACATTGCGTCACTTCGGCGAGGAGCACGATCACGATCACGATCACGATCACGAGGCCGAGCAAGCGCAGGCAGCCGCCGACGAGCACGACCATGACCATCGCCCTGGCAGCCTGGACGCCCACCTGTGGTTGTCGTCGGCCAATGCCCGGGTGATCGCCGCGCGCATGGCAGCTGACCTCGCCAAGGCCGACCCGGCCAACGCCGCGCGCTATCAGGCCAACCTGGAATCGTTCGGCAAGCGCCTGGATGTTCTGGAACCACGGCTGAAGGCTCAGCTGGAGCCTTTGGCTGCCAAGCCGTTTTTCGTGTTCCACGAAGCCTTCGATTACTTCGAGGCTGCCCACGGCCTCAGGCATGTCGGCGTGTTCAGCGTCGCCAGCGAAGTACAGCCCGGCGCCCGCCATGTGGCGGCCATGCGTGAGCGCTTGCAGGAAGTCGGGCCGAGCTGCGTGTTCAGCGAGCCGCCGCTGCGCCCGCGCCTGGCCGAAACCCTGACCGCCGGCCTGCCGGCGACCCTGGCCGAGCTCGATGCCATGGGGGCCGCAGCGCCCGTTGACGCGTCGGGATACGAACGCATGCTGCAGACCCTGGCCGATGGGTACAGCGCCTGCCTGGGCAAGCTCTAGGGCCTGTTAACACTTCCGCACGACCGCGCCGGAGCCCGTTTTGCCGCAAGGCAAGGCACGAGCCGCGAAGTTTAGCGGGCTAAATGAGCCGGCGAGAAACGCCGCATTGCGGCAAAACGGGTCCGGCCCTTCGGGTTGCGCGAGAAATCTCGCCATGCGTTGTTGGAGGACTTGGCAAGGGAACAACCATTCCCTGCGTCCTCCGCCTAGCCTGGCGAGATTTTTCGCAGCAACGCGGCTTGCGCGGTAGTGTCAACAGGCCCTAGGGCTTGGCAGTCAGTCGGCCGACCGTTTACCGACGCGCCGGCGCCACAGGTAGATCGCCAGCGCGACTGCCGCCAGCACGGCCAGCGCCATCGCGCTGGTGCCCAGGTCGTGCTCCAGCAACGAATCGCCCAGCACCACGAAGGCCCCGGCATACAGGCCGGTGATCGCCCCGGACACCGCGAAGTAGATCCAGAAGGGCACGCCAGCCATGCCCAGCAGGTAATGCTTGACGAAGATCGGAACGCCCGGGGCCAGTTTGACCAGGAGCGTGAAGCGCAGCGCGCCCTTTCCTTCTTCGAAGTCCGGAATGTCGTAGCGGGTGCGCTCCAGCAGCCGGGTCAGCCAGGGGCGCAGGCCGCTGCGGGCGATCCAGTAGCAGAGCACCAGGTTGGCTGACAGGGCGATGGCGCTACCGGTGAGCCCCACGAAGGTGCCGAAGGTCGCGCCGGCAACGATGAAGAACGGTGTGATCGGCACGCCCAGCGCAGGCAGCAGGGCCATGGCCAGAAAGAAGGGCACCACGCCGGCTTCTTCGCGCCAGGCGATGAATGCCTGATGATCCCAGGCGTTCCAGATGAGCACGGCGAGTACCAGCAAGGTGGCCGCGCCCAGCGCACGGCGGGCCCAGATGGCGGGCGTCGAGCGCCGGAGATGCTTGGGTGAGGGTGATTGCATGGTGGCCCTTGTAAGGTCGTACGGCTGACTCGACCTCAGGCGAGCCCAGGACGGCGGGCAGCCGCAGGCGATCGAGTGGCGCAGCATAGGGACAAGGGTTGGGCACGGACAAGGGCGGCGCCTGAGCGAGGCGCCACCATTTCGTCACATTCTGCGTCTATAGCGCGAAAGGCAATGCCAGGCTGACCTGCTGGCGTGCGGCCAGGCGACGTTCGAACTCGCCCGGATCATGGATCAGCACGTCCTGACCGGCGAAGGCCTCGGCAGCGATCAGCCGCGACAGCCAGAAACGCACGCAGGCGATGCGCAGCATGGCCGGCCAGATCTCGGCTTCGGCGGCAGTGAACGGGCGCAGGGCCGCATAGGCGCCCATCACCGCGCGGGCGCGCGCTTCATCCAGGCGGCCTTGCTCGTCCGAGCACCAGTCGTTCACGGTTATCGCCAGGTCGTAGAGCATCGGCCCCGAGCAGGCGTTGTAGAAGTCGATCACGCCGCTCAGGTGGGTGCCTTCGAACATGCAGTTGTCGCGGAACAGGTCGGCGTGCAGGTTGGCGCGCGGCAGTTTGCGCACCTGATCCTGCACGGCGGCGATTTCCGCCAGGGCGCTTTCCAGCAGTGCGGTGGCCTCCGGCGTCTGGTGAGTGGCCAGCACCTTGCCCTCGCGCAGCATCCATTCCAGGCCACGGTCGCTCTTGCGCTGCAGCGGGTGGTCGCGGGTCGCCAGGTGAATGCGCGCCAGCAGCTCGCCGACTTCATGGCAATGCTGGGCGTTGACGTCGCGAATGTGCCTGCCGCTCAGCCGCGGTTGCAACAGCGCCGGCTTGCCGGCCAGGGTGCGTAGCGCCTCGTTGCTGTCGGTTCGCAGGGCATACGGAACCGGCAGCCCTGCGTCATGCAGGATGTCGAGCAGCTCGATGAAGAACGGCAGGTCCTCGCTGGGGCCGCGCTCGATCAGGGTCAGCACGAACTCGCCCTGTTCCAGGCTGACGAAGAAATTGCTGTTCTCGCTACCGGCCTCGATACCCTGGAAGTCGAGCAGGCGACCGAGCCCGTAGGGCGCGAGAAAGGTTTCCAGTTGCGGACGTTGCAGCGGGGTGAACACCGACATGAATTGACTGCCTTACCAGCTGAAGATTTCCCAGGCCGGAATCAACATATCCGGCGAATCGGAACGCACGAAGTTGCCGTCGCTGCCGTCGGCCCGTACCAGGAAATAGGGTTTGCCACCTTTCGGGGTGACCTTGATGGCGTAGAGGAATCCGTTGACCCGGTATTCCTCCACGGTGCGATCGCCGTCCTGGCGGATGGTTACGTCGGGCTCGGCCGAGGGCGCATCACTGGCCTGCGAGGCGAACGGCACGGCTGCCAGCACGGCAAGCAGGATCAAGCGATTGAATGGTCCCATGGTAACCTTGTCCCTTTGATATCAACGGTGCTTTGTATTCTAGCGCCACGCCCGCCGAAAAGGTTGATTGCCCTCATGAGCCAAGCTCCCCTCGTCCTGGTCGACGGTTCTTCTTATCTGTACCGCGCCTTCCATGCCCTGCCGCCTTTGACCAACTCCAAGGGGCTGCCCACCGGCGCCGTGAAAGGTGTGCTGAACATGCTGCGCAGCCTGCGCCGCCAGTACCCCGACAGCCCCTTCGCGGTGGTGTTCGACGCCAAGGGCGGCACCTTTCGCGACGAGCTGTTCGCCGACTACAAGGCCAATCGCCCGCCGATGCCCGACGAGCTGCGCCTGCAGGTCGAGCCGCTGCACGCCAGTGTGCGCGGCCTCGGGCTGCCGCTGCTGTGCGTGGAGGGCGTGGAAGCCGACGACGTGATCGGCACCCTGGCCCGGCAGAGCGCCGCCGAAGGCCGTGACGTGGTGATCTCGACCGGCGACAAGGATATGGCGCAGCTGGTGTGCAAGCACGTCACCCTGGTCAACACCATGACCGGCAGCGTCTACGACATCGAGGGTGTGAAGGAGAAGTTCGGCGTCGGCCCCGAGCTGATCATCGATTACCTGGCGCTGATGGGCGACAAGATCGACAACATTCCCGGCGTGCCGGGCGTCGGCGAGAAGACCGCCTTGGGGCTGCTGGTCGGCGTCGGCGGCGGCCTCGACGTGATCTACGCCAACCTCGACAAGGTGCCCGGCCTGCCGATTCGTGGCGCCAAGACCCTGCCCGCCAAGCTCGAAGAGCACCGCGAGATGGCCTACCTGTCCTACCAACTGGCGACCATCAAGCTGGACGTGCCGCTGGACCTGAACTGCTCGCAACTGATGCCCGGCGAGCCGGACATCGAGGCCCTGACCGCGCTCTACGAACAGCTGGAGTTCAAGGGCTGGCTCGACGAGCTGCTGCGCCAGAACAAGTCTGCCGCACCCAAGACCAAGGCGGCTGCCCGCTCCGAAATGGCGCCGCCTGCTGGCGATTTGTTCAGCGCGACGGCCAGTGCGGATGCGGGCGAGGTGCCAGCGGTCCAGGCTGCCGCCACGCCGGCTGCTGGCGAAGATCAGCCATCGGTGGTCACCGGCGAGTACCGCACCATCCTCGACCAAGGCGAGTTCGATACCCTGCTGGAGGATCTCAAGCAGGCCGAGCTGATCGCCTTCGATACCGAAACCACCAGCGTCGATGCCCAGCAGGCGCAATTGGTCGGCCTGTCCTTTGCGGTCAAGGCCGGTGAGGCGGTATACGTGCCGGTGGCGCACAGCTACATGGGCGTGCCGCAGCAACTGGACCGCGACGCGGTGCTGCGCGCACTCAAGCCGATTCTCGAAGATCCGGCCAAGGCCAAGGTCGGCCAGCACGCCAAGTACGACATCAACGTGCTGGCCAATGCCAGCACGCCGATCAACGTACAGGGCGTGGCCTTCGACACCATGCTTGAGTCTTACGTGCTGGACTCCACCGCCACCCGTCACGACATGGACAGCCTTTCGCTCAAGTACCTGGGCCACAGCACCATCCGTTTCGAGGACATCGCCGGCAAGGGCGCCAAGCAGCTGACCTTCGACCAGATCGCCCTCGAGCAGGCCGGGCCGTACGCCGCCGAGGATGCTGACGTGACCCTGCGCCTACACCAGAACCTGTGGGCGCGCCTGGAAGATATTCCGAGCCTGGCCGGCGTGCTGCGCGATATCGAGATTCCCCTGGTGCCGGTGCTGGCGCGAATCGAGCGCAATGGCGCGCTGGTCGATGCCAAGCTGCTGGGCGAGCACAGCCAGGAGCTGGGCGAGAAGCTGGTGGCCCTGGAGCGCCAGGCTTTCCAGGTGGCCGGCGAGGAGTTCAACCTCGGCTCGCCCAAGCAGCTGGGCGCCATCCTCTATGAAAAGCTTGGTTTGCCGATCATCAGCAAGACCGCCAAGGGGCAGGCCTCGACCGCCGAGGCGGTACTCGTCGAACTGGCCGAGCAGGATTACGAGCTGCCCAAGGTACTGATGCAGTACCGCAGCCTGAGCAAGCTCAAGAGCACCTACACCGACCGCCTGCCGGAGCAGATCAACCCGCGCACCGGGCGCATCCACACCAGTTATCAACAGGCCGTGGCATCAACCGGGCGGCTGTCATCCAGCGACCCGAACCTGCAGAACATCCCGGTGCGCAGCGCCGAAGGCCGGCGCATTCGCCAGGCCTTCGTGGCGCCGAAGGGCTACAAGCTGGTGTCGGCGGACTACTCGCAGATCGAGTTGCGCATCATGGCGCACCTGTCCCGCGACGAAGGGCTGATGAACGCCTTCCGCGACAACCTCGACGTGCACACCGCGACCGCTGCGGAAGTCTTCAAGGTCGAGCTCGATCAGGTCAGCAACGACCAGCGGCGCAGCGCCAAGGCGATCAACTTCGGGCTGATCTACGGCATGGGCGCGCAGAAGCTGGCCAAGGACATCGGCGTCGACGGCAAGACCGCCAAGGCATACATCGAAACCTACTTCACCCGCTACCCAGGCGTGCGTGAGTACATGGACCGCACGCGCCACCAGGCGGCAGAGCAGGGCTACGTGGAAACCCTGTTCGGTCGGCGCCTGTACTTGCCAGCGATCAAGTCGAGCCGCCCGCAGGAGCGCGCCGGGGCCGAGCGCACGGCGATCAACGCGCCGATGCAGGGCACGGCTGCCGATATCATCAAGAAGGCCATGGTCGCCGTGGATGAGTGGCTGACCGAATCCGGCCTGGATGCCCGGGTGATCCTGCAGGTACACGATGAACTGGTACTCGAGGTTCGCGAGGATCTGGTCGAGCAGGTCAGCGCGCAGATTCGCCCACTGATGGGCGAAACCGTGAAGCTCGATGTGCCGCTGCTGGTCGAGGTCGGCGTGGGCAATAACTGGGATGAAGCACACTGACGCCCATGAAAAAGGGACGCGGCTGCGTCCCGTTATCAGTTAGTACCGTGTGGTCTTAATCGGCATCAAGACCAAACAAAGGAATCTAAGCACCGCTGAACTTTACTTCTGTCCACCCGGTCAGAGTTTGGGAATGGCCCATAAAGCCCTTCGATGCTCCTTTGTTGTGTTAAGTGTTGGCAGACATCTGAACCCCGCCCTAGCGGTTCAGACTCTTAAACCCCGATCTTCTCCCTCCCCATACGAAGTTCGGGGTTTTTTTTGCCTGCAGGAAACTGCCGGCAGCTCCCCATCCCCCCAGCTCCTTCCTCGAGCCTAGCCGCTCTTCGCCAGAGCGCAATGCAAAACGCCCCGCGCAAGGCGGGGCGTTGGTAGCCTGGTGTTGAGCGAAGCGATACCCAGGAGACGCTGGTAAGCACGACAACACTCAATCCCGCTCCCGGGTATCGCTATGCTCAACCACGGGCTACGGGAGTGAGGTTATTCTTGGTGTTGCTCCCCTTCCTCGTCGCCGATCAGGCCCAGCCAGTGACCCAGAACGGTTTGCGCGTCTTCCACGCCGATGCGCTTTGGCGCCGAGAACAGCTGGATGCTGACGTGCTCGCCCCAGCCCTTGCGGATCTCCTGCTGCACCTTGAGTAAGGTGGTCTTCGCCGCGCCGAAGGCCAGCTTGTCGGCCTTGGTCAGCAGGATGTGCATGGGCATGCCGCTGGCGCCGGACCAGTCGAGCATCATGCGGTCGAACTCGGTCAGCGGGTGGCGGATGTCCATCATCAGGATCAGCCCGCGCAGGCTCTCGCGGCTGCCCAGATAGGCTTCGAGGTGCTTCTGCCAGTGTTGCTTGAGCGGAATCGGCACCTTGGCGTAGCCATAGCCGGGCAGGTCGACCAGGCGGCGTTCGTCATCCAGGCGGAAGAAGTTCAGCAGCTGGGTGCGCCCCGGGGTTTTCGAGGTGCGTGCCAGGCTGGCGTGGGTCAGGGTGTTCAGCGCGCTGGACTTGCCGGCGTTGGAGCGCCCGGCGAAGGCGACTTCGTAGCCCTGGTCGTCCGGGCACTGGTCGACCTTGGCGGCGCTGATCAGAAAGGTGGCTTGCTGACACAAGCCGATTGCGGGGTTCTTTGCGTGCATCGGAGTTTCCGGTGGAGGGGCGTGCATCGCGGCAGTCTATCAGGCTGGCGACTCGCTGACCCGCGCCGCCTGACTGCCGCCATGGCACGTCATCTCAAAGTGGTTGCGCCCACAGCGTCACGTCGAGGCGGTACTCGGCGCCCGGGGCGAGAATCAGCGAGTCGTCCAGCACGTTGGCGTGCTCGATGCAGAGCATGCCCTGCCAGGCGTCATCGGCGAATTGCGATAGGCGCCTGGCCTTGTCGATCCATGGGTTCCACACCACCGCCGAGCCCGAGCCCTGGCTGCGCATGAAAATGCGTCGCTTCCAGAGGGAGTCGACGATGCTCAACTGCGGCGGCGTATCGAGGTAGATGCGGTCGGTTTCTCCGGTGAAGGTCACCGCACCTTGCTGACGTACGGTTTTCCAGTCTTGCAGTGTGTCGACGTAGCTGCAGCCCTCCAGTCCTTCGATGCGCACCTGGCGAATGTCGCTGACCGCGAAATAGGTGTGCAGCGCCTGGCTGATCGGCAGTTCACTGTCGCCCAGGTTGCGGGTGGTCAGGCTCAGCGTCAGGCGATCGCCGAGGTGAATGTCCAACTGCAGCTCGGCGGCATGTGGCCATTCGGCGATCGGCTCGGCAGCGGTGTCGAAAGCGAACGACAGGGTCACGCCGTCTTCTTCGGTGTTGAGGCCGATCAACTGCCAGTCACGGTCACGCACCAGACCGTGGGCCGGCGCATCGGCCGGGCGCGCATGGCTGGCGCGGATCGCTTCGGGATTGCGCTGCAGGTCGCCGAACCAGGGCCAGCACACCGGTACACCGCCGCGCACGCTTTTTCCGGCTTCATAGGCCGCCTCGTCGCTGAGCCAGATCAGCGGTTCGCCCTTGGCCGGCTGATAGCGCAGGATCTGCGCGCCCTGTTCGCTGACCACGAGTTCGGCGCCGGCATGCTGGATGCGCCAGCAGGCCAGATCGCCCAGTTGAATGCGTTCGTTCGAGGTGCTCATGGGGGCTGCTCCTGAATAGGTTGGCTGTTGGGCCACGGCGCGGCGGGGAGGTTCGCCAGCGCCATGAAAAACGCCCGTCGAGACGGGCGTTTTGCGTTGCCGCACAGTTTACGAGCCGTAGACCTGGGTCGGAAGCCAGGTGATCAGCGCCGGGAACTGGTAGGCGATGACCAGCATCATCAGCTGGATGATGATGAACGGAATCACCCCGCGGTACATGGTCGCGGTACTCACCGTACGGGGTGTGACGCCGCGCAGGTAGAACAACGAGAAACCCAGGGGCGGGGTGAGGAACGAGGTCTGCAGGTTGAGGGCGATCATCACGCCCAGCCATACCGGGTCCAGGCCCATGGCCAGCAGCACCGGGCCGACGATGGGCACCACCACGAAGATGATCTCGATGAAATCGAGAATGAAGCCCAGCAGGAAAATCACCAGCATGACCAGGAAGAACGCGCCGAGCACGCCGCCTGGCAACTGCTTGAACACGTCCTCGATCAGCGCTTCACCGCCGAAACCACGGAACACCAGGGAGAACAGCGAGGCGCCGATCAGGATCAGAAACACCATGCTGGAAATTTCCGTGGTGCCCTGGGCTACGCTGCGCAGCTGCGGCAGGCTCAGCTGGCCCTTGAACAGCGCCAGCAGGGTCGCGCCGACGGCACCGATGGCAGCGGCCTCGGTGGGCGTGGCGTAACCGGCGAGAATCGAGCCGAGCACCGCGATGATCAGCGCCAGCGGCGGCACCAGAGAGCCGAGCAGCTTGCCCCATTGCACCTCGCCCAGCTCTTCCTTGGGCACCACGGGCATCTTCTTCGGCTGGAAGATCGCCACCAGAATCAGGTAGACGACGTACAGCACCACCAGCAGCAGACCCGGTATCAGTGCGCCCATGAACAGGTCGCCGACCGATACCGTCTTGGGCGAGAAGATGCCCATGCGCAGCTGCGCCTGCTGGTAGGCGCTGGACATCACATCACCCAGCAGCACCAGCACGATGGACGGTGGAATGATCTGCCCCAGGGTGCCGGTGGCGGCCAGGGTGCCGGTCGCCACAGCGGGATCGAAGCCGCGCTTGAGCAGGGTCGGCAGGGCCAGCAGGCCCATGGTTACCACCGTGGCGCCGACGATGCCGGTACTGGCGGCGAGCAATGCGCCCACTAAGCACACCGAAATCGCCAGGCCGCCGCGGATGCCGCCGAACAGGCGCGACATCGACTCGAGCAGGTCTTCGGCGACCTTGGACTTTTCCAGCATCACGCCCATGAACACGAACAGCGGCACGGCCAGCATGGTCTGGTTGTTCATGATGCCGAACAGGCGGTTGGGCAGGGCGCTCAGGTACCCGGCGTCGAAGGTGCCGGTGACCACGCCGATACCGGCGAACAGCAGCGACACCCCGGCCAGGGTGAAGGCCACCGGGTAGCCGCCCATCAACACCAGGCAGATGCTGACGAACAGCAGGATCGACATGACTTCAGCCATGTTTCACCTCCTGCTCCGGCAGCACGCCGCACAACAGGTAGATCGCCTTGATCAGATTGGAAATGCCCTGCAGCGTGAGGCTGACCACCAGCACCAGAATGATGCTCTTCTGCAGGTAGACGAATTTCAGCCCCCCCGACTCGCTCGAGCCCTCGCGGGTCGACCAGGAGTTGGCCACGTAGTCCCAGCTCGCCCAGCCCAGGAACAGGCACACCGGCAGCAGCAGGAACAGGGTGCCGAGCACCTCCACCAGCGCCTGCCGGCGGCCGCTGAACTGCTGGTAGAAGATATCCACACGCACATGGGCGTTACGCTGCAGTGCCCAGGCCGAGGCGCCCATGAACACCAGCGCGTGGGCGTAGAGCACGGCTTCCTGCAGCGCAGTGGCGCCCAGGTTCATGCCATAGCGCAGGATCACCACCAGGGCCGTGCCGAGTACCAGAAACAGGGTCAACCAGGAGCAGGCCTGGCCGAAGCGGAAGTTCACGGCGTCGATGACCCGTGCGATCCCCAGAGGAAGTGAAGGCGTGTTGGACATGATGCGTCCTTATAGTTATCGAAAAAGAGCGAAAAGCGGGGGATTTTAGGCGGCGCTTCGCGCGTACGGCAATGGCGCCCAGGCCGGTTGGCGCGGTTTGCCATGATTTGTCGAATGACCTGGAAGCATCGGTCTTGAGCCTTCCGAGGGGGCTGATGGCCATTGGCTAGACATGGGTTGAAACACTTGCCGATCCTGTCTGGCCGGCGCCCGGTACTAGGATTGGCGCGCGGGGCGGTTGGCGGATCGCCACTGTGCATTGGGCTGGAACGGCCCACGGGTCATTATTACAACAACAAGGAGTTACCTATGAAACGTCGCCAAATACTGGCAGCGGCAGGTATCGGCATCGCTGCAGGAGCGCTGGTCGGGTGCAAGGAGGAGGCCGGCGCTGCTGACGCGTCCAAGCCGGCCGCCGAGGCCAAGACCTTCAACTGGAAGATGGTCACTTCCTGGCCGAAGAACTTCCCTGGAGTAGGCGTCGGCGCCGAGCGTTTCGCCAGGCTCGTCGAGCAGATGAGCAATGGTCGCCTGAAGATCAAGATCTACGCCGCCGGTGAGCTGGTGCCGGCTCTCGAAGTGTTCGATGCGGTCTCGCGCGGCACCGCGGAAATGGGCCACGGCGCGCCCTACTACTGGAAAGGCAAGGTGCCCGCGGCCCAGTTCTTCTGCGCCCTGCCGTTCGGCCCCAACGCCCAGGAAATGAACGCCTGGCTGCACTACGGTGGCGGCATCCAGCTCTGGGAAGAGGTCTACAAACCCTACGGTGTGCTGCCGATGGCCTGCGGTGCCACCGGCGTGCAGACCGCCGGCTGGTTCAACAAGGAAATCAACTCGGTCGATGACCTCAAGGGCCTGAAGATGCGCACCCCGGGCCTGGGCGGCGAAGTGCTGACCAAGGTCGGCGGTACCGTGGTGAACATGCCGGCCGGTGAAATCTTCACCGCCCTGCAGACCGGCACCATCGACGCCACCGAGTGGATCGGGCCATACAACGACCAGGCCCTGGGCCTGCACAAAGCGGCCAAGTATTACTACACGCCGGGCTGGCAGGAGCCGAACGTCACCTTCGAGCTGGACGTCAACCTCAAGGCCTGGGATACCCTGCCGGCGGACCTGCAGGCCATCGTTCGCGCCGCCGCCCGCGACGTCAACGGCGACATGCTCGACGATTACAACGCCAAGAACATGGAAGCCATGGAGCAACTGAAGAAGGACGGCGTCGATGTGCGCCGCCTGCCGGATGACGTGCTCGCCAGGCTCAAGGAAGTCTCGGCCGAGGTGGTTGACGCCACCGCCGCCGCGGATCCTGCCGCGCAAAAGGTCTGGGAGCAGCAGAAGGCCTACCTGGCGCGCCTGTACGAATACGCCGAAGCGAACGAGAAGGATATCTACGCGATTCGGTGATGGGTCGAGTGAAGGCAGAAGCTGCCATCGTAGCTTTACCTGTGGGAACGGGTGCGGACACCCAGTCCATGCCCGTGATTTTTTCGCGGGCATGGCCCGCTCCCACCGGATAGGGTCACCTAGCAGTCAGAGCCGATAAAACTGCGCGAAGTTGATGCTGCAGAAATGACAACGCCGGCTACGAGGCCGGCGTTTTTCGTTTCACGAACCGCGGTCAGGGACGCTTGCGATTGCTGATCATGGTGCCGTTACCCACATCGGTGAAGATCTCCAGCAGCACCGCATTCGGCACGCGACCGTCGATGATGTGCGAGCTGGTCACACCACCCTGCACCGCTTCCAGGGCGCACTTGATCTTCGGCAGCATGCCGCCGTAGATGGTGCCGTCGGCGATCAGCTCGTTGACCTGCTCGGTGCTCAGCCCGGTCAGCACTTCGCCCTGCTTGTCCATCAGGCCGGCGATGTTGGTCAGCAGCATCAGCTTCTCGGCTTTCAGCGCTTCGGCCACCTTGCCGGCCACCAGGTCGGCGTTGATGTTGTACGACTCGCCTTTGGGGCCTACGCCAATCGGTGCGATCACCGGAATGAAGTCGCCCTTGACCAGCATGTTCAACAGGTCGGTGTTCACCCCGGTGACTTCGCCAACATGGCCGATGTCGATGATTTCCGGCTGGGTCATTTCCGGCGTCTGCCGGCTGACGGTGAGCTTGCGTGCACGGATCAGCTCGGCGTCTTTACCGGTCAGGCCGATGGCGCTGCCGCCATGACGGTTGATCAGGTTGACGATGTCCTTGTTGACCTGGCCGCCGAGCACCATTTCCACCACGTCCATGGTCGCCGCGTCGGTGACGCGCATGCCATCGATGAAGTGGCTTTCGATGCTCAGGCGCTTGAGCAGGTCGCCGATCTGCGGGCCGCCGCCGTGAACCACCACCGGGTTGATGCCCACCGCCTTCATCAGCACGATGTCGCGCGCGAAGCCTTCCTTCAGGTCATCACTTTCCATGGCGTTGCCGCCGTATTTGATCACCAGGGTCTTGCCAACGAAGCGGCGGATGTAGGGCAGTGCTTCGGACAGCACCTTGGCGACGTTGGTGGCGGCTTCACGCTCTAGGGTCATGTGGGGCTCCAGTGCTGGACGGGTCAGAACGGTAGTTGGACGTCAGGGGCGACGTTGTGCATCTGCGAGCGGAACAGCTCCTGGATCCGCTCCAGCTCGGCCTGGCTTTCCGCTTCGAAGCGCAGCACCAGCACCGGCGTGGTGTTGGATGCACGCACCAGGCCCCAGCCTTTGGGGTAATCGACGCGCACACCGTCGAGGTTGGTCACACTGCCTTCGCCCCACTGACCTTCACGCTGCAGGCGCTCGATGATCGGGAACTTGGTCTGCTCGGTGACCTGCACGTTGATTTCCGGGGTCGACACGTCGTTCGGGAACGCGGCGAACACCTGCTCGGCGGTGCGCTTGTCCTGGCTGAGGATTTCCAGCAGGCGCGCGGCAGCGTAGATGCCGTCGTCGAAACCGAACCAGCGTTCCTTGAAGAACACGTGGCCGCTCATCTCGCCGGCCAGCAGGGCGCCGGTTTCCTTCATCTTCTTCTTGATCAGCGAGTGACCGGTTTTCCACATTACCGGGCGACCGCCGTAGCCGCTGATCAGCGGGGTCAGGCGGCGGGTGCATTTGACGTCGAAGATGATGTCGGCGCCCGGGTTGCGCGACACCACGTCCTTGGCGAACAGCATCAGCAGGCGGTCCGGGTAGACGATGGTGCCGGTGTTGGTGACCACGCCCACGCGGTCGCCATCGCCGTCGAAGGCTAGGCCGACGTCGGCATTCTCTTCCTTGACCTTGGCGATCAGGTCGATCAGGTTCTCGGGCTTGCCCGGATCCGGGTGGTGGTTGGGGAAGTTGCCGTCGACCTCGCAGTACAGCGGGATCACCTTGCAGCCCAGCGCCTCGATCAGCTGCGGGGCGATCACCCCGGCAGCGCCGTTGCCGCAATCGACCACCACGCGCAGCGGCTTGGCCATGGCGATGTCGCTGCGGATCTGCTCCAGATAACGTGGCAGCAGATCGACGCGCTCGACGCTGCCTTCGCCGCTACTCAGGTCGTTGGTGTCGATGCGGGTCTTCAGCGCCTGAATCTGTTCGTTGGCCAGGGTGTCGCCGGCGATGACGATCTTGAAGCCGTTGTAGTCCGGCGGGTTGTGGCTGCCGGTGAGCATCACCGCAGTCTTGCCGGCCAGCACGTGGGCGGCGAAGTAGACGACCGGGGTCGGCACCATGCCGACGTCGCTGACCTGGCAGCCACTGTCGGCCACGCCCTGAATCAGCTGTTCCACCAGGCTCGGGCCGGACAGGCGGCCGTCGCGGCCAACGGCGACGTTCGGCTCGCCTTCGGCCAGGCTTTGCGAGCCGATGGCGCGGCCGATCCAGTAGGCGGTTTCTGGGGTCAGGCCTGCGCCCACCACACCGCGGATGTCATAGGCTCGGAAGATGTCTGCTGGGAGTTTCGGGGCTTGCGGCGCGGTCATGATCGGTGTCTGCTCCAGTCCCAGGAGATCCTGGTCGTCGTCGAGAATGTCGATATCGAGAATATCGGTGTCTTGAAACAGCGGATTCACGAGATCCGCCGGCTTGGCTGCGACG
Organism: Pseudomonas sp. PA27(2017); assembly: GCF_001945445.1. Classification (GTDB taxonomy): domain Bacteria; phylum Pseudomonadota; class Gammaproteobacteria; order Pseudomonadales; family Pseudomonadaceae; genus Aquipseudomonas. The sequence continues at coordinate 128,949 of NZ_MSXW01000009.1, forward strand.
CGACTACTGGGTATTTCACTGGCGGTGATGTCCGGGCGGGTCGCCACGGGTTCCTGGGCGCGACGGGGCAGTCGGCTCAGGCTCTGTGCCAGGTGGTGCAGGGCGGGCAGGCTCAAGCTGAAGGCTTTGACGGCTTTGCCCGCGGAGAGTTCTTTAACCAGTTCGGCCAATTGCGCAGTATCGCGATCCAGGCGCTGCTGCAGGCTGCGTTGGGTCAGATAAAGACCGGCCAGCGCACCGATCAGCGCAACCAGCAGCGCGAGGCCCAGCAACAGGGGCGACAGGCCTGAGGCGCCGAGGCCTGAGGCCGGCGTGAAGTTCAGCGTCCAGTGCGGGTTGCCGGTGGCGAACACCTGGGGCGCGCCTTCGGCCTGGCCGCGCTGGGCCAGCACCTGGGCGGCGCCGGCATCGAAGCGTTGCACCAGCTGGATCTGCCCGACGTCCGCCGGCATTGGCGGCAGGTTGCCGAGCAGCCGGTTGAGGTCGACGGCCAGCAGCAGCGTGCCGACCATGGGCTGTTTGTCGTCCTGGCGTACCGGCGCCACGCTGTAGGCCAGCCAGCGCTCACCGACCTTGTAGGCTTCCACGGCCGGCGCCTGACCGGCTTCCAGGCGGCGCAGCAAGTCCAGCGCGGCGAAGTTCATCGGCGCGCTGCGCGAGCTGTCCGGAACCGCCTGGCCAGGCAGGTTGAGCTGGGCATCGACTACACCATTCCAGTAGCGCAGGCCGTTCTCGGCATTGCGCACCTGGGCGTCATCGCCACTCTGCAGGGCTTGCGAGAGCGCCGGGTTGCGCGCTGCGGCGAGGGTGTCGGCGCTGAGTTGCTTGAGGGCTTGCTGCAGGCTGGCCGCCTGGCTGCTGCCCCAGGCCTGGCTGAGCTGTTGCTGCTGTAACTCTTGCGCCGGGCTCACCGCGGCGAACCACAGGATGGCACCGGCCAGGGCCACGCCAAGGGCGGCGGCGATCACGCCGGGGGCCAGGTCGGCCGATGCCTTGCTCTGGCCGCGAGTGGCGGGTTTCGAGTCGCCGGGGCGTTCTTCCTTGGGCGCGCGTTTGAAGCCTTTCATCCGACGTCTCCTGGCGAGCTAGAAGGGGATCACTTGGTGCCCGAGTGGCCGAATCCACCGGCACCGCGTTCGCTGTCGTCGAATTCCTCGACCACCTCGAAACGTGCCTGGATGACCGGTACCAGCACCAGTTGGGCGATACGTTCACCCACGGCCATCTTGAACGCGCTGTTGCCGCGGTTCCAGCACGACACCATCAGCTCGCCCTGGTAGTCCGAGTCGATCAGGCCAACCAGATTGCCGAGCACGATGCCGTGTTTGTGGCCCAGGCCGGAGCGCGGCAGGATCAGGGCGGCCAGGCCCGGATCGGCGACGTGTATCGCCAGGCCGGTGGGAATCAGCACGGTCTGGCCCGGTTCCAGGGTCAGGTCTTCCTTGAGCATGGCGCGCAGATCCAGGCCGGCCGAACCGGGCGTGGCGTAGGCGGGCATGGGGAATTCGCTGCCGAGGCGGGGGTCGAGGATCTTGGCTTGTAGGGCGTGCATGGGGCGATCAGGGTTTCCGTGCGAATGAATGTCAGTGTTTGGGTTGCTGCGCGGCGATGAAACTCACCAGTTGGCGGGCGATCTTGCCCTTGCTGGTCTGCGCAAAGCTGGTCTGGTGCAGCGCGCGATCGATGATGGTGATCGCGTTGTCTTCGCTGTTGAAACCGATGCTCGGGTTGGCCACGTCGTTGGCGACGATCAGGTCGAGGTTCTTGTCCTTGAGCTTGCGCGAGGCGTACTCCAGAAGGTTCTCGGTTTCGGCGGCGAAACCGACGCTGAACGGGCGATCATCTCGGTGCGCCAGGGTGGCGAGGATGTCGGGGTTGCGCACCATCTGCAACAGCAGGCCGTCGCCACTGTTGGGGTCTTTCTTCAATTTGTGCTGGGCGACAACTTCCGGGCGGTAGTCGGCCACCGCCGCGGCGGCGATGAGAATGTCGCAGGGCATGGCCGCTTCGCAGGCGGCGAGCATGTCGCGGGCACTGACCACGTCGATGCGGTTGACCCGATCCGGCGTCGCCAGGTGCACCGGGCCGCTGATCAGGGTGACCTTGGCGCCGGCTTCCATGGCTGCCTCGGCGAGGGCGAAGCCCATCTTGCCGGAGCTGTGGTTGGTGATGTAGCGCACCGGGTCGATGTTTTCCTGGGTCGGGCCGGCGGTGATCAATACGTGTTTGCCGGTCAGCGCCAGGTGCTCGAAGCAGTCGGCGGCCAGGTGTGCCAGGTCGTCGGCCTCGAGCATGCGGCCCAGGCCGACGTCGCCACAGGCCTGGCTACCGGAGGCCGGGCCGAACATTTTCAGGCCACGGCTGCGCAGCAGCTCGACGTTGGCCAAGGTGGCCGGGTCGCGCCACATCGCCTGGTTCATGGCCGGCGCCAGGGCCACCGGCGCATCGGTAGCCAGCACCAGGGTGGTGAGCAGGTCATCCGCGACGCCCTGGGCCAGGCGCGCCATCAGGTCGGCGGTGGCCGGCGCGATCAGCACCAGGTCGGCCCAGCGTGCCAGTTCGATATGGCCCATGGCGGCTTCGGCCGCCGGGTCGAGCAGATCCAGATGCACCGGGTGGCCGGACAACGCCTGCAGGGTCAGCGGGGTGATGAATTCGCGACCACCCTGGGTCATGACCACGCGCACTTCGGCGCCCTGATCCTTGAGGCGGCGGACCAGCTCGGCGCTCTTGTACGCCGCGATGCCGCCACCCACGCCGAGGATGATGCGTTTGCGATACAGCCGCTGCATAACTCTGCCTTTGTCGTGTGTAGTTACAGACGCAGGTGCCCGAGACCTCCCCAGGCCCGGCGCCCCGCGAAAAACGCGGCTACGATAGCACAGCGGCAGCAGGGGGGCAGCGGCGCGCCGGGCGACGATTCGTCGGCAGCGGACTGGATGGGCAAGGGGCGTGCGATGAGCATTCGTGAGTGGCCTGCGGCAGAGCGCCCGCGGGAGAAATTGCTGGCCCAGGGAGCGGCCAGCCTGACCGACGCCGAGCTCCTGGCGATCTTCCTGCGTACCGGCGTGGCCGGGCAGAGTGCAGTGGACCTCGCGCGCCACCTGCTCGCCGATTTCGGCAGCCTGCGCGCATTGCTTCAGGCCGACCTGCCGTCCTTCTGCCAGCACCTGGGCCTTGGTCCTGCCAAGTTCGCCCAATTGCAGGCCGTGCTGGAAATGGGCCGTCGCCACCTGGCCGAACAACTGCGCCGTGATTCGGCCCTGGAAAGCCCCCAGGCGGTGCGCGATTACCTCAAGGCGCAGCTGCGTCACGAACCCCACGAAGTGTTCGGCTGCCTGTTTCTCGATGCCAAGCACCGGGTGTTGGCTTTCGAGGCGCTGTTTCACGGTTCCATCGACAGCGCCAGCGTCTACCCGCGGCAGGTGGTCAAGCGCGCCCTGGCCCACAATGCAGCGGCGCTGATCCTGACCCACAACCATCCCTCTGGCGTCGCCGAGCCGAGCCAGGCAGACAAGGTGCTGACCCAGCGCCTCAAGGACGCCTTGGCGCTGGTCGAGGTGCGCGTGCTCGACCATTTCATCGTCGGCGACGGCGAGCCGCTGTCGATGGCCGAGCACGGCTGGATGTAGCGGCGACTCGGCAGCCGTCAGCGGGCCTTGAGCAATTCGCCGACTTCCAGCAGCACCATTTCGTTGTCGTCTGCTTTGTTCGGTTCGCGGCTGCTGGAGAACGGCAGGTTGTTGTCGTTGCCGACCACGATATGCCGATCATCGACGATGTCGACATTCTCGATGGTGAAGAACGGCAAGGTCAGCACGCCGTCGTTCAGCGGCTTGCGGGCGATGCGCTGCGGGTCCTGGATGGTGAGCAGGTCGATGTAGCCGACCTTGCGCACGGCCTGGCCGACGTTGCCATCATCGAAAGCGACCTTGTAGACGCGCTTGAAGCGGGCGATATCCGAAAAACAGCGGGTGCCTTTCTCGCCAGGCGGGCAGGCCTTGTCCGGCGTGCCTTCACCATTGTCGCGCTCGATGATCAGGCCGCTGGCCGCATCGATCATGTTGAAATCGCCGATGGCGTGGCCGGGTTGCTCCAGCGGGTAGAACCAGTGGCGGCCCGTCCAGGCCTCGCTGGCGACATCGAATTCGAGCACGCGCAATACGTTCTTGCCATCGCGCTGCTCGGCACCCTTGCTGGCCGCGTCCCACAGCGGGCCTTCCAAAAGCGCGTAGAGCTTGCTGCCGTCCTTCGCGGCGGCCATACCCTCCAGGCCCTTGGAGCGGCGCACCTGGAAGTTCATGGCGTCGGCCGGCCAGGCGGGGGGCGTCAGGGCGGGGTTGTCGGGCGAGCGCACCGGTTCGCCGTCGGCCTCGACATCGAGCACCGCCTGTACGCGGCCCTTCATGTCTGTCTTGATCAGGTAGGGGCCGAACTCGTCGCCGATCCAGATGGAATCGCCGATCAACTGGACGCTTTCCGGGTCGAAGTCTGCGCCGCTCAGGTAGCGCGTCGGCGTGCCCTCGTGAACGATGCGGAACGGGACCTTCTTGTCCGGGTCGCTGAGAAACACCGTGTTCAGCCGCTTGAATTCGCCGCTCTTGAAGTCGATGGCGTAATGGTTGAGATAGAGCATGGCGTCGGCGGAGTTGGCCTTGGTGCCGAAGCCGTTGTCGGTGAGTACCCAGAAGCTGCCGTCCGGCATGTGCTTGATGCCGGAGTGACCCTGCAGTGGCTGGCCTTCGAAGGGCAGTGAGAGGCCGGTGGGGCGATTGGCCGACAGGCCTTCGAGGCTGCCGACCTGTTCATTGCGCTGACCGTTGGAGAATTTGCCGCTGAGGGTGAAATCCGCCGGCGCGTCGGCGGGCGGCTGGATGAAGCTGGCGGCCGGCAACACGGCATGGCCAGCCAACGTGGCCGGATAGTCGGTGGCGGTGTCCTGAGCCGCGGCGAGCGAGGCCCAGCAGAGCGTGCTGGCCAGTAGTGCGTGAAGATGAGTGAGTCGACGCATACCTGATGATTCCCTGCGCTGAAAAGCCAACAGGGTGCGGCAGGCGTATGTCATGCCGGTGACAGAGCCCGGCATGGTTACCGCGGCCGGGCTGCCACCATCATGGATGGCAGCCCATCTGCGTCACGGCACGCTGACCTTGGAGAAATCCTGACGGCCGAACGGGCTGACGCTGTAGCCCTCGACGCCCTTGCGGGTCAGGGCATAGGCGGTCGGGTGGGCCAGCGGCAGCCACAGCGCCTGCTGCTGGATGATCGCCTGGGCGTCCTTGTACAGCGCGCTGCGTTTGGCCTGGTCGCTGACCGCCTTGCCATCGGCGATCAGCTTGTCGAGCTTGGCGTCGCAGAAGCGTGCGAAGTTCAGGCCGGACTCCACCGAGGCACAGGAAAACTGCGGGGTCAGGAAGTTGTCCGGGTCGCCGTTGTCGCCGGCCCAGCCCATGAACAGCAGGTCATGCTCGCCGGCCTTGGCGCGGCGGATCAGTTCGCCCCACTCGATCACGCGGATCTGCGCCTTGATGCCGACTTCGGCCAGATCGGCCTGCAGCAATTGTGCGCCCAGGCTGGGGTTGGGGTTGAGCAGGCTGCCCGAGGGGCGCGTCCAGATGGTGGTGCTGAACCCATCGGCCAGCCCGGCCTCTTTGAGCAGGTCACGGGCTTTTTGCGGGTCATGGGCGTAGCCCGGCAGATCGCTGGCGTAGCTCCAGGTGTTCGGCGGATAAGGGCCGTTGGCGGGTTCGGCGCTGTTCTCGAACACGGCCTTGAGGTAGCTGCTCTTGTCGAACGCCAGGTTGATGGCCTGGCGCACGGCGGGCTTGTCCAGCGGCGGGTGCTGGCTGTTGATGGCCACGAAGGCGGTCATGAAGGCGGCGGTCTTCACGGTGTCGAGGTCGGCGTCCTTGCTCGCCGCTTCGACGTCGACCGGTTTGGGCGACAGGGCAATCTGGCATTCGCCCCGGCGCAGGCGTTGCAGGCGCACGTTGGCATCCGGGGTGATGGCGTACACCAGCTCGTCGACCTCGGGCTTGCCGGCGAAGTAGTCGGCGTTGGCCGTGTAGCGCACCGCGGCGTCCTTCTGGAAGCGCTTGAACACGAAAGGGCCGGTACCAATCGGCTGGCTGTTGAGTTTTTCCGGTGTGCCGGCCTTGATCAGTTGGTCGGCGTATTCGGCGGAATAGATGGAGGCAAAACCCATGCTCAGGGTGGCGAGAAAGGTCGCGTCCGGTTTGTTCAGGGTGATGCGTACAGTATGTGCGTCGACCTTCTCCACCGTCTTGATCAGCGCCGGCCATTGCATGGACTGGGCATGGGGATAGCCGCTGGTGGCCGTCTTGTGCCACGGGTGGTTGGGGTCGAGCATGCGCTGGAAGCTGAACAGCACGTCGTCGGCTTCCAGCGTCGGGCGGCTGGGCTTGAAGTAGGCGGTGCGGTGCAGCAGCACGTCCGGGCGCAGGGTAAAGGTGTAGCTCAGGCCGTCGTCGGAGATCTTCCAGCTGCTGGCCAGGCTCGGCTCCAGCTTGCCGCTGGCGGCGTCGAATTCGACCAGGCGATTCATCAGCACGTCGGCCGAGGCATTGGTGGTGGTCAGGGAGTTGTACTGCACCACGTCGAAGCCATCTGGGCTGGCTTCGGTACAGACGCTCAGGGTCGCGGCCTGGGCGAATAGCGGGGCGACGAGCAGCGGCAACAGGGCAAGGCGCATAGTGATCTCCTGAACGTAACGGCGCGCATCCGGCGGGCCGGTCATGAAATACTGAGGGGAGAGAGGGTCGCGTTAACGCGTGGACAGACCCTAAACGATAAGATGCAGGCTAACAATGCAATACGGCGACGAGCGGTCGTTCGCGTCCATGCCCGACGCCTGGGGCTCAAGCCCCGAATGGCCTGGATTTTAAAGTGCGCTCGCGCTTGTTGCTGTGGGGGCTTTCTGGTATAAAGCAGCGCTCTTTTCTAGGGGCCCGGTTGCTTGATCGCGATCTATCACCGGTAAGACCCTGAAGAAACGCGGCGCCCAGCGCCGAAAAACAGAGATTAAGCGGCCAACCCATGCCGGGTTGGGCATGTGGTTTTAGAGGGCTGAGGTATGTCGAGAGTCTGTCAAGTTACCGGTAAGGGTCCGGTAACCGGGAATAACATTTCCCACGCAAACAACAAAACCCGTCGTCGTTTCCTGCCGAACCTGCAGCATCACCGCTTCTGGGTCGAGTCTGAAAACCGCTTCGTACGTCTGCGCCTGTCCACCAAAGGCATGCGCATCATCGACAAGCGTGGTATTGACGTAGTGCTGGCCGAGCTTCGTGCTCGCGGCGAAAAGGTTTAAGGAGACTGTCATGCGTGAACTGATCCGTTTGGTGTCCAGCGCCGGTACCGGCCACTTCTACACCACCGACAAGAACAAGCGCACCACTCCGGACAAGATCGAGATCAAGAAATACGATCCGGTCGTCCGCAAGCACGTTGCGTACAAGGAAGCCAAGATCAAGTAATTGATCGGCTGACTCGAAAAGCCCGCCCCATGGCGGGCTTTTTCATGCCTGCGATTTGGCGTGCCGCCGGTCGTTCAGGGCGCCGGTCGTAGCGTCAGCGTGCTGCGCGTATGGGCGGTTACGTCGTCGGTATTCAGGTGCTGCGGCACGTACTCGCCGTGTATGAAGCGCTGGGCCTGGTCGCTGTAGTGGCGGTCGAACGGTACGCCGCTCTGGCCCAGCGGGTTGATACCCAGGCTGTTGTCGGCATCGGCCAGGTCGACCAGCCGCCGCGTCGAGGGCCCGTAACCCACTGCCCAGGGCGCCGTGCCGATACGGTGCGACAGGTTGTTGGGCATCTCGTGGCCACCGGGCGCCGGCAGCGGGCCGATGTTGAGCAGCATGCTCAGCGGCCACTGTACGCCCAGCGGATGCTGATGGGTGAGGGTATGGGCCTGGCCCCAGCGCCATTGCGCCGGATCGTCGCCCAGGGTGGCGCGCAGGTGCTGCACGGTGGCGCGCCAGGCTTCGGCCACCGCTTCGGCGCGGCTGCGCGGCTGGCCATCGGCGCGCGCCCACCAGGGAGAATCGGGGGCAGCGGTCAGGCGCGGCAGTGCGCTGTCGATCATTCGCGTCGACAGCAGTTGCTCGAAGGCCTGCGCGCCCAGGCGCGGCGCCAGTGCAGTGCGGCCCAGTTCATAGGTGAGCTGGTTGAACAGCGTCGCCGGCAGCGATTGCAGCGGGTGATCGCCCTGCCAGGCTGCCAGAGCCTCGACCAGCTCCCGCTCCTGTTGGTCCGCAGCAGCGGCGCGCAGCTCGCCGAGAATTGGCGCCAGCAACCGCGGCCCGTAGGCTGTGCCGGTATCGAGCTGAAGAGCCCGGCTGTTGTGCAGGTCCCAGCGCACCTGTGGGTCGGCCAGCCGTTGGTTCAGGCGTTGGCCGCGTTCCGGCGGGTTGTAGTAGCCCGGAATCTCGATGCCGCTCGCCGGCAGCGGTTGGAAGTTGGCCGAGACGATGTAGCCGCGCGGTGGGTTCTCTTCCTGCGGGTTGGCACTGAAGGGATGAAAACCCGGTTTGTCGGCGGCGCTCGTGCTGCCATCGAGGATGAACGCCGGGTTCACCCCGGTGGGCCGCATCGGCAGCTTGGCCGCGGCCCACCAGGCGATGTCGCCGCTGGCGTTGGCCCACACCAGGTTGAGGCCCGGCGCATGGATGCGCTCGGCGGCGGCGCGGCCCTTTGCCAGGGTGTCGGCACGGTTCAGGCGGTAGAAGGCGTCGAGTAGCGGGTTTTCGGTTTCCAGAAAGGCCCACCACATGGCGATCGGCGTGCTGCCGGCGCTGTCACCCAGAGCATCGTTGATGATGGGCCCATGGGGCGAGCGGCGCAGTTGCAGGGTCACCGGCTCGCCGTCCTTGACCCGGATGACTTCCTCGCGCTGCTGCAGATCGACCCAGCGGCCCTGGTACCAGACCTGGGCAGGGTTGTCCGGGTTGAGGCGTTCGGCGACCAGATCCATGTCGTCGTTCTGGAACATGGTCAGGGTCCAGGCGAACTCCCGGTTGTGGCCGAGAAAGGCCACCGGGGTCGCGGGCTGGTGATGGCCGTAGAGTTCGAAGCCCGGGTATTTGAGGTGCGCCTCGTACCACACCGACGGTGCCGAGAAGCGGATGTGCGGATCGCCAGCCAGCAGCGGCTTGCCGCTGGCGGTGCGGGCGCCGGCCACTGCCCAGGCGTTGCTGCCCTCGAACTGCGGCAGGCCGCTGTCAGCCAGGGCCTGATCGCTCAGGGCGGCGATCCGGTCGAGCATCCGCCAGTCGTTTTTGCCCAGTGCCGTGTCGAGCACGCCCTCGGGGTGCCAGTCGATATCGAAGATCGCCAAGTAATCGCTGCCCAGTTCATCACGAATGCGCGTCAGTAGCGGTTCGCTGCGCAGCGCCGCGGCGAAGCTGTAGGCCAGGTAGCCGGCGATGGACAGGGTGTCGGCTGCGGTGAACGGGCGCTTCTCGATGCCCAACAGATCGAACTCCAGCGGCGCCGGGCGACTGTTCTGGTACTGGTTGATGCCGTCGAGGTAAGCGGCCAGCGCCTTGCCATGGGGGCTGTCGGGGTCAAGCTCGCGGGCTTGCTGGTCGGCGCGTTGGCGAATCTGCAAGGTGCGGAACAGGCGATCGGTGGGCAGCAGTTTGGCGCCGAGCACTTCGGCCAGCTCACCGCGGGCCAGGCGGCGCAGCATCTCCATCTGGAACAGGCGATCCTGGGCCTGTACGAAGCCCAGGGCGCGGTACAGGTCGGCTTCGTTCTGCGCCTCGATGTGGGGCACACCACGCTCGTCATAGCGCACCTGCACCGGTGCGCCGAGGTGCTGCAGCGCCAGCTCGCCGCTACGCAGCGGCCGCTTGTCGTGCAGGTACCAGGCGCCACCACCTGCGACAGTCAGCAGGACGACCGCCAGGGTGATCAGGGTGCGTCTCATGCTGCCGTCCTTGTCTCACGCGGGCCGCCATGCTGCGGGCAATCAGCACGGACTGCAAGGCGACCTGCTCAGGACGTGACGCGGGTCTGACTGGTCTGGAACTGCCCGCACAGCCCGTTGAGGTGCTCGGCCAGGGACGCCAGGCGCTGACTGTCGCCGGCCACCTCGCCGGCATCGCGAGCGGTGTCACCGGCCACCTGGCGCACCTGTTCGATCAGCCTGGCCACTTCGGTGGTGGCCGCCAGCTGCTCGCGGGTGGACACGCCGATGGTCTGGATCGCTTCGATGGAGCGGTGCACGTTGTCCAGCAGCGCCACCGTACGCTCGGTATGGCCGACGCAGCGGGCCACGCCGGCGTGGCTTTCGGCCATGGCGCTGACCGCGTTGGCCGAGCCCTGCTGCAGGCGACTGATCATGCCCTGGATTTCGCCGGTGGCCTGTTGGGTACACTGCGCGAGCTGGCGTACCTCATCGGCCACCACGGCGAAGCCGCGGCCCTGTTCGCCTGCCCGTGCCGCTTCGATGGCCGCATTGAGGGCGAGCAAGTTGGTCTGCTCGGCCACCGAACGAATCACCTCCAGCACCCGGTCGATGGCCTGGGCCTCGACGGCCAGTTGTTGCACCACGCCGCTGCTGCTGTCCATCTGTCGAGCCAGGGTGTGGATTTCGCTCTGGGTGTCGCTGATCGCCACGGCCCCCGCAGCGGCATCGGCATCGGCCTGGCGAGCGGTATGTGCCGCCTGCTCGGCGCTGTTGGAGACGTCGCCGACGGCATGGCTCAGCTGCTCGATGGCGCCGCCCATCTGCGCCGTGGCATCGAGCAGCGCATCGGCGCAGTGATTCAGTTGCTGGGTCGACTGGGTGAGGCGCTGGCTGGTGTCGCGCAGCTCGTCACCGGCGCCGATGACCCGGCTCACCAGATTGTCGAGCAGCGCCAGGAAGCGGTTGAAGCGCTGCGCCAAACCGTCACTGGATGGGCTGCGGTAGGCCAGATCCACCGGCTGGCCCTCGCGCAGCAGGTGCGCCGAGGTGCGTTGCAGGTCTTCCCCGGCTGCGGCCTCGCGGGCAGCGTGGCGCGCGAGCACCAGCAGAATGGCGGTTTCGACGATCACGTAACCGGCGTGGATGAACACCACGTGCCAGCCGGAGCCCGGCTGCAGCAGGTAGATGCCGTTGTCGCCCTGCTGCAATGCGAAAAAGCTCAAGTGGTGCACGGCGATGGTGCCGGCCGCCAGGAGAATGGGCAACCAGTCGCGGTAGTAGACCAGAAAGGCCAGCAGCACGAAGACGCTGAAGTGCGTCTCCACCATGCCGTGGCTCTGCTGGATATGCAGCGCTGCCAGCACCATGAAGGCCACGGCGATCAGGCAGCGGTACAGGCGCGTGCCACCGACCATCGCGTAGAGCGTGCTGAGCGTAACGGCGGTACCGCCGCCGATGATCAGGGCGGCGGCCCAGGTCGCGTGCCAGAAGGCCAGGCCCAGCGCGTACAGCACCATCAGCCAGACGACGCACAGCATCAGGCGATCGGCCTGGCGATAGAAATGATCGTGCATGGGTGTCCGTTCCTGTCGAGGCGGCGCTCAGAAGTGGCGGCCGTACGGAAAGAAAAGCAGATTCGGCTTTTTTTGCTGGCCGATTGCCGCTATTTAATCCAATCGCAGAAACAGCCGCTGGCCAGGTTGTTGTCCGCCAGCACCTTTCGCCCGTCGAGCAACGCATCGAGCAGCGGTTCGACGAAGCTGTTGCCGGAGGTGCAGGTGAACCCGCCGCTATAGGGGCCTACGTAGACCAGTTCGCCGCGCTGGTCCCAGATCGCCACCGCCGGGCTGGCGGGTAGCCGTTCACTGCCGGCGAGGCCAGGCAGCGGCTGCAGCGCGATCAGAGGCTGCGGCAACTGCCCTTCGCTACCGGGTTTCTGCACCGCATAGAACTGCACGCCGCGCCCGGCGTAACGCTCGACCAGTTCGCCGAGGTGCTGCTGGTTGCCGACGTTGCAGGGGCACGCGGGGTCCCAGAAATGCACCAGGCGAATCTCGCCTGGCCCTGCCAGCTGGTCTGGCAGGCGTAGCTGGCTGCCGGAAAACAGCGCGGTACGCTCATCGAACGGGCGCAGGTAGCGCGCCTCGAACCACCAGAAGGCGGCGACCATGGCGGCCAGCCAGATGACGGCGACCAGGCAGGCGAGCAGGGTGGTGCGGCGGGAGCGGGCCATGCCGACAATTTCCGTTGAGCGGTCCGGTAGCTTGCCATGGCGCGCATGGCAGCAGAAGATCGTCACTGTACCGGGCACGCGCCCGGATGACGCTGCCGTGAATCAACGAGTCGATGGTGCCAATGTCCGATATCTTCCAACCCGAACCGCTGGTTGCCAGCCTGCGCCCGCTGGCCAGCGCTGCGCCATTGTCGGCTGCGGAGCTGGCCTATCGGCAGTTCTATGGCTTCGTGCCGCGCGAGGCGGTCGAGAGCCGGCTCGGCTGGTTCGAGGTGGACGATTACCGTATCGCCGGCCAGCTCTGGAAACCCCTGGCGCCCCGTGCCTCGCTGCTGCTGCTGCACGGCTATTACGACCACAGTGGCCTGTACCGGCATGTGATCGAGTGGGCGCTGGAAGCCGGCTTCGCGGTGCTCGCCGTGGACTTGCCGGGGCATGGGCTGTCCAGCGGAGCGCGTGCCAGCATCAGGGATTTCGCCGAATACCAGGCCGTGCTGCGCGGCGCTCTGCAACAGGCCGATGCGCTGGGCCTGCCGGCGCCCTGGCACCTGTGTGGGCAGAGCACCGGCGGGGCGATCCTGATCGATTATCTGCTCAACGACAAACCGCTCGGCGCCGTCGGTGAAACCATCCTGCTGGCGCCTCTGGTTCGGCCACGGCGCTGGAACTGGTCGCAGCTCAGCTACCGCCTGCTGCGCCGCTTCGTGCAGGAAATCCCGCGGCGCTTCAGCGAGAACTCCAGCGACCCGGAATTTCTCGACTTCCTGCGCAACCGCGACCCGCTGCAACCCAAGGTGGTGCCGACCGTCTGGGTCGGTGCGCTGAGCCAGTGGGTGCCGCGCATCGAGCAGGCGCCACGCAGCAAGCGCAGCCCGCTGATCATCCAGGGCGAGGCGGACATGACGGTGGACTGGCGCCACAACCTGACGGTGCTCGAAAACAAGTTCAGCACGCCACGGATCTTCCGGCTCCCCGAAGCGCGTCATCACCTCGCCAACGAGGCGGCTCCGCTACGCCAGCGCTATTTCGATTATCTCGGCGAACAGTTGAGCTGAGATTTACTGGCCGACCGCCAGGCCGGCGCGGATCGCTGTCAGGGCCGCCTTGTAGTAGGCCGCGCCTTCGCTGGATTGGGCGAAGGTCACGAACTCCTCCAGCTCCGGATCGGACAGCCCGCGGTAGACGTGCAGCAGGGTGTTGTCCAGATCCTTGTCGATCTGGCTCATCAGCCGTTGGCGCTGACCGTCGAGCAGCCCCTGGGCAGTACCGCCGCCGAGCAGGCCGGGAATCATCTGGCTGAGGCTGTCGGCCGCCACGCCGGCCAGCGCCAGGCTGATCTCGGCACCCGCTTCACTGGCTGGCAAGGCCTGGGCCAGGTGGCGGATCAGCAGGCGGCGGGTAGCGTCGGCTTCGCTGACCGGCAGGCCGTCGGCGTATTTGGCCAGCTGATCGGGCCGGGTGGCGAGCAACTCGGCGCTGACGATCTTGCGGCCCAAGGGCGATTCGAAGAAGCGCAGGGCGGGCGCCGGGTCGGCGAGATTGGCGCGCAAGCTGTTTTCGGCGCGCTCGTCCATGGCGCGGGCGGCGAAGCGCCTATTGCTGTTGTCGACCAGCGCCTGATAGACCGCCGGCGGCAGGCTCTTGCTGTAGCGCGCCTGGGCGGCGCTCAGGGCATCGCTGAAATGCGCGCGCTGCTGGGGCCAGCCGGCTTTTTCATACAGCTCGGCATGGGTGTCGGCCATGGCCGGCAGGCTCAGGAGCAACAGCAAGAAACAACACAACGCGCGCATACGAACTCCTGTCTGGGGCGGCTATTTTCGGCAGCCAGGTGGAGCTTGTCGAGGTGTACTCGACACAGGGTAGAATCCTGCCATGACGACAGACATTTCCGATTCGCTGCTGAGCCGCATCATCGATGACCTTGCCGAATTCGGATGGTCGTTGCAAACCCAATTCGCCCCCGCTTCTCTGACCCGGGAACTGGCCGATGAGTGCCGCCAGCGCATCGCCCAGGGCACCCTGGCGCCGGCCGGTACCGGCCGTGGCCATGCGGTGGCGGTGCACGAAGGCACTCGCAGCGACCACATCCAGTGGCTCGAAGCCGGGCAGTCGTCTGCCTGCGATGGCTACTTGCAGTTACTCGACGAGCTGCGTGTGGCGATCAACCAGAGCCTTTACCTGGGGCTGGTGGACTACGAGAGTCACTTCGCCTTCTATCCACCGGGCGGCTTCTATCTCAAGCACCTGGATCGCTTTCGCGACGACGACCGCCGCGCGGTATCGGCCGTGCTCTACCTCAACGACGACTGGCAGGCCGAGGAGGGCGGCATGCTGCGCTTGTATCTGGCGGACGGCCAGGTGCGCGACGTGCTGCCCGAAGCCGGCACGCTGGTGGTGTTTCTCTCGGCGGATGTACCCCACGAGGTGCTGCCGGCCACCCGCGACCGGCTGTCCTTGACCGGCTGGTTTCGCCGCCGTGGCGATGGCGTGCTCTGAGCGGCTTGTCGTGACACGCAAATGAAAAAGGGAGGCCGAAGCCTCCCTTTTTCACTGCAGTGACGGCTTAGAACAGCACGCGGCTGCGGATGGTGCCGTTGACCTGCTGCAGCTTCTCCAGCGCCAGGTCCGAGTAGTCGGCATCGACGTCGATGACCACGTAGCCGACCTTGTCGTTGGTCTGCAGGTACTGGCCGGAGATGTTGATGCCGTTGTCGGCGAACACCTTGTTGATCTCGCTCATCACGCCCGGCACGTTGGCGTGGATGTGCAGCAGACGGTGCTTGCCCGGGTGCGCGGGCAGGGCCACTTCAGGGAAGTTGACCGAGGACACCGAGGTGCCGTTGTCGCTGTACTTGACCAGCTTCTCGGCCACTTCCAGGCCGATGTTGGCCTGGGCTTCGGCGGTGGATCCGCCGATGTGCGGGGTCAGGATCACGCGGTCCAGGCCGCGCAGCGGGCTTTCGAAGACGTCGTCGTTGGACTTCGGCTCGACCGGGAACACGTCGATGGCCGCGCCGATCAGGTGTTCGTCCTTGATCGCCTGAGCCAGGTGGTCGAGTTCGACCACGGTGCCGCGCGCGGCGTTGATCAGGATGCCGCCCTTCTTCATGGCGCGGATTTCCGCCTCGCCGATCATCCACTGGGTGGACGGCAGCTCTGGTACGTGCAGGGAGACGATGTCGCACAGGCCGAGCAGGTCATGCAGCTTGCCGATCTGCTGGGCGTTGCCCAGTGGCAGCTTGGTCACGGTGTCGTAGAAGAACACCTGCATGCCGAGGGCCTCGGCGAGTACCGAAAGCTGGGTGCCGATCGAGCCGTAACCGACGATACCCAGCTTCTTGCCGCGGATTTCAAAGGAGTTGGCCGCCGACTTGATCCAGCCGCCACGGTGGCAGGAGGCGTTCTTCTCGGGAATGCCGCGCAGCAGCAGGATGGCCTGGGCCAGCACCAGTTCGGCCACCGAGCGGGTGTTGGAATACGGCGCGTTGAACACAGCGATACCGCGCTCGCGAGCGGCGTCCAGGTCGACCTGGTTGGTGCCGATGCAGAAGCAGCCGACGGCGACCAGCTTCTTGGCGCAGTCGAAGATCTCTTCGGTCAGTTGGGTGCGCGAACGGATGCCGATGAAGTGTGCGTCGGCGATCTTGGCCTTCAGCTCTTCGCCGGAGAGCGCGGTCTTGAGATACTCGATGTTGGTGTAGCCGGACGCCTTCAGGGTATCCACGGCATTTTGGTGGACGCCTTCGAGAAGAAGGAACTTGATCTTGCTCTTGTCGAGAGAGGTCGTGCTCATCGGAGTACCTGTTGCCCCACTAATTTAAGTGTCAGGAGAAGGATCGGCGCGCTCGCCAATCGGCCCGGCAGATCGCTGTGCAGGGCGATTGGCGGGGTGCATATGCTAGCATGGCTTCCCTTTTCCTTGCTCGGTTGCGACCTGAACGGTTCTCAGGGCGACCATGAACGTTTCGAGAGTTGCTATGACCGATCTCATGCCGATTGACGAACTCAGAACGCTGGTCGAGCCCGGCAAGGTGTTGACCGACGCCGCTTCCCTGGAAGCCTACGGCAAGGACTGGACCCGTCAGTACACGCCTGCGCCCAGCGCCATCGTGTTTCCCAAGACGGTCGAGCAGGTGCAGGCCATCGTGCGCTGGGCCAACGCCCACAAGGTCGCCCTGGTGCCGTCGGGCGGTCGCACCGGGTTGTCGGCGGCGGCGGTGGCCGCAAACGGCGAGGTGGTGGTGTCGTTCGACTACATGAACCAGATCCTCGACTTCGACGAGTCCAACCGCACCGTGGTCTGCCAGCCGGGCGTGGTGACCGGTGTGCTGCAGCAGTTCGCCGAAGACAAGGGCCTTTACTACCCGGTGGATTTCGCCTCCAGCGGCTCCAGCCAGATCGGCGGCAATATCGGCACCAATGCCGGCGGCATCAAGGTGATTCGCTACGGCCTGACCCGAAACTGGGTGGCGGGGCTGAAAGTGGTCACCGGCACCGGCGAATTGCTCGAGCTGAACAAGGACCTGATCAAGAACGCCACCGGTTACGACCTGCGCCAGCTGTTCATCGGTGCCGAGGGCACCCTGGGCTTCGTGGTCGAGGCGACCATGCGCCTGGATCGCGCCCCGCGCAACCTCACCGCCATGGTGCTCGGCACCGCGGATTTCGACTCGATCATGCCGGTGCTGCACGCCTTCCAGAGCAAACTCGACCTTACTGCCTTCGAGTTCTTCTCCGACAAGGGGCTGGCGCGGATCATGGCCCGTGGTGACGTACCGTCACCCTTCGAGACCCACTGCCCGTTCTACGCCCTCTTGGAGTTCGAGGCCAGCAGCGAGGAAGTGGCCAGCGAGGCGCTGAGCACCTTCGAGCACTGCATCGAACGGGGTTGGGTGCTGGACGGGGTGATGAGCCAGAGCCAGACGCAGCTGAAGAACCTCTGGAAGCTGCGCGAGTACCTGTCGGAAACCATCTCGCACCACACGCCCTACAAGAACGACATCTCCGTCACCGTCTCGAAGGTGCCGGCCTTTCTGCGCGATATCGACGCCATCGTCACCCAGCACTATCCCGACTATGAAGTGGTCTGGTACGGCCATATCGGCGACGGCAACCTGCACCTGAACATCCTCAAACCCGAGCATATGGACAAGGAGGCCTTCTTCGCCTCGTGCGCGCGGGTCAACAAATGGGTGTTCGAGACCGTCCAGCGCTACAACGGCTCGATCTCCGCCGAGCACGGTGTGGGCCTGGTCAAGCGCGATTATCTGGAATACAGCCGCTCGCCGGCGGAAATCGCCTACATGAAGGCGATCAAGGCGGTGTTCGACCCCAACGGCATCATGAACCCGGGCAAGATCTTCGCCTGAACTAGGGTCTGCTGCCGTTCCACGCACGGCCGCGCCGGAGCCCGATTTGCCGCGAGGCAAGGCACGAGCATCGAAGTTTAGTAGGCTAAATGAGCCGGCGAGAAACGCTGTCTCGCGGCAAAACAGGCCCGGCCCTATGGGTTGCGCGAGAAATCTCGCCATGCGTCGTTGGAGGACTTGAAAAGGGAATGCCATTCCCTGCGTCCTCCGCCTAGCTTGGCAAAATTTCTCGCTGCAACGCGGGTCGCGGTGAAACGGCAGCAGACCCTACACAATAAAGGAGCGACCATGAGCTACCAGCACCAGTACATCGATGGCACCCGTATCCATTTCCCGCTGGGCAAGGTGGTGTGCGTCGGCCGTAACTACGCCGAGCACGCCAAGGAACTCAACAATCCGCTGCCGACCGAGCCGATGCTGTTCATCAAGCCTGGCAGCTGCGTGGTGCCGCTGGAAGGCGGCTTCAGCATCCCGCAAGACCGTGGCTCCGTGCATTACGAAGTGGAAATCGCCGTGCTGATCGGCAAGCCATTGTCGCGCAAGCCGAATGAAGAAGAAGTGCTCGACGCCATCTCCGGTTTCGCCCCGGCCCTGGACCTGACCCTGCGCGACGTGCAGAACAAGCTCAAGGACAAAGGCCACCCGTGGGAGCCGGCCAAGTCCTTCGACGGCGCCTGCGTGCTGGCGCCCTTCGTGCCGGGTGACGCGATCAGCGACCTGTCCGACATCGGTATCCGCCTGACCATCAACGGCGATGTGCGCCAGGATGGCACCAGCGGCGACATGATCTTCCCGATCGTGCCGGTGATCCAGGAGATGGCCGGGCACTTCAACCTGCAGCCCGGCGACGTGATCCTTACCGGCACGCCCGCTGGCGTCGGCCCGCTGAACACGGGCGACGAGCTGGTGCTGGATCTGGTCGGTCACTCCAGTTTTGCCAGCCGGGTAATCTGACAGGCGTAGCGCCCAATCCATGGGCTGCTGAAAGGCAGGAGCCGACACTCAAGCCAACCTGTGGGAGCCCCGACCTCGGGGCGAAACGATTGCAGCCTGACTGCCTATTTCGGCGGTGCCTGAGCGATTCGCCGCGAGGTCGCGGCTCCCACAATGGATCGGATAACGTCCGCTCCCGCCACACGGCGGTCATCGCCCCTGAAACCGGCCTCCTGCCAATTAAGCTTCGCTTAAGCCCGCTTTAAGGCTCGCTTCAGCTAGGCGACTTAACCTGACCCCGTCATCTACAGATAGAGGGTCATCCCCATGAAAGCTCCCGTCATCGCACTGCTGCTCGCTCCGCTGTTCTCGACCGCCGCTCTGGCTGCCGGCTACACCGGCCCGGGCCAGGTCGCCCAGGTCACCACGGTCGAGCAGGCTCTGAAAGCCGGCGACGACACGCCGGTCGTGCTGCAGGGCCAGATCACCAAGCGCCTGCAGGACGAACTCTATGAGTTCAAGGATGCCACCGGCACCATCCATGTCGAGATCGACGACGAAGACTGGCCGCCGCAGGCCATCTCCGAGAAAGCCACCGTCAAGCTGACCGGTGAAGTCGATAAGGACCTGACCAGCCGTGAAATCGACGTCGATATCGTCGAACTGGTGAAATAAGCCACACGCTGTTAGCTTCCCATCACCGCATTGAATGGCCGCCTCTCGATGATTCGAGGGGCGGCGTCGTCATTTCTGTCGTTGCATATGTGAGTCGCCATGGGCCGTCTGTTTTCGATCAAGGGATTACTCCTGCTGTTGGTGCTTGTGCTGTTGGCCGCACTGGTCACCGTTGCTGTGCAGTTCCGCCTGTTCGAACGGGCCTGGTTCAACGTCAGTCAGCCGGTCGAGGCGCCCGCCCACTCACTGTGGCTGAGCGACTACAAGGTAGTGATCGAGGCACAGCGCATCGAGGGGCTGGAGGACGACGTGTCAGCGCTGACCTACGATCCTGATCGCAAGAGCCTGTATACCGTCACCAACCAGCACCCCAAGCTGATCGAGCTGTCGCTGGATGGCAAGGTGCTGAGGCAGATCGAGCTGATCGGCTTTGGCGATCCGGAAGCCGTCGAATACGTGGCACCCGGGCGCTTCGTGATCGCTGACGAGCGAGCACAGCGGCTGGTCAAGGTGCGGATCGATGAGGACACCACGTCCATCGATGCCGCCGAAGGGCAGCAGATGTCGCTGGGCCTGGAAATGGGCACCAAGAACAAGGGCTTCGAGGGCTTGGCCTATGACCTGAAAGGCCAGCGGCTGTTCGTGGCGAAGGAGCGCGACCCGATGCGCATTTACGAGGTGCAGGGCTTCCCCAACCTCGACCCGGCAACGCCCAATCCCGTGCAGATTCGCGACGACCGCAAACGCGACGCCGGCATCTTTGTACGCGACCTTTCCAGCCTGCACTACGACAGCCTGACCGGCCACCTGCTGGCGCTCTCGGACGAATCGCGGCTGGTCGTTGAGCTGGATGAGGCGGGCAAGCCGATCAGTAGCCTGTCGCTGTTGCAGGGGCAGCAGGGCCTGAAGAAATCGGTGCCACAGGCCGAAGGCATCACCATGGATGATCAGGGTGTGCTGTACATGACCAGCGAGCCCAACCTCTTCTATGTGTTCAGCAAGGGTGGTAAGGCCGGGTGAGGCTGGTCAGCGTCGCAGGTCGTGAGAGGCCGCACCACGCGCAGCGGCTGTTTTCTTCTTTCATGGGTGAGCGGGTATGGGGCGTCTGATTTCTTTCAAGTCACTGTTAGTGTTGCTGGCATTGGTCACTGCGCTGCTGCTGATTCTGTGGGGGCAGGAATTTCGAGTGTTCGAACGCGCCTGGTTCAACGTGCGGCAGCCGGCCGAGGCGCCGGCCAGCACGCTGTGGCTGGACGACTATCGGGTAACCCGTGAAGCCAGGGTGATCGAAGGCCTGGACGATGATGTGTCGGCGCTGGCCTATGATCCGGTGCGCAAGAGCCTGTTCACCGTCACCAATCAGAATTCCCGGCTGGTCGAACTGTCGCTCGACGGCAAGGTGCTGCGCGAGATCGGCCTGGTCGGCTTCGGCGATCCCGAGGCCGTTGAGTATGTCGCCCCCGGCGTTTTCGTGATCGCTGACGAGCGCCCGCAGCGTCTGGTCGAGGTGCGTATCGACGACGCCACCACTCAGGTCGATGCTGCCGACGGCCAGCAGCTGTCGCTGGGCCTGGAAATGGAAGCCAAGAACAAGGGCTTCGAGGGCCTGGCCTACGACCTGGCGGGCCAACGCCTGTTCATTGCCAAGGAGCGCGATCCACTGCGCATCTACGAAGTGCACGGCTTTCCGCATCTGGACTCGCAGAGCCCGTCGGCGATTCGCATCGTCGATGATCGCGAGCGCGATGCCGGCCTGTTCGTCCGTGACCTGTCCAGCCTGCAATACGATGCCCGTACCGGCCACCTGCTGGCACTGTCCGATGATTCGCGGCTGCTGGTGGAGATGGATGCCAAGGGCGAACCGGTCAGCAGCCTGTCGCTGCTCGGTGGCCAGCAGGGGCTCGAGAAGTCCGTGCCGCAGGCCGAAGGTATCGCCATGGACGAGCAGGGCGTGATCTACATGATCAGCGAGCCGAACCTGTTCTACACCTTTGAAAAAAAGGCCGGGTGATCGCTCAGCCGGCCTTCGCTGATCCAATCCGAGTGCTTAGCGCTGCAGCGACTTCACGCCTTCGGCGGTGCCGAGCAGCAGCAGGTCTGCCGGGCGCGCGGCGAACAGGCCGTTGGTGACCACGCCGACGATGGCGTTGATGTCCGCTTCTAACTTCACCGGGTCGGTGATGCTCATGTTGTGCACGTCGATGATCACGTTGCCGTTGTCGGTCACCACGCCTTCGCGGTACACCGGGTCGCCGCCCAGCTTGACCAGCTCGCGAGCCACATGGCTACGCGCCATGGGGATCACTTCCACCGGCAGCGGGAAGGCGCCGAGCACCGGCACCAGCTTGCTGCCGTCGGCGATGCAGATGAAGGTACGCGCCACTGCGGCGACGATCTTCTCGCGGGTCAGGGCCGCGCCGCCGCCCTTGATCAGGTTCAGGCGCTCGTCGCTTTCGTCGGCGCCGTCGACGTAGAACTCCAGGTCGCTGACGGTATTGAGCTCATACACCGGGATGCCGTGGCCTTTGAGCCGCGCGGCGGTGGCTTCGGAGCTGGCCACCGCGCCGTCGAACTCCAGTTTGTGCTTGGCCAGGGCGTCGATGAAGCAGTTGGCCGTGGAGCCGGTGCCGACCCCGATGACGCTCTTGGCATCGAGCTTGGGAAGGATGAAGTCGACGGCGGCCTGGGCCACGGCTTGCTTGAGCTGATCCTGGGTCATGCGGGTTCCACGAGAAGGAAGGAAACGAGGCCGCGATTATAGCCGGCAAAACCCCGGAATTCGTATGGTCGCTCGGCGGATGGTAGAGGCTGCTGTTGTGGTCCCCTTGCAATCTGGTGAATTTTTCCGCCGCAATGCGGCTTGTGCTGAAACGACGGCAGCCCCTGGTGTTAGACTCGTCCGTTCCCCTCGAAGCCGCCTGCGATGCCCGCCATGCTCGAACAGTACGTCAAGAAGACTCTGACCTCCCGTGTCTATGACGTTGCCGTGGAAACCCCGCTGCAACCCGCTCGCCAGCTTTCCGAACGCCTGGGCAATCAGATTCTGCTCAAGCGCGAGGATCTGCAGCCGGTGTACTCGTTCAAGATTCGTGGCGCCTACAACAAGCTGGCGCAGCTCTCGCCCGAGGAGCTGGCCCGTGGCGTGGTGACCGCCTCGGCCGGCAACCATGCCCAGGGGCTGGCCCTGGCCGCCAAGCACATGGGCGTGAAGGCGACCATCGTCATGCCGCGCACCACTCCTGAGCTCAAGGTGCAGGGTGTGCGTTCGCGTGGTGGCAAGGTCGTGCTGCACGGCGACGCCTTTCCCGAGGCCCTGGCCCACTCGCTGAAGCTGGTCGAGGAAAAGGGCTATACCTACATCCACCCCTACGACGACCCGCTGGTGATCGCCGGCCAGGGTACCGTGGCGATGGAGATCCTGCGCCAGCATCAGGGGCCGCTGCATGCGGTGTTCGTGCCGGTGGGTGGCGGCGGCCTGATCGCCGGTATCGCCGCCTACGTCAAATACCTGTACCCGAACACCAAGGTAATCGGCGTGGAGCCGGACGACTCCAACTGCCTGCAGCAGGCCCTGGCCGCTGGCGAGCGCGTGGTGCTGCCTCAGGTCGGGCTGTTCGCCGACGGCGTGGCGGTGGCGCAGATCGGCCAGCATACGTTCGATATCTGCAAGCAATGCGTGGACGAGGTGATCACCGTCAGCACCGACGAGATCTGCGCAGCGATCAAGGATATCTACGACGATACCCGTTCGATCACTGAACCTGCCGGCGCGTTGGCCGTAGCCGGGATCAAGCGCTACGTCGAGCGTGAAGGCATCGCCGACCTGACGCTGGTGGGCATCGACTCCGGCGCCAACGTCAACTTCGACCGCCTGCGTCATGTGGCCGAGCGCGCCGAACTGGGTGAGAAACGCGAAGCGATCATCGCCGTGACCATCCCGGAGAAGCCGGGCAGCTTCAAGGCGTTCTGCGAGGCCATCGGCAAGCGGCAGATCACCGAGTTCAACTACCGCTATCATCAGGACGGCGAGGCGCACATCTTCGTTGGCGTGCAGACCCACCCGGAGAACGACCCACGTGCGGCATTGGTGGAGAACCTTCGTGGCCAGGGCTTCCCGGTGCTGGACCTGACCGACAACGAACTGGCCAAGCTGCACATCCGCCACACCGTGGGCGGGCATGCGGCGGCAGTGCCGGACGAATGCGTGTTCCGCTTCGAATTCCCCGAGCGGCCGGGCGCGCTGTTCAACTTCCTCAACAAGCTGGGCGGGCGCTGGAACATCACCCTGTTCCATTACCGCAATCACGGCGCTGCCGATGGCCGGGTGCTGGCTGCCCTGCAGGTCCCGGAAGACGAGCGCCATCTGCTGGCGCCGGCGCTGGACGCCATCGGCTATCCGTACTGGGACGAAAGCGACAACCCGGCCTACAAGCTGTTTCTTGGCTAGCCATCTGATCAGCGTCTTTCATAGGCGCCGATCAACATAGGCTTTTTGATAGCTCTGATAGGTTCCTGGGTATCGCTCTGCTCCACCCAGGCTACCGTTCTTGCGCGTGTAGCCTGGCGTTGAGCGCAGCGGTACCCAGGGCCTGTACTTATAAAAAACAAAGGAAATACCGTGATGGAGCATTATCTGCTGATCAGAGTCCTCCATGCGCTGCCCGGCATTCTGCTGCTGGCCGGCGTTCTGGCCCATGCCTTCATGCTCTGGAAAGCCTGGCGCGGCGGTGACCGGGAGGTGTTGCAACGCAAGTTGCGGCGCACCCGCACCATCAGCCTGCCGGTGTTCGCCGTGCTGGCGCTGAGCCTGCCGGTGACCGGCTGGTGGATGGTCAACCTGGCCGGCTGGCCGCTGAGCCAGCTGTGGTTGCTGCTGGGCAGCAGCCTGTTTGCCGTGCTGATGATCGTCGGCCTGTTGCTGCTCGGCCGCCTCGGCGCCTGGCAGGCCCAGGCCGACGGCGCGGTGCCCGCCAAGTCGTTGCGACTGGTGGTGGTCTACACCGCGCTGATCGTCGTGCTGCTGGTGGTGATCATGGCGGTGATGGGTGCCAAGCCGGCATGATCAGCTACGCGCCTGGGCGGCGGGGCGCAGCCAGGTAACGGCCAGCAGCAAGTAGATCAATGAGCCACCCCAGTACAGCCAGGCGAAGCCGTTGTCCAGTTCGATCAGCAGGTAGGCCAGCAGAGGGCCCAGCGCGGCCCCGAGATCCTGGGCGATCGAATAGCGAGTCATGAAGGCGACGACATTGCCAGCACTGGCGGCATCGCTGGCCAGGGCGTCCGAGAGCGTGGTCAGCGCAGTCGCCAGTACCATCACCAGCATGGTCACGGCAATCCAGGCGATCAGCGGCAGGCCGCTGGCCATCAGGCCGAAGCTCGCCGCGGCGCCCATCAGCGTCCATCCATAAAGCCGTGAGCGCCCACCCGGGCCGTCTGACCAGGCGCCGACGCGCCGGCCTAGCCAGGGTTCCCAGGCCCAGCGCAGCGCCTGCAGAACGCCCGACAAGGCGGTGGCGCCGAGCAGCAGACCGAACACGTCGAGCTCGTTGCCGTAAAAGTGGGCGATCAGAGCGCTAAGCGTCGCTGCCAGCACACCCTGAATCAGCAGAGCAACGCAAAAGCCATTGACCAGAACCCCGCGGGCGCCGGCCGCCGGCTTGCCGTCGAGCAAGGCGCGGCTACCTCGCGCGGGTGCGATATGTTGTTGGTCATGGCCGGCGGGCAGGTGGAAATGACGCAGCAACAGTGGCAAGCCCAGCAGGGCCAGGCCGGTAAAGCTTAGCGCCAGCGCTGGCAACCCATAGAGCGGAACCAGCAACCCTCCGAGCAGCATTCCCGCCAGGCTGCCGAGCCGGTAAAGGCCGTTGTAGAGGCCCATTGCCTGGCCACGCGACTGCCCGTCCGAGCAGTAGACCACGGCCGACAGGCCGCCGATGCGAAAGAATGACCAGCCGATCCCCCAGGCTGCGCGCAACACGAGCCAGACGAGAAAGCCTTTGGCGATGCCGTAGCCCAATGTCGTGGCGGCGCCGAGTACGGTGGCCAGCAACAGCCCGGTGCGCAGACTGATACGCTGATACAGCCAGCCGATCAGTGGGTTGAATGGCAGGCGGATAAGCCGGTTTACCGACAGCAGTACGCCGACCTGCCAGAGTGCATCGAGGCCCACGTCCTGCCAGTAGACGGGCAGGGCGATGTACAGCATGGAGTCGCCAGCCAGACACAGCGCGGTGGCCAGTGCGACCACCACCAGTGGTCGCGACGCAGGCTGCTCGACGGGGCGCGGCATAAAGCTCCTTGGCCGCTTTCGGGGCCTGTTGCGCCTCAGTCGCGCAGTGACATGACCGGCCAGCCGCGTTTTTGCGCTTCGGCCAGCAGGTTCGGATCCGGGTCAACGGCAACCGGATAGCTGACCTGCTCGAGCAGCGGCAGATCGTTCATCGAGTCGCTGTAGAACGTCGCGCCGTCCAGGTTGAAGCCGTTTTCCTGCATCCAGCGGTTGAGGCGGGTGACCTTGCCTTCCTTGAAGCAGGGCACGTCGGTGGTGCGCCCGGTGTAGCGACCGTCGACCATCTCGCACTCGGTGGCCAGCAGGGTGTCGACGCCCAGGCGCGCGGCGATGGGCGCGGTGACGAAACGGTTGGTGGCGGTGATGATCACCAGCTTGTCGCCGGCTACGCGGTGCTTGTCGAGCAGCGCCAGGGCCTTGGGCAGGATGATCGGTTCGATGCATTCGGCCATGAACTCGCGGTGCCAGGCGTCGAGCTGGGCCATCTCGGTGCGGCCGAAGATAGCCAGGGTGAAGTTCAGGTAGTCGGTGATGTTCAGGCGCCCGGCCAGGTAGTCCTGGTAGAAGGCATCGTTGCGCGCCTTGTAGGTGGCGCCGTCGAGGATGCCGCGTTCGCACAGCCAGTCGCCCCAGGCATGGTCGCTGTCGCCGCCAAGCAGGGTGTTGTCGAGATCGAATAAAGCCAAACGCACAGAATCACCTCTTCATACAGGGCCATGGAGGCAGCCAGAATAGCGGCTTTGCCGGCCCGGGGAAAACCGCGCGACGGGCCGCCATGCAGTCCCATCCGAGCGCGTTGCCGCTGTCGCGAGCTTTGTGGAACAATGCGGAGACATGCGTTTACGAGGTTGTGTGCCGTGATCGATCCTGATGGTTTTCGCCCCAACGTCGGCATCATTCTCACCAATGATGTCGGCCAGGTGCTTTGGGCGCGTCGAATTAACCAGGATGCCTGGCAGTTCCCGCAAGGCGGTATCAATGACCGGGAGTCGCCGGAAGAAGCGTTGTACCGCGAATTGAACGAAGAAGTGGGCCTTGAAGAGCAGGACGTGAAAATTCTCGCCTGCACCCGGGGCTGGTTGAGGTATCGTCTGCCGCAGCGCCTGGTGCGCACGCACAGCCAACCGCTGTGCATCGGCCAGAAACAGAAGTGGTTCCTGCTGCGCCTGACCTCCGACGAGCAGCGCGTGCGTATGGACCTGACCGGCAAGCCGGAGTTCGACGGCTGGCGCTGGGTCAGTTATTGGTACCCGTTGGGGCAGGTGGTTACATTCAAGCGCGAAGTCTACCGTCGCGCACTCAAGGAACTCGCACCGCGCCTGCTGGCACGGGATTAGGCAGGGTCAGGCATGCTCAACACGCTGCGCAAGATCGTCCAGGAAGTGAACGCCGCCAAGGATCTCAAAGCGGCGCTGGGCATCATCGTGCAGCGCGTCAAGGAGACCATGGGCACCCAGGTGTGCTCGGTCTACCTGCTCGACCCGGAGACCAACCGTTTCGTGCTGATGGCCACCGACGGCCTCAACAAGCGCTCGATCGGCAAGGTCAGCATGGCGCCGAACGAGGGCCTGGTCGGCCTGGTCGGCACCCGTGAAGAGCCGCTGAACCTCGAAAACGCCTCCGAGCACCCCCGTTACCGTTACTTCGCCGAAACCGGCGAAGAGCGCTACGCCTCCTTCCTCGGCTCACCGATCATCCACCACCGTCGGGTGATGGGTGTGCTCGTCGTGCAGCAGAAAGAGCGCCGCCAGTTCGACGAAGGCGAGGAAGCCTTTCTGGTCACCATGAGCGCGCAGCTCGCCGGGGTGATCGCCCACGCCGAGGCCACCGGTTCGATCCGTGGCCTGGGCAAGCAGGGCAAGGGCATTCAGGAGGCCAAGTTCATCGGTGTGCCGGGCTCGCCCGGCGCAGCGGTCGGGACTGCCGTGGTGGTGCTGCCGCCGGCCGATCTGGAAGTGGTGCCGGACAAGAGCATCGACGACATCGATGCCGAGCTGAAACTGTTCCAGAACGCCCTGGAAGGCGTGCGCGCCGACATGCGCAACCTCTCCGAGCGCATGGCGACCCAGCTGCGCCCCGAAGAGCGCGCGCTGTTCGACGTTTACCAGATGATGCTCGAAGACGCCGCCCTCGGTAACGAGGTGGTCAACGTCATCAAGACCGGCCAGTGGGCCCAGGGCGCCCTGCGCCATGTGGTCAGCGAGCACATCAACCGCTTCGAGCTGATGGACGACGCCTACCTGCGCGAGCGTGCCTCGGACGTCCGCGACCTGGGCCGCCGTCTGCTTGCCTACCTGCAACAGGCCCGTCAGCAGACACTGGTGTATCCGGACAACTGCATCCTGGTCGCCGAAGAACTGTCGCCGGCGATGCTCGGCGAAGTGCCGGAAGGCAAGCTGGTCGGCCTGGTATCGGTGCAGGGCTCGGGCAACTCCCACGTGGCGATCTTTGCCCGTGCCATGGGCATTCCCACGGTGATGGGTGCGGTCGAGCTGCCGTACTCGAAGATCGATGGCATTCAGCTGATCGTCGACGGTTACCACGGTGAAGTGTTCACCAACCCCAGCGAGATCCTGCGCAAGCAGTATGCCGATGTGGTCGAGGAGGATCGCCAGCTCACCAAGGGCCTCGACGCCCTGCGCGCGCTGCCCTGCGAGACGCTCGACGGCCACCAGATGCCGCTGTGGGTCAACACCGGCCTGCTCGCCGATGTGGTGCGCGCCCAGGAGCGCGGCGCCGAGGGCGTCGGCCTGTACCGCACCGAAGTGCCGTTCATGATCAAGGACCGCTTCCCCAGCGAAAAGGAACAGCTGGCCATCTACCGCGAGCAGCTGACCGCCTTCCATCCGCTGCCGGTGACCATGCGTACGCTGGATGTCGGCGGTGACAAGGGCCTGAGCTACTTCCCGATCAAGGAAGACAACCCCTTCCTGGGGTGGCGCGGCATTCGCGTGACCCTTGACCACCCGGAAATCTTCCTGGTGCAGGTGCGCGCCATGCTCAAGGCCAGCGAGGGCCTGAACAACCTGCGCATCCTGCTGCCGATGATTTCCGGTATTCAGGAACTGGAAGAGTCCCTGCACCTGATCCACCGCGCCTGGGGCGAGGTGCGCGATGAGGGCACCGACGTGCCGTTGCCGCCCATCGGCGTGATGATCGAGATTCCCGCCGCGGTCTATCAGACCCGCGACCTGGCTCGTCAGGTGGATTTCCTGTCGGTCGGCTCCAACGACCTGACCCAGTACCTGCTGGCCGTGGACCGCAACAACCCGCGGGTGGCCGACCTCTACGACTTCCTCCACCCGGCGGTGCTGCAGGCGCTGACCAAGGTGGTCGAAGATGCCCACGCCGAAGGCAAACCGGTGAGCATCTGCGGCGAAATGGCCGGCGACCCGAGCGCCGCCGTGCTGCTGATGGCCATGGGCTTCGACAGCCTGTCGATGAACGCTACCAACCTGCCGAAGGTGAAATGGCTGCTGCGCCAGATCAGCCTGAGCAAGGCCAAGGACCTGCTTGGCCAGGCCATGCGCATCGACAACCCGCAGGTCATCCACAGCACCCTGCAACTGGCCCTGCGCAACCTGGGCCTGGGCCGCATGATCAACCCGGCGTCGGATATTCAGGCTTAGCGGCTGGAGCAGAGCTGCTTCCACGGCACCCAGTTGCCAGCCTAGATCTCGAACCTCGCTTCTCCAATTGGTACGCCCTCGGCACCGAAGCTGCGCTCGACGATCTGCCGTCGACCGTCAGCATGGGCGAACACCAGGGTGCTGGCGCGGGTGCCGTAGGTCGGGCTGGTGATGAACACGCTACCGAGCAGCCGCTCGAGATCCAGGCTCACCCCCGTCTTGGGTAGCGCCGCATCGCCCGGTTTGGTGGTGTCGGCCAGGAGCGCGAACAGCGCAGGCTCATCCGGCACCTCGAGCGTGGCGGCAAGTGCTGCCTTGGCGCGTTCGAGCTTGGGCCAGGGCGTATCCAATCCTGCATTGGAAACGCCATGGATACCGGCGGGCAGCGCCTGGGCCTGTCCGCCGTGCGAATTGAAGTGCCACAGTGCGTGGCGGTCGCCGACCAGCAGGTTGAAGCCGCTGTATTCATCTGCCTCACGGCGCAACTCGTTCAGAAAAGCCTCTGGACCCTGGTTTCCCAGCAGAAAGCGCAGCGGCAATTCACCCCGCGAACGAGAGCCCTGCTCGGCCTGCGGGTCTCGGATATTGGTGAGGGCGGCAAAGCGGCCTTCGGGGCCGATGCCCAGCCACGTGCCGCCAGCCTGCAGATCGCGCCCGGCGATCAGCCCAGGCGCATCCGGCCACTCGGCCATGACGGCGGTCGGGCGGGCATGGAATTCATCGCGGTTGGCGGCGACCAGTAGCGGCAAGACGTGGCCGGGGCGCCAGGCGAGGACGATCAGGCACATGTTTATTTCAGCCTGCTGCGTACGCCAGCGGCGTCGAGAATTTCGCCGACATGTACCACGACCTTGCGCGCTCCCGCGCCCATGCCGAGCTCCATCAGAATGCGCTCTTCCACCTGGGAAAGGCCGCCTTCCAGCCGCTCCAGTGGCTGGATCAACAGCTTTGGCGCGGCGTTGAGAAAGGCCAGGCGCTTGGGCATCAGGCCTTGCACTGTCTTTGCGATCAAGCGGTCGGCGATGCTGAAATCCGCCACCAGCAGACGTTGATTGCTGAAGGGCGGGTCAGCCTCCAGTACCGTTACACGGGCGCTTTCCAGATGGGTCAGGTGCAGATGATTGCAGGCGATGCGCAGGTAAAAGGTATTGGCCACGGTGCAGTTCGCTGTCTGGGAGAGCCCTCACTCTACGCAAAGCATCGTGTGGCATCCATCGCCAAAACTAGAGGCTGCGGGCTGCTTCCGCTACCATGCCGCATCGCTTCGCAGAGCACACCATGATCTTCCTTCTCTACATCCTGCTCGGTGCCGCCGCAGGCCTGCTGGCCGGGCTGTTCGGCGTCGGTGGCGGCATGGTCATCGTGCCGGTGCTGATCTTCGCCTTTACCGCCCAGGGCTTCGAT
The DNA here is from genome assembly GCF_001945445.1 of Pseudomonas sp. PA27(2017). GTDB lineage: Bacteria > Pseudomonadota > Gammaproteobacteria > Pseudomonadales > Pseudomonadaceae > Aquipseudomonas. Next base: position 159,412 of record NZ_MSXW01000009.1, read on the forward strand.
GCCTCCGTGCTGACCCATATGGCGGTGGGTACCTCGCTGGCGACCATCCTGTTCACCTCGGTCAATGCCGTGCGCGAGCACCATAGCCGCGGTGCGGTGCGCTGGGGGCTGTTCGTCTGGCTGACGGTGGGCATCGTGCTGGGCTCGGCACTCGGCGCGCTGACGGCTGACTCCATCGACGGCCTGGTGCTGCAGAAGATCATTGGCGTGTTCGCCCTGTGCGTGGCGCTGCAGTTGGCACTGGATCTGAAACCCAAGGCCAGCCGCGAGGTGCCGGGCAAGGCAGGGCTGGGCGCTGCCGGTGGCGTGATCGGCTGGGCCTCGGCGATCATCGGTATCGGCGGCGGTTCGCTGACCGTGCCGTTCCTGACCTGGCGCGGTGTGCCCGTGCAGCAGGCGGTGGCGACTTCGTCGGCCTGTGGCTGGCCGATTGCCGCCGCCGGCGCCCTGAGTTACCTGTGGCTGGGTTGGGGCGACGCGCGTCTGCCTCACTGGAGCCTGGGTTACGTGTACCTGCCGGCGTTGCTCGGCATTGCGCTGACCAGCGTGTTCTTCGCCCGTACCGGCGCGCGGCTGGCTCATCGCCTGTCGCCGCGGGTGCTCAAGCGGTTGTTCGCCCTGTTGCTGTTTATCGTCGGCCTGAATTTTCTGTTGTGAGGAATCCTGATGCTGCCTTACCCGAATATTGACCCGGTCGCTCTCGACCTGGGCTTCCTGCAGATCCACTGGTATGGCCTGATGTACCTGGTGGGCATCGGCGGTGCCTGGTTCCTCGCCTCGCGGCGGCTGCACGCCTTCGACCCGACCTGGAGCAAGGAGAAACTTTCCGACCTGGTGTTCTGGGTGGCCATGGGGGTGATCGTCGGTGGGCGTCTGGGCTACGTATTGTTCTACGACCTGCCGGCGTACATCGCCAACCCGCTGCTGATCCTCGAAGTGTGGAAAGGCGGCATGTCGTTCCACGGCGGGCTGATCGGCGTGATGCTGGCAACCCTGTGGTTCGCCAGGCGCAACGGCAAGAGCTTCTTCGAGCTGATGGATTTCATCGCGCCGCTGGTGCCGATTGGCCTGGGCGCCGGGCGCATCGGCAACTTCATCAATGCCGAGTTGTGGGGCAAGGTCAGCGACGTGCCGTGGGCCATGGTGTTCCCGACTGGCGGGCCGCTGCCGCGTCACCCGTCGCAGCTCTACCAGTTCGCCCTGGAAGGCGTGGCGCTGTTTGTCATCCTGTGGGTCTACTCGCGCAAGCCGCGCCCGACCATGGCCGTTTCCGGGCTGTTCGCGGTGTGCTACGGCATCTTCCGCTTCATCGTCGAGTTCGTCCGCGTGCCGGACGCCCAGCTCGGTTACCTGGCCTGGGGCTGGCTGACCATGGGGCAGGTGCTGTGCGTGCCGATGGTTCTCGCCGGCCTGGGCCTGATGGTCTACGCCTACAAGCGCCAAGCTGCAGTGGAGGTGGCCCGATGAAACAGTATCTCGACCTGATGCGCCACGTGCGCGAAAACGGCACCTTCAAGGAAGACCGCACCGGCACCGGCACCTACAGCGTGTTCGCTCACCAGATGCGCTTCGACCTGGCCGACGGCTTTCCCCTGGTGACCACCAAGAAGTGCCACCTCAAGTCGATCATCCACGAGTTGCTGTGGTTCCTGCAGGGCGACACCAACATCAAGTACCTGAAGGACAACGGCGTACGCATCTGGGACGAGTGGGCCGACGAGAACGGCGACCTCGGCCCGGTGTACGGCTACCAGTGGCGCAACTGGCCGGCGCCCAATGGCGAGTCGGTCGACCAGATCAGCAAGCTGATCGAGATGATCAGGAAGAACCCGGATTCGCGCCGCCTGATCGTCTCGGCCTGGAACCCGGCCCTGGTCGAGCAGATGGCCCTGCCGCCGTGCCACGCGCTGTTCCAGTTCTATGTGGCGGATGGCAAGCTGAGTTGCCAGCTGTACCAGCGCTCGGCCGACATCTTCCTCGGCGTGCCCTTCAACATCGCCAGTTACGCACTGCTGACCCTGATGGTCGCGCAGGTCTGCGGTCTGCAGCCGGGCGAGTTCATCTGGACCGGCGGTGACTGCCATCTGTACGCCAATCATCTGGAGCAGGCCGACCTGCAACTGACCCGCGAGCCGCTGCCCCTGCCGACCATGAAGCTCAACCCCGAAGTGACGGACCTGTTCGCTTTCAAGTTCGAGGATTTCGAACTGGTCGGCTACCAGGCGCACCCGCATATCAAAGCGCCGGTGGCGGTCTGATGCATTTCCCGGGTGTCGCTTCGCTCAACCCGGACTACGTTCAAGTAACCTCGTAGCCTGGGTTAGCCGAAGGCGTAACCCGGGAATGCTATCGCTCACTTGGGTAACGAAAAACGCTCGGCGATCTCTTCGACGAGCTCACTCGGACCGCTGAGTTTCCACTCGAACCAGTTGTCCCACTCCAGTCTCAGCTCATCCAGGCCGCGGCGCAGGCGGTAGCTGTCGTAATCGATGCCCTTGTCGAACGCCAGCGGGCTGTACTGCGCGACCTGCCGCCAACCCTCGGCCTTGAGGGTTTCCAGCAGGCGATTGCCCACTTGCGTATCGATATTCTCCAGCGTGATGTGCCCGGTGGTATCCACCGGCTGCCATTCCAGGCGCCGTCGTTTCAGCCACCGCCAGAGCCGGGTCATCGGGATGAGTCCTTGCCCAGCCCTTGTGCCAGGTGATCGATCAGCACCCGCAGTTTCGGCGGCAGGTGGCGGGTGGGGTGATAGAGAATCCACGCGGTACCCTGGTACGAGCCGGTGTAGCGCCACTGTGGCAGCACCCGTACCAACTCGCCACTGGCCAATGCCGCCGCGGCGGTGAAGTGTGGCAGGCAGGTAATGCCCAGGTGGCCGAGCACGGCGTTCAGACGTACTTCGCTGTGGTTGCTGGCGAAGCGGCCGCCCACCGTTACCACGCATTGTTCCGGCCCGTTGCTGAAGTGCCAGCGGTGGTCGTCCGGCGTTTCGTCGAGATACAGGCAGGCATGGCGCACCAGTTCGCTCGGATGCTGGGGCGTGCCATGGCGCTGCAGATAGGTGGGGCTTGCACACAGCAGCTGTTGGACATTGCACAGCGGCCGACCGGCGAGAGCCGCTGGCGGCTGGTCGGTGATGCTCACCAGCAGGTCGAACTGCTCGCTGATCAGGTCCGGGCTGCGGTCGCTGAGGTTGAGGCTGACGTCCACTTCCGGATAGCGCTGCAGAAAGTCCTGAATCAGCGGCATGACCAGGAAGCGCCCGAAGGCCTTTGGCACGCTCAGGCGCACCCGGCCGCGCGGTTGGCTCATCAGCCTCTCACCGACATCCACGGCAGCCTGGGCGGCGTCGAGCATGTCCTTGCAACGCTCGAAAACTTCGCTGCCGGCTTCGCTCAGGCGCAGGCGCCGTGTGGTGCGCTCGAGCAGACGAACGCCGAGCGTCTGCTCGAGATGGGCGATTTGCCGGCTCACCGCCGACGCCGTGCTGCCCTGCTGACGGGCCGCGCCAGAGAAGCTACCAGCCTCGACCACGCGCACGAAGATGGCCAGATAGGGAAGCAATTGTGGTGTGATATTCGTGCGCATGGGGAACAGGTCTTGTTCGGGGTTGGTGGATTATCACGCTCAGGGACGCAATGGACAATGCGCTCCTCACCAAGTGCAGGAAGTATCCACATGTCCACCCTGGTTAGCCGTTCCCCTTCGCGCCTGCTGCAGGCCAGTGATGTGCTTCTGTTGCTGGTCGCCATGGTCTGGGGCACCAGCTACGGCGTGGCCAAGGAGGCGCTGGTGTTCTACCCGGTGCTGGGCTTTCTCGCCGTGCGCTTCTGCCTGACCTTTCTGATCCTGCTGCCGCAGCTACGCGGCGAGGGGCGCCAGGCCTGGGCACCCGGCATCCCGCTAGGCGGCGTGATGCTGGCGATCTTCCTGTGCGAAACCTACGGCGTGCTGCACACCTCGGCGAGCAATGCCGCGTTCCTGATCAGCCTGTGCGTGGTCATCACCCCATTCGTGGAATGGCTGATGCTCGACCGCCGCCCCGACTCGCGGCTGCTGCCGGCCGTGGTCCTATCGCTGTTCGGTACCTGGCTGCTCAGCGGTGGCGTCGATCTGCAGTTCAACCTGGGCGACGGCCTGATGCTGCTGGCGGCGCTGCTGCGCGCGGTGCTGGTGTGTCTGACCGGGCGGCTGACCGCACACACCCAGGTGCCGGCCCTGGCGCTGACCGCCGTGCAAACCGGGGTGATCGGTATTGGCTGTCTGCTGCTCGGGGTGATCGTTCTGCCAGGCGGTTTGCCTGCACTGCCGACCGTGCCAGCGTTCTGGATCGGCACCCTGTACCTGGTGCTGTTCGCCACGCTGTTCGCGTTCTTCGTGCAGAACTACGCGCTGCGGCGCAGCAGCCCGACCCGGGTGTCGCTGTTGATGGGCAGCGAGCCGTTGTTCGGCGCGCTGTTCGCCGTGCTGTGGCTCAGTGAGCAATTGAGCGTACAGGCCTGGATCGGCGGCTTTCTGATCGTCGCGGCGACGCTGTGGACGAGCTTGCTTAGGCGCTGATACCTGAGTGGTGGAAGGGGCGGGCCGCGGAGGTGAAGCGTCTTCCACCCTCCGGGATTGGCCCGCCAATTGTCGCGCGCATGGCGCGCTCCCACAGTCTGAGTCTAGCTGTGGCCTCGGCTCTGTAGCCCGGGTTAGCCAAAGGGGCAACCCGGGGCTGAGCAAGGGTATGAAAAAATCCGGGGGTCGCTGCGCTCGACCCAGGCTACGGGTTGCTGGGGTGCAAATGGATGGCCAGCCACAGCGCGCCATCGCTGGTGCGCTCCACCCGGTGGGGCGTGCCAGCGGGCAGGAACAGGTGGTCGCCCGCGCTCAGCTCGATCGCTTCACCTGCCACTGTCATGCTCGCCTCGCCGCGGGCCAGCAGTACCCATTCATCCTGTTCCTGCACGTAGTCCACCGACTCGATCCGTGACGAGCTGAGGATCCGTTCGATCTGCAGGTTGCGGTGGCTGAGAAGGGTGTCGAAGCGCTCACCCTCGGCAGGCGGCTGGCTGTCATGGAACAGGTTGGCAATGAGCATCGGGCGGGCTCGTGTTCAGCGGCGGCCGGGTTTGGGCACGCCGGCGACCAGCAGGTGGTGGTGATCACGGCAGTAGAGTTCTTCGTACCAGCCGTAGTGGGGATCGTTGCAGTAGCCATGTTGCAGGCAGGCCGGCAGATGCGCGAGGTCACTCTTGAAATCATCGCGCAGGGCGGCGAACAGCGAGTCGGGCTGTGGCCAGCCGGCGCGATGCGGCGCCTGGCCGAGGCGGTTGCCGCTGCTCAATTCGCGGGCCAGCACCGCGGCCAGCTCTGCGCAGAAGGTCATGACGCGCTCGGCACCGAGCCGATTTCCCGAGCCAGGCGTTCGACCTGTTCCTGGCGTTCGACCTGATCGACCCGGGCGCCCGGGTTCAGCGACGACCATTCCGGCCGTGCGCGGGCAACGCGCAGGGCGCCCGGCAGCTTGCCTTCGCGCCATTGGCTGTCTTGCAGGGCGCCCAGACGCACCGCTTCGACGGCCGCGTGGCCGCGTTGATCCAGTGCGGCCAGCAAGTGCTCCTGGCGCAGCGCAAGCAGGCGCAGCACGGCGTCGTCGACGGTCAGCTCGCGTTGGCCCTGGAGCTTGCCCTTGAGGCGCGAGCCATAGTTACGCAGGGTCTGCGCGCCACCGCCGAGCAGCGCGCCAGCCAGGGCGGCGGTGCCCAGGGTCAGGCCGCCGACCAGCAGATCCACACCCGCGCCGGCCGCGGCACCGGCGGCCGCGCCGCCGCCCAGGCGGATGCCCAGTTGCTTGATGGTCTCCGGGTTGAACAGATCCTCGCCCCAGCGGCCGTCCAGCAAGGGCAGGTCGTCGGCGCGGGCATCTTCGCGGCGAAAGGCGTACAGGCGCAGCAGGGCTTCCACGCAGCGTTGTTCACGCTGGCGCACCTGGGTGCGCAAATCCTCGATGGCGCTTTTTTCCAGCTCCGGCTGGTTGGCGACGCTGCGCCGGCAGGCGGCGCAGTCGACCAGCAGCTCGGCGATCAGCCGCTTGGCGCTGCGGTGGCGAGCCACGCGCTGGGCTTCGTGATCGTCGATCAAGCGCTGCAATTGCGGGCGCGACTTCTCGTGCATCAGCGCCAGGCTTTCGTACAGGCGGCGCTCACCGTCGAGCGGCGGCGCCACGCTGTCGAAACGCACCAGGGCATGCAACCCCAGGCGCGCCAGGGCTTCGCGCCAGTCGTCCTCACGGTGGTTGGCGCTGGCCACGAAATTCAGCACAGGCAGCAGCGGCCGGCCACACATGGCCAGCACGTTCAGCTCGTCGCGATACTTGGCCAGCACCGGCTCGCGGGCGTCGATTACATACAGGCCGGCGTCCGAGGCCTGCAGCTGACGCAGCACCTTGGCTTCCTGCTCGAAGCGCTGGCGCGCCTCGCTGCCTTCCATGAAGCGCGCCAGTCGCGCCGGGCCGTCGAGGCGCTCGCCGGGGCGGTCGAGCCCGTCGAGGTAATCGAGCAGGGCGATGGCATCTTCCAGGCCGGGCGTGTCGTAGAGCTCCAGCAGCGCCTCGCCGTCCACCGACAGGCGCGCGCCCTCGACGTGGCGGGTAGTGCTGGGGCGGTGGGATACCTCGCCAAAGCCGACGTCACGGGTCAGGGTACGCAGCAGCGAGGTCTTGCCGACGTTGGTGTGGCCGACCACGGCGAATCTCAGGGCCTGGGTCATGGGTACTGGCTCCCGTTTCGATCCTGTAGGAGCCCCGACCTCGGGGCGATGCGAAGGGAGCCATGGAGCCGTAGCAGCGGTGCGGTACCCATTCGCTGGGAGGGCGCGGCTCCTACGCTGATTCGGGCCTCAGTGCGGTAGGGTGGATGACGCTTGACCGATCCACCAGGCTTCACAGTTGCACGTTGGATGAAAGGATCGCCGGCTGCGCGCCCCGATCCACGCCTACGGTTCTCTTCAGTCATGGCCGGTCTCCAGCCAGGTCAGCGGCGAGCTGCCGCGGTGGGCCAGTTGCAGGTCGTCCAGCGCCTTGTGCCAGTCGCCGAGGCGCTCGCTGTCGAGGGTCTCGCCCTGGGGTGGCTGCAGCAGCCAGATGCGTGTTTCGCCGGCACTGCGGGCCAGTTCGGCGAGCAGTGCCAGGCTACCGCGGTCCGGTGAACGCCGTGGATCGCAGGCGATGGCCAGGCGCGCCGGCGGAAAACGGATGAGCTGGTCGAGCAACTGACGGCGTTGCTCACGGCTGTCGATGATCCCGGCGTCGGCCACCGACTTGGGCAGGGCCAGCGGCCAGGGGCGGCGGTCGTCGAGCTCGATCGCCACCAGCAGTGCGCCGTCGCTTGCGGCGACGCCGGCAGCCGGCTGCACCCGATGCAACTGCGTCGGTTCGGCATCGCAGATGCCTAAGCGCTCGCTGTTGGGTTGCAGGCGGTCACGCAGCAGGTCGTAGCCGGGTTGCGACAGGTCCAGGGTCAGCCGGGCCGTGCCGGCTCGCCAGCGCCACAGGCACACCAGGCCCAGCAGCAGGCGCGGCAGCAGCCCGTAGATCACCAGCACGCCGATCAGCCAGCCGGCCCAGGCATGGCGGGCGGCTTCCAGCGGCAAGGGGCTGTCGCCGCTGGCGCGGATGGTGGCGGCATCGGGCACCGGAAAACCGAGCAGGCCAGGCAATGCGCCCAAAGCCTGGGTCAGGGCGACGAAGGTATCGCCGCCGAGCAGAGTGGTCTCCCAGACGAAGCCATAGCGGCGGGTGGAGAGCAGCGCCAGCAGCATTACCAGGGCGGTGGTCAGCGCCACCAGCCAGAGGCCGTGTACGGCCATGCCGACCAGCCAGCGATTGAGGCGCTGGCGACGCAGCAGCAGAACCAGGGCCGGGCCGGTGTGCAGTGCGCTGGCATCGCGGGCCAGCTTTTCGCTGAGCCACAGCCACAGACGGCCGAGCACCGCGCCATGACCGCCACCGAACAGCAGGCCGAGCAACCAGCCCAGCAGCATCAGAATATGCAGGCCGAGCATACTGCCCAGGGCCCAGAACACGTTCACCGGCGTCTGCCCGTCACCCAGGGCCGCTACCGCCAGGCCGGCGCCACTGGCCAGGGCCAGCAGGCCGAGCAGCAGCAGGGCCAGGCGCGCGCCTTGCAGCCAGTGGCGCTGCGCCTGCACTTGGCCGTCACGTTCGGCCAGGTGCAGGGCGCGGTGTTCGATACGGGTGGCCAGGTCGCCACCGGCTACCTGGGCGCGGCGGTTGGCTTCGCTGTCTTCGAGCAGGCCGGCATGTTCTTCGCGCAGGCGCACGGCCTCGCAAAGCCAGAGGCGTTGCAGCTTGGGTAGGGACACGCGATCTCCCGGTGAGTGTCAGTCTCCGGGAGCATACCCGCTGCGTGGTGAATGACAACAGCTCGCAGCTAGGGTCTGTTGCCGTTTCAACGCGAGCCGCGTTGTCGCGAGAAATCTCGCCAGGCCGGGCGGCGATCCGCTAGGCGGAGGACGCAGGTAATGGACTAGCCGTCCGCGTTTTCCCTTGCCAAGTCCTCCAACGACGCATGGCGAGACTTCCCGCACAACCCGAAGGGCCGGGCCCGTTTTGTCGCGACGCTGCGTTTCTCGCCGGCTCATTTAGCCCACTAAACTTCGCGGCTCGTGCCTTGCCTCGCGACAAAACGGGCTCCGGCGCGGCCGTGCGTGAAACGGCAACAGACCCTAGTGTCTGGCGGCGTCGCGCAGGCGCACGGCGATATCCGGCTGATCGATGAACAGGCCATCGATGCCCGTGGCCAGGAAGGCGCGCAGCTCGGCGTCGATGTCGCCGCGGGTGGCCGGGTCGCTGCCCCGTTGCAGGTCGGTGGGCAGGAACTGGTTTTCGGCGCGGAAGGTGTAGGGATGAACCTTGAGGCCGGCTGCATGGGCATCGGTGACAAAACGTGTCGGCTCACCCAGGCTGCCGTCCGGTTGGCGTGGGATCACGTAGCCCTTGTCCGGGCCCACGCCGTTGGCGTACTCGGCCACTGCCTTCAATCCAGCAGGCGTGGCCATCTGCGCGTAGGTCAGCGGATTACCCAACTCGACCTGATCCTGTGGCTGGCCCTTGCCGTACAGCTGCACCAGGCGCAGCGGGCTGAGCTGGCGCAGGGCCTTGAGGTTGCTCACTTCGAACGACTGGATAAACACCGGTGCCTCTGAGTCCCGATAGCCGTTGCGGGCCAGCGCCTCTACCAGAGGTTTCTCCATGGCCAGCCCGAGCTGCTGGAAGTGCGCGGGGTGCTTGGTCTCGATATACAGACCGATCTCGCGGCCCTGGCTGACCTGCAGCGCCTTCACCAGGCCGATGATTTCCTGCAGGGTCGGAATCTCGAACTGGCCATCCAGGCGCGTGTTGCCTGGGCGGGTATCGGGGATGCGTTCGATGGCGCGCAGGCGTTTGAGCTCGGCGGCGGTAAAGTCCTCGCTGAACCAGCCATCGAGCTCGACCCCATCGATGCGCTGCTTGCGTTTGCGGTCGGCGAACTCCGGGTGCTCGGCCACGTCGGTGGTCAAACCCAGTTCGTTGTCATGGCGGGCGAACAGCTGGCCGTCCTTGCTCATCACCAGGTCCGGCTCGATGTAGTCCGCGCCCTGCAGCACCGCGACCGCATAGGCGGCCAGGGTGTGCTCGGGCAGGTAACCGCTGGCGCCGCGATGGGCGATGATCAGCGGCTTGCCGTCGTCGGCGCGCTTGGCTGCGGGGGCTGTCGGTTGTTCCGCGTTGGCGGTGAAGGGCAGGGCGAGCAGGGCGCTGAGCAGCAGCGCGCGGGGCTGGTGGGTCGGCATGGAGAGGGCTTCCTGGCGATTTGAAGGGTTAGCCTGCACCATCAACCATGGCGCGCGCATGACAATGCAGCAAGTCATGCGACGGCACGCGGCCCTCTGCTATGCTCGCCGCCATGACGACTCGACTCCCCCTCTGCCTGATCGCCGCCCTCGCCGAAAATCGCGTGATTGGCCGCGACAATCAACTGCCCTGGCGCTTGCCGGCGGATCTCAAGCACTTCAAGGCCATGACCCTCGGCAAGCCGATCATCATGGGCCGCAAGACCTGGGATTCCCTCGGCCGTCCGTTGCCGGGACGTCTCAATCTGGTGGTCAGCCGCCAGGCAGGCCTGCAGCTAGAAGGCGCGGAAGTCTTCGCCACGGTCGAGGCCGCACATCAGCGTGCCGAAGCCTGGGCGCGCGAGCAGGGTGTCGACGAGGTGATGCTGATCGGCGGTGCCCAGCTTTATGAACAGGCGCTGCCGGATGCCGACCGCCTGTACCTGACCCGGGTGGCGCTGCAGCCGGAGGGCGACGCCTGGTTTCCGGCCTTCGACGAGGCGCAATGGCAGCGCGTCGAGTGCGACGAGCAGGCGGCCACCGATGAGGCACCCGCACATCGTTTCGAAACCTGGGCACGCCGCTAGCCCGCCACGGCGCCGCACTTAAACGTGTTTCGGCGCTTCGCTGGACTCGGCCACTTCGTCGCGGTCGTCGATGAATTCGGTTCGCGGCGAGCCGTCGGCGTTGAGCTGGAACACCCGGCTCGGCTGGCCCTTGGCATTGAAGAACACCTGACCAAGACCGGCGGAATTCCACAGCCGCTCGCCCGACCTGCTGTGTTTGGGAATGTGCGGGAAAACCTGCATGCGCCGGCGCTTGGTCAGCCAGTTGAGTGGTGACCAGGGCGCGTACAGCCAGCGATTGAGGCGGTCGAAGACATCCAGCAGACGGCGTGGGAATTCGTTCTTCACGCCGCTGCTGGTGATCTGCCAGATGGTCGGGCCGCGCAACCGGTGCCGCACCTTGACCTCGTAGAAGAACGAGTAGTGCACGTCGCCGGACAGCACCACGTAGTCTCGGGGTGTGCGCGAGTGGCGGAAGATGTTCATCATCACGCTGGCGGCACCGCGGTGTGCCATCCAGTTTTCCGCATCGACCATCAGCGGGTGGCCGGCCCAGCTGAATATCCGCTGCACGGCTTCGATCAGCTTGACCCCGAACATCGGCGCCGGCGAGACGATGATGGCGCTCGGGTGGTCGAGCAGGTTCTGTTGCAGTTCGCTGAGCGCTTCCCAGTCGAGCAATCCGGATGGGCGCTTGAGGTTGCGCTCGCTGCGCCAGCGGCGGGTGCGGGTATCGAGCACCAGCAGCGCCGGGCTGCTGGGCAGCACGTAATGCCAGTGCTGGAAACTCATCAACTCGTCGATCAGGCGATCCTGGGCCGGGCTGTCCAGGCCAGCGTCTCGCGCTCGCTCGCACAGCGCTCGGGCATTGGCCAGCGGTTCGGCGAAGGCATCCGGGTCGTTGCCCCAGCCCTGGCACAGCAGGTAGCCGATCAGCGCATTGCCGATGATGCGCTTGGAGAAAGGATGGCCGTAGGCGGTTTCCTCCCACTGGGCCGACAGGTTCCAGTCATCGGTGATGTCGTGGTCGTCGAAGATCATCAGGTTCGGCAGGTGCGCCAGCACCCGTGCCACGTCACCGAGGTTGTCGGCGAATGCCGCGATGCAGGCGCGCTCGCTGTCATAGCGCTGGGCGTCTTCGGCGTTCAGCTCGGGCGCCGCGTTATCGAGCAGTTGCCAGGGGGTGGGCGACCAGACCAGCAGGTACATGGCCAGCACTTCGGCCAGGGTGACCAGGTGGTTGTCGGCATTGCTGCTGGTGAAGATGGGTTTCTCCGTGCCACCGAAGAAGCGCTCGCGCAGGGTTTCGTTGCTCTTCAGCGCGGGCAGCAGATCGGCGCGGTGATAGTAGCTGGCCGGGTGTCGATACAGGTCGGCACTGTCGTCGATGACGGCGCCTTCGAGCCGTTCGTGGTACAGGCCCAGGCGCTCGATCAATTGGTGGATGGCGTACAGCATCGGGCCGGCGACATCGTCGACATACACCTGGTCACCGCTGTGCATCAGCAGCGCGGGCCGCTCGTGGGGCGCATGGGGCGTGGCCAACAGACGGTCGGCACACAGTAGCCCGTCCTTGGCGGCATGGTGCGGTTTGCGGCAGGAGCCATGCAGCAGGTGATCGATGCGCGTGCGCAGCACGAAATTGGGGCAGGTCGCGCCGTCATATAGCAGGTGCGTGGCCCACTCGGCGATGCCTTGGGCGCCGTCGATCAGCAGGTCGTAGTCGATCCGGGTGTCCTGGGGCAGCGGCGTGTCGAGGTGCAGGTCGATCAGGTGGATGACCGCGTGCTCACCGACCACCAGGCGCTGGCAGGCATCGTCGCCCAGCGGGTAATCACCGGCGGGCTGCTCGCCGGGCGCCAGGCGCAGCGTCAGTTGCAGCGGGCGGCTGGCGACCAGCCAGAGTACCAGGCGGCCCGGCTCCAGCCGGCGCAATAGCGGGCCGGCGAGTACGGCGGGCAGGGCGGTAGCGAGGGCAGAGTCTGGCAACGGCATCCCGTATCGTTCGCGGCCGCTGTTCATTCAGCTGGCCTGGGGTTGGAGAATCAATAAGGACATGGCGCTTGGCCATTGGTTCTGCTGTCACAAAAGCTTCATGGTTCACTGCGCGGCCTTGCGCAGTTCATCCAGGTCGAGAATCTCGATTTCGCCGTAGGTCAGCCTGACGATACTGCGGGCCTGCAGATCCTTGAGTACGCCATTGGCGGTCTGCCGGGAGATGGCCAGCATCGCCGCCAATTGCTCCTGGGACATGTGGATGATGCGCCGCGGGCCCTGGGTTTCGCCATAGTCCTCGGCGATCAGCAGCAGGCGCCGCGCCAGACGCTGCGCGGCGGGTAGCAGGCTGATCTCCTCGAGTGCGATGAAGGCCAGGCGCACCTTGTGAGCCATCAACAGGGCGAGGTCGCGCCAGTAGGCAGGATGCGTGTCGAGCAGGGCCAGGAGGCCGGCCTGGGGCACATGCAGCAGGCTGCTGGCGCCTTCGGCAACCGCGTCATGGGTGCGTGGCTGGCCGTCGAACAGGGCGATCTCACCGAACCAATGCGGCGCTTCCACCAGCACCAGCAGGGCTTCCCGGCCATCTTCACCCACGCTGCCGACGCGCATGGCGCCCTTCAATACGGCGTACAGCCCGCTGGGCGCGTCGCCACGGCTGAACAGGCGTTGCCCGGCCTCCAGGCTCAGCAGCTTGCCTTGCGCCAGCAACGCCTGTTGTAACGCTGGCGGCAACGCGGCGAACCATTGGCCTTGATGCAAGGTATCGCGCAGATCGTTCATGGAAATTCCGCTTTGTCGGCTAGCTGACAGTGCTGGCGCACGAGCCGCGCCATGATTAGGCGGCACGTACCCCGAGAGGATAACAACAATGAAAACCCTGGTGGATCACCTCGCCCAATATGCGGCCTATCACCGTGATCGGCGCAATATCGTCACTCACTTCGTCGGCATTCCGATGATCGTGCTGGCCGTTACCGTGCTGCTGTCGCGACCGGGCCTTTTGGTGGGCAGTCTGTGGCTCTCGCCGGCCACCCTGGCCGCGCTGCTCAGCACCCTGTTCTACTTGCGCCTGGACGTCCGCTTCGGTGTGGTGATGGGCGTGTTGCTAGGGTTGTGCCTGTGGTTCAGCGCCGGGTTGGCGATGGCCGGCACGGCGCTGTGGCTGAGCATGGGCCTGGGTCTGTTCGTGGTCGGCTGGATCATCCAGTTCATCGGCCATTTCTACGAAGGCCGCAAGCCGGCATTCGTCGACGACCTGATGGGGCTGATCATCGGGCCGCTGTTCGTGGTCGCCGAGGCGGCCTTTCTGCTTGGCCTGCGCCAGGACGTCGAGCATCGGGTGGTCGAGCGGGCCGGGCCGACCTGCATACGTGAGCGCAAGGTGGCCTGAGGTCGCCGGCTGGCTCTGCTAAACGCTTGATCAGCCCTGCGCCCGGTACTGCTGGGCTTGCCCCAGGAGCCAGTCACGAAAGGCCTGCAGCGCCGCCGACTCGACCTTGCGCTCCGGCACGGTCAGATAATAGGCGCGGCCGCCGTCGGGTACCGGTCGATCGAGGGCGACCACCAAGCTGCCGTCCGCCAGTTCGCGCTGGATGAGAAACGGCGGGATCAACGCCACGCCCATTTCATGGCGGGCCGCCTCGGCGAGCATCGAGAACAGTTCCAGGCGCGGGCCGGTCATGTCGCGACTGATGTTCAGCCCCTGCGCCGCGAACCACTGGCGCCAGGCGTAGGGGCGGGTGCTCTGCTGCAGCAGCGGCAGTTCGGCGATTCGCTCGACGGTGGCCGGCTGGCCGCCGAGCAGCATGGGGCTGCACACCGGCGTCAGGTGTTCGTGCATCAGAAAATGCGCCTCGGTACCCGACCAGTCGCCATCGCCGAAATAGATCGCCGCGTCGAAGCCGGTGTCGGCGAACAGGAACGGTCGTGTGCGGTTGGTCAGGTGCACGGTGACCTCCGGGTGCAATCGCTGGAAGTCCTTGAGTCGCGGCAGCAGCCATTGCGTCGCGAAGGTTGGTACCACGGCGAGCTCCAGGCCCATGGCGCCCTGGGCACCCATCAGCGCCAGGGTGTCGCGCTCCACGGCATCGAGCTGCGCGGCTACCTTGGCCGCATAGGCGGTGCCTGCTTCGGTCAGCAATACGCCGCGGCGCGAGCGGCGAAACAGCTCAACGCCAAGAAAAGCTTCGAGCCCGGCGATCTGCCGGCAAACCGCGCCCTGGGTCAGCGCCAGTTCATCGGCTGCCCGGGTGAAACTCTGGTGGCGGGCGGAGGCCTCAAAGGCCACCAGTGCCGCGGTGCTGGGAATCTTTCGACGCATCTGTGCAAGTACCTCACTGGATAGCGCTTTTTATTAATATAAAGGCTATCTCGGAGTGATCTTTTTGCACAGTGGCATGCAGATTAGTCGTTTGCGGGCAGCCGGCTAGGCTTTTAGGCTCAGCTCACACGTTACTGCCCGAGGATTTCACGATGGCTGGCAAGGCAAGCTTCAACTGGATCGACCCGCTGCTGCTCGACCAGCAGCTCACCGAAGAAGAACGCATGGTGCGTGACAGCGCTGAGCAATTTGCCGCCGACAAGTTGGCGCCGCGGGTGCTCGAGGCCTTCCGTCATGAAAAAACCGACCCGGCGATCTTCCGCGAGATGGGCGAAACCGGCCTGCTTGGCGCGACCATTCCTGAAGCCTACGGTGGCAGCGGCCTCAACTACGTGTGCTACGGGCTGATCGCTCGCGAAGTGGAGCGTATCGACTCCGGCTACCGCTCGATGATGAGCGTACAGTCGTCGCTGGTGATGGTGCCGATCAATGAATTCGGCAGCGAGGCGACCAAGCAGAAGTATCTGCCCAAGCTGGCCTCTGGCGAGTACATCGGCTGCTTCGGCCTCACCGAGCCGAATTACGGCTCCGATCCGGGCTCGATGATCACCCGCGCCAAGAAGGTCGACGGCGGTTACCGCCTGACCGGCAACAAGATGTGGATCACCAATAGCCCGATTGCCGATGTCTTCGTGGTCTGGGCCAAGGACGATGCCGGCGAGATCCGCGGCTTCGTGTTGGAAAAAGGCTGGGAAGGCCTGTCGGCGCCGGCGATTCACGGCAAGGTCGGCCTGCGTGCGTCGATCACCGGCGAAGTCGTCATGGATAACGTGTTTTGCCCCGAAGAGAACGCGTTCCCCGATGTGCGCGGCCTGCGCGGCCCGTTCACCTGCCTGAACTCGGCTCGCTACGGCATCAGCTGGGGCGCGCTGGGCGCTGCCGAAGCCTGCTGGCACACGGCGCGCCAGTACACCCTGGATCGTCAGCAGTTCGGCCGCCCATTGGCCGCCAACCAGCTGATCCAGAAGAAGCTGGCCGACATGCAGACCGAAATCACTCTGGCCCTGCAGGGCTGCCTGCGCCTGGGGCGGATGAAGGACGAAGGCACCGCGGCGGTGGAAATCACTTCGATCATGAAGCGCAACAGCTGCGGCAAGGCTCTGGATATCGCCCGGATGGCCCGTGACATGCTGGGCGGTAACGGCATCAGCGACGAATTCGGCGTGGCCCGCCATCTGGTCAACCTCGAGGTGGTCAACACCTATGAGGGCACCCACGATGTGCACGCGCTGATTCTGGGGCGGGCGCAGACGGGCATCCAGGCCTTCTTCTAAGCCGCTCCAGGTTGTCGATCGTTCCCGCGCCTGGCGTGGGAGCGCCTGCGTCATCTCCGTACGAGGCCTCTGCGATGTCCGGTGCTCTGTCTCATTTACGCGTACTCGACCTGTCCCGCGTGCTCGCCGGCCCCTGGTGCGGGCAGAACCTGGCCGACCTCGGCGCCGAGGTCATCAAGGTCGAACGGCCCAAGGTCGGTGACGATACCCGCCACTGGGGGCCGCCTTACCTGCGTGATGGAGAGGGGCGCGACACCAGCGAGGCGGCCTATTTCCTCGCCGCCAACCGCAACAAGCAGTCGTTGACCCTGGATTTCACCCAGGCCGAAGGTCAGCGCCTGGTGCGCGAGCTGGCGGCCAAATCGGACATCCTCATCGAGAATTTCAAGGTCGGCGGCCTGGCGGCCTACGGACTGGATTACGCCAGCCTCAAGGCAATCAACCCGCGGCTGATCTATTGCTCGATCACCGGTTTCGGCCAGGACGGCCCATACGCCAAGCGTGCCGGTTATGATTTCATGATCCAGGGCCTGGGCGGCCTGATGAGCCTGACCGGCCAGCCCGATGGCGGCGAGGGCGGCGGCCCGGTCAAGGTCGGCGTCGCGCTGACCGACATCCTCACCGGGCTGTACGCCACGGTCGCCGTGCTGGCGGCGCTGGCGCACCGCGACAAGACCGGCGAGGGCCAGCACATCGACATGGCCCTGCTCGACGTGCAGGTGGCGTGCCTGGCCAACCAGGCGATGAATTACCTGACCACCGGTGTTTCGCCGAAGCGCCTGGGCAATGCCCACCCCAACATCGTGCCTTACCAAGCCTTCCCGACCGCCGATGGCGACCTGATCCTCACGGTGGGTAACGACAGCCAGTTCCGCAAGTTCTGCGAAGTGGCCGGGCATCCCGAATGGGGCGCGGACCCGCGCTTTGCCAGCAACGGCCAGCGTGTCGCCCACCGGGCCGAGCTGATCCCGCTGATCCGCCAGGCCACGGTGTTCCGTACCACCGCGCAATGGGTCGGCCTGCTCGAAGCGGCAGGCGTGCCATGCGGGCCGGTCAACGATCTGCAGCAGGTGTTCGCCGATCCGCAGGTTATCGCCCGGGGGCTGCGTCTTGACCTGCCCCATCCGTTGGCGGGCAACACGCCTCAGGTGGCCAGCCCGCTGCGGCTGTCGGCCAGCCCCGTCGAATATCGCCAGGCGCCGCCGCTGTTGGGGGAGCACACCGAGCGGGTGCTCGGCGAGGTGCTGGGGCTGGACGCCGAGCAGATTCAGGCGCTACGGGATCAGGGCGTGATCTGACCCGGCGTGAGCCGACGAGTCAGAGACGATGAGTGTACTCAGGCGTCCAGCTGGGAGGCCGGGCCGAAGAACTCGTAGTGGCACTGTTCGCCGGGAACCCCGAGGTCGCTCAGGTGCCGCTTGACCTGCGCCATGAAGGGCTTCGGCCCGAGGAAGTACGCGTCCAGGTCGCGGTCTTCCGGCAGCCAGTCGGCCAGTTGTTCGCGGCTGACCACACCCTGGGCATGGGGCTGGTCACCGTCACGCGGGGCGCTGTAGCAGAAGCGGTAACTGATCTGTGGGTAATCGCGGCTCTGTTCTTCGATCCACCGTTTGAAGGCATGTACCCCGCCGTGGCGCGCATAGTGAATGAAATGAATCGGCCGGCCGCTTTCGCGGGCCGCTTCCAGCATGGTCAACGCCGGAGTGATGCCTACGCCCGCGGTGATCAATGCCAGGGGCTTGCTCGAGGGGCGCAGCACGAAGTCACCCGCCGGCGGAAACAGTTCCAGGGTGTCGCCTTCCTGAACATGGTCATGCAGGTAGTTGGACACCTTGCCCTCGTTTTCGCGCTTTACGCTGATGCGGTAGTCGCGGCCGTTGCCCTGAGCGGAAAGCGAGTAGTTGCGGCGCTGTTCCTGGCCGTCGATGACCATGCGCAGGCCGATGTATTGTCCCGGCTGCTGGCGTAGCACGGCCCCGCCGTCCACCGGCGCCAGGAGGAAAGAAGTGATCTCCTCGCTCTCGACGTTCTTGCTGACCACCTTGAAGTCGCGCGACCCGCGCCACCCGCCCGGTGCCTGTTCGTGTTCCTTGTACGCTTGCTCTTCGGCGCCGATCAGGATGTCCGCCAGTTGCCCGTAGGCCACGCCCCAAGCCTGGATCACGTCATCCGTAGCGATTTCCTCACCCAGCACTTCGCGAATGGCCCGCAACAGGCAACTGCCCACGATCGGGTAATGTTCCGGCAGGATCTGCAGCGCCACGTGCTTGTTGACGATCTGGCCTACCAGCGGGCCGAGCGCCTCCAGGCGGTCGATGTGGCGGGCATACATGAGCACCGCATTAGCCAGTGCGCGCTGCTGGGCACCGCTGGCCTGGTGGGCCTGATTGAACAGCGGGCGTACCTGCGGATACTCCTTCAGCATCATCGCGTAGAAGTGTCGGGTCAGGGCTTCGCCGTCGGTTTCCAGCAGGGGCACGGTGGCTTTGATGATGGCGCGTTGTTGGTTGCTCAGCATGGTGATCGTTCCTGTCGCAAGGCATGGATGTTTTCTCTACCTGGCTCATTACAGATCCCGTGCCAACTTGCGAGGCCGCTGGATTACTGGGGTTGGGCATGCTATGAGTCTTTTTGACTTAGATGCTTTCGTGTCTTTATGACTCTATTGGTGTCTTTATGACTTCAAATCCGTTGCTGGTTGCCCTGCTTCCGCTGGTGGATGACCTGTCCCGCGAACTCCCCGAGCGTGAGCGCTATCGACGGCTGCTCGCTGCCTTGCGGCAGCTGTTTCCCTGTGACGCCGTGGCGCTGCTCAGGCTCGACGGCGAGGTGCTGGTGCCGCTGTCCGTGGAGGGGCTGAGCGCCGACACCATGGGTCGACGCTTCAAGGTGAGCGAGCATCCGCGCCTGCATGAGCTGTTGCAGCATCGCGGGCCCACCCGCTTTGCCGCCGACTGCGAGTTGCCCGATCCCTACGATGGCTTGCTGGAAGGGCAGCATGGGCACCTGGAAGTGCATGACTGCCTGGGTTGCCCGCTGTATGTGAAAGAGCAGCTCTGGGGGCTGCTGACCCTGGACTCGCTGCAGTCGAGCAGCTTCGGCCGTGTCGACCTGGGCATGCTGGAAGCTTTCGCCAGTCTCGCGGCGGCGACCGTGGCGGCCAGTGAGCGCATTTCCCTGCTTATGGGGCGCGTGGAAGATGAGCAGCGCCGCGCCGACCTTTATAAGCAAGCAGCTGCCGCCGTGCGGCCTAGGGAGATGATCGGTCAGAGCCCCAGGCACAAGGCGCTGCTGCAGGAGATTGAGTTGGTCGGCAGCAGTGACCTGACGGTGCTGATCAGTGGCGAGACGGGCGTGGGCAAGGAGCTGGTGGCCGAGGCGCTGCATGGAGCGTCGGCCCGGGCCTCACGACCCATGGTCAGCATCAACTGTGCGGCGCTGCCGGATACCTTGGTGGAGAGCGAGTTGTTCGGTCACGTCCGGGGCGCATTTTCGGGAGCGGTCAGCGAGCGGCGTGGCAAGTTCGAACTGGCTGACGGTGCCACCCTGTTTCTCGATGAGGTAGGCGAGCTGCCCCTGGCAGTGCAATCAAAGCTGCTGCGGGTATTGCAGAGCGGGCAGCTGCAACGCGTGGGGTCGGATCGCGAGCACCGGGTCGATGTGCGGGTGCTGGCGGCTACCAACCGCGACCTGGCCGAAGAGGTGCGTGCTGGGCGCTTTCGTGCCGACCTCTATCATCGCCTGAGCGTCTACCCGCTCAAGGTGCCAGCCCTGCGTGAGCGGGGGCGCGACGTGTTGCTGCTGGCGGGGTACTTTCTCGAAGACAATCGTGCGCGCCTGGGGCTGCGCAGCCTGCGTCTTGCGCCGGATGTGCAGAAGACGCTCTTGCAGCATGACTGGCCGGGCAATGTTAGAGAGTTGGAGCACCTGATCGGCCGCGCAGCGATCAAGGCGCTGTCGGCCTGTGCCGAGCGTCCGCAGATACTGACCATCGACAGCCGCGCGCTGGACCTGCATCCCGCGCATCGTAGCTATATAGAAGAAGAGGTGAGCGGGACGAGCGAGTCACAGGTACCGCCAGCGGGGCAGTCGCTTCGCGACGCGGTGGATGACTATCAGCGGCGCGTTATAGAGGCAGCCCTCGATCGTCATACCGGGCGCTGGGCGGACGTGGCGCGCGAGCTGGCAGTGGATCGGGCCAACCTGCAGCGGTTGGCCCGGCGGCTGGGCCTGAAATAGGCCTGTTCAGGTTGCTGCTCATATAGAGGGGGCCCGGCTGGCAGCTTTATTTCAATTAGATGAAATAAACGGTTGACCTGATCTTGTGGAGGCCTATAATGCGCACCACTTCCGGCGCAGCCTGATCTGAAAACTCCTTGTAGATCAACGAGTTAGATGGAAATAAAGGTTGCACGGACGGCGAATTCGAGTAGAATGCGCCGGCATCGACAGGGTGGTTTGAGTGGTTCTGTTGATGGTTCGGTCAGGTTGATCGAAGGCGGTAAAAGAGGGTGTTGACAGCGGTTTGTAACGCTGTAGAATGCGCC